>NZ_JBNPTH010000005.1:0-661152 GCF_051167555.1 Bradyrhizobium sp. HKCCYLS3077 | reverse complement strand
GTACAGAAGCAAGGGCCCGGCGATAGGACATGCAATTGGGATTGACAAACCAAGGCCCGTTACAGAAGCCCGGATGACGCGGCGGCATCCGGGATCTAACGCGCTCTGTCGGAGACCCCGGATATCGCTGCGCTCATCCGGGCTACGCGACAATCTGCGTCATCGCGAGCGAAGCGACGCGATCCAGGGCCTCGCGAGGATTCCGGATTGCTTCCACCGTCGCTCTCCGGGCTATGGCACAAGTCGTCGCTTCGCTCCTCGCAATGACGGTTGGGCTTTTCAAAACTCCGGTTGCCAATGGCGCAATTCGCGCGCGGCGTTCGTCACCGACTCAATCGAGATGAACGCGTCCGTCTCCACCATCAGCGTGCGCGCCAGCCGCAGCGCCCTTGCCTCGCAAGTCGCACGCCGCTTGGCATCTTCGATCAGCTCGAAATCGATGTTGTGCGCCAATCCGAGAATGCGGCGGATGATCTTGGCGGCCGTGAAGCCGACGGCATCCTGGAGCAGCCGAGCCATGTAGGTCTGACGTTCGGCTTCCAGCCGCGCAGCACCTGCCTCGCCGGGAAACAGCGACAGCGGATACGCATCACCGCGAGCTTCGCTGCGCCAGAGCTCCATGAATTTCTGCGCGAACCCGCTCCAGACCTGATCGACCGAGCCGAGCACCCAGCTCTCGAACGCCTGCCGCTCCCCTTGTGATCTTTCGTGACCGTCCGAGGCGAAGTAGGCCATCAGCAGGTTGGCCAGCACAGCTCCGACATCGAACCCCATCGGGCCGTAGAACGCGAACTCCGGATCGATCACCTTTGTCTCGGTGTCCGTGACCATGATCGATCCGGTATGCAGGTCGCCATGGATCAGCGCCTCGGCGCTCGACAGGAATTTCAGCTTCAGCCGGGAGATCGCGACATGCAGGTCGAGATCGGCGCGGATGTCGGCGGCGGTCGCATCCAGCCATGGCGACGTCCAGCGGTTCTGCTCAGCGATCCGATAAGGGTCGGTGAAGATCAGATCCTCGGTGATCTTGCACAGCGCGTGATTGCCGGCAAAGCTCGCGATCGCCACCTTCTTCGCGGCGGCCGTCAAGGCGAGATCGGACGAGAAGAACAACGTTTGCGCCATGAACGTCGTGACGTGATCGACGAAGGATGGATAGATCGTACCCGCGACCAGCCCCTTGCGCATGATGATGTGGGGCTCGAGCAGCTCCATCGCCGTCAGCGCCAGCGCGGCGTCATGATGGACGATGGCCGGCACGAGGCCGGGTGCGAGACGGTTCTGATGCGTGAGCGCGAGATGCTCATAGTGCGCGCGCGAGAGCGGCAGCGGCCAGCTCTCGCCGACGAGGCGGACGTAAGGCAGCGCCTGCTTGACCGCGAGCCCTCCAGAACTGCCCTTGACGATGAAGACCAGATTGAGGTTGCCGTCGCCCACTTCGGTGATCGCCCAATGGTCGGCCGGCCCGCCGAGCTGGGTTGCAACCGACGGGATGGCAGCGAGATACGCTCTCAGATCCGCCTCGTTCAGAATGCGATAGCCCGATGGGTTCCCCTGCCGGGCTTCGGCCGATATGGTCACGCGCAACCTCCCTGTCGTCTTGTTTTGCCTCCTATAGCAAAAAAGCCGACGCACGTCCGCGCGTCGGCTTCGGAAGAATGTTGTGCGATGCAAGCGATCTAGAACGGCATGCCCATCAGTTTCGACAGCCGCTCGATGTTGAGATAGCCCGCCTGATAGGCCATCAAGGACAGCGCGAAGATCGCGGCCGACAGCAGCGTCGTCCAGATCAGGCGGCGGCCCATCAGGCTGATCGTCGGTGCGCCGGGGTCGGTGCCCGGCGAAGCGCCGCCCGTCTCATGCTGGCTGCGGATGCCGAACGGCAGGGTGACGAACAAGGTCACCCACCACATCACGAAGTAGATCGCAAGCCAGGTTGAGATCGTATAGGCCATGATCGCGCTGCCTCAGGCCTGCTCGATTTCGACCAGCGCGCCCGAAAAGTCCTTCGGATGCAGGAACAGCACCGGCTTGCCGTGGGCGCCGATCTTGGGCTGGCCGTCGCCGAGCACGCGGGCGCCTTCCTTGATCAGGGTATCACGCGAGGCGATGATGTCGGCCACCTCGTAGCAGACGTGATGGATGCCACCATCGGCATTGCGCTCAAGGAATTTGGCGATCGGCGAGGCCTCGCCGAGCGGCTGGATGAACTCGATCTTGGTGTTCGGCAAGGTGACGAAGACGGTGATGACGCCGTGCTCCGGCAGCGGCACGGCTGAGGAAATTTCGGCGCCGAACGCGGCGCCGTAGATTTTCGCAGCCTTCTCCGCATCCTTGACCGCGATGGCGACGTGATTGAGCCGGCCCAGCATGACATCCTCCACTGTTGTATCGCGGCCGTTCGATCGGCCTTGCTTTGCTCAGACTTCCAATACGTGGACGAGGCAGATCGGTTTCTTGCCCCACTGCTCGTTGACCGCAGAACGCACGGCGCGGCGCACCGACTCGGCCGCAGCGTCCGGGTCACGCCGGCGCGCCCGCGGCAGGCCTTCAAAGGTCGAGACCACGGCATCGAACACGATGTCGTCCATCTCCTCGCCCGCCGTCGTCTTCTCGGGGATGCCCACCATGTCCACTTCGGGATCGTCGGCCAGCTCGCCCTTCTCGGTGACCGCCATGGCCACGAAGATGCAGCCCGCGAAGCTCATCTTGCGACGCTCGACGACCGCGCGCGACTTCGAATCCTCGAGGATGGTGCCGTCTTTGTACAGCCGCCCCGACGGCAACTGGTCGATGATGCCGGGATCGCCGGGGCCGAGCTTGACCAGATCGCCGTTGCGGCAGGTGATCACCTTCGGCACGCCGCAGGCACGCGCCAGCTTGGCATGCTCGTTCAGGTGCAGCGCCTCGCCATGGACGGGGATCAGGAGCTGCGGCCGCGTCCAGGCGATCATGTCGCGCAGCTCGTCGCGGCGCGGATGGCCGGAGACGTGCACCAGATGGTTGCGGTCGGTAATGATCTCAATGCCCTGCTGCACCAGGCCGTTGATGACGGCGCCGACCGCCTTCTCATTGCCGGGAATGGTGCGCGAGGAGAAGATGACGGTGTCGCCCTTGTTCAGGGTAACCAGCGGATGGTCGTCATTGGCGATGCGCGCCAGCGCCGCGCGCGGCTCGCCCTGACTGCCGGTGCACAGCGCCAGCACCTTCTCCGGCGGAAAGTGGCCGTACAAATCCATGCCGCGGAAATTCTGCACGCCGTCGAGATAGCCGGTCTCGCGCGCGACCTGCACGACGCGCTCCATGGCGCGGCCGACGATGACGACCTCGCGCTCGGCTTCTCGCGCGGCTTCAGCGACGGCACGAATGCGTGCGACGTTCGAGGCGAAGGTGGTGACCGCGACGCGGCCCTTCGCTTCCTTGACGAGAGCCGCGATGGTCTTGGCGACCTCGGCCTCGGATGGCGAGCGCCCCTCGCGCACGGCATTGGTGGAATCGCCGATGAGCGCGAGCAGCCCGGCATCGCCAAGCTCGCGCAGGCGCTTCTCGTCGGTCGGTGCGCCCAGCACCGGCGTCGGATCGATCTTCCAGTCGCCGGTGTGCAGGACTGTGCCGACCTCGGTGTGGATGGCGAGCGCATGCGACTCCGGAATCGAATGCGCGACCGGGATGAACTCGACGTTGAACGGGCCGATGTCGACGCGGCCGCCGGACGGGATCACCCTGACCGGGATTTTCGCGGGCAGCCGCTCGGCCTCGCACTTGGCCTCGAACAGCGCCGCGCTGAACTTGGTCGCGTAGATCGGGCATTTCAGCCGTGGCCAGAGATCGATGATGGCGCCGAAATGGTCCTCATGCGCATGCGTCAGCACCAGGCCGACGAGGTTCTTGCCTTCTTTCTCGAGAAAGCTCACGTCGGGCATGATCAGGTCGATGCCCGGCAGATGCTCCTCGTCGCCGAAGGACACGCCGAGATCGATCGCGAGCCAGGAGCGCTGGTGGCGATTGCCGAGGCCGTAGATCGACAGGTTCATGCCGATCTCGCCCACGCCGCCGAGCGGCGCAAATGTCAGTTCGTCGGGACGCGCCATCTAGACCGCTCCTTTGGATGCGACCGAGCCGAAATGAACATCACCGGCCGTGATCGGCTCCAATCGTCCCTCCGCGGTCCGCACCAGCATACAACCCTGTTCGTCGATCGTGTCGAAAATCCCCTCGATGATAGCATGTCCGGACCTGATGGCGACGGGCTGCCCGAGGCCGGCCGCGCGCTCCAGCCACAGCTTTCGGATGTCGCCGAAGCCGCGGCCCTCGTTCCAGATGCCGAAATATTCGACCCAATTGTCGGACAGCGCCGTGAACAGGTCCTCGGCACTCACCTCGACGCCGAGATCGCGCAGCGACACCGCCGGTGTCGGGGTATCGGTCGGCGCGGCCACCACATTGGTGCCAATGCCGGCCACGACCGCGAGGCCGCCCGCGACCTGCTCGGCTTCGAGCAGCATGCCGACGATCTTGCGGCCACCGGCGAGCACGTCGTTGGGCCATTTCACGGAGAAATCGAGGTTCGAACGGCCACCCGATCGCAGCACGGCCTCCCGGCTGACCTGCCGGAGGGCGCTCGAGATCGCGAGGCAGGCGGCAAAGCCGAGGGTCGCGGCAACCGCCGGCGCAACATTCAGGACTTCAAGAACCGAGGATGCCAGATTGCCGCGCGGGGCGATCCAGGGACGCTGGCGTCGGCCGCGGCCGGCCGTCTGCTCTGTGGTGACGAACCAGCTCGCCTTGGCGCCCTGCCGCGCGGCGGAAAGGGCCTCAATATTGGTCGAGCCGGCCTGATCGAAGACGACGAGCCCGTAGCCGCTGGCAGCGGCACGGGCCCCGAGAGCAAAAATCATCTAGAACAGCGACTTCGCCGCGGCCGCGGCGGCGCTGACCAGCGGGCCGGGATAGGCGAAGAACAGGATGTTGAAGATGCCGGAGATCGCGAGCACGGTGCGCAGCTCGATCCGGACCGGATCGACGGTCGGCAACGGTTCGTCGAAGTACATGGTCTTGACGATCAGCAGGTAATAGTAGGCGCCGACGACGCTGGTCAGCACGCCGATCACCGACAGCGCGAACAGGCCGCCCTTGATCGCGGCGACGAACACGTACCATTTGGCGAAGAAGCCCGCGAGCGGCGGCACGCCGGCCAGCGAGAACAGCAGCATCGCGAACATGAAGGCGAGCAGCGGATTGGTGCGCGAGAGACCCGCGAAGTCGCTGATCTTCTCGAACGACTGGCCGTTGCGCTTGATCGCCATGATCACGGCGAAGGAGCCGAGCGTCATCGCGACGTAGATCGCGATGTAGGTCAGCACGCCCTGCGCGCCCTCCACCGTGCCGGCGGCGAGGCCGACCAGCGCAAAGCCCATGTGGCCGATCGACGAATAGGCCATCAGGCGCTTGATGTTGGTCTGGCCGATCGCGGCGAACGAGCCGAGCGCCATCGAGGCGATCGAGACGAACACGATGATCTGCTGCCACTGGAAGGTGATGCCAGGGAATGCCGTCAGCGCAACGCGGGCGAACACAGCGAGCGCAGCCACCTTCGGGGCGGAGGCGAAGAACGCGGTCACCGGAGTCGGCGCGCCTTCATAGACATCCGGCGTCCACATGTGGAACGGCACCGCCGACACCTTGAAGCACATGCCGGCGAACAGGAAGACGAGGCCGAAGATGATGCCGACGCCGCCGGTCTTGGTCGCCGCCGCAATGCCGGCAAAGCTCACCGTGCCGGTAAAGCCGTAGATCAGCGAGGCGCCGTACAGCAGCATGCCCGAGGACAGCGCGCCGAGCACGAAGTACTTCAGGCCGGCTTCCGTGGACTTGACGTTGTCGCGATGGCTGGCCGCGACGACATAGAGCGCGAGCGACATCAGCTCGAGACCGAGATACAGCGCGATCAGGTCGCCGGCCGAGATCAGCACGAGCATACCGAGCGTCGAGAGCAGCACCAGGATCGCGTATTCGAAGATGCGCCGGTCTGGCGAGGACAGGAACTCGACCGACATCACCAGGGTCGCGACCGAGCCGATGATCGCCAGGATCTTCAGGAAGCGCGCATAGCCGTCGGCGATGAAGCTGCCGCCGAACGCCTGTCCGGCCGGCTGCCTCAGCACGAGGATGCCGACCACGATCAGCAGCACGACCGCGAGGCCGGTGACGACCCCCGTCGTCCCCTGCCCGCGAAACGCACCCAGCATCAACAGCGCCATGGCCCCCAAGGCCAGCAGCAGCTCCGGCAGCACCACCCAAAGCTGAGGCCCAAGATTCTCGATCATCGTCTCTGTCCCGACCCCTTAAGGTCTCATCATTGGAGCAGCGCGGCGGCCTTCACGGCCGTCACGGCGGTATTATAGTTGGTGACGAGCTGCTGCACCGAGGCCGCGGACATGTCCAGGATCGGCTTCGGATAGACGCCGAACAGGATGGTCAGCGCCACCAGCGGAAACAGGATCACGCCTTCACGCAGCGTGAGGTCCTTGATGCTCGCGAGCGACGGCTTGGTCAGCGCGCCGAACACCACCTTGCGGTACAGCCACAGCGCGTAGCCAGCCGACAGGATGACGCCGAAGGTGGCGAAGAACGCGGTCGGGATCGACACCTTGAAGGTGCCGAGCAGGGTCATGAACTCGCCGACGAAGCCGGAAGTCCCGGGCAGACCGACATTGGCCATGGTGAACACCATGAACACCAGCGCGTAGATCGGCATCCGGTTGACGAGGCCGCCATAGGCCGCGATCTCGCGGGTATGCATGCGGTCGTAGACGACGCCGACGCAGAGGAACAGTGCGCCCGACACGATGCCGTGGGAGATCATCTGGAACACGCCGCCGGCGACGCCCTGCATGGTGCCGGCGAAGATGCCCATCGTGACGAAGCCCATATGCGCGACCGACGAGTAGGCGATGAGCTTCTTGATGTCCTCCTGCATCAGCGCGACCAGCGAGGTGTAGATGATCGCGATGGCCGAGAGCGTCCAGACCAGCGGCGCGAAGTCGTGCGACGCCAGCGGGAACATCGGCAGCGAGAAGCGCAGGAAGCCGTAGCCGCCCATCTTCAGGAGGATCGCGGCCAGGATCACCGAGCCCGCCGTCGGCGCCTCGACGTGCGCATCCGGCAGCCAGGTGTGCACCGGCCACATCGGCATCTTCACCGCGAAGGAGGCGAAGAAGGCGAGCCAGGCCCAGGTCTGCAAGTTCCGCGGCACCGCGGTGTGCATCAGGGTCGGGATGTCGGTCGTGCCGGCGTTCCAGTACAGCGCCATGATGGCGAGCAGCATCAGCACCGAGCCGAGCAAGGTGTAGAGGAAGAACTTGAACGAGGCGTAGACCCGGCGCGGACCGCCCCAGACGCCGATGATCAGGAACATCGGGATCAGGCCGCCCTCGAAGAACAGGTAGAACAGCACGAGGTCGAGCGCGGAGAACGTGCCGACCATCAGCGTTTCCAGGATCAGGAACGCCATCATGTACTCGCGCAGGCGGTTGGTGACCGACTTCCAGCTCGCGACGATGCAGAACGGCATCAGGGCGGTGGTCAGGATCACGAACGGCAGCGAGATGCCGTCGACACCCATGTGATAGCTGATCCCGGCAGCCAGCCAGTTCTTCTTCTCGACGAACTGGAAGTCGGTCTGGCCGGGATCGAAGCGCAGCACCAGGATCACCGACACCGCGAAGGTGATCAGCGTGGTCCACAGCGCGATCCAGCGCGCGTTGCGCTGGGCCGCCTCGTCGTCGCCGCGGACCAGATAGATCAGCAGCGCGCCGACGAGCGGCAGGAAGGTGACGACGGAGAGAATTGGCCAGGTGGTCATTGCTGGCCCCCCATGAACATGAACCAGGTGATCAGGCCGGCGACGCCGATCAGCATGGCAAAGGCATAGTGATAGAGATACCCGGTCTGAATCTTGACGACGTTGCGCGTGACGTCGAGCACGCGCGCCGAGACACCATCCGGACCGAACCCGTCGATGACGAAACCATCGCCCTTCTTCCAGAGGAAGCGGCCGAGCCACTTCGCCGGACGGACGAAGATGAAGTCATAGAGCTCGTCGAAGTACCATTTGTTGAGCAGGAACTTGTAGAGCAGCGGCTGCTGCGCGGCGAGCTCCTCCGGGATGTCCGGACGTTTGACGTAGAAGAAGTAGGAGACGACGAATCCCAGCACCATCATGACGAAGGGGAGCTCGGCGAGCAGAGCCGGCATGTGCTCCATGTCTTCCAGGATGTGCGGGTTCATCTTCAGCGACTCGCCGAAGAAGTGCTCGACACCGTGGGGGTCGACGAACAAGGCCTTGAACGGGAAACCCGCGAGGATCGAGCCGGCGGCGAGGACGCCGATCGGGATCAGCATCCAGATCGGGCTCTCGTGGGCCGCGTCGTAGTGATGCTGGTCGTGCGGGGTGCCGAAGAAGGTCTTGAACACCAGGCGCCAGGAATAGAACGACGTCAGGCCGGCGGCCGCGATGGTCAGGAAGTACGCGTAGGTCGCGAACGGATTGTGCGCGGCATAGGCGGCCTCGATGATCGCGTCCTTGGAGAAGAAGCCCGCGAAGCCCGGGAAGCCGGTCAGCGCCAGGGTGCCGACCGTCATCACCGCGAAGGTGTACGGGATCTTCTTCCACAGCCCACCCATGTTGCGGATGTCCTGCTCGTGGTGCATCGCATAGATCACGGAGCCGGCACCTAGGAACAGCAGCGCCTTGAAGAAGGCGTGCGTGAACAGATGGAACATACCGACCGAATAGGCCCCTGCTCCCATCGCCACGAACATGTAGCCGAGCTGCGAGCAGGTCGAGTAGGCGACGATGCGCTTGATGTCGTTCTGTACGAGGCCGACGGTCGCCGCGAAGAACGCGGTGGTGGCGCCGAAGAACATCACGACAGCCTGCGCGTTCGGCGCGAGCTCGAACAGCGGCGACAGGCGCGCCACCATGAAGACGCCGGCGGTGACCATGGTCGCGGCGTGGATCAGCGCCGACACCGGGGTCGGACCTTCCATCGCGTCCGGCAGCCAGGTGTGCAGCAGGAACTGCGCCGATTTGCCCATCGCGCCCATGAACAGCAGCAGGCAGGTGAGCGTCAGCGCATCCGCATGCCAGCCGAGGAAGTTGATCGTCGTCTTGCCGGCGATGCTCGGCGCAGCGGCGAAGATGGTCTCGAAGTCGGTCGACTTCGTCAGCAGGAAGATCGCGAAGATG
The DNA here is from genome assembly GCF_051167555.1 of Bradyrhizobium sp. HKCCYLS3077. Classification (NCBI taxonomy): domain Bacteria; kingdom Pseudomonadati; phylum Pseudomonadota; class Alphaproteobacteria; order Hyphomicrobiales; family Nitrobacteraceae; genus Bradyrhizobium; species Bradyrhizobium sp. HKCCYLS3077. Next base: position 651,902 of record NZ_JBNPTH010000005.1, on the reverse strand, counting down.
CCGAGCGCGAAGCCGAAATCGCCGACGCGGTTGACGACGAAGGCCTTGATCGCGGCGGCATTGGCCGAGGGCTTCTGGAACCAGAAGCCGATCAGGAGGTAGCTCGCGAGACCCACGCCCTCCCAGCCGAAGAACAGCTGCACGAGGTTGTTCGCGGTCACCAGCATCAGCATCGCGAAGGTGAACAGCGAGAGATAGGCGAAGAAGCGCGGACGGTTCGGATCCTCGTCCATGTAGCCGATCGAATAGAGGTGCACGAGCGAGGACACGCTCGTCACCACCACCAGCATCACGGCCGTCAGCGTGTCGACGCGCAGCGACCAGGACACCTGCAACTCGCCGGAATTGATCCAGGGCAGCAGCTCCTTCACGCCAGCTTCGTGGTGCATGAAGCCGACGCTGACCAAGGTCGCCCAGGACAGCGCCGCCGAGACGAACAGCAGCGCGGTGGTGATCGCCTGCGCGGCCCAGGTGCCGGAGGCCGGCGGCTCCGCGACATGGTGATCGTCATGGCCATGACCATGATCGTCGTGCGCGTGATCGTCATGCGCATGAGCATGCGCGTCGGCCGCGCCATGAGCATGACCGTCGTCGTGATGCTCGACCTCGTCGCCGCTCGGATGGCGCCCATGGGCGCCGAGCAGCGCGATCAGGCCGGCCAGGATCGCGCCCAGCAGCGGCAGAAAGACAATGGCCTGGATCATTCGCCCGTTCCCTTACGCATGACCTTGCCGGCGAGCCGGCCCCCACTGTTGCGGATCATGCGCCTTAGCCCTTCATCAGATTGACGTCTTCAACCGCGATCGAGCCGCGATTGCGGAAATAGACCACCAGCACGGCCAGACCGATCGCAGCCTCGGCGGCGGCGACCGTCAGCACCAAGAGCGCGAACACCTGGCCGACGATGTCGCCGAGGAAGGTCGAGAACGCCACCAGGTTGATGTTGACGGCGAGCAGGATGAGCTCGACCGACATCAGGATGACGATGATGTTCTTGCGGTTCAGGAAGATGCCGAGGATGCCGAGCGTGAACAGCATCGCGGCGACCGCGAGGTAGTGCCCCAATCCGATGGTCATTTCACCCACTCCGCGGCATCCGTATCCTGCAGCCCCTGCCCGACCGCGACCTTACGAACGGCCATCGCCATCTCAGGCGTGCGGGCGTTCTGGACGTTGATGTCCTGGCGCTTGACGCTCGCCTTGTGGCGCAAGGTCAGCACGATCGCGCCGATCATCGCCACCAGCAGGATCATGCCCGACAGCTGGAAGTAATGGACGTACTTCGTATAGAGCACGAGGCCGAGCGCCTCGGTGTTGGTGACGTTGGTCGGGATCGCCGCCGTGATCGCCTTGGGCGTCGTCGGGTTGATGACCCAGTACGACACGGTCAGCAGCAGCTCGAACAGGAAGATGCCGCCGATCACGAGACCGATCGGCATGTACTGCAGGAAGCCCTCGCGCAGCTCGGTGAAGTCGACGTCGAGCATCATGATCACGAACAGGAACAGCACTGCGACGGCGCCGACATAGACGACGACCAGGATCATCGCCAGGAACTCGGCGCCCATCAGCACGAACAGGCCAGAGGCGTTGACGAAGGCGAGGATCAGATAGAGCACCGAGTGAACGGGGTTCTTCGAGACGATCACCATCACCGCGGAGGCCACGCAGACCGCCGCGAACAGGTAGAAGAAGAGCGCAGGAAGGATCATCGGGGTCTCCCGCAAATCGAAACGGATGCAGCGGCAAACGACACTGCGTTCCCTCCCCCCTTGTGGGGGAGGGTTAGGGAGGGGGGTAAGCCACGAGTCCGGAGTGCGGGGCTTACCCCCCTCTCCACCTCTCCCCCACAAGGGGGGAGAGAGCCGACTGCCGTCGCGGCGCGAATGAGCATCCCAATGTCCACGATCACGGCCTCAGCGGTACGGCGCGTCGAGCGCGATGGCTTTGGAGATTTCGCGCTCCCAGCGGTCGCCGTTCGCGAGCAGCTTGGCCTTGTCATAGTACAGCTCCTCGCGGGTCTCGGTCGCGAACTCGAAGTTCGGGCCCTCGACGATCGCATCCACCGGACAGGCTTCCTGGCACAGACCGCAATAGATGCACTTCACCATGTCTATGTCGTAGCGCACCGTGCGGCGGGTGCCGTCGTTGCGGCGCGGACCGGCCTCGATGGTGATCGCCTGCGCCGGGCAGACGGCCTCACACAACTTGCAGGCGATGCAGCGCTCTTCGCCGTTGGGATAGCGGCGCAACGCGTGCTCGCCGCGGAAGCGCGGCGAGATCGGGCCCTTCTCGAACGGATAGTTCAGGGTCGGCTTGGGCTGGAAGAAGTAGCGCATCGCGAGGAAGAACGCGGAGACGAACTCCTGCAGCAGCAGCGACCGTGCAGTGGCGGAGATGTTCATGACAGCCTCATTTCGGCGCGATGCCGGCGAAGTGCAGCACGCCTGCGACGATCACCACCATGACCAGCGACAGCGGCAGGAACACCTTCCAACCGAGTCGCATCAACTGGTCGTAGCGGTAGCGCGGCACGATCGCTTTCGCCATCGCGATCAGGAAGAACATGAAGAACAGTTTCAGCGAGAACCAGATGACGCCCGGCACCCAGTTGAATGGCGGCAGGTCGATCGGCGGCAGCCAGCCGCCGAGGAACAGGATGGTCGCCAGCGCGCACATCGTGGTGATCGCGACGTACTCGCCGAGCATGAACAGGAGATACGGCGTCGAGCCGTACTCGACCATGAAGCCGGCGACGAGCTCCGATTCCGCTTCGACCAGGTCGAAGGGCGGGCGGTTGGTCTCGGCCAGCGCCGAGACATAGAACACCACGAACATCGGGAACAGCGGCCAGACGTACCAGTTCAGGATCGTCAGCTGCGGCAGGCCGATCAGGCTGGCGAGGCCGCGCGCATGCTGCGCCTCGACCACGGCCGACAGGTTCAAGGTGCCGGCGCAGAGCAGCACGGTGATGATGACGAAGCCGATCGAGACCTCGTAGGACACCATCTGCGCCGCGGAGCGCAGCGCCGCCAGGAACGGATATTTCGAGTTCGACGACCAGCCGGCCATGATAATGCCGTAGATCGACAGCGACGAGATCGCGAAGATGAAGAGGATGCCGACATTGATGTCGGCGATCGCCCAGCCGAGATTGGTCGGGATGACCGCCCAGGCCGCCAGCGCGAGCACGCACGACACCAGCGGCGCCAGCAGGAACACGCCCTTGTTGGCTCCGGCCGGAATGATCGGCTCCTTGAGCACGAACTTCAGCAGGTCGGCGAACGACTGGAACAGGCCGAACGGCCCGACCACGTTCGGGCCCCTGCGAATCTGCACCGCCGCCCAGATCTTGCGGTCGGCGAGCAGGATGTAGGCGATCGCAACCAGGAGGACGACGAGGAGCAGCACGCTCTGCGCGATCATGATGATCAGCGGCCAGAGGAAGCCGGTCCAGAACGAGCTTGCGAAGAAATCAGCCATCAGGTCACGCTCACTCCGCTGCCGTCAGCATCTGCCCGGAGGCCAGGCGGGAGCATTCCGCCATGACCGCCGAGGCGCGCGCGATCGGATTGGTGAGATAGAAGTCGTCGATGACAGGCTTGAACGGCGCCTTTTCGAGGCTGCCGCCCTTGCCCGCCAGGGTCTTGATGTCCGCGATCTTGCCGGCCTCGATCTGGTCGATGCGGCCGAGATGCGGCACCGCCTTGATGATCTCGGCGCGCAGCGCCGCCAGCGAGTCATAGCCGAGCTTGCGTCCGAGCACGTCTGACAGCGCGCGGATGACCGCCCAGTCCTCGCGGGCCTCGCCCGGCGGGAACGACGCCCGCGCCGCGATCTGCACCCGGCCCTCGGTGTTGACGTAGAGGCCGGACTTTTCGGTGTAGGCGGCACCCGGCAGGATGACGTCGGCGCGATGCGCGCCGCGGTCGCCATGGGTGCCGATGTAGACGGTGAACACGCCCTCGGGCACCTCGACCTCGTCGGCACCGAGCAGGAACAACACGTCCATGGTGCCGAAGGTGGTCATCTGGGCGCCGGTCAGGCCCGTGCCGTTGAAGCCGATGTCCAGCGCGCCGACGCGCGACGCGGTGTCGTGCAGCACGGCAAAGCCGTTCCAATCGTCACGCACCGCGTTGACGTCCATCGCGATCTTGGCGGCGAGCGCCAGGATCGCGCCGCCGTCGTGACGCGCGGCCGCGCCGGCGCCGACCAGCACGATCGGGTTCTTGGCGTTGCGGAACGTAGTCGCGAAGGAGTGCTTGCCGGCCGCGACATCGCTCAGCGAGTCCGTGCCGGCGCCGATATGCTCATAAGAATAGGTCAGATCGGCCTTGGGGCCGACCAGACCGACTTTGAGCTGGCCCGAGCGCCAGCGCTTGCGAATGCGGGCGTTGAGCACGGCCGCTTCCCTGCGCGGATTGGCGCCGATGATCAGGATCGCGTCGGCCTGCTCGATGCCGGCGATGGTCGGATTGAACAAATAGGACGAACGGCCAAGCTTGGCGTCGAAGCTGTCACCGCCCTGCACCGCCACGTTGGTCGAGCCGAGCTTCGCGAGCAGATCCTTCAGCGCATACATCTCCTCGACGGCCGCGAGATCGCCGGCGATGGCGCCGATCCGCTTGCCGTCGATGCGCGACAGTTTTGCGGCGATCGCCTTGAACGCCTCCGGCCATGTGGCCGGGCGCAGTTTGCCATCCTCTCGGACGTAAGGACGATCCAGCCGCTGCGTCCGCAGGCCGTCGACGACGTGACGGGTCTTGTCGGAGATCCACTCTTCGTTCACGGAGTCATTGATACGCGGCAGGATGCGCATCACCTCGCGACCGCGGGTGTCGACGCGGATCGCCGAGCCCACGCCATCCATGACGTCGATCGACTGCGTCTTGCCGAGCTCCCACGGACGCGCCGCGAAGGCATACGGCTTGGAGGTCAGCGCGCCGACCGGGCAGATATCGACCAGATTGCCCTGCAGCTCCGAGCTCAGCGCCTGCTCGAGATAGGTCGTGATCTCCATGTCCTCGCCGCGGCCGGTCGCGCCCATTTCCGGCACGCCGCAGACTTCAGCGGAGAAGCGGACGCAGCGCGTGCACTGGATGCAGCGGGTCATCGAGGTCTTGACCAGCGCGCCGAGATATTTGTCTTCGACGGCGCGCTTGTTCTCGGCGTAGCGGCTGGTGTCGACACCATAGCCCATCGCCTGGTCCTGCAGGTCGCACTCGCCGCCCTGGTCGCAGATCGGGCAGTCCAGCGGATGGTTGATCAGAAGGAATTCCATCACGCCTTCGCGTGCCTTCTTGACCATCGGCGAGCGGGTGGAGATCTCCGGCGGCTCACCCTTCGGGCCAGGCCGGCAGTCGCGCACGCCCCAGGCGCAGCTCGCGACCGGCTTCGGTCCGCCCTTCACCTCGACGAGGCACATCCGGCAGTTACCGGCGATCGACAGCCGCTCGTGATAGCAGAAGCGCGGAATCTCGGCGCCCGCCGCCTCGCACGCCTGCAGCAGCGTGTACTCCGGCGGCACATCGATCTCTTTGCCATCGATGATGATCTTGGTCATTGCCTCACATCTCTCTCAAACCACGGACCACCGCGCCGCGCGCCGTGAGGGCGCAAGCGCGGGGGAAAACCTCGCTGGCGGACCGGACCGCCATACCTACTCCGCCGCCACCATGTGCGCGGGATCGCGCACGCCGACGTCGTCGACATCGGCCTTGTGCGAATACTGGTCGATGCGCGCTTCGATCTCGTGACGGAAATGCGTGATCAGGCCCTGGATCGGCCAGGCCGCAGCGTCACCCAGCGCGCAGATCGTGTGTCCCTCGATCTGCTTGGTGACCTCCAGCAGCATGTCGATCTCGCGCTTGTGGGCGCGGCCCTCGGCCATGCGGGTCAGCACGCGCCACATCCAGCCGGTGCCTTCGCGGCACGGCGTGCACTGGCCGCAGCTCTCGTGCTTGTAGAAATATGAGATGCGCGCGATCGCCCGGATCAGGTCGGTCGACTTGTCCATCACGATCACGGCCGCGGTGCCGAGCCCCGAGCGCAGCTTCGACAGGCTGTCGAAATCCATCGGCGTGTCGATGATCTGCTCGGCCGGCACCATGCGCACCGACGAGCCGCCGGGAATGACCGCCTTCAGATTGTCCCAGCCGCCACGGATGCCGCCGCAATGCTTCTCGATCAGTTCGCGGAACGGGATGCCCATCGCCTCTTCGACGTTGCAGGGCCGCTCGACGTGACCGGAGATGCAGAACAGCTTGGTGCCGACATTGTTCGGACGGCCGATGCCGGCGAACCACGACGCGCCGCGGCGCAGGATGGTCGGCGCGACCGCGATCGACTCGACGTTGTTGACGGTGGTCGGGCAGCCATAGAGGCCGACATTGGCGGGGAATGGCGGCTTCAGCCGCGGCTGTCCCTTCTTGCCTTCGAGGCTCTCGAGCAGCGCGGTCTCCTCGCCGCAGATATAGGCGCCAGCGCCATGCGCGACATAGATGTCGAACGGCCAGCCGTGGATATTGTCCTTGCCGACCAGCTTCGCGTCATAGGCCTGGTCGATCGCCGCCTGCAGCCGCTCGCGCTCGCGGATGAACTCGCCGCGCACATAGATGTAGCAGGCATGCGCGTTCATCGCGAAGCTCGCGAGCAGGCAGCCCTCCACGAGATGATGCGGATCGTGCCGCATGATCTCGCGATCCTTGCAGGTGCCGGGCTCGGACTCGTCGGCGTTGACCACGAGATAGCTCGGCCGGCCGTCGGTCGATTCCTTCGGCATGAACGACCATTTCAGGCCGGTCGGGAAGCCGGCGCCGCCGCGGCCGCGCAGGCCGGACGCCTTCATCTCGTTGATGATCCAGTCGCGGCCCTTATCGATCAGCCCCTTGGTGCCATCCCAGCTGCCGCGACGGCGCGCGCCTTCGAGGCCCCAATCGTGCAGGCCATACAGGTTGGTGAAGATGCGGTCCTTGTCGTCGAGCATCAGACGGCTTCCTCTGACATCAGCGGTTCGACTGCATGGTGGCGATGAAGGCGGCGCAGCCGCCGAATACCAAGGCCCACAGCAGACTGGACTCCAGCGTCGCGTTGAGCGCGAACCGCTGCAGTACGAAAATGAAAGCGGCGGCTGCGAGCGTATGCAGCGCCACGTAGCGCCAGTTCTTCATCGCGGCGCCCTCTTGGCTCAGGGCCGCAACGCGGGTGCGATTGCGGCTCATGTCTTCTCCTTCAGCGTGGTCGGTCCGCCCGCCGGCGCCGAGAACTGGCGGCCGTTCTGCGGACCCGGCGTCGGCAGATTGCCGGTCGCGAAGCCGTCGAGCACCTTGCCGAAGCTCTCCGGCGTCAGGTCCTCATAGGTATCCTTCCAGACCTGCACCATCGGCGCATTCACACAGGCGCCCAGACACTCGACTTCTTCCCAGCTGAAATCGCCGTCCTTGGAGAGGTGGAAGGGGTCGTGATGGATGCGGTGCTTGCAGACCTCGATCAGTTCCTCGGCGCCGCGGAGCCGGCACGGCGTGGTTCCGCAGACCTGGACGTGGGCCTTCTTGCCGACCGGCTGCAGCTGGAACATCGTGTAGAAGGTCGCGATTTCGAGCACGCGGATATAGGGCATGCCCAGCATGTCGGCGACGACCCGGATCGCGGCCTCCGAGACCCAGCCCGCATTCTGCTCCTGGGCGCGCCACAGGATCGCGATCACGGCCGAGGCCTGGCGGCCTTCCGGATATTTGGCGATCTGGGCCTTGGCGAAGGCGAGGTTTTCCTCCGTGAACGTAAAGCTCGCGGGCTGGAGGTCCTTCGGGGCAAGACGGCGGACGGACATGGCTCTCTAGTCTTTCATTGCATGCGGCGCGCGGCACTTGCATTGAGCGCTGCGACGCGATTCTGCCAGAAGGCACTTGCAGTTCCGAACACGTTGTAGCCGACGTGCGAGGACACCTTGATACGGTCGAGGATCGACAATTCGGTCACGGTCTCGAAACGACCGCTCGCGGGGTCATAGACCATCAGCTGCATCGGCGTCTGGTCGAGGATGTAGCGCGACACCGTATGGTTACGGTCCTGGCCGTGCTCCTCGCAGAGGATCATGCTGTCGGTCGCGAGCAGCCGCGCCCCACCCTTGATCGCCTCGATCTCCACGCCCTCGACGTCAAGCTTGATCAGATATTTTCCGGACGCCGCGACCTTGCCGTCGTCGATGAGGTCGTCGAGCGCCATCACCGGCACCTGCTCACCGTCCGCACCCTCGCCGGCGATGCTGAAGGCCTCGTGCTTGGTGCCGCTCAGATGCGCCACGCCGCGGCGCTCGCCGATCGCGCACTTCATCACCTCGAAGCGCCCGCCATTGATATCAGCATTGTTCGCGAGCTTGGCGAAGTTCGCCGACGACGGCTCGATCGCGATCGCTTTGTGCGATCCATAGGGCGCGCTCGACACCAGCACCGACCAGTAGCCGTAGTTGGCGCCGCCATCGATGAAGGTGTAGTCGACATCGACGGTGCCCAGGAAGAGCAGCTCGAGCTCATCCTCATAGTGATAGGCGCGGTTGAGCAGCTTGCTCCAATAGCCGTCGCCGTAGGGAAACTCGAACACCGCATCCGGGTTGAGCTTCACCGCGAGGTTGCGCTCGGGCAGCGCGAGGCGCAGCAGATTGGCGCAGCGATTGTAGCCGCGATGCGAGAAGTGCGAGGAGATCTTCGAGCCGGTGGACAGCGCCAAGGCAGCCGTGCGCTCCCAGAGGTTCGCTCCTTCGAGCGCCCCGGAAGCACGATCGAACTGGATCGGCGCATGGCCCATCAGCGATCCACCTCTCCGAACACGATGTCGAGCGAGCCGAGGATGGCCGAGACGTCGGCCAGCAGATGGCCGCGGCACAGGAAGTCCATCGCCTGCAAATGGGCGAAGCCCGGCGCGCGGATCTTGCACTTGTACGGCTTGTTGGTGCCGTCGGCGACGAGGTAGACGCCGAACTCGCCCTTCGGCGCCTCGACGGCGGCATAGATCTCGCCCGCCGGCACGTGCACGCCCTCGGTATAGAGCTTGAAGTGGTGGATCAGCGCTTCCATCGAGCGCTTCATCTCGCCACGGCGCGGCGGCGCGATCTTGTTGTCGGTGATCAGCACCGGCCCCTGCCCGTCCGGCGCGCGCAGCTTGGCAATGCACTGCTTCATGATGCGCACCGACTGACGCATCTCTTCCATGCGGATCAGATAGCGGTCGTAGCAGTCGCCGTTCTTGCCGATTGGAATGTCGAAATCCATCTCGGCATAGACGTCGTAAGGCTGCGACTTGCGCAGGTCCCAGGCGGCGCCGGAGCCGCGCACCATCACGCCGGAGAAGCCCCACTCCCAGGCCTGCTTCAGGGTGACGACGCCGATATCGACGTTGCGCTGCTTGAAGATGCGGTTGCCGGTCAAGAGCTGGTCGAGGTCGTCGACCACCTTCAGGAACGGATCGCAGAACACGTCGATGTCGTCGATCAGCTTGGTCGGCAGGTCCTGGTGGACGCCACCGATACGGAAGTAGTTGGCGTGCATGCGCGAGCCGGAGGCGCGCTCATAGAACACCATCAGCTTCTCGCGCTCCTCGAAGCCCCACAGCGGCGGGGTGAGCGCGCCGACGTCCATCGCCTGCGTGGTGACGTTGAGCAGATGCGACAGCAGACGGCCGATTTCGGAGTACAGCACCCGGATCAGCTGGCCGCGGCGCGGCACCTCGATGCCGAGCAGCCGCTCGGCTGCGAGGCAGAACGCATGCTCCTGGTTCATCGGCGCGACGTAGTCGAGTCGATCGAAATAGGGCATCGCCTGCAGATAGGTCTTGGTTTCGATCAGCTTCTCGGTGCCGCGATGAAGCAGGCCGATATGCGGATCGACGCGCTCAACGACCTCGCCGTCGAGTTCAAGCACGAGACGCAAAACACCGTGGGCCGCCGGATGCTGCGGACCAAAGTTGATCGTGAAGTTGCGGAGTGCCGGGCTTTGCTCGTTCATGCTCGCGCTCCCACTCACTTGGTCGCTTTCTCATCGCCCGGCAACGGATAGTCCGCGCCTTCCCAGGGCGAGAGAAAATCGAACTTGCGGAATTCCTGGTTGAGCCGGACCGGCTCGTAGATCACCCGCTTCTCCTGGTCGTCGTAGCGCACCTCGACGAAACCGGTGGTCGGGAAGTCCTTGCGCAGCGGGTGGCCGTCGAAGCCGTAGTCGGTCAACAGCCGGCGCATGTCGGGATGGCCGACGAAGATCACGCCATAGAGGTCGTAGGCCTCGCGCTCGAACCAGTCGGCGCCCGGGAACACGTCGATGATCGACGGCACCTGCGTCATCTCGTCGGCTTCGGCCTTGAGCCGGATGCGGGTATTCAGCGTCGGCGACAGGAAGTGGTAGACGACCTCGAAGCGCTTGGCGCGCTCGGGGTAGTCCACGGCCGTGATGTCGGTGAAGTTGATGAACCGGCAGGCCGGATCATCGCGCAGATACTTCACCACCTCCACGATCCGGGTGGCCTCGACGTTCACCGTGAGCTGATTGAAAGCGACCGAATGACCGAGAGCCGCGCCCGGAAGCGCGCTCACGATCGTCTGCCCAAGGGCGTCGAGCCTGCCGTCGTCCATGACCAAAACCTTCAGCGTTCAATGGTGCCGGTGCGACGGATCTTCTTCTGCAACAGCAGAACACCGTACAGCAGCGCTTCCGCGGTCGGCGGGCAGCCAGGCACGTAGATGTCAATGGGAACGATGCGATCGCAGCCGCGGACCACCGAATAGGAATAGTGGTAGTAGCCGCCGCCATTGGCGCAGGAGCCCATCGAGATGACGTAGCGCGGCTCCGGCATCTGGTCGTAGACCTTGCGCAGCGCCGGCGCCATCTTGTTGGTCAGGGTGCCCGCGACGATCATCACGTCGGACTGGCGCGGCGAGGCGCGCGGCGCGAAGCCGAAGCGCTCGACGTCATAGCGCGGCATCGAGACCTGCATCATCTCGACGGCGCAGCAGGCCAGGCCGAACGTCATCCACATCAAGGAGCCGGTGCGGGCCCAGGTGATCAGATCGTCAGCGGTCGCAACGAAGAATCCCTTGTCCGACAGCTCGTGCTTGACCTCGAGGAAATAGGGGTCGTTGGCACCAACAGGCCTGCCGGTCGCGGGATCGAGAATGCCCTTGGGGGCCGGTGCGATCACCGGACCGGAGGACGGGGTCGGGCTCAATCCCATTCAAGCGCGCCTTTCTTCCATTCGTAGGCAAACCCGACCGTCAGCACGGCCAGGAACACCAGCATCGACCAGAAGCCGGCCGCGCCGAGCTTGCCGAATGCGACCGCCCAGGGAAACAGGAAGGCAACTTCGAGGTCGAAGATGATGAAAAGGATGGCAACAAGGTAGAAGCGGACGTCGAACTTCATGCGGGCGTCGTCGAACGCATTGAAGCCGCACTCGTAGGCCGAGAGCTTTTCGGGATCGGGCTGCTGATAGGCGACCACGAAGGGCGCGATCAGCAGCACCACCCCGATGATGGCTGCGACACCTATGAAAACCACGAGGGGGAGATAGTTCTGAAGGATGCCGGTCATCGGCGCCACTTTCCTCTGCGGTTTCGGTGCAAACCGCAGACTCGCTGCATTGGAATTGGTCGAAGCCTTAGCGCAGCGCACCAAGCCGCGCAAGACGAGCCGCTTCGCCGTCGTCATCCCTCCCCACATTGCGGAAACCCGGACACACAGGGAAAAGCAGCCGCGTCAGGAGACCTTCGCGCCGGGCATCGCAGACCCGCAGCTTTACGGTGTCGCAGCGATGCGGACGGAAGCTGAATTGCTCAGCGATCGCCAAACACGCACGCCGGTGTGCGCAAGCTCCGGGCTGGTCGATGTCGTGTGGCGAGGGCCGCGAATCGGGTGACCCGTCGCCGGCCGAAGGGCGATCGTCCGATAGCCTTTCGCTATCGACTAGATGGTTGCGTGGGGCCGCCCGATCAAGGTCGACGCAGTGCTCGAAGGTCTGGTCTGCAGGGCTGTCCGATCAAATGATCGAAGCCTCGGATGACGCGACCGGCCTGGCCCAACCAGGATCCTCGGACGCCTGGCTGCTTACTGCCGATTGCCCCGGCGCCTGCTGCAACCGATGAAACCATTTTGAGGAAACGAAGAAACCGGATCGAAACAAACCGCAGGTAGAAGTACGGCCAACAAAGTGGCGCTCTGAGACGCCGGGAGGCCGACATGAACCACTCGCTCCATTCCGCAGACCGTTCGACCCATCTGAAGATCATCGTGGTGGCCCTGGTGGCCGGCATTGCGGTGACCGCCTTCGGGATCGCTGCCCGCACCAATGTCGACTACAGCCAGACCGCCGCGCATGTCGTGAAGGCGGGCAAGCCGGTCGTCGTGACCAGTTCCGCGAACTCGATGGTGCGCTGACCACTCACCGCATCAGCGAACCGTGACGTCCAGGCCGCCGCTTCGGCGGCCTTTTGCGTTGCCGGCCAGAGCGAAACGGCGCAACTTATCGCCGCGCGCAACAGCGCGAGCCGGACACGAGGATGATGCTGTAAGGGGGGTGCTAAGCCATTGAAAATGGCGCGAGAGACGGGGCTCGAACCCGCGACCTCCGGCGTGACAGGCCGGCGCTCTAACCAACTGAGCTACTCCCGCGTGATCGCGAAATCCCGCGGAGGAGTGCGACTTAAAGGGGCGATGTTTCGAAGTCAAGGACAATGAAACCGATTTGTGAGAAGTCCTTGCACAGAGGTCAACGACGAGGCCGGCCCGCGGTCCGGGTTCGGCCGGCGATCTACGCAGCGAACTGCCGCAAGATGTGACCGCACGGCGTTCAGACCGCCAAAGCGGCCAAGCCGCCGCCGATCACGTCGAAGCGGCAGCCCCCAAAGCATGATCGCGAGCCTCGCCGGAGCTGCCGGAGTCGGGCAGCCCAGATGAAGACGGTCAGACGTGAGTTGCCCAACGGCGGCGGCGAACCGGTCCGCCCCATCGGGAAAAGAGTCGATATCCGAATCGTTCGACCGAGCAGGCTCGACGTCTCGTCGGATCATGCGAGGCAGCCGGCTTCAATGGGACCGCCTTCGTCCCTCTATTTGGGCAGTCGCAGGCGGCAGATCGCCGGCAGCCCCTGTCATCTGGTATGCCAGTCTGATATATTACTGGACCGATTGCGGTACAATATTCCTCCTTCGTCCTATCGTGGTGCCTATGTCAGACCAGTTCCGCAGCTATACTTATTCCGTCACCGAGCGCTTCCTCCGCTACGTGGTGATCGACACCCAGTCGGACCCGAGCTCGCCGACCTGCCCGTCGACGCTGAAGCAGAAGAATCTCGGGCGGCTGCTCGCCGGCGAACTGCAGGCGATGGGGCTGGCGGACGCCCATCTCGACGACCACGGCTATGTCTACGCCACGATCCCCGCGACCACCGACAAGACCGTGCCGGTGATCTGCTTCTGCTCGCACATGGACACCTCGCCGGATTGCTCGGGCGCCGACGTGAAGCCGCAGATCGTGCGCAATTACCAGGGCGGCGACATCACCCTGCCCGGCGATTCCAGCCAGATCATTCGCGCGGCCGAACACCCGGCGCTCAAGCAGCAGATCGGCAGCGACATCATCACCACGGACGGCACGACCCTGCTCGGGGCCGACAACAAGGCCGGCATCGCCGAGATCATGGACGCGGCGCAGTTCCTCATCAGCCACCCCGAGATTAAGCACGGTACGATCAAGATCCTGTTCACGCCCGACGAGGAGATCGGCCGGGGCGTCGATCGGGTCGACCTGAAGAAACTCGGCGCCGATTTCGGCTACACCATGGATGGCGAGACCGCCGGCCACATCGAGGACGAGACCTTCTCCGCCGACGGCGCCACCATCGTCATCAACGGCGTCAGCGCCCACCCCGGCTTTGCCAAGGGCAAGATGGAGCACGCCATCAAGATTGCGTCCGCGATCGTGGAGCGCCTGCCGAAGGACAGCTGCTCGCCGGAAACGACCGAGGGCAAGGAAGGCTTCCTGCATCCGGTCGGCATCTCCGGCGCGCTCGAGCAGGCCAGGCTCGACTTCATCGTCCGCGATTTCAGCGAGCAGGGCCTGCGCCAGAAGGAGGCGCTGCTCGAGGACATCGTCAAGGACGTGATGAAGGACTATCCGCGCTCGACCTACGAGATGAAGGTCAAGGCGCAGTACCGCAACATGAAGGAAGTGATCGACCGGCATCCGGAGATCGTGACCTATGCCGAGGACGCGATCCGCCGCGCGGGACTGACGCCGGTCAGGACCTCGATTCGCGGCGGCACCGACGGCTCGCGGCTGTCGTTCATGGGCCTGCCCTGCCCCAACATCTTCGCAGGCGAGCACGCCTTCCATTCGCGGCTGGAATGGGTCAGCGTGCAGGACATGGAGAAGGCCGTGCAGACCATCGTCCATCTGGCGATGATCTGGGAAGAGCGCAGCTGAGCGCTTTCGGCGCGGCGCTCAGTTCCGCGCCGTCACCAGCCAGATCGAGCCGGACAGGCTGACGCTGCCGCCCTGGAGATGCTGCGCCAGCAGGTCACGCACCGACTGCCGGGCAGCCTGCCGCGTCGTTTCATCATGTCCCTCCAGAGCACGGCTGGCCGGACCGATCTCGAAGGCGGACTGCACGGCCGCCTCGAGCCCCTGGCCGCGGGCGATGTCGAGCGACAGCGCATGCGCCTGCAGCGCAACATCGTTGAAGCCGGCCTCCCCCAGGATCCGCCGCACCCGTTCCTCCGAAGCAAAAGCGAACGGGCCCGGATCCTCCGGCGCCATCTCCGGAAGCTTGGGCACGTGGCGATACACCGCCTGCAGCGGCGCGATCATCCAGGGATTGGCTTTCGGCTCGCGCCAGCAGGCAAACACGATCCGGCCGCCGGGCTTGAGCGCGCGGCGCATGTTGGCGAACGACGTCACGGGGTCGGCAAAGAACATCACGCCGAAGCGCGAGACCAGAAGGTCGAAGCTCGCCGGCGTGAACGGATGCACGGTGGCATCGGCCAGCACGAACTCGACCGGAAGCGCGGGCGGCGCCACGGCGCGGGCGCGCTCCAGCATGGGAGTGGAAATGTCGATGCCGAGCACATGGCCGCCGGGTGCAACCTGCGCCGCGAGCGCAATCGCCAGACCGCCGCAGCCGCAGCCGACGTCGAGGATACGGTCGCCGGGTCCAGCGGCGATCCGGTCGATCAGGATCTGCGACACCGGCGCGAGCAGGACGTCCTGCGCCTCCTGGCGATCGGACCAGCGCTGGCCGCCCGGCCCGTTCCAATAGGCGATCTGATCGGCGTTGCGGTCGTCTCCAAGAGGCAATGACATGATGCGTCCCGATGACATGATGACAGGCCGGCATCGCGCATGCTGGGGCCCGGCCTGTCAAGGCACGAGGGCGCGACGGACAGATGTCACCCGGCCTTGACCACGCCGTCGAGACCATCCGCGATGATTGAGGGTACCGCTCGCTACGACCGCAGATCAGCGCCCGCCCTACTCAGTGGCGCTTTGCCGAGTGCGACATCGTTTCCATATCACCGGTGGAACGGGCCTCGCGATCGGGCATTCACGTGGCGGGCCGTGAGAAAGGACCATCATGAGTGGACATCCTCGCTTGTTGCTGCTCGTGGCAGCGGCGCTGTCATTTGCAGCCGTAGCCCAAGCCGAAGCCGCCGGCGGACGCAGCGGCACGCCGGTGCCGACGCGGCAGAACCCGGTGTTCTCCGATCCGCTCAATCAGCCGATCACCCCGTCGCGGCCGCTGACCGAGCCGTACAGTCCCGGCTACCCGTCCTACCAGACGGAACCGACGCAGCCGCGTTATCCCTCACGTCAGCAGCAGCGCTGACCAGGCGCCGGCCCGTATCCGTCTTGAAAGCACCGATGGTCTCTGATTTGCATTGAGTGCATCGGAGATCTCATGCGCTGCCTCGTCGTTGCCGACCTACACTACGCGCTGCCGCAGTTCGACTGGCTGGTCGCCGCCGCCGGTCATTTCGATGCGGTGGTATTCGCGGGCGATGCGCTCGACCTGTCCTCGATCGTCGACATTCGCGCCCAGATCGTCGTGGTGAAGAAGTATCTCGCTCTGCTCGCGGCGAAGACCCGCGTGATGATCTGCTCGGGCAACCACGATCTGGAAGAGCGCAGCGCCGATGGCGAGAAGATCGCGGCGTGGATCGGGACCCTCCACGAGCTCGGAATTGCCGCCGATGGCGACGATCTCCTGATCGACGACACGCTGTTCACGATCTGCCCGTGGTGGGATGGTCCGCTGGTGAAGGCGAGGATCGAGCGCCAGCTCACCAATGCCGCGCAGCGGACGGCGGCCCGCTGGATCTGGATCCACCACGCGCCGCCGGCGGATTCGCCGGTGAGCTGGGGCGGCAAGCGCTTCTTCGGCGACGCCGAGCTCGTCGGCTGGATCGAACGTCACCAACCGTCCATGGTGATCTCGGGCCACGTCCATCAGTCGCCCTTCATCGGCAATGGCTCATGGTTCGACCGGCTCGGCGCGACCTGGGTGTTCAACACCGGCCTGCAGCCCGGACGTCCCCCGACCTACATCGTGATCGAGACCGACGCGGCGCGCGCCTACTGGCTGGCCGCCGGCCACGCCGAATGGATCGATCTCGCCGCACCGCTGCAGCGGCCGGCGCAGCCGGTCGCCGAGCCGCCGGAATGGCTCAGAGCCGTGGGTCGGATTCCAGATCCGTTCCTGGCGAGACCTGCTGCGGCGGCAGGTTGATCATGCTCTGCAGGACGTCGCCGACCATCGAAAGATGCGTGCCGTGCCCGGCATATTGCCGCTTGAGGTCGGCGAGATAGGTGTTGGCGACGTTGAGCCGCTGCGCCAGCATGCGTGCGATCCACAAGGTCGCCTCGGGATTTTCGGTCAGGAAACGCTGCGCATCCAGGATCTCGTAGATCCGGCTGTCGATGAGCGCGCGAACGGTCGCCGTATGCGCCTGCTCCAGCAGCAGCGACATCTCGCCGAACAGCGCGCCCGGCTCCGAGACGACGGCCACGGTAGCGCCGGCCTTGATCACCTCCAGCCGCCCGTCCAGCAGGATGTAGAGATGCCCGGTGCTGTGGCCCTCCTGCAGCAGGTCAATTCCTGCCGCGATGATGCGTTCGTGTCCGCCGGTGCAGTGACGCAGAAAGTCAGTCATGAGCCCAACCACGTGTGACGTTCGAGGACGCAGCGTAGCCGAACGGCCGACGATCGCCATGGGAATTTCAGGCGCCTCTCATTCGCCGGGGGGGGGCAGAGCGGAGGCGCGGCTCCAACGGCCTCGGGCTGTCTCAATGCCAGCAAAAAACCTCGCTTTGGCCGATCGTTTCCATCGTGACGACCAAGACGCGAGCGCTACAATGGTGCAACGCGGGGGCGCTGCATGACGGATCTCTGGTACTATTCCGAGGGCAATCAACCGAATGGTCCGGTCTCGCTCGCCAAACTGATCTCGGTGCTGGAATGTCTTGCCGACCCTCGGCCGGTGCTGATCTGGCGACAGGGCTTCGACAAGTGGAAACCGGTCCGCGAAGTCGGCGAGGTCGCAGGTCAGTTGTTTCAACGACCGCCGCTGCAGGGCTCCTCGGCGCCCTCCCCCGAAACGCGCGAGCCCGTTGTGACCGCCGAGGAGGCGATCGCGTTCAAGAACGTCAGGGCCCAACCGCACGGAATCGGAGGCTGGCTCGTGCTCGTGGCCATCGGACAGGTGCTCGGCCCCATCCGGTACCTGATCAGCCTTGCCGACTACGTTCGATCCATCCGCGATGAGGTATGGACCCGCTTTCCGGCCATGATCTGGGGCGAGATCGCGCTGAGCCTCGCGTTGCTCGCCTTCTCGGCCTACACCACGATCCTGATGTTCAAGCACGCACGGAGCTTTCCCCGCTTCTTCATTGCCGAGATGCTGTTTGTCGTCATCGTGCCGATCCTGGAGGTGCTGGCGATTGCCGCCATTCTGGCGATCTCACTTGATCGAGCGCTGACGGATTTCATCGGTCGCGACTCGATCAATCCAGCGCAATTGGCGGTCAGCGCGATCAGCGCGGCAATCTGGATTGCCTACGTCCTGCGGTCTCGCCGCGTCGCCAACACCTTCGTCAAATGAAAGCGGGCCGCAACGCGGACGGCACTGGGCACTGACTTGACGACGGCGTTTACGGCTCCGCTCGGCATCGAACGGAGCGCGGCCTCTTGCATGTGACGAAAGCCTTCCGCGCCGGTCGGCCCCGGCGAGACTCGATGGGAAGCTTGCCTGCGGTGAGGTGGTAGGCGGTGAGAGATTCGAACTCCCGACCCTCTCGGTGTAAACGAGATGCTCTAACCAGCTGAGCTAACCGCCCGTCCTGCAGCCGATCGGGTATCCTGTCCGGCCATGCCGTGCAGGCCCGTCGCGCTGCGCCTCTTTACCCCCTGCCCGGGACGCAATCAACGCCGGAACCGCACGTCAGGCCGGAAAGCCGCGGCAGCTTTGTCGATCAGGACAACCCATTCAACGGAACGAGCCCAAACGAAAACGGCGCCCGATCGGGCGCCGTTTCCTTGCATCTGTTCTGGCCTCAGTGGGCGGTCAGGCCGCCGGCGGCTTCGTCGCCATCGGCCTTCACGGGCACCTTGGTGTCCTCTTCCCAGACGATCGGCACCGGCTTGCGGACCAGGGCCCGGGCAACGACCTCGTCGAGACGGGAGACCGGGATGATCTCCATGCCGCCCTTGATCGCATCGGAAATCTCCGTGAGATCCTTGGCGTTGTCCTCGGGGATCAGCACCGTCTTGATGCCGCCGCGAGCGGCAGCCAGCAGCTTCTCCTTCAGACCGCCGATCGGCAGCACGCGACCACGCAGGGTGATCTCGCCGGTCATCGCGACGTCGTGACGAACCGGGATGCCGGTCATCACCGAGATGATCGTCGTCGCCATGGCCACGCCGGCCGAGGGGCCGTCCTTCGGGGTCGCCCCCTCCGGCACGTGGACGTGGATGTCACGCCGGTCGAACAACGGCGGCTCGATGCCGTAGTTGATCGCACGCGACCTGACGAACGAGGCCGCCGCCGAAATCGACTCCTTCATGACGTCGCGCAGATTGCCCGTCACCGTCATCTTGCCCTTGCCGGGCATCATGACGCCTTCGATCGTCAGCAGCTCGCCGCCAACATCCGTCCACGCCAGACCGGTCACGATGCCGACCTGGTCGTCGCTCTCGATCTCGCCGAAGCGGTACTTCGGAACACCCAAGAATTCCTCGACGGTCTTCTCGGTGATCTTCACCGACTTCTTCTTGGAGATCATGAGCTCCTTCACGGCCTTGCGGGCCAGTGTCGAAATCTCACGCTCCAAATTACGCACGCCCGCTTCGCGGGTGTAGCGCCGGATTACGAGCAGCAGCGCGTCGTCGTCGATCGACCACTCCTTCGAGTCCAGGCCGTGCTTG
This sequence comes from Bradyrhizobium sp. HKCCYLS3077, assembly GCF_051167555.1. NCBI lineage: Bacteria > Pseudomonadati > Pseudomonadota > Alphaproteobacteria > Hyphomicrobiales > Nitrobacteraceae > Bradyrhizobium > Bradyrhizobium sp. HKCCYLS3077. The sequence goes on along the minus strand of NZ_JBNPTH010000005.1, from coordinate 632,447 downwards.
GAGATCGCGCTGGGGATCAGGTGCTTGCGGGCGATCTCGACCTTCTCGGTCTCGGTGTAGCCCGCGATGCGGATGATCTCCATGCGGTCCATCAGCGGCCCGGGAATATTGAGCGTATTCGCGGTCGTGATGAACATGACGTTCGACAGGTCGTAATCGACTTCCAGATAGTGATCGTTGAACGTCGTGTTCTGCTCGGGGTCCAGGACCTCCAGCAGCGCCGACGACGGGTCACCCCGGAAGTCCGAGCCCATCTTGTCGATCTCGTCCAGCAGGAAGAGCGGATTCGAGGTCTTGGCCTTGCGCATCGACTGGATGATCTTGCCCGGCATCGAACCGATATAGGTCCGGCGATGACCACGAATCTCGGCCTCGTCGCGCACGCCGCCCAGCGACACGCGAACGAACTCGCGGCCAGTGGCCTTCGCGATCGACTTGCCGAGCGAGGTCTTGCCGACGCCGGGAGGTCCGACCAGGCACAGGATCGGGCCGGTCAGCTTGTTGGCGCGCGACTGCACCGCCAGGTACTCGACGATGCGGTCCTTGACCTTCTCCAGACCATAGTGATCCGCATCCAGGACCGCCTGCGCGGCCTCCAGATCCTTCTTCACCTTGGACTTCTTGTTCCACGGAATCGACAGCAGCCAATCCAGGTAGTTGCGCACGACGGTCGCTTCCGCGGACATCGGCGACATCTGGCGCAGCTTCTTCAACTCGTGCTGCGCCTTTTCGCGCGCTTCCTTGGAGAGCTTGGTCTTGTTGATGCGCTCTTCCAGATCGGCGAGCTCGTCGCGGCCGTCCTCGTCACCCAGCTCCTTCTGAATGGCCTTCATCTGCTCATTCAGGTAGTACTCGCGCTGGGTCTTCTCCATCTGGCGCTTGACGCGCGAGCGGATGCGCTTCTCGACCTGCAGCACCGAGATCTCGCTCTCCATCAGGCCCAGCACCTTCTCCAGGCGCGTGGTGACGGACAGCGTCTCCAGGATGCCCTGGCGATCGGCGATCTTGACGGCGAGATGCGAAGCGACGGTGTCGGCCAGCTTGCCGAAATCGGTGATCGACTGAACGACGCCGACGACCTCAGCCGAGATCTTCTTGTTCAGCTTCACATAGCTCTCGAAGTCCGACACGACCGAGCGGCCCAGCGCTTCGGCTTCGACCGACTTGGCATCGGTGTCCTCGAGCGCCACGGCAGTGGCTTCGTAGTAGTCGGCGCGATCGGTGTACTTCTCGACGCGCGCGCGCTCCAGGCCCTCGACCAGCACCTTCACGGTGCCGTCGGGCAGCTTCAGGAGTTGCAGCACGCTGGCGAGCGTCCCGGTCTCGTAGATCGCATCCGGAGCTGGATCATCGTCGGACGCGTTCTTCTGCGTCGCCAGCATCACCAGCGCGTCGTTCTTCATCACCTCTTCGAGGGCGCGGATGGATTTCTCGCGGCCGACGAACAGCGGAACGATGTTGTGCGGGAAGACGACGATGTCGCGCAGCGGAAGCACCGGATAGGCGTGGCTCTCGCCGTAAACGATGGTCGGCCGGGGTTTAGGGGTCGTCATGGCCTGTTCCTTTTGTTTTGCCCCCTTGCACGCAGCCCGCCATCGTGCGCAACCGCCACAAGGTGCGATCTGATCCGGACTTCACTGACGCGTCGATATCGCCCGCTTATTTCGGATCGTTTGGTGAGGCGAATCCCGGGATTGAGATTTGTATCGCCACGCGACATTAGGTGGCTATCGACCCGGGGGGTGTCAAGTATCGGTAAACGCCCGCCAAAAATGGCTTTACGCGGCGGGTTACGCAAACGCTGCGATGCCGCGGACACAGTGTCCGCGGCAGTCGCTGATCCGATCAATCGAGGTCTTCTGTCTCTCGTACCAGCGCGGATCACGCGCTGGCGCTGCTTTCCACCGCACGATCGGAGCGATCGGCGTAGATGTAGAGCGGACGGGCCGTGCCTTCGACCACCTCGCGCGAGATGACCACTTCCTCAACGCCTTCGAGGCCCGGCAGATCGAACATGGTCTCGAGCAGGATACTCTCGAGGATCGACCGCAGACCACGTGCGCCGGTCTTGCGCTCGATCGCCTTGCGCGACACCGCACCCAGCGCCTCGTCGGCGAAGGTCAGCTCGATATTCTCCATCTCGAACAGCCGCTGATACTGCTTCACCAGCGCGTTCTTCGGCTCGGTCAGGATCTTCTTCAGCGAATTCTCGTCGAGATCCTCGAGCGTCGCCACAACCGGCAGACGGCCGACGAACTCGGGGATCAGGCCGTACTTCAAGAGATCCTCAGGCTCGACGTGACGGAAGATCTCGCCGGTGCGGCGATCTTCCGGCGCCAGCACCTGGGCCGCGAAGCCGATCGAGGTCGACCGGCCGCGCGAGGAGATGATCTTCTCGAGGCCGGAGAACGCACCACCGCAGATGAACAGGATGTTGGTGGTGTCGACCTGCAGGAACTCCTGCTGCGGATGCTTGCGGCCGCCCTGCGGCGGAACCGACGCGACCGTGCCTTCCATGATCTTGAGCAGCGCCTGCTGGACGCCCTCGCCCGACACGTCGCGGGTGATCGAGGGATTGTCCGACTTGCGACTGATCTTGTCGATTTCGTCGATGTAGACAATGCCACGCTGCGCCCGCTCGACATTGTAGTCGGCGGCTTGCAACAGCTTCAGGATGATGTTCTCGACGTCCTCACCCACATAGCCGGCCTCGGTCAGCGTCGTCGCGTCGGCCATCGTGAACGGCACGTCGAGGATGCGGGCGAGCGTCTGCGCGAGCAGCGTCTTGCCCGAACCGGTCGGACCGATCAGCAGGATGTTCGACTTCGCGAGCTCGACGTCCGAGTGCTTGGTCTGGTGGTTGAGGCGCTTGTAGTGGTTGTGAACGGCGACCGAGAGCACCTTCTTCGCATGGTTCTGACCGATCACGTAGTCGTCGAGAACCTTGCAGATTTCCTTCGGCGTCGGAATGCCGTCACGCGACTTGACCAGCGAGGACTTGTTCTCCTCGCGGATGATATCCATGCAGAGTTCGACGCACTCGTCGCAGATGAAGACGGTTGGACCTGCGATCAGCTTGCGGACTTCGTGCTGGCTCTTGCCGCAGAACGAGCAGTATAGCGTGTTCTTGGCGTCGCCCGTACCGACCTTAGTCATTCCTGTCTCCGTCCGCGGTTCGCTCTTGTCCGCTCGTTCTTTCCGATCCGGCGCGGGCCGGACCAGTGTGGTGAAAGAGCAAATTTCGTACCAAAATTAAGACCTTGTTCTTCACCTGCCGTGCGATCCACGACTTCTGCGAATCCCCCACGATCCATAACTGGACACTCTAGCCAATCATGCTGTCATCCGACTATCAAGAATTCGCTAATCGGAGCACAGACCCTAGACCGTGACATTACCGTGATTTTGAGGCTTGACACGGTAAGAACACGCGAAATCGGCCGAACGTTGCGTGTTTGCCACGCCTGTTTGCCCGTCGCACGGCAGGGTTGCGGCCCTTTTAGGACCCACCTCGATACCGCCGCCGGCCGAGGCCGGCAGCAGTGATGCCGTCAGTTTCCGGGGCCCTATCCAGGGGCCCCGGCTCGCTCATTCCTGGCTCACTTGCCCATCGCCGCCGGATCTTCCGGGCGCTTGTCGAGCACCTTGTCGATGAGCCCGAATTCCTGGGCAGCTTCCGCCGTGAGGAATTTGTCGCGTTCCAGCGCATCCTCGATCGCCTTGTAGGGCTGACCGGTGTGCTTGACGTAGATCTCGTTGAGCCGCTTCTTGAGGCTCAGGATCTCCTGGGCATGCAGCATGATGTCGGTCGCCTGGCCCTGGAAGCCGCCGGACGGCTGATGCACCATGATGCGCGAGTTCGGCAGCGAGAAGCGCATGTCCTTGTGGCCGGCGCAGAGCAGCAGCGAGCCCATCGAGGCCGCCTGACCCGTGCACAGCGTCGACACCGCCGGACGGATGAACTGCATCGTGTCGTAGATCGCGAGACCCGACGTCACCACGCCACCCGGCGAGTTGATGTACATCGCGATCTCCTTCTTCGGGTTTTCGGCCTCGAGGAACAGGAGCTGGGCGACGATCAGGGTCGCCATGCCGTCCTCGACCGGGCCGGTCACGAAGATGATGCGCTCCTTCAGGAGCCGCGAGAAGATGTCGTAGGCGCGCTCACCGCGGTTGGTCTGTTCGACCACCATGGGCACAAGGTTCATATAGGTTTCGACGGGATCGCGCATGAATCACCCAGAGGTTGGACCAGCAGTTGAGACGACCGGCCGCCGCAGGTGAGGCTCATTCAACGAGCAGCGACGGACGAATGTCCCGTGATGCAGAACTTCAAGACCGAGCCCACAGATATGGACCAATTTCCCGGTGACAAGACCGGGCCCCGGGCCAACCGCAAGCGAGGTCGTTGCCCTGTTGAAGCTGATTCCCGCCGCGGCGACCAGCGCCGGAACCGGGTTGACCGGCGCTTTCGCCGGTCAACCTTAATCATGCGCTGATGTCGCAAACCCGACGAACGGTGGCCCGATCAGGCCGCCTTGTCGTTCTCGTCGTCTTTGAACAGCTCGTCCTTGGACACCTTCTTCTCGGTGACGTTCGCGAGCTCGAGGATGAAGTCGACGACCTTGTCCTCGTAGATCGGCGCGCGCAGCTGAGCGAGCGCCTGCGGGTTGCTGCGGTAGAAGTCCCAAACCTCCTTCTCGCGGCCAGGCATCGAGCGCGCACGCTCGATCACGGCGCGGCTGACCTCGTCGTCGGTCACGGTGATCTTGTTCTTCTCGCCGATCTCCGACAGCACGAGGCCGAGACGGACGCGACGGTCGGCAATGGTGCGGTACTCTTCCTTCGCCTTGTCCTCGGTGGTGTTCTCGTCGGCGAAGGTCTTGCCGCTCGACTTCATCTCGGCCTGGACCGAGTTCCACATCAGGTTGAACTCCTCGTCGATCAGCGACGGCGGCGCATCGAACTTGTGGGTCTCGTCGAGGCGGTCGAGCAGCGCGCGCTTGACGCGCTGGCGGGTCGCCTGGCTGAACTCGCCGGCCAGCCGGTCGCGCATCAGCTCCTTCAGCTTGTCGAGCGATTCGAGGCCCAGCGTCTTGGCGAACTCGTCGTCGACGACCTTGTCCTCCGGCGCCTCGATCGCGGTCGCCGTGGTCTCGAACTCCGCGGCCTTTCCGGCCAGCTCATTGTTGAGATAGTTGGTCGGGAACGTGACCTTCAGCGTGCGGGTCTCGCCGACCGCGATGCCGGTCAGCTGGTCCTCGAAGCCCGGGATGAAGGTGTTCGAGCCGATCACGACATCGATGCCCTCACCGGTGCCGCCGTCGAAGGCGACGCCGTCGATCGTGCCCTTGAAGTTGACCTTCACGCGGTCACCGCTCTCGGCCTTCGCGCCCTCGGCCTTGGCAGTGTAGCTGCGGTTGGCGTCGGCCAGACGCTTGATCGCCTCGTCGACGTCGGCATCGGTGATGTCGGCGACCGGCTTCTCGACCGAGAAGGTCTTGAAGTCGGCGAGCGCGATCGCGGGCACGACCTCGATCGCTACGGTGTAGGTCAGGTCGGTCTGGCCGGCGAGGATCTTCTCGACCTCGGCCTCCTCGGTCGGCATCGTCACCTTCGGCTCGGTGGCCAGGCGGAAGCCGCGCTCGGTGAAAATCTGCGTGTTGGTGTCGCGGATGGTCTGGTCGATGGTCTCGGCCATGACCGACTTGCCGTAGATCTTCTTCAGGTGCGCCACCGGCACCTTGCCGGGGCGGAAGCCGTTGATGCGGACCTTGTCCTTCAGATCGACCAGCTTGGCGTCCGCCTTGGCGTCAAGATCCGCCGCCGGAACGCTGATCTGGAACTCGTGCTTCAAGCCTTCCGACAAGGTTTCTGTGACCTGCATGGCGCCAATCTTCTTCCGCTACGGTCCGAACTCTTGCGATCCGGACACACCTGACTCAATTGTGGACGACGCGCGGCAAAACGCCTTGCGCCGGGTGGGTCGGCGGCCCGCTTTCTCTTTGCGAGACAGCGGGGTCGCCGGTAAAACTTGGGGCAAACGCCAGAGCAGCGCTTGGTGCGGGCGGAGGGACTCGAACCCCCACAACTTTCGTCACTGGAACCTAAATCCAGCGCGTCTACCAGTTCCGCCACGCCCGCGTGAACTGCATCGATAACCCGGCCGCGGTGCCGCGGGCGGCGCGGCTTATACCACGCGCGAAACCGTCCGCAGCAAAAAAATGGGCTGGCGACAGCACCATCGGCCGGCCGATCGACCGTGTCGGACGCACACATAAGGGAAAACGACATGATCCGCATCCCCCTCATCGCACGATGTTTTGCCGCATGAGGCAGCCTGTGGAGAGGATCAGCCGCAGGACGCTGCTTGGAGGCCTCGTGGCAGGGCTGACCGCATCGCTCGGCAGGCCCGCGGTGGCCGCGAGCCGGATTGGGCTGGCGCTGGAGGCCCGCGCCGAATCTCTTGCGCTCGGCCCGGGCCGAGCGCCCAGCCAGCTCTGGCGGCTGACGGCCCCCGCCCCGCTGGTCCGGCTTGCCCGTGACGCGGCACTCGACCTCGGCTTTTCGAACGGGCTGTCCGTCGCAGCGGCCCTTGCCGGCCGCGGCCTCGCTCTGCCCGCCCCGCTGTTGGGGCAGCCGGCGGTCGGGCCCGGCGGCCGGACCAGCATCGCCGCGACCGCGGCACGGGCCGGCACCGGCCTGCTCGACGTGCGGCTGTTGGCCGATCATGCGGCTCTCCCGATCCGGCCGCTACCTGTCATCGTCGATGAGGCCCAGCCCGTAACTGTCGACCGCGACGAGATTTTCCTGGTGGAGGACTTCCGGCTGAGGCCGGACGGCAGCGCGCTGGCGCCGGGCACCGAGGCAAAGGACGCCGAGCTGGTCTACGCCATCAACGGCCAGATCCAGCCGGAGATCGCGCTGCGCACCCATGCGCGGGTCAGGCTCCGCATCATCAATGGCTGCCATCGCGCTGTGATCGCGATCAAAATCGCTGACCTCGACGCGATTCGCGTCATGGCGATCGACAGCCAGCCGGCCGAACCGTTCCTCGCCCGCAACGGCGCCGTCGTGCTGCCGCCCGGCGGCCGCACCGACGTGTTCATCGACATGCCCGCCGCCAAGGCGCCGCTGCAGGTCCTGCTCCATGACGGCACGGCCGCGCGCCCCCTCGCCCGGCTCGCGCCGTCGGGCGAGCCACCGCTTCGGGGTGCGCCGCTACCGCCGGCGCCGCCGCTCCCCGCGAACGGTCTGCCGGACAAGCTCGATCTGGGAAAGGCTGTGCGCGTGGACCTCGCGCTCGACGGCCCCGACTGGCGCCCGGCGGTGCAGTTCAGCGCGACGAGTGCGCCTGCCTTCCAGGCCAAGGCCGGCCGCGTCGTCGTGCTCGCGTTGGCGAACAAGACCAGCGGCACCAATGTGGTCCATCTGCACGGCCAGCCATTCCGGTTGCTCGACCGGCTCGACGACGGCTGGAAGCCCTATTGGCTCGACACCTTGGCGCTCGAAGCCGGCCAGACCCAGCGCATCGCGTTTCTCGCCCAACAGTCCGGACGGTTCCTGCTGGAGAGCATGGCCGCGAACTGGGCAGCGCCGCGGCTGTTGCGGTGGTATGAGATCGCTTGAGGAAACGAACCAGGGAGAACTCCCATGACCACAGCCGCCATCACCGGCGTGACCGCGCGCGCCGTTGTGACCCCGATGAAGCGCCCGCTGCGCAACGCCTTCGGCGTCATCGATACCGGTCCGCTGGTGCTGATCGACGTCACGACCGATCAGGGGGTTACGGGGCACTCTTACCTGTTCGCCTACACCAGACTCGCGCTGAAGCCGCTGGTGCTCCTCGTCGAGGAAATCGGCCGGGAGCTCGCCGGCAAGCCGCTGGTGCCGTTCGACCTCATGAAGGCGATGGACGCCAAGTTTCGGCTGCTCGGCTGGCAGGGCCTGATCGGCATGGCCGTCTCGGGTCTCGACATGGCGTTCTGGGACGCACTCGGCCAGATCGCGAACAAGCCTGTCGCCGCCCTGCTCGGCGGCGCGCCGCGTCCGATCCCGGCCTATGACAGCTACGGCGTGCTCGACGCCAAAGACGACGAGCGCACCCTGCGCACCGCGCGCGACGAGCACGGCTTCCGTGCCATCAAGACCAAGGGCGGCCATGGCGACCTCGCCACCGACGAGGCCATGATCAAGGGACTGCGCGCCCTGCTCGGCCCGGACATCGCGCTGATGCTCGACTTCAACCAGTCGCTCGATCCCGCGGAAGCGACGCGCAGAATCGCGCGGCTGGCCGATTACGACCTGACCTGGATCGAGGAGCCGGTGCCGCAGGAGAATCTCTCCGGCCATGCGGCCGTGCGCGAGCGCTCGGAGATCCCGATTCAGGCCGGCGAGAACTGGTGGTTTCCGCGCGGCTTCGCCGAAGCAATCGCGGCCGGCGCGAGCGACTTCATCATGCCCGATCTGATGAAGGTCGGCGGCATCACCGGCTGGCTCAATGTCGCAGGACAAGCCGACGCCGCCTCGATCCCGATGTCGAGCCACATCCTGCCCGAAGCCAGCGCCCATGTGCTGGCGGCGACACCGACCGCGCACCTCCTCGAGGTGCTGGATCTCGCCAGCGCCATCCTCGCCGAGCCGTTGCGCGTGGTCGATGGCAAGGTGACAGCAAAGGGTCCGGGCCTAGGCCTCGCCTGGAACGAGAACGCGGTGGCGAAGTATCAGGTAACGTGAGCAAGCACGAGAATGCGCGCGAGACGCGCGGACGTGACTACACCCACAACCGTCATCGCCCGGCTTGACCGGGCGAGCCAGTACGCCGAGACGTCTTTGATCTAATCGACAGGCCGCGGCGTACTGGATGCCCGCCTGCGCGGGCATGACAGTTGTTGCTGGCGTGACGGCTCGCTGTCCTCAGTACTCAATCCCGAATCGATCATAGAGCCTTCGAAACACCGCCGGCAGCGTCTCCGTCAGGTCCTCCGCGATCAGCCCCGGCCCCGCTTCGCTGCCGGCCTCGCCATGCATCCACACGCCGATGCAGGCCGCCTCGAACGCCGGCACGCCCTGAGCCAGCAGGCCCGCGATGATGCCGGCGAGCACGTCGCCGGCGCCGGCGGTGGCCAGCCAGGGCGGCGCATTGGCGGCGATCGCGGCACGTCCGTCCGGTGCGGCGACGGTGGTATCGGCCCCCTTCAGAAGCACCACGGCGCCGCAGCGCGCGGCCGCGTCGCGCACACGCTCGAGCTTGGAACGTCCCGGATATTTGTTGCTGAGGTCCGAGAACAGCCGCGGGAATTCGCCCTCATGCGGCGTCAGCACGATCTGCGCTTCCGGCGCGGTCTTGATCTGTTCGAACAGCCGCGACGGCGCATCGGCAAAGCTCGTCAGCGCGTCCGCATCCAGCACCAGATGGCGCTGCGCCGCGAGCGCCGTGAACACCAGGTCGCGCGTCCGCTCGCTGACGCCGGTGCCGGGACCGATGACGCAGGTGTTGTAGCGCTTGTCGCCGAGCAGTTCGCCGAATTCGATGGCGGTGTCGGCGGCCCGCACCATCACCGCGGTCAACGCCGTGGCATTCACCGCGAGCGCGTCCCGGGGCGAGGCCAGCGTGACCAGTCCCGCGCCGGCGCGCAGCGCGGCGCGCGCCGCCATGCGCGAGGCGCCGGTCGCGGTGACGTCGCCGGACACCGCGAGCACATGGCCGCGCGCATATTTGTGGCCGTCGATGCGAGGCACGGGAAAGCGGCCGTGCCACAGCTCCGGATCGTTCTCGAACGCCTGCGGCCTGATCTCGTCGAGCACCTGGGCATCGATGCCGATATCGGCGAGCCGAACCCGTCCGCAATGCTGCCGGCCAGGCAGCAGCAGATGCGCCGGCTTCTTGCGGAAGAAGGTCACGGTCTCCGTCGCGCGGACCGCGATGCCCATCACCGCGCCGGTGGTGCCGTTGATGCCGCTCGGCAGATCGACCGCGAGCACCGGCGCGCCATTGGCGTTGATCGCCGCGATCACGTCATGTGGCTCGCCCGTGATCGGCCGGCTCAGCCCGGCGCCGAACAGCGCATCGATGATCAGCGCCGGCTTGCCGATCGCCTGCGGCGTGAACGGCAGCACCGGGAATTTCCAGCCCTTGGCCGCGGAGGCCGCGTCCCCATGCAGCGCATCGCGCTCGCACATCAGGATCACCGAGACCTCGCGCCCCTGCGCCGCGAGCTCGGCCGCGGCCACGAAACCGTCGCCGCCATTGTTGCCCGGCCCGCACACGACGACGATCGGACCGGCCTCGACCAGGTCCATCGCCGCCGCGGCGACCGCCTGGCCGGCACTCAGCATCAGCGAAAATCCAGGGGTGCCTGCCGCGATCGTCAGCCGGTCGGCCCGCTCCATTTCACTCGTGGTCAGAATGTCCATCGCTACTCATGTCCCCAGCCGCGGCATCGCGCGGCTGTGTCACGTCCCAGGTCCGCGTCCAAGGCTGCTCCCAAGGCTGCCTCGCACGCCGCTTGGCGCATCCGTCCCTCGGCCTTGGCCGCCGTCGAATCCCGTTCCTCTATTGCCGCGCCTGTCGGCAACTTCCAAGCGCGCGATGGAGTCGACAGGTCACGCAAAACGGGCAACGCCGCCTGTTCCCTGGGCATTTCAGCCATCGCATGGCCGGGAGCCCCTCAACTGCACAACTTATGCCCTGTTTGCCTAATTCGCAGGCTTCGATATTCTACGCCTTCTGAAGGGGAATCGTCGGGCTCGCACGAAAGTCCGGGATATTAGCGCGATTCAGGCGCGTGAACGACTTGGCATAGACCCTGCTTTTGTGGAGCCACTTCGGCACGGGGCAAGACGGGCTGTCAATCACTGGCCTCCGCTGGAGAGCGTCAGGGCCGGTCGAGGAATGATCGAACGACCTGCGCGGGGCGCGCAGCCTGACGATGACCCAACTGTGTTTTATAGCGGAATGCCCGGGAGGCGCTCAGTGAAGAAAATCGAAGCCATCATCAAGCCGTTCAAGCTGGACGAGGTGAAGGAGGCGCTTCAGGAAGTCGGGCTTCAGGGCATTACCGTCACCGAGGCCAAGGGCTTCGGCCGCCAGAAGGGCCATGCCGAGCTGTATCGCGGTGCCGAATACATCGTCGACTTTCTGCCCAAGGTGAAGATCGAGATCGTGATCGGCGACGACCTGGTCGAGCGCGCGATCGAGGCGATCCGCCGCGCGGCGCAGACCGGTCGCATCGGCGACGGCAAGATTTTCGTGTCCAACATCGAGGAAGCCATCCGCATCAGGACCGGAGAATCGGGGCTGGACGCGATCTAGCCCGGCGCGGGCGGCCTGGAACGACGGTTTCGCTCCAGGCGCCCGTTGAGGAATAGACGCTGCGCAGCAGCGGCCACGGCAGCTCAGATGTCCTCTAAGAGGCATCTGCATGCGGCCTTTTTGGCGTTTTCCGATATTGTCTTGGCCCCCCGGCGAGGCTAATGGAGCATGACCCGCGGACGCCGTCCCGCGCCGGGCCGTGACGTTTCAGCCAAGAGGGGTATTCATGAAGACCGCCAAGGACGTCTTGAAGGCAATCAAAGACAATGACGTCAAATACGTCGACCTCCGCTTCACCGATCCGCGGGGCAAGTGGCAGCACGTCACCTTCGACGTCAGCATGATCGACGAAGACATTTTCGCCGAAGGCACCATGTTCGACGGCTCCTCGATCGCCGGCTGGAAGGCGATCAACGAGTCCGACATGTGCCTGATGCCCGACCCGGTGACCGCGACGATCGATCCGTTCTTCGCCGAAACCACCATGATCATCACCTGCGACGTGCTCGAGCCGACCACCGGCGAGCCCTACAACCGCGACCCCCGCGGCATCGCCAAGAAGGCCGAGGCCATGGTGAAGTCGATGGGCGTGGGCGACACCGTGTTCGTCGGCCCCGAAGCCGAGTTCTTCGTGTTCGACGACGTGCGCTACAGCTCCTCGCCCTACAACACCGGCTTCCGCCTGGACTCCTCGGAGCTGCCGACCAACTCCGACACCGAATATGAGGGCGGCAATCTCGGCCACCGCATCCGCACCAAGGCCGGCTACTTCCCGGTGCCGCCGCAGGACTCGGTGCAGGACATGCGCTCGGAGATGCTCGGCGCGATGGCCCGCATGGGCGTCAAGGTCGAGAAGCACCACCACGAGGTCGCTTCCGCCCAGCACGAGCTCGGCATGAAGTTCGACACGCTGACGCTGATGGCCGACCAGATGCAGATCTACAAGTACTGCATCCATCAGGTCGCGCACATCTACGGCAAGACCGCCACCTTCATGCCGAAGCCGGTCTATGGCGACAACGGCTCGGGCATGCACGTCCACCAGTCGATCTGGAAGGACGGCAAGCCGGTGTTCGCGGGCAACAAGTACTCCGACCTGTCGGAGACCTGCCTGTCCTACATCGCCGGCATCATCAAGCACGCCAAGGCCATCAACGCCTTCACCAACCCGTCGACCAACTCCTACAAGCGTCTGGTCCCGGGCTATGAGGCGCCGGTGCTGCTCGCCTACTCCGCGCGCAACCGCTCGGCCTCCTGCCGCATTCCCTACACCTCCTCGCCGAAGGCCAAGCGCGTCGAGGTCCGCTTCCCCGATCCGCTCGCCAATCCGTATCTCGGCTTCGCCGCGATGCTGATGGCCGGCCTCGACGGCGTGAAGAACAAGCTGGATCCGGGCCCGGCGATGGACAAGGACCTCTACGACCTGCCGAAGGAAGAGCTGAAGCAGATCCCGACCGTCTGCGGTTCGCTCCGCGAGGCGCTCGAGAACCTCGACAAGGACCGCGCCTTCCTGAAGGCCGGCGGCGTGTTCGACGACGACTTCATCGACAGCTACATCGCGCTGAAGATGACCGAAGTCGAGCGCTTCGAAATGACCCCGCACCCGGTCGAGTTCGACATGTACTACTCGGGCTAAGCCCGATCAGATCGGCGGAGACGACACCAGGGCGCCCCTCACGGGGCGCCCTTTTGTTTGGTAGTGAGCGTTGTTTGGTGGGAACGGCCACGGGCCTCGTCCTTCGAGACGCTTGGCTGCGCCAAGCTCCTCAGGATGAGGGGATGGATCTCGTCATGTTCATGGTCAGCGATGCTGCGCCACGTCAACGCTTCATCCTCATGGTGAGGAGGCGCGCGCCCGTCAGCGCCTGGGAACGACGAACAAAGAACCGCGCGCCGTCTCGAACCATGAGGCCCAAATGCAGCGGCGATCCTCTCATCGTAGCGCCAGACCGATTGCTGCGGTAGCGAACGCTGGTCCTGCGGTGGCCAGCCCTGCGGAACGGTGCTAAAAAATGCGTCACTCAATTCAGTCAGACGCAACCTGCCCCCATGCAGCTCAATCCGCTTCGCCATGCCGAGCGCGTCACCGGACGACGGCAGTCGGCGCTGATCGACCTCTGGTCGACGGCGGGCTTTGCCGCGGCTGTCAGCGAGGTCACCGGGCCGCATCTCTATGAGTACGGCGAACTGCCGGTGCCGACGGTGGCGATCACGCTGTACGACGTCCGCCGCCACGTCCTGATCGAGGACGGCACGGTCCGGCGCGATGCGCCGGTCAGCGCGGGGCGCTTCCGGATCGGCCAGCCCGGGTGCAGCGTGGTGGTCGATGCCGTGCCCGAGGTTCGCTCGGGCCGGCTGCTGTTGCTGTATCTCGGCGATGCCCTCCTGAAGGAGGTCGCGGCGTCTCGCGGCTCTGCAGCGCCCGTCACCCTGATGCACCAGGCCTGGGACACCGAAGATCCGATGCTCGAAGCCGCGGCGAAGCGGCTGGTCGAGAGCTGCGGTGACGGCGAACGGCCAAGCCGGCTGCTCGCCGAGCAGTTCGCCTACACGCTGGCGCTGCACGTCTCGGACCGCTACGCGATGCAGCGCCCGTCCGGACCGGAGCGAACGCCGCCCTTGGACGAGCGGATGCGGGCGCGCATCACCGAATTCGTGTGCGCCGATCCCGGCGCGCCGGTCACGCTGGCTGCGATGGCAGATGTCGCTGGGATGAGCCCATCCTCCTTCATCCGCAGCTTCAAGCAGGCGACCGGGACGACGCCGCATCGCTTCGTCGTCGAGCAGCGCGTGCTCGCCGCGCGTCGGCTGCTCGCGACCTCCGACCTGCCGATCGTGGACATCGCCTTGTCGCTCGGCTTCTCCTCACAATCGCATTTCGGAGCCGCCTTCCGGACGGTGACCGGCGAGAGTCCCGCGCGGTATCGCCGCCTGCAGCGCGCCGGCCGGTGATTTCCTGACAAAGCGAGGCGCGGCAGCGCCGATCCCGGCGATTTTCTGACAGACGCCGTCGGATCTTTCAGCGAACTCTGCCGCCGATCAACCGTTCACCAAGAGCGGCGCATGGGAGGCGAGAATGTCGACAGCTACAGACCGGGTGGTGCCGATCGAGGATACGAGCCTCACCGGCTTCTACAATGGCATGACCACGGCCGAGCGACGCACCTTCTGGGCCTGCGCCACCGGCTGGGCGCTCGACGGCATGGACTTCATGATCTACCCGCTGGTGATCGGCACGATCATCGCGCTGTGGAAGGTCGATGCCGGCACTGCCGGCCTCGCCGGAACGGTGACGCTGCTCGCCTCGGCCTTTGGCGGCTGGGCGGCGGGCTATCTCGCGGACCGCATCGGCCGCGTTCGCACGCTGCAGCTCACCATCATCTGGTTCTCGCTGTTCTCTCTGTTGTGCGCGTTCGCGCAGAATTTCGAACAATTGCTGGTGCTCCGCGCCCTCCTCGGGCTCGGCTTCGGCGGTGAATGGGCGGCCGGCGCGGTGCTGATGGGCGAGACCATTCGCGCCGAATATCGCGGCCGCGCGGTCGGCAGCGTCCAGTCCGGCTGGGCGGTCGGCTGGGGCGCCGCGGTGCTGGCGCAAGCCGCCTTGTTCTCGCTGCTGCCGGCCGATCAGGCCTGGCGCTGGATGTTCGCGATCGGGGCCTTGCCGGCGCTGCTGGTGCTGTATCTACGCGCCTACGTCAAGGAGCCGGAGGTCGCCGCAGCCGCCCGCGCCAAGGTCGCCGCCGCGGGCGACAGCCCGTCGATCCTGGAGATCTTCCAGGGGCCGATCCTGAAGACCACCATTCTCGCCTCGCTGGTGGCGACCGGGTGCCAGGGCGGCTACTACGCCATCACCTTCTGGGTGCCGCGCTTTCTCACCACCGAGCGCAAGCTCTCGATCGTAAGCTCGACCGGCTATCTCGCAGCCCTCATCATCGGCTCGTTCATCGGCTATCTCGTCGGCGCCTGGTATGCGGACCGCTTCGGCCGCCGCAATTTGTTCCTGGTGTTCTCGCTCGGCGCCATGATCGTCGTCGCCGCCTACACCCAGTTGCCGTTGTCGAACGAGCTGCTGTGGGTGCTCGGCTTTCCACTCGGCTTCTTCGCCTCGGGCTATTTCTCCGGCATGGGCGCCTTCCTGACCGAGCTCTACCCCACCCGGTTGCGCGGCTCCGGCCAGGGCTTCTGCTACAATTTCGGCCGCGGCATCGGCGCGCTGTTTCCGTTCCTGGTCGGCTATCTCTCGCAGATGACCTCGCTCGCCACCGCCATCTGCCTGTTCGCCCTCTTCGCCTATGCGCTGTTCTTCGTCGCCGCCTATGCGCTGCCGGAGACGCGCGGCAAGGTGCTGCACGCCGATGCGTGAGCCCATGTCCGAACCAGAGAAGGCTCCCGCCTGCGCGGGACCTGATCCGAGTCCGCGCACAGCCGTCCGGTTCGTGGTGCCGCCGGGCGCGGTCGATACCCACGCCCATGTCATCGGGCTGCCGCCGCGGCACCCCTTCGTGGCCGAGCGCAGCTACACGCCGCCCGAGGCCACCGCCGCATCCTATCTGGCGATGCTGGATGCCACCGGCATGACCTATGGCGTACTGGTCCAGGTCAGCGTCCACGGCACCGACAACAGCCTCATGGTCGAGACGCTGCGCGCCAACAGCAAGCGGTTGCGCGGCATCGCGGTGATCCCGCTCGGCCTTCCGGACCGCGAGCTGGCGGCGCTGCAGGAATCCGGCGTCGTCGGGCTGCGCCTCAACGTGCTGTACGGCGGCGGCATCGGCTTCGATCAGTTGCACGCCTACGCAGCGCTTGCCCGTGAGCTCGGCTGGCATCTCCAATTCCTGATCGACGCCGCCGATCTGCCGGCGTTGGCGCCGCGGCTGGACGGCCTTTCCGTGCCGATCGTCATCGATCACTGGGGCCACTTCCCGGTGTCACGGGGACTCGCGGACCCCGGCTTTCAGACGCTGGTCTCCTTGGTGCGAGATGGCGCCTGGGTGAAGCTGTCCGGCGCCTACCGCAACACGGTCGACGGACCGCCCTATGCCGATACGGTGCCCCTCGTCCGCCGCCTGCACGAGGCGGCGCCCGACCGCTGCGTCTGGGGCTCCGACTGGCCGCACGTGGCGCATCGCGGCCACATGATGAACGTGGGCGACCTGCTCGACCTGCTGGCCGATTGGGTACCCGATGCCGCCGCCCGCAACCGCGTCCTCACCGACAATGCCCAGCGGCTGTACGGTTTTCCGCCGAGCGCAGGCCGTGAGTGATCGATGAGCCATGGCAACGATCCCGCCGGTCTCGCGCTGGCGGCGACGTCGGCGATCACCTCGCGGCGAAGTTCACGCCGATTTCCGTCACGACCGGCGCGAGCTTCAGCAGCGCCGGATTGTCGGACGCAACCTTGACACCATCCCCCGACAGCGCCCGCGGCGTGTCCTTGCTGGTGCCGAAGCGGATCGTGATCGAGCAGCCGCCGGGCAGCGTGCGCCCGAGCGCGCCGTTCTTGAAGTCGGTGACGTAACCGCCATAGTCCCAGCCGAAGCCCGCCACCGCGAACGGCTTGCCATTGGCGCTCTGCACCGCCGCGACGCTCGCACCGATGCTGATGCCGGCCACGCTCCAGCGGCTGGTCTTGGCGGTGTCGCGCAGCGTCAGGCCTGAGACCGTCGCCTTCTTGTCCTCGAGGAAAGATATCTCGATGCGCCGGTCCGCCGCGCGCGGAAACAGGACGAGACCCTTGTAGGTCTCGCCTTCGGCACCGGGCAGGTCCTGCACGACAGCGTCAGCACCATAACGCTGCTGAATGCTCTTCGCGGTGTCGGTTGAAGCCACCGGCTGCGTGCAGGTGATCGGCCCTTCGCTCGGCGGGGCGGTCTGGGCAAGGGCTGGAGAAGCACTCAGCAAAGCGGCTGTGATCAGAACGTGGCGCATCCAGGAACCTTGTCAGGAGACATCATGGGGCAAATCAAACCTTGGTCTGCCCCAACCCAACGCGGGTTCATGCCCGACCTCAGGCCGCGAGACGCCGCTTCCGCACCGCCTCCCCGAACGCCTCGAACAGCTTGCGGTTGATCGGGTTCTTCTGCGGATCATACTCGGCATGCCACTGCACACCGAGCGCAAAGCTCGGGGCATCGGCGATGCGGATGGCCTCGATGGTGCCGTCCTCGGCGATGCCCTCGATGACGACGCGGTCGCCGGGCTCGAGGATGCCCTGGCCGTGCAGCGAGTTCACCTTGATGCTGTCGCAGCCGAGAATGCCGGCGAAGGCGCCGCCAGGCGTCAGCCGCACCTCGTGGCGGTCGGCGAAGATGACGGTCGGATCTGGATGGATCTCACCATTCTCGAGCCGGGGCATGCGGTGGTTCATGCGGCCGGGGATCTCGCGGATCTCCGGATGCAGCGAGCCGCCGAAGGCGACGTTCATCTCCTGCAGGCCGCGGCAGATGCCGAACAGCGGAATGCCGCGGGCAACGCACGCCTCGGTCAGTTGCAGCGCGACCTCGTCGCGATGGACGTCGTAGGGCTCGTGCTTGAGGCTAGGTTCGGTGTTGAAGCGGGTCGGATGCACGTTGGCGCGGGCGCCGGTCAGCACCACGCCATCCACCACGTCGAGCAGCGCCGCGATGTCGGTGATCTCCGGGACACCGGCAAACATCAGCGGCAGCGCGCCCGCGACCTCGGCCACGGCGCTCAGATTGCGCTCGCCCACCATCTGCACGTTGAACCTGTTCTCGACGCGATGACTGTTGCCGATCACGCCGACCACGGGACGTTTCATTGCCCTCGTTTCTCTCCCTGTGCGCCCAGGCCTTTGTCTCAGCCCGAGATGGTCTCAGCCCGATATGGTCCCGGCCTGGAGGCACAAATCGTGCCTCTTCAAATCATGCCCGCGTCGCAAAGCCGGATCAACATATGACCGCGCGGGTCCCCAATGCCAATTCCGGGCAACCCCGCATGGCTTCCAGCCGATGAACGGTCACGCAAGCCTTTGCTTGATCCGCCAGCCGTTTTCGCCAATGTGTGGGGGCCGATCAGCACAGAGGACGCCGCATGACCGCCCCCGCCGACCCGCGCCTCCAGGACCGAACCGACCTGGCCTGGGCCATTGCCGTGGGCGGCATCGGGGTGATCCTGTTCACCGCGACGCTGGCCTTCAGCTGGTACTACGCTGCGGCGCTGTTCCTGCTGTTTTCCGGCATGCTGCTGGGCGTCGCCCTCAATGCCATGACCACCCTGCTCGGCCGCGTGCTGCCCTGGCCGCACCCGCTGCGGCTTGCGATCGTCTGCGTGGCGCTGGCGGCCCTGCTCGTCGGCATCGTCTTCCTCGGCGGCACCACCATCGCGGACCAGGCCAAGGTGCTCAGCGACACGATCAAGTCGCAGCTCGGCAACATCAAGGGCTTCCTCGACCGTAACGGCATCGACACCAGCTTCTTCGAGTTCAACGGCACCAACACGGCCACGGCGGCGCCGGATGGCGGGACGACGACCCCGACGCAATCGGCGTCGCACGGTCTGCCGGGAGGCCTGCCCTCGCCGAGCGCGCTGGCCTCATCCGGCGGCGCCATCGTCAGCCAGACCTTCAAACTGCTGCTCGGCACCGTCAGCGCCGTCGGCAACTTCTTCATCGTGCTGTTCCTAGGGCTGGCCTTTGCGGCACAGCCGTCGGTCTACCGCAGCGGCCTGCTGTTCCTGGCGCCGGCCAAATACCGCGACCAGGCCACGGTGATCATCGACCGCATCAGCTACACGCTGGAGCGCTGGCTGATCGCCCAGATCACGACGATGTTCGCGGTGTTCGTGGTCACCTGGATCGGACTCGCGATCATCGGCGTGCAGAGCTCGTTCATCCTCGGCATCCAGGCCGGGCTGCTCGCGTTCATCCCGACCGTCGGCGCGATCATCGCCGGCGTCATCGTGGTGCTGGCGAGCCTCGCCTCCGGATGGGTCGCGGCGGTCTCCGCCTTCGTGCTTTTCCTCGGCGTGCACGCCATGGAGAGCTACGTGCTGACGCCGCTGATCCAGCGCCAGGCGCTGGACATTCCGCCGGCCACGCTGTTCGCATTCCAGATCCTGCTCGGCATCGTGTTCGGCGTCTGGGGCCTCACCCTGGCGCTGCCGCTCATGGCGATCGCCAAGGTCATGATCGACTATTTCAAGAGCGACCGCCGCACCGAGGACGCCGCGGCCGCGATCTGAGGAACGCGCCGGTCAGCCGGCCGGCATCGCCGTTTCGACGAGCTTGGCCCAATAGCTGATCCCATGCGGGATCACCTCGTCGTTGAAATCGTATTCCGGGTGATGCACGCCGGCGCCATCGCCGATGCCCATGAAGACGAATGCGCCGGGCCGCGCCTGCAGCATATAGGCGAAATCCTCACCGCCGAGCCGAGGCGGCATGTCGGTCTTGACCTGGTCCGGCCCGACGACGCTGCGCGCAACGTCGGCGGCAAAAGCGGTCTGCTCGGCATGGTTGATCACGACCGGATAACCCCATTCGTAGTCGATCTCGACCTCCACGCCCATGCCGTTCGCGAGCCCCGTCACGACGCTCTTGAAGCGCTCGTCCATCAGGCGGCGCACCTCCTCGTCGAGCGTGCGCACGGTGCCGCCGATCACCGCCGTCTGCGGAATGATGTTGTCGGCCGAGGTGCCCGCGTGGAAGCGCGTGATCGACAGCACCGCGCTCTCGACCGGATCGACGTTGCGCGCCACGATCGACTGCAAGGCCGTGACGATCTGCGCGCCGGCGATGATCGGGTCGACGCATTTGTTCGGCCGCGCGGCGTGACCGCCGAGTCCCTTCAGGCGCACCTCGAAGGTGTCGGCCGCCGCCATCACGGCGCCCACGCGCGTCGAGACGTGCCCGAGCGGCATTCCCGGCGCGTTGTGCAGGCCGTAGACCTCCTCGATGCCGAAGCGCTCCATCAGCCCGTCCTCGACCATGGCGCGGCCGCCGGCCCCGCCCTCCTCAGCCGGCTGGAAGATGACGACGGCCGTGCCCGCGAAGTTGCGGGTCTCGGCGAGGTAGCGCGCGGCGCCGAGCAGCATCGCGGTGTGGCCGTCATGGCCGCAGGCGTGCATCCGGCCGGGGATGGTGGATTTGTGCGGGATGTCGCGGGTTTCCTGCAGCGGCAGCGCGTCCATGTCGGCGCGCAGGCCGATCACGCGCGACGACGGCTCCCGCCCGCGGATCACGCCGACGACGCCGGTGCGGCCGATGCCGGTCACGACCTCGTCGACGCCGAACGAGGTCAGCAGCTCGGCGACGCGCGCCGCCGTGCGATGCACCTCGTACTGCAACTCGGGATGCTGGTGAAAATCACGGCGCCAGACCGTGGCGTCCTGCGCCAGCTCGGCGGCGCGATTGATGATCGGCATGAGGGAGTTCCGGAAAATGAGGCGCGCGCCAGGACGGCGCGCATGTCGTCTCATTGCATGTCGCACGGCAGCAAAACGCAAGCGCTATCAGCACATGCAATCACTGCGCGGGCTGCATCCCGGCTAAGTCAGCAATTGCCTCAGCTCGCGCGCGAGGTTGGCCCGCGCCTGTCCGTCCAGCGCCGCGGCGAAGGCGGGATCGGGATAGATCACGGGCCGGCTCGCGAACCGCTCCAGCACGGCCGCGCGGCCGGCGCGATAGGCGTCGTCCGGCACATGGGCATATTCGCGCCGGATCGCGCGCGCATAAGCGTCGTAGGTCGCCTCGTCGGCGCCGAGAACCGCGAGGTCGATCGAGACCAGCAGCGCACCGCGGCGGTCGCCTGCGGGAACATCATGGGTTCGTGTCAGGCGGATCAGGCGGCCGACCTCGTCTCGCATGTCAGGCGCGACATGCTGCTCGGCGAGAACGGCGCTCTGTTCCTCATTATCGGACCGCGTGGGATCATAGACGACGTCGTGCCACCAGATCGCCTGGGTCAGGATCTCGCGGTCGCCGACACTGAGATCGGCGACGCGATCGAGCCGGGCAAGGCAGTCCTCGATATGACCGAGATCGTGGTAGTGCCGTCCCGGGGCGGTGTAGGCCGCAACCAGCTCGTCATGCGTCATGATCGCGGCTCGCGCTGCTCAGCCCGCCGAATTCAGCACCGTCTCGGTGTGCTCGACATCAGGAGGTGAGGCGAAATACTGGCCGACCAGGCCGCGCCATTCGGTGAAGTTCTCCGAGCCGCGGAAATCAACGGTGTGGTTCTCGAGCGTCTCCCACTTCACCATCAGCCGGTAGCGCTGCGGCTTCTCGATCGACTTGTGCAGCTCGAAACCGTGAAAGCCCTTGGATCGGCCGAAGGCGGCGCGCGCCTTGGCAACCGCGGCCTCGAAATCCTTTTCCGTGCCCGGCTTGACGTCGATCTGGGCGATTTCGGTGATCATGATCTGGCGGCCTCCCCTGATTGCTGGACCGTTTGTCTAGCCCAGACCAGGGGAGAGAGAAAGCCGCGCGTCAGCTGGAGATGGCCGCCTGCCCGGCTTGCGGCGCAGGCGTGGCCGTCGCGGCGGCCGCGCGCTGGCGGCGGTAGCGCTCCAGCGACAGCGGCAGCTCGGCGGAGGCTTCGACACGATTGCGCCCCGAGCGCTTGGCCTTGTAGAGCGCGGTATCGGCGGCGGCGAGCAGCACGTCGAGCTCGGTGCCGGCTGGGCCGCCGGCGACGCCGATGCTGACGGTGGTGTCGACCGGCTTTTCCTCGCACACCACGCCCGAGGCCGCGAACGCCTGGCGCACGCGCTCGGCCGCGACCATTGCCTCCTCGATCGAGCACGGCAGCAGCGCGGCGAATTCCTCGCCGCCGATCCGTCCCGAGATATCCGTCAGCCGCAGCTTGTCGACGACGACGTCGGCGAACACCTTGAGAACCTCGTCGCCCTCGGCATGGCCGAAGCGGTCGTTGATCGACTTGAAATGATCGATGTCGAAGATCAGCACGCTGACCGGCCGCTCGGCGCGCGCCTCGCGCTCGATCAGTTGCGCGCAGGCATCGGCAAAGCCGCGGCGGTTGAGCAGGCCGGTGAGCGGATCCGTCGTCGCCGCGCGCTTGTGCGCAGACACGATGCGCTCGGACACCAGCATGAAGATCACGAACACTGTGCCGACCGCATAGAGCACGAGTTCGATGGAGAAGATCGTGACCCAGGCGGCGGCGAAGGCGCCATCCGCATCGCGCAGCATGTTGCCGAGCAGGATCGGCAGCATCAGCACGAAGCCGTGCATCGCCGGCACGATCAGCGCCGGCCAGCGCCTGTGCAGCGTGCGCCGCCGCTCCTGCCAGAGTTCGGCCGCGGTGAGCATCGCATAGATCACGACGATCGCCGCACCGATGGTCAGCCGCAGCGCCTGCGCGGCGGGATCGAGCAGCATGCCGCTGGCGATCCAGACGGTGGCGCCGAGCGCGAGGCCTGCGACGCTCGGCGACTTGCCATGGAATACGCGCGCCGCATTCCACACCATCGCGGTGGCGATCAGGCCGATCGAGCTCAGGAGCAGCGAGATCACCTCGCCATAGCTGTCGGCGACCAGGGTCCACAGCGCGATCGCGACCGCGCCGAGGATGTAGGCAGCCCCCCACCAGCGCAGCGCCGGCGTGTTCTCCTGCCGTCCGAAATACAGCAACATGGCGCCAAGCAGCGCCGCGACCATTGTCGCTACGATGTCGAGCGTCATGCTGTCGAGCGCCATGCGTCACCTCGGTTGCTGCGGCCGTGCGGGGAACTCAGGGTTAGCGCGGCCTTAGTGCGATCAAGCTACCGGGTGGTCTGTTGGAAAGAGGTTTGCCTGGGATGCCAAGTTTTCTCGAAAAGCTCGACGCAACTCGCCGGCAAATTGCTGCGCAAAAATGCTGCAAACAGGATTCAAAACCGATGATGGCCCCCGTAAACGACACTCGCTGGGATTGCGCACCATCAGCCGCCGGTCATTGTTAGTTGAGTATGAAAGCGAGACATATGAACCATTTCACACCCGATTGCGGACGCTCATCGAAACGATAAGAAACTTTCTCAAATTTGAGATCATCTCTCCCTAACACGGCCCGACAGGGGCAAAGCGGCCACACGAGGGGACGAGAATGTCTTTCGACGACGATACAAACGACAAGAAATCCGCGGCAGATCATCCGGCTGGTGGCGTCGATCGCCGCACGCTGCTGCGCAACGCCATGGGCGTGTCGGCGCTCGGCCTCGGCGCCAGCATGCTGCCGGGCCAGGCGCAGGCGCACTGGCAATGGCGCATGCATCACCACCATCATCACGTCACCACCAGCTTCGCGCTCGCGGTGCTGCCGGATACGCAGTTCTATTCGCGCTATGCGACGTCGGAGGAAGGCCAGGCCTATCAGCGCCAATATGGCAGCACGCCCTACCCGGCGCAGACGCAGTTCATCGTCGACAATGCCGCGAAGTACCACATCCCGTTCACGATCCATCTCGGCGACGTCGTTGACCAGGTCAAGCATCCGCAGCAATGGGCGGTCGCCGACGCCGCGATGAAGTTGCTGGAGAACGCCGGCCGCCCCTACTCGGTGCTCGCCGGCAATCACGACGTGCTGCAGGCGCTTGAGTTCGAGACCGCGGCGAGCCAGGGCTCGGGCACCGACGCGCAGCGCGCCCCGTCCGAGCCGTATTTGTCCTGGTTCCCGGCCAGTCGCGCCGCCAAGCAGCGCACCTTCCTGGAGCGCCACCCGAGCGGCTGGCACGAGGCGCATGTGTTCCATGCCTGCGGCGTCAGCTTCATGGTGCTGTCGCTGTCCTGGCGCGCCTCGGACGATGCCATCGCCTGGGCGAACAGCATGATCGCGCGCTATCCGATGCTGCCTGTGATCCTCGCCAATCACCAGCTGCTCAACATCGCCAATGACGGTGTCAGCCCGCTCGAGGTGCCGTACGGCCAGTATCTCTGGGACAGGCTGATCCGCCGCAACGACCAGATCTTCATGACGCTCAACGGCCACTATCATGGCGGCGCGCATCTGACGAAGTTCAACGACTTCCACAATCCCGTGCATGAGATGGTCGTCGACTATCAGATGGCCTATCAGGGCGGCAACGGCCTGATGCGGCTGTACGAGTTCGACTTCACGAAGAACAGAATCGACGTCGCCTCGTTCTCGCCCTGGGTCGTACAAAAGCCGAAGAACAGCCTCAAGCAGTTCGATCGCGCCTGGCTGTCCGACGACAACCACGAATTCACCATCGAGATCGACTTCCAGCGCCGCTTCTCGCGCTTCACCCGCTTCTGCCATCTCCCGGCGTTCGCCGGCACGCCGATCCTGCCGCGCGTCAAGCAGGACCTCTACGCCAACTACACCGAACAGCCCGAGCCAGCGGTGGTGCCGCCCGCGAACGAGCAGGACTACCCGCTGATCGCCGAAACCGTGGCGCATTGGCGCATCGCGTCGTCAGCGATCGGCAAGGCCGTCGCCGCCGGCACCGCGCTGCCAGACCTGACCTCGGGCAATCCGATGCAACGCGCCGCGCTCGCCGGTGCCGCTCAAGCGGCCGACGTCGTCTTCACCGCCGACAAGCACCGCCTGTCGTCGGCGCCGGGCAGCGTGCAGTTCCTCAACACCACCAAGCAGGGCGGCGGCCGCTTCAGCTGGTTCACGACAGCGGCCAATGCGCCGATCAACGCGGCGACCTTTGCCAAGGGCTACACCGTCGAGGCCTTCATCAAGATCGATCCGAACTGGAAGGCCGCGGATCACGCCTGGTGCAACATCCTGACCCGCTTCGGCAACCGCGGCTGGCTGCCGAACTATGCCGGCGGCGATCCGGAATCGCCGCCGATCCTGTTCGCGATATCGAACCTGCGCGAGGTGCAGTGGGAGATCGTGCCGTCGAGCGCGACCAGCCAGCCGCAGACCGACTGGTCCGGCGAGATCATGCTCAACACCTGGTATCACCTCGCGATCGTCAACGATCCCAAAGACAATTCGACCGTGCTCTACATCGAGGGCGCGCCGGTCGTGCGCAGCGTGATCGGCGGCAATGGCCTTGCCAGCGTCGCGGCGTCCCAGCCCTGGGCGCTCGGCTGCGGCTGGTGGGATCGCGCGCCGTCGGACGGCTTCATCGGCAGCATCGGCGAGGTGCGTGTCGTCTCGAAGCCGTTGGCGCCGAACCAGTGGCTGACCGCGCGCCGCGCCAGCGCCTGATCTCAAAAGCGTCGCACAAAGCAAAACGGGCGCCCGCGAGGGCGCCCGTTCGTATTGGAGACCAGCTGATCCGGCACAAGCCGGATCGCCTGGGAGATCAGCGCTTCGAGAACTGGAAGGAGCGGCGGGCCTTGGCCTTGCCGTACTTCTTGCGCTCGACGACGCGCGAGTCGCGGGTCAGGAAGCCGCCCTTCTTGAGGACGCTGCGCAGCTCCGGCTCGAAGTTCGTCAGCGCCTTGGACAGGCCGTGACGGACCGCGCCGGCCTGGCCGGACAGACCGCCGCCGGCGACCGTGCAGATCACGTCGTACTGGCCCTTGCGGGCGGCGACGACCATCGGCTGCTCGATCATCATGCGCAGCACCGGACGGGCGAAGTAGACTTCGATGTCGCGGGTGTTGACGGTGACCTTGCCGGAGCCCGGCTTGATCCAGACGCGGGCGACCGCGTCCTTGCGCTTGCCGGTGGCATAGGCGCGGCCGAACTTGTCGACCTTCTTCTCATACTTCGGAGCGTCGGGAGCGGTGACGGCGCCCTTGAGCTGCGACAGCTGATCGAGAGACTGGATGCTTTCGGCCATCTTATGCGGCCCTCGTGTTCTTGCGGTTCAACTTCGCGATGTCGATCTTCTCGGGGTTCTGCGCCTCGTGCGGATGATCAGGTCCGCCATAGACACGCAGATTGCCCATCTGCACGCGGCCGAGCGGGCCACGCGGGATCATGCGCTCGACGGCCTTCTCGAGCACGCGCTCCGGAAAGCGGCCCTCGAGGATCTGGCGCGCGGTGCGCTCCTTGACGTGACCGACGAAGCCGGTGTGCTTGTAATACGTCTTCTGCTCGCGCTTGCGGCCGGTGAACACGGCGTGCTTGGCGTTGACGATGATGACGTTGTCGCCGCAATCGACATGCGGGGTGTAGATCGGGAGGTGCTTGCCGCGCAGCCGCATGGCGACCAGCGTGGCGAGACGGCCGACGACCAGACCCTTGGCGTCGATCACGACCCACTTCTTCTGGACCTCGGCCGGCTTTGCCGAAAAGGTTTTCATGAGAGATATCCGTGACAGGGAGAATGCGGCGCGGATGACGCGCCGAACTGGTCGCAGCTTCTAGAGAAGCGCCCCGCTTTCGTCAACGCCACCGAAGCAAAATTCCTGCAATGAAACCAGCCACTTGCAAATATGGTGCAATAATACCCTCGAAAAGCTCACGCATTCGGAATGGAATAGGTGGCCGTGACATGAGCGATGGGATCGGGGGATTCCCCTGACAGCAGAGTGACTTCGCCTACGGCCAGCCGCTTGCCGAGCTTGAGCAGCCGCGCCTCGGCCAGCACGTCGGCCCCGGCGGCGCCCTTGCGCAGGAAGTTGATGTTGAGATTCGTGGTCACGGCGAGCCCGACCGGGCCGATCGCCGACAGCAGCACGACGTACATCGCGAAATCGGCCAGCGCCATCAGCGTCGGCCCGGACACGGTTCCGCCGGGACGCAGCATGCGCTCGTTGAAGCGCTGCCGCAGCACGCAGCTCTTGCCGTCCGCACTTTCGATCGCGATGTCTCCGCCGGTCCGGAACGCTTGCGGAAATTCCGCGTGCAGGAACGCCTCCAGCTCCGAAATGGTCATCTTGGCCGTCATGTCTCCCCCTGCTTTGTGTCGTTGCCTTCTGTTACATTAGCCGCCAACACGCGCCCATACGGAAAACGCCAAAGGGAAACCCATAAGGGAAATCGGAATGTCCGCCCCTGCCCTCGCCCATTCTGCCGACGCGCCGATCCTGTTGCGCGAGATGGCCGGCTCCGTCGCCGTGCTGACCTTGAACCGGCCGGCCCAGCGCAACAGCCTGTCGGAGGCGCTGATCGCCGAGTTGCACCAGGCGCTCGCCGAGATCGGCGCCGACAAGGCGGTTCGCGCCGTGGTCATCGCCGCCAACGGTCCGGCCTTCTGTGCCGGCCACGACCTGAAGGAGCTCACCGCCCGCAGGGCCGATGCCGATCGCGGCCGCGCCTTCTTCGCCGGGCTGATGAATGCCTGCAGCGCGATGATGCAGGCGATCGTGCAGCTGCCGAAGCCCGTGATCGCCTCGGTGCAGGGCATCGCCACCGCCGCCGGCTGCCAACTGGTCGCAAGCTGCGATCTCGCCGTTGCCTCCGAGCGCGCCTCCTTCGCGACGCCCGGCGTCGATATCGGCCTGTTCTGCTCGACGCCGATGGTGGCACTGTCGCGCAACGTCAGCGCTAAGCAGGCCATGGAGATGCTGCTGACCGGCGAGCCGGTTCCGGCTCCGCGCGCCCGCGAGATCGGACTGATCAATCGCGTGGTGACGCCCGGCTCGGAACGCGACACCGCGATTGCGCTGGCACAACAAGTCGCGCGCAAATCCGCGCATACGATCAAGCTCGGCAAGGAGGCGTTCTACCGCCAGGCCGAGATGAACCTTGCCGACGCCTATCGTTATGCGGCAGAGGTGATGACCGAAAACATGCTCGCCCGCGACGCGGAAGAAGGCATCGGCGCCTTCATCGAGAAGCGGACACCGACCTGGCGGGATGAGTGATCGCTCTCCGCTCTCTCCTCCGTCATTGCGAGCGCAGCGAAGCAATCCAGAGTCCCACCCGAGCCCCTGGATTGCTTCGCTGCGCTCGCAATGACGATAACTCACAGAAGCGCACGCCCATGAATCACGACACCTATCCCGACGACTACATCCGCAGCATCCTCAACGGCGTGAAGGTGATCGCGATGGTCGGCGCATCGCCGTCCGAGATCCGGCCGAGCTTCTTCGCCTTCAAATATCTGGTGCAGCGCGGCTACGACATGATCCCGGTGAATCCCGGCCATGTCGGCAAGAGCCTGATGGGCCGGCCCTTCGTCGCCTCGCTGGCCGACATCGGCCGCCCGCTCGACATGGTCGACATCTTCCGAAGCTCCCAGCACATCATGCCCGTCGTCGACGAGGCGCTGAAGCTGTCGCCGCTGCCGAAGGTGATCTGGATGCAGCTCGGCGCGCGCGACGATGCCGCGGCCGAGAAGGCCGAGGCCGCCGGCATGAAGGTGGTCATGAACCGCTGCCCCAAGATTGAATATGGCCGGCTGTCCTCGGAGATCTCCTGGATGGGCGTCAACTCCCGCACCATCAGCGCCAAGCGCGCACCGATCCCCACGCAAGGCATGCGCCTGTCTCTGAACCGCA
Organism: Bradyrhizobium sp. HKCCYLS3077; assembly: GCF_051167555.1. Lineage (NCBI taxonomy): Bacteria > Pseudomonadati > Pseudomonadota > Alphaproteobacteria > Hyphomicrobiales > Nitrobacteraceae > Bradyrhizobium > Bradyrhizobium sp. HKCCYLS3077. The sequence continues at coordinate 603,801 of NZ_JBNPTH010000005.1, read as the reverse complement.
CCAGCGTCGGCGGCGGCGCCACGACGGCGGCCGACCGTGCCGCGAAGGACAGAAGCGATCCGACCTGACGCATTTGCGAAAGGAACGTGTCGCGACCGCCGCGCGACACAGCAACGCATTCCAAATCGGAGATGACATCGCCTGCCGCCTTGACGGCATCCCGGCCGCTGGCAAATGTCCTCCGCCGGGATGACGCGGAGGCGCACGACGACGCGCTATCGACACCGTCTCCCATCATCGATCCCCGTGCCGGCCGGCGCCGCCGCGCGCGGGATCCAAGCCCACGAGGAAACACCATGACCGAACGTGCCCCCGGATTCGCCACCCTCGCCATTCATGCCGGCGCCCAGCCCGACCCGACCACCGGCGCCCGGGCGACGCCGATCTATCAGACCACGTCGTTCGTCTTCAACGACGCCGACCACGCCGCCTCGCTGTTCGGCCTGCAGGCGTTCGGCAACATCTACACCCGCATCGGCAACCCGACCAACGCGGTGCTCGAGGAGCGCGTCGCCGCGCTCGAGGGCGGCACGGCCGCGCTTGCCGTCGCCTCGGGCCACGCCGCCCAGGTCGTGGCGCTGCAGCAGCTGCTGTCGCCCGGCGACGAGTTCATCGCCGCGCGCAAGCTTTATGGCGGCTCGATCAACCAGTTCACGCATTCGTTCAAGAGCTTCGGCTGGAACGTGGTGTGGGCCGACACCGATGACGTCGCGAGCTTCGAGGCCGCGGTGAGCCCGCGCACCAAGGCGATCTTCATCGAATCCATCGCCAATCCCGGCGGCACCATCACCGACATCGAGGCGATCGCGCAGGTCGCGCGCAAGGCGGGCGTGCCGCTGATCGTCGACAACACGCTCGCCTCGCCCTATCTGATCCGCCCGATCGATCACGGCGCCGACATCGTGCTGCACTCGCTGACCAAGTTCCTCGGCGGCCACGGCAACTCGATCGGCGGCATCATCGTCGACGCCGGCACCTTCGACTGGGCCGGCAGCGGCGACAAATATCCGATGCTGACGCAGCCGCGCCCCGAATATCACGGCATCCGCATCCACGAGACCTTCGGCAATTTCGCCTTCGCGATCGCCTGCCGCGTGCTCGGCCTGCGCGATTTGGGTCCGGCGCTGTCGCCGTTCAACGCGTTCCTGATTCTCACCGGCATCGAGACCTTGCCGCTGCGCGTGCAGAAGCACAGCGACAATGCCAAGGCGGTCGCCGAATATCTCAGCAAGCATCCGGCGGTCGCCTCCGTCAGCTATGCCGGCCTGCCCGAGGACAAGTACCACGCGCTCGCCCGCAAATATTCGCCGAAGGGCGCCGGCGCCGTGTTCACTTTCTCGCTCAAGGGCGGCTACGACGCCGGCGTCAAGCTGGTGTCGAATTTGAAGCTGTTCTCGCATCTCGCCAATGTCGGCGACACCCGCTCGCTGGTGATTCACCCCGCCTCGACGACGCACAGCCAGCTCGACGACGCCTCGAAGATCAAGGCCGGCGCCGGCCCCGACATCGTCCGCATCTCCGTCGGCATCGAGGACAAGGAAGACCTCATCGCCGACCTCGAGCAGGCGCTGAACGCGTAAGCAGCGAACCACGCGTTGAACTGACGTATGCGCCGCAAGCGTCTGTCACCAGCGCTTGCGGCCGTCCTTCGAGACGCCCGCCTCCGGCGGGCTCCTCAGGACGAGGTCCGAGTTTGCGGCGACGTTGCAAATCTCAGCCCTCCGACCGGGGGCCTCTCAATGAACACGCCTCTCGGCGTGTTCATTGTCGGGGGTGCAGTGCCGCCCCGGCTTTCGACCCTCATGGTGAGGAGCGCCTCTTGGCGCGTCTCGAACCATGAGGCCACCGCTCCCGCAACGTCCACCATCGGGCCACACTGGCGCTATCGCGCGAGAGCTTCGCCCAAAAACAAAGAGAGCGCGGGCAGCCCCCCTGGGCTTCCGCGCTCTCCTTCGTCCCACGGTCGGGCCGTTGCCGGCTTCTCGAACCGCGCCCTCGTTAACTCATCGCCTCATGTCATCTGGTGCAGCATCCGCGCATGCATCTGCCCTGCGAGCGGCAGCGCCGTCGCCGCGATCTGCCGGCTGACCGCCAGCGCCCGCAGGCAGGCTCCGTCCTCATCGATGGCAGCATGATCGGTATGGAATGAGCCTGTCCGTGATTGCGAATGTTGGCGCGCCGACGCGCAAAACGGGATCACCGACATGCTCGAAACCTTCTGGTCTGAGACTCTGATGAAATGCAGCAGAGATTCTGTCCCGAACGCGGACCTCCGGCCCTTCGTTCCGCCAGCCTTCAAAATCGCCGGCGGCCGTAAACTTGCACCAGCAGATGTTAACAGAAGCTGAAAAAGCCCGTCCTTCTACGGGCGATTGCAGCCCGGATTCGAGCCGGGAAAGTTTTCGTTAACCATAAAAGCCCCATCCTACCGTCCATGGAATCGCGCGGCACCCGACGTCGCGGGCGCCGGCCACGGCGACAGCGCGAGACTTGATGTGTTCAGAAGGCTGGAGAGCAGAATGCGTATGTTGGTCATCATGATGCTGCTGGCAGCCACCGCCGCGAATGGCGTCGTGCTCGCTGCCGACCTGCCTGGCATCCACGACAAGGTCGTCCACTACAAGGCCCGCCGCGCCGCCAAGGCCCCGCCGCCGGTCGTCGTCGTCAAGGACCAGGACTCGCTCATCTCCCCGATGCTGCCCTCGACGCCCCTGCTGCTCGGCCGCCAGGAACTCCCCGGCTATTACGGCCGCGCGTTCTCGTATGACTACCAGGGCCCGTATTACGGCGGCGAAGGCTACACGAACTACATGTTCCGGTTGCCCTATGCGTGCGGCGTGACGGGGTATTGCTGAGCGCGCGCCCTGCGGAATCCGCTCCTGCCAGCACCAAAGCCCCTTCCGGCGCAGCCCCGCTTCGCCTAGAAGTTGCTCATGGAGCCATCTGCCTTCCATCCGGAGGACAAGGCCCGGTCGCTGATCGACCGGCAGCTTGAGGCATGCGGCTGGCTGATCCAGTCCAAGGACGAGCTCAATCTCGGCGCCGGCCTCGGCGTCGCCGTCCGCGAATTTCAGACCGATTCCGGCCCCGTCGACTACGGCCTGTTCGTTGGGCGCAAACTCTGCGGCGTGATCGAGGCCAAGCCGGCAGGCACCACGCTGTCCGGCTTTGCCGAACAGGCCTCGCGCTACATCGCCAGCGTCCCCAAGCATCTGGTCCGGGCCGAAGGCCAGGTCCGGTTCGAATACGTCGCCTCCGGCACCGAGACCCTGTTCAGGGACCATGCCGACCCCGACCCGGCCTCGCGCCGCGTGTTCGCCTTCCACCGCCCGGAGACGCTGGAGCGCTGGCTCAAGGAGCCCGCCACCTTGCGCGGGCGGCTGCAGGCGATGCCGCCAGTCATCACCGACGGCTTGCGCGCCTGCCAGAGCGACGCGATCTCGGCGCTGGAAGCCTCGATGCGGCAGAACCGCGCCCGCGCGCTGGTGCAGATGGCGACCGGTGCCGGCAAGACCTTCACGGCCTGCACGCTGTCCTATCGCCTTCTCGCCCATGCCGGCTTCCGCCGCATCCTGTTCCTGGCCGACCGCGCCAACCTCGTGCGCCAGACCCGCGACGAATATCTCGCTTTTCGCCCGCCCGGCACCGGCCGCTCCTTCTCCGAAATCTACAACGTGCAGAAGCTCGGCGCCGCCGGCCTCGACAAGGACGCCCAGGTCGTCATCGCCACGATCCAGCGGGTCTATTCGGTCCTCACCGGCAAGGAGCTGGCCGAGGAGGAGGAAGAGGCCTCCTCTTTCGAAACCGCGCGCGCGGACACCGAGCGCCTCGTCGCCTACAATCCGGCGATCCCGATCGAGAGCTTCGACCTCGTCATCACGGATGAATGCCACCGCTCGATCTATGGCACCTGGCGCCAGGTGCTGGACTATTTCGACGCCTTCATCGTCGGCCTCACCGCGACGCCGGCGCTGCACACCCTCGGCTTCTTCGGCCGCAATCTGGTGGCGCAATACCCGTTCGAGCGCTCGGTGGTCGACGGCGTCAATGTCGGCTTCGACGTCTTCCGCATCAGGACCGAGATCGGCGAGCGCGGCAGCACGGTGAAATCCGGCTATGAGATCCCGGTGCGTGACAAGCGCACCCGCGCCCAGCGCTACGAGACGCTGGATGCCGACTTCACCTACACCGCCGCCCAGCTCGACCGCACGGTGCTCGCCACCAACCAGATCCGCACCGTGCTGGACGCCTATCGCAACGCGCTGTTCACCGAGCTGTTTCCCGGCCGCACCGAAGTGCCAAAGACCCTGATCTTCGCCAAGGACGATCACCACGCCGAGGAGATCACGACCATCGTCCGCGACGTCTTCGGCAAGGGCAACGACTTCGCCAAGAAGATCACCTACAAGACCGACGGCGCCGATCCCGAAGGCCTGATCCGCGCCTTCCGCAACGACTACAATCCGCGCATCGCCGTCACCGTCGACATGATCGCGACCGGCACCGACATCAGGCCGCTGGAGGTCGTGATCTTCCTGCGCGACGTCAAGTCCGAGCTGTATTTCGAGCAGATGAAGGGCCGCGGCGCCCGCATCATCTCGCCCGACAAGCTGCGCGAAGTCACGCCCGACGCCGACGCCAAGACCCGCTTCGTGCTGATCGATGCCGTCGGGGTCACCGAGAGCCTGAAGAGCGTGTCGCAGCCGCTGGAGCGGCAGCGCGCGGTCTCGTTCGACCGGCTGATCGACGACATCGCCGCCGGCCGCCGCGACGACGATGCCTTCGCCACCCTGGCCGGCCGGCTCGCCGCGCTCGACCGCCGCATCGGCGACAAGGACCGCGCGGCGATCGCCAAGGCAGCGAGCGGGCTCGACCTGCACGGCCTCGCCAGCCGCCTGCTCGACGCCATCGATCCCGACGTGCTGGCCACGCGCGTCTCGCCCGAAGCGCCCGAACCGGAGCAACAGAAGGTCCGCGACGCCGCCAAGGACGAGGCTGCCGCTGTGTTCGACGATCCGGCGCTGCGGCGCCTGTTGAAGGAGGTCAAGGCCGCCGCCGACATCCGCATCGACACCATCTCGGTCGACGCAGTCGTCTCCTCCGGCTGGGACGAAAAGAAGGCCACCGACACCGTCGCCCGCTTCCAGCGTTTCCTGACCGAGCGCCGCAACGAGCTGACCGCGCTGCAGATCCTGTATCATCTGCCCTACGCCCAGCGCCGCCTCACCTACGAGGCGGTCGACGAATTGCGCGAGGCGCTGAAGCGCCCGCCCTGGCTGCTGGAGCCGCCGGACATCTGGCGCGCCTACAAGCGGCTCGCCGCCGACAAGGTCCGCGGCAATCCGGCCGGCACGCTGGCTGACATCGTCATGCTCGTGCGCTATGCCATCGGCGAGGCCGAGTCGCTGGAGCCGCTGCCCTCCGTCATTGCCGGCCGCTTCAACCTCTGGCTCGGCCGCGAGGAGAAGGCGGGGCGCAGCTACAGCGACGCGCAACGCAACTGGCTGATGGCGATCCGCGACCATCTCGCCGTCAACATCGAGGTCAGGCCCGAGGATCTGATGGAAGCCCCCGAATTCACCGCCCGCGGCGGCATCATCCAGGCCCGTGCGCTGTTCGGCGCACGGCTGCCGGCGCTGCTGGATGAGATTACGGATGCGTTGGTGGCGTGATGGATGCGGCGGTGAAAGGACACAGGGCTGAGCTAGCCGACCAGCGGCCTTTGCCGGCAAATTGGAGCCGGACAAGCATCGGCACTGTCGCGCAGCTACGGGGCGAAAAAGTTAGTCCTGGGTCACATCCCAACCTTAGCTTTGTAGGAATGGACGATATCGAGCCGAACGGGATGCGTGTGATCCAAACACGCCCCTTCAATCTGATGCGGAGTTCGGCAAATCGTTTCGAGCGTGGCGACATTCTATATGGTCGCCTTCGTCCCTATCTCAACAAAACAGCGCTTGCGACGGAGGAAGGGGCCAGCTCAGGCGAGCTTCTGGCCATCGTTCCGCGCCCCGCAGTTGATCCCAAATACCTGCAATACTATCTCCATTCCCGTCACTTCGTGAACAAAGCCATGGGGGTGGTGACGGGAGATCGTCCTCGGATCGACTTTGGAACGATTGCGCAATTTGATCTTCCACTCGCCCCCCTCCCCGAACAACGCCGCATCGTCGCGCGCATCGATGAGCTGTTCGCCGAGATCGCCGCAGGCGAAGCCGCGCTCGCCGACGCGCGCAAGGGCCTCGAAACCTTCCGCCGCGCGCTGCTGAAGGCCGCTGTCACCGGCGAATTGACGAGAGATTGGCGGAAGACCAACTCAGTCGTCGAAACAGGAAGCGATGCTCTCGCTCGGATACGCGAACAACGCGAAGCAGAAATTCCGGTCACGAGCCGTAGCCGCAGCTCCCGAACTCCCAGAACTTCCCCAATTCTCAATCCCAGAACTCTTCCGGATGGGTGGATATGGGCTACCGTCAATGACTTGAAAGCCGACGATCAACGCAACGGCATCTCAATAGCGGGTACGTCATCGCCGCCCGGCGTAAAGGCCCTACGCCTGGACGCCCTGACCCCACGCGGCTTGAACCTCGAGGCAGTTCGGTACATTCCATTGCCTGAGAACCGTGTTGCGGACTATCGCGTAAACGATGGCGATCTACTGATCTCACGCGCCAACGGATCCCCGGAATTAGTTGGTCGCGCGGTGTATGTCGCCAGCATCAACGAAACCGTAGTTTTTCCCGACACCATCATTCGGTATCCGCTAGGATCGGACCCACATACCGGAGAGTGGGTAGAATTGGCTTGGAACAGTCCATTGGGCCGGAGCCAAATACGGCGCCTAGCGAAAACCACCGCTGGCATCCTCAAGATTTCCCAAGAGGACATTGCTCAAATCGCCCTACCGTTGCCTCCGCCCGCCGAAGCCGCTGAAATCCTGCGCCGCGTCTCCGAAGCTCTTTCCGCCGCCAACGACACTCTCGCTCAGCTCGACGCCGAAGCTTCTGACGCGGCGCGCCTGAAGCAGGCCATCCTCAAGGCCGCCTTCGAAGGCAGACTTGTGCCGCAGGATCCCAGGGACGAGCCGGCCAGCGCACTGCTGGCGCGGATAACGGCCGAACGGCCGGCGCAGCCCGTCAAACGCGGCCGCGGCAAGGGTCGGGCTGCAAAGGCGTCTTGAAAGCGCGCTGCGCCCGGCGCATTTTGCGGCTGACACGGATCATCGCCAGGAGGCGGACATGCAGGTCATCAAGGTGGACGACAGTCTTGCGGTGCTGCTGCCCAAGACGCTGGTCGACGAGCTGGGTCTCAAAGAAGGCGACGACGTCAGCGTGCTGTCGATCGCCAAGGACACGATGACTACCCAGAGGGCCGCGACGCGCGCCGAGTTCCTGAAGCAGATCGAGCAGTTGCGCTTTCCCCTCCCCGACGGCTACAAGTTCGACCGCGACGAGGCCAACGAGCGGTGAGCGCGTTCTTCGACAGCAATATCCTGGTTTATGCCTATTCCACGGACCCGCGCCGGGATCGCGCCGTTGATGTGATCGCCGATGGCGGCGTCATCAGCGTCCAGGTCCTGAACGAGTTCACCAACGTGTTGCGGAGGAAGCAGAAGCTCGACTGGCCCACCATCGAGGCTGCGCTGTCGTCCGTCATCTTTCGCTTCCCTGATGCCCGGCCGCTGACCACGGCGACGCACGCTGCGGCCTTTGCGCTCGCCCGCGACCACGGCCTGCAGTTCTATGATGCCCTGATCGTCGCCTCGGCGCTCGAAGCCGGCTGCGAAACGCTCGTCAGCGAAGACCTGCAGCACGGCCGCAGCTTCGGCAGCCTCACCATCGTCAATCCCTTCATGTAAAGACCTTCATGAACCCGCAAACCCTCGTCGCCAAAGTCTGGAATTTCGCGCATGTGCTGCGCGACCAGGGCGTCTCCTATCAGGCCTATATCAGCCAGATTTCCTATCTGCTGTTCCTCAAGATGGACGAGGAGCGGGTCGAGCTGGTCGGCGAAGCCTCGATGCTGCCGAAGGGCGCGCATTGGAGCGACATCAAGGACCTCGCCGGTGAGGAGCTGAGCGGCACATACGCCAAGCTGCTGGAGACGCTGTCGCGCCAGGGCGGCATCATCGGCGCGATCTTCCTGAAGGCGCAGAACGAAATCCAGGACCCGGCGAAGCTGAAGCGGCTGGTCGGCCTGATCGACGGCGAGACCTGGCTCGGCCTCTCCGTCGACGTCAAGGGTAGCATCTATGAAGGGCTGCTCGCCCGCAACGCCGAGGACGTCAAATCCGGCGCCGGACAATACTTCACGCCGCGGCCGCTGATCGAGGCCATCGTCGAGGTGGTCGATCCCAAGCCGCAGCAGACCATCCACGATCCCGCCTGCGGCACCGCCGGCTTCCTGCTCGCCGCCTGGGATCACATGAAGAAGCACGCCAGCGCGCGCGACCGCGGCGTCTATTCGGCGCTGAAGAACAAGTTCTCCGGCGTCGACATCGTCCCCGAGGTGGTGCGCCTCGCCGCGATGAACCTCTATCTGCACGGCATCACCGGCGTCGAGTCGATCGTCGAGGCCAAGGACGCCCTGCTCGGCGCCGGCGGCAGGACCTATGACGTGATCCTGACCAACCCGCCGTTCGGCAAGAAGCAGAGCTACCGCATCGTCCGCGACGACGGCGAGATCGACAGCGAGCGCGACGATTACGACCGGCAGGACTTCTTCGTCACCACCTCGAACAAGCAGCTAAACTTCCTGCAGCACATCATGACCGTGCTGAGCGCCCATGGCGAGGCCGCCGTGGTGCTGCCGGACAATGTGCTGTTCGAAGGCGGCGCCGGCGAAACCATCCGCCGCCGGCTGCTCCAGAACTTCGACTTTCACACCCTGCTGCGGCTGCCGACCGGCATCTTCTACAAGCAGGGCGTCAAGGCCAACGTACTGTTCTTCGACAAGCGCCCACCCTCCGAGCAGGCGGCCACCAAGGATCTGTGGATCTACGACCTCCGCACCAACCAGCGCTTCACCTTGAAGGAGCGGCCGATGGTGCGCGCCGATCTCGATGATTTCGTCGCCTGCTATCACGCCGGCGCGCGCGCCAAGCGCGTAGAAACCGAGAAGTTCAGGCGCTACCCGCTCGCCACCCTGCTCGCCCGCGACAAGGTCAACCTCGACATCTTCTGGCTCAAGGACAATACTCTGGATGATCCCGACCTGCTGCCGCCGCCCGACGAGGTCGCGGCGGAGGTGGTCGAGAGCCTGCAGACTGCGCTGGACCGCTTCCGCAGCGTCGCGAGGGCCCTTGGAGGAGAGTCCAACCCATGAGCGATAACCCATCCGATCTGGCCGAATTCTGGGCCGAACTCGACGCGCTCGGCGCTCGCGATTTTCTGTCGGAGGGAACTCCCGACGATCCCCCGCTCGAGCCTGACCAGCGCGTCTTTTTCGACGAGCAATAGTGTCAGGCGGTTCTGCCATCGCCGTCGGGGCAACCCGTTGCAACTTTGCGCTTGCTTATTTCTGCAAATCAGAATATCGTCACGTTATTCCTGTCCAGCCGAGGGGCGCTTCCGGATCGTCCAGTTGCGTAGGATGGGGAATGCGGTGGATGTGGCGGGCCGTGCGCGGGCGTATGCTGGCGCGGACGAGCGGCCTGTCATGGACGGCGAAATCGCGTGGTCCTGGCGCCCCGACGCTGGCGCTAAGTCTCGTGTCGGTGTTTTCAGCATCGCATGAGGTGACGGGGGCAAGACAGCCCGGTCCCCGGGGAGATCGCGTATAAGCGTTAAAACCATCGCGCAGGGAAGGCCGGGTGTTTCCAGGCCGTACCTGTGGTGACCGCCGCGTGCTTTTTTTGTTGCACGCGGGCCATGGGTGCCGGCCAGGCATCCGGCCTTCCCTGCGCCCTCGCGTGTTCGCGGGGTGAAACGATCGGCATATCTCGGCGTGATCGGCGCGCGAGATTGAGAGCGTTTGTCTTTTGAAATGTTCGTTGAGGGCGAATGACCGCGCGCCATCCTCAGTCGTCATCCCCGCGAAAGCGGGGATCCTGTACGCCGCGGCCCATCGAGGACTCACGACCGTCTCTGGGATACTGGATCGCCCGGTCAAGCCGGGCGATGACACGGAGATGGTGGCACGAGCGCGAACGAGGGCGAAGGTGAAGTGCACTGGCATCTCCACGTCATTGCGAGGAGCGCAGCGACGAAGCAATCCAGAGTCGTGGGCGGGACTCTGGATTGCTTCGCTTCGCTCGCAATGACGGAGGAGAGACTTTACCCCGCCTGTCCTGCGGCCACCGCCGCCTGCGGGACAGCGACCACAGCCACCCGCCGCGGCGACATCCGTTCGGCCTGCAGCACCGCGAACGTCAGCACGATGAGCGCCGTGCCCTGATGCAGCAGCGCCAGCGAGATCGGCACCACCATCAGGAGCGTCGCGATGCCCAGCACCGCCTGCACCAGGATCGCCGCGAGCAGCCGGTGCGCGCCGCGCACCACGGCGCGGCCGGCGCCCGCGCGCATCACGTCGAAGGCGTGCCACGCCGCCAGCGCCAGCAGCGCGTAGGCGGTCATGCGATGCATGAACTGCACCGTCAGGTGGTTCTCGAACAGGTTGAACCACCACGGCGAATGGGCCCACAGATTGGCCACCTTGGGGATCAGGGCGCCGTCGATCTCGGGCCAGGTGTTGTAGACAAGGCCTGCGCGCAAGCCCGCGACCAGCGCACCGAGATAGAGCTGCACGAAGGTGACGCCGACCAGCACCCACGCCGTCAGCCGCAGCCGTGCCGGCACCTCGATCTCGTCGCGCGGCTTGAGCCGCCGCAACGTCCAGACGATCGACGCGAAGATCAGAAGCGCCAGCGACAGATGCGTCGCGAGACGGACCGGCGCCACCTCGGTGCGCTCGGTCAGGCCCGAGGCCACCATCCACCAGCCGACCGCGCCCTGCAGCGCGCCGAGGCCGAAGATCAGCCAGAGACGGCGGCCGAGCGGCCCGGACACGGCGCCGCGCCACAGGAACCACAGGAACGGCAGCAGATAGACCATGCCGATGACGCGGCCGAGCAGCCGATGGCCCCACTCCCACCAGAAGATGGTCTTGAACTCGCGCAGCGTCATGCCGGCATTCATCTGCCGGTACTGCGGGATCCGCTTGTAGGCCTCGAAGGCGTCGGTCCAGGCCTGCTCCGAGAGCGGCGGCAAGGTGCCGGTGACCGGCTTCCATTCGACGATCGAGAGCCCGGATTCGGTCAGCCGCGTCGCGCCGCCGACCAGCACCATCAACGCGATCAGGCCGGCCACGACGGTGAGCCAGATGCGGATCGCGGCGGTGTCTCGGGTAACGGGAACCGTGGTCATGGAGGTTGAACGCTCGATTGAACCTAAGCTGTCAGGCCCTTATAATCCCAGTGAATTCGCGCGCAAGCCGCGCCGCCCCCAACGCAGGCTGACATTCCCGTCATGACGATCCGCACCCGCAAACTGATCGGCGCCCTGGCGCTGCTGCTGCTCGCCTTTGCCTGGTCGATGATGGGCATGGTGCTGGCGCAATTCCCCCTGATTGCCAATTCCGGCTGGATGCAGGCGGTGTATTACGTCGTCGTCGGCATGGGCTGGGTGCTGCCGGCGATGCCGATCGTGAGCTGGATGCTGCGTCCCGATCCGGCGCGGGAAAGCTGATCGACCGGGCTGATCAGCCGAGGTCGAGCTCAGCTGGTGGCGCGAATTTTTGTCGCGGCAGGGTCACCCCGGCCATCAGCACCTTCAACGCCCGCAGCGATCGCGAGCGGCCGTCCCAGGCGATCCGCGGCAGCGTATGCAGATGGGTGCGCCCCTCGCTCTGCACCACGCCGCCGACCGCCGTGGCGGCGCTGACGAAGCCCGCTTGCTCCGCCAGCACGGCGTCGCCGCGGCGGAACGACTGGGGGTCACCGAACGGGTACGCCATGTGCCGGACCGGCCGGCGCAGCGCGGTTTCCAGCACCGCCTTGCCCATCGCGATCTCGCGCTGCGCGTCGGCGTCGCGGAGATGGGCCAGCACGGGGAAATTCACGGTGGCGCTGCCGATCGTGACGTTGGGATCGGCAGCCAGCCTGGCGATGTCGGCCCAATCCATCGACGCCTCACGGCTCAGCGCGGCGAGGTCCACCGAATGGCGCGAGCAGAGATCGCGAATCGCGACCGACAGCTCCGCGGGCGGCAGCTTGCGCAGCCAGCCGAAGAGATAGGCGAACAGCTCGTATTTCTCGGCCGCCTTGAACACGGAGAAGCGCTGCTCGCGATGATCGATGACCAGATTGATGCGCGCCTCGCGCGCGATCACCGCCTCGAGCGCCAGCCACCACGCCTCGCCGAGGCCATCGGGAAAAGCCGTGGGCACATACACCGCGAACGGCACACCGTGGCGGGCCAGCACCGGATAGGCGTGCGTGATCATATCTTTCGACGCGCCGTCGAACGTCAGGCAGGCAAAGCGCCGACTTTCAGGCAGCCGGACCGAGCGATGACAGGCCTCGTCGAGCGAGACGATGTCATAGCCCCATCGCTTCAGCGCGCGGATCACCTGGTCGAGGAAGGCCGGCGTGATCTCGATCTGCTTGAGCGGTTGAAACGCGCCCTTGCGGCGCGGCCGCACGCGCTCGAACCGCAGGATGGCGCCGGCCCCACCCGTGGCACGCGAGGCGATCAGCGCGCGGCCGCTGAAATAGGCCAGTTCGAGCCGGGCGCTCCGCAGCCAGCTGTTGTCCGACGACAATTCCCGCGCCCCTTTCCGAAAACCGACTTGAAACGAAGCCGTCCGTGCCCACCTGATGCTGACAGACCATGGCGCGATCGCGTCATGTTCGCCACCACCGGATTTTTAAGAACATTCCCTCTTAAGATCGGGTGCCGAAAGCCGATTTGAACAGATCTTAGCTGCCCGTCTTTGTTTACTGCCCGTCTTTCCCGATTTGGGACGCGACCATTGCCATTACCTTTTGTTGAGACTTCTTTGCGAGGGTCGGCCGACGCCAAGCAACAAAACTCCAAAATATCATCCAAGACAACGCGAGCTGCGCGATGACCATGGCCGCCGTGATCGAGAGCCGGACGGCGCAGGCGCATCGGCCGATGTCGGACATTGCGCGGATCGAGGTCATCTCCGATCTCGCTCAGGCCGAGCCGGTCTGGCGCGCGCTCGAAGTCCCCGACAACCTCGCAACGCCCTATCAACGCTTCGACCTGCTGGCCGCCTGGCAACGTGAGGTCGGCGTCCACGAGCGTGCAACGCCCTTCATCGTCATCGCCCGCGATGCCGAGAAGCGCCCCCTGATGCTGCTGCCGCTCGCCCTGCGCCAGGTCTTCGGGGTTCGCGTCGCCTCCTTCATGGGCGGCAAGCACAGCACCTTCAACATGCCGCTCCTGGAGCGCGACTTCGCCGCGCGCGCGAGCGCTGCCGACCTCGACATGATGCTGGCGAGCCTGCGCGAGCACGGCTGCGCCGACGTCCTCGCCTTCACGCAACAGCCGAAACACTGGCGCAACCTCGCCAATCCCCTCGCGAGCTGGCCACATCAGTCGTCGGTGAACGACTGTCCCGTGCTGCTGATGCCGCCGGGAGCGGCGCCGACGGCCTTGTTGTCGAACTCGTTTCGCAAGCGCCTCAAGAGCAAGGAAAAGAAGCTGCAGGCGCTGCCCGGCTATCGCTACATGATCGCGCGCAGCGACGCCGAAATCGGCGACCTGCTCGACTGGTTCTTCCGCATCAAGCCGGTCCGCATGGCCGAGCAGAAACTGCCGAACGTGTTCGCCGAGCCCGGCATTGAGGCCTTCATTCGCAACGCCTGCATGGCACAGCTCGGCTGCGGCCATCGCGCGATCGAGATCCACGCACTGCGCTGCGACGCCGAGATCATCGCGATGTTCGCGGGCGTCGCCGACGGCGCACGCTTCTCGATGATGTTCAACACCTACACGCTGTCGGAGAACGCGCGCTGGAGCCCCGGGCTGATCCTGATGCGCTCGATCATCGATCACTACGCGCAGCAGGATTTCCGCGCGCTCGATCTCGGCATCGGCTCTGACGACTACAAGCGGATGTTCTGCAAGGACGACGAGCCGATCTTCGACAGCTATGTCCCGCTCACCGCGCGCGGGCGTCTGGCCGCCAGCAGCATGGCCGCGCTCGGGCGAGCCAAGCATGCCGTCAAGCACAGCCCTGCCCTGTTCCGCCTCGCGCAGCGCCTGCGCGGCGCGATGCAGGGACGCGGCGCCGCGCCGCAGGGCGAAGCCAAGGCCGAGGACTAGGCGGCGACGCCGTGGCGGCCCAGCTGATTGCGGTTGGCGCCGTCGACCGGCGCGTTCAGCATGGTGACGGCGGCAAAGCCGACCTCGCGCAGCTGCTCGCTCATCTGGCTGCGCGCCTCGGCAGGCATGGCCGGATCGGGCACGAGGACGGCCCGCGCGCCTGTCGTCAGCAGCTCGGCCGGCAGGTCGGAGGCGTTGCCGGCGTCGAGCAGCACGTGGTCGTAGACGCGTAGCAGCGCGTCGATCGCGAGCGACAGCCGCGGCGATTGCAGCTGGTTGCGGTCGGCGCCGGGACGGCCGGCATTGACCAGGTGCAGCCGCGAGGCCTGATCCTTGGTGATGATGGACGAGAACGACGCTTCGCCCAGCATCAGCTCGATCAGCCCCGGCGCCGCCGGGTCGACCGAGAGGCCGGCGAGCAGCTGCGGGCTGCCGGCGAGATCGACGAGCACCACGCGGGCCTGTTGGGCCATGGCGCGGGCGAGCGACAGCGCGGTGGTGGTGACACCCGTGGCGCCAGCCGTGCCGAGCACGGTGACCTTGCGGGCCGCCTCGCCCGCGGCGACGAGATCAGCAGCGAGCTGCTCGAGCTCGCCCAGGGGCGGCGGCGGAGCGGCCGGCGCCGGAATCGGCGACGCTGCGGCGGCTGCCGTCGCCTCGGACACGGGTGCAGGAGGAGGAGTTTGAGTGATGGCAGGCGACGCCACCGCGACGGACTCGACCACGGTCGGCGCGGGCCTCGCCGAAACGGCCGGCGCGGCCATCACCGGCTCGACGCGGGCCATCGGCGCGGCGGTGAGGACCACGGTCGTCATCTGCGTGCTGGCCGCCGTGCGCGGCGCGGTCAGGCGCAGCAGCTCACCGGTGATCACCACACCCGAGGTCAGCATCAAGGTCGCCAGCGTCGCGATCAGCACGATCGGCAGCTTCTTCGGATAGGCCGGCGTGTTGGACACCACCGCCCGCGAAATGATCCGCCCCTCCGCCGGCGGCGTGTCGAGCGACACGCGGGTGTCGGCCTCGCGATACTTGGCGAGATACGATTCGAGGAGGTCGCGCTGCGCCTTCGCATCCCGCTCCAGCGCCCGCAGCTGGACATCCTGGCTGTTGGTGGAGGACGCCTGCTTCTTCGCCTGATCGAGGCTCTGGGTCAGCATCTGCACCCGCCCCTCGGCGATGCGGGCGTCGCTGTCGAGCGAGCGCGAAATCTTCCCCGCCTCGTCGCGAATCTGGCGATCGAGATCCGCCAGTTGGGCCTTGAGCTCCTTGATGCGCGGGTGGTTGTCGAGCAGCGTCGACGACTGCTCGGCAAGCTGCGCGCGCAGGTTCACGCGCTGCTCGGACAGCCGCCGCATCAGCTCGGAATTGAGCACCTCGGAGGCTTCGATCGGCTGACCGCTCTGCAGCATCTCCCGGATCAGCCGCGCCTTGGTCTCGGCATCGGACTTCAGCGCCCGGGCATTGTTCAGCTGGGTGTTGACCTCGCCCATCTGCTGGTTGGACAACGAGGTGTTGTTGGTGCCCATGAACGAGTTCGACTTGGACCGGAAGTCCTCGACGCGGGACTCCGCCTCCTCCACCTTCTTGCGCAGGCTCTGGATCTCTCCGGCAAGCCACTGGCTCGCCGATTTCGCCTGCGCCTGGCGGGCATTCTGCTGCAGGACGAGATATCCGTCCGCGATCGCGTTGGCCACCTGCGCGGCGAGCGCAGGATCCTGCGACTGGAATTCGACGACGAGCACGCGAGATTTATCCACCGCATAGACCGTCAAACGCTCGTAATAGGCATCCATCACGCGCTCTTCCGGCGTCATCGCGAGCGGATCCCGGACCAGCCCCATCATCGCGGCGACCGACTTCAGCGGCGACACGCCGCGCAGCACGGAATCGAACTCCGGCAGTTCGCTGAGCTTGTTCTTGCGGATGATGTCCCGGGCCAGATCGCGCGACAGCACCAGTTGCACCTGGCTGGTGACCGCCTCGGCATCGAGCGCCGTCCGCTCCTCGGTGCGCTCGCCGTTCGGGCGCACGAACACGTTCTCGCGGCCATCGATCAGGATGCGCGCTTCGGACTTGTAGCGCGGCGTGATCATGTTGACGGCCGTGACCGCGAGGCCCAAGGCGAGCAGCGTCGGCAGGACAATGAAAACACGCTTCCGCGCCAATGCGCGACCGATCAGTCTGATATCCAGATCGCCCGACGCATCAGGCTCGGCCGAAGCCGGCACGCTCACGACCGGACGGGCCGACGCTTCGTCAACCTGCTGCTTCTTGCCGGCACGCCAGAACGCCAACCGCATCATCCACTCCCGCGAGACCAACGCCACGCCGCCACCCTACGTGGTAGGATTACACTCCATTAAGGTTGCTGACGGGTTAATCCCGGACTTGCAGCCAGTTGAGGATCATTACCGCCTCTCGCCCATCTTATCAGGAGACGTTTTGCGCCAGATCGTCACAATGTCGCAGTGCGCAGCCGCCACGTCAGACTTTGTTAACCATCACTCCCTTATCGAGTGAACAGCCACCAAGAGTCAGCGACGAGAGGCGCCCGTGCTTCCTCACTCCGCCAGTCGTCAGATCAGTTCGCGCAGCAGCGCCTGGCACCAGCTTGGTCAAACAGCCGATGCGGCCGAGTGCGATATGGCGCCTTCGCCGGACAAGCCTCTGAGGATTCTTCACGCGGTCAGAGCGCCGGTCGGCGGCATTTTCCGGCACATTCTCGACCTCGCCAACGGCCAAGTCGATCGCGGGCACCAAGTCGGGATCATCGCTGACAGCCTCACCGGCGGCGAACGCGCTGACGCCGCGCTCGCACAGATCGCTCCCCGTCTGGCTCTCGGCGTCCATCGCATCGCCATTCACCGGGAGCCGTGGCCGACCGACGTCGTTGCGCTCCGTCATTTTCACCGGTTGGCGCGCAGCCTCAGCCCCGACGTTCTCCACGGCCATGGCGCCAAGGCCGGCGCCTTCGTGCGCATGTTGCCGCGCCGGTCCGGGACCATCCGCATCTACACGCCGCATGGCGGCTCCCTGCACTATCCGCGCAACACGCTCAAGGGCGCGCTCTACGGCCGGCTCGAACGAGCGCTGATGAACCGGACGGACCTGTTCCTGTTCGAGAGCATCTTTGCCCGCGACACCTATGAGCGCATGATCGGCCATCCCCAGGGGCTGGTGCATTGCGTTTTCAATGGCGTCACCGCCGGCGAGTTCGATCCGGTGACGCCCGCGGACGACCAGACCGATCTCGCCTATGTCGGGGAATTCAGACACATCAAGGGAACGGATCTGCTGATCGACGCCCTTGCGCAATTGCACGCGCGTGGCCGGCCGTTGACGCTGACTCTGGGCGGGGATGGCGAAGAGACTGCGCGGTTGAAGGCCCAGGTCGAGCGGCTCGGTCTCACATCCGTGGTGCGTTTCATCGGGCACGTGAGAGCTCGCGACGGCTTTTCCAAGGGACGCCTGCTCGTGGTTCCGTCGCGCGGCGACTCGATGCCGTATGTGGTGATCGAAGCCGGAGCCGCCGGCGTTCCGATGATTGCGGCCCGGGTCGGCGGGATCCCGGAGATCTTCGGCCCGAACAACGAGTCGCTGTTCATGCCGGGCAACGCCATGGCGCTTGCGGACGCGATCGAAGCCGCCATCGCCGATCCGGCGACGGTGCAATTGCGCGCCAAGGCGTTGCGAGAGCGCGTCTTCCAGCACTTCTCGCAGAAGGCCATGGTCGAGGGCGTTCTCGACAGCTACCGCGAAGCATTTACCAAGACCTGACGTCATTTACCAACGCTAACAGTTTCTTCCGAATTGCCCTCTAATCCCGCCGGTGGGGAATTTCCTCCGGCGCCATTGGCGCTTACATGACCAAAAATACTAACAAACATAATCCGGGCTTGTACGACTGTGGAACCGATCAACGCTCGCTCGATGTTGGATGCTGCCGCGGCCACGGCCGCCTCGACGACGGCTACGGGACAGCCAGCCGTTGAACGTCGCCGCCGCCTGTCGCCCGCGGCGCTGGCCGTCGCCAACCAGAAGGTACTTCGCGCCTATTCTCCGATCGTGCTGGCCGGCATCGTCCGGATCACCGATTTCGCGTTGCTGAGCTTTGTCGGCAGCGCCGTCTATTTCGGGTATGTGGTTCCGCTCAGCGGCTTCCATTGGGAGTATCTCGCCGCGATCATCGGGCTGGCGGTGAGCGCGGTGGTCTGTTTTCAGGCCGCCGACATCTACCAAGTTCAGATCTTCCGCGCCCAGGTGCGGCAGATGACCCGGATGATCTCCTCCTACTGCTTCGTCTTCCTGCTGTTCATCGGCCTCTCGTTCTTCGCCAAGATCGGCAGCGAGGTCTCGCGCCTGTGGCTTGCGGCCTTCTTCTTCGTCGGCCTGGGCGCGCTGATCGCAAGCCGCGTAGTGCTGCGCAGCCTGATCCGCAGCTGGGCCAAACAGGGGCGGCTGGATCGCCGTACCATCATCGTCGGCGCCGACCAGAGCGGCGAAGGCCTGGTTCGTGCCTTGAAGGCTCAGGACGACTCCGAGATCGAGATCCTCGGTGTGTTCGACGACCGCAACGATTCCCGCTCGCTCGAGACCTGTGCCGGCGCGCCGAAGCTCGGCAAGGTCGACGACATCGTCGAATTTGCCCGCCGTACCCGCGTCGATCTCGTGTTGTTTGCGCTGCCGATCTCGGCGGAGACTCGCATCCTGGACATGCTGAAGAAGCTGTGGGTGCTGCCGGTCGACATCCGCCTGTCCGCTCATACCAACAAGTTGCGCTTCCGGCCGCGTTCCTATTCCTATCTCGGCGCGGTCCCGACGCTCGACGTCTTCGAAGCTCCCATCACCGACTGGGACCTGGTGATGAAATGGCTGTTCGACCGTCTCGTCGGCGGCCTGATCCTGCTGCTCGCACTGCCGGTGATGGCGCTGGTCGCGCTCGCGATCAAGCTCGACAGTCCCGGGCCGGTGCTGTTCCGGCAGAAGCGGTTCGGCTTCAACAATGAGCGCATCGACGTCTTCAAGTTCCGCTCGCTCTATCATCACCAGGCCGATCCCACAGCCTCCAAGGTCGTCACCAAGAACGATCCGCGCGTCACCCGCGTGGGCCGCTTCATCCGCAAGACCAGCCTCGACGAGCTGCCGCAGCTGTTCAACGTCGTTTTCAAGGGCAACCTGTCGCTCGTCGGTCCGAGGCCGCATGCCGTGCAAGGCAAGCTGCAGAACCGGATGTTCGACGAGGCCGTCGACGGCTACTTCGCCCGCCACCGCGTCAAGCCGGGGATCACCGGATGGGCGCAGATCAACGGCTGGCGCGGCGAGATCGACAACGAGGAGAAGATCCAGAAGCGCGTAGAGTTCGACCTCTATTACATCGAGAACTGGTCCGTGCTGTTCGATCTCTATATCCTCTTGAAGACGCCGCTGGCGCTGATGACCAAGAGCGAGAACGCCTATTGAGTTCGGGGATCCGGAGCGGGCGTGCGCCCGCTTCGTACATGGAGTTGGCTGGTCCCGCCGCGTACCGCGTATGAGTGTGAGTTGGTGATGGCGTACACGGCGTCCGCCGGAGAGTTCGCGTTGAGGCCGACCGCCCCTGCGGGCGTGGTGGCCCTGCAGCGCGCGCTCGTCTGGCTGATCGGAGCCTCCGGCGCGATCGTCTTCATCGAACCCAGCCCCTACGAACTCGTCACGCTGGCCTCCGCTGCGGTGTTCATCGCGACGGGTATCAGGCTGCGCGCCGTGTTTCTGCCCCTCCTCCTGCTCCTGTTCCTGGTCAATCTCGGTTACACGATCAGCGCGGTACCGCTGCTCGACGATTCCAAGATCGCGACCTGGATCGCGACGTCCTGGTATATGGCGGTCACGGCGATGCTGCTGGCGATGGTGACCGCCGAAGACACCGCGGCGCGGCTCGACATGCTGCGCCGGGGCCTCGTGATGGGCGGGGCAATCGCGGGCCTCGCCGGCGTCGCCGGCTACTTCCATCTCGTGCCCGGCGGCTACGATCTCCTTACCCTGTATGGACGCGCGCGCGGCACGTTCAAGGACCCGAACGTGCTCGGCGCGTTCCTCATCCTGCCGGCGCTGCTCGCGCTGCAGAACATCGTCACGGCCCGGCTCGCGGCCACCTTGCGCGCCAGCTTCGCGTTCGGCGCCATCTCGCTCGCCATCCTGCTCGCCTTTTCGCGGGCAGCCTGGGGCGGCCTCGTGCTCACCGCGGCCTTCATGCTGGTGATGATGGTGCTCACCAGCCAGACGCGGGGCGAGCGGTCCCGCATCATTCTCATGACCCTTGCCGCCGCGGCGGCAGGCGTCGTCCTGGTCGGCGTTCTCCTCTCCATCGACTCCATCGCCGACATGTTCAAGCAGCGGGCGAGCTTCGACCAGAGCTACGACGAAGGCCGTTTCGGACGCTTCGGCCGCCACATCCTGGGTGCCGACATGGCGCTCGACCTGCCGTTCGGGATCGGGCCGCTGCAGTTTCACAACTACTTCCCCGAGGACACCCACAATTCCTATCTGAACGCCTTCATGTCGGGCGGCTGGCTGTCCGGCATCTGCTATCCCGCGCTGGTGTTCACCACCGTCATTCTCGGCTTCCACTATCTGTTCGTACGCGTGCCGTGGCAGCGTACCTACATCGCTGTCTTCTCCGCCTTCCTCGGCACCGTCGGCGAGAGCTTCATCATCGACACCGACCACTGGCGGCACTTCTTCCTGATGCTCGGAACGATGTGGGGCATGATCGCCGCCACCCGCGCCCACCAGGCCGCGAGCCGATCCGCAGCGACCGGCTCGCCTCTGCTGTCGATCAATCCTCCGCCGTGAACGTCAGGCCGGCATTGTCGACCAGCCGCTTGATCAGGCTGTCCTGCAGCGCCGCGCCCGGGGTCCAGAAGCCGCCCTTGACGCTGGTACCGTCGCGCAGCAGCCCGATGGCGCATTCGCTGATCATCTTCGAGGTCGAGCCGTAGCCGGGGTCGCGGTTGCCCTTTACCGTGGCGCGCACCTGCCGCCCGTCGGGCGCGATCGCGACGAACATCAGGTTGTAGTAGCCGTTGTCGCGCTCTTCCTTGGAGGGGCCCTCGCCCGGCTTCGGCGCGTTCGGACCTGTCTTCTCGGAATTGGCCGCCATCACCTTCTTGGCGTTGGCCTCGCCCTTCTCGCCCGCCCCGGTCAGCACCATCTCGTCATAGATGAAGTCCTGGCCGTAGGGGAAACCCATCAGCATGTTGGAACGGTGAACGTTGCGGGTGTTGATCAGCGCCATCATGAAAGGCGCCGCCCAGGATTGCAGATCCTCCTCATAGAGCGGCTTGTTGCCGGGCGGCTGCTTCGGGCCCTTGAAACCCGGCGTCAGTGCAAAGAAATCCTTCAGGATCGACACCAGGCTGAGATCCTGGGCCACCGCATCGAACGTCGCCTTGGCACTGGCCGCGGTGCCGCCCGACAGGGTGCCGCTCATGCCGCGGACGCGGCCCTTGACGCGGGCGGCCGGCGCGCCGAGCACCTTCTTCGCCTGCTGCTGCACGAAGTAGACGCCGAGCTCGAACGGCACGGAATCGAAGCCGCAGGAGAACACGATGCGGGCGCCGCTCTTTTCCGCGGTCGCCTGATGCTTGTCGATCATCTGCCGCATCCACACCGGCTCGCCGCAGAGATCCACGTAGTCCGTGCCGGTCTCGGCGCAGAGAGCGACGAGTTCGTTGCCGTAGAGCTGATAGGGACCGACCGTGGTCAGCACCAGCCTGGTCTGCGCGACCATTGCCTTCAGTGACTCGAGATTGGACGCATCGGCAGCGATCAACGGCGTGTCGGCCGGCGCGCCGATCTCGTCGCGGACGGCGGCGAGCTTGTCCAGGCTGCGACCGGCCATCGCCCAGCGCAGCGAGCCATCGCCGCGATATTGCGTGGCAAGATACTCGGCCACGAGCTTGCCCGTGAAGCCGGTGGCGCCGTAGACGACGAGGTCGAATTTGGATGACGTCATTCTTGTGTCCTAGAAATCGATGCGGATCAGTTTCTCCGTCATTGCGAGGAGCCAACGGGTCCGCGCTAAGCGCGGCCCGATGACAGGCTCCGCGACGAAGCAATCCAGAGTCCCGACCCGGCCCCTGGATTGCTTCGCTGCGCTCGCAATGACCGAGCGTGAGGGTCTACTTTTTTCCATACGACACGCCCATGCCCGCGCGCACGTCGTTCTGGATGCCGTAAGGCGCGATCGGGTAGCGCAGGCCGTTCCTGGCGAGCTGCTTCATGCCGGCGATCGCCTTGGCGAGGTCTGCGGGCTTGAGCGCCATCAGCATCTCCTCGTCCGGCACGCCGCCATAGCGGCGCTCGGCGAAGCATGGCAGCGACAGGCTCGGCTCGCCGGTCTTCAGCGCGCGGCCCCAGGAATCGGCGCAGGCGGTCTCGCCGACGACGCCCCATTCGAACTTCTTGTAGCCGACGTATTGCAGGCCGTTGATCAGGATGATCATCTGGCCGGGGGTCGCGTAGACGAGACAGATATCCGGCGGATCGAGCCGGCCGCTCGCCAGCGGGCTCACCGCCATGGCCTGGTAGCGGCCGAACGGCACCACGTCGAGCGCCTCCTGCCGCTTGCGCGCATCCTCCGCGGTCCCGTGCCAGACGCCGACATAGCCCTCGCCCTTGAGCCATGTCTCGTCCTGCGGCCCCAGTCCGATCACGGCGCGGCATTGCGCGCCGACGAGATCGTCGCCGGTGATCCCCACCGTCCAGCCGAGCCGTGCGGCCATGCTGACGATCTGATCGGTGGTGTGCACCGCGCTAGGCCGGCGGATCTTCTCCACCGCCTCCATCTCCTCGACGCGGGCGAACATCTTGATGCCGATCACGGTCGTCTTCAGCCGCAGCAGGGCGTTGAGGTCGGCGACCATGGCCGCGAGGTCCAGCCTGTCGGCCGCATCAGGCTGTTGCATGGGGTGTTCCCTCCTCGCCGCGCGGACTGTCGCTGCCGTGCGTGGTTCAGCTTCGCGGCGCTTGTTAGACCCTCGCCCGCCGCGATGCCAGCCCTTCCGCCTCCCCGGCTCGCCTCCCGTACCATGATCCTTCTCGATCCCCCAGGAATCACTTATGAATTTCCTCTCCTCAGACAGGATCATGCGATGAGCCGCAGCGACCGGAAGAAAGGCGCCACGGGCGCGACGGCCGGCCCCGGCGCAACGCCCGTCCTGTCGCCGGCGGCGCTCTATGAGGCCGGCCTGCACCATCTCGGCGGCGGGCGGCTGCTCGACGCGCAAATGTGCTGCGAGCAGGCTTTGACGGCCGACCCGAACCATGCCGACAGCCTCGCGCTGATGGGCATCATCGCGCTGCAAAGCGGGCAGCACGACCACGCGGTGGCGTGGTTCTCGCGCGCCATCCGGCAGACGCCGAAGATCGACTATCTCACCAGCCTCGGCTTCACGTTGAAACAGATGGGCCGGCTCGACGACGCGCTCGCGGTGTTCGACAAGGCGATCCAGCTCAAGCCCGATGATGCCGAATTGTGGAAGCACATGGGCGGCGTTCTGCTGGCGCAGAATCGCGGCGCCGAGGCGCTGCTGAGCTATCAGCACGCGCTCACCATCGATCCCGCCCATCGGGACGCGGCGTGGCAGAGCGGACTGCTGCTGCAACAGCAGGGGCGCCATGACGAGGCGGTGCGAGCCTTTACCGTCTGCCTGAACAAGCAGCCGGACGACCTGGCGGCGCTGCAGATGCGCGCCCGCTCGCTTCGGGAACTCAAGCGCTACGATGACTATCTGGCGGATTGCGAGCGCGCCCAAATGCTCGCACCGGCCGATCCGCTCGCCAGCAACAATCTCGGCGATGCGCTGGCCTGCCTGCGCCGCCATGACCAGGCGCTGGCGTGGTTCGATCGGGCGCTGGGGCTGCGGCCCGGCTTCGCCGACGTGCTGTTCAACAAGGGCTTTGCGCTGTCGCAAGCGCTGCGCTTCGAGGACGCAGCCGCCGTGTATCGCGAAATCCTCGCGGCCGAGCCTGACAATGCGAAGGCGGCCTGGCATCTCGCCCATATCGAGCTGCAATGCGGTGACTACGCAGCTGGCTGGGCCCGCCGCGAAGCGCGCTGGGCCATGCCGGACTTCTCGCCGGACTATCCGCGCTTCGCGCAGCCGAAATGGCTGGGGAAAGAGGATATTTCGGGCAAGACTCTCCTGATCGAGGAGGATGAAGGCTTCGGCGACAATATCCAGTTCGCGCGCTATCTGCCGATGGTCGCAGCCCGCGGCGCCAAGGTGATCCTCGTGGTGCGCGAGCCGCTCCGGCGGCTGATGAGCGGCATAGAGGGTGTCTCGCAGTGCCTTGCCTTCGCGCCGGACCTGCAGCGGCCGGGCTTCGACATGCATTGCCCGGTCATGAGCCTGCCGCTCGCCTTCGGCACCACGCTGGAGACCATTCCGCCGCCCAGCTATCTGCCGCCTCCCCTGGCCGACCGCATCGCGGCCTGGGAACAGCGGCTGGGCTCGCGCGACCGGCTGCGCGTCGGCCTCGTCTGGTCCGGCAATCCGCATCAGGCCAACGATGCCAACCGCTCGATGCCGCTGTCGACGCTGCTGCCGCTGCTGGAGATCGAGGCTGACTTCATCAGCCTGCAGAAGGAGCTGCGGCCGGCGGACAAGGCGCTGCTCGCACAGCAGGACCGCATCCGCGACGTCACCGCCGATCTCACCGACTTCGCCGAGACGGCCGCCCTGATGTCCTGTCTCGATGTGATCGTGACGGTCTGCACCAGCGCCGCGCATCTCGCCGCCACGCTCGGACGGCCGACCTGGATCATGCTGCCGCACGTCGCCGACTGGCGCTGGCTGAGGGATCGCGACGACAGCCCGTGGTATCCGAGCGCGCGGCTGTTCCGCCAGGACGCCAGCTGCCGCTTCGAGCCGGTGGTCGCGCGCGTGCGCGGCGAGCTGGCGGCGAAGGCGGCCGGCCTGAAGAGGACGACCGCTTAGGTCGGTCCGGGAAACAGCTCGTCGGTGCGGCCGCGCAGGCGGTAGGCCAAGAGGCCGACCCATTCGCGCACGGCGATGTCGGCACGGCGCAGGCCGAGCAGCGAGACGCCGTCGACATCGAGCACGCGGCCGACGCGCCAATCCACCGGATAGGGCTCGACCGGAAAGCCGGCTTTCCGGAACAGCCCGACCGAGCGCGGCATGTGGTAGGCCGAGGTCACCAGCAGCCAGCGCTCGCCCGGCTTGGGCGAGATCATCGCCTTGGAGAAGATCGCATTCTCGTAGGTGTTGCGCGACTGCCGCTCCAGCAGCAGCCGCTCCTTGGGCACGCCGAGGCTCTCCAGGATCTCGGCGCCGACATCGGCCTCCTTCGCCTCGGTCGCGATCAGGTTGGCGCTGCCGCCGGTGAACAGCACGCGCGCATTCGGATAGCGCCGCGCCAGCACGGCCGCCTGGATCACCCGGTCGGCGCCCGCCACGGTTACCGGCATGCCGTAGATGACCGAGAGATCGGAATCGACCGGACCGCCGAGCACGATGATGCCGTCGGGGGCGCCCTTGGCCGGATCCCATTTCGGAAACCGGCTCTCCAGCGGATACAACATCAGGCTGCCGAGCGGCGTCAGGCCGACGATGGCCAGCAGCAGCATCGCCGAGACCACGAGCCTGCGGCCGAGCACGGCGAACCGCGTCGGCATCAGGACGATGCCGATGAGGCCGAGCGCGATCATGAAATTGGTCGGCAGCGCCAGCAGGCCGAGCGTCTTGGACAGGACGAAGAACATTCCGGGCTCCGGCGCGGGGTGAGATCGTATGGCCGCCCTCATACACGACAGCCGCCATGCGTCGCCATCTCTCCGCGAACGCGATCGGATGCGCTAAGCTCGGGCGAGATCCGGCAACAATGAGAGCATCATGGCCCATCATCATCTGCCCGCCAGCCCCGAGACCTGCCATTGGGGCTTCTTCGAATCCCGGCTGAAGCCGGTGCTCACGGTCGACAGCGGCGACGAGGTCACGATCGATTCGATCAGCGGCGGACCGGACGTGGTGCCGGACACCAGCAAGTTTCACGTGCCGCCGGAATTGTTCGACGTCCACGCCCGCTCCGAGCGGATGGTGCCGGGCCACATCCTGACAGGCCCCGTCGCGGTGCGTGGTGCCGAGGTCGGCGACGTGCTCGAGGTCGACATCCTCGACGTGCAGCTGCGCCAGAACTGGGGCTATAATTTCATCCGCCCGCTGGCCGGCACCCTGCCCGACGATTTCCACGAGACCCGGCTGATGAACATCCCGCTCGACAAGGAGCGGATGGTCGGCAAGCTGCCCTGGGGCCTCGAGCTGCCGCTTGCGCCGTTCTTCGGCGTGATGGGCACGGCCCCGCCGCCGGCCTGGGGCCGCATCACCACGCTGATCCCGCGCGCGATGGGCGGCAATCTCGACAACAAGGAGCTCGGCGCCGGCGCCAAGCTGTATCTGCCGGTGTTCGTGCCGGGCGCGCTGTTCTCCTGCGGCGACGGTCATGGCGCGCAGGGCGACGGCGAGGTCTGCGTCACCGCGATCGAAACCGCGCTGCAGGGGCGCTTCCGTCTGACCGTGCGCAAGGACCTCAGCTTCGACTATCCGCGCGCCGAGACGCCGACGCACTACATGACGATGGCGATGGACCCCGATCTCGACCAGTGCGTGGTGAAGGCGCTGCGCGACATGATCGTGCTGCTCGGCGAGAAGCGCAATCTGTCGCGCGAGGACGCGTATACGCTGTGCAGCCTCGCGGCGGATCTGCGCGTGACGCAGACGGTCAACGGCTCCAAGGGCATTCATTGCATGATCGCGAAGTCGGTCGTGCACGGGTGAGGTCGTCGTGGCCCGCGCGCGCGCGGCTCGCTCCATTGTGTCGCCCGGCTTGACCGGGCGACCCAGGACTCCGCGGCTATTGTGGGTCCTTCGATAGGCCGCGGCGTGCTGGATCCCCGCCTGCGCGGGGATGACGACCGAATGTGACGCGCCTCGCTTATCCCAACAGACACGCGTTTTCATCCTCGCGCGCCGCTCGCGCCGAGTCATGCCGCTCATCTCACCCTCACGAAGTTCGGAGGGCGCAGGGAAGGCCAGGCGTCGGCTGACGCCTGCGGCCCGCCTGCGAGAAAAAATGCAGGCGGCAGGTACCACAGGTGCAGCCGGACAACGCCCGGCCTTCCCTGCGCGATGGTCTTCACGCTTATACGCAGTCTGCCTGGTGCGCCGGGCTTGTTGGCCACCATTCGCGACAATGCTTGCGCATTGCGCGGGACACCAGCATCGGGGTGCCAGCACGCTGCGACTTCACGTCCGCGCCGAACCGTTCGTCCACGCATCCATTGAAGGACACGCTGCGGCTCGCTCGCGGCCATCGCTCCCCGCCCCGCGTGTCGTGACGATCGCGCGCAACGCCCCTTCCGAGTGAGACGGGATGGCGACAGTAGAGCATGATTTTCGGAAAAGCGAAAGCGCTATTTTCTGACTTGCAGAAATTTCTGTTCGGGACACCCGCGCCGCAGCGCGGGCCGGGAACGCGGCGCGACGGGAACCATCACAAGCGACGTTCTCTTGTCGTTGGACGAGCCATCGGAGGAGTCCCGCCAGTTGCAGTGCGAATCCCCTCCACCCGCTCGTGCACCGTACCATTCCGGGCCCGGACTCGCTGAAAGCGCCGAGAGTCACCACCGCGACCGGCCCGATTCGTCATATTTCTATAAAATTCAATATCTTAACCACTTATCCCCAAGTGGCTGTACAACCTATTGGATTCCAAATAGAGTCTAAAAAGTTACTTTTCTGTACACCGGTTACGGACTAGCTTTTAGGCATGGCGACGGAAAAAGCCGAGACTGACCGCATCCCCGTAACCCTGGCCCTGGCCACCATTGGCTATCTCGAAAAGCTCGTGAAACAGGGCACCCACGGCACCAGCGTTCCGGGTGTCTGCAGAACGTTGATTGAAGAAGGCATCCGGCTCGCCATCAAGGACGGGCTGCTGTCGATTCGCGACAACGGACGGGCTTAAACAGGGACATCAGCGGCACAGTTTCGGACGACCGTCGGCCAGGACGATCCAGGACGGATCAAACTTGGAAGCGACAACAATGCCCGCCGAACGACAGACCCAACCCACCTGGACCGAGGAACGCCTCCGGGCCCTGAAGCAGCACTTTGAAGCCGGGCTGACCTGCCGCGAGATCGCCGCCGAACTCGGCGTCAGCCGCAATGCCGTGATCGGCAAGATCTCCCGCCTCGCTCTGACGCGCGACAATGGCGGCGACACCCGGCGCATGGTCCGCGACAACGCCCGCGACGGCACCCGCCGCCCCGCGCCGAAACTGCGCCGCCGCATCCTGCGCGCGGTCCCCAGCGATCCGCCGCCGATCGTGATCGAGGAGCCGCCCGCCGGCCCCGTCGAGAACGGCTGCTCGCTGTTCGAACTCTCCAAGGAACGCTGCCGCTGGCCGATCTCGACGCCGGGCGCGGACGATTTCTGCTTCTGCGGATCGAAACCGATCGAGGGCCTGCCGTATTGTCCGAGCCATACACGGATGGCGTACCGGGTGGCGTCGTCGCGGTAGGTGGCGATCTACCGAGCTGATTAGTTCGAGCGTCCACCCTCGGGGCGCACGGCCCTCACGGAGATGGCGACGTGTGTGCTATTCAGCCTTGCTCGGTCGCGATGTTCTGCGATGACGGCGCGGCGGTCTCGTCTCCCCTCCCCCTTGCGGGGAGGGGTCGGGGGTGGGGGTCCACGCGCGCTGAATTTCATGGAGCACACCTTCGATGTTTCCCAGCACATCGCTGTTCCAGAAGCGAAGAACGCGATAGCCGAGTGCTTCGATTTGTTGCGTGCGGGCGGCGTCCTGCTCACGGTTCCAATCATGTTGGCCGCCGTCGACTTCAATCACCAGCTTTGCTTTGCGGCTGACGAAGTCGACGATGAACGGCCCGATCTGCGCCTGACGACGGAAGTGAGAGCCGGCCAGCTTGATGTCGTGGCGAAGGTGTTGCCAGAGGACTCTCTCGGCGTCAGTGGGTTCGGCGCGCATGCGTTGCGCGAATGATCGTCGGCTGTCAGCCATGGCTGTCTGTTTCATCACGAGCAGCGCGACTCGGGGACCCCCACCCCCGACCCCTCCCCGCAAGGGGGAGGGGAGCTCACCGTCTGCTTGGCGGGAAGCGCGTTTTTACAAATAACAGCGGTCCCCTACCCCAATCTCCACCCCGCCTCCTGCGCGAACCGCTGATAGAACTCCGGTTCATACGCCTGCTCCGGCGATTGCCGGACGCGCATGTCCAGCAGCTTGGCGTCCTCGCCGACGAGGATGCGCCATTGCTCGGCCTTGACGCCGTCGAGGATGATCTTCGCCGCCTGCGCCGCCGTCGTCGGCGCATCCTCGAGAAAGCTGCGGGCGCGTTCGCGGGCGGCGTTCTGGATGTCCTGGTTGCTCATCGCTGCGACGTCGATGCCCATGCCCTTCATGCGCTGGCGGGCCTGGGCGATCTCGGTGTCGCTGAGCTCGTCGGATTCGCCGCCGCTCTGCAGTTTGCGCGAGTTCGATACGATCGAGGTGCCGATATGGCCGGGCATCACCACCGAGCATTTGATGTGCGGGGCGTTGAGGCGGAGGTCGTTGATCAGCGCCTCCGTAAAACCCTTCACCGCGAATTTCGCGGCGCTGTAGGCGGTGTGCGAGACGCCCATGCCGACCGAGGCCCAGAAGCCGTTGACGCTCGAGGTGTTGACGATGTGCGCCTCGTCGGCCTTCAGCAGCATCGGCAGGAAGGTGCGGACGCCGAGATAGACGCCGCCCCAGCAGATGTTGAAGGTGCGCTCCCATTGCTCCCGTGAGTTGCTGAACAGGCTGCCGCCGCCGCCGATGCCGGCATTGTTGAACAGGAGATGGATCTTGTCGGTCGCCTGCTGCTCGGCGAGCTCGTCGCGGAAGCGCTGCAGCTGTGCCTCGATCGAGACGTCGGCAACGTGCGTGGTGACGCGCAGGCCCTGCGGCACCCCATCGGCCTCGCACAGCCGCTTGGTCTCGGCCATCGCCTCGGTCGAGACGTCGCACATCGCGACGTTGCAGCCCTCGGCGACGAGCTGGCGCGCGAGCTCGCGGCCCATGCCCGTGCCGCCTCCGGTGATCACGGCGATCCTGCCGGCGAAATCCTTCATTGCACTTTCTTCCTTCCCTGCTGCGGGCCGCAACGCGCGGCCCCGCTCGTTCTCTTCGCGGAACGCCAGCCGAGCTTAGGACGTTTGACCGGCAAGACCAGAGGAGATGTCCGGGATCAGCATTGCAGCGCAGCAGCAAAAAAACTCATCCTGGAGTTGAACCGCTGCCGAACGCCCCTGACTTATTCCATGGGAAGGCAGGCTCGAGGAGGTTCGCATGGCGTACCAACAGGGGCATTGGCAGGACGAGAGCTGGCACGACACCATGGTCGATCCGGCGGGATCGGGCGACGGCGCCTATCTCACCGGATGGACGATCAGCGGCCTTGCCGTGATCGGCACCATCGTCGCGGTCTGGCTGCTCGGCATCTGACCGGCGCGACGCGCATCATGAGGAAGGAAGGCTGCGCCGAGCGTGGCCTACAGCTGCGGTGCGCAGCTTTCTCCTCCGTCATTGCGAGCCACCCGGTCCGCGCGAAGCGCGGCCGGATGACAGGCTCCGCGAAGCAATCCAGAGTCCCCCCACAGCCCCTGGATTGCTTCGCTGCGCTCGCAATGACGTGGATCGAGTCGAGCGTCTCGCGGAGAGTTTGGCGCCCTGAAAAGTTCTCACAACCGCACTTCGCGAACGTGCTCGCCTGGCTCTCCGAGGGTCTCGCCAGGCTGAACTCGTTGCATACAATTGAAGTCGATTGATTAAAACATAGGCTATCATTTGCTCACGGCATTCGTTGCCCACGCTGCAAGCAATCGCAAAGCAAAGCGGCTTCAGTGACTTAGCTCCTCCGCTCGGCCGAAAGCCCCTGGCACGAAGCTTGCGATCCCCTCGGCGGCTGCGCCGTGCCGGCGAAGCCGAGAGGCGCGGGCGCGACAGCCCGCCGAGGGAGCACACCATGGACTTTGGCAGGATTTCACGACGGCATCTGTTGCAGGGTGGCGCGGCGCTGACGCTCGGCGCAGCCGCGGGCCTGCGGCCGGCCTTCGCGGCGGAGACGACGATCGGCTTCATCTATGTCGGCTCGCGCGACGACTACGGCTACAACCAGGCGCATGCGCAGGGCGCGGCGGCGCTGAAGAAGCTGCCGGGGCTGAAGGTCATCGAAGAGGAGAAGGTGCCGGAGACCGACGCGGTCGAGAAGACGATCGAGTCGATGATCAATCTCGACGGCGCGACGCTGCTGTTCCCGACCTCGTTCGGCTACTACAACCCGCACATGATCAAGATGGCCAACAAGTACCCGAAGCTGCGCTTCGAGCACTGTGGCGGCCTGTGGAGCGAGAAGGATCCGAAGAACGCCGGCTCCTATTTCGGCTACATCGACGAGGCGCAATATCTGTCGGGCATCGTCGCGGGCTATACCTCGAAGAGCGGCAAGCTCGGCTTCGTCGCGGCCAAGCCGATCCCGCAGGTGCTGCGCAACATCAACGCCTTCACCCTCGGCGCCAAGCTCGCCAACCCCAAGGCGACGACGCAGGTGATCTTCACCGGCGACTGGTCGATGCCGGTCAAGGAGGCCGAGGCGACCAACAGCCTGATCGACCAGGGCGTCGACGTGCTCACCTGCCATGTCGACGGTCCGAAGACGATGGTCGAGAACGCGGCGCGCCGCGGCGCCTTCGTCACCGGCTATCACGTCAACCAGTCGCCGCTGGCGCCGAAGGCGTATCTCACCGGCGCCGAGTGGAATTGGGAGGCGCTGTATCCGAAGTTTGTCAAGATGCTGGCCGCCGGCGAGAGCATTCCGAACTTCTATCGCGGCGGTCTCAAGGAAGAGCTGGTGAAGACGTCGCCCTATGGCGAGGCTGTCTCCGAGCAGGCGCGCAAGCATGCCGACGAGATCAAGGCCAAATTCCTCGGCGAGGGCTATACGATCTTCAAGGGCCCTATCAAGGACAACAAGGGCAACGTCGTGATCACCGCCGGCACCGAGCGCGGCCAGAAGGATCCCGAGCTCGAGAAGATGGACTATCTGGTCGAGGGCGTGATCGGAGCGACGTCGTGACCACGGAGGCGGCCGATCCGGTTGATGCGGCCGCCATCGCGCCGGCCGCCGACGCAGGCTTCCTGCAACGTTACGGCACGAGCATTGAGTACATATTGATCCCGGGCGCGGCGCTGGTCGCCGCGCTGCTGGTGTTCGGTGGCTTCGTGGCGCTGTTCGGCAAGAACCCGCTCGATCTGTATTGGTACATGTATTACGGCGCGTTCGGCACCTGGTTCTCCTGGCAGAACACGCTGAGCCGCGCCGCGCCACTGATTCTGACGGCGCTGTGCACTGCCCTGCCCGCGCAATTGGGCATGGTGATCATCGGCGGCGAAGGCGCGCTGCTGATCGGCGCGCTGTCGGCGACATCAGCGGCGCTGGCGCTGCAAGGCATGCCGCCGCTCGTCGTGCAGATCGCGATGGTGATCGCCGGGATGACCGGCGGCGGGTTGTGGATCCTGCTGTCCGGTGGACTGCGCCAGTATCGCGGGGTCAACGAGACGATCTCCAGCCTGCTGCTGGTCTACATTGCACTCGCCATCCTCAACCATCTCGTCGAAGGCGTGATGCGCGATCCGGCGAGCCTCAACAAGCCGTCGACACGCGAGATCGGCGCCGCCAACATGATCGGCACCATTCCCGGCACCGACGTGCATTGGGGCCTGGTATTCGGGCTGATCCTGGCGGTCGCGTCCTACGTGCTGATCTATCACACGACGTTCGGCTTCGCGGCGCGCGTCGCGGGCGGCAACATCCGCGCCGCCAAGATCGTCGGCCTGTCCGTCGGCAAATTGATCCTCACCGTCTGCTTCCTCGCCGGCGCCTGCGCCGGGCTCGCCGGGATGGTCGAGGTCGCCGCGGTGCAGGGCCGCACCAATGCCAACCTCGCGGTCGGCTACGGCTTCACCGGCATTCTGGTGGCTTTCCTGGCGCGGCAGAATCCGCTGGCGATCATTCCCGTGGCGATCCTGCTCGGCGGCATCAACGCGTCCGGTGGCCTGCTGCAGCGGCGGCTCGGCCTGCCCGATGCGTCGGTGCTGGTGCTGCAAGGCATCATCTTCATCTCGGTGCTGGCGAGCGACGCGCTCTACGGGCGCATCGGGTTTCTGAAAGGAAAGTCCTGAGCCATGGCTGACGGCAACATCGGACTCTGGACCGTCCCGCTCGCCGTGCTCGGCGGCGCCATCCGCGTCTCCACGCCGTTCCTGTTCGTCAGTCTCGGCGAATGCATCACCGAGCGCTCCGGCCGTATCAATCTCGGCCTCGAGGGCACGCTGGTGATGGGCGCGATGAGCGCCTATGGCATCTCCTATCTCTCCGGCTCGCCCTGGCTGGGCGTGCTCGCTGCCGGCCTCACCGGCGCGCTGCTGGGGGCGCTGCATGCTGGCATCTGCTCGCTGCCGCGCGTCAACGACGTCGCGGTGGGCATTTCGCTGATGCTGTTCGGCACCGGCCTCGCTTTCTTCCTCGGCAAGCCGCTGATCGAGCCGACCGCCGCGCGGCTGCCGGCGATCGATTTCGGCTGGTGGAGCGACGTGCCGCAGGTCCGCGCCGCGCTGCGCATCAACGTGCTGTTCCTGATCGGCGTCGCGCTGGCGCCGATCCTGTTCTGGGCGTTCAAGACCACGCGCTGGGGCCTCTTGATCCGCACCGCCGGCGAGAGCGCCGATGCGGCACGCGCGATGGGCCACTCCGTGCTGATGATCCGCCTGCGTGCCACGATGGCCGGCGGCTTCCTCGCCGGCATCGGCGGCTCGTTCCTGTCGCTGTTCTATCCCGGCAGTTGGAACGAGGGCTTGTCATCGGGACAAGGCATCACCGCGGTCGCGCTGGTCATCTTCGCACGCTGGGACCCGATGCTGTGCCTGTGGGCCTCGCTCGCCTTCGGCGGCGCCGCCGCCCTCGGCCCGGCGCTGCAATCGGTCGGCGTCACCTCCGGCTATCACCTGTTCAACGCCGCGCCCTACATCCTGACGCTTCTGATCATGATCATCACCTGCTCGCCGAAGCGCACCTTGAGTGGCGCGCCGGCCGAGCTGTCCATCACGCGGTGAGAGGCGGCTCGTCATGCGGAAAGTAGCTGGAGCGAGCACCTCCTTCGCGGCCATCCTTCGAGACGGCCGCCTGCGGCGGCCTCCTCAGGATGAGGGGTCTTTGCGCGGCGACGCACCAACTCAACCCTCATGGTGAGGAGCGTCGCCCTTGCGACGCGTCTCGAACCATGAGGCC
The DNA here is from genome assembly GCF_051167555.1 of Bradyrhizobium sp. HKCCYLS3077. Classification (NCBI taxonomy): domain Bacteria; kingdom Pseudomonadati; phylum Pseudomonadota; class Alphaproteobacteria; order Hyphomicrobiales; family Nitrobacteraceae; genus Bradyrhizobium; species Bradyrhizobium sp. HKCCYLS3077. The sequence continues at coordinate 569,117 of NZ_JBNPTH010000005.1, read as the reverse complement.
CCATACATGCTGACGGGAGTTTGATTCATGACCCAGCGCACCATCCGCTCCGAGCCCTACGCCTGGCCCTACAACGGCGATCTCCGGCCTGAGAACACCGCGCTGATCGTGATCGACATGCAGACCGATTTCTGCGGCGTCGGCGGCTATGTCGACAAGATGGGATATGACCTGTCGCTGACCCGCGCCCCGATCGAGCCGATCAAGAAGCTGCTCACGGTGATGCGGGCGCAAAACTTCCTGATCATCCACACCCGCGAGGGCCATCGCACCGATCTGTCCGACCTGCCCGCCAACAAGCGCTGGCGCTCGCAGCAGATCGGCGCGGGGATCGGCGATCCCGGCCCGTGCGGCCGCATCCTGGTGCGCGGCGAGCCGGGCTGGGACATCATCCCGGATCTGGCGCCCCTGCCCGGCGAGATCGTCATCGACAAGCCCGGCAAGGGCTCGTTCTGCGCCACTGATCTGGAGCTGATCCTGCGCCTCAAGGGCATCCAAAACATCGTGCTGACCGGCATCACCACCGACGTATGCGTCCACACCACGATGCGCGAGGGCAACGACCGCGGCTTCGAATGCGTGCTGCTGTCGGACTGTTGCGGCGCGACCGACAAAGGCAATCACGACCACGCGCTGAAGATGATCAAGATGCAGGGCGGCGTGTTCGGCGCAGTCGCGACGTCCTCCGCGCTGATCGAGGCGCTGTCGTGATCGGCGACGATCCGATTCCCTCGGGCGCGTTCGGCGTCGAGGCCATCGCGATGACGATGCGGTTCGGCGCGTTCACCGCGCTCGACAATGTCGAGCTCAAGGTAAAGCCCGGCTCGTTCCACGCGCTGCTCGGCGAGAACGGCGCCGGCAAGTCGACCTTGGTCAAATGTATCATGGGCTACTACCGCCCGACCGAGGGCGACGTGCTGATCGCCGAGCGCGCGCGCGCGATCAGCAACCCGAAGGACGCCCACGCGCTCGGCCTCGGAATGGTCTATCAGCATTTCACCCTGGTGCCGGCGATGACGGTGGCCGAGAATCTCGTGCTGGCGCGCGACGACGTACCGGCGGTGGTCAACTGGCCTAAGGAGAAGCAGGCGCTGGAGGCGTTCCTGGCGCGCATGCCGTTTCGTGTGCCGCTCGATGCCAAGGTCTCCGACATATCCGCCGGCGAGCGGCAGAAATGCGAGATCCTCAAGCAGCTTTATCTGAAGCGCCGCTTCCTGATCCTGGACGAGCCGACCTCGGTGCTGACGCCGGGCGAGGCCGACGAGGTGCTGGGCATGCTGCGCAAGATGGTCGAGGCCGGCGAGCTAACTATCCTGATGATCACGCACAAATTCCGCGAGGTGATGGCGTTCGCCGACGAGGTCACCATCCTCCGCCGCGGCAAGCTCGCCGGCCGCGGCAAGGTCTCCGAGCTCACGCCCGATGACATGGCGCGGATGATGATCGGCGCCGAGCAGCTCACGGTGCAGCCGTCGCGCACCGGCGAGGCCGGCAAGGTCAGGCTCGAGGTCGAGAAGCTGGTGGCGCGCGACGACGCCGGCGGCCTCGCCGTGCAGGATCTCTCGCTCACCGTGCGCGCCGGCGAGATCGTCGGCATCGCCGGCGTCTCCGGCAACGGCCAGCGCCAGCTGGTCGAGGTGCTCGCCGGCCAGCGCGAGGCCGAGAGCGGCGCGGTCCGCGTGTCGGGCGCGCCCTACTCCGCCACGCGCGAGGAGATGCGGCGGCACAAGATGTCGCTGCTGCCCGAGGAGCCCTTGAAGAACGCCTGCGTCGGCGGCATGAGCGTCGCCGACAACATCGCGCTGCGCGAGTTCGACCGCGCCCCGTTCGCCAGCGGCGGCTGGTGGCTCAACAAATCAGCGTTCCGCAAGGACGCCACGACCAAGATCAACCGCTACAAGATCAAGACCCGCACGCCGGATACGCCAATCTCGGCACTGTCGGGCGGCAACGTGCAGCGCGCCGTGCTGGCGCGCGAGCTCGGCCATGACGTCGAGGTCCTGATCGCCGCCAATCCCTGCTTCGGCCTCGACTTCGCGGCGGTGGCGCAGATCCACGCCGAGATCATGGCCGCCCGCAACCGCGGCGCCGCGGTGCTGCTAGTCAGCGAGGATCTCGACGAGTTGCTGGAGCTGTCGGACAGACTCGTGGTGATGTTCCACGGCCAGCTGGTCTACGAGACCCGCGCCGGCGAGGCCGACCTGACGGAGATCGGCCGGCACATGGCGGGGCATTGAGGCGCCTCTCAACTACCCGACGGCGGATTTCCACTGCGCGCGAGATAAGCATGGCACAGCGTGCTCTCTCAACGTCATTGCGAGCGCAGCGAAGCAATCCAGAGTCGCGTATGCCGCCCTGGATTGCTTCGCTGCGCTCGCAATGACGACGGGAAAGACCGAACACAAGACCGCGAGTGCGTAGGGTGAGCAAAGGAGCCCTGCTCTGCTGCATCGACCAGCGAAGCTGCTGCGGCGCCGTGCCCACCATTCTCGACCGAGGGACCGTGGTGGGCACCGGCGCGCGGTGGACAACGTGCTCAGCAGCATCGTGGGCGCGCCTTTGCCCGTCCTACCGCCTCTCGACGTCATCGCGAGCGCAGCGAAGCGATCCAGAGTCTCGCCCGAGCCCCGGATTGCTTCGCTGCGCGCTGCGCTCGCAATGACGGAGGAAAGAACGGCGCACAGCCGATGCCGGGACATTGCGCCGCACCCGGACAAACGACCTCAGCGTGTTGACGACTAATTCATCCCGCTGCGGTAAATTGCGCTCCGGCGGGCTTTGTTTGGCAAGTGATTTGCCGCGCCTGCCGGCATTTTTCCTATTTTCGTTCAAACCTTTAAACAGCAGGTCGACATCATGAAGGCCTATTTCATCGGCGGTGGCATCGGCTCACTCTCAGGCGCAGCATTCATGATCCGCGACGGCGGCGTGACCGGGCGCGACATCACCCTGTTCGAGAAACGCCTGCCCTATGGCGGCAGTCTCGACGGCGCCAGGCTTCCGGACGGCTCCTACTCGATGCGCGGCGGGCGCATGCTGACGACCGAGCAATACGAATGCACCTGGGATCTGTTGTCGACGATCCCGAGCGCGTCGCAGCCGTCCGAGAACATCCTCAGCGAAACCGAGATGTTCAACAAGCTGCACGTCACGCATGCGCAGGCGCGGCTGGTCGACCGCAACCGGCACAAGGTCGACGTCTCCACCATGGGCTTCTCGATGCAGGACCGCATCGAGATGACCAAGCTCACCGAAACCCCGGAGGACAAGCTCGGCAACTCGCTGATCTCGGACTGGCTGTCGCCGCCGTTCTTCACCACGAATTTCTGGCTGATGTGGCAGACGGCGTTCGCCTTCCAGCCGTGGCACAGCGCGGTCGAGTTCAGGCGCTACATGCGCCGCTTCATGAACGAATTCCCGACGATGAATACGCTCGGCGGCGTCAAGCGCACGGTCTACAATCAGAACGACTCGATCGTGAAGCCGCTGATGCGCTGGCTGGAGGAGCACGGCGTCAACTTCGTCGGCGGCGCCGATGTCACCGACATCGCGCTCGTCACGGAGAACGGCAAGCATCGCGCCACGCGGCTCGACCTGACGCAGAACGGCGCCAGCCGCTCAATCGAACTCGCCCCCGACGATCTCGTGTTCTACACGGCGGGCTCGATGACCGATGCGACCAGCCTCGGCAGCCACGACAGCGCGCCGAAGCAATTGACCAAGGAGGACAGCCACGGCTGGGCGTTGTGGGAGAAGCTCGCCGCCGGCCGGCCCGAATTCGGCAATCCCGCGATCTTCAACTCCAACATCCCGGAATCCAGCTTCGAATCCTTCACGGTCACCTGCCGCAATCCGCGCTTTTTCGATGCGATGCAGAATTTCAGCGGCAACGTCGCCGGCACCGGCGCGCTAGTGTCCTTCTCCGACTCCAATTGGCGGATGTCGATCGTGCTGTACACGCAGCCCTATTTCCCGGACCAGCCGGCCGACATTCAGATCTTCTGGGGCTATGGGCTCTATCCCGATCGCGTCGGCAATTTCGTGCCCAAGCCGATGTCGGAATGCAGCGGCGCCGAGATCCTGAAAGAGCTGTGCGGGCATCTGCGCTTCCCGCTCACGGTGTTCGACGACGCCACCTGCGTGCCGTGCTGGATGCCCTACATCATGAGCATGTTCATGCCGCGCAGCCCGGGCGACCGGCCGCTGCCGGTGCCGGCCAATTCGCAGAACCTTGCCTTCATCGGCCAGTATGTCGAGCTGCCGGAGGATGCCGCGTTCACCATCGAATATTCGGTGCGCGCTTCCATGCACGCGGTCTATCAGCTCATGAAGATCGATCGCGCCATTCCACCGGTCACCCCGTGGGACAAATCGCTGAAAGTGCTGGCGCAGGCCGCCATCAAATCATTCGCCTGAGCCTGCGCGCGAGATCGTGATCGACCGTGGCTCGCCGCGGTTGATCTGAATCAGTTCCGTCGGGACACACGGCCGCTAACCCCGGATCGGTACAGACGATCCGGGTGATCCATCATGAAGGCTTATTTCATCGGCAGTGGCATCGGCGCGCTGGCAGGCGCGGCGTTCCTGATCCGCGACGGCGGCGTCGCGGGACACGACATCACGATCTTCGAAAAGCACCTGCCGTTCGGCGGCAGCCTCGACGGCACGCAGCTGCCGGACGGCTCGTTCTCGCTGCGCGGCGGCCGCATGCTGACGACCGATCACTACGAATGCACCTGGGACCTGCTCTCGACGATTCCTGGCTCGAACGATCCCAACCGCACCGTGCGCGATGAGACCATCGCCTTCAACAAGGACCACGTCGCGCATTCGCAGGCCCGCCTCGTCGATCGCAATCGGCACAAGATCGACGTCTCCACGATGGGCTTCTCGATGCAGGACCGGCTCGAGCTCGTGAGGCTGACGGAAGCCTCGGAGGAGAAGCTCGGCAAGTCCCGCATCACCGACTGGCTGTCCCCGCCGTTCTTCACCACGAATTTCTGGTTCATGTGGCAGACGACATTCGCGTTCCAACCCTGGCACAGCGCGGTCGAGTTCAAGCGCTATCTGCATCGCTTCATGAACGAGTTTGCGCGCATCGAGACGCTCGCCGGCGTCAAGCGCACCGTGTTCAATCAATACGACGCGATCGTCGTGCCGCTGATGAAGTGGCTCGAACAACATGGCGTCAATCTCGAAGGCGACGTCGACGTGACCGACATGGCGATCGCCACCGAAGCCGGCAAGCATGTCGTCAGGCAGCTGACGCTCGACCGCAACGGCCGCAGCGAGGCGCTCGCCGTGTCGCCAGATGATCTCGTGTTCTTCCAGAACGGCTCGATGACGGATGCCACCAGCCTCGGCTCGCAACATGCGCCGCCGTCGCGCCTGACCAAGCGCGAGAGCAAGGGTTGGGCACTATGGGAAAAGATCGCGCAGGGCCGTCCCGAATTCGGCAATCCCGCCGCGTTCAACTCATCGATTCCGGAATCCTGCTGGGAGTCGTTCACCGTCACCTGCCGCAACGCGCAGTTCTTCGATGCGATGGAAGCCTTCAGCGGCAACAAGGCCGGCACCGGCGGCCTCGTCACCTTCACCGACTCCAACTGGCTGATGTCGATCGTGCTGTACCACCAGCCGCATTTCGTCGGCCAGCCGAAGGACGTCCAGGTGTTCTGGGGCTATGCGCTGCATCCCGACCGCATCGGCAATTTCGTGCCGAAGGCGATGGCGGATTGCAGCGGCGCCGAGATCCTGAAGGAGCTGTGCGGCCATCTGAATTTCGAGCTGTCGGTGTTCGACAATGCGAGCTGCGTGCCGTGCCGCCTGCCCTACATCACCAGCATGTTCATGCCGCGAAGCAAGAGCGACCGGCCGCTGCCGGTGCCGGCGAATTCCAAGAACCTCGCCTTCGTCAGCCAGTTCGTCGAGATCCCCGACGACGTCGTGTTCACGGTGGAATATTCGGTGCGCGCAGCGCAGATGGCGGTCTATCAGCTGCTCGACATCAACAGAGCCATTCCGCCGATCACGCGCCACGACAAATCGTTCCGCGTGCTGATCGAGACCGTGGAGAAGGCGTTCGCCTGACGTCGCGGCGCGCGACGCCACCGCCAAAACGAGCGCGCCCGGATCTGGCTGATCCGGGCGCGTCCACAGCTCGCCACTATGTATCCTAGCGTGAATTCGTCAGTAGCCCAGCAGAGCGAGGCCGACATAGCTCACGGCAAACAACGACACGACCGATGTTGCAGCGGCGAAAACGGACAATGAGACTTTCAAAGTCTTGAGGACCATACGCGCCTCCTTCAACGATAAAAGCTGCCATCGGGATAAACCCCGAGGCCGATCCAAAATTTCCTGAAAAATCGACTCGACGGGAGCCGAACATCAGGTTGGTGCGCACGTCTGCGCGAAGGTTCAATGCCGGGGCCACAGTCCCCCGATCGCTCGCGACATCAACGTTAAAAATGATCCAGGGTTCCCGTGATGGAACTGGAACCATTCAAAACCGGAGCAAACGTCCCACCCACTCGGAATGGGATGCCCGCCGGGTGGTGGCCTTCTGCGACGGGTCACATCGTGCCTCGGGGTCTCACTTCAGCGGCAGGAATAGGTCAGCCACGGTCTCGTGCTCGGCAACCTCGGGAAACAGATTCAACCTTTGGCAGTAGATCGGAAAATCTCGCGTCTCCTCGCCGCTGGCTGGAAGCCAGTCGCGGTAGAGGTAGAGAGCGGCCGGCTCGAGATTATGGGTGTTGCCGATGACGCGTAGCACGGCGCAGCGCCCGCCGGGAATTTCGCCGGCCTTGATGTCGAAGCCATGGGCCATGATCGGCCGGTCGGTGCCGACGCAAAGGTCCACGCTGTAGTCGGCGGGCGACGCCGGACGCCGCTCGGAGCGCCAGACCGTGAAGGTCGGATGGGTCTTTGGATGCAGGCCGGCCGCCTTGCGCCACGCGATGAACCTCTGGATGCTCGCGCCGAGTGTCGCGGGGTCGCCACGGTGTTCCACGATCGCCACCGGCGTGGTCGGCACGTCGCGAATCGTCACGTCATCAGGAGAAAAGGTCGTCGTCATCAGCTTGCTCCTCGCTTCGTCGAGAGGCCCGAAGGCCGCAAGCCACGGCTCCCAATCGGGAGACTTCCGGAACGACGACGGCGATTGCCCGAACCGCTGCCGAAAGGCGCGGGCAAAGGCGTCCGGGGCATCGTAGCCCGCATCCAGCGCGACATCCGTCACGCTGTCGGCATCGCTGTAGACCAGCTGATAGCTCGCGCGCTTCATGCGGGCGAGCTGGACATAGCGATGCACGGACAGGCCGAACGTGGCCGTGAACTGCCGGTGAAAATGATACTTGGAATAAGCGGCGAGGCTGCTCAGCGTGTCCAGATCGAGATCATCGTCCAGATGCCGGTCGATGTGATCCAGCACCCGTTGCATCCGGGCGTGGAAGTTTCGCAGCGCCGCCGTCATCGTTCCTTGCTCCGTGGCGGCACCAGCTAACAGCGCCCACGCCGGATACGCTCGACCGATCTTGCGGCTTTGCGGAAAGGCGACGGCCGCGGCGCGCGCGTCTACGGATCGACCGCCGTCACGATCCAGAATGAGGCGGGGACCATGACGCTCGGTCCCTTGGCGTAGCGCGCAAGCGCCTTGCGCACGGCAGCCGTGGCCGCCTCGACGGCTTCGGACCGCTGCCCGGCCACCGCGCGAGAGCTGGGGCCAAGCGCCAACGCGGTCTGCACCGCGCCGTCGAGGCCGCTGCCTGCCGCGAGATCGAGGCTGACATCGCAGCGTTCCAGCCGGACCCGTCGCAGGCCAGCCTCGGTCATCACCCTCTCGACCCATTCGGCGGCGCCGAAAGCAAAATCGTCCGGCGCATGCGGCCGCAATCCCGGCAGCTTGGCGACGTAATCATAGGCCGCCTGCAGCGGCTCAAGCGCCCACGGATTGTCGCGCAGCTCCCCCCAGCAGGCGAATGCGACACGGCCCTCGGAACGCAGCGCGTTGCGGATGTTCAGCACGGCGCGCACGGGGTTGGCGAAGTACATCACGCCGAGCCGTGAAATCACGAGGTCGGCGCTCGCGGCCTTGAAGTGATGCACCATGGCATCGCCCTGCACGAAGCTGACCGGCGCCTCGGCCGGCGCGAGCTCGTGGGCCGATGTGAGCATGGAAGCGGAGACATCGAGGCCGAGCACGCTGCCGGTGGGGCCGACCTTCTCGGCCGCCGCGATCAGGGTCGCCCCGCAGCCGCAGCCGATGTCGAGCACCCGCTCGCCCGGCTGGATCGCGGCGCGCTCCAGCAGCGCCTCCTGCACCGGCAGGAGCATCGCATCGAGCTCCGCCCGCCGCGCCACCCAGCGCGCCCCGCCCGCACCGTTCCAGAACGCGATCTGCTCGGCGTTCTCGAAATGCCCGAAGGAAGTGTCGGCAATTGCGGCGTCCATGAGCGAGCTCGGCAGGATTTAGAAATGAAAAAGGTCTCCGGCGCTGGCAAGCGGCCGTCGGCCAGAGCTTGGAGTTTAGGCGGGGGTTTGCGGGTTGAAAAGCCGCCCTTGTGCGGCGCAACCGCGCTCGCGGCGCAAGGCGCACTGGGTTTTTTGACCCCAAAACACGTCGGTCTGATTCTGCTTCAGGAGTTCTAATCGATCCGCCACGGCCAGAAGGCTTGGCCGAGGTGCAGGACCGGCTGCTCTCACATCGCAGCGATCTCGAGAAATGGTCGGAGCGGCGGGATTCGAACCCACGACCCCTAGTCCCCCAGGCGCGGGTAAGCCGTTGAATTACATCAATATTCGAGGAAACCGGGTTATCTCCGGACCATTGATCTGATTGAAGTTTTCGGTTCGAATGGAAACCCAAACCACCTCACTACACACCGAAACGCGACCCTCCAACGGAACATTAATGGCTTCGAATGTTTCATATATTGCGAATGCTTCGAATATCGCCTATCTATGCCTTTCCAGAGGGGAGCCATATGACCGTCCCAGCCTATGCTGAGGAACTCGGCGGCCGTTTACCGTCCGAGACCGAAAAGGCATCAGCAAATCAACTGCGTACGATCCTCGCCGCTCATGCCGCGGGGGATACGACCTTGCGCGTTCTCGACGAGCAAAAGCAGACAAAGGAAATCACCTTGGGCCCCGCCCTGTCGGCGCTCCTTATGGAGCTACTCCGACACATTGGGAAAGGCGATGCGGTCACGCTTGTGCCCGTTCACGAGATGCTGACCACGCAGCAAGCAGCCGACATTCTGAACGTCTCGCGACCGTTCCTTATCTCCCTGCTCGATAAGGGGCAGATACCGTACGACACCGTGGGACGTCACCGGCGAATCAAGGCTGAGGACCTGTTCGCATACAAAAAATCTCGGGACGAGAAGCGAAGTAAAGCCCTCTCGGACCTTGCCGAGCTGGACGGGGAGCTACTGTAGGCCCTTGTTCGCCAATCGCTTCACCGCCTTTGTAGACGCCTGCACGCTCGTCAGCGTGCTCAAGCGAAACCTGCTGCTATCCCTGGCAGAGGCGGAATTTTTCCGCCTCCGCTGGTCTGCCGAAGTACTCGACGAGACCCAAAGAGCGCTGAAGGAAATCCATGAGAAGCGCAGACTTCTGGATGCCAGCGACCGTGCGGCTAGAGCCCGTGCGTTCATGGAAGCCGCCTTCGAAGACGCGATGGTCGATGACTACGATCATTTGTTGCCGCTCGCCGTCGAATTGCCCGACCAGGACGATGCGCACGTCTTGGCCGCAGCGGTCAAAACCCAAGCGTCCATGATCGTCACGGAGAATCTGAAGGACTTTCCTTCAAAAATCCTCTCCGCTCTGAACGTCGAAGCAAAATCAGCCGATGAATTCATAGCGGATACGATTGCGCTCGATCCCGGACGAGCTGTCGCGGCAATTCGCCAGATGCGGGAGAGGTTCAAGCGGCCTGAGAAAACCGCCGAAACACTGTTTTTGGAAATGGAGGCCGACGGTTTGCTCGAAACCGTCAACCTGTTGCGGCCCTACGTCGACTCTCTCTGATTGCTCACTACAGAATCGGCTTGCTCGGCCGACATCGGATCATCCGTATGCCCTGCCAGCCGCAAAGGCCGCGAAATTGGCCGCTAACTTGTAGGACTGAGCGATGACCAAAATCAAGCAACACGACGCGGCCGAGTATCTCGATACCCGGAAACGATTGCCGCCTACATCACTAAAGCTCTGGAATCCGGCGATCCCTCTCTCATCGCGATGGCGATCGGTGTCGCCGCTCGCGCTAAGGGTCGGCGAAGTCGCGGAGAAGGTCGGCCTGTCGCGCGAAAATCTCTATTTGTCGTTTGGTGGCGAAGCAAAGCCGAAATTCAGCACCATCCTGAAAGTGCTTCAAGCCGTGGAAATTAGCCTGATCGCCCGGCCGGCACAAAACCAAGCGGCATCAAAAGGGGAAGCTGACGGATTGGTGGAAACCGTTGACCTCCTGAGACCTCACATCGACTCGCGCTAACCACCCCGTGCTGTGAAACTCGTGATCATAGATACCCGTTGGCTTCCGCCCGCAAGTGCCGCTATGGTACTCGTCTTTTAGAAGAGACGAAATCGATGTAAAATATCGTCGGTTCATGCAGGTCTAGCCCCCAACACCCGAGGCGTTCGGTTCGCCAGCGTAAACGTTTCGGTGAGTAGTTCTGAAGAGAGGGGTCTACCGGCGCTTTTGAGCAAATGTGGCCCAGGGGGCGACCTTGGACGAGAAAGTTCTACTTACGCGGCGCCTTTGTCTGGAACAGGCCGAATCCTTTATCACAGCTTCGGAGCGCCTAACGCCGGGGTGGCCTCATATCGTCTATCATCTAAGCTTGCTTGCATTGGAAGAAATTGGAAAAGCGAGCATGATCACAGCGCGAGCTGTACAGCCCCCAGACGCTGACGGAGCCTGGATCGATCGCTCCTTAGAAAATCATCGTCGAAAGTTGCAGTGGGCTGTTTGGTCGCCGATGCTAACGATCGATCCGAAAGATTTCCAGGCTGCGAAAGATTTTGCCGAGCGCGTCCATGCCGTGCGTCTCGCAACGCTTTACGTGGATCCGGCCACCGATCTAACCGATCTTCCTCCTAGAGAACGGGTAACTCACGAAGATGCCGAGAAGATCCTAGATCTAGCTCGTGCTCGTTTGGAGACTGAGCGAACAATTGGAGCACCTACCCTAGAGCCCGACGAGCTCACGGAATGGTTTATTGATTCAATGGCGGACCCGGATCGATCAAGTATCCTACTCTCCGCACCCTTTCGCGCGCAGTACGAGACCCTAAACGGAGATGCGAGGGCGTGGGCAAATTGGGCCAGGAACGAAATCGCGAAATTGGACATGGAAGCCCAACAGCTGTTGGAAGCCGAACTCGCACGCCCCGCAGCTCCGATGTCTTCGGCGAAACAAAAATGGAGAGCGAAATCGGCCGTCTACACACCATCACATTCTCTTCGAGCAAAAGTCCTAGCAAAATGGAATGAGCACATTGAGCCTGTCCAACTTCTTTGGATCGGCAAGAAGGACGAGCTGACACTTCAGATTACACTCCATGACAACATGCCGCTAGCAGCCCTATTTGGTCGGCTTACCACCCTTGCAAAGCTGACCGTCGCGTGCCTCAACATTGGAAGCGCAGGCTATTTTTGGTTTCAGCGGGCGGGCTTCGAACAAAGGATGTTTAAGGAAGTACGCGACCTCGAACGTCACCGTCCGATTGACATTCGTTCGGGGGAGAGCTTTTGGGGGGATGGTCGCGCCGTCGCGCTCTCAGATAGTCACATCGACAACGCCATGCACTGTATGATGGCTTTCGCACCCCTGTCAGAAGTGGATGCCGAGCCGATCTTTGCACCGTACTTCCATGGGCTCGCAATGATCTCCAAATCCGATACGTTTTATCGGTTTGATGATTTGGCACGGCATGAGTTTGTTAGAAGCTTAGCCGGAGCACTTCAACGCTACGGAAACTGGAATGGTAAAGCGGAAGACTTCGAGGAACGACTTCACCAGGGCTTCGCTCCTTTTATGCCCGACCAGCAGCATCGAGACCGTCTTTTCAAAGCCCTACGCACGATTGGCGATCCAGACGAAACGCCGCTTGTAAATTTGCGTTCTGCTAAACAGCTCGCAGACCTATATTTAATCCATACAGCCAAGCGCACTTGGCGAACGATCTTGCACCGCAAAGACGATAAGCAGGCAAAAACCTAACAACAGCGATTATTTCCCGAGAAACGCCTTTCACGCCCATCCACACGACGGCAATAAATCCCGTTGCAAGCGTGCCGATGACAGCCTTAAACGTCAGGCTCTGCGCCTGCTCGACGCTCTTACGCCAGCGCCGTAGGTGCTGGAAATCTGCCCGCAACTCCCTGTGATCCTCATCATCGAGCCCGAACGCGCGGAGGACGGCGGCGGCCGCCTCCTCCGCGAGCGCCTTTGACTGGCCCTGCTGCTCGGCCAGCACCGCGGCGACAATCGCGCGGATTTCCAGCGTGTCGGACATGGCTAAAGCCCTTTCGGCTTGAAGTTTGCGTAGCTGGCGCGAACGCCCTCGTACCAACCGGCGGTCTGGCCGAGCTGATTGCGGATCTGGAGGTCATCGCTGACCGTGAGGCGCAGCATCGCCCGGGTGTCTTTGCCCCTGCATCCTTTGACGCCGTACCAGGGAAACCGGCACTGCGTATCCAGGGCCGGTGGCGGCGGGGCCTCGACGAGCTTTTGAGGCACCATCGGCAGATCACGGGCGGGTGACGGCACGGCCGGAGCCTCGGCCTTGGACGAGGCGCAGCCCGAGAGCATTGCGCACGTCAGCATCAGTGAACTCGCAAGCAGGCCGCGCCGGCAGTGAGGCGATGTAACCCGTGTCGTCTTGATGTTGCGCATTGAAGTCTTCCTGAAGTTGGGCCGCTCGCTTATTGGCGTCGGCCGCCGCTTTGGCCGCGATGTCGAGGTCGCGTTGCTTGATGGCGAGCGTTGCGCGCAGGCTGTTCAGCATTTCCCGCTCACCGGCCACGCGGTGCCCGCAGACGAAGGCCACGCCCAGGCCGACCAGCACGGCAAGCAGGCGCGCAGCCGGAACATAAGCGCCGATGACCGGCAGGTACCGACCGAGCGGAACGAAGCCGACGCCGGCCGATAGCAGGAGCACCAGGCCGTCGAAGGCCAAGGCGAGATCGGACGTCGCGACCGTCCAGAACAGTTGTGAGAGCACTAAATCGCCTCCTTGAGCTTGGCGTTCGTCCACAGCGAATAGAGCGTGAAGCCAACCCCGATCACCGCGCAGGCCAGAAGCACGTACTTCATGACCGAGAGGGTTTCGGAGAATGGCGCGAGCTGTTCCTGAATGGTCTGCACCGTCGCCGCGCCCGCGGAGACCGTCGCCGTTGTTGCCGTCGCCGTCGCCGGGGTCACCGGCGGCGGGGCGACGTCCTCCGTCCGCGCCTTTGCGCAGCCGGTTGGTGCGGCGTGGTGCGGAATGTGGTCATCCTGCAGTGACGGAATCGCCATGGCGGAAGCGACCTGCTCGACGAGATCGACGCGCTTGATCCAGCCATTGCCGAAGGTCGGGAACGTCTTCAGCTTGCGCATGAAGGCCCGCCGCTGGCGGCAGATCGAGGCAACTACCTCGTGCGGGTCCGCGTCATGGGCAGCCAGCAGGGTATGGTCGCCGATGTCCCCGTCATCCTTGACGCCGAGCGCACGTCGTAGCCACTTCACCGACTGAGCCACGCCCGAGTTAACCGCGCCATCGAACACGCAATAGTCGATACCATCCGGCAGCTCGTCGCAGCGCGCGCCATTCCAATATTTCTTGCGGTAGATCTCATTGCGCTCGTCGAGCGTGATCAGCCTGACGTCGCGCGGCGGCTGGCCCTTCAGGCGGCGCCAGGCGCTGTAATCCCGGAAGGTGATGCCCCACATGGTGGCCCCGCCAGGGTCCGCCGGATGATTGGAGTAGCGCCCCTCGCTGCCGAGCACGCGCCGCAGGCAGCGCTCGAAATTCCCATCTGCCAATGCCCTGCCCCCAATGCAAAAAGCCGCCCCGGAACGGGCGGCTGCTGTCGTTGTTTCGTACGATACAAATTGGCGGCTTAGACGACCCGCATGATGTAGTTGCAGAGAATGGTCGGCTGCACGACGTTGTGCGCGGCGTTGCCGCCCGCGCTGGCGGTCGTGTCGAGGCCGTTCGAGCTGTTCACGCGAACGCCGGTCGTGTTGGCGTTGACCGTCGCTGTCGAGGGGTTGTACCAGACCTGAAGGTCTGCTGCGACACCGTCGCGGCACTGTTGGAGAATTTGAACGCATCGGTGCTGTGGCCATGGCCGGGATCGTAGATACCGGCGCCGTGATAGTGGCTCGGCATCTCGTTGACCGTGAGCGCATGCGCATCCTCGCCGCCAGCCGCGCCGAGGGTGTGCCGGATGCTCGCCATGCCGCCCGTAACCAACCGGTTCGCCGTGGTGCCGCCCATATTGTCGGGGCAGGCAGAGACCCGCCCGCGCTTGTCCGGAAGATTGAAGGTCGTCGTGCCATCGCCTGTGCCGTAAGTCGTGCCGATCAACGCAAACAGCGCAGCATAGGCGGCCCGGCTGATGGCCTGGCCGTAGGGAAACGCAAACGAGCTGTTCGGCGCGGTCGGCGCCCAATAATCGATGCCACCGCCGAGCGGAATGCAGTAGGGATTGCCGAAGAAACCTTCGAGATAGAACACGCCATCCGCAGCGCTGTAGAGCGCCGTGTAAGGCGTGCCCTGGATCAGCACGCCCGCCTGCAGCTCGGCCGCGGGCGCCGAACGCAGCGGCTTGGCGCCCAATCCATCGACGTTGAGGGTCACTGGGCCGCTGCCGTTGGTGACATGTGGCGAGAACGCGATCACCTGCCGATCGAGATGGACCAGCGTGTCAAAGGCCTGATAGCTCGCCAGCGTGTAAGCCGTCGCGGTGCCAGCGGTAACGATCGCGCCCGCGACGTCGTCGCGATACTTCGCCAGCGCCGCCATCGCGCCGCGCACGCCGTCGTTGACAGCCGATGGCGCCATACCTTCCGGAAACGGACAGGTCGTGTCGGCATTGCCGTTGTTGCCCGCGATCTGCGACCATTTGAAGAACGTCATAAGCTCAGCCTTTCAGGGAGAACGGCGCCGTTTCCAGGCCAAAGTAATTCGGCCGCGGCGGGAGAATGTTGCGAAGTTGCGGGACGGCTGCGAGAGCGGCCATGTCGAACATCGGCGTGGCCTGCGCCTTCGCTGGTGGCGCCGCCGGCGATGCAGCCGCATCGGGCGCCGGTTGTTGGACAGGGCGGTTAAGGCCGTCTTTAACCGCCCCGTTTACCCCCTGCGCCGGCCCCGCCATCGACAGCGGCACGGCCCTTGATCCGTCGTTCAGGAAGCCCTGCGCATAGGCGAGCCGCCGCCCCTGACTGTCATCGCCATAGCGGATGTAGGGCCTGAGCGCGGCGTTGGCCGATGCAACGTCGCCGGCCGCCTGGAAGCCGGCGGAGCTGCGCTTCTCCTTGCCGCCCATCTCGATACCGATGTAATCGAGCTGGACATTCGGATCATTGGCGGAGGCGCCGCGCGACGCCGCGTAATCACGCAGGCCTTGCAGGCGGTCGAGCCTCCATTGCAGCAGACCTTGTGCGCCTTCCTTGCGATTGAGCCGCGTCGGATCGCCGCCAGACTCCTGGAGAATGTTTCCAGTGAGCGCCGCCGCACGCGCCGGGCTGTAGCCGCGGTCAAGCAGCCCGTGATAGATCTCGTCTCCGTTCATTCAGTTCCCCAGGAGGCGGCGCATATGCGGCCGATCATTTGGCTTTGCATCGTGCTTTTCACAGCCTCGATGGCTGTCGTGAGGTTCGGCGTTCACGCGATGGTTGCTCGCTTCGGCGGTTTGAGCGGAATTGCCCTCGCCGTTGCTGTTTACGTTGCCGTGGTCTATTTCGAGCGGCGCCGGTCCTCGTTGGATTGCTGAATGGCTGCCTGACTGCGCAGGCCTGAAGCGAGCATCAGCCTTTCACTCACCGGCCGCCCTGCTTGAGGCCCGTAGAACAGACGCGTGGCGTTGTGTGCGGCGTTGAGGTTGCCTGCGGCAGTCACAGCCTTGTCCGCTGCGAAGGCCACCGCAGCGCCCGGCAAGCCGCCATGCGTCAGCCCGAGTAGCGGCAACAGCGTTTGACGCAACCCGCCGGCCATCTTCGCCAGCATCGGCGCGGTGCCCGAGGGGTTGGAGGTCCCCTTCACCGGGATCATCTGCTTGTAGACCGCAGCGAGCTTGCGCATCAGATCCAGTTCCTGCGGCGAGTAAAGAACCTGCGCGAGCTGGCCGCCGCTCTCGTTCAAGAATTCGTGCAGCCGCTGAGACAGCGCCTGCGCTTCGAACGGAATTTTCCCCTCGCCCGCGTCCGTCAACTCGCGGAAGGCCAGTTGCCGAAGTCTGTTCCAGCTCTCCGGCGAGAGCTGCTTTTTCAGCCCTTGCGCGATCAGCGGCGCGTTGGCGCCGGTCCCCTTGCCATTGGCCCCCATCAAATCGTTGATGATCTTCTGCGGCGAGGCCGGCGGCGCGCCGTCGGCGCCGGTGTAGCGGCGGATCGCGGCTGCCGCGACGCCCGGATCATTCGGACGCGGCAGCGTCGAGCGCAGCCGCTGCGCATGCTGCGCCAGCGCCGCGCGCTCCTGCCCGTCGAACACGGTCTGAGCCAGGAGCTTGCCCTTTGTGCCCTTCAGAAATTCATCGATGCGCGCCGCCGCCTTCTCCGGAGCGCCTTCCATCAGATGCGCGAACAGCCCCTGCTTGTAGGTCGTGAACTCCGGCGAGTTGCGGCCGAAAATCGAGATGATGCGCTGTGCGATCTGGACCGGCATTTGCCCGCCGGGCCGGCTCAAATCGCCAAAAGCGAGCCTGACAACCGCATCGGGCGTTGCGGCCGTGTCGGAGAACTTGCCGAGGATCTTTTCAACGGCCGCACCGACGGCATCGCCCGAGCCACGCCTGGAGAACTTCGCCTTGTAGTCGGCGAAGGCCGCTCGCGCTTCGCGCTGCATCTCGAGCACCGCCGGCCCGTCGCCCGAGAACTTGCCCTCCTGCACCATGCGCTCAACGCGAGCGCCGAATTGGTCCATGATGTGCTCAAGCGCGTGCACGTCCGCGCCCGAGCCGCCCGCCATCATCTTTCGGCGCGCGTCGCCGTAGAGCGTCACCAGCTCCTTGCGCACCTGCTCAACGTCGCGCATCGTGAAGCCTGCGCCCGGCCGCTGCGCAGTTTTCGGAGCCGCTGCCGGCGGCGCGGCCCGATCGCCAGGAAAGCCGCCGAGCCCGGCCGCGTCCTCTTGCTCCAATTGAGCGAAGGCATGTTCGACCGCCGTATCGGCGTCCACACCCTCGCGCGACATTAACTCAACCGCGCGACGGCGAACGTCCGGATTGAGCTCGCTGTGGCCGGCCGCCGCAAGATCCTCCTCCAAGCCTCGAATGTGCTGCTCGTAATCGTGCTGCTCGCGCTCCGATCGCGCTGCCCGCTCACGCTTGGTCGCGTGCCCCTCGAAACCCTCCGGGTACCGCTTTTGCCCGCGCATTTCTGTATCAATCGCGTCGAGGAAATCGCGCTGCGTCGAGGTGGCGTTGTGATCGCCCCGCAGGTATCCGGCTTCCTCCGCTGCCTCGCGTGCATAATCGAGCGGCCAGCCGCCCTGCCGGACCAGCTTGCGACGCCCGGCTCCATCTACGTTCACGACGTGATTGTGCGCGCCGATCGCCTCCAATTCCGCATCAGGCCCCAAGCCGCCCTTTGACGCGATGAATTCCAGCAGGCTTTGCGACTTTGGCGTTGTGGCCGCCGCCTTCTGGCGGTCATAGGCCGCCGCGACCTGATCGCCGTACTTGGCCCGAACGTCCGCCACGTTCTGCGCGTGCTCGGCGCCGAGATCAGCCACAGCGCCTGGTCGACCGGGACCGACAGCGTTTAGCCGCCGGTCAATTACATCGAGCGCTTTGAGCGAAAGGCTGTGATTGGTCTCGTCGAGCTGCGATACGGGTCGATCCGCGTTCGCAAGCCCGGCCTCAACGTCGTTGCGGAAGCCGGCCGCCGAGCCGGGAGCAAACTCGCCCGGCTGTTCGTCCACCTTGGCATATTTGCCCCGGTAGTCCGCCTTTGCCGCCTCGCGCGCCGCCGCGATCCGATCGGACAGCGTTTCGCCCGCGTCAAAGGCAGACGGCGCGCGCATCTGGCCGCCGGCATCGAGCGAGCGGGCCAGCGACCGCCCTTCGCGCCCGACCTGAGCGACATTGGCCACGTCTGCGGCCTGCTGCGCCTGCTCTTTCGCGATCAATTCGGCGGCAATGCGCTCCGCCGCATCCTGCGGCGAGGCACCAGCGCCGTTCGGATTGAACCCGGCCGCGATGTTGTCGCGCGCCGCGCTCACGCGCGCGTCCTGGAGATCCTTGAAGCCCTGCGCCCGCTCCTGCGCCGGTTCGCCGCGACCGCCGCGCAAGATGATCTGCTCTTCCGCGGAGAGCGCCGGGTTTTGCGTCACCTGAGACTGTGACAGCGGAATTTCGACATCACCGACCCGAGCGATGTTCTGCGCCACCGGCGCGGCCGGTCTCACGCGGTCAGCAATCGCAGCCGCCACCTTGCCCACGCCCCTACCTACCGGCCCAGCAACCCCGCCGATCGCCGCGCCCATGCCGGCCGCTTCAATCGGGCTTTCACCACGGACCGCAGCATCGGCCGCAGCCAGCGCGCCGCCGGAGATCGCACCATTCCTCACCATCTGAGGGAGAGACCCGGCCAGGCCAAACGCCTTCGGCGCGGCCGACATCGGCGCCGTCATCGACGCCACGTTGCCGGCGACGTTGGCGGCCGTGTCGATCACAGGATGGTCCTTCGCGAAACGCTCGTCCATGCCCTGCTGGTCACGCAGCGAATGGGCATAGCGTTCGGAGAACGTCGGCTCCTGCAGCCGATCCTCAGGCGCGAAGAAGCGATTGAGAAGCGGCGCGAGCGTGGCGTTGGTCGCGGCGTCGAGCTTGTTCAGCGCCCCGCCGATGATCGGAACACCAGTCGCGGCCGAGCGCACGAGGTTGTTGGTCGCGACAGGCGCCGGCGGCGCGGCGCCGATCCCGAGTTGGCCCGCGATCTGCTGCACAGCCGCGTTCTGCTGATCGGGCGAGAGCTTCAGAAACTCGTCGCCGACCGTCACCGTGCGGTCTCCGATGGTCAATTCCGGCATCTACTTCACACTCCAGGGGATCGAGGCCCCGCCAATCGAGACGGTCCCGCTCGCGGACGACGGCGCAGTAGGCTGCGGCGCGGCGGCGCGATAGCCGGGCCCGGCGGCGCCGCGCATCTGCTCGATGGCCGCCGTCCGCATCTGGGCTTTCTGCTTCACCACGTCGGGGCCGTCGCCCGGCTGTGGGAACAGCTCCTTATCGTAACGGTCGAACTCGGCTTTCCCGATCGCGGCGCCGGACTCCTGACGCAGCAGCGCCGTGATGAACGCCGACTTCGCCTGATTGTATTTCTGGTACTGCGGCGACTGCGCGAGATTGCCGACGCCGCCGGGCAGCGCATCCAGACCCTTGCCCCACAAGCTCAGGCCTTCGCTCTGCAGGCCGCCCATCGCGCTCTCAGCCTGCTCCATGCGCGCCGCGAACGAGCCGGCCTTGGCCTGCGCCTCCGTCTTCTTGCCGGTCGCTGCATCCGCCGAGGCTTCCGTGATCCGCTTGACGAACTCTTTGCGGTCAACGCCGGGCGGGATCGCGATCGGCTTGCCATCGGGGCCGGTCACGGTCGCGCTATCCTCTCCAGATGCGGGACCCGCGAGCGGCTTGATGGTCCCATCGACCTCGTTGAACACGCCGTACGCCTTGCGGCCGCTGCCGTCCTCACTGGTTGAGACCACCTTGAACTTGTCGCGGCCGTAGAACTGATTGACCAGCGCCTGCATCAGGCCTGGATTGCGCATGGCGGCCTGGACGTCGGCAGGCGAAGCGCCCTTCGCGAGCAGCGCCTTTGACGTCGCATTCGCCGCTTGACCCACCGCATCCGTGCGCTCGCCGCTCGCAAGCGCCGAGACGCCGTTGAACAGTTTCGGAATGAGCCCGTGGCTGTTCTGCATGCTCGCACTCGCAGCGCCGAGCCGATCGAGCAGCCCCGCGCCGCCGAGCGAGAGTGGCGCGGCCGAGGCTGCGGGCGCCGGGCTTGCCGCCCCATCGCCCGCGGGTGCGATGTTCATCGGCGGAGCCAGCGGCCGCGGCGCACCGGATGCGGAGGCCGCAGCAGGAGCGGCGGGCGCAGGAGTCTGCGGAACTGCAGGAGTAGGCGCGCCAGGTGCCGCCGGTCCCGCGATCTGCGACGGCTGCACGTTCATCGAGCCGGGTCCGGCGAAGCTGAATGGCATGACGCCCGCGCCGAAGCCCGAAGCCTTCTTTGCAGCCGGGTCGGCAACTGAGAGCTTGCGCGGATCGCCGAACGGATCGATTGGCAGCACGCTGGAAGGATCGAGCCCCATCGCGCCGTACGAGGCTGCGGCTTCCGCGGCCTGCCGTTGTGGATCAGATACAAGCAATGGCGACGGATACAGCGCCCCCCAGGGCGAGGCCGCAGCATTGCTGCCGGTCAGGAAGTCGAGAATTCCAGCCATCTCATCAAGCTCCAAACAACAGGCTGCTCCACGAGCCCAGGCCCTGCCCGAGCATCGCCATCTGCTGCAGCCCGCTCATTTCCGAGGTGCCCGTTGCAGTCCCGTTCTGCGTGCCGAAGGTCGCAGCGACAGGCGAGACCATGCCGAGCAGAGTCTTGTATTGGTCGAGCGGAATCCCCGAGCGCTGCGCTTCCGCGGCAAGCGTCGTGTTGGCGCCCCAATTTTGATTGTTGAGCGCAGCACCCGCGACGTTGGTACCAGCAGCAATATTGCCATTGGCGGTCGCGTTGTTGCCGTTCAGGATGCCGTAGGTGGTGTTGCCTGCATTGTAGAGCGAGCTGGCCGCGTTCAGCTGATTGGTCTTGTCCGTGTTGTACTGAGCCGCAATCACCGGAGCGACGCCCGCCGCAATGCCTCGGCCGAGCGCCTGCGCATTGCCGGGCGAACCATCGCGTCCCGCCGCCGCCCACGCACCGTTGACCTGATCGGTCACGTCGCGCGTGATCTGGTCGAGCTGAGGTTTGAGCGCAGAATTCGCGCCAATCTCCGAGCCGTTCGCGGTCGAGGTCAACAGCCCCTTGTAGTCGTTGAGGTTGGAGGTGATGGCCGCATCATTCTTGGTCGCTCCGCCGCCGTTCAGAAGCCCGAGCGCGCCTGACGTCAGCGCCGAGGTAAACGGGCTGCCGGCCGCGCCGTTCGCCGACAGTTGATTGATCGCCGAGGTCTGCGCCGTGTTCGGCGTGGTGCCGACGCCGCCGGCAATCGTCGAGAGATTGCCGAGGATGCCGTTGAGCGTCCCCGCGGCCGGTTCGTAGGGCGACAGCTGCGAGGTCTGCGTTTGCGTGGTCTTACTGGTCCCGCCCATGTCATAGAGGCCTTTCGAGAACGACGTTGGAGACGTGATAGTTTCGCAAGGCGCGCACCCATCCCTTGCGGCCGTAGATGCGGACCTTGGCCGCGCCTTCTGCCCTCGCCCATGCTTCGATGGCCGGCAGCAGATCGAGCCAGCGATCCATGTTGGCGCCGCCGCAGGCCGTGATCTGACAGACGAGATGCCGATCCGTGTGGACCAGCAGCGTCACCGCGGCGGCGTCGATGCCGTCGCCTGACGTCGCGAGCCACAAAAGCCCGTCGCCTTCGAGCACATCGCGCTCGAGGTCGGCCGTGTGGCCGAGATCGGTCCGCAGATAGGCCGCGCGCAGCCGCGCTGCGACATGCGGCCAGACTTCGCGCGCCCGCTGCGGCGGAACGCAGACGAGATCAGCCGAGACAGACATAGAAGAAGGTTCGATCCGTCTGAGAATTGTTCGCGTGCGCGATCGTGAACGACTGCTTTCCGACCACGCTGATGAAGGTGCTAGCGAGCGCCGCCGCAGCATTCGCGGTCCGAGGGAACAAGAACACCGCGGATTGCGCGGCACAGTTCGGCGGGTTGACTGTAGTGGTGGTCGCGCCCACCGCGAACGTGACCGTTCCCGTCGCGTTCGATCGGCCGTTGTAGAGGCTCTGGATCGCGAGCGCGAATTTGGACGGGTCCTTTTCCTGGGTCGAGACGCTGTAACCGCTCATCTCGTCCCCACTGGCGCGAGCCCGAGCGGCTCGACGCCGCTCATGAAGGTCCATGTCGTGCCGGCGGGCACGCGGCACTTGAAGCGGCTGTAACGGGTATCCAAGAGCATGTTGCAGATCCCGGTGACGGGATTGAGAAAGCTTTCGGCGCCGACCGTTGCCGCCTGCTGCAGGTTCTCGCGCCGCGACGCCGAGCCGTAGACGGACGTTGCATCCGACACCGGCCGGAAGCCGCGCTTCATCCTGATGCGCCGCCCGTCCGTGCCCTGCTCCGCCGTCTCAAGGCTCGCTTCCAGCATCGGCCCGCGGAAAAAGCTCAGGGTATGGGCTCCGTCGAACGCGGCGAGCTCCGGGACGATCGCCGCCTGGAAGCCGTCGAGCGATTGCGTGATGGCGTCGAGGTTCGTGCCCACCAGGCCGTCGAGCGCTTCGAGCGTCACACCCGGCTGCGACATTTCGAACACCACTTCTCCGGAGACACGCAGCGGAGTGAACTTGTCGAGCACGGCATCGTAGCAGAGCACCTTGTCGAACTGGTTGGTCTGGCCGTTCACCGACTTGTAGAACCACAGGATGCGCGACGAGCGCGGATCGGCCACGCCCTGGAACAGCTGCGGGTTGGCGGCATAGAGATCGGCGAAGAACGTCCGGTCTACGCGCTCACGCCCGATCTGCGCCGGCACACCGCCGGGGTCGACCCGCTGAAAGCCCTTCAGCGAGTAGAAAAACACGGTCGAGCCCGAGCGCACGAGGCTGTAAGGGCCGTAGATGCCGAGCTTCTCCGCAATCTTCTCGATCTGAAACACGCGGGGGTCACCCGGCAGATAGGTCATGCGCCGGATGATCGTGTCCTGCATGATCAGGCCGCTTTCGCCGCCGGCAATGCCGCGGCAGAAGCCGCCGTCCGGCAGGTCCTGCCAGTCGCTGGAGTTGAGCCCAGGAGTCCATGACGTCGGCCCGTTGACGTCGTTGAGGCCCGACCACTGCACCCGGTTCGGATTGGACAGCAGTCCGGTCAGCACCACGAAGCGCCCGACCACGTCGATGTAGCGTGCCTGCGGCGGGTTGCCGGCGAGATCGGCGAACGCCGACGACGTCGTGATGTCGAACACCTGCGGCACCGTGTTCGCCTGGACCGCGATCACCAGATTGTTGAACTGCCGGAACTGCCAGAGGTCCCCGGCCGAGATCGCCGGGTATGATGCGCCGGCCTTGGAGATCCTCGACCACCCGAACGTCGTGTTATTGAGCTGGTAGAGGTCCGTTGCGGTCGCCGCGAACACCACCACCGAGCCGTCGACCCGATAGGCAGCGAAGCCGCCGCGGCACTGCTCGCCGAGCGCCTGCGACAGCGCCGCCAGCGACGGGAACGGCCCGTAGCCGTCATTGCGCGGCACCACGTTGAGCACGCCGCGCCCGGTCGTGGCCTGATAGTCCGAGACATCAGGCCGGTACTCGCCGAAGGGGATGAGGGGCATTAGAACTCCGTCCCGCGAATGCGGCCGGTCGCCGAGCGCGCCGAGGTCTCATAGTCGAGACCAGCTTTGAGGCCGGGTATTTGCGCCTGCATCCGCGCCGCGCCGTCTGCATCCTCCAGCACGTTCATGTAGAGGATCAGCTTGGCCTGCGCCCGGATCAAATTTTCCGCCTCGTTCGTCCAGGCGTTGGCGTCGGTCGAGTTGACCAGCGGCGGCAGCCGGTAGTGCATATGCGGCCGGATCACCCACGCCTGCACCGGCTCCGGGTACATGATGATCTGCCGGTCCGCATAGGTGTAGATCGTGGGCCGGCCATTCGAGACATTCAGCGCGGTCAGGAACTCGAACTCATCCGGCTCGTACCAGTCGAGCGGATAGACGCTCGTCCCCCAGCGCAGGAACAGCCGGTCAATCCGGATGATGTCCGGGATTTGCGCGAGATCGGCGCCGGTATAGGTGCCCTGCCCCGGCACTGTCCGAAACGTCAGGCTCCGGGTCGTGTTGAACCAGAAGCGCTGCCGCTCATACTGCTTGACCGCGTCCTGAATGGCGCCTTGGATCTGGCTTCCGAGATCGCTTCGCGTCAGGTCGCTTGCGATCGCGTTTTGCAGGTCTAGATAATTTGCCATCGTCCACCGCCACGGGCGCAGGAGCCACGGGAGCGGCGGGCGGCTGCCGATCGTCGACAACCGCCGCGCCGTAATGCGTCAGGAACAGCAGCGGGTCCATCACTGCCCGATGTTCAGATCATTGTCCGGCACGTACTCGATGACGACGTAAGCTGCGCCAGCCGTCGCAGCGGCGCCGGTTTGGGTGTAGGTCACCTGGACCTGCTTGTCGGCCGCGAGCGGGCCAAGCGCGGCACCGGTCGGAGCGCTCACGAACTGACCGACTGCGCCCACGGTCTGCGCGTTCACGATGTTGGTGGCGCTGTCGCCGGCCGTGCCGACGCTCAGGGTGTTGGTGGTCGCAGCGTTGAATGCGCTGGTCACCGTTGCGGTCGCGCGGAGGATGATGGCGCCCTTGGGCAGCCAGTTCTTGGAGATGGCCGCGCCGGAGGCGGCATCGTTGAAATTCACCTTGAAGCGCAGATAGTGCACGAGCTGCAGCGCGTTCTTGCGTGCGGTCGACATGAAGGGGGTCCTTTCGAAGGGCATGCAAACGACGACGGCGGCCAATCGGCCGCCGCCTTGGGTCACAATTCGAGTGCGTCAGTGCGCGACCGCGAAGGTGGTCACCGGGATGGTCGCGAAGTCCTGGCCGTTGAAGACCGACTTCTTGATGCCCCACACGGTCTGTGCCGACACGCCAAGTTCACGCTCATAGTCGAAGAGTTCCTCTACCCATTTGAAGTGCGAACCCTTGGCGAACTCCTTGCCGAAGCCGACCGCGCCGGCCTGAGCGCCGCAGAACACGGCGCGCCGCGTGTTCGGCACATAGGCGCCGGCATTGGAGATGCCGAACGGCAGCCGGCTCCACTTGTGCAGGATCACGTTGTTGTACTCACCGAGCGCGCCGGTGTAGATCGGCGATTTCGACGCCGCGCCGCCGGCCAGCGCCGCCTTCTCGATGTCCAGCCACTGGCCGGTCGCCGTGTTCGTGCGGAGATCCGTGGCCTGATAGTTGTGGATGAACATCAGGTATTTCTTCTCGCCGTTGACCTTGATGGGCCGGATCAGCGGCGAGGCCGTCTCCGCCCGCTCCACGCAGGCATCGATCAGGTTCAGGTTGAACTTGGCCGTGTTGTCGCCACCGACCGCGGCGTCGTCGGCATAAGCCGCCGGGCGCACGATCTTGGTTGCGGGCGTCACCGCATTGTTGCCGGCATAGCGCGGGTCGGTCTGCAGGTGATTGCTCGCCAGATGGTTCGCCATGCAGGTGTCGAAGCGGTCACCGAACCAGTCCCGCAGCCCCGACTTGCACTCGTTGCGCAGGTTGAACGGCACGCGCTGTGCATCGATCGTGCGCTTGTTCTTGGCCCGCGTCGCATGCGCCAGCTCGTTGATGACGAGCGCATCGTTGTAGGTGGTCAGGTTCTCTTCGTTGCCCTGCAGGGTCTGGCCTTCGGTCACGCCGTCGCCGGACAGCTGCACCCGCAGGCCGATGGTGACTTTGTCACCGGCGTTCTGGTCAAGTTCGGTCTTGACCTGGATCATGTTCGAGGACTCCTCGCCCATGAACCGGCCGAAATAGGTCTCCTTCAGCGCCTCGACGTTGAGTTTCTTGGCCCACAGCTTGTTGCTGAGGGGATCGTTGACGGCATACTGCGTCACGGACATGCGTGATGTCTCCGAGATTGGAATTTGGTGATGGGGGTTGACCGCGTGACGCTGCGGTCGAGCGCATCACCGAAATTCCGCCCTCGGTGCGGGCTGGCGCTGTGACGGCGCACCGGCCGGAACGCGCGATCGAGGCTCGCGCGAGGCCCTTAATTCACACTGACGGGCAGATCAGCCGCCCATCAGCCGCTTTGCCTTGGCCGGGTGCTTCTCCACCCAGGCCTCGAACTCATCCATCGGCATCGACAGCAGCCGTTCAGCCGTCATGTCGGCGTCGCCAGTCGAGCCGCCGGTAATGTTGAGGCTCTTGTTCGCGGCCTGCCCGCGCGCGATCGCGTCGAGTTTTTCCGCCGCGCCGGTGTCCGGCTTCTTGGCGTCCGCCTTCACGTAACCGCGCTGCGTCGCCAGCGCGTACAGCATCTCGGACGGGCTCTTGCCCTTCTGAAACGCCATCTGCGCAATGGCGAACTCGTCCGCCGTGAGAGCATCGTGCAGCGCCTTCGGATCCTCGTAGCCGATCGCCCGCAGCTCGGCGGCGCGGGAGTTGAGCAAGAACGCATAGGCCGCCTTGAAATCCGGGGTGGTCTGCTCGAACTGCGCCGCGTCGGAGCGATAATCCTGGACGAACTTGGTACGCTCATCGGCCGCTGTCCGCTCCGCCTTCGCGGCCGCGTCCTGCCCGTCGAGACGCGCCTGCAGCGCCTTCACCGCGCCGAAGATGTCATCTTCGGGGTTGGGCGGACCGTCCTGTTGCTGCGGCTGCTCACCGGGCTTGCCACTCGCGCGTTCGAGCACAGCGAAGCGGCCCTCAAAGTTGGCGAGCTTCTCGCGCGCCTCGCGCAACTGCCGGTCGAGATCGCGCCGCCGGGTGCGCTCTTCTTGCAGCGCCGCAAGCGGCACATGCTGCGGTGCCTTATCTTGCGGCTTGGGCGCTGCCTCCGCCGGATTGTCGCCGCTGTTCGGCGCGTCGCTAATACTTGTCGCGGTGCTCTCCGAGCCAGCCTCTACTTCGATGCTACTCTCCCCGCTCGATTCAAAAAAGGCTGCCTCTTCCGGGGAGAGCAAGTCCCCGAACGTCGTCTCATCAGTCATATATCAAACTCTCTGCCGGATCTGCCGGCAACAGGTGCGCGGCACCCGCCCGCGCGCGGAACTTCGGTTAAGGCCAGGATTAGCCAGTACGACGAGTAGTCCAATCGATTGCGCGCCCTACAGCAGGTGATGGTCGTCAACTTTGCAACCACGAGCTATTGACAATCCCTCGTCTGGGTGCATCATTACTGACGCGCAACTTATGTGAGAGGTTTCCGAGCGCGCATCGGTAAAACGTCAGGGGTTAATTCGCACTATAGGGAGAGAAAAAAGATGGCCGGCCAAACAATCATAAACTTCGATGGGCTTTCCGCTGATGCTGCCGATAAGCTCGGCAAGGGCTTAGTAGAGGCCGCCAAAGCAAAGATCGAGGCGATAGTAAAAGCCTCCGAAAAAATGTCACCAGATGATACCTTGAAAGTGGAACGTTTGCTTGGCGGAGTGCTTCGCGCAGACGGCAACTGCGGGAATGGATGCGCCTGATCCGCTTTTTGCAATCAAGACATCGAATTTCTTGAGGATGCGGATATGCTGAGCCGCCTAACGATAAATTCCACCCAAACGTGCAATCTAGGTTGCAAATATTGCTACGCAGCGGGTGGTGATTACGGCGGCCCGGCTATCCGGATATCACCTTCACTCGCTGTCGAAAAATTACGCCAAGCAGCTGAATGTCACTCGATAATAAAGCTGGTTCAATTCATTGGCGGCGAACCCCTCCTCAACCTCTCCGCGATGCAGGCCGTAGCTGAAGAAGCGGTAGCCCTCTATGAGAAGGGCGTCTTGCACGAAAGACCTGCGATCAGCGCAATTACCAATCTCACAATACTTTCTGATGAGCACCTTAGGCTTTTTCAGAATTATCAGTTCCATTTAGTTGTCAGTTTAGATGGACCATCACTCGTTCATAACGAGCTGCGGCCAACAAAGCAGGGGAAGGGTAGCTTTGACGATATCGTACTTAACCTCCAACGCATTAGAGAATGTCGTATCGCCTTCGATATAGAGTGCACTTACACCTATAGGCACCTGGAATCCGGCTTATCAATCATTGATATTCTCAAATACCTTAATGAGTACGATCCTGGCCAAATTGATGTTGTTGTAGTTTCTACAGCACCAGGCGATCAGTTGGGATTTAATGAATACGGACGCTGGCGTGACGCCGTCAGGTTACAGCTAGATGCACTGAACTTTTCGCTTGACGAACTCGAATATGGTCGGATTGTCCCTTATGGCTTGCTGATTGAGACGCTAGGACAGATCAGAGCTCCTGGAACTGACAACTTCTGTCCGGCAGGAGTTACAAACCTTGCGATCGCAAGCGACGGAGATCTCTATCAATGCAATATGTTCACAAACAACCCTCGATACAAAACTTCAATCGAAGCCAACGATGAAGTCATTACCAAATCTCAAATCACGGAGTGCCGTAAGTGTTGGGCTAGGCCCTGGTGTAGGTCTTGTGTTGGCAACATGGAAATCAGAAGCCCTGGTGATCCACATCCTTATTTGCAGCACTGTGAAACGCTTCGAGGAGCCATTTCGATAGTGGCCCAGCGACTCCCAGGCGCTCTAGAAAGCGCGCTTCAAACGGTTTCTCAAACTATAGCGTAATTCATGGCAAGCCGTGAGCTTCTTCTCTCCCCTTTTAGCAGCCTCGCTCTTTCGATTCCCGCATTGGTCGCGGTAACGCAAGGCGACAAGCAGAGGATTAGCGCGCGGGGTGACGATTCTCTTATCGATTTACTTGCCCTCGTTGTTGAGAATCAAAAGTGGAACATCCAATTTTTGTCCCAAAATGCTCCTCCAGGCGAGTTAGAGATCTACGTGACGCTACCGTCCATCGATTCACTTTTTATTCTGGGATCCGGTGACATTCGTTCTCAAGGTGTATTGCAGGTGAGCGATGTGGCGTTGTCGATCCAGGGATCGGGTGGGATGAACCTAGACATTAGGGGAAGGCATGCTGAGACGAGCATCTCTGGATCTGGCAATCTGGAATTGTCGGGTCAATTGGACGATTGCTCAGTTGTTATTTCCGGTTCTGGAAACTATCTGGCTCTCGGCCTCGCGTCACGGGACGCGAATGTTAAGATATCGGGGTCTGGAATTGCTGAGTTGTTCGTGACGAATAAACTAAGCGCGAGAATTAGCGGAAGCGGTAATGTATACTACGTTGGCGCCCCAGTACTCGACGTGCGGATTACAGGTTCTGGTCGCGTTGTAAGACGAAACTAGCCATTTGCATCGCTCCGCTACATCATTTGACCGCGACAGTGTACGGGCGGCCAGTCCCCGCAAGATAGTATTGATTGCTATTAATTATGACGCGATAAGAATGATTGTTTTCTCCTCTCGCCGTTTCTCGGTCACCCGCACCGCTCGTATCTCAGCTTGCGTGCGGTTGGATTGCGGAGTCGGCGCACTGGTCACCGGAGACGGCCTTCCTATCGGCTCGAACTTCAGAGCGCTCCGAAGATCAACGGGCGGCGGCGCCCTCCGCGAGATTTTCGCGAGCTGCTTGGCCTGCTCCAGCTCGAGCCGGAAGTGTCCGACGCCGCCAAGCTTGAACTCGTAGTCGTCGCCTGTACGGAAAAGATCCGTAGGCGATGGCGACAGCACGATTACCGCCCCGGCCGCAGCCTCCAGCACCGTATCGTTCGCGGCAATGGCCGTGGCCTGGAAAGCGCCAAGCGAAGCAATGATCGCCGGCACGAGCGGCGCAGGCTCGAAGGTGATGGCAACGGATGCGCCTGCAGCCAGCGACGTCTGGCTTGTGGCGACCGGGCCACCGCCGAGCGCGACCGCGCCGGTAACCGCCGCTTCCGAGATCGTGAAGGACGCGGCCAAGCCGGTGAACGCGAAGGCCGTGACCGATTCAGGCCACGCCACCCGAAACGTTGCCGTGACGCCCGAGAGCGCGGTTGAGCTGGCCGCGGCGGCCTCCGCGATCGAGAAGCCGGCCGCATTCCCGGAGACGACCAACGAACCCAGGCCGGCCGTCAGAACGACGGCCTGTTGAGCGTGCGGCAGATCGCCGAGGGCGAGCCGCGCAAGCGCGTCAAACCCGAGCAGCGACATTAGTAATACTCGTCAATGATGATGATGCCCGAGCCGCCCGCCCCGCCAGAGCCGCCGCTGTTATTTCCTGGGCCGGCTGTGCCGGCCTGCCCAACCGAGTAGGCATATGAGGCCGCCGGAACGACGATGAGCTTTTCCAAGTAGGCTCCAGCCGCGCCGCCGCCGCCAGCGGCGGTCGATGCGCTAACGTAGCCGCCACCACCGCCACCCCCGCTACCGGAATTCGTGGCCGCAGCGGCGCCGCTTGCACCAGGACTGCCCGGCCATCCACCCGTGCCAGAGCCACCAAAGACAGATGCGCCGCCAGTAGCCCCTGTCGCCGACGTACTGGCTCCTGCCCCGAAGCCGGCGCCGTAACCAGACGGTCCCGTCGCACCACTGATGTTGATGTCACCCCCCCGTCGCGGCTCCGCCACTATTGGAGGCCCCGCCACCACCGCTGCCGCCGGCTCCGCCGCCCGCGGAGAGGAACGAGGTGCCGAACGTCGAGGCTGTGCCGGCACTGCCGTTCGATCCCGAGACACCGCCGCCACCTCCGCCGCCGCCACCGCCGATCATGCGCACCAAAAGCGCCTTGCATCCGGTTTTCGTGGTGGCCGCGCTCGACGGCAATTCCGCCCTTGGCGCTGGTGTTCATGATGTGCATCGTCTGCGACATCCACTTGTTGGACCAGCGCGCCGGGTCCTTCATGGCGCGGACGATGCCAAAGAACGAGTTCTTGTTGCGGTCGCGCTTGCCCGTGATGCACTTGAACGAGAAGTGTCCCTTGACCGGCGCGTCGCCGATTTCGAGCAGCGCATTCCCGAGGTAGGCCTGACGGAACACCTTCCGGGTGGTCTTGACCACCTTAGGCATCTGCACGCCAGCGAGCTTATATTTCTGCTGCCAGTCCCGGTATTCGTCGGTCGAGAGCGTCAGGCTGCTGTCCGGGTTGGACGGGTCCACCATCAGATAAGCTGGCACCCGCTCCCACCATTGGGCGCGGACCAGCGTCACCGTGTTATCGTCGGCGTCGCCATCGGTCCGGTTATTCTCGGGGCGGCTGTAGAAATTCGCGTCGTTCTCATGCGGCGACGCGCCATCCCGCCGGTCGTCAACCCAGGTGGCGTTGTAATCCGCATCCTCGAACGGCCGATCAGGATCGCCAGGGCACAGCGCCCGCGCCTCGTCGATCGGCACGTCACGCCGGATATGGAAGATCCGGCGTGCATCCACGAGGTTGCGCTTCTTGGCGCCGCTGTCCCACACCATTTCGAGCGGGTCGACGCGGTCGACCTTGGGCTGGCCCTCCGGATCGTCTTCATAGTCGAGCCGGGTTTCGGTCCAGCCCATACCGCACACGACGGTATCCCGGAATGCGTCGCTCTCCTCGTCCTCCGCGTCGCACTGCTGCCGAAACCACTTCGCCGCCGAGGTCAGCAGCTCGTTGACCTTCACGGCGCCCTGCTGGCGCGGCAGGTACTGCACCTCCTGACGGTTGGCGACCTCCTGCCCCGCGACACTGTCGACCGTGACGCCGATCCGGTTGAACACCACGATCGGCCGGTTCATCTCCTTGAGGATGTTCTTGTCATCCTCCGTCAGCTGCTCGCCGGCCTCGAAGGCGAAGTCCTCCCGCGCCTCTTTCCGCCAACGAGTCTGACCGTGGCTATCATAGTCGCGCTTGAGCCAGCCCTTCAGCATTCCAAACAGCGCGTCAGCATCGATCGCCACGTTGGTAGCCGCGCTCTCACGCCCGCCGCTGCCGGCGTCGTTTTGCAGTTTGTCGATCATTGAATCCTTTCGGGATCGGCGAATACGCCACGCAGCGCGCGCATTTCTAAGAATTCACAACCAAGACTTGATTTCGATCAACGTACTCATAGACGGCTGCGGGCAACTTCTGAAAAATCTTCGCTTATCAGGGTGGATCGCATGGCCTGCTATGAAAGGCTCCTAGCGCTCGTGGGCGCGTCGTTGATTTACGGAATTGTGGACAACGCGGCGGCGCAGTCGAGCTTCGATCTCCCGCGTAGCGGGGCCTCAGACATCCCTAACGTGGCCGTCCCGAAACCCAAGCCCGGCTTTGATCGCTGTCTCGGAGGGGCTGAATGGGATGGACAGCGCTGCAACTGCCCAGCCGGTACAAGTTGGGTTGGAAGCAGTTGCAAGCAAAGCGGGAGTCGAAATGGTGTTAGCACAGGAAGATAGCAGCGATGAGCGCAGCCAACCGACACCCAGATGGCTCATTGGCGCTCAGGTAGCGCTGGTGTTCCTGATGTTGCCCAGCTTGAGCCCGATCGCACATGCCGAAGGCGAGAACGAATGCACCCGCCGGGCGACTTTGCTGAGGCAGGCCATTGCCAAATGCGAGAGGTTGATACACCACGCCCACAACGAGTGCCCGATCACGGTCGACTTTGAGCACCGAACGGTCTCCTTGGACCAAGCCAAACGTCTAGCAGACGACTATGAATCCGCGGCATCTAGAGTGGTCTGGAAACAAGTGCCTGGCTACTTTGAAGCGCCGCGGGCCGGAACTCCGCAAACATGCAGCACTTTCCTCGGAGACGAGATTTCCAAGACAACGATCGTTCATTGGTGCCGAGAGAGAGAACAGCCTTTTGCGCTTCCTGTCCCTGGTCGCGGGGAGGCTAGCTTCAATTGCATCTGTCATTGGAGACCTCTCTATAGCGTCGTCGAGAGGTTATGCAGGCTTCCCGTCACCGAAGAAACCGTGGCGTGCGGATTGCGTCAAACGCGGAGCATTACTCGGCAGCAGACGCTTTACCAGCGCGAAGGAATACTGTCGAACTCTCATCCTACCACCCCCGGACTCACCACCGGTTCGGGTTGTTTGTGCAGGCCGCCGGAGGGCGGAAAAGAAGATACGTGCTACTAGTCGGCAGCCTGCCAAACAAGCATTGCCGAAGGGCGCATGATTTGTCCTCCTCGGCCGGCAACAGCTCACAATGCTTGGATTCACCCTTAGACACTCTCCCATGACCCGCCACGGGAACGCCAGCGTGAGCCGAAATAAGGCCGTCGAGCAGGCGAACGCCCAGGCGGCCCATCATAAGCAATACACATAAGCCCGAAGGCGTCGGCACCGTGTGAACTCCAATCGTGGTTTGGTCCGAGGCCCACGTTGCGCTCGTCGTCCGAGC
This sequence comes from Bradyrhizobium sp. HKCCYLS3077, assembly GCF_051167555.1. Classification (NCBI taxonomy): domain Bacteria; kingdom Pseudomonadati; phylum Pseudomonadota; class Alphaproteobacteria; order Hyphomicrobiales; family Nitrobacteraceae; genus Bradyrhizobium; species Bradyrhizobium sp. HKCCYLS3077. The sequence goes on along the minus strand of NZ_JBNPTH010000005.1, from coordinate 535,804 downwards.
GCCTCTCGTGATACCAGCCGAGCGCCTCGCGGCCGGCTTCCGTGGTGCTTTCGTTGAAGAACACACGCGGGAAGATGCGCCGGGCGGTCTCGATGCGAGCCCGAGCAGCGCCGGCGCCTTGGTTCGGGATCACGATCACGTCGAAGCCAGCCTCTCGCAGTGCGCCCTCATAGGAGGTTGCGAACACCTTGTCCCCTTGCGCGCCGTCGTGCGGCAGATAGATCAGCGCATTGTCGTACTTGCGCTCCCGGAGCCAAGCCACGTGCGTTGCGAGTGGCTGGCCTTGGGCCTCGTAGTAGTCGAGGACGTTGACCTTCTGCCCGACGAACTGCGCAATCCAGATCGCCGCCGCGTCCGCCCGCGCGCCCGTCCCGCCGATGTCGAAGAACGCCTGCACCCGCATGAGCGGATCACGCGGGACGAAGTCGACACGTTTCTCGGCCTTCGCCAGCGCCAAACTGGGAACGTAATATGCGCCCTCGACCACGGTCCGGAAGCCACCTTCCCAGATCCATTCGTACTGATCGGCGCGGTTGGCGAGATCGTCGCGCCGCGTCTTGTCGAGGATCGAGGGAAACCAGGGGTTATCCCGCCAGTTCAGTTCGATGATGCGGGCGCCTTCCGGCGGCTTCTCCCGAAACCGAACGTGCGTCGCGCTCTTCTTCCGCTCCGGATTCCAGGTGACCCAGATCTCTGCGCCTTCCTCGCGTACGGTCGGGATCGCCTTGACCCATGCCGTCTCCGAGACGTTCTCCGCCTCATCGACCCACAGCAGCAAAATGCGCGCCTTCGATTTGATGCTGTCGAGGTTGTGGCGCAGGCCGACGAAGGCGAAATAGATCCGGCCGCACTTGGTACGGATATAGGTCTCGCCGCAGTCGAAGGCGTCCGCAAGCCAGCGCTCGGACGAGATCGCAGCCTTGACCTCTGCAAAGGACGAGTCCGCGAGCGAGTTCATGAACTCGCGCCCGCAGACGATCATTCCCTCTCGGCCTTCCCTCGCCCACATCAAAGCCCGGACGGCCGTCATCTTCGCGAAGGAGCGCGTCTTGGCAGAACCACGGCCGCCAAAGGCGCCGCGGTACATGGCCTCTCCGGAGAAGACGGGAACGAGCTTGGGCGGCAGCTCAAGCCTTGCCGTCGCCATGGTCAGGCACCGGCGCGGCGACGAGCTCAATCCGCGTGATCTTGTGCTCGTGAGCGATCGGGCCGCCGGCAGCGCCGGTATGCTCCGACTTGTCGGCGAGTCCGAGATCGCGGGCGATGATCGCCGGGTTCAGCAGCTCCGCCGCGGCCCCCTGGAACTTCTGAGTGCGAATGATCTCGTCCGCTCGCGAACAGATTGGGGAAAAGCCTTCCTTCTTCCGATAGTCCTGCCAGGTCGCAGGACAAATATCCAAGAAGATACAAAGACCTGAGACGGTCATTGCACGCATCTTGGGAAGATCGGTCGTCTGGATGCCGTCCTTGGACGAGAACGCCTTGGTCTCGTACAGCGGATTGGCCTCGATCCACTCGAAGTATTCGCAGCAGGCCGCCCATAGCTGGTCGGGCGAGGAGAACGCCGGATTGCGCCCGTGCGAACTGCGAGCCTCCCAAAACCTATTGCCGATCGGAGCGGCCATCACGAGCACCAGCAGTGAACGGCCCACCAGATGAGCGCCGCCAGAACAGCGCAGGCCGCGCCCCCGAGCCGCAGGAACGAGCCGATACCATGAATGTTCACGACGCCTCCCCGAGGGCATTCGTGTACTGCCCCATCATCGCCAGGAAGTCGTCGGTCTGGGCGTCGAACTTGTCAGCGACCGCGCCAACGGCACTCATCGCGTCTCGCTGCCGGGAGAGTGTCGCTCGGAGCCGCTCGACATGCGCCGCCTGGATCTCACTCATCATGCGCACATGCTCATCCATCAGGACTTTGACGGATTGAGCGGCGTTGCCGGTCGTGCTCGCCGGCTGCGGCGCCGCCTGGACGGGCACAGCACCAGGCGCGGGCCTATCCGGGATCATGATCACCGGCGGAAGCTTGATCGCGTCGCGCACCGCCGCCTCGATCGCCTGATCGGGCGCCGCAGCGTCGACACTCGCAGCATAGGCGCCCCAACGGAGCACGATCCGGCCGGACTCGAAGCCCATCGTCAGGGTCTCGATACCAGGGACGTCAGCCATCCTTGCCTTGAGATCAGCAATCGACATTGGGGCGCCTCGCGTGAATGTTTGGGTGCCTCTCCACCCTGTCACGTCGCCTTTGCCGCTTCGCAATATGCAAGCGTGTGTCGGCCCGCGGAACGTTGTGCGGTGTTGGTGCCAGTGCATTGTCCCGCCTGCTCGACCTACTCACCGGTGGAGCGTCGGCTTTCGTTCTAACTCAGAACGCGATTACGAGCGCTGCGGTTGACCAGAGTTGTTAATTGCGCCGTCAGCGAGATCTTCGGGCACAAGCCTCCATGCGGGTGAAGTACGTGAGTTCACTGGCTCGAAGAAGAGAAGCAAAATTGGCGCTCCCGCTCAATCACCTTCTCTGTTGATAAGATGTTTATGATACGAATAACGCCTTCTAGCTCAATGCAGTGTAGAACGAGAGATCCTCGAGAGCCTCAGCGGAGCGCACTCGGACTTCGAAAACTCAAAGACCCATGTCGGCCGATAGTACGCGATGATCGGAAGCCGACTCTTCATATAGTCGAAGAGCTCTTGCTCCATACCGTCAAACTCTGACAGCGAAACCTTAGCAGCCTGCTTGATGCCTAGAGAGTAAGCCGTGCTTATCAAGACACCCCAGGCGACTAAATACTGCTCAAACAGATCCTGCGCGATTAGCGCAGGCAATGTTTCAGCAAAGTCCAGGACTAATCGAGAATCGATTGGATAGTGGTTCGCGAACGCTGGATGGATGCTCATCATGCCACTCACCTGCTTGCGATTTCAGCATTGATTCTTGGAACCAAGAGCACAATAAATCAATCATTTCGGCATACTTTTTACGCTTAAATCGCATAATTTTGGCACACATCCCCTTGAGCCGTATAAAAATACCTCTATTTATATAGACTTAGCCTCTAATTCGCTCGCCGGTAACCGCAAGCAATAAGACCGTACAGATCAACCTCTAAGGCATAATTTTTACTTGAAAATTACGCCGTAATGGCATACTTCTTAAGTCCTTGATAGTGCCCTGCCAAGGCACCTCCATTTTGAGGGTGACATCCGATGAACACCAAACAGGATGCGTCTACCGACCGCGTCCGCATGACGATCGATCTATCTCGCCGGCTGAACGAAAAGATCGAGCAGATCGCCAAAGAAAAGGGCGCATCGAAAGCTGACGTAATGCGTCTCGCGATCGAATTCCTGGAAGCGGGCATAAAGGCAAAGGAAGACGGCCTCAGCGTCGGCGGCTGGGGAACCGACGACAAGGGCAACCGACACGAACGCGAGTTCGTTGGTTGGTGATCATCGAAGGGCGGCACGAAAGTGCCGCCCTTCTTTCTCGGAGCCAAAGATATGAGCGTTATTAAGGAGCAAGTACCGCTAAAGCCGGCTACTAAACAGGGGACGGGCGACCTAAGAGAGCTGAGCAACTACCATACTAGGCGCATGACGTATGGTGCAGGAACTGCTATGATATTTGCAGCTCTTCTTACGTGCTTCTACATTGTTCTTCACGGTGGCTATTCAGAAAAACTAGAAAACCAAGCCTGGACGTTGGCCACATTTATACTTGGCGCGGTCGTTGGCGTCCTATATCGCAACAACGATTGATTGGAGTCAGCGCCTCAGCCAATTCTGTTGGCAGGCTAAATCGCCGCACTGTGGTTGATCTCTGCGCGTGTGCCGAACATAATAGCCGAACGCAGGTCGAACCGAGTTGCGCGCGATGATTTTTTCCCTACGACCGTTATGAAAGCGAACTAGCAGCTTTCTATCCTTTTCGTAAGCGGTAACCGTCGCGAGCCAGTTTTCAAATTCACCTTCAACAATCGCAACCCGAGCCCCCACTGGAATCGGTACGTGGTCGATCTCGTCGAACTCGCCAGCCATTTGCCGATGCAACAGATCCTCAACCTCTGCCCGAGGCATCGGCCAGGGCGTGCCAGCGCTCGAAATGATCGCCTCGACGCCGCGCGTTGCGGTTAGCGGGCCGAATGACTGCTGCGGATAACTCACCTCAACGAACATATACGATCCGAGCAAGGGCCGCTCGACCGCCTTCTTGACCCGCGCGTGGCTCACCCAGCGCCGGAGCTTCGGAAGGAAGACGCGGTAGCCGATCGCGGAAAGCGCGTTCTCAACCTGCCGATGGCTGTTCGGCTGGACCATGATGCAGAACCACTGCGGCCCGTTGAATGAGATTTGCGGCTCTTGCATCGTTCCCTCCCCCGTTGGCATCGAGATGTTCTGTCTGATTTGCGATTCGTGCCGAAGCGCCCCCTGCGAGTTGCCCCCAGCCTGCCAACAGATTTCTTGAACTTAACTTGATGCTATCCGACGCCCGCGCACCAGACGCAACCGGACTTTCCCGACAGAAAGTGCTATTCGGTCTTGACGCGAAGCAGACCGTTAAACCGCAAAGTGTCAGATGTGACCAATTAATTTTGCGCCGAGCGCAAAGGCACCTGCCACCAGAGCCGCCAGGCCAACGAGAACACCCCACAGCTGCGCTAGCCGAAGGCCACCTACCAACTCCCGTATAGTAAGGTCGGCAGGCGATTTCGACGGCGGATCATTGACAGCTTTGATTGGAGCCGCTTGGTAGGCATCTACTTTCGATTTCCAGTCCGAGAGGACGCCGTTAAATTCATTCGTGGTCAATGCCGATGGAACGGGCTTGATCGACTGCACATACCAATCGTAGCCCCGCTCCAGCAGTCCCTCGCTCTTTAGCCCTGACTCGACAAGAACCATGAGCGGAAGCCGTCGACTGTATGCCATTGCCGCTTCGATATGGTTCCATGGCGTTGGCAACCTGACGTTAGACAACTGCGTTTCGCTGGGACCGCCCCGCTTGTCGATCCCCGATGGGAAGAACGTGCGTTCGAGAGCAATGACGACGGCACCATGGCAATTATCGAACAATTCAACCACCTTCTTCAGTGGTGCATCAGAACTAAAGGCGTTCCGGCCAACAGTTTGTGGGTTGAGACCTTCGCTTCGTAGTCTATCTTCAACAGCACGAACGAACGCCTCTTGCTCCTCGTTAGACGCCGCGCCGACGCTTAGAAAGACGTTCCGAGTTGCCATATACGCCTCCTGAAAAGCTAGCAGGTGATAAGGTTATCGGGAACTACGGCGCTGACGCAATCCTCCGCCATTATAGCCGTTTTTGGCCCATGGCTGCCCTGAACGTAGACCGAGAGGCATCCGCGGCCAGCGACGACAGTGCATTTTATGGATCAAATATTGACCAACCAAGGGACAGTGCTCAGCGTTTCCGGCCAAACCGTTGCTCGAACTCCGCCCGTTCCCGCAGCTGCCTCATGCGCCGCGCCTCCGCTGCCTCAGCGAGCCGGCGCGGCTGCATGCGGGCCTCGCACTCACGGTAGACTTCGGCGACGCTCGGCAGGAAGTCGCAGCGGATCGGCAGGCCTGTCGCCGGGTGCGTCGCGTCGCGGATGACGTCCTCGGGATAGCGCGCCAGCACCGCGGTAATGGCCGCCACGTATGTTTCCGGATCGTAGGCATCAGCCCGCCGATAGCAGCCGAGCAGGAGCCGGGCGCGCTCCGCTGCGTATCTGGTCAACGTGCCCGGGGCCGTCGTCGAACCGGTTGAGGGTTTCAACGAGGCGGTCAGCGGCTTGAATGACGTTTCCGGCTTGTGGCCTTCCATGACTTGCGATCCTTACGGTTGGGGCTGGTTTGACTTCGACGACGGGCACAGGAGCACGCTGGCGCGCGACCTCCTCGGCGATGGCTTTCTCGAAAAACTGGACGCTGGCGGCAGGCGAGCCCGTCTTGCGCGCCGCGGCCCCCTTCACCGCGGCTGTGATGATTTCCGGCGACCAACCCTGGTTGAGCCAGGTCTGCACGCGCAGCGGCGCGCCGCACCAGCCAGGGGGCCAGAACGCCGGATCGTGGCCGGCGATGATCAGCAGCTGCTCGGCGAGATCCGACGCCGCCTTGGCGATCAGCGAGCCCGTGCGCGGCTCGTCAGCAACAGCAATATCTGTTTCTGTATCTGTCTCTGCTTCTGGGGGCGTTACTGTAACGGCCGCTGTAACGTTACACTCGCCGTTCCCTGAAACGTTGCTCTCAACGTTGCGCTTCTTCTCGCGGTGACGTTTCACGCGATCGCTGGAGCTGTCGCTTGCGAACTGGCGCCCGTTCCAATTGTGGGGCGCAATCCCCTCCTCGTCCGGATCGAGGAGACCCGCAGCCTGAAGCGCCCCCAGGATCGAGGCGAGCCGCTCCAGGTCGAGCCGCAGCAGGAACGCCAGATCATCGACCGGCGGCAGCCGCCCGCCATTCTTGGACGCGCAACAGAGCAGCGCGACCCACTGCCAGCGCACGGCCTCCGGCAGCCGCATCACCTTCGGATCGTTGATGACGTCGTCGTACATCCGGAACCATCGGCTCATTGTCCAACCTCAGAGGCAGCGCCGGTCTGTTTTGTTTCGTACGAAACAAAATCTTTCACGGCTTGATCGGGGATTTCGATTTCAACGCACGCGATACGATCGCGGCCGGCCATCCGGTCGGCCAGCCGGCGGGAAGCGTAGACGGAGCCCATCGCTCCATTCAGTGGCCGATAGACGTTCGCCCAGGCCTTCACAGCGCGCCCGCGTCCCGCAGGAGCGCCAGCCTGTTGGTAACGACGCTCTCGGCAACGCGCAGCACGCGCGCAATCGCAAGCGTGTCGAGGCGGTCGCTCCGCCACAGGCGAATGATGACCTCGTCCAAGGTGGACGGCAGCTCGAGCATGCTCATCGCGGCGCCCTCAATCGACATAGGCGTGGATTGGCGCGGCCTTGGCGACGCGCTGGCGCGTTTCGAACAGGCCGGCGGCCTTCGGATGGCACGAGGCGAACCAGCGCGACAGCAGCGCCGTCCAATGGTCATTGCATTTGAAGGCGCGCTCGCCCTGCTCTACCTGCCGGTGCCAGCGGATGCGATGCAGGATCGCGTCGGCGGAGTAGCGCACGAAACCCTGATCCACGAGCCCCAGCGCGATCGCCTCGAACTGGTCGCAGACCTCGACAGGGACGCCCTCTGGGTACGCGCTCATTGCTGCACCCCCGTGATGATCTGGAACAGCGTCGCGACCTCATGGGCGAGATCGGCATCCAGCAGCATGGCGCGCTCGATGTTCCGCACACCGTGCACGACGGTCGAATGGTCGCGGCCGCCAAGGAGCCGCCCGATCGTGGGAAAAGACAGCGGCGTCAGCTGCTTTCCCAGGTACATCGCAACATGGCGCGGCCGGACGACGTCGGAAGTGCGACGCTCGCACCGGATATCGAGCGCCGAGACGTGATAGAATTGGCAGACAGCCTTGATGATGCTGGCCAAGCTCGGATAAGCCACGTCCGCCAGCAACGATTGGGCAGGCGCGACAGTCAGATTGCGCAGCGCGGCCGCCTCACGCCGCTCCAAGGTCGCCGACTGCATGGGAGTGAGGGCGCTCATTGCGCGCCCTCAAAGGCTTCACTCGGGCCGACCTTCGCCGCACAGCATGCGAGCCACGCGCTCAAGGCGAGCAATGTCCTCGCGATAATAGTTCGGGTCAGTTGCATTCATTCCACCGATCAGAGCTCGATATTTCTCGGCCAGCGCGAGCGCTTCGTTGCGCGCCGCGATGATCGCCGCCGCTCTCCGGACATCGCGCGCCGCGTGATGTTCCGGATCGTTGATTTCCCCGTACCAAAGGCCCTTCACCATTCGGAACGAGACCGTTTCCGTGCGCGTCTTCAGCGCCTCCTTGATCGTTCTGGGCACCCGCGAGAGCCAGCTTTCGCGCGTGTCACCCCACCGCCTGGAGCCTGCCAGGATCGCTATTTCGGTACGCATCACTTCACTCCGGAACGCTTTTCCAACTTTTGGAATCGCTATGGATTCGAATCACGCCATGACGAACGACAATGACAATGAGCCCCTGACCTTCCAGCCGGTCGCAGCCTTCACCGCGCTGCTGTTAGGTCGAGACGAAAAGCAGGATGAACAACGAGGCTGTGGTCCCGAGACCGGTGACCAGGATCAGGAGAAGCGCGACCAGCACCGCGCATATGTCGAGCAGCGCCTGCGAGAGCTTGCCGCGTTTGAGGGACGAGCCAGCGGCCAAATTCCCCGACGTTCCATCAAACGAGGATGAAGGCGTCATGCCGCCGCCCTCGACCGCTTTGCGGTCATGCCCCAAAGGGACTCCGGCGCACACATGCCGCGCGCGTTCAGCGCCCGCGAGAGCGCCATCTGGGTACGCCAAGGGAATTTCCCGAATGTCTTCCACATCGAGACGGTCTTCGGGCGCGCGCCGGTCAACTCGGCAACGGGGATATTCCCACCCAATGCCGCGATAACTTCAGCCGTAGTTGCGAGCTGCTTCATGCTCCACAGCATATTCCAAGAATTTTGGAATTCAAAGAGCCAAAAATGTTTCTTGGCGAAATTTTTTGGAAACGTGCAATTTTAAGAGCTATGGAAGCAACGCGAGCCGACTCGAAAGAAGCTGTTGCCGCCCGACTGCGCTTGCTCCGCCAAGTCGTAGCCGGCGGCAATCAAACCGCGTTTGCTGCCCGCCTTGGCATCGAGGTCAAGCGCTGGAACAATTTTGAGCGAGGATCGCCACTCTCGAAAGAAGTGGCGATCCTGATCGTGCAGAAGTTTCCGGACATCACCCTAGACTGGCTGTTTCTCGGACGATCTGACGGTTTGACCGTCAAACGTCAGCGGGAGCTTGAGCAGGCTGGAAATAGCGGGATTACCCCGGCGGGCCGCCCCTCCTCATCGCGCGGCGGCTGACCCTTCTCGGCAGCCAAGAACTCCAGCACCAAGGTCTTCGCCAGATCCAAAACGGCGATAGCGTCTTTGGTGTTCTCAGGTAATTGCGCCACGATCTGAACCGCGTGACGCCTATGCCAATTCTCTTCCATTCGCAGCCGTTTCAACTTGTGTCTGAAGCTCGCACCAAATCATGGGCACGCTAGATGCCGCAACCGCGAAAGAGGTAACATAATAGTGGAACTAATTCCAAATTATTTTGAAAATTCGCTTGAGTTTCCAAAATTCTTGGAATATTACTCGTGCATTCCAGATCGCACGAGGCCACGAAATGTCCGGCTACTACGCAGCAAACCCGCACCACGCCGCACCAGATTTCTCTGAGGATCGCGAGCGCCTGGAACGCTGCGAGGAGTCGGCGGCGTGGTTCTTCAATGACGCCACGAAGGCCCAAAAGGCCGCCTACGATAAGGCGATGGCCGATCTGCGGTTCTTGACCGGCCCGCGCTATGATCGCGCCCGCGCCGAGGCTGATCGCTCTTGGCGCGAGGGCACCGCTGATGCCCGCGCGCTGTACGAAGAGACCCTTCAGGACCTGCTCCGCGACGGCGAAGTCTCCGAGGAAACGGCCGAGAAGTGGGACACGCTCGAAGCCGCGCAGTCGGCCAAGGCTGCTCACACTGCGATGATGTCGCAGTTTGACACCGCGCTTCGCATGCTCCGGAGCGCGTGATCATGGGCGCTCTTGTATCGTACGAAACACAAATTCCGATGGACGCCGGCCCGACCGCGAGCTGAACCGCGCCTATGATTTCTTCAACGATCGGCTGTTCGGCGGAGAGCTTCCGCGCTGCCTGATCACCATGCAGCGGCACAAGGGCGCCTACGGATACTTCTCGCCGGATCGCTTCGGCTCGCGTGATGGCGAGGTCGCCGACGAGATCGCGCTGAACCCGACCCATTTCGCGCATCGGACGCTGCGCGAGATCATGTCGACGCTGGTGCACGAGATGGTGCACCTCTGGCAAAAGCACTTCGGCAAGATGCCGCGCGGCGCCTACCACGACAGGCAGTGGGCGAAGAAGATGCACGAGGTGGGCCTGCACCCGTCATCGACCGGCGGTCCCGGCGGCAAAGAGACTGGGCAGAAGGTTTCCCACTTCATCAAGGATGACGGCCCGTTCGCCCGTGCCTTCGCCGATTTCGAGCAACTCGGTATGAACGAGCTGTTCGGCGATCGTTTCGCCGAGAGCGAGAAGGCCGCGAAGTCCCGCGCCAAGAAGCGCGCCAGCAAGACCAAGTTCACCTGCGAGCAGTGCGACCTCAACGCATGGGCCAAGCCCGATGCGCGCCTGATCTGCGGCGAGTGCTCCGAGCCGATGGTTTGCGAGGAGCCCGACGAAAACGAGCAGGACGACTAACCCGCCTCCCCTCTCCGGAGTATCCCACATGACTGTCATCGAGACCTCAACAGCGCTCGCCGAGCGCAAGCCCCGTGCCGTGCGCCGCCCGCCCGCCGCGGTCCCCGCGGCCGCCGGCCCGTTGGACATCGTCCGCGCCGCTCTCGAAACCGGCAACGTGGACATGTACCGCGAGGCTGTCGCGCTGATGAAGGAAATGGACGCCTTCGCCGCGCGCAAGGCGTTCAACAATGCGCTCGCCGACGCTAAGGCGCAGCTTCCGATCATCCGCAAAAACAAGCTGGTCGACTTCGAGAACCGCGCCGGCGACCGCACCACCTATTGGCATGAGGATCTGGCCCAGGTGGTCGACACCGTCGCACCGATCCTGAGCAGCCACGGGCTTTCCCATCGCTGGCGGCTGCAGGGCAAGCCGGGCGAGCCGGTCACCGTGACGTGCATCATTTCGCACCGCGACGGCCACCACGAGGAGAACACCCTTTCCGCGGGCGCCGACACCTCAGGCGGCAAGAACCCGATCCAGGGCGTGAAATCGGCCGTCTCCTATCTGGAGCGGATTACGCTCATGGCCTCGCTTGGCCTTGCCTCGAAGGGCGATGACGACGACGGCTGCAGCACCAGCGAGCAGACCGCGCCGCCGGCTGCATACGAGCCACCGCCGGGTGCAATCACCGAGCCGCAGGCAGACAACATCCGCGAGCTGCTCGAAAGCCTCCGCGTCAGCAAGACCGCCTTCCTGACATGGGCTCGGCAGAAGCGGATCGAGGACATCCCGGCCGACCACTACGAGTCGTGCGTTTCGAAAATCAGGGAAGTCGGACAGCAGGTGCGGAAATGAGCGAGGCAACCATGCAGGTCATCAACTGCGAACAGAACTCGGCCGAATGGTTGCGCGCCCGCATGGGCATCCCGACCGCGTCGCAGTTCTCAACCGTCCTAGCCAAGGGGGAAGGCGAGACGCGCCGAACCTACCTGCTCAAGCTGGCCGGCGAGATCATCACGGGCGAGCCGATGGAGAGCTTTTCGAATGAGCACACCGAACGCGGCCACAGAATGGAGGCCGAGGCCCGCGACCTCTACGCCTTCCAGACCGGCGCCGCGCTGGAGCGCGTCGGCTTCATCCGCAGCGGCCGCGCCGGCTGCTCGCCTGACAGCCTGACAGCCTGATCGGCGACACCGGCGGCTTGGAAATCAAGACCAAGCTGCCGCACCTGCTCGCCGAGCTCATCCTGAAGGACGAGTTTCCGGCCGAGCACAAAGCCCAGGTTCAGGGCACGCTCTGGCTCAGCGGCCGCGAGTGGTGGGACATCTCCGTCTATTGGCCGGGCATGCCGCAGTTTGTGAAACGCGCCTATCGGGACGAGCCCTACATCCAACGGCTGGTCGTCGAGGTCGAGCGGTTCAACGCCGAGCTCGACGAGATCGTGACGCAGATCCGCAAGCGCGGCGAGGCGCTGGCAGCATGACCGGACGCGCGCAGATCGTCATTCAGCGACGCTCGGATCGCGAATTGGCGATCCAGTGGGCGAACCGCGCGGCGCCGGGAACACGCATCGAGTTCAAGGGGCCACAGCGCACCGTCGAGCAGAACGACCGCATGTGGGCGATGTTGACCGACATCGCCCGGCAGAAGCGGCTCAACGGCCGCCGCTACTCGACCGATCAGTGGAAGGTGATCTTCCTGCACGCCTGCGGGAAGGAGGTGCAGTTCGTGCCCTCGCTCGATGGCTCGACCTTCCTTCCCTATGGGCAATCGTCGTCCGACCTCTCCGTCAAGGAGATGTCGGAGCTGATCGAATTCATGTTCGCATGGGGCGCCGAGAACGGCGTGGCCTGGAGCGATCCGAAGCAGGCGGAGGCGCAATGAACCTCCGCGGTCACGAGCGGACTGAGTTTCCGCAATCGGTGCGCAAGGCGGCATTCATCCGCTGCTGCAAGCAGGGCACTCAGCCCGGCGTTCCTCAGTGCGAGAGCTGCGGCAACGTCCTGCGCTCCGGCGCGATCATCTTCGAGCACGTCATTCCGGACGGGCTCGGAGGCCTGCCGGTGCTGGAGAACTGCAAGATTCACTGCACCGTCTGCGCCGACATCAAGACGCACACCGAGGACAACCCGCGCATGCGGAAGGCCGACCGCGTGCTGAAGCGCGCCTACGGGCTCGAGCCGACGACGCGCGCAAAGATCAAGAACCGAGGGTTTCCGAAGGCGCCGCCGCAGCGGAGGGCCTCAGCACCAATCAGGAAATGGAAGGGCTTCTAGGAATGCCGCGTCATCCGAGTTGGCGAACCCTGGCGTTCGTCGTGCTGTATTTCGCGCTCGCGATCGTTGGTCTTGCGATCGAGTTTTGGACGGAGTCGCGTTGATGCTGACGAAGCGCGGACTGACCAAGCGGGAAGCCGCCGAATATTGCGGCTGTGAGACGTTGGCGGCGTTCGACGGCTGGCGCCAAAAGGGCATCGTGCCTCCGGCGATCCCGGGCACCAATCGATGGGATCGAAAGGCTCTGGATGCCGCTCTTGACCGCGCGTCGGGCCTTGTGACCGACAATCGCGAACTCTCGCCCTATCAGCTCTGGAAGGCGCAGAATGCGGGGTAAGCAAAAACCCTTCAAGCTCAAGGGCATCAAGCGCGTCACGAAGAGGCTCGCGGACGGTTCGGTCAAGGTCTATCTCTATCATCGACCGACTGGCGAGCCGCTCGACCCCAACGATCTGGTTCAGAGCTACGCAGCCGCCGAAAAAAAGGTGATGGTTCGCGGACGGCACACTTTGCTCGCGTTGATCCGACGGTTCGACACCTCGACCTATTTCGACGGCTTATCCGAGACCACCCGCAGGGAATATCACTGGAAGCTGAAGCGCGTTGAAGCCCGTTGGGGATCTTGCCCAATCGATACCTTCAACGATCCTGACGACGCGCTCGAATTCCGGCGAGATGCGCTCGCTTGGCATGACGAGTTGGGCAAGACCTCGCGCCGTTCGGCCGACAACCTCATGGCGACGCTGGCGCGCGTCCTCTCCTTCGCCAAGGAGAACAGCGAGATCAAGCATAACCCGCTCGACACGTTCCGGCGGCTCTACAAGAACGACCGTTCCGAAATGGTCTGGTCGGACGAGCTGCAGCAACGCTTCATCGAGACCGCTCGGCCGGCGATGGTCACAGCCCTCTACCTGGTCCGCAACACCGGCCAACGCGCCGCCGACATCCGGCAATTCCCTTGGGTGAAGTACGACGGCGAGCGCATCGAGGTCCGCCAGAGCAAGACCGGGAAGCTGCTCAAGATCCCCGCGACGCGCGAGCTGAAAGCGCACCTCAACGGCCTGCCGCGCCGCGGCTCCCTGGTGATGCTGACGCCGACCGGGAAGGCGTTCACGAAGCGCTATTTCAACGAATGCTGGCGGGCGGACGCCGACAAGATCGGCGCGGGCGAGCTGAATTTTCACGACCTCCGCGGCACCGCGGCGACACGCCTCGCGGAGGCCGGCGGCACGGCCATGGAGATTGCCTCCGTTCTCGGATGGTCGATCGAGCGGGCACAGAGAATCATCGCCACATACATTGCGCGCAGCGGGGTTCTCGCCGCCAATGCCATTGCCAAGCTCGAACAGCACCGGGACAAGCGGCACAACGAGACGCCCGATCAGAACGTTCGAAGCATAAAAAATGGAAACTGAGCGGAAACCGGCTCGGCCGGAAACCGAGGCCCAGATTTCAACTCGTTGATTTTATGTGAGAAAAATGGTCGGAGCGGCGGGATTCGAACCCACGACCCCTAGTCCCCCAGACTAGTGCGCTAACCGGGCTGCGCCACGCTCCGACGGCCGATCCTGTAGCCGTGATCGGGATGGGATGCAAGGTACGGCGGGTGGGTTTTGCGGGGGTGATGGGGAGAGCGGAGGTTGGGGACCCCCACCCCCGACCCCTCCCCGCAAGGGGGAGGGAGCGCAGCCGACTCGCGGCGCCCGACTCGGATCTGCATTGGCAAATGGATGCCAGGATCGACAGGCCTGTTTTTTGAGGGGCAGCCGCCCCTCAAACCTCCTTCATCGCCCGGTCGAGCAGCGCGCGGCAGTCGAGCAGGTCCTTGAGCACGACTTCGAGCTTTTCGCGTTCCTCCGGCTTCATGCCGGCGCGGGTGGGCGGGCCGACGCGGAAGGTGTCGAGGATGTCGTCCTCGGTGTCGACAAAGCGGAAATCGATGCCCTCCTCCTCTTCATCCTCCGATTCGACCTCGGCCTCGCCGATCGGCTCCTCCTCCATCATCGCCTGGCCGAGGGTTTCCTCGAGCGCGCCGAAGGAGACGGCCGCGGAGGTATCCGCCAGCCCCTGGACCGACTTGACGCCGTACTCCTTTAGGATGCGCTGCACGCCCTTGATCGTGTAGCCTTCGCTGTAGAGCAGACGGCGGATGCCCTTGAGCAAATCCACGTCGTCGGGCCGGTAATAGCGCCGGCCCCCGCTTCGCTTCATCGGCTTGATCTGGGCGAACCGGGTCTCCCAAAACCGCAGCACGTGCTGCGGGATGTCGAGCTCCTGCGCGACCTCGCTGATCGTCCGAAACGCATCCGGCGCCTTGTCCAAATGCCCGTTCCCCTTCGATCGTGCTGACAAGATATGACGCTAGGCTACGCTGACAATGAGACTGATCCGGCCGACCGCTCGGGTCAGGCCACGCTTTCGGCCGCGATCGTCCGCGGCTACTCGGTCTCGGCAGAAAGCTCCGAGGGAGCCGCCTCGCCGTTCATCTTGCCGTTGGACTGCTGGCCGTTGATGCGCTGCTTCAGGATCGCGGACGGCTTGAACACCATCACCCGCCGCGGCGAGATCGGCACCTCGGTGCCGGTCTTGGGATTGCGTCCGATGCGCTGACCCTTCTTGCGCACCATGAACGACCCGAATGACGACAGCTTGACCGTCTCGCCCCGCTCGAGACAATCGGTGATCTCCTTCAAGACCAGCTCGACGAAGGCGGACGACTCCGTCCGCGACAGGCCCACCTTCTGGTAGACTGCCTCGCACAGATCGACGCGTGTGACTGTTTTTCCGGTTCCCGCCATCGCCTGCCCCAAACTCTCGGCGAATAATTCGGCCCGGAAATTAAGAGGTTAAGCCGCCTTGGTCAACAGCAGCGTGAAGCCAAGTGTGGCGGTTAAGTCGATAAAATCCCGCCCTGCGGCAAGCTTACCAGCGCACCAGGGCCGAGCCCCAGGTGAAGCCGCCGCCCATCGCCTCCAGGAGAACGAGGTCGCCCTTCTTGATCCGGCCGTCCTTGACCGCCACGTCGAGCGCCAGCGGGATCGAGGCAGCCGAGGTATTGCCGTGCCGGTCGACCGTCAGCACCACCTTTTCAGGCGCGATGTGCAGCTTATGCGCGGAGGCGTCGATGATTCGCTTGTTGGCCTGGTGCGGCACGAACCAGTCGATGGTCTGGGCGGACTGGCCGGTGGCCTCAAAGGCGTCGACGATGACGTCGGTGATCATGCCGACGGCGTGCTTGAACACCTCGCGGCCTTCCATGCGCAGATGGCCCACCGTCTGGGTCGAGGACGGACCGCCATCGACATAGAGCTTGGCCTTGTGGCGGCCGTCCGAGCGCAAATGTGTGGTCAGCACGCCGCGATCCGCTGACGTGCCGTCCTGCTTCTGCGCATCCAGCACCAGCGCGCCGGCGCCGTCGCCGAACAGCACGCAGGTGGTGCGGTCGTTCCAGTCGAGGATGCGCGAGAAGGTCTCGGCGCCGATCACCAGCGCCCGCTTGAACGCACCGCTGCGCAGGAAATTGTCGGCGGTCGCGAGCGCAAAGACGAAGCCGGAGCACACCGCCTGCAGGTCGAACGCTGCACCATGATGGATGCCGAGACCGTTCTGCACGGCAACGGCCGTGGCGGGAAAGGTGTTGTCCGGCGTCGAGGTGCCCAGCACGATCAGGTCGATCGACTGTGGATCGACATCGGCGGCGGCAAGCGCGGCACGCGCGGCATTGATCGCGAGGTGAGAGGTGAATTCGCCGTCGGCTGCGACATGGCGCTCCCGGATCCCGGTGCGCTGAACGATCCATTCGTCCGAGGTCTCGATGCGGCTTGCCAACTCGGCATTGGTCACGACCCGCTGCGGAAGATAGGAGCCACAGCCGAGCACGACCGAACGTATTGTCACGAGACAGCCTCCTGGGCGACGGGTGCGGACGCGAGAGCGCCGCCGTCGCGATTGAGTGTTTGATTGATCTTGGTCAGGAGATCGCAGCGGGCCATCTCATAGCCAACCCTGACGGCCGAGGCAAAGCCCTCGGCATCGGTTCCACCATGGCTCTTGACGACGATGCCCTTGAGCCCGAGCACCACGCTGCCGTTGGAGCGGCGCGGATCGAGCCGGGCGCGCAGCGCGGCGAAGGCGCCGCGGGCGAACAGATAGCCGATCCGGGCCATGGCGCTGGCCTGGATCGCGCCGCGCAGGAATTCGGTGACTTGGCGCGCCGTGCCCTCGGCGGCCTTCAGCGCGATATTGCCGCTGAAACCTTCGGTGACGACCACGTCGGCTGCGCCCTTGCCGATGCCGTCGCCCTCGACGAAGCCGATATAGTCGAGCTGCGGCAGGTTCATCGCGCGTAATTGCTCGGCCGCCTCGCGGATCTCCTCATGGCCCTTCATCTCCTCGACGCCGATATTGAGGAGGCCGACGGTCGGTTTCGGCTTGTTGAACAGCACGCTCGCCAGCGCGCTGCCCATCACCGAGAGCGCGACGAGGTGGTGCGCATCGCCGCCGATGGTCGCGCCGAGGTCGAGCACGACCGATTCGCCGCGCGTGGTCGGCCAGATCGCCGCCAGGGCCGGACGGTCGATGCCCTCCAGCGTGCGCAGGCAGAAGCGGGCCATCGCCACCAGCGCGCCGGTGTTGCCGGCGGAGACCGCGACGTCGGCCTCGCCCTTCTTGACGGCTTCGATGGCGAGCCACATCGACGAGGTCTTGCGGCCCCGCCGCAGCGCCTGGCTCGGCTTGTCCTCCATGCTGATGGCGACATCGGTGTGAATGACGCGCGACACCGCCTTCAGGCGCGGATGCCGGTCGAGTTCGGCCGCGATCTTGGCGCTGTCGCCGAACAGCAGGAATTCGGTGTCCGGATGGCGGCTCAGCGCGATCGCGGCTCCGGGGATGACGACGGCCGCGCCGAAATCCCCGCCCATGGCGTCCAGCGCGATTCGAACCTTTTGAGGCATGACGTCCCGGAAACCTGATCTCGAGCTTGATCTCGTCTTGGCCGCGTCTCGTTCGGCCGTGTTGGCGGTCGTTCTTGGTGGCACTGCGCGGCCAGGGAACGGGCCCGAGGCCGGCAGCGCGGTTTGTCGCACCCCGGCCCGGCGCGACAATAGCGTCTCTCCGTGTCGAAACAACCTCCCGGGCGCGTGGCATTTTGCAACCGCGCGACCTGGCGGAGGTCGTGAGGCCGACGGTGTTCCCTATCGAAATCAGTCACTTGAAGCGATTTCGGAAGGCTTTGTGGCAGCGCGGGCGCGTGGCCGGCCTGCACATTCGGACATCAATCCTCATCCGTTTTCTTCGCGGGCGTGCCGATCGGCGTTGCTCCCGCTGGCGTTTTCAACGCCTTCAGCGCCGCGAAGGGGTGGTCCTCCGGGGCGACGGCCGTGGCCGGCGGCTCGAACATGGCGCCCGGCTTGCGCGGATAGGGATCGATCCCGAGGAACAGCGCGTCGGCGGCGAGCCGGCCGAGGTCAATCTGGCCGCCCACGATCGGCTCCGGCGGGTCGGCGGTGTCGACCTCGCTGTTCGAATCGTCCTCGACGAAATCCGCGAGCTCCGGAATCTGGTCCGGCGGCGCGAACATCTGGTCGATCGGCTCGTCGATCTCGGTCTCGATCGGATCTAGCGTGACCACGCAGGTCTGGCCGATACGAGCGCGCACCCGCCCCTCGACATGCACCTTGCCATCGCGCTTCTGCTTCACGTCGAACGAGGCATGCGCCGACAGCACCTCGCGCAGTTCGCCGATCTCGGCCAGCGCACGCCGGGTGGCCGCGTCGGCCTCGATCTCGCGATGCAGCCCGGCGTCCGGGATCTGCGCCACGATCACGGGCGGCGCCCGCCACGGATCCTTCGAGGGATCTCGTCCCGGCTCGCGGGATGCGTCTCTGTCTCTGCTCATGTCGTCAGTCCTGCTGAACCGGTCGCGGGAAGCGCCAGGCCGCGCCGAGCAGCTTGGCGTCGTCGAGGCCAGCGAGCTGTGCTGCGACCCGGCCCGCATAGGCGGCAAGCCCTGCCGCGCTGTCCGGATGGTCTCCGTTCAAGATATTCTTCTGCAGCGCCTCCGCCAGCCGGGCCTCGCTCTCGGACCAGGCCAAGTCATAGGCGGCGGTGCGGCCATAAAATGCCTCGCCGAACTTCTGCATGCGCTTGGGCACGGTGAGGTCGCCGACCCCCATCTCGCGCAGATTGTCGTCCATGTCGTCGCAGAACCGGTCGAACAGCGCCTGCGACAGCTCGGTCCCCACCCCGCGCAGCCTGCGGAGCACCAGCCAGAGGTGCAGAATCAGCAGATCGAGCCGCCCATCGACCGTGTCGGGGACATTTAAGTGCCTATAAAACAACGGCTCTCGGGTTTGCGCCACGATCATGCCATAGATCGGCTCGATGGTCCCGCGCGGGGACGGTCCGGACTTCCTGAAACGGTTGAATGGCCAGAGCATGAGGATTCCGCGGCTGAGAGTTCCGAGCTTGCTCGGGGGCATGTTGCAATCCGCGACTTTGCCCGGTACGTCAACGCCCTGCCCGACGCAAGGGGACGGGATCCGATCTTAAGAAGATGACCCAGACAATGCGAACGACTGCCCGCCTGCTCTCCCGCGGCCTGAGCCCCCGTCTGCGCACCCGTGCGCTCACTCTTGGCGCGATCGCGCTGATGGGCCTGGCGCTCGCCGCCTGCACGGGCGAGCAGTTCCAGAAGGGCTACATCATGCCGCCCGGCGCGCTCGAGCAGATCCCGATCGGGGCGAGCCAGGACCAGGTGCTGATCGTGATGGGCACGCCCTCGACCGTCGCGACGCTCGATGGCGAAGTGTTCTATTACATCTCGCAGCGCGCCGAACGCCCGGTCGCCTTCATGAACCAGAAGGTCGTCGATCAGCGCGTCATCGCGATCTATTTCGACAAGAACCGCCAGGTCCGCCGCCTCGCCAATTACGGCATGAAGGACGGCAAGATCTTCGACTTCGTCAGCCGCACCACGCCGACCTCCGGCCAGGAGCTCAGCTACCTGACGCCGCTGTTCAAGCTGCTCAGCTTCAACTGATCGACCTGATCGCCGCGTCCCGGAATATGATTCCGGGGCACGGCAGGAAGTGCCGCTGCTGCGCTGATTGGCGCAGCCGATGTCGCATGCCTGCGCTTGCTCTGGCGGCGCAATCGTCCCTACCCTCCCGCAAAACAGAAGCCCGGGAGGAATCATTGACCCATCGCATCGCGCTGTCGCGCCGCAAGCTATTGTCCGGCGCCGCCGCGCTCTCGGCCGCCGCCCTTCTGCCGCGCACGAGCCTCGCCGACTGGCGACCCACCGAGACCGTGAAGCTGATCGTGCCGGCCGCGCCGGGCGGCAGCACCGACGTGATGGGCCGCCTGCTGGCCGCGCATCTGCAGACCGCGTGGGGACAATCGGCCGTGGTCGAGAATCGCTCGGGCGGCGGCGGGACGATCGGCACCGCCGAGGTCGCGCGCAACACCAAGGGCGACGGCTACACGATCCTGATCGGCAATCCCGGACCCAACGCGATCGCCTATTCGATCTTCCGCAACCTCGCCTACAAGCCGGATCAGCTGCAGGCGGTGTCGAACATGATCCGCATCCCCAACATCGTCTCCGCGCATCCCTCGACCGGGATCAAATCGATTCCCGAGCTGATCGCCTATCTCAAGGCCAATCCGGACAAGCTGAACTACGGCTCGTCCGGCGTCGGCCAGAGCCCGCATCTCACCGGCGCCTGGTTCCTCCAGCTCACCGGCCTGAAGATGACGCACATTCCGTTCCGCGGCGCCGGGCCTGCGTTGCAGGCGGCGCTTGCAGGCGACATCCAAATTCTGTTCGACAATCTGTTTCCGTCGCTGCCGCAGATCCAGGACGGCAAGCTGACCGGGCTGTGCGTGACCACGCCGGAACGCAGCGCCAATGCGCCCGAGCTGCCAACCATGCGCGAGAGCGCGCCGGAGCTCGCCAAATTCGACGTCTCGTCCTGGTTCGGCGTGTTCCTGCCCAAGGCCTGCCCGCCAGAGATCGTCAATGCCCTCAATTTGCAGGTCAAGGCGCTGCTGGAGCGCGAGGACATCCGCAAGAATATCGCGGCGATGGGCGCACGAGGCGATTACGGCACACCGCAGCAGTTCGGCGAGTTCGTGCAGGCCGAGACCGCGAAATTCGCCTCGATCATCCAGAAGGAAGGGCTGCAGATGGATGTGCAGTGATGCCGGCCCCGAAGAGTATAAAGGTAAGGCGCGTGGTGTAACGGCACCTTAAGCGAGATGATGCGATAGATGGTCGCCGCGTGTCTTTGATCTGGTTTTGAGATACCGTCAGCGGATGCCGGATCGCCCCCCCTGGAGGCCGATCCGATCCCCGGTGGGCAGGCCACGGCGACATCCATCGCATGAGCCGCGCCTTGCCTAACAAAGTCCTGCATCAGCTCGAAGACATCCTCGCCAGCCGCTACGTGTCGCGGCGCTCGGAGATCATCGACCGCGTCACCGACCTGTTCGTGGTGGGCTCCGGCAAATTCACCGAAGAGCATGTCGACCTGTTCGACCACGTGCTGTTCAAGCTGCTCGACAACGTCGCCGTCGCCGCACGGGCGCAGCTCGGCAGCCGCCTTGCGGCGCTGCCCGATGCGCCGCCGCGCCTGATCAATTTACTGGCCAGCGACGAGACGATTGCGGTCGCCGGGCCCGTGCTGCGCCAGAGCGACCGGCTCGACGAGCAGACGCTGGTCGCCACCGCGCAGAGAAGCAGTCAGGAACATCTGCTGGCGATCTCAGGCCGCAAGATCCTGACCGAGGCGGTTACCGACGTGTTGGTCGATCGCGGCGACCAGGCCGTGGTGTCGAACACCGCCAACAATGATGGCGCCCGCTTCTCCGATCACGGTTTCTCCGGCCTGGTGGCGAAGGCCTCCGACGATCCGGGGCTGGCGATGAAGCTGTGGAGCCGCCCCGACAGTCCGCGCGAAGTGCTGGTACGGCTGTTCGTCGAAGCCTCGGATGCCGTCCGCAATCAACTCGCGTCGGCTGACAGCGCCCGCGCAGAAATCGTCGAGCTCGCGGTCGCCCAGGCGTCCGGCCATCTGCAGGCCGCGGCGCGAACGCGCTCGACCGATTTCGCGAACGCCAAGGCCTATGTCGAGCAATTGCATGCCACCGGCCAGCTGCACGAGGCGCAACTGCACGGCTTCGCCAAGGAAGGCAGCTTCGACAAGGTCACCCTGGCGCTGTCCCTGATGTGCAAGCTGCCGCTCGACGTCGTCGAACGCGCCTTCGCGCGCAAGCAGCCGGATCAGTTGCTGGTGCTCGCCAAGGCGCCCGATCTGTCCTGGGTCACCACGACGACCTTGCTGTTCATGCAGGCCCATGTCAGCGGCAGCGCGCGCCCGCAGCTTGACCAGCACCTGGCGAGCTTCACGGCGATGCAGCCGCGCATGGCGCAGAGCATGTTGCAGAACTATCGGGTGCGGCAGAACGCGGCGGAGTAGGACGCCTCATCGGCGGACGTTTTTGCAAAGACGCCACCTCTGCAACGTCATCCCGAACTTGGCTCCGCGCCCTCTCCTCCTCGTCGTTCCGGGGCGTGCTTGACGGCGAAATGGCGCAGCCATTTTGTCGGCAGGCACGAGCCCGGAACCCATCGCCACCACCGGTCATGGCAAGGCTCGGATATGCGTGGCGCTCGTCTTCAACTCACGGCGGCCTGGGGTTATGGATTCCGGGCTCATTCGCGCTGCTTCAAAATGGCTGCGCCATTTTGCGCGCGAATGCCCCGGAATGACGGCGCGGAAAGGGTCACGTCGCCAAGGTAGGCACCAGCTGCGCTCTGTCCCGTTTCAGCCGACGCCACGTGCATCAGCCAGAAATCAAAAACCCCGCGGCTCGCACCGCGGGGTCTTTAGTTGTCGGCACCGTTCTGCTGTTCAGTGCGCCAGGATCGCCAGCAGCAGCAGGGCGACGATGTTGGTGATCTTGATCATCGGGTTCACGGCGGGGCCCGCCGTGTCCTTGTAGGGATCGCCGACGGTGTCACCGGTGACCGCCGACTTGTGGGCGTCCGAGCCCTTGCCGCCGAAATGGCCGTCCTCGATGTACTTCTTGGCGTTGTCCCAGGCGCCGCCGCCCGAAGTCATCGAGATCGCGACGAACAGGCCCGTGACGATGACGCCGAGCAGCATGGCGCCGACGGCCGAGAACGCCGCCGACTTGCCGGCCGCGCCGCCGCCCGCGATCGCGTAGATCAGGAAGTAGACGACGATCGGTGACAGCACCGGCAGCAGCGAGGGGATGATCATCTCCTTGATCGCCGCCTTGGTGAGCAGGTCGACCGCCTTGCCGTAGTCCGGCTTGTCGGTGCCCTGCATGATGCCCGGCTTCTCGCGGAACTGACGGCGCACTTCCTCCACGATCGCGCCGGCGGCGCGGCCGACGGCGGTCATGCCCATCGCGCCGAACAGATACGGCAGCAGGCCGCCGAACAGCAGGCCGACCACGACGTAAGGGTTGTTCAGCGAGAAGTCCGGCTTGATGCCCGCGAAGTACGGATGCTTGGCGGAGTCGGCGATGAAGAACTGCAGGTCCTGGTTATAGGCCGCGAACAGCACCAGCGCGCCGAGACCGGCGGAGCCGATCGCGTAGCCCTTGGTGACGGCCTTGGTGGTATTGCCGACCGCGTCGAGCGCGTCGGTCGACTTGCGGACCTCCTTGGGCAGACCGGCCATCTCGGCGATGCCGCCGGCGTTGTCGGTGACCGGGCCGAAGGCGTCGAGAGCGACGATCATGCCGGCCAGCGCCAGCATCGTCGTGGTCGCGATCGCGATGCCGAACAGGCCGGCGAGGCTGTAGGTGACCAGGATGCCGGCGATGATCACGAGCGCGGGCAGCGCGGTCGCTTCCATCGAGATGGCGAGACCCTGGATGACGTTGGTGCCGTGACCGGTGACCGAGGCCGCCGCGATCGACTTGACCGGGCGGAAGTCGGTGCCGGTGTAGTACTCGGTGATCCAGATGATCAGGCCGGTCACGACGAGACCGACGACGCCGCAGACGAACAGCGCCGTGCCGGTGTAGTCGACGCCGTCGAGCTTGCCGAAGCCGATCAGCCAGACAATCGCGATGGCGAGGCCGGCGAGCGACAGCACGCCGGTCGCGATCAGGCCCTTGTACAGCGCGCCCATGATCGACTGGCTGGCGCCGAGCTTGACGAAGAAGGTGCCGGCGATCGAGGTGATGATGCAGATGCCGCCGATGGCGAGCGGCAGGGTCATCATGTTGGTCAGCAGCGACGATTTGGCGAAGAAGATCGCGGCCAGCACCATGGTGGCGACGGCGGTCACCGCATAGGTCTCGAACAGGTCCGCGGCCATGCCGGCGCAGTCACCGACATTGTCGCCGACGTTGTCGGCGATGGTCGCGGGGTTGCGCGGATCATCCTCGGGAATGCCGGCTTCGACCTTGCCGACGAGGTCACCGCCGACGTCGGCGCCCTTGGTGAAGATGCCGCCGCCGAGACGGGCGAAGATCGAGATCAGCGAGGCGCCGAAGCCGAGCGCGACCAGCGCGTCGATCACGGTGCGGCTGTCGGGCGCGAGCTTCATGAAGCCGGTGAGGATTCCGAAGTAGATGGTGACGCCGAGCAGCGCCAGACCCGCCACCAGCAGACCGGTGATGGCGCCGGCCTTGAAAGCGAGCTCGAGACCGCCGGCAAGCGAGGTGGTCGCCGCCTGCGCGGTGCGCACGTTGGCGCGCACAGAGACGTTCATGCCGATGAAGCCGGCGGCGCCGGAGAGGATCGCGCCGATCGCAAAGCCGACGGCGACGAGCATGCCGAGGAAATAAGCAAGGAGCACGAAGATCACGACGCCGACGATTCCGATCGTCGTGTATTGGCGGCGAAGATAGGCCTGTGCGCCTTCGGCCACGGCCGCCGCGATTTCCTGCATGCGCGCATTGCCGGCGTCGGCGCTGAGCACAGATTGCGTGGCCCAGATCGCATAGACGATCGACAGCGCTCCGCAGAGCACGATCACCCATAAAGCTGACATTTAGTTTCCTCGGCTCTTTGCTTTTTTGAACTACGTCACGCCGCGATGGTGCGACGCACGCCCCCTTGTCAGGCCGCTCCGGGCGGAGCCGCCTCGAACGCGGTGAAGCTTGCCAAAATCGCCATGATGACGCAACGCCGCGACGCCTGAACCGCTCCAAATTCAGACGCTTCTTTGGTCGCACTGTGCGGTTGCGAATAGGTGTCAGAAGTGGCTGTAGGACAGCCGTTGCAAGCTGACTGGACGGCCCTGCGCGTCAAGGAAGCGCGGCGCTTGCGGGCCCTCGACAATGGCGCCGATGTCGGCGACGGCGATGCCGGCGGTGTTGGCTGCAGCGCGGTAGGCGTCGCATTGCGCTGCGGGAACAGTGCAGAGGATCTCGTAGTCGTCGCCGCCGGAGATCAGGGTTTCCAGTTGGACTGATTGCGCAGCAACAAGCCGTGCGGCTGCTGATGAGATCGGAACATGTGACAGGGCGATGTCGGCGCTGACGGACGAGGCAGCACAAAGCTTGGTCAGGTCGCCGGCAAGGCCATCGGAGACGTCCATTGACGCCGTCGCATAGTCTCGAACGGCCGCCGCCAGCGCGGTGCGCGGCTGCGGCACGCGATAACGGCTGATCAGCATGTCCCGCGCGGCGGGATCGGCATCCAGCGCGGCCACCCCTGCTCTGCCCTGAAGAATGCGCAGGCCGAGCGCGGCGTCACCGATCGTGCCGGTGACCATGACCCTATCGCCCGGCCGAGCCCCGAAGCGATGCACCATGCGGTCCTTGGGCACGCGACCCCACGCCGTGACCGAGATCATGACGGGTCCGGGCGTCGACACGGTGTCACCGCCGAGCAGCGGGCAACCGAACGCGGCCGCATCCTCGCCGAGGCCGCGGGCGAAGGCGGCGAGCCAGGCTTCGTCCTTCTGCCGCAGCGCCAGTGTCAGCAGGAAGCCGGCGGGGGCCGCGCCCTTGGCGGCGAGATCGGACAGGTTCACCCGCAGCGCCTTGCGCGCGATGGTGTCGGGTGGATCGTCGGAGAGATAGTGAACCCCTTCGACGATCGCGTCGGTGTTGACGACGAGGTCGTCAGCGCCAGCCGGGATGGCGGCGGCGTCATCGACGAGGCCGAAAGCGCCGGGATCGGTGGCCAGCGGCTTGAAGTAGCGGGCGATCAGCGAGTCTTCACCGGAGGGCGCTTGGGTCATTGGCGCCCACTCCATCCGCCGTTGTCATCGCCCGGCTCGACCGGGCGATCCAGTACGCCGCGGCCTCTCCGTATCCTCGAGGCGTCTCTGGAATACTGGATCACCCGCTTTCGCGGGTGATGACAGCGGAGTGAACACGCTGGCAGGGTGCCGGTCCGCAAAACTGTTGCGCCGGCCCGCCTCACCTACTTCGGCCCCATCTCGTCGCCGCGATACTGCCGGGCGAGCTGCTCCAGCACGGCGTTGACCATGCCGGTCTCGTCGCGCTCGACGAAGGCGTGGGCGATGTCGACATATTCGGACACGACGACCTTGGCCGGCACGTCCTTGCGCCGCTCCAGCTCATAGGCGCCGGCGCGCAGCACGGCACGCAGGATGGCGTCGATCCGCTGCAGCGGCCAGCCCCGCTCCAGCGCGGTGTCCAGCACAGGGTCGAGCTTGGTCTGGTCGCGCACGACGCCAGAGACGATGTCGCGGAAGAAGGCGGCTTCGGCTGGCAGATACTGCTCGCCCTCGACCTCGTTGCCGAGCCAATGACTCTCGAACTCCGCGAGGACGTCATTGATGCCGGCGCCGGCAATGTCCATCTGGTACAGCGCCTGGACGGCGGCGAGCCGGGCG
This sequence comes from Bradyrhizobium sp. HKCCYLS3077, assembly GCF_051167555.1. Classification (NCBI taxonomy): domain Bacteria; kingdom Pseudomonadati; phylum Pseudomonadota; class Alphaproteobacteria; order Hyphomicrobiales; family Nitrobacteraceae; genus Bradyrhizobium; species Bradyrhizobium sp. HKCCYLS3077. The sequence continues at coordinate 509,337 of NZ_JBNPTH010000005.1, read as the reverse complement.
GCGCCGCGGCGGTTGGCCTTGCGGTCGGAGTTGGCGCGGATCGGGCCCCTGAAGGGTTTGTTCTCCGCCATCTCAGCCTCGCGACAGACGGCGTTTGATGCGCAGCACGGCGAGCGCGGCGCGGGCGGCATCGCCGCCCTTGTTCATCTCCGAGACGCGAGCGCGCGCCCAGGCCTGGTCCTCATTGTTCACCGTGAGGATGCCGTTGCCGAGCGGCAGGCCGCGCGCCACCGACAGGTCCATCAGCGCCCGCGACGACTCCTGCGAGACGATCTCGAAATGGATGGTGTCGCCGCGGATCACGCAGCCGAGCGCGATCGCGAGATCATAGGGCTTGCCGTTCTTCGCGGCCGCGTCCAGCGCGATCGCAATGGTTGCTGGGATCTCGAGCGAGCCGGTGACGGTGAGGACGTCATAGCTCACACCGGCCGCTTTCAGCTCGGCGGTAGCGCCCTCCAGCATGGCGTCCTGGATGTCGTCGTAGAAGCGCGCTTCCACGATCAGCGCCCGGGCGCCGGTGATGTCGGTCTGGTCTTTCAGCGGCGCGCGCCGTGCGTCTGCCATGGTTCTGTTTCCATTGTCTTCAAGCTGCCTCACCCCTCAAGGGAGCGGCCACTCGGCCGCGTCGCGAAGGGCAAGATGAAATCAACTCATGCTGCGAACCGGCGCAGCAGCGCCGTCTCGCCATGAGGGCTGGCCTTGTAGGCGCGAGCGCCGACAAAGCCAAGACGGAAAGCCTCGGCTCGAGGCTACTTCATTTCCGTGAGGCGTGCCGCATAGCGCGCCATCAGGTCGACCTCGATATTGACCTCGCTGCCCGTATGCCAGGATGACAGCGTGGTCACTGCAAGCGTATGCGGAATGATCAGGACCGAAAAGGTCAGCTCGTCCACGGTGTTGATCGTGAGCGAGACGCCATCGAGGGTGATCGAGCCCTTGGTGGCGATGAAGCGCGCCAGCTCGCGGCTCGTCTTGAACACGAAGCGCGCCATGTCCGGCAGGTTCTCACGGCTGACGATGGTGGCGATGCCGTCGACATGGCCGGAGACGATATGTCCGCCGAGCTCGTCGCCGATCTTCAGCGCCCGCTCGAGATTGAGCCTGGTCCCGACGCGCCAATGCTTGGCGGTGGTCAGCGCCAGCGTCTCCGCGGCGGCGTCGACCTCGAACCAGGTCTTCCCGTCGGCTGTGCCGGACTGCACAACGGTGAGGCAGACGCCGTTGTTGGCGATCGACGCGCCATCGGCGATCGTGGACTGGTCGTAGCTGCAGGCGATGCGCAGCCGGTGCAGCTTGCCCTCGGTCCGCGGCGTCAGGCTGACGATCTCGCCGATGTCGGTGACGATGCCGGTGAACATTACACGCGCTCGTAAATCGTGAGGATGTCGGGATCGAGCGTCTCGCTAGCACGAACGCGATAGGCGGGCGACTGCGTGATTGCGGTCAGCGGCAATGCGTCCAGCGCAGCAATGCCGTCGGCGCCGATCTCGCTGGGTCCGCGCAAGAGCCAGATTTCATCGACCAGGCCGCTTTGCATGAAAGAAGATGCTACGCGGCTGCCGCCTTCGATCATCAGGCGGGTGATCCCCTTCTCCGCAAGCGCTTTGACCACGGCCGGCGGCTCCAGCGCGGAAGGGTCGGCCTGCGGCGGCACACGGATCACCTGGGCACCGGCGGCGCCCAGCCTTGTCGCCGTCGCAGGCTCCGCCACCTCGGAGGCGACGAGCCAGAGCGGCGTGGTCCGCGCGGACTGCATCAGGCGGCTATTGGCCGGAAGCCGCAGCATCGGGTCGAGCACGACGCGGACGGGCGAGCGCGGCTCCATGCCCGGCAGGCGGCAGGTCAGCAGCGGATCGTCGGCGATCGCGGTGCGCACCCCGATCAGAATCGCGTCGCTCTGCGCGCGCAACAGATGCACCCGCGTCCGCGCCGTCTCGCCGGTAATCGCGACCGGCTTGTTGCCAGCGGCGGCGATCTTGTCGTCCGCCGAGACGGCCAGCTTGAGGATGACGTGCGGCCGAGCATCGCGGATGCGGCGGAAATGTCCGGCATGGTCGCGCTTGGCGTCCGCCGAACAGAGGCCGACCTCGACCTGAATGCCGGCAGCACGCAGCTTGGCGTGCCCCTGCCCCGCGACTTCCGGATTGGGATCCTCGATCGCCGAGACAACGCGACTGATGCCGGCGGCGATCACCGCATCGACACAGGGCGGCGACTTGCCGAAATGCGAGCACGGCTCCAACGTCACGTAGAGCGTGGCACCCTTGGCGGCCTCACCGGCGCGCCGGAGCGCCTCCGGCTCGGCATGCGGCCGCCCGCCGGGCTGCGTCCAGCCGCGGCCGACGATCACGCCATCCTTGACAACAACAGCGCCGACGGCCGGGTTCGGCCATGTCCGCCCCTGCCCGCGACGTCCGAGCGTCAGCGCCAGCTGCATGTAGCGGCGGTCGGCGTCCTTCTGCGCCTTCAACTTCTCACCGACCTGATCGACCAGCACCCGGAAGATCATTTGCGGACCGGCGCCAGCCGCGGGGCCTCGTCTTCCGCCGAGAGCTCGCCGAGCACGGCCTCGAAGTCCTTGGCCTCGCGGAAATTGCGATAGACCGAGGCGAAGCGGACATAGGCAACGTCGTCGAGGTCGCGCAGATGCTCCATCACGATCTCGCCGATCGCCTCCGAGGACACTTCCGACTCGCCGCCGCTCTCGAGCTCGCGCACGATCGCCGACACCATCTTCTCGACGCGCTCCGGATCGACCGAGCGCTTGCGCAAGGAGATCTGCACCGAGCGCATCAGCTTGTCGCGGTCGAACGGCACGCGGCGGCCGTTGCGCTTGATGACGGTCAGTTCGCGCAGCTGCACCCGCTCGAAGGTCGTGAAGCGGAAGTTGCAGGTGACGCAGACCCGCCGCCGCCGGATCACCGAGGAATCCTCGGTGGGACGGGAGTCCTTCACCTGCGTATCGAGGCTGTTGCAGCTCGGGCAGCGCATGTCGCCTTACGCCTTACTGATAGATGGGGAAGCGGTCAGTCAGCGCCTTCACCTTCTCCTTGACCGCGGCTTCCACCAGCGGCGCGCTGCCGTCAGGGCCTTGCGCGATCGCGTTCAGCACCTCGGCAATGAGGCTGCCGACCTGCTGGAATTCAGCGACGCCAAAGCCTCGGGTCGTCGCCGCCGGGGTGCCGAGACGCAGGCCCGAGGTGACGAACGGCTTCTCCGGGTCGAACGGAATGCCGTTCTTGTTGCAGGTGATGCCGGCGCGGACCAGCGCCTTCTCCGAGACGTTGCCCTTCAGCCCCTTCGGCCGGAGGTCGACCAGCATCAGATGGTTGTCGGTGCCGCCCGACACGATGTCGAAGCCCTGGGCGCGCAGCGATTCCGCCAGCGCCTTGGCGTTTTCGACGATGTTCTTCGCGTAGGTCTTGAACTCCGGCCGCAGCGCCTCGGCGAACGCCACCGCCTTGGCGGCGATGACGTGCATCAAGGGACCGCCCTGCAGGCCCGGGAAGATCGCCGAGTTGAACTTCTTGGTGAACTGCTCGTCGTTCCACAGCATCAGGCCGCCGCGCGGGCCGCGCAGCGACTTGTGGGTGGTCGTGGTGGTGATGTGGGCATACGGCACCGGCGAGGCATGCACGCCACCAGCGACGAGGCCGGCGAAGTGCGCCATGTCGACGAGGAGATACGCGCCGACGCTGTCGGCGATCTCGCGGAAGCGCTTGAAGTCCCACGGGCGCGAATAGGCGCTGCCGCCGGCGATGATCAGCTTCGGCTTGACCTCTTCCGCCTGCTTCGCCACCGCGTCCATGTCGATCAGATGATCGTCGCGGCGCACGGTATAATGCGCGGCCTTGAACCACTTGCCGGACATGTTAACCGGCGAGCCGTGGGTGAGATGGCCGCCCGCGGCGAGGTCGAGGCCCATGAAGGTGTCGCCGGGCTGCAGGAGCGCCAGGAACACCGCCTGGTTCATCTGGCTGCCGGAGTTCGGCTGGACGTTGGCGAAATTGGCGCCGAACAGCTTCTTGGCGCGGTCGATCGCGAGATTCTCGGCGACGTCGACCCATTCGCAGCCGCCATAATAGCGCGCGCCCGGATAGCCCTCGGCGTACTTGTTGGTCATCACCGAGCCCTGGGCCTCCAGGACCGCCCGGCTGACGATGTTTTCCGAGGCGATCAGCTCGATTTCGTGCCGTTGCCGACCGAGCTCACCCTTGATGGCGGCGGCGATCTCGGGATCGGCCTCGGCCAGGGTGGCGGAGAAGAAGGAATCGACGGACGAAGCGGGCTTGGCGCTGGAAGCGGTCATCGGCGAATATCTCCACGTCCGCAAAGCCTTACGTGGCTTGCGGTCGGTTCGGTGAAGGCGGTCGGAAAAGACCCTTGCCCTGTACCATACGGGCGGCGGCAGGCCAAGGGACAGGCCAAGCGGTTGCGGGTCAAACCGGACAATTGCGCCAGATATGGTGGACGGCCGCGGGAGCAAGCCCCTGTTCAGGCGCCACCGCAGGCGTGCCAGCTCTCCGACATCTGCCAGGTCTCGTTGGTCCGCGGGTTGATCGCCTTGTAAATTCTCCCCCGATCATCTCCGGGCGGACACTTCTTGGGCTTGAAGACGGTGCCAAGACGCACGGGATCACCGATTTTGGAATGGGCCACGCCGGCATTCCACGCCGCGTCGATCTGCTCGGCGCCGTTCTGATACTGCACGTAGGTGCCCTGATCCATCATGGGCTCACCGTCCTTGTCGAGCGTCTCGCCGGACTTGAACGGGGTGGGCGAAAGCGGGCCATCCGACCGATCCGCGATTTTCGTGATCGTCGTTTCTGCGCAGGCTCCGACCCTTCCTAACGCCTTCCAGGCTTTCGTCACGGTCGGGGGAGCAACCGTCTCGGCTAAGCTCGTCGACCAATTCGATTGCGCACACGAGCCAGCCAAAATCACTGCTGCACTCACCCAAGGCGTCAACCGCATCGTTGCCCCCAAAAACAAACAACCCGCATGAAACCGGACGGTCTCATACAGGTTGTCGGTATCATGAGGCAAGCGTGAGGCGCGAGTGGCCTCGCGCCAAAGACATCAAAGCCCGGTGTAGCCCGCCTTCACCGGATCGACGCGGCCGTCGAGCTGGCGCAGATAGGTCAGGCCGCAAACCGTGAGGCGATGCGGATCGCGTTCGCCGGCTTCGAACAGCGTCTGGATGTAGGCGCTCACCTTCTGGCGTGCTTCCTGGCTGGCCGCAGCGGTGCGGTTCGCGAGCAGGTCGTAGGTGTGCATGATGCGATCGATAGCGGCTTCCATATCATCCCCTCTTGATGGTCAGGCCGCATGGGCCGTCTCGAACATCGAGATCGCCCTGTTTGCGAGCCTGAGCTTGTTGAACTCTCCGCGGTGGATCAGCTGCACGAGGATGTCGACGAGACGATCATCCGGCGTGATCGTGTCCGGCATGGCCCCCGACAAACGCAGATAGTTGGCCGCGATCGCGTAGGCGTCGCTGACCAGTTCCACGTTCATGACCTGCATTCCGTGATCGTGCAGCATTGGCCGACCTCCGGACGAGACAAGTCCGAGCGGCCGGATTGGTTCCAGTCGGTTTCTCGCAATCGCGAATGATGATCGGGCAAACAAAGAAAAGCGCCGGCCCGCATGGGCCGACGCGAGGTCGAACTCGAGGGATCGACGACTGTCCGGTCTTGGCTCTCTTGGGTCGGAGGCCGGGTCAGCCGAAGTGAGATCAGCTCAGAGCCGATACAGGATCTGGTCGGTCCAGAACCGCTCGAGGCGATGCAGCGACTTGTTGAGCGTGGAGAACTCCTCGCTCGAGATGCCGCCGACCTGCTCCACGGTCTTGACGTGCTTCTGATACAGCGAGTCGACGATGCGGCGGATCTCCTGGCCCTGCGGGGTCAGGCGGATGCGGACCGAGCGGCGATCGACGCGCGAGCGCTGGTGATCGAGGAAACCGAGCTCGACCAGCTTCTTCAGATTGTAGGAGACGTTGGAGCCGAGATAGTAGCCGCGCGTGCGCAGCTCGCCCGCGGTCAGCTCCTTGTCGCCGATGTTATAGAGCAGCAGCGCCTGGACCGAATTGATGTCGGAACGACCGCGACGGTCGAACTCGTCCTTGATGACGTCGAGCAGACGGCGATGCAGCCGCTCCACCAGCGTCAATGCTTCTAGATAAAGCGACTGCACGGTGCCACCCTGGCCGGGCGCAGCAGTCTCCACGGCCGTCGCAACGGCTTTCATCATGACACTTCCCCTGTCGTCGTTTTTGTCGACTTATTCGACGAAACTTGCGTCCCGTCTGATAGAGCGAACTTAAGGGGGTGCTTTGAAGATCGCCTTAAATAAGAGCATAAAGAGAGAATGAATCGCGGAGAGTGAATCGTCTTTTAATTCAGTAATTACAGAGGGTTTCGCAAGAGTCCGTTGACGGTGGAGACGCCATGTTCTCGCTTCGTTTCATCCACCTGTCGCATTCCAAAACACGCCTGGGTAGCGCCGCTAAGGTCTCTGTAACAGCTGTGGCAGGCGGTCTTAAGGTGTTCGAAACATTACTTGCATCGCGCTGAAAAGATTTATGCCGTGCAAGGATTGCAGCCCACCACCTACGGTGGCCGCTCGCGAGCCGCCATCCAGGCCAGCACGAGATACGCGGCCAGCATGACCGCCTCGCCGGCGACCACCAGCAGGTTGCCGCCATAGATGCCCGGGAACATCAGCTCGATCACCGCCATCGAGACCACGGTGGTCAGCCACACCACGGCGCCCCAGGGTGTCGCCAGCCACAGCCCGACCGCGGCGACGAGCTCAATCACCGCGAAATAGACGGTCGCAGCCTGCCAGGCCATGGGCTGGTTTTCGAACGCCTCGTCCTCGCCGCCGATGAAGCCGGTGACCTGGGCCCAGTGATAGAGCCCCTTGGCGATGGACAGCATCGCCATCACGCGCAGGAACAGCACCAGCCGCCGCGTCCAGACATTGTCGTCGCCTTCGCGCCGGTCCGAGGAGAGGGCCGCGACCGACATGGCGGTGTTGTCGCGCGCCAGATCTCGCGCCGAGGGGATCTCAGGCATGGGCGCTCGAGCAGAACTGGCACGTCGTCAAGGGGATCATCGAGGCCTCTCAAGACCGGAAGGATGGCGATTCCTGGGCCTGGGCGGCACCGTGAAACCAACCGGGCCGGAAATCAACCGGGCTGCTTGCGTCAGGTCAAGTGACGCGCGACGTGCAAAGTGGTACAGATTGTTCGAATTACAACAAATCAAAATCCGGCTCGCCGGCCAGCTCAAGGAGCCAGCACCCCATGGCGATCAAATTCGGGCGCCCGATCGAACTGCGCGATGTCGCGCACAATCCCTCCGCTCCGGCGCTCGATCTGACCATCCGGCCGCGTCGCAACCGCAAGGCCGAATGGGCGCGGCGACTGGTCCGCGAGAACGTTCTGACCACCAATGACCTGATCTGGCCGCTGTTCGTCGTGGCAGGCGACCGCGTCCGCAGCACCGTGGTCTCGATGCCGGGCGTGGAACGGCTGAGCGTCGACGAGATCGTGCGCGACGCCGAGCGCGCGGCCAAGCTCGACATCCCCTGCATCGCCCTGTTCCCCTATACCGACCCATCGCTGCGCGACGAGCACGGGTCCGAGGCCTGCAATCCGGACAACCTGGTCTGCCAGGCCGTGAAGGCGATCAAGAAGGAATTCCCGGAGATCGGCGTTCTCTGCGACGTCGCGCTCGACCCGTTCACCAGCCATGGGCACGACGGCCTGATCAGGGATGGCCGCATCCTCAACGACGAAACCGTCGCGGTGCTGGTCCGCCAGGCCCTCGTCCAGGCCGAAGCCGGCTGCGACATCATCGCGCCGTCGGACATGATGGACGGCCGCGTCGGCGCAATCCGCCAAGCGCTCGACCAGTCAGGCTTCCTCGACGTTCAGATCATGGCCTATGCGGCCAAATACGCCTCCGCGTTCTACGGCCCGTTCCGCGACGCGATCGGCTCGGCCAAGACGCTGAGCGGCGACAAGCGCACCTATCAGATGGACAGCGCCAACACCGACGAGGCGCTGCGCGAGGTCGAGCTCGACATCGCCGAAGGCGCGGACATGGTGATGGTCAAGCCGGGCATGCCCTATCTCGACGTCGTCAGGCGTGTGAAGGACACTTTCAGCATGCCGACGTTTGCCTATCAGGTGTCCGGCGAATATGCGATGATCGCGGCAGCCGCGAACAATGGCTGGATCGACGGCGATCGGGCGATGATGGAGAGCCTGCTGGCCTTCAAGCGCGCCGGCGCCGATGGCGTCCTCACCTATTTCGCGCCGCAGGCGGCGGAGCGGCTGCGCCGTCAGGGGTGAGACCTGGACCGTCGCAATTCGACCGCCGGCGCTCGAAGCCGCTTCGCTGGTCGCGCCCGCCACACGCGTCGCTGAAACGCCGGAAATTTGCCGCGCGCGTTGCAAGGATTGCCCCTTGCAAGCGCGCGCGCTGTTCCCATGTCCTGTTGGCCAGTTCTGGAGGGGACAACCATGGCGTATACGGGCCCAGGCAATGGCGGCTGGAGCAGCGGCGGAGCCGGGATCAGACCGCACGCCTATGATCCCTACCAGCAGCCGGAGCTGTTCCGCGGCGTGCTGACACGGCGGGCGATTGCCTTCCTGATCGACCTGCTCGTCCTGTCCGTCCCGGTCATTCTGGCCGTGATCTTCATCGCCTTGTTCGGCGTGGTCACGCTCGGGCTTGGCTGGGCGCTGTTCTGGCTGGTGTCGCCGGCTTCCGTGATCTGGGCGATCGTCTACTACGGCGCCACGATCGGCGGCCCGAACTCGGCGACGGTCGGCATGCGGGTCATGGATCTGGAGGTACGAACCTGGTACGGCGCGCCGGGCTACTTTGTGCTCGGTGCCGTGCACGCGGTGTGCTTCTGGATCTCGGTGTCGGTGCTGTCGCCGTTCGTCCTGCTGGTCGGACTGTTCAATGGCCGCCGCCGGCTGCTGCACGATTTCGTGCTCGGCACCGTCGTGATCAACACGTCGGCGCGGGCCCAGCCCGCCGGGGCCGCACGGACGTGGTGAGACATCGCACGTCGCATCAAAAGCGATTGACCGGTCGTCTCCGGAGCGCAATTCTGTCTGATATCGCCTCGGAGGCACACGACGTTCCTTGACCCAGCACTCGCGTGATACCCCGCAGTTCTACCTGACTGCGCCATCGCCCTGCCCGTATCTGCCCGGGCGGCAGGAGCGAAAGGTTTTCACGCATCTGGTCGGCGACAAGGCCACCGATCTCAACGACCTCCTGACCCATGGCGGCTTTCGCCGCAGCCAGTCGATCGCCTACCGGCCGGCCTGCGACCAGTGCCGCGCCTGCGTGTCGGTGCGGGTGATCGCCAACGAATTTCGGCCCTCTCGTAACTTCCGCAAGGTGCTCGCGCGCAACTCCGATCTGGTCGGCGAGCAGCGCAGCGCGGTTCCGACCTCCGAGCAATATTCGATCTTCCGCAGCTATCTCGACCAGCGTCACCGCCACGGCGGCATGGCCGACATGACGGTGCTGGACTACGCCATGATGGTGGAAGACAGCCACGTCGAAACGCGAATCATCGAATATCGCAAGCGCAACCTGAGCAACGGACCGAACGCCCGCGGCGGCGAGCTGATCGCCGTGGCCCTCACCGACGTGCTCAGCGACGGGCTGTCGATGGTGTACTCGTTCTTCGATCCATCCGAGACGACGCGCTCGCTCGGGACCTTCATGATCCTCGATCACATCGCCAGAGCCCGGCGGCAGGGTCTGCCTTACGTCTATCTCGGCTACTGGATCGAGGGCTCGAAGAAAATGGACTACAAGAGCCGCTACCTGCCGCAGCAGCGGCTTGCGGCTGCGGGCTGGCTGCGGATCGACGCCGAGGGCGGCACCGCGCCGGAGCCGCAGGAGTGAAAGCGGGCGAATAGCGATTGGCGAATAGAGCTCTTCCGTTTCCCTATTCGCTACCCTTTGTTCGCCATTCGCCTCTCATCATCCCGTCGCCAGATCCCACACCAGCTTCGCATTGAGCGCGATGATCACGGCCGCAATGACCGCGGCGATGGCCGTCAGCCAGCGCGGCGCCACGAACTGCCCCATCTTGGCGCGGCTCGCGGTGATCAGCACCAGCGGCACGATTGCGAAGGGCAGCTGCAGGCTGAGCACGACCTGACTGAGGATCAGGAGCTGACCCGTGGCCTTCTCGCCGGCCCAGATCGTCACCACGACAGCCGGCACGATCGCGATCATGCGGGTGATCATCCGGCGCAGCCATGGCGCGATCCGCCACTGCAGGAAGCCTTCCATCACGATCTGGCCTGACAGGGTGGCGGTGATCGTCGAGTTGAGGCCGCAGCACAACAGCGCGATGGCGAACAAGGTTGGCGCGAGCGTCGAGCCCAGCAACGGGGCCAGGAAGGAATGCGCCTGGTCGAGCTCGGCGACGTCATGCTGGCCGGTGCGGTGGAAGGTGGCCGCCGCGAGAATCAGGATCGAAGCGTTGATGGTGAGCGCGAGGCACAGCGCCACCGTCGAGTCGATCGTCGACAGCGTGATCGCCTCACGCTTCTCCGCCGGACTGTCGCCATAGCCGCGGGTCTGCACCAGGCCGGAATGGAGGTACAGATTGTGCGGCATCACGGTTGCACCGAGGATGCCGAGCGCCAGATACAGCATCTCGGGATTGGCGAGCAGCTGGCTGCTCGGCACGAAGCCCTTCACCACCCCCGCCCAATCCGGCTGCGCCATCGCGATCTGGATCGCGAAGCAGAGCGCGATCACGCCGAGCAGAGCGACCACGAAGGCCTCGATCCAGCGAAAGCCGAAGGCCTGCAGGGCCAGGATCAAGAACACGTCGAGCGCGGTGACACAGACGCCGATCGACAGCGGCAGCCCGAACAGCAGGCTGAGACCGATCGCCGTGCCGATGACTTCGGCGAGATCGGTGGCCGTGATGGCGATCTCGGCCGACAGCCACAGCGGGATCGAGACCCAGCGAGGCGTGGAATCCCGGCACGCCTGGGCGAGATCGCGGCCAGTGGCGACGCCAAGCCTCGTGCACAACGACTGCAGCACGATCGCCATCAAATTCGACAGCAAGGCGACGGACAGCAGCATGTAGCCGAACTTGGCCCCACCGGCGAGCGACGTTGCCCAATTGCCGGGGTCCATGTAGCCGACCGCGACCAGATAGCCGGGGCCTAGAAACGCAATCAGCTTGCGCCACAGCGAGCCCTTGGCGGTGGTACGCACGGACGCGAACATGTCGCCGAGCGACGGGTCACCCCGCTCGTTGCGCCAACCTCCCGCCATCAGGCTGTCACCCGGGGGAACCATGGCATGCAGTTGCGAGAGGTCTGACGATTTTGCGTCCATGACATCATCCTGAACGAAACCGACCTTTAATGCAACTTATTTGCAAAAGCGGATTGCAGAGGCCGATCGGCCAGCCGACGCTGGCAAAGTTCGCGCCGCGCTTCATCATCGGGACAGCCCGCTGATGCCGATTCGTCTCTGGTCGAAGGCAGAGCCATGGCCGCCGCGCGAGCCGTCGCCCCATTCACGGAATTCAAAATGCTGTCTACTCAACTCGGTCTCCGGCCCATCTCGAACGCGCCCGTGCCCTGCAAGATCTGTGACGGTCCTGCCAATCTGTTCGGCGTGGTCGACATGAACCGCCCCTGCCAGATCGCGCATGTGCCCAACGCGCCGCTGTCGGGCGTGCCGATCTACTACCGGCGCTGCGCCGATTGCGGATTTCTGTTCACGGACGCATTCGACGACTGGAGCATCGAGCAGTTCAGGACCCACATCTATAACGACGGCTATGAAGCGGTGGATCCAGACTATCGGATCAAGCGGCCGACTGACAACGCTGCGGCCATTGCCCGCTTCTGGGGGCCGCACAAGGCCGGCATGCGCGTGCTCGACTATGGCGGCGGCAATGATGTCCTCTGCGCCGGCCTGCGCGCGCAGGGCTTCGGCGAGGCTGTGACCTACGACCCGATGGTGCCGGAGCACGCGGCCCGTCCCGAGGGCAAGTTCGACCTCGTGACCTGCTTCGAGACGCTGGAGCACGTGCCCGATCCGCTGGCGACGATCGGAGCCATTGCGGCCTGCCTGGCCGAACCTGGCGGCGTGTTCTACTCGACACTGACGCAGCCCGACGATTTCGACACCCAGGGCATGGGCTGGTGGTACGTCGGGCCGCGCAACGGGCACATCTCGATCTACACCAAGCACGCGCTGGCGCTGGCCTGGAACAAGTTCGGCTTCAAAACGGCGCCGCTGAACTCGGGCACGCATCTCGCGTTCAAGACGCTGCCGCCGGAATGGGGCCTGGAGGAAGCACCGAGTGCGGCTTAGATCGGCGCGAGTCTGACACCGCGGCGCGGGCTGATCGGAAAGCGGGTGGGCGCGAGGTGACCTGCGGCGGATGATGACGGCCTCCTCATGCCAGGTTGTCTCATGCCCCTCCCGCTCCGCTTGCCCGCCAGCTTTCATCGGCTCGCCTTCTCCAATCTCACCGCGCAATCGGCCGAGCAGATCGCGCTTGCCGCCGCACCGATCGTCGCGGTGCTGGCGCTCGGTGTCGGCGAGGGTGAGACCGGCCTGCTGCAGACGGCGCTGACGGCGCCGTTCGTGTTGTTCGCCATTCCCGCCGGATTGCTCGCCGACCGCATGCCGCGGCGGCGGCTGATGGCTGCGGCGGAGGCAATGCGCGCGCTTGCGCTGCTCGCGATCCTGCTGGCCTTCGCGGCCGGGATGCTCGCGCTGTGGCTCCTGGCTGCGCTCGGCTTCGCGGCCGTCTGCGGCACGGTGGTGTTCAGCGTCGCCGCGCCGGCCCTGGTGCCGAGCTTGGTGCCGCCAAGCGAGCTCGCGCGCGCCAATGCACGGATCGAACTCGCCCGCACGATCGCCTTTGCCTGCGGACCGGCGCTCGGCGGCGTGCTCGTCGGCTGGATTGGCGGCGCGCTGGCCTTCGGCACGGCCGCGGCGCTGTCGCTGATCGCAGCCGTCTTGCTCGCGGGCATCTCCGAGCCCGCTCGCGTCCCCATGCCGCGCCGCCACCCCCTGGCCGACATCCGCGACGGCGCGGCATTCGTGCTGCATCATCCGCTGCTGCGGCCGGTGTTCGTCACCCAGTTCGTCTTCAACACCGCGCACTTTCTGCTGCTCGCCGTGTTCGTTCCCTACGCCGTTCACCGGCTTGGCCTGTCCGTAGGCGGCGTCGGCACGGTGCTGTCGATGTTCGGCGCCGGCATGGTGTGCGGGGCGCTGCTCGCAACGCGGCTCATGCGACGTCTGCCGTTCGGCACGGTGATCGGGCTCGGCCCCGTCACCGGCTTCGTCGCGGCGCTGGTGATGGCGCTCACGACGCTCGTCCCCTCTCCCTATCTGGCCGCGCTCAGCTTCTTCCTGCTCGGCGCCGGACCGATCCTCTGGGTCATCTCGACCACCACCTTGCGGCAGGCGGTGACGCCGGCCGGACTGCTCGGGCGAGTCTCGGCGATCAACATCCTCAGCTACGGCGCACGCCCCCTGGGCTCGCTGCTCGGCGCCATCGTCGGCGGCCGCTACGGCGCCGACGCCTGTATCTATCTCGCCGCCGCCATCTTCGGCCTGCAGGCGCTCGTCATCCTCGTCTCGCCCGCGGTTTCGATCGCGCGGCAGCCCGCACCGCAGCCGGCCTAGCGATAGACCAGGATCGGCACGGTCGAATGCGTCAGCACCTTCAAGGTCTCACTGCCGAGAAGCGCGGAGACGCCACGCAGGCCGTGCGAGGCCATCAGCACCAGGTCGCAAGCCTCGTTGCGCGCGGTCTCGACGATCGCCTCATAGGGCTTGTCATGCTCGACGCAGAGCGTGGCGCAGGCGACGCCCGCCTGCTCCGCATCATCCCTGACGTGATCGAGATATTTCGCGGTCTGGTCGGCCACCAGCGACTTGTATTGCGCGAGCGCCTTGGTGGCGGCGTGAGGATCGACGACGAGGGAATGCAGCGGCGTCGACACCACCAGCGCGGTGACCCTGGCGCCGGTGGCCTTGGCCAGCGCGACACCGTGCTTGATGGCGGCCCTGGACAGGTCGGATCCATCGGTCGGCAGCAGAATATGCGTGTACATGTGCGTCATCTCCCCGGCCGATGATGCTGGGCAGACTCCGCGCTGCTGGGCATTGACGTGCGTCAAGGGTGCGACATCTCGTCCGAGAGGTAGCTCTCATAGGCTTTCGTCGCAGGCCGGCTCGCCGCGATCTCGGGATCCAGCGTGTAGAGATCCTGCGCGCGGCCGATGCCGCGCAACGCGTAGCGGCCGGTCGACACCAGATAGCGCCGGCCCTCGTCGTCGAGCCCCGCGCAGAACTCCGACGACGCCAGCAACTCGCGATCGACCGAGCGACACATCGAGGCGATGCGGCTGACCTCGTTGACCGCCGGCCCCACCACGGTGAAATCGAGCCGGTCCTCGCTGCCGATGTTGCCGTAGAACACCTCGCCAACATGCAGGCCGACATAGGCCGTGGTCACGGGCCGCCCCTCCCCGCTTCGCCGCGCATTGAGCTTCAGGATGTTCAAGCGGAAGCGATGCTCGGCACGCAGCGCAGCCTGCCGCGCCGTCGCCATGTCGCCGGTGAAGATCGCCAGAACGCCGTCACCGATCAGCTTCAGCACGTCTCCGCCGGATTCGTAGATGGCTTCGATCGAGGCTTCCGCATAGTCGTTGAGCAGCGGGATGATCTCGTCCGGCGAGATGCTCTCGGAAATCGCAGTCGAGCTGCGCAGGTCGGAGAACCACAGCACGGCATTGATGCGCTCGGTGACACCGCGGGAGATGCGGCCGCGCAGCACCTGCTCGGAGGCATCGCGCCCGAGATACACCCGGCCGAGCGTGCGTACGATGTCGACCTGCTGCGCCGACTTGATCGTGAACGCCAAGAGCGGGATCAGGTCGCGCAAAGCGCCGATCTGTTCCTCAGTGAAGCCGTCGTGACGGCGCGTCAGCCAGTTCGAATAGAAGCAGTCCATCTGGCCGAGCGTGCCGGCTTCGCCGAACCGGTGCACGAAGGCAAGGTAGTGCTTATGGCCCTGGGCCGAGAGTTCCTCGATGACCGGAAAATCGAGATGCGCGGAGTTCAGCAGGTCGATGCGGAACTCATCGTCACCGCTCTCCAGCATGTGATGGAAGACTGAGCGCCGCCAGTTCTGGGCCGCCTCGCCCTCATTGCTCGAGCCGTATTCGAAGCTGTCGGGCTCGTTGGTGTCACGGTCGTTCCAGCGGAAGCCACGGCCTTCGAAGATCGGATGCAGCGTGTCGATGATCGTGAGGCTGCGCGACAGTTCGAGCCCGGCCGCGCAGCAACGCTCGCAGAACCCACGCAGGATTTCGTTTTCCGGCACGCCGGTGAGGCCCTGCGCCGTGAGCCAATTGATCACTTCGAGACGGGTCGCCGTGTCCATTTTCTCACTCACCAACGCGTCACAAAATGCTCCGGACAGCTTCAGGCAGGCCTCGCCACCACCTCGCCATCCTCCTTGGTGAAGGAGGCAACGGGATGGTCCAGCAGGTCGAGCACGAGTTCCGACGGACGGCACAGCCGCGCCCCCTTGCCCGTCACCACGATCGGCCGATTGATCAGGATCGGATGCGCGAGCATCGCCTCGATCAACTGGTCGTCGCTCCATTTGGCATCGCCGAGGCCCAGCTCGCCATAGGGCGTCCCCTTTTCGCGCAGCACCTCGCGCACCCTGACGCCCATCGCATTGATCAGCGCCACCAGCTGCTCGCGGCTCGGCGGCGTCTTCAGGTATTCGATGACATCAGGCTCCTCGCCGGAGGCACGGATCATCGCCAGCGTGTTGCGCGACGTGCCGCAGGCAGGATTGTGATAGATCGTAACGGTCATCGGGGCAGTCCATCCAACTGAAGCCAAGAGCAATTTCAGAAGCCGTTATCAGACATGCAAGCCGTGCTCCACCTCCACGGTGACATGGCTGAGGCCGTGCAGGTCACGCAAACGCTGCTTGTACATGGCCGGGGCCAATGGCGCATTGGAAACGATCGAAGCCACCACGGCGCGGTGCCCGGGCCCGACCTGCCACAGATGCAGATCGGTGACGCGGTCCCCACTCGCTTCGAGTCGCGCCCGGATCGTGGCCTCCAGCCGTCGGTCGCCATTGACGTCCAGCAGCACCGCGCCGGCATCGCGGATCAGTGCATAGGCCCAACTCGCGATCACCAGACTGCCGATGACGCCGACGGCGGCGTCGGCCCAGCTCCAGCCGAGAGTCATGCCGATGACCAATGCCCCGATGGCCAGCAGCGAGGTCGCTGCGTCCGCGAGCACGTGCAGATAGGCCGCGCGCAGATTGTTGTCGTGATGACCATGGTCATGATGGTCGTGGTGATGATCATCATGGCCGTGATGGGCATGATCGTCATGGTGATCGGCGTGATGGTGATGGCCGTGATGATGATGCTGGTGTGAATCCGCCAGCAGCCAGGCGCTGACGAGGTTGACCAGAAGACCGAGGACGGCGACCGCGATCGCTTCGCCATAGGCGATCGGCTCCGGACGCAGCAGCCGGATCACGCTCTCATAGGCCACCTGGACCGCGATGATCAGCAGGATGATCGCGCTCGAGAACGCCGCGAGCTCGCCGAACTTGCC
Organism: Bradyrhizobium sp. HKCCYLS3077; assembly: GCF_051167555.1. Taxonomy (NCBI): domain Bacteria; kingdom Pseudomonadati; phylum Pseudomonadota; class Alphaproteobacteria; order Hyphomicrobiales; family Nitrobacteraceae; genus Bradyrhizobium; species Bradyrhizobium sp. HKCCYLS3077. Next base: position 492,634 of record NZ_JBNPTH010000005.1, on the reverse strand, counting down.
GGTGCCGAAGGTGAAGGACGGATTGCGGGCGTGGCGGCGGGCAAACAGGTAGGCCAGCCCGGCGATGCCGAGCGCGGCCGCGTGGGTGCCCATGTGCCAGCCGTCCGCCAGCAGCGCCATCGATCCGAACAGCGAGCCGGCGGCGATCTCGCCGGCCATCATCACCAGGGTCAGCCCGACCACGAACCAGGTACGGCGCTCGTTGCGCTCGTGCTGCGCGCCGAGGAAGACGTGATCGTGGGCCCAATGATCGGCTTGTGATGGCATCTATCGTTCTCCTCATCGGTCCCGGCGCGCACCGCCGTGCGCGGCATCGAACTTATCACAGGACAAAGCGACCGCCCTGTCGCGATTGACACCGCAGACCGGTTCCGCTGTAATGTTCCCATGGGGACTTCGCGATCTCCCCACGAGGCGACATGCCCAAGTATCGCGTCCCGTCATTTTCGCACGAGGACGCATAATGTCATCCTTCGCATCGATTTCTCCCGACAAGCTGAGCCGGTTGATCGGAACCCCGAACGCACCCGTCCTGATCGATGTACGCACCGACGAGGATTTCAGCGCCGATCCAAGGCTCCTTCCCGGCGCCATCCGACGTGACGCCTTGACGGCTGCGCAATGGAGTTCGGAGTTCGCCGGTCGTTCGGTGATCGTCATCTGCCAGCGCGGCGCCAAGCTCTCGCATGGCGCTGCGGCCTGGCTTCGCGTGGCCAAGGCCTCGGCCGAAAATCTCGAGGGTGGCTTCGAGGCCTGGAAGGCGGCCGGTTTGCCGCTGGTGCCGATGTCCAAGCTGCCGCCGCGCGACGACCACGGACGAACGGTCTGGGTGACGCGCGCACGGCCGAAGATCGATCGCATCGCTTGCCCCTGGCTGATCCGCCGGTTCGTCGATCCGCAGGCGGTTTTTCTCTATGTTGCGCCATCCGAGGTCATCGCCGTGAGCGAGCGCTTCGGGGCGGCGCCGTTCGACGTCGAAAACACCTTCTGGAGCCATCGCGGAGAGCTTTGCACCTTCGATGTGATGATCGAGGAATTCTCTCTCACCACGCCTGCCCTGCAACGGTTGGCCACGATCGTCCGCGCCGCGGATACGGCGCGGCTCGATCTCAGCCCCGAAGCGCCCGGCCTGCTCGCCGCCTCGCTCGGGCTGTCGCGCATCTACGATGACGACCTCGCCCAACTCGAGGCTGGCCTTGGGCTCTACGATGCGTTCTATCGCTGGTGTCGCGACGCGACTACCGAGTCGCACAATTGGCCGACGAGCAAGGTGAAGCCATGACCGATCTGGTCTCATCGACTGCCCCCACCAAAGCTGACGCCGGCCACGGCGTCAGCTTTGCCGAGGCGTTCAAGGTCTGGCTGCGCGTAGCGTCGCTGTCGTTCGGCGGCCCGGCCGGGCAGATCGCGGTGATGCACCGGATCATCGTCGACGAGAAGCGCTGGGTCTCGGAGAGCCGGTTCCTGCATGCGCTGAACTACTGCATGCTGCTGCCCGGACCGGAGGCGCAGCAGCTCGCGACCTATATCGGCTGGCTGATGCACCGGACGGCCGGCGGCCTGATGGCCGGCGGGCTGTTCATCCTGCCCGGCATCATCGCGATCATGGCCTTGAGCTGGATCTACGTCGCATTCGGTCATGTCTGGTTCGTCGAGGCGCTGTTCTTCGGGCTGAAGGCGGCGGTGCTCGCGATCGTCATCCAGGCGGTGGTGCGCGTCGGCAGCCGCGCGTTGCGTAACACCGTCATGATCGGGCTCGCGGCAGCGGCGTTCATCGCGATCTTCTTCTTCGCGGTGCCCTTCCCGCTGATCATCATCGCCGCGGGACTGATCGGCTATCTCGGCGCTCGCGCCGGCCGGCCGGAATTCGCCGCGGCGGGCCATGGCTCCAGCGGCAATGGCGATGGCGACAGTGCGCTCGGCGAGACCCTGCCGGAGCACGCCCGGCCGAATGGACGGCGCACGCTGCTCACCGCGCTGGTCTGGCTCGCGCTGTGGCTGGTGCCGGTCGCCGCCATCGTCGCGGTGACGGGTATCGGCAGCACGTTCAGCCAGATCGCGCTGTTCTTCAGCAAGATGGCGATGGTGACGTTCGGCGGCGCCTATGCGGTGCTCGCCTATGTCGGTCAGCAGGCGGTCGAGCACTATCACTGGCTGACCCCTCCGGAGATGCTCGACGGGCTCGGCATGGCCGAGACCACACCGGGGCCGCTGATCATGGTGCTGCAATTCGTCGGCTTTGTCGCCGCGTCGCGCGATCCCGGCTCGCTCTCGCCGCTGATTGCCGGCACGCTCGGCGGCCTGCTCGCGACCTGGGTGACGTTCGCGCCCTGCTTCCTTTGGATCTTCGTTGGGGCGCCGTATATCGAGCGACTGCGGGGCAACAAGGGCCTTGCGGGTGCGCTCGGCGCGATCACGGCGGCGGTGGTCGGCGTGATCCTCAATCTCTCGATCTGGTTCGCGCTGCATACGCTGTTCCGCCAGACCGTGCCGGTCAGCGGCTTCGGTCTCGACTTCGATGCGCCGGTGCTGTCCAGCGTCGACGGCGCCGCGCTGCTGCTGTCGCTGGCCGCGGCGGTCGCGATCCTCCGCTTCAAGCTCGGCATGCTCACTGTGCTGGCTGCGTCATGCGCCGCCGGTGTGCTGATCAGGCTGGCCGGCTGGAGCTGACGCATCGCGATCTCACACCACGTCGGCCGGCGCCAGCTTGCACGGCTTGCCATCGGCCTCGATCTGCAGGGTGGAATGCTGGATCTTGAAGCGCCGTGACAGCTCGGCGCAGACCTTGTGCAGGAACGCGTCGTCGGTACCGCCGGGACACACCAGATGCGCTGTCAAGGCGGTCTCGTTGGTGCTCATCGCCCAGACGTGGAGATCGTGCACCTCGCTGACGCCGTCGAGCGACGCGAGATAGTCGCGCACCTCCGGCAGCGCGATGTCGCGCGGCACGGCGTCGAGCGCGAGATTGACGCTATCGCGGGCGAGATCCCAGCCGCTCAGCAGCACGACGAGCGCAATGACGAGGCTGACGACCGGGTCGACCCACAGCCAGCCGGTCCAGATCGTGATGGCGGCAGCGACGACGACGCCGAAGGACACGGCGGCATCGGCCGCCATGTGCAGATACGCGCCGCGGATGTTGAGGTCGCTGTCGCGGCCGCGCATGAACAGCATCGCGGTCGCGCCGTTGATGACGATGCCGAGCGCGGCCACCCACAGCACGGTGACGCCGGCCACCTCGCCCGGATTGCGCAGGCGGTCGAACGCCTCGACCGCGATGCCGCCGACCACGAGCAGCAGCAGGCCGGCATTGATCAGCGCCGCCAGGATCGAGGCGCGGCGATAGCCGTAGGTGTGGCGGTCGGTCGGGCGGCGCCCGGACAGCCACAGCGCGCCCCAGGCCAGCAGCAGCGACATCACGTCGGAGAGATTGTGGATGGCGTCGGAGATCAGTGCCAGTGAGTTGGCGGCGTAGCCGAACACGAGCTCGGCGATGACGAAGGCGGTGTTGAGCGAGACGCCGACCGCGAACGCCGTGCCGAAGCTGGTGGGCGCATGGCTGTGGCCGGCGTGGGAGTGGGAGTGAGAATGGGCGTGGGAGTGACCATGGAGATGGTCATGATCGTGGTCGTCGTGATGTTGGTGTGAGTGCGCCATCTGACAACCTACAAGCTGACAACCTACGACGCGGTGCTGATCATTGGCTCAACTGTCGTCCCGGCGAACGCCGGGACCCATAACCACCGGCGGCATTTGGTTGGCACGCGCGTCGCTCCAGCCTGCCCCATCCCGCGTCCTGTGGTTATGGGTCCCGGGTCGGCGCCCCACGCGCTCCGCGCGCGGGACTTGCACGGGACGACGACCTTTTTTGTCGTCGCGGTGAGTGGCAGACCGAAGAGGCGTTCGATCGTCACTCTGCCCGCCTCACTCGATCGGCCGGTTGAACTTGTTCGACTTCGGCAGGCCCTGCGCGATGCGGCCGGCGTCGGCGCGGTTGCCGCGGTAGTCGGCGAGGTCCTTCCAGCTCAGGCCCTGGTCGCGGCCGGCAGAGTCCTTCCAGGCGAGGCCCTGCTTCTGCTCGAAGGTCGTGACGTCGGACAGCTGCGCGCTGGTGTATTTCTGCAGGCGGACGCCGCGGCCGCGCGCCATCTCGGGCACCTGGTCGAGACCGAACACCACCATCTTGTGGTTGGTACCGATGACCGCAACCTGATCGCCGGTGACCGTGCAGATCGCGCGTGCTTCCGCCGGCGCCGTCACGTTCAGCACCTGCTTGCCCTTGCGGGTGTTGCTGACGCAGTCCTCTTCCTTGACCACAAAACCCTGGCCGTCGGAGGCCGCGACCAGGAACTTGCGCTCGCCCTTGGTGACGAACATCGAGACGATCGAGGCGTCCTGGTCGAGGTCGATGAACATGCGGATCGGCTCGCCATGGCCGCGGCCGCCCGGCAGCTTGCCGACATCGAGCGAGTAGAACTTGCCGTTGGTCGCGAACAGCAGCACCTTCGAGGTGTTCTCGGCAAAGAACCATTGGCCGAGCTGGTCGTCGGTCTTGAACTGCAGGTTCGACAGATCGGCGACGTGCCCCTTCAGCGTACGCACCCAGCCCTTCTCCGAGACGACCACCGTGACCGGCTCGCGCTCGATGAAGGCCTCCTCGATGGCGGCGAGATCGTGCTCGGGCGCATCGGCGAAATTGGTGCGGCGCTTGCCCAGCGGCGTCTTCGGCCCGAACATGTCGCGCACGGTCTTGACCTGCTCGCCGACCTTGGCCCACTGCAGCTGCTCGGAGCCGAGCAGCTCGTTGATGCCCTTCAGCTCGCCGCGCAGGTTCTTGTCCTCGGTGCGGATCTCCATTTCCTCGAGCTTGCGCAGAGAGCGCAGGCGCATGTTGAGGATCGCCTCGGCCTGCACCTCGGTCAGCTTGAAGGTCTTCATCAACACCGGCTTCGGCTCGTCCTCGGTGCGGATGATCCGGATCACCTCGTCGATGTTGAGATAGGCGATCAGATAGCCGCCGAGAATCTCCAGCCGGTTCTCGATCTGCTTCTTGCGATAGTTCGAGCGCCGCAGCAGCACGTCGCGCAGATGGTCGAGCCATTCGCGCAGGCACTCGGCGAGGCCGACCACCTTCGGAATCTTGCCCTTGATCAGCACGTTGAGGTTCAGCGGAATCTTGCTCTCGAGGTCCGTGAGCCGGAACAGCGATTCCATCATCAGCGCGGGATCGACGTTCTTCGACTTCGGCTCGATCACGAGCCGCACGTCTTCTGCCGATTCATCGCGGACGTCGCCGACCAGCGGCAGCTTCTTCTCGTTGAGCAGCTCGGCAATCTTCTCGACCAGGCGCGACTTCTGCACGAGATACGGGATCTCGGTGATGACGACGATCCAGGTGCCGCGATTGCCCTCTTCCTGCTTCCACTTGGCGCGGACGCGGAACGAGCCGCGACCGGTGGTGTAGGCCTCGATGATCGACTCCTTGGAGTCGATCACGGTGCCGCCGGTCGGGAAGTCCGGGCCCTTCACCCAGCGCAGCAGCGCGCGCGACTTCGCATCCGGCTTCTCGATCAGATGCAGCGCGGCGTCGCACAATTCGGCGGCATTGTGCGGCGGGATCGAGGTCGCCATGCCCACCGCGATGCCCTGCGCGCCGTTGGCGAGCAGGTTCGGGAAGCCGCCGGGCAGCACCACCGGCTCCTTCGACTGGCCGTCATAGTTCGGCCGGAACTCGACGCCGTCCTCATCGATCCCCTCGAGCAGCAGCCGCGCGACGTCGGTCATGCGCGCTTCGGTGTAGCGGTAGGCGGCCGGGTTATCGCCGTCGATATTGCCGAAATTGCCCTGGCCGTCGACCAGCGGATAGCGCGAGGAGAAATCCTGCGCGAGGCGCACCATCGCATCGTAGATCGCCTGGTCGCCATGCGGATGGAACGAGCCCATCACGTCGCCGACGATCTTGGCCGACTTCTTGAACGCGGTGCCGGGATCGAGCCGCAGCAGCCGCATGCCGTAAAGGATGCGCCGGTGCACCGGCTTGAGGCCGTCGCGGGCGTCGGGTAGCGCGCGGTGCATGATGGTCGAGAGCGCATAGGCAAGATAGCGCTCTTCCAGCGCCTCGCGCAACGCGACCTCGTGAATCTCCGCCGGCTCCGGCGGAATCAGTGATTTTCCCATTAGCGTCGAGCTTTCAGAGGGTTAGCCCAAAGACTTGAGCCAACGTGAACGATTTGGGAACACGCTTTATGCGATCGCGGGCCGCGGTGCAACGATGGGGTCGCAGGGTTCCGGCGGGCGAAGGACCGGGACCCGCCACGGAACACCAGGGGACGTGCAGAAATCGAGCAGCTTCGCTCCTCCCGCACGACGGCGGCGGTTAGCTCATGAATGGAGCAGCCGGCACCGATCCCCCTACGGCGCGACAGTGTCGCACATACCTCAGTATTGCTGAGAACGTCACTCGCCCTCGCTAAGGTGCCGCCACGCCTCCTCGCAGGGCTCGTGCCCGGGCGTGGAGCGTCCCCCGATTCCCCATCAGAAAGGCAGACCCATGAGCTCAGGATTCGTGACGACATCGGACGGCACGCAGATCTACTACAAGGATTGGGGCTCGGGGCAGCCCATCGTCTTCCATCACGGCTGGCCGCTGTCGTCCGACGACTGGGACGCGCAGATGCTGTTCTTCCTCGAAAAGGGTTTTCGCGTCATCGCGCATGACCGTCGTGGCCATGGCCGCTCGAGCCAGACCGAGAACGGCAACGAGATGGACACCTACGCGGCCGACGTCGCGGCGCTCACCGCCAAGCTGGACCTCAAGGATGCCGTCCATGTCGGTCACTCCACCGGTGGCGGCGAGGTCGCGCGCTATGTGGCCAAGCACGGCAAGGGCCGCGTCGCCAAGGCCGCGCTGCTCGGCGCGGTGCCGCCGATCATGCTGAAGACCGCTAACAACCCCGGCGGCCTGCCGATGGAGGTGTTCGACGGCTTCCGCGCGGCGCTCGCCGCCAACCGCGCGCAGTTCTTCCTGGATATCCCGACCGGCCCGTTCTACGGCTTCAACCGCGACGGCGCCAAGATCTCCGAAGGCGTGATCCGCAACTGGTGGCGCCAGGGCATGATGGGCGGCGCCAAGGCGCACTACGACTGCATCAAGGCGTTCTCGGAGACCGACTTCACCGAGGATCTCAAGGCGATCGACGTGCCGGTGCTGCTGATGCACGGCGAGGACGACCAGATCGTCCCGATCGACGACGCCGCGCGCATCGGCATCAAGCTGCTGAAGCATGGGACGCTCAAGACCTATCCGGGCTTCCCGCACGGCATGGCCACGACGCATGCCGACGTGATCAACGCGGACCTGCTGGCGTTCATCAAGGGGTAGCTTCCCCCTCGGTGTCGTCGCCCGGCTTGACCGGGCGACCCAGTAATCACCAGCGCTCATGATTGAGCCGATGGGCCGCGGCGTACTGGATCGCCCGCCTGCGCGGGCGATGACGACTGAGACCGGAGCGACTTACAACTCATCATCAGACGCGTCTCCGCGCTCTCGCGACGCAATTCACGCCCGAGCTATCCAATTAGATCACCCTCTCCAAACAGAGGGCGCAGGGAAGGCCGGACCTCGACTGAGGTCCGTGGCCCGCCTGCGAGAAAGAGTGCAGGCGGCAGGTACCACGGGTCAGCCGGACGACCCGGCCTTCCCTGCGCGATGGGCTTCCGAGTTATACGCAGTCTCCCCGGTGTCCGGGCTTGTTAGCCACCGTCGTCAGCGCGATGCCTGAGGGCATCCATCGCCGACTTGACGCCAGCATCGGGGCGCCAGGACGCTGCGATTTCATCGTCCTGCCGGACTCGTTCGTCCACGCACACAAGGCACGCTGCGAGCCGACAGGCCACCGCTCCCCGCCTCGCGTGTCGTGACGATCGCGCGCAACGCCCCTCCGAGTGAGGCGGGATGCGGGGAAAGATCGGCCTGATTTGCCCGACGACACAAGCCGAAGCGCCTGCGACGGATTGGCTCGACGGGCAGTTTGCGCATGGGAGATGCCTGATTCTGCATATCCGAAGCACTACCAGCCGGGAACCCGCCCGCGCCGCGGCGCGTTACTGATCGTGTCATTCGTCGAGCATCGCAGCGTATCGCGTCGTCGATCATCAGCCGAAGCCCTTGCTGCGGACAGCTTGCCATGAAGGACTTTTCAGACGCCGCCTTTTCGCCCGACGTGATCGCGCTGATGACCCAGGCACTCGACGGCGCGGTCGCCGCCCTGCCCGAGCCTGTGAATTCGACGCATGTCACCTTGCTCGCCGAATCGGTGCTGCGAACCGCCAAGACCGGCGAGCGGGATCCGACGGTGATGCAGCGGCTCGCCCTGCTCGAACTGCAGCTCATGCCGCGCATGTAGGCCGGGCGTTCAAATCGACCGGACGTGAAGGAAGATCAGCCCCACCCCGTCATTCCGGGGCAAGGCCGTAGGCCTTGAACCCGGAATCCCGAGATTGTTTTGCGTCCATCATCTCGGGATTCCGGGTTCAATCGTCAACGCGCGAACGCGCGTTGTCGATTGCCCCGGAATGACAGCGCGGATAGCGGCACCGTTGCGGAAGAGGAGCGCGCCTCGCAACATCCACAAAGCGACGCGGCAGCAAGACATTCGTCATTGACAAATCTATTCGCCATTGCCTAACTTCACGGCATCACCGCCAACAGAGCGGACGAACCGGGGAGGACTTCATGCGACGGCAATTTCTCGCCTGCGCGTTTCTGGCAACCACATCATTCATCGCGACCAGCGCCTCGGCCCAGGTGTCGGACGACGTCGTGCGCATCGGCGTGCTGACCGACCTCTCGAGCTGGGGCCGCGACAACAGCGGGCCGGGCTCGGTGGAAGCGGCGAAAATGGCGGTGGAGGAGTTCGGGCCGACCGTGCTCGGCAAGCCGATCGAGATCATCAGCGCCGACCATCAGATGAAGACCGACGTCGGCACCACCATCGTGCGCGACTGGTTCGACAACGGCAAGGTCGACGCGGTCGTCGACATCCCCAATTCCGGCATCGCGATCGCCGTGCACAACATGGTGCGCGAGCGCAACAAGATCGCGCTGCTGTCCGGCCCCGGCGCGAGCTCGCTGACCGACGAGCTGTGCAGCCCGAACACGGTGCATTTCACCTACGACACCTACGCGCTCTCCAAGGTGACGACCTCGGCCGTGATCAGCCAGGGCGGCAAGTCCTGGTACTTCATCACGGCGGACTATGCGTTCGGCCAGCAGTTGGAGAAGGACGCTGCCCGCTTCATCAAGGAGCTCGGCGGCACCATCCTCGGCGGCGTCAAGCATCCGACCAACACCGCGGACTTCTCCTCCTTCGCGCTGCAGGCGCAGAGCTCGAAGGCCGACGTCGTCGCCTTCGCCAATGCCGGCCAGGACACTGACAACGCGATCAAGCAGTCCGGCGAGTTCGGCCTGGTCAAGGGCGGCCAGAAGCTGGTCGGCCTGTTGATGTTCGACACCGACGTGCATGCGATCGGGCTCGAGGCCGCGCAGGGCACCTACATGACGACGGCATCGTACTGGAACATGGACGAGGCCACCCGCGCCTGGTCGAAGAAATTCTACGCGCGCACCAAGGTGATGCCGACGATGATCCAGACCGGCGTCTACGGCTCGGTGCTGCATTATCTGAAAGCGATCAAGGCCGCCGGCACCGATGATCCGAAGGCCGTCATGGCCAAGATGCGCGAGCTGCCGATCGAGGATACGTTCGTTCACGGCGGTCGCTTGCGCGAGGACGGCCGCGTGATCCGCGACATGTATCTCGCCCGCGTCAAGACACCGTCGGAATCGAAGGAGCCGTGGGACTATCTGGAGATCGTCAAGACCGTGAAGGGCGAAGATGCGTTCCGGCCGGTCTCCGAATCCAAGTGCCCGCTGTTGAAGAAGTAGGAGCACGCGCATGAGCGGAGCTGGTCCCAACAACGGCGAGACCTATGAGTGCGACGTGCTGGTGGTCGGCTCCGGCTGCGCCGGGCTGTCGGCGGCGGTCACCGCCGCCCATGCCGGCTTGAAGGTCGTCGTCACCGAGAAGGAGCCGCGCTTCGGCGGCACCACCGCGCGGTCCGGCGGCTGGCTGTGGATTCCCGGCACGTCGCTGGCCAAGGCCTGGGGCATCGACGAGCCGCCGGAGCTGGCGCGCACCTATCTGCGTCACGAGGCCGGCAACAGCTACGATGCGGCGCGCGTGGATGCGTTCCTGACCAAGGGGCCGGAGGCGGTAGACTTCTTCACCAGCAAGACCGCGCTGAAGTTCGACATGCCGCTGACCTTCCCGGACTATCACGCCGAGGCGCCGGGCGGCACGCAGGGCGGCCGTTCGATGGTGACGCGGCCGTTCGACGGGCGCGAGCTTGGCGACCATATCAAGGATCTCGGACAGCCCCTGCCCGAGCTCACCGTGTTCGGCATGATGCTCGGCTCCGGCAAGGAGATCATTCATTTCATGCGCGCGACCAAGTCGCTGGCGTCGGCGTTCTACGTCGCCAAGCGGCTGTCGAAGCATGCTCGTGACGTGCTGCGCCATGGCCGCGGCATGACGCTCACCAATGGCAACGCGCTGGCGGGACGGCTGGCGAAGTCGGCGTTCGATCTCGGCATTCCCCTGTGGCTGTCGTCGCCGGTGGCCGAGCTGATCCGCGACGACGAGGCCGTGCGCGGCGCTGTCGTCACGAGGCGGGGCAAGCGCGTGCGGGTCAATGCGCGGCTCGGCGTGGTGCTGGCCTGCGGCGGCTTCCCGCATGATGTCGAGAGACGCAAGGCGATGTTTCCGCATGCGCCGAGCGGCCATGAGCATTTTTCGCCCGGCCCCACCGGCAACACCGGCGACGGCTTGCGGCTCGCGGAAGCCGTCGGCGGCCGGGTCGAGGATGGGCTGCCGCATGCGGCGGCCTGGGTGCCGGTCTCCGTCACCACCCGCAAGGACGGCAGCAAGGGCGTGATGCCGCACTTCATCGACCGCGCCAAGCCGGGCGTGATCGCGGTGACCGCGGACGGCGTGCGCTTCGCCAATGAGGGCAATTCCTACCATGATTTCGTGCAGGCGATGGTCAAGGCCGCGAAGCCTGGCCGCGAGATCGCGGCTTTCCTGATCACCGATCATCGCAGCTTGCGGCGCTACGGCCTCGGCTGCGTGCCGCCCTTCCCGATGCCGCTCGGACATCATCTCAGCAGCGGGTATCTCAAGCGCGGCGCAACGCTCACGGAGCTCGCACGCGTGACCGGCATCGACGCGATGTCGCTGGAAGCAACCGTCGCCGCGTTCAACGCCGACGCAGCGCTCGGCCAGGATCCGACGTTCGGCAAGGGCTCGCGCGCCTATAACCGCTATCAAGGCGATGCGCTGCATGGGCCGAACCCGTGTGTGGCGCCGATCAAGGACGGGCCGTTCTACGCCATCAAGATGGTGATCGGCGATCTCGGCACCTACGCCGGCATCCGCACCGACGAGCACGCCCGCGCGCTCGATGCGCAGGGCCAGCCGATCGAGGGACTGTATGCCGCCGGCAACGACATGGCGAGCATCATGGGCGGCAATTATCCCGGCGCCGGCATCACGCTGGGACCGGCGCTGACCTTCGGCTACATTGCCGGCCGGCATCTTGCCGAACGCGCCAAGCACAGGAGCGCCGCATGAGCGATCAGCAGATGTTGGCCGGGAAGCTCGCGCTGGTCACCGGCGCGGCACACGGCAATGGCCGCGCGATTGCGCTCGGGCTCGCGGGCCGCGGCGCCGATGTCGTCATTACCGACATCGACCTGGAGGGTGCCGAGCGCTGCGCGGCCGAGATCCGCGCTCACGGCCGCAAGGCGTGGGCGCATCGGCTCGATGTCACCGACGCCGCCGGCTGCAAGGCGCTGGCGGCGCAGCTGCGCGCCGAGGTCGGCGCGATCTCCATCCTCGTCAACAATGCCGGCATCATCATTCGCGAGAATATCGACTCGCCCCGCGCCGCCGAGAACTGGCAGCGCGTGCTCGACGTCAATCTCAACGGCGTGTTCAACGTCACCTACGCGTTTCTCGCCGCTCTGCGCGAGACGCGCGGCACGATCGTCAACATCGCCTCCGTCGCCTCCTTCATCGGCATCAGCAACACGCTCGGCTATTCGCCGTCCAAGGGCGGCGTGAAGTCGCTGACCCAGGCGCTGGCGCGCGAGCTCGCCGCCGACGGCATCCGCGTCAATGCGATCGCGCCCGGCGTGATCGCCACCGCGATGACGGAATCGACCCGCAACGATCCGGAGCGGCTCGCCGGCTTCATGAGCCGCACCCCGCTCGGCCGCGTCGGCCAGCCGGAGGAGCTCGCAGGCCCCGTGGCGTTCCTGGTCTCCGACATGGCGTCCTACGTCAACGGCGTGACCTTGCCGGTCGACGGCGGCTTCCTGGCGGTGTAGGCAGCAGCCGAACCAGGGGGCGCATCACAGCATGGGACGAGAGAGCCGCGGCATCCAGTCGATCGAGGTCGGCGGCACCTTGTTGCAGGCCCTGGCGCGCAGCGGCGAGCCGATGATGCTGCGCGACCTCGCGCGCGAGGCAGGCTTGCCGCCGGCCAAGGCGCATCCCTATCTCGTCAGCTTCTCGCGCATCGGCCTGATCGAGCAGGATGAGGCCACCGGCCGCTACGAGATCGGCCCGCTCGCGCTCGAGCTCGGCCTCATCAGCCTGCGGCGGCTGTCGGCGGTGCGGATCGCCACGCCGAAGATCGCAGCGCTCGCGAGCGCGATCGACCACGCGGTGTCGCTCGCGGTCTGGGGCACCAACGGCCCGACCGTGGTGCGGCTGGAGGAGCCGAGCCACGCCGTGCACATCGTGATGCGCGTCGGCTCGATCATGGCGCTGCTGGAGACCGCGACCGGACGGGCGTTTGCGGCGTTCCTGCCGCCGAAGACGATCAAGGCCGCGCTGGACTCGGGCCTCGATCATCTTGGTGTCGGCTACAATCCGAAGCGCGCGCCGAAGAGTCCGAAGGTGGCGGAGATGCTGGCCGAGGTGCGGGCGCAGGGCCTCGCCCGCGCCGTGGGCGATCCCCTGCCCGGCGTCAACGCCTTCGCCGCGCCGGTGCTCGATCACGCCGGCCACGTCGCGCTGGTCATCACCGCGATGGGCCCGGCCGGCACCTTCGATGCCGGCTGGGAGTCGCCGCTTGCGAACCGGCTGCGCGCCTGTGCGGCCGAGATCTCCAAGCAGCTCGGCCACGGCACGGTGCAGCCGTAGACGCTCACGCAGCCGCGGAGCGCTGCTCCGGCCACGGCTCCGCCCAGGCCGGCAGCCGCATCAGGCTGTCAAGCCAGCGCACGACGTTCGGAAATGCCTCGAACGGCATCTCCGCCTCGCGCCAATCCGCGGCCATCGAGGCCGCCGCGAAGTCGGCGATGGTGAGGCGATCGCAGGCGATGTGGCTGTGCGCGCGCAAATGCGCGTCGAGCACGGACGCATAGGTCTTCAGCGGCGCGACCTTGTCGACCAGCGCCGCCCGGTTCGGCGCGCCGAGACCGAAATTCCTGCGCACGATGTGCTCGAAGTAGAACGGCGCGACGGCCGGGTTCCAATGGCTGTCGGTCCACGCCAGCCAGCGCAGCACCTCGACCTGCTCCTGCGGATTGCGCATCGGCCACATGTCGCAGCTCTCGCGGATGCACAGATGCGCCATGATCGCGGTCGACTCCCACAGCACGGTGTCGCCGTCGACCAGCACCGGCGCCTTCATGTTGGGATTGAGCGCGGCGAACTCCGGCGTCTTCAGGCCGCGGGTGATATCGATGAACTCGGCGGGCACGCCGAGATGCTTGACCAGCGCCAGCACGCGGCGCGGGGCCTGGGCCTTGATCCAGTAGATCTTCATGACGGTCTCCTTGGCTGATGCCTTGAAGACGAACGCGCGAGGGGCGGATCGACAGGGGTCGGCACAAACTTTTCGTGTGGCCTGAACAGTGCTGCCGTGCGCGAGGAGCACACTGTTCCCACATCGTCATTCCGGGGCGCGCGTAGCGCGAGCCCGGAATCCATAACCACGACTGTAATCGAGGAACCGAGACAAACGCCCACGGCCATCTTGCCCAGCAACGACGGCCTGTGGGTATGGATTCCGGGCTCGCCCTGCGGGCGCCCCGGAATGACGTGCGGAGGGATGTGGGCTCAAGCGGACGACGGATTTGTGCTCGGGCCATCGCCCGGTGTCGCCGCGCTCCTCACATGGCCCGCACCGCGGCCCGCGCTGTGAGGATGCAGCCCGGCAGGAAGGTGCCTTCCAGCGAGCGCTTGCCCGACGCGCCGCCGCCGCCGAAGCCGGCGGCTTCGCCGACGGCGTAGAGGCCGCTGATCGGCGCGCCGGCCGCGTCGAGCACCCTGCTCTGCAGATCGGTCTTGAGGCCGCCGAGGCTCTTGCGGGTGATGAGCTGCATGTGGATCGCGATGTAAGGCCCTGCCCCGCTCATCTGCAGCGGCGCCGGCTTGCAGGTGCGGAGCTTGTCGGGGCCCCATTGCCGTGCGTGAAGGATGCGGCGGATCTGATCGTCGTTGTGAAGCTTGTCGCCGTTCGCAAAGTTCGCGTCGAAGGCATCGGCCGTGGCCTGCAGCACCTCCGGCTTGACGTCATCCGTGCCGGTCAGTGCATTCATCTTCGCGGCGAGGCCTGCCAGCGTCTCGTCGACCAGGAAGTGCCGGCTCTCACGCTGCATCTGCCGGACCAGGCGATGATTTCCGAACAGCGTCTCCTTGAGGAACATCGGCATCTGCCGCTCGCGGATGCGTAAGTTATGCTCAGCGCCTGATATCGCGAACTCCTTGGCGGCGATACGCCAGTTCAGGAGATGCCACGTATACGGCTCCTCCTGCGCCGCGACGCGCTGGCAGAGATCATGGGTGTCGAAGCCGGTGACCAGCGGCGCCGGGCCGATGCGCTCGCCGCGATGGTTGAGCCAGAGCGCTGATTTGCACGGCACCAGCGACAGGCCATGGCCGTCGAAATGCGGAAACGGATGCGGGATGCCGGCGGCGTAGTTCCACATCTCGCCGGCGTGGGTGATCTCGGCGCCGACGGTCTCGGCCGCATGGTGATGCAGCCTGCCATCGGCGAACGGATGCGCGCCGTTGAGCATCGTCGCAGGCAGCGGCCGTCCCTTGACCCAGTTCGCCCGCGCCTCCGCGTGGCTGCCATTGATGCCGCCCATCGCGAGCACCGTGAGCGGCGCGGCGACGCGGATCTCGGCGCCGGTCGCTTCGTTGATCGCAACGACGCCCGACACCGTGCCTGCGGCAATGTCGAGGCTGACGACGCGGTGACGATGCAGCACCGTCAGCTTGCCGCCATTGTCAGCCGCGCGCATCGCATCGATCATGACGCGCGTCAGGCGCTGCGAGGTGCCCCAGACGATGTGATAGCGCGGCAGCGCATTGCCGTCGCCGCTGAGGCCGCGCTCGACCCAGTTCACGGCGGGCATGAAGGTCACGCCGTGCGAGGAGAGCCAATCGTAGACCTCGCCGCGCGAATGCTCGACGTAGTAGCGCGCCCATTGCAGCGGCCAGTGCTCGCTCGCATCGAGCTCGCCGAACCGGATCCAGTCGCGCAGCGCGATCTCCGGCGTGTCCGGAATCTTCATCCGCGCCTGCAACGGTGTGCCGACCAGCGCCATGCCGCCGAACGCCCACAGCGCCAGCCCGCCGAACCGCTCCGGCGTGTCGCGATCGACGATCACGACCGACTTGCCGGCGCGCAGCGCCTCCAGCGCGGTGACGATGCCGGCGAGACCGCCGCCGGCGATGACGACATCGGCCTGCCGCATCGCGCTCATCTCACGGCGCCAGCTTGCGCTTGAGCATGCGCGCCATCGGCAGCGGCATGCGGTCGAGCGATCCCAACAGATGCGGCAGCAGCTTCAGCTTGAGCCCGCTCAGCGCCGGCGGCACCATGGCCTCGATCAGATGCGGGCCCGGCCGTTCCAGCGCGCCCTTCAGCGCGCTGGTGAATTCATCGGGCGTGCTGACGCGGGTCGCGCGCACGCCCATGCCGTCGGCGATCTGCGCGAGCTTCAGCACCGGACCGTGCAGGTCGAGCTGCGCCTTCGCCTTCGGCCCGATCTCCTCGGCGCCGACGCGCTCGAGCTCGACATTCAGCACGGAATAGGAGGCGTTGTTGAAGATGATGGCGGTGACGTTGAGCCGCTCGCGCGCGATCGTCCACAGCGACTGGATCGTGTACATCGAGCTGCCGTCGCCGATCAGCGCGATCACGGGCCGGTCCGGGCATGCGATCGCCGCGCCGATCGCATTCGGCAGCCCCTGCCCGATCGCGCCGCCGGTCAAGGTGATCAGATCATGCCGCGGCGCGCCGGCGGTGAATTTCGGCAGCATCAGGCCGGAGCTGATCGCCTCATCGACGATGATCGCGTTTTCCGGCAACAGATGACCGACGGCCTTGCAGACCTTCTCCGCCGTGAGCTTCTTGCCGCGCGGTCGCCCCGGCCGCCACGGCGCCGACACCGCCGGTGTGACGCCGTCGGCCCCGAGAGCCTTGGCGAGCCGGGCCAGACTGCAATCGGCAGCCTGCGATGGCGTCGACAGGGTCACGACCTTGCAGCCGTCATGCGGCAGGTAGCTGCGCTTGCCCGGATAGGCGAAGAACGACACCGGCGCCTTGGCATCGACCAGGATCAGCGTATCGATCTCCTTGAGCTGCACCTGCGCCATCTCGGCGAGATAGGCGATGCGCTCGACATGCGGCAGGCCGGCGCCGCGCTCCATGCGCGTCGGGAAGGTCTCCGCGAACACCTTGACGTCGCAAGCCGCGGCAATACGCGCGGCCCACACCAGCGACTCCTCGTGCAGCGCCGTGCCGCCGAGCAGCAGAGCGCTGCGGCCCCCGGCCTTGATGGTGTCGGCGACGGCGCGCACGGTCGTGTCATCGGCCGCTGGCGGGCGCTCGATCACCGGCCCCGGCTCGGGCACGCCGCCCTCGCCCCAGGACACGTCCGCAGGAAGGATCAGGGTCGCGACCTGGCCCGGCCAGGAGCATGCCGCCTTCACCGCCGCGACCGCATCGCGGCACAGCTCCGACGTCACCTGGGAGGTCCAGACGAAGCCCGGCGACACGTTGCGCGCCACGGTCTCGATGTCCGATTGCAGCTGCGCGTCGTATGGCACGTGATAGGTCGCGTGATCGCCGACGATGTTGACCACGGGCACCTTGCCCTTGCGCGCATTGTGCAGATTGGCGAGGCCATTGCCGAGGCCGCAGCCGAGATGCAGCAACGTGGCCGCGGGCATGCCGGTCATGCGGGCGTAGCCGTCGGCCGCCCCCGTTGCGACGCCTTCAAACAGGCACAGCACGGCGCGCATCTCCGGCGCGGAATCCAGCGCCGCGACGAAATGCATTTCAGACGTGCCGGGATTGGTGAAGCAGACCCGAATGCCGGAATTGACCAGGGTCCGTAATAGAGCTTGCGCGCCGTTGGGCATGAAAAGCCTCTTAGTGGGAGACGCATGACTCGAGCGCGAGCTGATCGGCCTCGCCCCGGCGTTCCCCGCAATTTGTTTCTCTCATTGTGGGGTTGACCGCCTCAGAAATCCAATGAATTGTTATGGCGGGATCAATGAGCTCGGTGCATCAATGCACACCCCGACCTTGCGGCAGTTGCAGCAGCTGGTCTACCTCGCGGAAGAGCGGCATTTCGCCCGCGCCGCCAAGCGCGCGCACGTCACGCAATCCGCGCTGAGCCGCAGCCTGCAGAGCTTGGAGGACAGCGCGGGAATGCGGCTGTTCGACCGCAGCTCGCGCTCGGTGGAGATTACCGCCGTCGGCGAGCGGCTGGTGGCGCGCGCCCGCGCGCTGCTGTCGGGCGCCGACGATCTCGGTCGCGAGATGCGGCTGTTACGCTCGGGAGATGCCGGCGAGCTGACGGTCGGCGTCGGCGCATTCACGGGCCTGACGCTGCTGCCGGACGCCATGGCACGGCTGTATTCGGACCATCCGTCGGTGCGCATCACGGTCGTGCAGGACAATTGGCGCGCCCTCAGGGAGGCGCTGCACCAGGGGAAGCTCGACTTCTTCCTGGCGCACACCACTGAGATCCGCGCCGATGACAGTTTGGAGATCGAGCCCCTCGGCAGCCTGCCCGGGCATTTCTACTGCCGCCCGACGCATCCCCTGGCCGGCCGGCGAGACCTCAAGGCCCGCGATCTCGCCGGCCAGCACTTCGCCTCTGTCTCGCTCCCCCCGGAATTCAGCCGGCGGCTGGATGAGCTGATCGCGGCGCCGGGGGAACGCGGCTTCGACGTCGCGCTCGAATCCGAGAATGCGGGCCTGCTGGTGCAAATGGTCGTCCGCTCCGACGTAATCCTGGTCTCAGGGGATGCGGTGCTCACCCAGGAGCTCGCCTCCGGTCAATTGGTCCGGCTCGACGTCGCCGAGCTGAAAGAGCCGCGGGCATCGGACCTGCTGCTGGCGCAGTTCGGCATTCTGCGCCTGAAGGGCCGGACCCTGTCACCGGCGGCGATGATGCTGATGGACCTGGTGCGCGCGCAGGCCGCGCGCATCTTGATCCCGCCGCACCGGTCACGCGCTGTCGCAAGTCCGCTTCGACGCGGCAAACGCGCAGCTCCGCGCCGCAAGCCGGCGGCGCCCGTTCGCCGCCGGTCTCGCGTGGGCGCGTAGACGCAGGCGCGGACGAGCAGTCAGCCAAGCTTTACCGCCTCACGCCGAGCGCGCGGCCCGGCACAGCGCCGACAGACAAGCGAGCGCCTCCTCGGCCCGCTGCTCCGGCACGAACAGATGATCGTGATGATAGGCGGATACCGCGTTGACGCTGATGCCCGCCTGGGCGAGCCGCGCCGTGATCGCGGCGAGAAAGCCGACCGCATCGAGCGCGGAATGGACATTCAACGTGATCAGGCGCGACGCGAACAGATGCGGCAGCCCTGCCCGCTCGGCATCCTCGCGGCGAAGCACGAGCGTGATGCCCTCGCGCTCGCGAAACAGCAGCAGCGGCGGCAGCAGCGCGGACAGGTCGGCGTCATCGGCGACGGTGCAGAACACGAAGACGTTGTCCTGCAGCTCGGGCGACATCGTCCGCAGCAGCGTGTCGAGCGCACGCTCGCCGGTCATCGCCGGCTCAGGACGACGCGAGGCGCGCGCGGTCATGCGGCGCGGTGAAGTCCAGCAACGGTCCGACCGGAACGATGCCGGTCGGGTTGATGGTGCGGTGGCTCTCGTAATAGTGCCCCTTGATGTGCTGGAAATTGACCGTCGGCGCGATCCCCGGCCATTGGTAGAGATCGCGCGTATAGGCCGCGAGATGCGGATAGTCGGCGATACGGCGGATGTTGCATTTGAAGTGGCCGACATAGACGGCATCGAAGCGGATCAAGGTGGTGAACAGCCGGATGTCGGCCTCGGTCAGGGCATTGCCGAGCAGGAAGCGGCGCGTCGCCAGCCGCTCCTCCAGCCAGTCGAGCGTGGCGAACAGCGGCCCGATCGCCTCCTCATAGGCGGCTTGCGTGGTGGCGAAGCCGCATTTGTAGACGCCGTTGTTGAGGGTGTCGTAGACGCGCGCATTGATGGCGTCGATCTCGGCCCGCTGGGCGTGTGGATAGTAGTCGCCGGGCTTGGCCCCGACCCCATCGAAAGCCGAGTTCAGCATCCGGATGATCTCGGAGGACTCGTTGTTGACGATGGTGCGCGTCTGCTTGTCCCACAGCACGGGCACGGTGACGCGGCCCGAATAATGCGGATCGGCTGACGTGTAGACCTGGTGCAGAACCTGGGCGTGGTTGATCGAGTCGGCAATGACGCCCGGCCCGTCCGCGAAGGTCCAGCCCTGCTCGCGCATCAGCCAATGCACGACCGAGAGCGAGATCATGTCCTCCAGCCCCTTCAGCGCGCGCATGATCAAGGTGCGGTGCGCCCACGGACACGCGAGGCTGACATAGAGATGATAACGGCCAGGCTCCGCCTTGAAGCCGCCGGCACCGGTCGGACCCGGACTGCCGTCCGCGGTCACGAAACTGCGGAACGCCGAATCCTTGCGCACGAAGCGGCCGCCGGAGGCCGCCGTGTCGTACCAGACGTCGTGCCATTGGCCGTCGACCAGAAGTCCCATCACGCTCTCCTCGGCATCGGCGCCGCACAGGGGGAGCCCAACTGAGCTCCCGCGCAGCGGCGAACTGCATCAGAGGAGTACACGCCGGCCAAGCGCCGCGCCAGTGCGCTGCCCGTGTCCTGTCGGGCAGGACACGGGGGCGAGGCGCGGCTCAGAACTGGAACGGAATGGTGCGGCCCGGCTGGGCCGCCTGCTCGCGCGTATAGGACACGCCGTGCACCTTGACGCCATCGGCGTTCAACAGCGTGATGATGCCGCCCCGGTTGGAGAGCGCCACCGGCGCGGTGATCGGAACCACCAGGGTGGCGCCGCGCGCGATCGTGCCCGTCAGCCGCATCGTGTTCTTCTGCTTGTCCTTGATCTGCCAGCCGTCGAGCGCGATGTCGACATCGGCGGTGTTGAGCAGGGTCACGGTCTCATGCTCCGGCGTGCGCACGTCGTTGACATAGGCCGCGATGATGCGCACCAGCCCGTCGGGCACGTCGAGCGGCGGAATCTGGTCGCGGTTCGGCGGGGTATGCGGCGCGTCGGGATGATCGGGATCAACAGGCAGAATGACCTCGCCGCTGGTATCGTCGGAATGCCAGGCCTGGGTCTGGAATTTCAGGAAGATCGCGACCCATTGCTGCTGGTCGGGGAATTCAAAGATCAGCCCGCCATCCTGCCAAGGACCATTGTCCTTGGCGAAGCGGCCGGGCGGATTGCCCTGGTTGAAATGGATGTCGTGGATGCCGCGGCCAGGCTTGAAGCCGAAATACCGGTCGGCCTTGTTGTTCTCCGGCCCCCAGGCAACGCCGAAGGCGTAGACAAAGGCGTTTTCGTCCGACATGGCACGCTGGACATAGGCATCGATCTTCTCGTTGAGATCGTTGTCGGGACCGGCCGCCGACAGCGGCAGCGGTTTCAGCTCCCACGGCTGCATCAGATTGCCCCGGATGAAATCCAGCGCCAGGCCGCCAGGCTTGCTCTGCAACGGATGGAAACCTTCGGCGACGCCCTTCAGGCCTTCGACGATCGGATGCTCGAAACGCGAGCGGACCAGGAATTCGACCTCGCTGCCGTCCTGCGAGCGGACGTTGATGGCAATGCGGAACAGCTCGCCATCGGCCGATACCAGCACCTGGTAATGCGGGCTGCTGCCGGTCGCGAGACGGTTGTTGATGGGCCGCCCTTTCAGAAGCGAATAGTCCTTCAAAGGCATCACTCGTCTCCCTCACTCTCCAGAACAGGCCTCAAGCTGAGAACAGCAGCCGGTCGCGTTCGGCCTGCGAGCCCTCGACATAGAAGCGCTCGAACCACGCCGGCTTGCCCGACAGCGCCGTCGGCTTGCGCAGCGTGATGGCCGACGGTGCCGGCGCGGAGCGCTGCTTCTCGGTCTTGCCCTTGAAGGCGTCCCGCATGCGGTTGCGAAACTGCAGATGGTCGAACACGCGCGCCGCCTCGATGGCATAGGCGGTGGCGACCTTGCGGTCTTCGATCATGATGAGATGGTCGCCATTGCCCTTCTCCCCGCT
This sequence comes from Bradyrhizobium sp. HKCCYLS3077, assembly GCF_051167555.1. NCBI lineage: Bacteria > Pseudomonadati > Pseudomonadota > Alphaproteobacteria > Hyphomicrobiales > Nitrobacteraceae > Bradyrhizobium > Bradyrhizobium sp. HKCCYLS3077. The sequence goes on along the minus strand of NZ_JBNPTH010000005.1, from coordinate 470,974 downwards.
GGGCGAGAAGTTGCTCGATCCGGTGAAGACCTTCGCGGTGGGCAGGCTGAAATCGGTGACCAGGAACTTGTGATGGATGTTGCGGCCCTTGCCGCCCGACCATTCGCTCCGGAACGGCTCCGGCGCCTTGCTCGCGAGATAGGAGAAATCGACCAGGCCGATCGAGCCGTCCGGCTTGCGCAACTCCAGCGCGCCGCGCTTGTCGACCGTGCCGTAGCTGAAGATCGGCCGTTCCATCACCCGGTCGAACGCGTCCTTGGTCGGCCCATCCCCCATCTGGCTCAGGAATGCGACCGAGTAGAACACCGACGAGGTCGCCTGATCGATCGCCGCGCGGATCGGGTTGAGCGACAGGTCGGTGGCCTGATGCGGCGAGAAGCAGAGCTGGATGGTCGGCTTGCCCGGCGAGTGGACCGCGTGCCATTTCTTGGAGAAGTCATCCTTCCGGAACGCGGAGGCATCTTCGAACGCCAGATCGAACATCTGGCCGAACAATTCGGCCACGCCGGCCGAATGAAACACCAGCATGTTGTTGGCCTGGATGTAGAGGCCGCGGAACGTGAAGTTGGTCGAGCCGCACAGCACTTTTTCAGGCTTGCCGTCACGCCGGGTGATCAACACCTTGTTGTGCTGCAGCGAACTGAAATGGGTGCGGACCACCGCAGCGCCCGCGTCCCGGAAGCGCTTGGCGCTGCGGGATTCCGCGCTGCCGGGCGCCTTGTGGGGGTTATCCGCGGCGTTGGAATCGTCGATGATCGCGCGCAGCCGATCGCCGAACTGTTCGAGCAGATCGATCACGTCAGGTTCGTTGAGATCATAGGCCATCACGTCGAGCGTGAGTCCTGGATCTGCCAGAGCCTCCTTCAGAAAGCCGAACAGCAGGTCATAGGCCTCGAAGCCCAGCCAGGCATAGACGCTCTCTCCGGCGCTGTTGGTGAGATCGAGCTTCTTGAATTTCGGACCGTCGCGGCTCTCGGCCGGAATGATGTCCGCATTGTTGCCGAACTCGTCGCGATAGGCCTGCGACGACGCGAAATTGCGCGTGAAGCCGATGTCGACGAGACCATCATAGGTCACCGCGCTCTGCGCGATGTCGAGCGTGAGCCCGGTCCCCTGCACCAGCGAGCCGTCGTCTCGCATATGCTGCTTGGCGACGCGGTAAGTGTACGTCCCGTCCTTCGGGCGGTAGGGAAAGTGAATCCAGCGGAATTTCTGGAATGGTGCTTCGGTCGACGGAAAATTCCGGTTGCCGTTCACCGCAGCATCCGCGCCTTGCGGATAGGAGAAGGCGATCCGGTTGCGAAGCGGCGAAAAATCGCGCGCGCCCGGCGACTTCACCTCGATCGAGAAACCGACGAGGTCGGGCTCCGGGTCGGCCACGTCGAAGCCGATCATCGTCATGCGCTCTCCGCGCCAGAGCTTGCAGGCGAAGCCGTCCTTCAACGCGCGGTTCTCGAAATCGCTCATGATCAAAATGTCCCTGCCGTCGCAATGCAGCGCGCCGAGGGTTGCTCAAAGGCTGCTCGGGTCAGGCAACGATCTTCACCGCGAGCAGCGGCTAACGCAACTTGAAAATGATCCGACGCTCATACTCAACCGTCATGTTCGCCCACTTGTACGTCAGCGATGTGAAGGCGGCTGTGAACGAGCTCACAAGCGTGGCGGTATCTGGATCGGCTTCAGGACAAGTCGAGCGACGCTCCGTCGTGGGCGCTGCCGGCGGGACCGTGGCGCGCATCAGCGCAAAGCGGGACGGGATCGCTTCATGGCGTTGATGAATCCCTCGCGCGCGTCCGAGTGCCCCTGCCCGCGCGGCTCCAGCACATGGCGCAGCAGGAACATTCCAGTCAGGCGAAAGCCGTCGATCAGATCCTGGTCGGACCACGCGTGATCCTCGTCATCGTCACGCAGGAAGGCCGGTAGCGGCAGCAGCCGGTCGGCCCAGGGCGCGCCGGCGCTGCGCGACACCGCGCCGCCCGACTTCGGCGAGACATAGACGAGGTCGGTGGTCTCTCCTGTCGCCGCACAGGACTCGAGATCGAGCCCGAAGCCGAGCTCGGTCAGGATCGCAAGCTCGAAGCGGACGATGTGCACGGCCGCGCCGCCGGCGTCGGCGAAATCATCGAGCGCGTGCTCGAGCCTCAGATACATCTCCTCATGCGGATCGCGCTCCGGCAGCAGCCGCGCCAGGGCGGCGAGATGGGTGATGCCGTAGGCGCCGTGCGAGACGGACATCAGCTCGGCCGCCCGCAACGTGAGCCCGTCGATCGCGTACATGCCGAGATGCTCGTCGAGCCGCGCCCGCCAGATCGCGCGCACCGTGTTGCCCGGCTGCAGGACCGGACGCATGCGCTTGCCGCTGGCGCCGCGCACGAGACCGAGATGCCGGCCATGTTCGCGCGTCAGCAGCTCGACGACGGCGGACGATTCGCCGTGGCGCCGGATGCCGAGCACGATGCCGTCATCGGTCCATTCCATTTCACGAACCGCCCAACTCATTTGACACGCGATTGAACCTGAAGCCGGCCGCGCATTCAAAATCAACGTAGCCTGCGCGAACTGCCGCCGCAAACACCGTCATTGCGAGCGAAGCGAAGCAATCCAGGGCTGCGTATCCGACTCTGGATTGCTTTGCGGAGCCTGTCATCCGGCCGCGCTTCGCGCGGACCGGGTGGCTGGCAATGACGGCTTGGCGGCTTGGCGGCTTGTGCGCCAGCCCCGCGGGCGCGCTGCTCGTTGCCGACTACGGCCGATGCGTCACGCGTTGAACCAGCCGCGCGCGTCGCCGGTGAACGAGTAGTACAAGCCCATCGTCGTCAGCGCGCAGGAAATGACCTCGATGCCGGCATCCAGCGTCATGCCCGTCCGATTGATGATCTGGATCAGTCCGATGACAGACAGGACCAGCGCGCCGAGCAACACCCAGCGCGGCCAGTTCTTGCGGCGTTGCGCGGCAAGGTGGACGAAATAGAGCAGCAGCAGGATCATGCCGCCGCTGAAGATCGTCTGCTGCGTGAGCATGGCCTCGGTCATCTCGGGGCTGGGCGTGCGGTCCGACACGGCAACCGACAGCGCATCCAGCATCAAGGAGATGTAGAGCAGCACTTCGAACCACAACACGTTGCGCGGCACGCTCATCGTCATTCCCTGGGGAACTCGAGCCCCATTTCCCGGTAGCGGTCGGGATCGTCGCCCCAGTTCTCACGCACCTTCACGAACAGAAACAGGTGCACCGGCACGCCGGTGATCTCGGCGATCTCCTTGCGCGACTGGGCGCCGATCGACTTGATCGTGGCGCCGCCCTTGCCGAGCACGATCTTGCGCTGGCTGTCGCGCTCCACGAAGATCGTCTGCTCGATCCGGATCGAACCATCCTTGCGCTCGGTCCAGCTGTCGGTCTCGACCGTGGACTGATACGGCAGCTCCTGATGCAGATGCGAGTAGATCTTCTCGCGGGTGATCTCGGCCGCGAGGTGACGCATCGGCGCGTCCGACATCTGGTCTTCGGGATAGTGGAACGGCCCCGGCGGCACCATCTCCGCCAGCGCCCGCCTGAGATCGTCGACACCGTCGCCTGAGATCGCCGAGATCATGAAGGTGCGGGCGAAAGACAGCTTCTCGTTGGCGGCCGCGACCAGCGCCAGCAGCTTTTCGCGCGGCACCAGGTCGACCTTGTTGACCACCAGGATCTTCTCGTGGGCGACGCCCGACGCCTTGTCGATGATGGCCAGCGCTTCGTCGTCGAGGCCCTTCTTGGCATCGAGCAGCACGCAGACGAGATCGGCGTCATGCGCTCCGCTCCAGGCCGTCGTCACCATCGCACGGTCGAGCCTTCGCTTCGGCGAGAAGATGCCGGGCGTGTCGACCAGGATGATCTGCGATGGGCCTTCGATGACAATGCCGCGGATCAGCGCCCGCGTGGTCTGCACCTTGCGCGAAACGATCGTGACCTTGGAGCCGACCAGCGCGTTGACGAGGGTCGACTTGCCGACATTGGGGGCGCCGATCAGCGCGACGAAACCGCAGCGGGTCGCGGCCGCCGGCCCGGCCTGTTTTTCAGCCGTCATTGCTGCCGCCGCTGACGCCTTCGCGTTCGATCATGACGGATGCCGCCACCTTTTCCGCCGCACGCTTGGAGCCGCCGATGCCTTCTGCGGGCTCCAGGCCCGGCAGATCGACGGCGACACGGAACTGCGGGTCGTGATGCGGCCCGGTGCGCTCGACCTCGCGATACACCGGCGTCGGCAGACCCTTGCCCTGCGCCCATTCCTGCAGCACGGTCTTCGGGTCGCGCAGCGGACGCCGCGGCTTGTGCATTCGCTCGGTCCAGTTGCGCTCGACGAAGCCCGCGGCCGCCGCATAGCCGCCGTCGAGGAAGATCGCGCCGATCACGGCCTCGCAGACATCGCCGAGGACCGACTTGCGGAGCCGCGCGCCGGCGCCGGCGCCGACCGCGCCGAGCTTGATATCGTCGAGCAGGCCGAGCGACTTGGCGACGTCGGCGCAGCTCTCCTTGCGGACGAGATCGGCCAGGCGCTTCGACAGCTCGCCCTCGTCAGCGCTCGGAAACGAGCGGTACAGCATGTCCGACACGATCAGGCCGAGCACGTGGTCGCCGAGGAATTCGAGCCGCTGGTAGCTGTCGCCGCGCTTCTTGGCGGATTTCAGCGCCGAGACGTGAGTGAATGCGGTGCTGAGCAGCGACGGATCGGCGAAGCGGTGGCCGATGCGCGCCTCGATCGCGGCATTGGCGGCCTTCTCGGCCGCCTTTGCACCCTTGGTGGCGCCGGTCCCCGCGCTCTTGGCGCGCCGGCTGCCCTTCGCCTTGCCCGGCTTCGCATCGGCCTCCACGGCCGCAGGCGCGGCACTGTCAGCCTCAGTCGGGGGCGGCGCCGCGGGAACGGGCTCGACCTTCGCGTCGCTGCGCGGCTCGCTCTTCAGCTCGCCCTTCGCCTCACCCTTGATGTCACCCTTAACTTCACTCTTGGTCTCGCTCCGGGCCTCGGCCTTCGGCTCCGACCGCATGTCGGCTTTGACCTCGGATCTCGGGCGCGAGGCAGCCTTCGGCGTCGCCTCGATCGCACCCGTGCCGGGTTGCGCGCTCGAAACGGCGGCCTGCGTGGTCTGCACCTCGGTTGAGTCGTTGGTCATCGCACGATTTTGAAGATTCTGTTCCAGCGCACCGACACCGGCCAACGCCAGAACGCCCAGGCATGCTCGCCTTCGGCAATGGAGAAGAAGATCAGTTGCGCCCGGCCGACGATGTTCTCGAACGGCACATAGCCCACCTGGCTCAGGAAGCGGCTGTCGGTCGAGTTGTCGCGGTTGTCGCCCATCATGAAGAAATTGCCGGGCGGCACCGTGTAGACCGCGGTGTTGTCGACATAGCCGTTGTCGACGCAGTCGAGCGTCTCGTAGCTCACGCCGTTCGGCAACGTCTCCTTCCAGCGCTTCACGCGCGCGGTGGAGTCCGGCTGGCCGCACGGGTCCTCGCCGACGAAGTCGGACAGGCGCTCGCGCTGGACGGGCTTGTCGTTGATGTACAGCAGCCCCTCGCGCACCTGGATGCGGTCGCCCGGCAGGCCGATCACGCGCTTGATGTAGTCGGTGGTGTCATCCTTGGGCAGGCGGAACACGACGATGTCGCCCCGGCTCGGCTCCGAGCCGAAAATGCGGCCGGAGAAGATCGGCGGCGACAGCGGGATCGAGTAGTGGCTGTAGCCATAGGAGTATTTCGAGACGAACAGATAGTCCCCGACCAGCAGGGTCGCCTTCATCGAGCCCGAGGGGATGTTGAACGGCTGGAACAGGAACGTGCGGATGACCAGCGCGATCAGCAGCGCATGAACGACGACACGAACGGTTTCACCGAGGCCGCTCTCAGTCTTGGTTCCGGAGGTCACGCTCATCGCTCTTTCAATGTCCTTTGGCGAATGGTCCGACGATTCGCCAGCCTTTGCCGAACACCCCTCCGTCCGCGAACACAATACCGTTCCGCGGCTTGAGGGAAGTCTGTCCTGATTCTGGTGGTGAAGGCCAATTCCGGTTTGACCCAGAATCCGCCTACGAAGCAGCCGGTTCGATCCCGGCGGGTTTTAGACGACTGTGCGGGGCGGCGCAATCAATCGCCGCATCAAAACTACATAACTCGCTGAAAACGATCGCATTTTTGTTTTCCCGCCGGCATCCCGGGCACCGTCAAGATGTCTCCCGGCGCACCGCCGAAATTATGACGAAGGCCTGGGCCAGCGGCCAGTCGTCGGTGATCGACAGGTCGATGCGGGCCTCATGCCCCTCGGGAACAAGCGCTTTCAGCCGCTCGGCCGCCCCGCCCGTGAGCTGCATGGTGGGCCGGCCACCGGGCAGATTGACCACCCCCATGTCGCGCCACCAGACCCCCTGGCGGATCCCGGTCCCGAGCGCCTTGGAGCAGGCCTCCTTGGCCGCGAATCGCTTGGCGTAGGTGGCGACGACCATCTTCTCGTTCTTGGCCCGCCGCTCGGCCTTGGCGCGCTCGGCCTCGGTGAAGATGCGGTTCAGGAAGCGCTCGCCATGGCGTTCGATCACCTCGCCAACCCGGCGGATGTCGATCAGGTCGGAACCGATGCCGATGATCATGCCGAGGTCCCGGCCTGGGCGCGGCCGCGGTCCATCGCCGCCCGCATCGCCTTCACGGTCGCCGGCAGGCCCACGAACAGCGCCTCGCCCATCATGAAGTAGCCGATGTTGAGCTCGCGGATCTCGGGCAGTGCGGCGATCTGCTCGGCGGTGGCATAATCCAGGCCGTGGCCGGCATGGACCTCCAGTCCCGCGGCATAGGCCCGCTTCGCGCCAGTGACGATGCGCTGCCACTCGGCCTCCGCCTTGTCATGATGGCCGTCGGTGATGGCGTCGCACCAGCCGCCGGTGTGAATCTCGATCACCGGCGCGCGCAGCCGCGCGGCCATGTCGATCTGCGCAGGGTCGGCGGCGATGAACAGCGACACCCGGATGCCGGCGTCGCTCAGCCGGGCGATCGCAGGCGCCAGCGCGTTGTGCTGGCCGACCACGTCGAGACCGCCCTCGGTGGTCAGCTCCTCGCGCCGCTCCGGGACCAGGCAGCAGGCGTGCGGCCGGGTCGCGAGCGCAATCCGCACCATCTCCTCGGTGGCCGCCATCTCGAAGTTCAGCGGCTTGGAAATCTCGGCCTTCAGCCTGGCCATGTCGTCGTCGCGGATGTGCCGGCGGTCCTCGCGCAGATGCGCGGTGATACCGTCGGCGCCGGCCTCGATGGCCAACAGCGCCGCCCGCACCGGATCAGGCGCGCGACCGCCGCGTGCATTCCGCAAGGTGGCGATGTGGTCGACATTGACGCCGAGGCGAAGCTTCGGAGGGTGGGACATCGGCAGGCTCGCAAAGGTCTCGATCATTGAGGCCGCTGGTTTAGCGCATCATGAGAGCAAACGCTGCCGCCAAAGCGGCAGATGAGCCATTCACCCTCTAGCCATTCACCCGGTCGACCCGCGCCACGATGGTCTTCGCGCGCAACTGGTTGATGATCGCCGAGAGGTGCTTGAGGTCGTAGACTTCGAGGTCGATCGTCAGCTCGGTGAAATCGGGCGAACGGCGGCTCATGCTGATATTGTCGATGTTGCCGTCGTGCTCGGCGATCACGGTCGCGACCTGGGCCAGGCTGCCGGGCTCGTTGACGTTCTCGACCCGGATGCGCGCCGGGAAACGCTGCGGCGAGGTCTCGTCGACGTCCCAGCGCACGTCGAGCCAGCGCTCCGGCTCGTCCTCGAAATCCTTCAGCGCCGGCGACTGGATCGGATAGATCGTGATCCCCTCGCCCGGCGTCACGATGCCGACGATGCGGTCGCCCGGCACCGCGCCGCCGTTCGGCGCGAACTTCACGGGGAGCCCGGAATTGAGACCGCTGATCGGAATGGCGAACGGCCCGCGATGCGGCTCGGCCGCGGGCGCTGCCGACTTGGCGGCGGTCGCCGGCGCGGACGTCTTCTTGGCGCCGTAGCGCACGACGCGCTCTTCCTTGTAGTCGGGATACATCGCGCGGGCGACGTCGGAGGCCTTGATCTCGCCGCGGCCGACCGCAGCCATCACGTCCTCGATCGAGGCGCGCGCCAGCCGCGGCAGCGCGCCTTTCAACTTGTCGTCGGCATATTCGAGCTTGGTGCGCTCGAACAGGCGCTCGACGATCCGGCGTCCGAGACCGGCGTATTGATCGCGCACCGCGGTGCGCGTGGCGCGCCGGATCGCCGCCCTCGCCTTGCCGGTGATGGCGAGCGTTTCCCACGCCGAAGGCGGGGCCGACTGCGCGTCCGAGGTCAGCACCTCGACCTCGTCGCCGTTCTGCAGCTCCGAGGACAGCGCCGCGAACTTGCCGTTGATCTTGCAACCGACGGCGCTGTTGCCGACGTCGGTGTGGACGGCATAGGCGAAGTCGATCACGTTTGCGTGGCGCGGCAGCGCGATCAGCTTTCCCTTCGGGGTGAAGCAGAACACCTGATCGTGAAACAGTTCGAGCTTGGTGTGTTCCAGGAATTCTTCCGGATTGGAACTCTCGGAGAGGATGCCGATGGTGTGACGCAGCCAGGCAAAGGCATTCGATTCGCGCTTCAGCCGCTCGGTCGGCGACGCCAGATCGTCCTTGTAGAAAGCGTGAGCGGCGATACCAAGCTCGGCGATCTGGTCCATGTCCTCGGTCCGGATCTGCAGCTCGACGCGCTGCTTGCCCGGCCCGATCACAGTTGTGTGTATGGAGCGGTAGTCGTTCTGCTTCGGCGTCGAGATGTAATCCTTGAAGCGGCCGGGCACGACCGGCCACGTGGTGTGAACGATACCGAGCGCCCGATAGCAGGATTCCAGGTCCGGCATGATCACGCGGAACCCGAAGATGTCCGACAGCTGCTCGAACCCGATGGATTTGCGCTCCATCTTGGTCCAGATCGAAAACGGACGCTTGCGGCGGCCGAACACCCGCGCGGTCAGCCCGTGCTCGCGGAACTTGCGGGAGAGCTGGCTCTCGATTTCGCCGATGAGATTGCGGTTGCGATCGGCCAGCGCATCGAGCCGCTGCATGACGACGCCGTAGGCCTGCGGATCGAGCGTGCGGAACGAGAGATCCTCGAGTTCCTCGCGCATTTCCTGCATGCCCATGCGGCCCGCGAGCGGCGCATAGATGTCGAGAGTCTCCTCGGCGATGCGTCGGCGCGACGCCTCCGGCACGAACTCCAAGGTGCGCATGTTGTGCAAGCGATCCGCGAGCTTGACTAGCAACACACGCACATCATCGGCAATCGCCAGCAACAGCTTGCGCAGGTTTTCGGCCTGCTTGGCCTCGCGCGACACCAGCTCGAGCCGCTTCAGCTTGGTCAGCCCCTCGACGAGCGCGCCGATCTCGGGCCCGAAGAAGCGATCGATCTCGGCGCGGGTCGCCTCGGTGTCCTCGATCGTGTCATGAAGCAGCGCCGCGACGATGGTGGCGTCGTCGAGCTTCAGGTCGGTCAAAATGGCCGCGACCTCGAGCGGATGGGTAAAATACGGGTCGCCAGAGGCGCGAGTTTGCGAGCCGTGCGCCTTCATCGCGTACACATAAGCGCGATTGAGCAGATCCTCGTTCGTGTCCGGGTTGTAGGACCGGACCCGCTCGACGAGGTCGTACTGCCGCATCATCCGGGACCGCGGCTTCTGCGCCCGTGGCCGCTCGGCGGGCGGCGGCGGCGCCACGGCGGCCGATTCGGCCGCCGCCTGCATCTGCGAGGGTGTGTGGCCCGAAACCGCCATGGAAAATGACTAAACCTTTATCTTCGTGACCGAATCCGCCCGACGCGGGCGGCTGACGCGCACCTATGGTAATCACGGAATCACGTTCAAATGCAAAGGCCCGGACATGGTCCGGGCCTTCACATTCTCACAAGTTAATCCGCTGCCGCGCGAACGATGATAGGGCTGTCACTCGTCCTCTTCGGGCTGCTCTTCCGGCGGCGCGAGGCCTTCGAGGCCCTTCAGCAGCTCTTCCTCGGTCATCCGCTCGACAGCGACCTCGGTGTCGTCGGCGTCGACGCTGGCACCAGCGGAGCCGATGAGAGGCACGGTGTCCGGCTCCGGCTCGTCGACCTCGACGAACTTCTGCAGCGAATGCACCAGTTCTTCCTTCAAGTCCTCGGGAGAAATGGTCGAATCCGCAATCTCCCGGAGTGCCACAACGGGATTCTTGTCATTATCTCTGTCAATTGTAAGTTGTGATCCCGACGAGATCATGCGCGCGCGATGCGCGGCCAGGAGGACCAGGTCGAACCGATTGTCTACCTTGTCGATACAATCTTCCACGGTCACGCGCGCCATTGTCGCTCCGGTCCTTTGTGTGCTTAATATGCTGATTATGTTGGGCTAGTTATAGAGACTGACCGGTTTTCGCAAGACTAAACTGGCGCTTGGTCTCAGTAACGGGCAAGGAGTAACCAATTCCTAACCCTTGCTGGCGGGCCCTTCCGAGCCGCAGAACGGGCTTTGGACAAGAAAACGCTTCATTGCGTCATCACAACTGCGCCTTTGTTGCCCCGATCACCCCCGTTTGCGGTATCGTCACACCCGACCACCGCACGAGCCTCGGCAATCTTGGCAAGTATCTTGGAATGCGCGACCGGGCTGGAGTCGCGCCAAAAAACAGAAGCTAACTGAACGCGAGACACTGAATGTCATCTTCGACCAACAAGATTGCGCTCTTCATTGACGGCGCCAACCTATACGCTACGGCCAAGACTCTCGGCTTCGACATCGACTACAAGCGCCTGCTCAAGGAATTTCAGAGCCGCGGCACGCTGCTTCGCGCGTTCTACTACACGGCGATCATCGAGGATCAGGAGTACTCGTCGATTCGCCCGCTGATCGACTGGCTCGACTACAACGGCTACACGGTCGTCACCAAGGCGACCAAGGAATTCATCGACGCCAGCGGCCGCCGCAAGGTCAAGGGCAACATGGACATCGAGCTCGCCGTCGATGCGATGGAACTCGCCGAGCACATCGACCAGATGGTACTGTTCTCGGGCGACGGCGACTTCCGCTCGCTGGTCGAGGCGATGCAGCGCCGCGGCGTTCGCGTGACCGTGATCTCGACCATCTCGAGCCAGCCGCCGATGATCGCCGACGAACTGCGCCGTCAGGCCGACGTCTTCACCGACCTCGTCGAGCTGCAATCCAAGCTCGGCCGCGATCCCTCGGAGCGTCCGGCGCCGCGCGAGCCGCGGCATCATTCGCCGCAATTCCTGCAGCGCTCGACCACGACGCCTGCCCGCACGCCCACCCCCGCTGCGCCTACCGGCAACGATGACGATTTCGACGACTAGGCGGCGAGCGGGCTCTGCGCCCGCGCCGTCTGCGCCGTCATCGACAGATCCCGGCAGAGACTGTCCGCTGTGCCCTCGCCTCGTGGATTTCCGCGAGGCGCAGCGCGCACGTGAACCGTCGTGGTTCAACGCGCCGGTCCCGTCTTTCGGCGATCCTGACGCGCGCGTTCTGATCGTCGGTCTCGCGCCTGGGTTGCAGGGAGCGAATCGCACGGGACGGCCATTCACGGGCGACTATGCCGGCGAGTTGCTCTACGGCACCCTGCTGAAGTACGGCTTCGCCAACGGTCGGTTCGAGGCCCGGCCCGATGACGGGCTGACGCTGGTGGATTGCCGGATCAGCAATGCCGTGCGCTGCGTGCCGCCGCAGAACAAGCCGCTGCCAGCGGAGATCAACCAGTGCCGCGCCTTTCTCGGCGCCACCATCGCCGCGATGCCGCGGTTGCGCAGCATCGTCGCGCTCGGCCGCATCTCGCATGACACACTGTTGAAGCTGCTGGGCTTGCGCGCTGCCACAGCGCCGTTCGGCCATGGCGCGGTGCATCAGGCCGGCGCGGTCAGGCTGTACGACAGCTATCACTGCTCACGCTACAACACGAACACCGGTGTGCTGACCACGGAGATGTTCCACGCCGTGTTCGCGCGCGTGAAGGCGGAGCTGGACTGGGAGCCCTGAAGCTCACTCCACGCGCTTGAAAGCTTCGGACACAAGTACGGTGTCCGTGAATGTGCCCTCGCCCCTTGTGGGAGAGGGCATGGACGGCTTATCCGCGAGCTCGGTTGGGTGAGGGATTTCTCGCCGCCAGCGTCGCTCGTGGAAAGAGACCCCTCACCCAACCGAGGTCGCGACGCTTTCCCACATGCCCTCTCCCACAAGCGGAGAGGGCGCTGCATCGGACAGCGTACGCGCTGACGGTCTTCAAGATGGGCCAAGCGACCGGTAGAGGCGTGTGCCGATCGGCGGTCCCCGTGTCGGGCGATGCGGCCTCACGCCGTCGAGGCAGGATTGTCCTTCAGCCATGCCAGCACGTCGCCCGCGTTCCGGTCCGGCGGAAACACCGGATAGAAGACGTGGGTGATGCGGGCATCGTCGACGACCATCGCGAGGCGCTTGATCAAGGTGAGACCGGCGATCTCCATCGTCGGCAGACGCAGCGCGTGGGTCAGTTCGAGCATCTCGTCGGACAGCACCGGAAACGGCAGATGCAGACGGGCCGCCATCTCGGTCTGGTAGGCGTTGCTCTGCGTCGACAGGCCGAACACGTGGGCGGCGCCTGCCGCCTTCAACTCGCCGAACAGGTCGCGGAAGCTGCAGGCCTGCGGGGTGCAGCCGCGCGCGCCGGGAATCAGGTCCCAGTCTTCGACCAGCGACACCTTGCCCGGCTCTCCGGTTCGCGGATAGGCGAAGATGACGGTGCGCCCCGGCAGGTCCGACAGCGTCACCACCGTATCGTCGGTGGCGCGCAGGCGGATCGCGGGAAGCGTCATTCCCACCAGATGCTCGGCCGCGCCATCATCGGTCGGCGCCGGAATGAGGCTCCAGTCGACATTCAACAGGTTCTTCTGGTTCATCAGCTCGCTTCCCTGGCCTGGGCGGACCGTCGCGGAAAGCGCGATAGCAGCTGACGCGCGTCAGCCGCGCGCCCGCAGCAGACGGCCCTTCTCGCGGCTCCAATCGCGCTTCTTCTCGCTCTCGCGCTTGTCGTGCAGCTTCTTGCCTTTGGCAACCGCGAGCAGGAGCTTGGCGCGGCCGCGCTCGTTGAAATAGAGCTTCAACGGAATCAGGGTCATGCCTTCGCGGTCGACGGCGCCCAGCAGCTTGTTGATCTGCTTGCGATGCAGCAGCAGCTTGCGCGGCCGCTTCGGCTCATGATTGAAGCGGTTGGCCTGCAGATATTCGGGAATGTTGGCGTTGATCAGCCAGATCTCGCCGTCGCGTGAATCCGCATAGGATTCCGCGATCGTCGACTTGCCGCTGCGGACCGACTTCACCTCGGTGCCGGTCAGCGCGATGCCGGCCTCGATGGTGTCCTCGATCGCATAGTTGAACCGCGCCTTGCGGTTCTCGGCGGCGACGGTGATCTTGGGCTCGTTCTTGTCGGCCACGTCAGGCTTTCTTCAGGAGATCCCTGATCTCGGTCAGCAACTCGACTTCGCGCGAAGGCTTCGGCGCCGCCGCAGGCTCACTCTCCTGCAGCCGCTTCAGCCGGTTCATCACCCGGATGATCATGAACAGCACGAAGGCGATGATGAAGAAGTTCAGGGTCAGTGTCAGGAACTGTCCATAAGCGAGCACGGCGCCCTGCTTCTTGGCATCGGCGAGGTTGCCGGCGCTCACCGACTTGGACAGCGGGATGAAGTAGTTCGAGAAGTCGAGGCCGCCGGTGATCGCGCCGATGATCGGCATGATGACGTCGGCGACCAGCGAGTTGACGATGGCGCCGAAGGCCGCGCCGATGATGACGCCGACCGCGAGGTCGACGACGTTGCCCTTCATCGCGAATTCACGGAACTCCTTCAACATGTCTGCATCCCCCTCAGACGTGCGAGAAACGGCTCAACTCAGTTGATCAGCCCGGCATGAACCATGGCCTGGCGCACCGCGATCCGCGTCGGCTCCGACACCGGCACCATCGGCAGCCGCAGCTTCTCCTCGAGCTTGCCGAGCAGCGACAGCGCGTACTTGATCGGCGCCGGATTGGACTCGATGAACAGGTTGGTGTGCAAGGGCATCAGCTTGTCATGGATCTTCAGCGCGGTCGCCAGATCACCCTTCTGCCAGGCCGTGTGGAACTCCGAGCACAGCCGCGGCGCGACGTTGGAGGTCACGGAGATGCAGCCATGGCCGCCATGCGCCATGTAGCCGATGATGGTGGCGTCCTCGCCGGAGAGCTGGTTGAACTCCTCGCCCATCGCCGCGCGCTGCTGCGACACCCGCACCATGCTGGCGGTGGCGTCCTTGACGCCGGCGATGTTCTTCAGGTCGAACAGCCGCTTCATGGTGTCGACGGACATGTCGATGACCGAGCGCGGCGGGATGTTGTAGATGATGATCGGAATGCCGATCGCGTCGTTGATGGCCTTGAAGTGCTGATAAAGGCCTTCTTGGGTCGGCTTGTTATAGTACGGCGTGACGACCAGCACTGCATCGGCGCCCGCCTTCTCGGCATGCTGGGCGAGCTCGACGGCTTCCTTGGTGGAGTTGGAGCCGGCACCGGCGATCACCGGGACGCGACCCTTGGCCTCGGCGATGCACCACTCCACGACCTGCTTGTGCTCGTCATGGCTGAGCGTCGGGCTCTCGCCGGTCGTGCCGACCGGCACCAGGCCATGGGTGCCCTCGTCGATCTGCCAGTTCACCAGGCTCCGGAACGCCGCCTCGTCGACCGCGCCGTTCTTGAAAGGCGTCACCAAGGCGGTGAAAGAGCCCCGGAAATTCGTCTTGGCTGCCATGAAACTCCTCCCAAACGCCTTTTGGCCCCTGCACGAACGCACTTCATAACGGGTCTGCCGACGGGGCGGAAGGCCCGCCCGCGGCGGACCTGCCTTCTCAACAGGCACCATTCGACCGCCAAACCGACCGGCCAAGCCGCCCGCGCCGTCGAAGATGGCGAACGCGGCGGACGGCTGGCGGAGCCTCACGCCGCCCTTCGGTCGTGATTTCGCCCCGGTGTTGGCGCAGGTTGCAATCCTTCCCTGCACATTTAGGATTTGTTCACCTTTTCGATAGACCCATTGGTCAGGGATCGTAGACATCCGTTGCAAAGGAACGCCGTGCCCTTTTCTGCCCGCGCCGCTGCATTGCGATCGACCGCCCTTTCGGTGTCTCTCTCGGTGTCCTTGGCCGCCGGCCTGACGCTCGGACCGGCGCTCGATCTGGCTCTCGCCAAGGAAAAGGACAAGGCGACGACCGCCAAGACTCCGATCAAGGTTCCGATGCCGAAGGTGCGCCCGATCGCGCGCGGCGCGGTTCCGAAGCCTGCCGAGACGGCCGAGACCAGAAGCAAGGTGGATGCCCGCGCGGAGGTAAAGGCGGACGCCAAGTCCGCCGCGAAGGGAACGGGCGACGTGCCGCGGTCGGCCCCGGCGCCAAGGGACATCACCCCGCCCCCGGCCGCCAGCCTGCCGCCGCGCCATCATGCCGCCCTGCCCGCCTCCCGGAAGCCGATCGTCCCGGCCGCGATCGCCGCGACGGCATCGACCTCGCAGTCGGACAAGGAGGCGCTGGAGAACGTCATCGAGCTCGTGCGCAAGCGCAAGCCCGACGACGCGACTCAGGTCGTGCAGGCGATCTCCGATCCGGTCGCGCGCAAGCTCGCCGAATGGGTGATCCTGCGCAGCGACAACAACAATGTGAGTGTCGAGCGCTATCGCGCCTTCATCACGGCCAATCCCAGCTGGCCGTCGCAGACCTTCATGCGGCGCCGGCTCGAGGCTGCGCTGTGGGACGACAAGCGCGATGATTCCGTCGTGTGGTCCTGGTTCGAGAACGAATCGCCGCTGTCGGCCAAGGGCCGCTTCGCGCTCGCCCGCGTCCTGCTCAACCGCGGCGACCGCGCCAATGCCGAACGGCTGGTGCGCGAGGCCTGGCGCAGCGACGCGATGTCGGAAGAGACCGAGAACAACGTGCTCGACCAGTTCGGGGCGCTGTTGTCCGGCGGCGACCACAAGGCGCGGATGGACACGCTGCTGTATGGCAGCGAGCACGACGCGGCGATGCGCGCCGCGCGGCGGCTGGGCTCAGGGCATGTCGCACTCGCCAAGGCGCGGATCGCGGCCTATCGCAAGGCCTCCAACAGCCAGAGCCTGCTGGAGGCGGTGCCGCGCGAACTCCACGGCGATCCCGGCTACATCTTCAGCCGCATCCAGCTCCTGCGCCGCGACGAGAAGTTCACGGAAGCCGCGCAGCTGATGCTGAGCGCGCCGAAGGATCCCGGCCGGCTGCACAATCTCGACGAATGGTGGATCGAGCGCCGGCTGCTGGCGCGCAAGATGATCGATACCGGCGAATACAAGAGCGCCTATCTGATCGCCCGCGACGCGGCGCTGCCGAACCGCGACATCTACAAGACCGAGCAGGAATTCACCGCCGGCTGGATCGCACTGCGCTTTCTCAACGATCCCGCCACCGCCGCCCAGCATTTCGCCCGCATCGGCGTCGGCAGCGTCAATCCGACGACCCTGGCGCGGGCCGGCTATTGGCAGGGCCGTGCCGCGGAGGCGATGGGGCGGATGCAGGAGGCGCGCGCGGCCTATCAATCGGCGGCGGAGCAGTCGACCAGTTATTACGGCCAGCTGGCTCGCGCCAAGCTCGGCCTGCCGCAGCTCGGCCTCAACGCCGCGCCGACCGGCCGGGGCCGCGGCATCGAGCGGCTCGAAGTCGTTCGCGCGGTGCAACTGCTGTACGACATCGACGAGGGCGAGGTCGCGATCCCGATCTTTTCCGACATGGGCGACAATGGCGATCCCGATGTGCTGGTGGGACTTGCGGAGATCGCGGGCCGCAACAGCGACGCGCGCGCGATGCTGCTGGTCGGCAAGGCCGCGCTCAATCGCGGGCTGCCGTTCGACCACTACGCCTATCCGGTGTCCGGCATCCCCGCCTTCCGCTCGATCGGCCCCGAGGTCGAGCAGAGCGTGATCTTTTCGATCGCGCGCCAGGAGAGCGCCTTCAACCAGGCGGTGGTGTCGCCGGCGCAGGCCTATGGGCTGATGCAGGTCACGCCGGATGCCGGCCGCTATGTCTGCAAGCGCGCCGGCGTCAGCTTCGACCTGAACCGGATGAAGACCGACCCGGTGTACAACGCGCAACTCGGCGCCGCCGAGCTCGGCGGCCTGCTCGAGGACTATCGCGGCTCCTACATCATGACGTTCGCGGCCTACAATGCCGGCCGCGGCAGCGTGCGCAAATGGGTGGAGCGCTATGGCGACCCGCGCGATCCCAAGGTGGACGCGGTCGACTGGGTCGAGCTGATCCCGTTCGCGGAAACCCGCAATTATGTCCAGCGGGTGATGGAGAACCTGCAGGTCTATCGCGCCCGCTTCGGCGGCGGCTCGCGGCTGCAGATCGAAGCCGATCTGCGCCGCGGCGCTGTCGTGGAATAGCGAGTAGCGAGTAGCGAGTAGCGAGTAGCGAACGGAGATCTGACGTCTCGGTCAACCCCTGTTCGCTACTCCCTATTCGCCACTCGCCTCTTCTTACCAGTTGCGCTGGGCGCGCAGCAGCAGCGAGACCGAATCCTGGTCCTTCAGCTGATACGTCGTCGCCGGCTTGGCCACAGCCGCAGCCACCGGCGCATTCGCATTACCCGTGAACTTCTGGTCGAGCCTTGTCCAGGCGACGTCCGCCGAGAAGGTCAGGTTCTTGACCGGCGTCCAGCGCGTGATCACGCCCACCGTGGAGATGTTGAAGTCCGGATTGCAGTTCGCCGGCGTGATGCCGAGGGCAACCATGCCGGCGCCATTGCAGATCAGGGCCTTGGCGGTCGCGTTGTAGGTCACCGCGCTCCAGGAGCCGTAGATCGCGGTGTTCCAGGCCGGATCCCAATTGTGGGTGAAGGCGCCGCGGAAGCCGTAGGTCGTGGTCAGCTGCTGTTGGGTATTGGCTCCGAACACGGAATCGGACACGCCGGCGAAGCCCAGGCTCTGGAAGGCGCCGGGCACGTTGGTGCCGCCATACATCGCGTAATTGATCGGTGCGAGGCTCTGGAAGTTGTAGCGGCTGGCGCCGTTGGTGTAGACGCCCTGCACGTTCAGCGTATCGCCCGGACCGGTCGGAATGTTCTTGATCGAGAGGGCGAGCTGGCCGGCATATCCCCATTTGTCGGCCGGATGCCCGGTGGTTTCATTGCCGCCGAAGAAGGCGGCATGATTGTCGTGAGCCGCGAAGGACGCCTGGAACAGGCCCCAGGCCTGGTCGACACGCACCATGCCGACGATGTCGGGCGCGACGTTGCCGCCGAAATTCGACGCGCCATAAGCGCCCGTGATCACGCCGGCCGCGGTCTGCCCGGCCGTGTTCCAGATCTGCGATTGCGAATATTGCGTCGCGTCCTGCAGCGAGATCGCGGCCGTGATGCCGGAGCCGAAGTCGGCGGTGTAGGTGAACTGGTTGACGCCGGTGATGGTGCCGCCGCCGCCGGTCAGACCGTCGAAATTGTTGCCGGGATAGTTCGCCCAGGGCGCATCGAACTGCGACACGGCCTTGCCCATCGTGAAGCCGGCGAACTGGATGAAGGCATAGAAGACGCCGAGCGTGCCGCCTGCGATCGCGTCACCCGTATAGGTCGACGGGTTGGAGCCCGTCGTGGTGCCGCCCGTCCACTGAAACACGCCGTCGAAGAAGGTGCGGACGACGCCGTACTCCGTCGCGGTGCGGGTGTCGATATTGAGGTCGGCCCGCGAACGCGTCGTGTAGTAGTTGCTCAGACGGTTCCGGGCGCCGCCGGCGCCGTTCACGGCATTCTGGAAGATGGCGTTGGTCCCCAAGCCGGCTTCGGCGCGCAGATAGCCGCCGAGCTTGATGCAGGTGTCGGTTCCCGGGATGTAGAAGAACCCCGCGCCGTACATCGAGCAGACCCGCACATACTCGACCGCTTTGGCCTTGATCGGAAGGTCGGCTGCCTGAGCCCCACTCATGGCGAGCAACGTCGCCGCTGAGCCCAGAACAAGGCTCCTCACAGTCTTCATACTAACCTCCAAAATTGCTCAGTTCAGACCGGCCCGGCTCGACATCGAACGACCGTCCCCACGGTCAGCCCGTCTCCAGCTGCACCACAGTGCTCGCGCATAGCGTGGCACTCGGAACGATCGCGAGGCGAACTTGGTGTTTTATCGGACCATTCTCGTGGCCGGCCGGATCATGCATGTGGCGCGACGACGGCGCGGCACGCCCGCATCCGACACTCCGGATTAATGTGTGCCCGGTGCACGCGACCGCTGAATGCATGTCGCGGTTGTGGCGGCAATGCAGCGGCATTGATCTCAACGCGGGCCGACATGCGCCATGACCCACAAGTTCAGCGCGCCGCTGCCGGCCACGCCATGTGCTCGATATCTGTCCAGTGAGCAAATCGTGCGATCGCCGAACGGCGCAGGGTCGTCGCTCTCACGCATGTGTGAGCAGAGCAGCCACACAGCCGTCGCGAAGATCCAGCCTGATGCCGCCGCACCTTCCGGTTGCTTCCGGGAAAGCGAAACGCTCGTCAGGCGTCGGCAGGGATCTCGACGACAGCACGGAGGGGTGTTCAACAGATGGCAGCGATCGCGCAGACATCGACGAAATGAAGCGAACCATGAAACAAAGAAAAACCCCCGGCGGTTGCCCGCCGGGGGTTCGTCAGACCGTCGTCAGACGATCAGAAGTTGCGCTGAGCGCGGAGCAGCAGCACAGCCGACTGCTGATCCTTGAGCTCGTACACCGCGGCCGGCTTGGCAGCGGCAGCGTTGCCGGTCGAAGCGATCACGCCCGAGTTCTTCTGGTCGAGCCAGGTGTAGGCGAAGTCAGCCGAGAACGTCAGGTTCTTGACCGGGGTCCAGCGGGTGATCACGCCGACGGTGGCGAGGTCGAAGTTCGGGTTGCAGGTCGAGCCCGCACCGAACGCCGCCAGCACCGCGCCGCTGCAGATCAGGCCGCGAGCCGTGTCGTTGTAACGAACAGCAGCCCAAGAACCGTACACCGCAGTGTTCCAGGCCGGGTTCCAGTTGTGGGTGTAGCCACCACGGAAGCCGTAGGTCGTGGTCAGCTGCTGCTCACCGCCCGTCGCGAAGACGGAGTCGGCGATGCCAGCAATGCCGATGCTCTGGTAGGCGAGCGGGTTACCCGTGCCGCCGTACATGGCGTAGTTGTTCGGCAGCAGGCTGTGGAAGTTGTAGCGGCTCGCACCGTTGGTGTAGACGCCCTGGATGTTGATGGTGTCGCCGGGGCCGGTCGGGATGTTCTTGATCGACAAGGCCAGCTGAGCAGCCCAACCCCACTTGTCAGCCGGGTGACCGGTGACTTCGGTGGCGCCGTAGTAGGCGGTGTGGTTGTCATGCGCAGCGAACGAAGCCTGGAACAGACCCCAAGCCTGGTCGACGCGGACCATACCGACGATGTCCGGAGCGACGTTGCCGCCGTAGCTCTGGGCGCCGTAGACGCCGGTCACGAAGTTCGCAACCGTGTTGCCGGTCGTGTTCCAGAGGTTGTTCTGGGTGTAGGCCGTCGCATCCTGCAGCGAAATCGCCGCCGTGATGCCCGAGCCGAAATCAGCCGTGTAGGTGAACTGATTGACACCCGTGACCGTGCCGCCGCCGCCGGCGAGACCGTCGAAGTTGTTGCCCGGATAGTTGGTCCAGGGCGTGTCGAACTGCGACACGGCCTTACCCATGGTGAAGCCGGCGAACTGGATGAAGGCGTAGTACACGCCGAGCGAGCCGCCCGCGATGCCGTTGTCGGTCGCGCCGTAGGCCGACGGGGCCGAGCCGGCGAAGCCACCGGTGGTCCAGGAGAAGGTCAGGTCAGCGAAGGTGCGGACCACGCCGTATTCGGTCGCGGTGCGCGTGTCGATGTTCAGGTCCTGACGAGCGCGAGAGGTGTAGTAGTTGCTGAGGCGGTTGCGGGCACCGCCCGAACCGTTGAACGCGCCGTTGAAGTCGCTGTTCGTGTTGAACGCGGTTTCAGCGCGCAGATAGCCGCCCAGCTTGATGCAGGTGTCGGTGCCGGGGATGTAGTAGAAGCCCGCACCATACAGGGAGCAAACCTTCACATACTCGACCGCTTTGGCCTTGATCGGAAGGTCGGCCGCCTGAGCCGCGGACATGGCGAGCAGAACTGCCGCCGAGCCGAGGACAAGGCTCTTAACCGTCTTCATTTAAACCTCCAAGTTGCTCTTTTGAGAAAGAACCGGACCAGGATCCCCCAGGACGATCCGCTTCCTCCGCTCCCGAAAAACCGCTTCAGTCGCTTCGCGCCATCGGACACACCCGCATCACGCGAGGGACTTAAGCGAAACCACCTGTTACGGGACGATCGAGTAACCCCCCACCGTCGTCAGGAACTATGCCTTCGCTCATTCGGTAAGCAAAATAGTTTATGCAGTCAGGTAATTGAATGAAGCCGAAATGTGTCTTGAGGGCAACACCGAGGCAGCTTGTTGTGCAACGCAAGGGGCTCTGCGGATTACCTCCTAGATAAGTGATTTTGTTGCGGATTTTTTTTCTTTAGGGTCGAGTCTCGTACTGGATCTCCTGAGCAATGGCGCCCTTGAAGAACATGTCTGCCGCACCTGTGGAAACGGACGCGCAACCGCAGACGGCTGAAAATCCGCCGAAGAATCGCGACGCCATCCTCCGCTTCGCCCGCGAAATCTCGACCATCAACGTCCATCTGGAAGAGCTGCGTTACTTCTGGGCCAAGAGAATCGGCATCAGCGGGCCGCAATGGATGATCCTGATGGCGATCTCCGAGCTGGATAAGGGCGAAGGCGTCGCCGTGAATGCGGCGGCCAAGCGACTGCACGTCGATCCGTCCTTCGTCACGACGCAATCGAAGCTGCTCGAGAAGAAGGGCTTCATGGAGCGGAAGCCCGCCGCCAACGACGCGCGCGTCGTGCTGATGTCGCTGACGGACAAGACCTCGCAACAATTTGCCGAGCTCGAAACGCAGCAGTTGCAGATCTTCGGCTTCATCTTCGAGGAATTCGACGCGCACGAGCTTGCGACCTTCACGGACAAGCTCGCCGGTCTCAAGGACCGCTTCGAAAAGGCCAGTGCCCGACTCACGATGGGTCTCTGACGACCGATCGGATCACGACCGACAATCCCGAACTGTCGTCAGGCCCGCCGCCGGACCGGCGCCGGGTCAGCCCACCACGCGGGGACGCGCGACCAGGCGACGCGCGAGCCAGTCGAAGACGAAAGCATCCGCCTCCAGCGCAGCAGCGCCTTCTCCCGACACGATTTTGAGCGTGATGTCGGGGTGCTCGCGCCTGATCTGCGCGACGAGCCGCGTCGCGATATCCGCCCGCAGCCAGCCGCGTTCCGGCACTGTCACCAGCAGCGGGCACGTAATCTGCCGCGCCGCGAGGCCATCGCTCGCGATCGGCATCCGGCCGCGCGCACTGCCGGCGAGTCGGCGCGACAGGAAGACCCGTTCGTGAATGTCCCACAGGCCGGCATCGCACACCGCGGCCGCATAACGCGGGTCGAGGGCGATGCCGCGCGCGACGAAGGATGAGCTCCAATCGTCGGCAAGGATCGCAATCCGGCTGTCGTCCACATCATCGCGCGACGTGACGTAGTCCGTGACGCTCGCAATCGCCGATTCAAGATCGGGGCGGCCGACGATCTCATCGAATCGGCATTCCAGGCCGCTCCCGAGCAGATCGACGACGAGAAGGGCCAGGCCGCGCTGTTCCGCGTGATATGCGAGCTTGAACAGCGACGTCTCCTTGCGACGGCCGGGCTCCCCGATGCAGATGACGGTCGGCGCCCTGCCCGCCTCGCCGCGCGCCGGCAGAAAATAAGCTTCGAGCGGATAGTCGGCGCGCCAGGGAATCGTCACGACCTCGCCTTGCGGGTCGGTCGAGCGCAGGAAGTCGCGGGCACATTCGCGCATGCGCGCCAGCGCGGCCGATTGGTGCGACCGGGAACTGCTGAACGGACAAGCCGCCGCCTCATAGCAATCGACCGCCCGGGACCATTTGCGAAACGCGAGTTGAAAATCACCGGTGGTGGCAGCATCGCTTGCAGCAGACTTCATCCCGTCGGCGCAGGCCATCCACTCGCAATACCAGGACTCGTCATCGCTGGCGTCGATCCGCTGCGCGGTGGCGAGACATTCCGCCAGGTCCGCCCGACCGTCAGGCCGCGCCTCCAGCAGACGCGTGATCACACCAGCCAGATCTTCTTGCTCCGACCACGGACGCAGAACTTCCAGAGAGCCTTCCGAACTCATCTTGGACTGATTCCCCACTCACGCGACGGTGTATGTCCCCGTCATCTTACGGTCATCGTGACCATCCGGGGTTTTCCGGTCAAGCACATGTGTCAGGATTTTTCGCTTTGCGAACCTCAGCCCTGCCGCAACGCCAGCGGCTCAGTGCCGCATCTCGCGACGGGGGCCTGACGCCGGTTTCGGCGCCGTTCCGGGATGGCGCGCACGGACGCGATGACGCACGTCAACGGGGACGCTCTGAAATGAAAACGCCCAGAAGCGAAGCGCTCAGAAAAGAAGAAGCCCCCGGCGGGGCATCGCCAGAGGCTTCCTGGGGTTTAACATCGGATCGTCAGTCTTACAGTTGCAGTGTCGTCCTTGCGGGGACTGATGGATATCAGGCGAGCAAAAATTAGCTTATCAACTCACCTGTTTTCAACATCATTTTTCAAAAAAATACCGTCCCTCGCCAAGCCGTTCGACTATCGAATTTGCAGCGCACAAGCAGGGCCAAAGCTGCCGCGTTGGGCAAGCGCCTCCCGCCATGCAGCTCGTCAAGCCGGGTTTCGTTCGTCGAGGTCCCAGCATAAATAGCAAAAACCCCCGGCAGTTTCCTGCCGGGGGCTCTTGAACCGGATCAGATGATCAGGATCAGAAGTTGCGCTGAGCGCGGAGCAGCAAGGACACCGAGTTCTGGTCCTTGAGCTGGTAGGTCACGCCAGCCGGCTTCGCGACGGTGGCCGAACCCGGGTAAGCAATGTTGCCCGAGTACTTCTGGTCCAGGTTGGTCCAGGCCACGTCAGCCGAGAAGGTCAGGTTCTTGACCGGGGTCCAGCGGGTGATCACACCCAGCGAGGAGATGTTGAAGTCGGGGTTGCAGGTGAAGCCCGCGCCCGCCAGACCAGCCATCGCCGCGCTGCCGCAGATCAGGCCCTTGGCAGTGTTGTTGTAGGACACGGCAGCCCACGAACCGTAGATCGCCGAGTTCCAGGACGGGCTCCAGTTGTGGGTGTAAGCACCACGGAAGCCGTAGGTCGTGGTCAGCTGCTGGTCGCCACCGGTCGTGTAGACCGAGTCGGCCAGGCCAGCGAAGCCGAGCGTGCCGTAGACGCCAGCCGTGCTGCTGCCGCCGTACATCGCGTAGGAGGTCGGCACCAGGCTCTGAGCGTTGTAGCGGCTCGCACCGTTGGTGTAGACGCCCTGGATGTTGATGGTGTCGCCGGGGCCGGTCGGGATGTTCTTGATCGACAAGGCCAGCTGAGCAGCCCAACCCCACTTGTCAGCCGGGTGACCGGTGACTTCGGTGGCGCCGTAGTAGGCGGTGTGGTTGTCATGCGCAGCGAACGAAGCCTGGAACAGACCCCAAGCCTGGTCGACGCGGACCATACCGACGATGTCCGGAGCGACGTTGCCGCCGTAGCTGGCCGTGCCGTAAGCGCCGCCGATGATGCCTGCACCGGTGATGCCAGCGGTGTTCCAGATGTTGGTCTGGTAGTAGCCGGTCGCGTCCTGAGCCGAGATCGCAGCCGTGATGCCCGAGCCGAAGTCGGCGGTGTAGGTGAACTGGTTGACACCGGTCACGGTGCCGCCGCCGCCCCACAGGCCGTCGAAGTTGTTGCCCGGATAGTTGGTCCAGGGCGTGTCGAACTGCGACACGGCCTTACCCATGGTGAAGCCGGCGAACTGGATGAAGGCATAGTACACGCCGAGCGAGCCGCCCGCGACGCCGTCACCGGTGTAGGCCGACGGAGCCGAGCCAGCGGTGTTGCCGGTGGTCCAGGTGAAGGTCAGGTCAGCATAGGTGCGGACCACGCCGTACTCGGTCGCGGTGCGCGTGTCGATGTTGAGGTCCTGACGAGCGCGGCTGTAGTAGTAGTTGCTGAGGCGGTTGTTGGCGCCAGCCGAACCGTTCACAGCGTTGTTGTACTGGCCGTTCGAGGCGAACGACGTCTCGGCGCGGACGTAGCCGCCGAGCTTGATGCAGGTGTCGGTGCCGGGGATGTAGTAGAAGCCAGCGCCGTAGAGCGAGCAGACCTTCACATACTCGACCGCCTTGGCCTTGATCGGAAGGTCAGCTGCCTGGGCCCCAGACATGGCGACGAGAACTGCCGCCGAGCCAAGGACGAGGCTCTTGATCGTGTTCATAGTGTTAAACCTCCAAGTTGCTCAGTCAGGGAAGGTTCCGCCTCCGCTGGGTGTGAACACCCTTGGGTTGGACCCGTTATCCCTCTTCGACCCGTCGCTCAGCCGCTTCGCGCTATCGGACACACCCGCATGAACGCGAGGGACTTGAGCGAACGACCTAAACGGGACGACGTCGGGATGCCCCCCTTCGTCGTGGGAGCAGAATTACCGAAGGTCTTTGCACACGCAACAAAGGAACCATCATTGCGGCGGCCGAGCGGCGCCTTTTCAAACCGGTGTTGCAGAAAAGGCACGCAACCGTGGTTCTGCGGGAACAGCTAAGGTGCTGTTTATGTTACTGTTTTATAACAACGCAATCTTGGGTGCGTTCACCCTGGCGCACTCGCCTGCCAGGAACGCGCCTCAACTCAGGCGGTGCGGGTCACGAATCCGGCCAGCGTCGCGCGGAGAGAATCGCAACGGGAGGTCCGCGCTGCGCGGCGCCCCCACCTCAGGCAACCCGCCGCATATAGAGAGCGACGGCATATAGAGAGAGAGCCGCTGTCTCCCCGCTGCTTCGAGCAGATCGGCCGCCTCTGGCTCGTGTCCGGACCGGGCAGTGCCCCCGTCCTGGAGGCCTGGTCGGGGCCGCGGACCTGTGAGGATTTCGAAATCGCGTGCAATCTGCCGCTTGCGGCTCAGCGCGCCGTGGGGCATACCGACCCCAGCCGGAGAGGTGGCCGAGTGGCTGAAGGCAACGCTTTGCTAAAGCGTCATACGGTCTCAAGCTGTATCGAGGGTTCGAATCCCTCCCTCTCCGCCAGACACTTGGCGACGCCGCCTCCCCCACTCTGATGGCTGATGCGCGATCCCGACGACCTGCCCTCAGTCAGGGCAGCCGGGTCACGGGCAATCTCGAATCTGAAAAGAATTCTCGCGCAGGCCGCTCCGACAGGGCGAGCTGGCGAAGCCACGGGACGCCTGACGCTCCCAGTTCAATCGAACAGGCTGCGGCTGATGTTGATCACGAACGCCGCGGGCACGCCGATCACGGCGCCGACGAAGCCATAGCCGAGGGCGGCCCACCACGACGCCGCGCCTCCGGCGCCCATCACCGCACCATAGGCGGCGCCAAGGCCCGTGCAGAGCGCGGTCACGACGATGAGCCGGCGATCATTGGTCGCTTCGATCCGCAGCCGCCGCAGTTCGCGCCGGCTTTGCACCACCGGCCCTGCCGGCTCGGTCGAGCCGCAGTGCGGGCACGCCACCGCGCTGAACGAGACGCCGTTGCCGCAGTCATGGCAGCCGATCAGCTCTTGCTGCCTCGCCTGTCGCCGCGCCTGACTCATGCCACCATCCCGCTTCCTGCGTCACCTTAAGACGACAGATAGGAGATCTGGAGGCGCGCGGCGAGAGCTCAGCCCTGCAGCCAAGAGCCCTGCGGCCACGACGATCCGGATGACGGATCGCATATCGACCAGCAGCGACATCGCCTTGATGGCGCGATCCGGCATCTGCCTTCGCTGGACGCGGAGTGTCCGCCGCGCCGCGGAGGGATCGCGTTCAGCGCGCGCTCATCCAGGCGCGAGCCTCGCGCTGCGCCGTGGCGATCTCGGCGTCGGTCATCTGCTCGGCGATCTCACGGCGCATCGCCACGGCATCCACGCGTCCCTTCAGAGCGGCGAGGTTGAACCATTTGTGCGCGGCGATCAGATCGACCACACCGTCGCGACCGCTCGCATAGAGCATGCCGAGTTCGAACAGCACGTCGCCATTGGCGCCCTGCTCGGCGGTGGTCACGTCATCGAAATTGAGTTGTCCCTGAAACATTGTCGCTCTCCTTCTCGCAAGGAGGCCGCTCGCACCCGAGCCCTGCCCCCGTCCAACTGTTCAACGCCTGGTTAGTCCCCATGCCGTCTCGCGGCTTATGCGAGAAAGATGACCGATCAAGTTTGAAAGGCAGTTTAAGCATTGTGCTGAACGAGCCCTGAACGCGGAACCCCGCATTCGACAGGGCGCGCCTCAATACATTGAATCGCTTCAACTTTTCCGAGCCGTCAAAGAGCGGTTTACCGTTCTGTTTGGCAAAACCATAACCATCCACGACGACGATGGATGTGACGCCGCGCACGGAGGAGAAGCGCGGGCTGGGAGGCTGACGCGGACGAGCGCTCGCGTCGCGTTGCGACGTCCCGCGCGCAAGCGGGCGAGAGCAGCAGGGCTCCGAGCCGACGACGCGCTCGCGCGCAGCCGATCAGCTGTGGTCCCGTGCAACGATGTGAGAGATTGGGAGAGCGCTTGTCACACGAGGCGCAGGGCTCGGGGATCTCGGCTCTCGGGGATCGAGGGCGTCGGCGAACACGTCAGGATCAGATCTCGCTCTGGCTTGTCGCCGCTCGCGAGATTGCAGATCGAACAGCGATCTGCACCGAACGAAGAAATCCTGTTTCTTCTGCCGGACCGCTCCGACGCAGCATCGCTGCCTCGAACTCGATCCGACCGTTGACCTGATGTCTCGCCGACACCCTCTATCGTCGGTTGGAGACTAAGGATGGCTGCCGGCTCTGAACGAGCTGGGCTCACCTTCGTTCCAACGACGTGCCGGCTTCAAGCTGCCGGACTCATCTCGCAGCGAACTGCGAGAGTTACTTCTTCTTGGCGACCTTCTTGGTCTTCTTGGCAGTCTTCTTCGCCGCGGTCTTCGCGACCTTCTTCACTGCCTTCTTCGCCTTCTTCGCTTTCTTGGCCATGTTGCCCTCCGATGTGAGTTGGCTTAGTCGATGCGTGCACTCGGGAATCGAGATGCACTCCATATCGATACACCAACGAGTGAAAAAAAACAGCTTCCGGCTTAAGGAAGTGTTGACACGCGCGCGCGCGTACGGCTGACGAAACGCGCGAAGCAGCGCGACGGCCGACATCGGAAATGCGTTTCCGCGTCGACGCAGCGGCGAGCCTGCTACTAATAGCGATCGCAAGAAAAGCCTACGCTGCAAGGATTTCCTGAATTGCTGCTAGATCAGGCGGCAGCGGCGACAACTCCGTTGCGCAGCGCAGACTCACATCGGAGGAGCCGCTCGCGGACTCCGAGTCGTAAATTTTGGCAACGAAAAAATTTTCATCGTACACACCGTCGTGCGCGTTCGATCGCTCGTGAACGGTGGCTTTTTTGCGAATCGCGTGCGGCGATTCGCTGGACGCGAGCCCAAACGAAAACGGCGCGCACCGTGGTGCGCGCCGTCGGAACGAAGACCAGCGATCGTCGTTTCAGATGCCGAGCTTGCTCTTCAGCAGATCGTTGACCGCCTGCGGGTTGGCCTTGCCGCCCGACGACTTCATCACCTGGCCGACGAACCAGCCGGCGAGCTGCGGCTTCGCCTTGGCCTGCGCGACCTTGTCGGGGTTGGCGGCGATGATCTCGTCGACCACCTTCTCGATCGCGCCGAGGTCGGTGACCTGCTTCATGCCGCGGCTCTCGACCAGCTCGCGCGGATCGCCGCCCTCGCTCCAGACGATCTCGAACAGGTCCTTGGCGATCTTGCCGGAGATCGTCCCCTCGCCGATCAGCGCGACGATGGCGGCGAGCTGCGCCGCCGACACCGGAGAGGACGAGATGTCGCGGCCTTCCTTGTTGAGACGGCCGAACAGCTCGTTGATCACCCAGTTGGCGGCGAGCTTGCCGTCGCGTGCGCGGTCGGACAGCGCCTCCAGCACGCCTTCATAGAAGGCCGCGCTCTCGCGCTCGGCGACCAGCACCGAGGCGTCGTAGGGCGACAGGCCGAGATCAGCGATGAAGCGCGCCTTCTTCTGGTCGGGCAGCTCGGGCAGCGCGGCCTTCAGCTCGTCGACGAACGCCTGAGAGAACTCGAGCGGCAGCAGGTCCGGGTCCGGGAAGTAACGGTAATCATGCGCCTCCTCCTTGGAGCGCATCGACCGCGTCTCGCCCTTGTCGGGATCGAACCGGCGGGTTTCCTGCTCGATGACGCCGCCGTCCTCGATGATCTCGATCTGGCGCCGCGCCTCGGCCTCCACCGCCTGGCCGATGAAGCTGATCGAGTTGATGTTCTTGATCTCGCAGCGGGTGCCGAGCGGCCCGCCCGGCTTGCGCACGGAGACGTTGACGTCGGCGCGCAAGCTTCCCTTCTCCATGTCGCCATCGCAGGTGCCAAGATAGCGCATGATCGAGCGCAGCTTGGTCACGTAGGCCTTGGCCTGCTCGGCGTCGCGGATGTCGGGCTTGGAGACGATCTCCATCAGCGCCACGCCGCAGCGGTTGTAGTCGATATAGGACAGCGACGGCGACTGGTCGTGCAGCATCTTGCCGGGGTCCTGCTCGATGTGCAGGCGCTCGATGCCGATGGTGGCGGTCTTGCCGCCGTCGAGCTCGACCGTGATCTCGCCCTCGCCCACGATCGGGTCCTTGTACTGGCTGATCTGGTAGCCCTGCGGCAGGTCCGGATAGAAATAGTTCTTGCGGTCGAACACCGAGCGCAGGTTGATCTTGGCGTTCAGGCCGAGCCCGGTGCGCACGGCCTGGCGCACGCACTCCTCGTTGATCACCGGCAGCATGCCGGGCATTGCGACGTCGACCAGCGACACATGGGTATTGGGATCGCCGCCAAAGGCGGTGGACGCGCCTGAGAACAGTTTGGACTTCGAGGTGACCTGGGCGTGGATCTCCATGCCGATCACGACCTCCCAGTCGCCTGTTGCGCCCTTCATCAGCTTGCCGCTGGTTGCCGTCATGGCCCTCAACTCCCCATCAGCGCGGAGACGATCCGCTCGAATTCGATATCCAACGCATCGGTCGCGACCGGCTGCCCGGCCTGGCGGTACCAATAGGCCGCATTGCCGAGGTCACCCTCGACGCGGTGCAGATGCGCGTGCGCCCAGGCCGCGTCGCGGCCGGTCTCGTCCTGAATGATCCGGTGCGCCCGGTCCCAGTCGCCCTTCGCCAGCCACCACAGGCCGGTCAGCACGGGCGTGAGCCCGGCCGCGGGCTTATCGCCCGCGAGGCTCGTCTTGAAGCCGGCGGCGCTCACCACCACCGAACGGGCGTGAAGCGGCCCGCCGCCTGCTCGATGACCTCGCCGAGCGAGAACAGCGTTTCCTCGTCGAACGGACGGCCGATCAGCTGCAGCCCGAGCGGCAGTCCCTGCGCGTCCTTGCCGGCGGGCACCGCGATGCCCGGCAGGCCGGCCATGTTCACGGTCACCGTGAAGATGTCGTTGAGATACATCTCGACCGGGTCGGCGCCGCCCTTCTCGCCGATGCCGAAGGCAGCCGACGGCGTCGCCGGCGTCAGGATCGCATTGACCCCTTGCGCGAAGCAGTCCTCGAAATCCTTCTTGATCAGGGTCCGGACCTTCTGCGCCCGGATGTAATAGGCGTCGTAATAGCCGGCCGACAGCACATAGGTCCCGATCATGACGCGGCGCCGCACCTCGGCGCCGAACCCTTCGGCGCGGGTGTTCTCGTACAGCTCGCCGATCGACTTGCCGGGCACGCGCAGGCCGTAGCGGACGCCGTCGTAGCGGGCGAGGTTCGAGGACGCCTCCGCCGGCGCCACGATGTAATACGCCGGGAGCGCGTATTTGGTGTGCGGCAGCGACACCTCGACCAGCTCGGCGCCGGCCGCCTTGAGCCACGCCGCGCCCTCGCTCCAGAGCTTTTCGATCTCGGCCGGCATGCCGTCGAGACGATACTCCTTGGGAATGCCGATCTTCATGCCCTTCACCGACTTGCCGATGGCGGCCTCATAATCCGGCACGGGGAGATCGACCGAGGTCGTGTCCTTCGGATCGTGCCCGGCCATCGAGCGCAGCAGGATGGCGGCGTCACGGGTCGAGCGCGCAATCGGCCCGGCCTGGTCGAGCGACGAGGCGAAGGCGACGATGCCCCAGCGCGAGCAGCGGCCATAGGTCGGCTTGATGCCGACGGTGGCGGTGAACGCCGCGGGCTGGCGGATCGAGCCACCGGTGTCGGTCGCCGTCGCGCCCATGCAGAGCAGCGCCGCCACCGCCGAGGCCGAGCCACCGGACGAGCCGCCCGGCACCAGCGTGGTGTTGGAGCCCTCGCGGCGCCAGGGGTTGCCGACCGGGCCGAAATACGAGGTCTCGTTCGACGAGCCCATCGCGAACTCGTCATTGTTGAGCTTGCCGAGCATGACCGCGCCGTCGCGCCACAGCTGCGAGGTCACGGTCGACTCATAGGTCGGCACGAAATTGCCGAGGATCTTCGAGCACGCCGTGGTGCGGACGTCCTTGGTCGCGAACAGGTCCTTGATCCCGAGCGGAATGCCGGCGAGCGGTCCGCCCTCGCCCTTGCCGATCTTGGCGTCGGCCTCGCGCGCCATCGCGCGCGCCTGGTCCGGCGTCTCCATCACGAAGGCATTGAGCGCCCGCGCCTCCTCCATCGCCTTGAGATGGGCGTCGGTCAGCTCGAGCGACGTGAAAGTCTTGTCCGCGAGGCCCTTGCGGGCCTCGGCGAGCGTCATCGAAGTCAAATCGGTCATTTGTTGATCGGGCTGCAGAAGAAGGGGGAAAGCGTCTTGTCGTCGGCGGCATCGTCGGCGAAGAACTTGTTCGTCTTCGCCTTGGTGGTATTGGCCTTGTCGGCATTGGCCGCTTCGAGCTGGTCCAGAATCTCGTTGACGGTCTTGTCCGGATCGGCGGCCTTGCCCTGCCGCTCCATCGCGTCGAGGTAGTCCATGTAGGCCTTATAGGCCGCTTCATCGTCGCAGAGCAGGCACATCGGCGTTGGCTCGCTTGTCGGTTTGAGGAGCAGATCGCGCGACCAGCGCACGCCATCGAGCTGCCCGGGCTATTCCACCACCTTCGGCACCAGGAAGAAGTTGTTCTCGGTCTCCGGCGCGTTCTTGACGATGTCGTCGGCGATGTCGCCCTCCGTGACGACATCCTGGCGCTTCTTCATCGCCATCGGGGTCACCGAGGTCATCGGCTCGACACCCTCGACATTGACCTCCGACAACTGCTCGACGAATGCCAGCATCGCATTGAGCTCGCCCTGCAGATGCGGGACTTCGGCGTCAGTGACAGCGATCCGCGCCAATTGCGCGATCCGGCGGACGGTGGCGGCATCGACCGACATTATATAGGGCCTCACGGGACAAGGTGAACCCGCCCTATAGCAGAGCCCGGTTTCGCGCCGCAACCGGCAGGCTCCGGACTTTCCGGAGGCCGTGCCCGCCCTCGAGGTCTCCGTTTGGCGTCAGCCCGCCATCCGCGCAAGGCGCGCCAGCGCCTGTTCGGCCAGCGTCCGCGTCAGCTCGGCCGCCGGGATCTCGCGGCCCAGCGGCAGCGCCTGCCCGGCCCAGAGATTGGTGAAATCGACCTTGCCCTGCTTCTCCGCGGCGGCCTTGAGCGGGCCGAGCGCGGTCGCGGCATGCGGGAACGCCGGCGCATCCGGCGAGACCGGCCCGACCTCGCGCATCACCCGGTTGGCGACGCCGCGCGCGAGCCGCCCGGTCATTACATTGGTGATCACGGTCGATTCGTCATTGGCGGACGCGAGCGCGGCGCGCGCGATCGCGCTGACCTTGGATTCCGGGCAGCGCAGAAAGGCGCTGCCGATCTGAACACCGCAGGCGCCGAGCGCGAACGCCGCGGCGATACCGCGCGCGTCCGCAATGCCGCCGGCGGCGATGACGGGCAGCTTCACCGCATCCACGATCTGGGGCACCAGCGCAAACGTGCCGACCTGCTCGGCGAGCTTGTCGGTCAGGAACATGCCGCGATGACCGCCCGCCTCCGCGCCTTGCGCGATGATGACGTCGGCGCCGTTCCGTTCCAGCCACACCGCCTCGCGCACGACCGTTGCGGAGGCCATCACGATCGCCCCGGTGGCCTTGACCCGCGCCAGCAGGCCGGCCTCCGGCAGGCCGAAATGAAAGCTGACGATCTCCGGCCTCAACTCCTCGACGACGGCGCACATCGCCGCGTCGAACGGCGCGCGGTTGGCGGCCGTGACCGGCGCCGCCGGATCCACGCCATACTCCTTGTAGTAAGCGCCGAGCCGCTGCTTCCAGCCGGCCTCGCGGACGGCATCCGCCTCCACCGGGGTATGGCAGAAGAAGTTCACATTGATCGGCGCGGAGACGCGCTGGCGGATGATGTTGACCTGTTCGCGGGCCTTGTCGGCGCTCAGCATGGCACAGGGCAGCGAGCCGAGGCCGCCACCTTGCGCGACGGCGATGACGAGATCGGCATCCATCACGCCGGCCATCGGGGCGAGCACGATCGGGTGTTCGGTCTTGACGAGATCCAGGAAGCGGCGATCGGGCCACATGGTTCACCTCACTCTTCTTCGTTGCGCGGCAGCCAGGTCGCGTTGCGCCGCCCCTGCAGGATCCGGGTGGCCTCGCCGACGATCCGCTCGACGATCTCGCCGGCCGGCGGGATATCATGGATCAGGCCGACCGCCTCGCCTGCGATGACGGCGGCGACATCGAAATTGCCCTCGGCCCTTGCCGTCACATAGTCGGCCGACACGCGCTCGACCTGCTGCAGCAATTCGACCTCCCGCCCCATCCAGCGCCGCGCATGGTCGTTGATCAGGCATCGTCCTGTGAACGGCGCCGGCCAGACATTGTTGCGCGACAGATCGAAGATGATGCCGCGAACCGTCTCGCCGGATTTCGCAGCGCAGATGCGCCGCTTCGCGTCTGCGGCGCCCGCGGCTTCCTGGCTGGCATAGAACCGCGTGCCGAGCAGCACGCCATCGGCGCCGAGCGTGAGCATCGCGGCAAGGCCACGGCCATCCGCGAGACCACCGGCCGCCGCCACCGGCACGCGCCCCGCCGCGAGGTCGACGATCGCAGGCAAGATGTCGAGCGTGGTTCGCGAGGCGCCATGGCCGCCGGCTTCGGTTCCTTGCGCGACCAGGATGTCGGCTCCCGCGGCGAGCGCCTGCTTCGCCATCGCTTCGTCCTGCACCTGGCATATCAAGAGTGCTCCGGCCTGCTTGATAGCGGGTGCGAAGCGCTCGGGATCGCCGAAGGACAGCATCACCGCCGCAGGCTTCGCCGCCAGCGCGATGTCGAGCAGCTCCGGCCGCCGGGCCAGCGACCAGGTAATGAAGCCAATGCCGAACGGCGCACTCAGGCGCTTGAGCTTGGCCGTTTCCTGCGCAAGCCAGACGCGGTCGCCGTAGCCGCCACCGAGAATACCCAAGCCGCCGGCTTCGCTGACCGCGCGCACCAGCCGCGCATCGGCGATCAGGTCCATCGGCGCCAGCAGGATCGGATGGATCGTGCCGAGCTTTTCCGTCAGCGGCGTTCTCAGCATCTGCCCTTCCCTGGTGTCTGGACGCGAACCCTAGGCGCGGTTAGCATTCTCACAAAATGAATAGTTGAGAACTCTGCCATCGCAGATTCAAAACGGAGAGCGGCTGTGGAACTGAGCGACCTGCAGACCTTCGCCGCCGTGGCCCGCACCGGCGGCATCACACGCGCCGCCGAAATCCTGAACACCGTCCAGTCCAATGTCACGCAGCGCATCAAGGCGCTGGAAGCCGAGATCGGCACGGCGCTGTTCGAACGCCACAGCCGCGGCATGACCTTGACCGGCGCGGGACAACGCCTGCTGCCCTACGCCGATCGCCTTGCGGCCATGTCGCGCGAAGCCGTGCTCGCCGCGCGCGACGACGGCGAGCCGAACGGATCGCTCATGATCGGCTCGATGGAGACCACCGCCGCGGTGCGCCTGCCGACGCGTCTTGCGGACTTTCACCGCCGCTTCCCTGCCGTCGCCTTGAACCTGCGCACGGCGCCGACGGCCGAGCTCGTCGCCGGCGTGCTCGACGGGACGCTCGATGGCGCCTTCGTTGCCGGACCGATCGACCATCCCGATCTCACCGGCTTGATCGCCTTCGAGGAAGAGCTCGTGCTGGTGACGGCCCGTCGCTTCGATAGCCTATCCGCCCTGCGCGCGGCGACAACGGCGTCAGGGCCGACGGCGCTGGTGTTCAGAACCGGTTGCACCTACCGGCAGCGGCTGGAGCAGGTCTTCAACGCGTTCGGCTGGCCGGCGGCGGCCCGCATCGAGCTCGGCACGCTCGACGGCATGATCGGCTGCGTGGCTGCCGGCATGGGCGTCGCGTTGCTGCCGCGCGCCGTGGTTATGCGACACGAGATGAGCGGCAGCATCGGACTGCACACGCTCGATCCATCCCATGCCCAGGTCGAGACGCTCTTCATCCATCGCCGCGCCGGTCATCGCAGCAGCGCCTTGTCCGCCTTCATGGAAGGCTTTGGCCGCGGGGATCGCGACATCGCGGCGTGACTCGGCTCGCCCAGAGATTGTGCACGCCCTTGCTGGCGCGCGGCACATTCCTTGGTACGAAATGATCCGGCACCTCGGTGAAGCCCGGCCATTTCGACCGATGCGACGTTCGGGCGCTGTGCAGCGCACGCGGCCGAAAAACGCTTTGTCGCACGCTCCTGCCCTACGTTAGGATGCGGCGCTGGCCAGCGCGAAAACCAACAAACGTCAAAATGTCGGAGGAAATGCGATGCGCAACGCGTTCGTGTTGTGCTGCTCGATTGCCTTGATGGGAGCGATCGGGACGGCGACTGCTCAGGACAAGCCCGCAGAGTGGACGAAGTCGAAATGGGGGCCGAACGACGAGATCGGCGCCGCCAACTACATCACGCCGGAGCTCGTGGTGAAGGCGGCCTCGCTGGTGAAGACCGGCAAGACCTACCCGCTCGGGATGATCATCGATTCCAAGACCCCGGCCTATCCGCCGCGATCGTTCAAGGTCACCGTCGTGCAGCCGGGCCAGGCCGGCAATCCCGGCCTTGGTCCCAACAAGGCGACCTACAATGACGATATCATCGAGGGCTGGGTCGGCGTCGGCAGCCAGCTCGACGGCCTCGGCCATCTCGGGGTCGAGCACGTCTACTACAACGGCAACAAGGTCGCCGATTTCGCCGATCCGACCGGCCTGAAGAAGCTCGGCATCGAAAAGGTGCCGCCGCTGGTGGCCCGGGGCGTGCTGCTCGACATGGCCGCCTACTACAACACCGACGTCGTCAAGGAGGGCACCGCCTTCAATTCCAAGGAGATCGACGAGGCCGCCAAGAAACAGGGCGTCGAGATCCGCCAGGGCGATATCGTGATCTTCCACACCGGCTGGCTCAGCCTCGTCGGCAAGGACGACAAGCGCTACGGCGCGGGCGAGCCGGGTCTCGGCGTCGACGGCGCCAAGTACCTCACCTCCAAGGGGGTGGTCGCGATCGGCGCCGACACGTGGGGTCTCGAGGTCCTGCCGTTCGAGTCCCAGAACGTCTTCGAGGTCCACCAGATCCTGCTCGCCATGAACGGGACCTATATCCTCGAAAACATGAACACGGCCGATCTCGCCAAGGACAAGGGCTACGAGTTCCTGTTCGTGCTGGGCCAGCCGCGCTGGCGCGGCGGCGTGCAGGGCAACATCAACCCGATCGCGATCCGCTAGGTAACGGCTTTGCCTCCCGGGCATGGCGCGTGCTAAGCGCCGCGCCATGCCCGCTCCCATCCTCCCCCTCATCGAAGCCGCCGAGCGCTGGCCCGAGCGCGGCGCGCTCGTCGGCCTCGATCTCGGCACCAAGACCATCGGCGTCGCCGTGTCCGATCCCGATCGCCGGCTCGCCACCGGCGTCGAGACCATCCAGCGCAAGGCCTTCAAGGCGGATGCCGCACGGCTGCTCGCCATGTCGACGGAGCGCAAGGTGGTCGGCTTCGTGCTCGGCCTTCCCATCAACATGGACGGCAGCGAGGGGCCGCGGGCGCAGTCGACCCGCGCCTTCGCGCGCAATTTCGCAGGCCTCACCGACCTGCCGATCGGGCTTTGGGACGAGCGGCTGTCGACGGCCGCCGTCGAGCGCGAGCTGATCGGCATGGATGTCAGCCGCGCCAGGCGCGCCGAGGTGATCGATACCCATGCGGCGATCTTCATCCTGCAGGGCGCGCTCGACCGGCTCGCGACGTTGCGCCAGTCCGGCCGCTGACCGATGAGTCCCGTCATTGCCGCGCTGGCGCCGGTCTTCCTGCTGATCGTCATCGGCTTCGGTCTGCGGCGCAGCCTCATCCGCCTGGACTCGCAATGGCACGGGCTGGAGCGGCTGACTTATTATGTCCTGTTCCCTGCTCTGCTGCTGCAGAGCCTGGTCAAGGCCGATCTCAGCCAGGTGCCGGTCGCAGGGATCGGCGGCGCCCTGTTCCTGGCGATGCTGGCGATGTCCGCGCTCTGCCTCGCGCTGCGCCCCCTGCTCGCGCGCTCGGGCATCGACGGCCCGGCCTTCACGTCCATCTTCCAGGGCGCGACACGCTGGCAGACCTATGTCGCCCTCGGCGTCTCGCGCAGCCTGTTCGGTCCGACAGGGCTCGCGGTGGCCTCGGTCGGAATGATCGCGATCATTCCGATGGTCAACGTCTTCAGCGTGGCCGTGCTTGCGCACTATGCCTCGCCGGACCGTCGTTCGATGCGCGAGATCGCCGCCACGATCCTTCGCAATCCGCTGATCTGGGCCTGTGTCATCGGGCTCGCCCTGAACATCGTCCACATGCCCCTGCCGAAACTCTGGCACGATGCCGCCGACGCGCTCGGCCAGGCGTCGCTGCCGATCGGCCTGCTGGTGACCGGCGCCGGCCTGCACTTCGAGGGGCTGCGGCGCGCCGGCGCGGCCGCGGCACTCGGAGTCGTGCTCAAGCTGGTGCTGATGCCGATCCTGGCGATCGGCCTCGCGCAATGGTTCGGCGTCAGCGGCCCGAGCCTCGTCGTAGTCGCGATCTGCGCGGCGGTGCCGACGTCGCCGAGCGCCTATGTGCTGGCCAAGCAGATGGGCGGCGACGCGCCGCTGCTGGCGCAGATCATCTCGCTGCAGACCGTGCTTGCCGCGCTGACGATGCCGGCCTTCATCGCGCTGGCCGGTGGCGGCTAGGTGAGCAGGCCGACCACCACATACGAATAGACGTTGTTGGCGGAGTGCGCGACGACGGTGAGCCAGGTTGAGCCACTGCGAATGCGGCAATAGCCGAGCAAGAGCCCCATCACGAAGATCTCGAACATGCCAAACCAATCATAATGGACATGGCAAATGGCCCAGAAGGCCGAGGTGAGCACGATCGCGCCGCCGGGCCGCAGAAACGACTCCGACCAGCCGCGCAACATGAAGCCGCGGACCAAGAACTCTTCCAAGATCGGCGCTCCGATGCAAACCGTCGCCAGGAAGAGGAACAAAATCAGCGGACCGTCGCGGCGCGCGCGACCGAATTCGGCAACGATGCCGGCATCCAGCGACTTGCCCAGCGCATGTCCAATCAAGCTGACGATGTGGATGGCGACCAACATGATCAGCAGAGTGAGGACGAGTTCTTGCGCCATCGGCCAGCGCAGGGCCAGATATTCGGAGAAGCGCCGCCGCGCCAAGCGCACCGCGAGCCAGATCACCGCAAGCTCGCCGGGAAAGTTGCCGATCCACGCTGCGGTCTTCCACGAGACCTGACTGGTGATCTGCGCAACGGCCCCATCGGCTTGGGTCTGGTTGACCATCAACAAGACGAAGAGAACGACGAATCCGCCGAGCAAGGCCGCCACGGTGGCGAGCAACGTGAAGCCCAGGGTGCCGAAAAAGTACCAGGTGCGTGGCGCCTTGGTCACGCGAACGGCATCAGTCATCATTCATCCCCGCTTCTCGCGGATGATGATCGCGTGAAAGGCCGGCAGGGACAATGAGCGGATTCGCGTTCTCAGTTCAGCCATGGCCGCTCGCCAGCCACATCGTCTGGATCGTGGCCGCGAGATTGTTGAGGCCGTGCAGCACCATGGTCAGATAAAGGGAGTGGGTGCGGGAGCGCAGATAGCCGAACCACACGCCCAGCGAAAACACGTTCAGCAGGGCGAACCAGTCGTATTGCAGATGCAGGATCGTCCAGACGGCGGAAGACAGCAGGATCGCCCCGGGGACCCGCAGAAAAGAGTCCGACCAGCCGCGATAGAGAAAGCCGCGCGCCATCAGCTCTTCCGACACCGGCGCCGCGACGCAGAAGGCGATGACCAGCAGCCAGACGACGCCGTCGCCCCTGGCGGTCTTCAGCAGATCGACCATGAAGCTCGATGATTTTTCCTCATGCCCGGCCAGTTGCGTCGCCAGCTCCCAGCATCCGAGGATCACGACCATCCCGATCACGCCAAAGGCGAAATTCTTCCAGGTTGTCCAGCGCAGGCCGAGATAGTCGACGAACGACATGCGGGTGTGACGGATGGCGAAATAGATCGGGATCAGGATCGCCGGCACGCCCATGATCGCCGACAGGGAGACTGTCAGCGAGCGGCTCGCGATCTGGATCATCGCCGCCTCGAACTGAGGCAGGCTGTCGATCGGGCCCTCATGCCGCAGCAGGAAATAGCCGATCGGCGTCAACTGGCCGATGAAGAAGACGACGATGATCAGGAGGCCCCACAGCAAGGTCCGCCAGAAGCCGAGCGTGCGCGGCTGATGCTGCGCAGGCGCGACCCGCTGGGGCGGATGAGCCGGATCGAGAGAATCCAGGGCGGAGGCTTCGGGCGTATCGGTCAAGGCAGCGCGCGCTCCAGTAAGGCACGGATATGAGTCGGGTCGAGATCGACGGCGCCGTACATGCTCGGATGAACAGCGCCGAGCCGCGTGGCAGCGAACAATTCCGCGTGAACCGGGGTGACACGGTTCAACGCGGCGGCAGCCGCCAGCAGCGCCAGCTTTTCGACCGCAAGCCGCGCCACACGCTCGCTGTCGCCGCGCCGGAAGGCCTGGCCGATCGCGGCGACCGCCTCGGCCGCGCCGGGCAGACCACGCGTCTCGTCGGCCAGGTTCGTCAGGACGGCGGCGGCGGCCTCGGCCTCGCGCGCCAACGCGCGCAGCACGTCGAGGCACATCACGTTGCCCGAGCCTTCCCAGATCGCGTTGACCGGCGACTCCCGGAAGTGTCGCGCGAGAATGCCGTCCTCGACATAGCCATTGCCGCCGAGGCATTCCATCGCCTCGTAGAGGAAGGCCGGCGCGCTTTTGCAGACCCAGTATTTGATCGCCGGCGTCAGCAGCCGCATGTAGGCCGCCTCCGACGCGTCTTCGAGTGCGCGATCGAAGGCGCGGCACAGCCGCATCACCAGCGCCACCGTGGCCTCGACGTGAACGGCCATGTCGGCGAGCACCGCCTGCATCAGCGGCTGGTCGGCGAGATGCTTCTGAAACACACTGCGATGGCGCGCGTGGTGGAGCGCATGGGCCAGCCCCGAGCGCATCAGGCCGGCGGAGGAGATCGCGCAATCCTGCCGCGTCAATTGCACCATCTGGATGATGGTGCTGACACCCCTGCCCTCGTCGCCGACGCGCTCGGCGTAGGCGCCCGCGAACTCCACCTCGGAGGAGGCATTGGAGCGATTGCCGAGCTTGTCCTTGAGGCGCTGGAAGCGCAGCGCATTGACTGCGCCGTCCGGTGTAAAGCGCGGCATGAAGAAACAGGTCAGGCCGCCCTCGGCCTGCGCCAGCACCAGGAAGGCGTCGCACATCGGCGCCGACATGAACCATTTGTGGCCGGTGATGCGGTAGCCATCGGCCGTGCGCTCGGCACGCGTCATGTTGGCGCGTACATCGGTGCCGCCCTGCTTCTCGGTCATGCCCATGCCGAGCGTGATGCCGCGCTTCTGCCACCACGGCGCAAAGGCCGGATCGTAGTCGTGTGTGGCGATGACAGGCATGGCCCGCGCCAGCAGATCGGGCTGCGCCGCCAGCGCCGCGACCGAAGCGCGCGTCATCGTGATCGGGCACAGATGTCCGCTCTCGACCTGCGAGGCGATGTAGAACTTCGCCGCGCGCACGACCTCCGAATTGCCGCCGGCCGGCTTGCCTTGGGCGCTCCATGTCGAATTGTGCAGGCCGGCCGCGATCGAGTGCGTCATCATCCGATGATAGGCCGGATGAAACTCGACCACGTCGCGGCGAAAGCCCTTGGCGTCGAAGCTGCGCAGCTTCGGCGTGGTCTCGTTGGCGAGCCGGCCCTGCTCCGCCATCTCGGCCGAGCCCCACAACGCGCCGAACGAATTGAGCTCCGGCGCGGCTTCGGCGCCGCCATGTGCGTTGACGGCCGCCATCAGCGGCCGGTCGGCCGCGAACAGGTTGATGTCCTCGAATGGCGGCGACTGGTTGAAGACCTCGTGGGTCTCGAACGATGGCTGGGTCATGGCCGTACCCTGAAACGACAGATCATCGGCGCGGCCGAATGGGAAAATCATAGGTGGTCGCGCCCGTGCCCGGCAGCGAAAAGTGCCACCACTCCTTCGCATAGTTCACAAACCCTTGCCGCGCCATGGCGGTCACGAGTTCGTTGCGCCAGCGCCGCTGCTCCGGCGTCAGGCCGCGGGCGGCGGTATGCGACTTGATGTCGGAACAATCGAAGCCGGTTCCCATGTCGACGCTGCCCTCCGGCGCACGCAGCGCCGCCGGCGCCGTGCAGTCCGCGTAGTCCTTTGCAGGATCGAACGCCACACCCGTGTCGGCCGCGAGCTCCATCAGCGTGAGGTCGAGCGCGGCGCCCGTGGAATGGCTGGAGCGCGCGGCGATGTAACCGAGCCGGAACAGATCCGACTTGGCGATTGCAGGATTGTAGCGCCGGCCGGCCGCGCTCTGCGTCCCATCCTGCGACCACGCCAGCATGTCCGCGACCGCGCGTGCCGGCCGGTAGCAGTCGAGCATCTTCAGCGACAGGCCGCGCGGCCGCAGCTCGGCCTGGATCGCCTTGAGGCGCCGCGCGACGTCGCGCGTGACGACGCATTCGGCGGCCTCGTACCCCTTCAGTGGACGGCCGACGAAATTGTTGGCGCCGGCATAGCGGATGTCCTGTGCGATGCTGCTATCGACGTCCCGCAGATAGACGAAGTCCCCCGGCAGCGGCTCGGCCGCGGCCGGCACGAGCCCGGCCAGCAGGATGGCAATCAAGCGCAGCAGCGCGCCTCCCGCAATCCAGACCCTTCGCAAGGCGGTCTGGGCGCGCCTTGCGGTATCACCTGAGGGAACGGGGGATAACTCGGAACCCCGGCTTTCGGCCTTGCCCCTCGCGGAAACCGCCCCTATAGCTCTGGCTTTAATGGCAACCTCACCGAAATCGACTTTCGTCCTCGGGCACCGGCATTTGCTGGGAATCGAGGGCCTTTCCGCCCACGACATCACCGGTCTCCTCGATCTGTCCGAGGAATATGTCGAACTGAATCGTCAGGTCGACAAGAAGCGCACCGTGCTGCGCGGCCGGACCCAGGTCAACCTGTTCTTCGAGGCCTCGACCCGGACGCAATCCTCGTT
Organism: Bradyrhizobium sp. HKCCYLS3077; assembly: GCF_051167555.1. Classification (NCBI taxonomy): domain Bacteria; kingdom Pseudomonadati; phylum Pseudomonadota; class Alphaproteobacteria; order Hyphomicrobiales; family Nitrobacteraceae; genus Bradyrhizobium; species Bradyrhizobium sp. HKCCYLS3077. The sequence goes on along the minus strand of NZ_JBNPTH010000005.1, from coordinate 428,253 downwards.
CGAGCTGGCCGGCAAGCGGCTCGGCGCCGACGTCATGAACATGTCGGTGTCGTCCTCGTCGATCAAGAAGGGCGAGACCCTGATCGACACTGCGGTCACGCTCAACGCGATGCATCCGGACATCCTGGTGGTCCGCCATCACGCCTCCGGCGCGGTCGAGCTGCTGGCGCGCAAGGTCGACGGCTCCGTGATCAATGCCGGCGACGGCGCGCATGAGCATCCCACGCAAGCGCTGCTCGACGCGCTGACCATTCGCCGCAACAAGGGCCGCATCGAAGGCCTCGTCATCGCGATCTGCGGCGACGTGCTGCATTCGCGCGTCGCGCGCTCCAACATCCTGCTCTTGAACACGATGGGCGCGCGCGTCCGCGTCGTCGCGCCCTCCACGCTGTTGCCGCCGGGCATCGAGCGGATGGGCGTCGAGGTCGCGCGCGACATGCGCGAGGGGCTCAACGGTGCCGACATCGTGATGATGCTCCGCCTGCAGCGCGAGCGCATGAACGGCTCCTTCGTGCCGTCCTCGTCGGAATATTTCCAGTATTTCGGCCTCGACCAGAAGAAGCTCGCTTACGCCAAGCCGGATGCGCTGGTGATGCATCCCGGGCCGATGAATCGCGGCGTCGAGATCGACTCCATCGTCGCCGACGGCGCGCAGTCGCTGATCCGGGAACAGGTCGAAATGGGGGTTGCCGTGCGCATGGCCGTGCTCGAGGCGCTGGCCCGCAACCTACCCAATGCTTGATAGTCGGGACGAAACGACATGCTGACCGATCGCCGCCCGATCCTGCTCGCCAACGCGCGCGTCATCGATCCCTCCCGCGACATCGATGGTCCCGGTGACGTGCTGATCGCCGATGGCGTGATCCGCGACCTCAAGCGCGGCATCGGCGCCGCCGGCGTGCCGGAAGGAACCGACGTCATCAACTGCGCCGGCAAGATCGTCGCGCCCGGGCTGATCGACATCTGCGCGTTCGTCGGCGAACCCGGCCTCGGCCATCGCGAGACGTTCGCGACCGCAAGCCAGGCCGCCGCGACCGGCGGCATCACCACCATCATCTGCCAGCCCGGCACCGAGCCGGTGATCGACAATTCGGCGACCGTCGACTTCGTGCTGCGCCGCGCCCGCGACACCGCGATCGTCAACATCCAGCCGATGGCCGCGCTGACCAAGGGCCTGCGCGGCGAGGAGATGACCGAGATCGGCCTCTTGCGCGCCGCCGGCGCAGTCGCCTTCTCCAACGGCCATACCAGCGTGATGAACGCCCAGGTGATGCGCCGCGCGCTGACCTATGCCCGCGATTTCGATGCCCTGATCGTGCATCACACCGAGGATCCCCACCTCGTCGGCGAAGGCGTCATGAACGAGGGCGAGTTCGCCTCGCGTCTCGGCCTCTCCGGCATTCCTCCAGCCGCGGAAGCCGTGGTGCTCGAGCGCGACATGCGCCTGGTGGCGCTGACCAAGGGCCGCTATCACGCGGCCGCGCTGAGCTCGGTCGACTCGCTCGACATCCTCAAGCGCGCGCGCGATGCGGGCCTGTCGGTGAGCGCCTCGGTGTCGATCAACCATGTCACGCTCAACGAGAACGACATCGGTCCCTACCGCACCTTCCTCAAGCTGACGCCGCCGCTGCGCACCGAGGTCGACCGCCGCGCGCTGGTCGAGGCGCTGGCCTCCGGCCTGATCGACGTCATCATGTCCGACCACAATCCGCAGGACGTCGAGGTCAAGCGGCTGCCGTTCGCGGAGGCCGCCAGCGGCGCGGTCGGCTTGGAGACGATGCTCGCGGCCTCGCTGCGGCTGGTGCACAGCGGCGAATTGAGCTGGACCACCTTGATCCGCGCGATGTCCACGCGCCCTGCGGAACTGCTTGGCCTGCCCGGCGGCACGTTGCGCGCGGGCGCGCCGGCCGACATCATCGTGATCGACCCGGACGTGCCCTGGATCCTCGATCCGGCCGACCTCAAATCGCTGTGCAAGAACACGCCGTTCGACGAGGCCCGTTTCACCGGCCGCGTGGTCCGCACCATCGTCGGCGGCCGCACCGTGTTCGAACATGTCTGACCCGCGTCCTGGTGTAGAACCTGGCGCAGAAGGAGTGGTGTGATGGGATCCGAAGTGTTCCTGCCCGTCGGCCTCATCATCGGCTATCTGTTCGGCTCGATTCCGTTCGGCCTGATCCTCACAAGGCTCGCCGGTACGCAGGATCTGCGCAGCATCGGCTCCGGCAACATCGGCGCCACCAATGTGCTGCGCACGGGCCGCAAGGGGCTAGCCGCCGCGACCCTGCTCGGCGATGCCCTCAAGGGCACGGCCGCGGTGATCCTCTGCGGCACTCTCGGCGGGCCGAATGCCGCGATGATCGCGGGCCTCGGCGCCTTCCTCGGCCATTTGTTCCCGGTGTGGCTGAAGTTCCGCGGCGGCAAGGGCGTCGCGGTCTATATCGGTATTCTGATCGGCCTGTTCTGGCCGGGCGCGATCTTCTTCTGTCTCGTCTGGCTCGCGACGGCGTTCGCGTTCCGCTACTCATCGCTGGCTGCACTCGTCGCGAGCGTGCTGACTCCGATCGTGCTGTGGGCATTCGGCCACACCGCGCTCGCCGCGCTGTTCGCCGTGCTGACGCTGTTGCTGATTTACATGCATCGCGAAAACATCAAGCGCCTGCAGGCCGGCACCGAGAGCAAGATCGGCGCGAAGAAGTAATCACTCCGGGCAAATACGGGCAATCTGTGTCGCGCGCGTTGCCGAAAGCGGCAGCGCCGCAACACCGCCACATCATCAGCTAATAAGTTAACGAGAGAGTCTGGTGTGAATCATGATTGCCTGTCATGATTCCGGCATCTGAAAACGCAAGACCAATTCGAGCGGCTCGCTGCTTCCGCGCGATCACCGCACTGATGAGGAGTCGGCGCAGCAAATGTCCACACCCGTCCGCTCGAGCGCCAGCGTTCTCCTCTCCGCGGCTCAGATCTGGTCGACTGACGACCCGTTCGCGTCCACCAGCAAGACGGCCGAACCGGCACAAGCCACAGCGATCGTTGCCGCGGTCGACGCCGTGGCCGAGAGCCCGGCGGTTCTCGTGACGCCCGAGGCCAGCGCGCCGTCGGACAGCGCCGCCGCGGTCGTCGGGATGATGATCGCGACCACCAGCGCAGCCGCGATCACCGAGCCGAAAGCGGCGGAGACCACCGAGCGTTCGCTCGCCGAGACGATCGCCAGCGCCACGCTGCCACCGCCGCCACGGATCTGGCCGCCGCGCAAGCTGTCGCTGGCGCTGCAGGGCGGCGGAACCTTCTCCGCTTTCACCTGGGGCGTGCTCGACCGCCTGCTGGAGGAACCGAACTGCGATTTCGACACGATCAGCGGGGCCAGCGCCGGCGCCGTCAACGCCGCGCTGCTGGCGAGCGGCCTGGCCAAAGGCGGTCGCGTCGAGGCCCGCAACCGGCTCGGCCTGTTCTGGACGCGGTTGATGGACGAGGCCTCGTTCCGCTCGCTGATGGTGATCGGCGCCTTTTCTCCGGCGAGCAGCTCGGTCTGTTTCGGCCCGGGGCTGCGCGGCGGACGGGCCGATCCGCTCGATCTCGATCCGCTGCGTGACATCCTGCTTGAGACCATTGATTTCGACGCGGTGCAGAGCGCTGCCGCGCCTCGCCTGCTGGTCTCGGCCACCCGCGTCCGTGACGGCTCCCCGCAGATCTTCCGCAACGCCGGGATCACGCCGGACGTGCTGCTGGCATCGACGTGCCCGGCGCAGCTCAACGCCGCCGTGGATATCGGCGAGGACGCCTATTGGGACGGCAGCTACAGCGCCAACCCGCCGCTGGTCCAGATCGCGCATGAATCCAGCGCGGCCGACCTGCTGGTCGTTCAGGTCACGCCGGCGCGCGACAGCTACGTGCCCGTGACCTCGGCCGCGATCGATCGCCGCCTCGACCAGATCGCCGCCAACGCGGTGCTGAACGCCGAGCTCGCCGCGCTCGAATGGGCCCGCAGCGACGGCCTGCATCCGCCGCGCGTGCACCAGCTCTCGGCCGAGGAGGCGATCGAGGCGCTGGCGCAGCGCGACGCGACCGATCTCGGCAGCGACTTCATCGAGACCCTGCATCAGCGCGGGCGCGAGGCCGCGGACCGCTGGCTGCGCAAAGCCCCTCTGGGCACAATGCCGGCCATCACGGACGAACGGCCGGTGGCGACCGGCGAGCAGGCGCGCGAGGTCGCTCCGGCGTAGCGTCCCCTCTTCCCTGCGCCCTCGGGTTGCTCCATGCTGACGCCTCTGCATGGGGGGCCCCGAGTGGACGCGATCAATACGACGATCGAGCTGAGCGAGACCGAGCGGCGCGACCGCCTGCGCCTGATCCGCTCCGACAATGTCGGCCCGCGAACGTTCCGCTCGCTGCTCGACCATTTCGGCAGCGCCCGCGCCGCACTCGACCGCCTGCCGGACCTCGCCCGCCGCGGCGGGGCCGCCACGTCCGGCCGGATCTGCACGGCTGCCGAAGCCGACGCCGAGCTCGAGGCCTGCACACGATACGGCGTCGACCTGCGCGGCCCGGATGAGGACGGCTACCCGCCGCGCCTCGCCACCTGCGAGGATGCGCCACCGCTGCTCGGCATTCGCGGCCGCCGCGAGACGCTGATGCGTCCGATGATCGCCATCGTCGGCTCGCGCAACGCGTCCGCAGCGGGGCTCAAATTCGCCGCCCAGCTCGCCCATCAGCTCGGCCAGGCCGGCTTCGTCATCATCTCCGGCCTGGCGCGCGGCATCGACCAGGCGGCGCATCGCGCGTCACTGGCGAGCGGCACCGTCGCCGTGCTCGCCGGCGGCCACGACCGGATCTATCCGCCCGAGCATGTCGATCTGCTCGGCGCCATCGTCGGCGGCAGCGGCGCAGCCATCTCGGAAATGCCGCTCGGTCACGAGCCCCGCGCCCGCGATTTCCCCCGACGCAACCGGCTGATCTCCGGCGCCTCGCTCGGCGTCGTCGTGGTCGAGGCCGCTCATAAGTCGGGCTCGCTGATCACCGCCCGCATGGCCGGCGAACAGGGCCGCGAAGTCTTCGCCGTGCCGGGCTCGCCGCTCGATCCGCGTTCGGCCGGCACCAATGATCTCATCAAGCAGGGGGCGACACTGGTCACCGACGCCGCCGACATCATCCAGGCCGTCGGACCGATCCTGGAGCGGCCGCTGCCGCTGTCGCTGCGCGAACCGGACGACGAGCTGTTCGCGCCCGATCCGGAGCACCACGACCGCGCGCAGATCCTGGGCCTGCTCGGCCCGACGCCGGTGTCGATCGACGACCTGATCCGGATCAGCGGCCTGTCGCCCGCGGTGCTCCGCACGGTGCTGCTCGAACTCGAGCTGGCGGGCCGGCTGGAGCGGCACGGCGGCGGCATGGTGTCCTTGAGCTAGCTCCTCACTCGGCCTCCCGGCGTGAATCGAAGCGACTGCGCGCCTGCTCGATCTGCTCCCGGTGCTGGATCGCCCAGTGCCCGAGCGCCTGCACGGGCTGCGACAGGCCGCGGCCGAGATCGGTGAGCTCGTAGTCCACCCGTGGCGGAATGGTTGGGAACACTGTCCGCGTCACCAGTCCGTCGCGTTCGAGACCGCGCAGGGTCAAGGTCAGCATGCGCTGTGAAATGCCGCCCACGAGCCGCTTCAGCTCGTTGAAGCGCTTCGGCCCGTCCTGCAGCATCATGATGACGAACACGCTCCATTTGTCGCCGACGCGGGCCAGGATCGCGGCGACGCCGCGGCAGTCATGGTGCTCCGGAGCGGCCAGAGCGTCGGTATCAGCGCTGTCACGAGGTGTCACGGATGTGCCCGGGTTTCAAGAATGTGCGTTCTTGTGGGGTTACAGCACAGTCACTCATAGTGCGCCAGTTACAAACCGATACCAAGGTAACTGACCTATGACCCATCTGCTCCACATCGATTCCAGCGTGCTCGGCCCGAATTCCGTCAGCCGCGAGGTGTCCGCCGCGATCGTGGCGCGAGTCCGCCAGATGACGCCAGGGCTAGACGTGACCTATCGCGACATCGCCGTGGCACCGCTTGCGCATCTGTCGGGCGCGCACGTCGCGACGATGCGTGGCGGGGCTGACATGGACCCCTCCATCGCCGCCGATGTCGCCACGGGCCAGGCGGTTCTCGACGAGTTTCTCCGCGCCGACATCGTCGTGATCGGCGCGCCAATGTACAATTTCTCGGTGCCGAGCCAGCTCAAGGCCTGGATCGACCGCATTGCGGTGGCGGGCAAGACCTTCACATACGGCCCGAACGGCCCGGAGGGCCTCGCCGGCAACAAGCGCGTGATCGTCGCGATCTCACGCGGCGGCCGCTACGGTGCTGAAACGCCGATGGCCGCCCTCGAGCATGTCGAGACCTATCTGCGCAGCGTTTTCGGGTTCATCGGCGTGAAGGATCTCACCTTCATTGCCGCCGATGGCGTGCAGATGGGACCGGAGCACCGCGCGCAGGCGCTGGCCCATGCGCTCGACACAGCCGGCCGTCTCGCGGCCTGAGGCGACGCGGACATCACCGGGCCAGCCTGACCCGTTCGTGGTCTCACCCTCCCCTGGAGGGGGAGGGTCGATCGCGCGGGAAGCGAGCGAGCGGGGTGGGGTGAAGCCGCGGAAACCGGTGGAGGTGGAGAGATCACCCCACCCCGGCTCAGCTGCGCTTTGCGCATCTGAGCCGACCCTCCCCCTCCAGGGGAGGGTAACACTGATGTCCCCGTTGCTCTGCGGCGCTGACCTCCGAGCCGCCGTCTAGCCCCGATAGATCGGCGCTCCCGCCGGCGAGCTCGTGGTGCCGCCGTCGACGAACAGCTCCTGCCCCTGGATATGCGCGGCGTCGTCCGACGCCAGGAAGAGCACGGTCCCGGCGATGTGGTCGGGCTCGCCGATCCGGCCGAGCGGTGTCGTCGCCGCGATCCGCGCCTCGAACGCCTTCTCGGCCTCCGGTGTTGCTACAGCAGCGCCCCAGATGGGCGTTCGGATCGCGCCAGGCGCGACCACGTTGACGCGAATGCCGCGCGGCGACAACTCGGAGGCCAACACCCGCGCCATGGCGCGAACGCCGGCCTTGCTGGCGGCATAGGCCGAATAGCCGGGATTGCCGAGGACCGAGATCACCGAGCCGTTCAGGATGATGGACGCGCCATCCTTGAGGTGCGGCAGCGCCGCCTGCACCGTGAAGAACACGCCGGTGAGGTTGGTGCGGATCACCTGTTCGAACACCTCCAGCCTGGTCGCGCCGGCCGGCGTGGCCCCAGGAATCCCGGCATTGGCGAACAAAATGTCGAGCTTGCCAAATCGCTCCGACGTGCGGGCAATCGCCGCCTCGGTCGCGGCGATATCCGTTGCGTCGGCCACGAGCGCGAGGGCGTTGGGCCCGAGGTCCCGCGCCGCCGCCTCCAGGCGCCCCGCGTCTCGCCCGGTGATTGCGACCTTGGCGCCCTCTGCGACGAACCGCTGGGCGGTCGCAAAGCCGATCCCGCTGCTGCCGCCGGTAATCAGAGCCGTCTTGTTCTCGAGTCTCACGCCCGCCTCCATGTGGTTGCATTATTAAACTATAGACCACATAGGCGATCTGGTTTTATCATGCAACTAAACCATGGTATGGCTCGCCGCCTGCGGCCTCGCGAGCCGGCCGGGGGGCAAAAAGGAGCCTGGAGTGGTGAAGCGGACGAGCCTGGAAGGAGATCCCTGCCCGATCGCCCGGTCGCTGGATGCGATCGGCGACTGGTGGTCGCTCCTCATCATCCGCGATGCGTTTCTGGGCGTCCGCCGCTTCAGCGCGTTCCAGCGCAGCCTTGGACTGGCCAAGAACATCCTGACGGTACGGCTGCGGGCGCTGGTCGATCGCGGCATTCTCGCGATCGAGCCTGCCGATGACGGCAGCGCCTATCACGACTATGTGCTGACAGCGAAGGGACGCGGCCTGTTTCCCATCCTTGTCGCTCTGCGTCAGTGGAGCGAGGAGTTCGACGATCACCCGGAGCAGATCACCACGACGCTGGTCGACCGCGTCAACCGGCGGCCCGTGCGCAAGCTTCTCCTGGCCGCCGAGGACGGGACGCCGTTGACGGCCGAGCAGACCACCCTGGCCGGGCGCTGAGCCGATCGATCAGGCAAGCCTGCAGATCTGGCGGCCCTGCAGATCAGGACAGCCTGCGCCGGCTTCGAAGCCGGAGGTGCTCTTCGGCCTCGAGGTTTGCCATGCGCAAGAGATAGTCGAGCATGTCGAGGTTATGCCGCTGGGCCAGCTCCGACAGGTTTGCCGTGACCTCGGCAATCAGAGCTGCCGCGGCATCGGGATCCTCCACCGACTCTTCTATATCTGGGTCGCGTTTGTCCGCTTCCTTGGTCAATAACTTTATCCAAAGTCGGGATTTTGACGGAAATCATCGCAAAACGAGCACGGTCCCAGTAGCGCTCCCTACAACCTGATAGGTACTTCGCCGGCCAGACGCAATCGACTTTCAACGCCGCGCGATTTGACAGGAACCCCCTCACCACCCATGTTCGGGTCAACGAGCCCACCGCGAATCCCGCGAAACCGGCTTCAATCCTTCCACTAAGCCATTGGAAATACATGAATATCGTCATCGTGGAGTCGCCTGCCAAGGCCAAGACGATCAATAAGTATCTGGGCTCCTCCTACGAGGTTCTGGCCTCTTTTGGTCATGTCCGCGACCTCCCGGCGAAGAACGGTTCCGTGGATCCGGAAGAAAACTTCCGCATGATCTGGGAGGTCGACCCCAAGGCGGCGGGCCGACTCAACGAGATCGCCAAGTCCGTGAAGGGCGCCGACCGCCTGATTCTCGCCACCGACCCTGATCGCGAGGGCGAGGCGATCTCCTGGCATGTGCTGGAGGTGTTGAAAGAGAAGCGCGCGCTGAAGGATCAGAAGATCGAGCGCGTCGTGTTCAACGCTATCACGAAGCAAGCCGTCTCGGACGCGATGAAGCATCCGCGCGAGATCGACGGCGCGCTGGTCGACGCCTACATGGCGCGCCGCGCGCTCGATTACCTCGTCGGCTTCACCCTCTCCCCGGTGCTGTGGCGCAAGCTGCCCGGCGCCCGCTCCGCGGGTCGTGTGCAGTCGGTGGCGCTGCGCCTGGTCTGCGACCGCGAGCTCGAGATCGAGAAGTTCGTCCCGCGCGAATACTGGTCGCTGATCGCCACCCTGGCGACGCCGCGCGGCGACACGTTCGAAGCCCGTCTCGTCGGCGCCGACGGCAAGAAGATCCAGCGGCTCGACATCGGCACCGGTGCGGAAGCCGAGGACTTCAAGAACGCGCTGAACGCGGCGACCTATACGGTCGCGACCGTCGACGCCAAGCCGGCGCGGCGCAATCCGCAGGCGCCGTTCACCACCTCGACCTTGCAACAGGAAGCGAGCCGCAAGCTCGGCTTCGCGCCGGCGCATACGATGCGCATCGCGCAGCGGCTCTATGAAGGCATCGACATCGGCGGCGAGACCACCGGTCTCATTACTTATATGCGAACCGACGGCGTGCAGATCGACGGCTCCGCGATCACCCAGGCGCGCAAGGTGATCGGCGAGATCTACGGCAACAAATACGTGCCGGACAGCCCGCGGCAGTACCAGACCAAGGCCAAGAACGCCCAGGAAGCCCACGAGGCGATCCGCCCGACCGATCTTTCGCGCAAGCCCGCCGACCTGCGCAAGCGGCTCGATGACGACCAGGCCAAGCTGTACGAGCTGATCTGGACCCGCACCATCGCTAGCCAGATGGAATCCGCCGAGCTCGAGCGCACCACCGTCGACATCACCGCAAAGGCAGGCGGCCGCACCCTGGAGCTGCGCGCCACCGGCCAGGTCGTCAAGTTCGACGGCTTCCTTGCGCTGTATCAGGAAGGCCGCGACGACGAGGAGGACGAGGACAGCCGCCGGCTGCCGCAGATGAGCCAGGGCGAGGCGCTGAAGCGCCAGAACCTCGCGGTCACCCAGCACTTCACCGAACCGCCGCCGCGTTTCTCCGAGGCCTCGCTGGTCAAGCGCATGGAGGAGCTCGGCATCGGCCGTCCGTCGACCTATGCCTCGATCCTCGATGTGCTCAAGGCGCGCGGCTATGTGAAGCTGGAGAAGAAGCGGCTGCACGGCGAAGACAAGGGCCGCGTCGTCATCGCGTTCCTGGAAAACTTCTTCCGCCGCTATGTCGAGTATGATTTCACGGCGGACCTGGAAGAGCAGCTCGACCGCATCTCCAACAACGAGATCGCCTGGCAGCAGGTCCTGAAGGATTTCTGGACCGGCTTCATCGGCGCCGTCGACGAGATCAAGGATCTGCGCGTGGCGCAGGTGCTCGACGCGCTCGACGAGATGCTCGGCCCGCACATCTATCCGCCGCGCGAGGACGGCGGCGACGTCCGGCAGTGCCCGACCTGCGGCACCGGCCGGCTCAATCTGAAGGCCGGCAAGTTCGGCGCCTTCGTCGGCTGCTCGAACTATCCGGAGTGCCGCTACACCCGTCCGCTCGCGGCCGACAGCGAGGCCGCGGCCGATCGCATGCTCGGCCAGGATCCGGACTCCGGCCTCGAGGTCGCCGTCAAGGCGGGACGGTTCGGGCCCTACATCCAGCTCGGCGAGCAGAAGGACTATGCCGAGGGCGAGAAGCCGAAGCGCGCCGGCATTCCGAAGGGCACGCAGCCCTCGGACGTCGATCTCGATCTGGCGCTGAAGCTGTTGTCGCTGCCGCGTGAGATCGGCAAGCATCCGGAGACGGGTCTTCCGATCACCGCGGGCCTCGGCCGCTTTGGGCCGTTCGTCAAGCACGACAAGACCTATGCGAGCCTGGAGGCCGGCGACGAGGTGTTCGACATCGGCCTCAACCGCGCGGTCACCTTGATCGCCGAGAAGGTCGCCAAGGGTCCGAGCAAGCGGTTCGGCGCCGATCCCGGCAAGGCGCTGGGCGATCATCCGTCGCTCGGTCCGGTCGCCGTGAAGGCTGGCCGCTACGGCGCCTATGTCACCGCCGGTGGCGTCAACGCCACCATCCCCGGCGACAAGGAGAAGGACACGATCACGCTTGCGGAGGCGATCGCCCTGATCGACGAGCGCGCCGCCAAGGGCGGCGGTAAGCCAAAGGCTGCAAAGAAGGCAGCAAAGCCCAAGGCGGCCGCCAAGCCGAAGGCCGGCGGCGACGACGACTCTCCGAAGCCGGCGAAGAAGGCCGTCGCCAAGAAGGCCGCGGCCAAGCCGAAATCAGACTCCACCAGCAAGGCGCGTGCGCCGGTTGCCAAGGCCGCCAAGACATCGGCCAAGCCCGCGACCAAGGCCACGCCCAAGAAGAGCGCCGGCAAGGCCCGCGGATGAGAAAATGATCAAAAAGCGCGACATCGGCTTCCCTCCGCGGGAGGCCATCGTCGCCTTCATCCGCGCCAATCCGGGCAAGATCGGCACCAAGGACATCGCCCGCGAATTCGGCCTCAAGAACGCCGACCGCGCAGCCCTCAAGGAGCTGCTGCGCGAGCTCATCGCCGACGGCACCATCAAGAAGAGCGGCCGCAAGAAGATCGTCGAGCCCGCGACGCTGCCGGCGACACTGGTCGCCGACATCACCGGCCGCGACAGCGACGGCGAGCTGATCGCAAAACCCGCCGAGTGGGACGAGGCCGAGCAGTCCGAGCCGCCGCGCATCCGTATCTACGCGTCTCGCCTCGCCAAGCCCGGCGCCACCGCCGGCGTCGGCGACCGCGCCTTGCTCCGCGTCGAGCCGATCAACGATGCCGACGGCATCGCCTATCGCGGCCGCGTGCTGAAGGTGCTCGACCAGGCCCGCAACCGGGTGCTCGGCATCTTCAAGAGCAACCCCAATGGCGGCGGTCGCCTCATCCCCGTCGACAAGAAGCAGGCCGGCCGCGAGCTGTCGATTGCGCCGGGCGATACCCGCGACGCCAAGGACGGCGATCTCATCAGCGTCGACCTGTTGCGCGGCCGCGGCTACGGCCTGCCGGCGGGCCGCGTGAAGGAGCGCTACGGCTCGGTGGCGACCGAGAAGGCGATCAGCCTGATCGCGATCCACGCCCACGAGATTCCGATGGACTTCTCGGCCGCGGCCGTCGCGGAAGCCGAAGCCGCGCAGCCGGCGAACCTGAAGGGCCGCGAGGACTGGCGCGAACTGCCGCTGGTCACGATCGATCCGCCCGATGCGAAGGACCATGACGACGCGGTCCATGCCGAGCCGGATCCCGATCCGAACAATGCCGGCGGCTTCATCCTCCACGTCGCGATCGCCGACGTCGCCTACTACGTGCGTCCGGGCTCGGCGCTCGATCGCGACGCGCTGATCCGCGGCAATTCGGTGTACTTCCCCGACCGCGTCGTGCCGATGCTGCCGGAGCGCATCTCCAACAATCTGTGCTCGCTCGTGCCGGGCGAGCCGCGCGGCGCGCTCGCCGTGCGCATGGTGCTGGGCGCCGACGGCCGCAAGCGGTCGCACTCGTTCCACCGCGTGCTGATGCGTTCGGCCGCAAAACTCTCCTACGCGCAGGCGCAAGCCGCCATCGACGGCAAGCCGGACGACGTCACCGGCCCCCTGCTCGGGCCGATCCTCAAGCCGCTCTATGCCGCCTATGAGGTCGCCAAACGCGGCCGCGATGCGCGCGATCCGCTCGACCTCGATCTTCCCGAGCGCAAGATCCTGTTGAAGCCGGACGGCACCGTCGACCGCGTCGTGGTGCCGGAGCGGCTCGACGCGCACCGGCTGATCGAGGAGTTCATGATCCTCGCCAACGTCGCCGCGGCGGAAGCGCTGGAGAAGAAGGCGCTGCCGCTGATCTACCGCGTGCATGACGAGCCGACGGTCGAGAAGGTGCACGCGCTGCAGGAGTTCCTGAAGACGCTCGACGTGCCCTTCGCCAAGTCGAGCGCGCTGCGGCCGTCGCTGTTCAACCGCGTGCTGACCTTGGTCGCCGGCCAGGACTACGAGAAGCTCGTCAACGAGGTCGTGCTGCGCTCGCAGGCGCAGGCCGAGTACTCCTCGGAAAATTACGGGCATTTCGGCCTGAACCTGCGCCGCTATGCGCACTTCACCTCCCCCATTCGCCGCTACGCCGATCTCGTCGTGCATCGCGGACTCTTACGCGCGCTCGGCCTCGGCGACGGCGCCCTGCCCGACAGCGAGACGCCGGATCATCTCGCCGAAGTCGCGGCGCAGATCTCGGTCACCGAGCGGCGCGCGATGAAGGCCGAGCGCGAGACCGCCGACCGCCTGATCGCGCACCATCTCGCCGATCGCGTCGGCGCCAGCTTCCAGGGCCGCATCTCCGGCGTCACCCGCGCGGGCCTCTTCATCAAGCTCGACGACACCGGCGCCGACGGCCTGGTTCCGATCCGAACCCTCGGCACGGAATATTTCGACTATGACGAGACGCGCCACGCGCTGATCGGCCAGCGCAGCGGTGCCATGCACCGGCTGGGTGACGTCGTCGACGTGCGTCTGGTAGAAGCTCAACCGGTGGCCGGCGCACTGCGCTTCGAACTGCTGACGCAGGCTGACGTCCTGGTGTCGCGGCATCCGCGCGGCGCAGGCCCTAGGCGCAAGAATACCGTCGGGACGCACGCCAAGGCGAGCAACAAGGCGGCCAAGCGGGGCAAGTCCGAAGCTCGCACGAAGCATAAAGACAAGAGCCGTAAGAAAAGCCAGAAGGCAGGGGCAAAACGCAAGCCCGGCACATCGAAGAAAGGCCAATCATGGACGCCATGAGTTCAACGCCTAGCGCATTGCCACAGACCTGGACCCGCGACGCCGGTCTCGCCGAGAAGCGCGACGTCTGGACCGCGATGAAGCGCGGCCTGCGCGGCCGCTGCCCGCGCTGCGGCGAGGGCAAGCTGTTCCGCGCCTTCCTGAAGGTTGCCGACAATTGCGACCGCTGCGGCCAGGATTTCTCCGGCCACCGCGCCGACGACCTGCCGGCCTATCTCGTCATCGTCATCGTCGGCCACATCATCGTGCCGATGGCGCTGTCGATCGAGACCAACTACGCGCCGCCGGTGGCGCTGCAGCTCGCGATCTATCTGCCGGTGACCTTGATCGCCTCGCTCGCGCTGCTGCAGCCGGTCAAGGGCGCCGTGGTCGGGCTGCAGTGGGCGTTCCGCATGCATGGCTTCGACGACAATCCGGTCGAGGGCATCCCGCCGGTGTGAGCCGACAACGGATCAACTAATAAGAACAAGCGGGGGGACATGAGCGAGACGGCACAGGCGACGAGCGCACCGGCGGGCAAGCCCGCCGAGAAGGAAGCGGACCACCATCCCTACACCAAGCCGCGTGATGCCGCGACCCTGATCCTGGTCGACCGCAGCGGCTCCGTGCCGAAAGTGCTGGTCGGCAAGCGTCACGACAAGGTCGTGTTCATGCCCGGCAAGTTCGTCTTCCCCGGCGGCCGCGTCGACAAGACCGATCACCGCATTCCGGTCGCAGCTCCGATGCCGGCCGAGCTCGAAGCCAATCTGTTCAAGGGCAAGCCGCAGACGACGCCATCGCGCGCGAAATCGCTCGCGGTCGCCGCGATCCGCGAGGCCTGCGAGGAAACCGGCCTCTGCCTCGGGCGCAAGGTCGACGGCCCCGCGCCCAAGCTTGACGGCCCCTGGGCGCCGTTTTCGGAAGCCGGCCTGCTGCCCGATCCCTCCGGCCTGTTCCTGATCGCCCGCGCCATCACCCCGCCCGGCCGCATCAAGCGCTTCGACACCCGATTCTTCACCGCTGACGCCTCCGCCATCACCCACCGCGTCGACGGTGTCATCCACGCCGATGCCGAGCTGGTCGAGCTGGTCTGGGTGGAGCTCGGCTCGAAACCGCTCGCCGACCTGCACCCGATGACCAAGAACGTCCTCCACGAGCTCGACAAGCGCTTGGCCACCGGCCCGCTGCGCCACGACGCCGAGGTGCCGTTCTTCCACTTCTACGGCGGCAAGATGCAGAAGGACGTGCTGGGCGGGTGATGCGCTCCAGCGCGGTCATCAGTCATGGATGATCGCTGTCATCTCGATCTCGACCCGAGCGTTCGCGGGCGTAAGACCGGCGACCTGTACCAGCGTGCTAGCCGGCAGCACCGTGCCGAAGGCTTCGCCGTGGGCGCGAGCAACATGATCGATGTCAGCCATGTCGGTCACGTAAACGACCGTCCGCACCACATGGCGAAGCTCCGCTCCCGCCTTCTCCAGCGCTTCGGCGATGATGCCGATCACGCGCTGCGCCTGGACATAGGCATCGCGATCCAGATCAGGACCTCGCGCGGTCGTTCCGGAGACGAAGATTTGCTGGCCGACGCGAACGGCGCGTGCATAGCCGTAGCGGTCTTCAAACGGATAGCCAGAGGAGATATTGAGCCGTTCTGACACCTCGAATGCTCCCTCGCGAGCGGGTTTGAGATCACACCCGACGTGCTCGCCGTGATGCGCAAGATCGACGGGACTGCTGGTCGTCGACCGCCGAAAGGTATTTAATGACGGCGTTCATTGGGAGCCTCTCCATGAAGCAGTTTCTCGTCGCCCTGCTCGCGTCAGTTGCATTGTCCACCGTGGTCTCGGCACAGGCTCGCGCAGATCTCGATGTCGCGGCGTTGAAGAGCACCATCACCGCGTCGCTCGAACGCGACTATCCCGCGCTCGACGTGCTCTACAAGGATCTGCACGCCCATCCCGAGCTTGCCTTCCAGGAAGTCAAAACCGCGGCGAAGCTTGCGGAGCAGATGCGCGCGCTCGGCTTCGAAGTCACCGAGAAGGTCGGCAAGACAGGCCTCGTCGCGCTCTATCGCAATGGCGAGGGCCCGACGATCATGGTGCGCACCGAGCTCGACGCGCTGCCGATGGAGGAAAAGACCGGCCTGCCCTATGCGAGCCGCGACAAGGCCATTTGGAACGGGCGCGAGACCTTCGTCGCGCATAGCTGCGGCCACGACATCCACATGGCGAGCTGGGTCGGCACGGCCAAGACGCTGGTCGGCCTGAAGGACAAGTGGAAGGGCACCTTGATGTTCATCGCCCAGCCGGCCGAGGAAGAAGTCGCTGGTGCCAAGGCGATGCTGGCCGACGGCCTGTTCACGCGCTTCCCGAAACCCGATGTCGGCTTCGCCCTGCATGATGGTGGCTTCGCTTACGGCTCGCTCACCTACCGCACGGGTATCGGCTCCTCCAGTGCGGACGGACTGTTCGTTCGTTTCCACGGCCGCGGCGGCCACGGCGCGGCGCCGCACCAGACGATCGATCCGGTGATGATGGCGGCGCGCTTCGTGGTCGACCTGCAGAGCGTGATCAGCCGCGAGAAGGACCCGACCGAGTTCGGCCTCGTCACGGTCGGCGCGATCCATGGCGGCACCGCCGGCAACATCATTCCGGACAACGCCTTCGTCGCCGGCACGATCAGGACCTTCAAGCCGGAGGTGCGCGCGAAGATCGTGGCCGGCGTCGAGCGCACGGCCAAGGCCGTCGCCGCCATGGCGGATGCGCCGTCGCCGCAGATCGAGATCACCGAGGGCGCCAAGGGCGTCATGAATGATTCTGCTGTCGTTGCGGCCGGCGAGAAGGTGCTGCGGGCGGCCTTCGGCGACAAGCTGATGCTGGTCCCGCCGACCACGACCAGCGAGGACTATTCCGAGTTCGTCGCGGCCGGCGTGCCCTCGATGTTCTTCGGCATCGGCGTTTACGAACCTGAGCGCGTCGCCGCAGCCCGCAACGGCACCGGCCCGCAACTGGCGCCGAACCACTCCCCGCAATTCGCGCCGGTGCCGAAGCCGACCATCGAGACCGGCGTCACGGCCATGACGCTCGCCGTGCTCTCGGCGTTCGACGAACGCGCAAAGGGGAATTAGGCGGAGCGGCGACGGCATCCCAACCTTCACGGAGTGGGTCCCGGCTCAAGGCCGGGACGACACCGTTGTTTGGACTGCCTGCTCGGCCCTCATTGGCATGAACGTTCTCTGTCGGCATTGAAAACGAAATCGTGTTCTGCGCCGGCTTGCTGACACGCGCCCGCGAAGTTCCTATCTGCTGAAAGACAGCAACCATCCGCGGACGCCCCCATGGCCCCTCGTCAACTCAAGCTCGGCGCGTTCATGCGCCCGGTCTCGATCCACACCGGCGCGTGGCGCTATCCTGGCGCCTGGCCGGACGCCAACTTCAATTTCGCGCATCTTAAGCAGCTGATCCGCAAGCTCGAGGCCGGCAAGTTCGACGCCTTCTTCATGGCCGATCATCTGGCCGTGCTGAACATGCCGATCAATGCGCTGAAGCGCAGCCACACCGTGACCTCGTTCGAGCCGTTCACGCTGCTGTCGGCATTGTCGGCGGTCACCGAGAACATCGGCCTGATCGCGACGGGCTCGACCACCTTCGACGAGCCCTATCACGTCGCCCGCCGCTTCGCCTCGCTCGACCATCTCTCCGGCGGCCGCGCCGGCTGGAACATCGTCACGACGTCGAACCCCGACGCCGCGCTGAATTTCGGCCTCGACGATCACATGGAGCACGCCGAGCGCTACAAGCGCGCCCGCGAGTTCTACGACGTCGTCACCGGCCTGTGGGATTCCTTCGCCGACGACGCGTTCGTGCGCGACGTCGAGAGCGGGCTGTTCTTCGATCCCGACAAGATGCACGTGCTCGACCACAAGGGCAAATATCTCAAGGTGCGGGGACCGCTGAACATCGCCCGTCCCGTGCAGGGCTGGCCGGTGATCGTGCAGGCCGGCGCCTCCGAGGACGGCAAGCAGCTCGCGGCCGAGACCGCGGAGGCCGTGTTCACCGGCGGCGGCAGTCTCGCCGATGGCCAGAAGCTCTACGCCGACATCAAGGGCCGCATGGAGAAGGTCGGCCGCAATCCCGAGCATCTGAAGATCCTGCCCGGCGCCTTCGTCGTGGTCGGCGACAGCGACGCCGAGGCCAAGGAGAAGCGCGCGCTCCTCAACAGCAAGGTGCACTACGACAGCGCCATCGCCTCGCTCTCGGTGATCCTCGGCACCGATGCCTCCGGCTTCGATCCCGACGGCCAGCTGCCCGAGATCCCCGAGACCAACGCCTCCAAGAGCGGCCGCCAGCGCCTGGTCGACGTCGCCGCCCGCGACAAGCTCACGGTGCGGCAGCTGGCGCAGCGGGTCGGCGGCTATGGCGGGCTCGCCTTCGTCGGCACGGCCAAGACGATCGCCGACCAGATGCAGGATTGGCTGGAAAGCCGCGCCTCGGACGGCTTCAACATCATGTTCCCGTTCCTGCCCGCCGGCCTCGACGACTTCGTCGACAAGGTGATTCCCGAGCTGCAGCGCCGCGGGATCTTCCGGACCGAGTACGAAGGCCCCACCTTGCGCGACAATCTCGGGCTTCCCCGGCCCAAAAACCGGTTCTTCGAGACCTAGAATCCCAGAATCTGGCCCGGCAACCTTGACTTTGGGGGCTGGCTGGGTAGTTTGCCGGCCAACGGCGCCCCCTCTTTGGCCGGTGCCCACCCTATCCCCGATTCCAGAGGTTCAAGACATGGCCAAAGCGGTCACCATCAAGGTCAAGCTCGTGTCGTCGGCCGACACCGGCTTCTATTATGTTGCCAAGAAGAATTCGCGCACCATGACCGACAAGATGGTCAAGAAGAAGTACGACCCGGTCGCGCGCAAGCACGTCGAATTCCGCGAAGCCAAGATCAAGTAAAAGATCAAGTAGATCGCGGACGCTATGACTTCAACGGGGCCGTTTCGGCCCCGTTTTTTATTGCCCCGTTCACGCCGGCACCCGCCAATACCGTCGACGGCATCCAGCTCTCGGACCCAAAATCAGTAAAGTTCTTGGTTCCTTCGTAAGGAACCATCAACCAAAATCGTGCAATCCTGAAGGGTAGCAACGCACCCGCAGCGCGGGCTCACCCACGCGTCTTGGCTTCACGGGCTGACCAGCGATGACCGATCTTGCCACCCTGCAATCCCGTCTCGACTTCATCGGGATCGACAATGCGACGCGGGACAGCCTGCGCGAACTGCGGCCGCTGATCGGCAAGGTGCTGCCCGCTTTGCTTCAGCAGTTCTACGCCCATGTCGGCAAGTACCAGCAATTGGCGAAGATGTTCTCCGGCCAGGCCGCGATGAAGCACGCCTCGCAGGCTCAGTTCGATCACTGGATGTCGCTGGCGACCGCCAAATTCGACGACGCCTATGTGACGTCGGTCACCCGCATCGGCCAGGCCCATCACCGCATGGGACTGGAGCCGCGCTGGTACATCGCGGGCTATTCGCTGATCGTCACCGGCCTGCAGAAGGCGATCGAAACCGAGCTGTCGGACGGCTGGTTCGCGGGCGCCGCCGCGCGCGAGAAAAAGGCGGCGCTGCAGGCGGCGATCACCAAGGCCGCGATGATCGACATGGACCTCGCGATCTCGGTCTATCTCGATGCCGCCAAGACCGAGCAGCACGCTGCGACGAAGCGCATGGCCGACGAGTTCGAAGCCACCGTCGGACAGATCATCAACAAGGTCCATTCCGACGCGCGCACGCTGGAGGTGTCGGCGAACAGCCTCAGCAAGACCGCCGAGCAGACACAGCAGCTATCGACGAGCGCGGCCTCCGCCTCCGGCCAGGTCTCGGCCAACGTGCAGTCCGTGGCCTCGGCCGCCGAGCAGATGACCTCCTCCGTGCACGAGATCGGCCGCCGGGTCACGGAATCGACCACCATCGCCAGGGAAGCCGTGCGCCAGATCGAACAGACGGACGCCGGCATCAGCGAGCTGTCGCGCACCGCCGAGCGCATCGGTGACGTCTTGAAGCTGATCACCTCGATCGCAGCCCAGACCAATTTGCTCGCCTTGAACGCCACCATCGAGGCGGCACGGGCGGGCGAAGCCGGCCGCGGCTTCGCCGTGGTCGCCTCCGAGGTCAAGGCGCTGGCCTCGCAGACCGCCAAGGCGACCGAGGAGATCGGCCAGCAGATCGAAGGCATCCAGAACGCAACGCAGTCGTCGGTGACCTCGATCAAGCAGATCGGCGGCACCATCCAGCAAATCTCGGAGATCGCGGCCGGCATCGCCGCCGCCGTCGAGCAGCAGGGCTCCGCCACGGGTCAGATCTCGCGCAACGTCCAGGAGGTCGCCAGCGGCACCGCCCGCGTCGCCGGCAACATCGGCGACGTCAGCGAGGGCGCCAACGCGACCGGCAACGCCTCGTCCCAGGTGCTCGCCTCAGCGCACTCGCTCTCGCGCGAGAGCAATCACCTCAAGGACGAGCTGGACAAATTCCTGCGCAAGGTGCGCACGGCCTGATCACGCAAGAAGGGCGGACCAGCGTCAGCCGTCCGCCCTGTCACGTCGAGAACGCGTGCGCGACGGCTTACATGCCGTGGCTGGAGAACACTGCCGAGCAGCGCTTGCTCAGCTTGGCCCGGTTCTGCATCAGACAATTCTGCACGCCGAAATCATCGCCGAGCTGAGCGCGGCAGAAGCGCTTGGCGTCGGGCGCGCAGGCCTTCTGCTCCTGCGGCGTGCCCATGTGGCCCTGCGCCAACGCGAGCGACGGCAGAACAACCAGCGATACCGCAGCCGCAAACACCAGCTTCTTCATGAGGTCTCCTCCTTTGAGGAAGACAAACGCCCGCCCCGGCGGCCGGTTCCCGCGCAAAGGGCCATCGAAGACGGGTTCGGGAGCTCGTCTGCATCCGGCGCGGTGATCAGCTGCCTCGACAGCCTGTGCCGGCACCGCTATCTTTGCTGCATGAACCTCGTCCGCCGTACCATCGAGATCGACGCAACCACCGATACTCGCCTGTCCGAGATGGCGGCCGAGCGCGGCCAGGACATCGCCGCAGTTCTTGCGGAAGCCGTGGCGCTGCTTGATTCCGTGATCGACATCGCAGGTCCCGATATTGCCGAGGACCGGCGGCGCCTCGATACATTCAAGCAAACGGGTCTCGCCGTGCCCCTGAATGAGGTAAAGGCGTGGGTCGCTAGCTGGGGATCGGCAGAGGAATTGACACCTCCGGCTCCGCGAAAGATTCGATGATCCTGTTTGCGCCCGAGGCCATATCGGACCTCGAGCGCGTCAGAACGTTTCTCGACGAGCGCAATCGCGACGCGGCACGACGTGCACTCTCTGCGATTTGGACGGCGATCGATCGGCTGCAGGAGTTTCCTGACATGGGGCAACCAACGCGAGATGCCGACATCAGGCAGATCGTCGTGCGGTTTGGGGCATCTGGCTATATTGTTCGCTATGCTCTCATGCCGCAGTCGAACGATATCCTGATCACTCGCGTCTGGCATGGTCGCGAGGCGCGGAGCTGAGACCACAGTCCCTTACGAATGAGCCTGTGGCGAACGGATCGCCTGGTGACGTGCGCGTTATCACGGCGGATCGACGCTGATCCGCCGTGAGACGATTGAAACACGCAGAGCTGAGATCACGGCTACATCACGCCGCGGGACATCATGAGATGCGTCGTATCGTACTTGAGCCGTTCGAGCGCGCGGTGCGCGGCGAGGTGCTCGATGTCGCTTCTGCTCAGGCCGATGTCCAGCAATTGCGCCTCGCTGAGGTCGCGCAGATGGGCTCTCATCTTCCGCCGCCGGCGGCTCTCCTGAAATGCCTGCCAGGACTGCCCGAGCCAACTGATGAGGCCTGCCGCTGCGCCTGGCGGCGCCGCCGCATCCTTGTCGGACACGACACGCAGCGCCGGGGTGGGCGCGTTGGGGCGCGGCACAGCTTGCGCAGCGCCCGTCGCGTTCGTTTTGGCGATGACATGACGAACCACACTGAGCGGCGCGGCATCGCGCGCGGTCTCGGCGGTGAGATGGGTCTGAGGTGGCATCGGTCGCTCCTGCTTTGTGATGCCGGCAGGGAGCGTGGCCCAACAAAAAGGCCCCGTCCGATGCCGGCGGGGCCTGGTGGAATGATCGTGTCATCGAAATCCTAGCGCACGACTCCTCCCACGGCCCGGCTACGGCGGGTCGTATTTTTGCGATAGGAATGGCGCACGACGTTAATCATGATTTGCAAGTACCACGAGAATTGATCGAGATCAAGCCATGTAGTTCCTGCGCGCACAACTGAGCAGCCATGCGAGGCTCGTATCCCGCCGAGCTGCGCGCAAACGATCTCTCCAGCAGAAGAGTGCCGAGAGAAGAGCGTGATCTCACCTCCGTCATTGCGAGCGCAGCGAAGCAATCCAGGGGCGTGGGCGGGACCCTGGATTGCTTCGCTTCGCTCGCAATGACGTCGTGGCTCAGCATCTCGCGCTATCGGCCAACCATCCCTAGCTCTGCATCTCTACGGTCCGCAGCCGGCTACATTCCCCTGCGCGAGACCAGATGTCGCGGGTTGTCCCTCAAGCTCTCGAGCGTCCGCAACGCACTGATGTGTTCGATCTCGGCGCGCGTGAGGCCGATGTCGGTGAGCTCGCGTTCGCTCAGCTCGTACAGACTTGCCCGCACGCTCTCCCGGCGTTGCCACTCTTGCATGGCGCGCCAGCACCAGCCGATCAGGCGGATGATGAGCCAGGTCGGCCTGGCCGGCGGGCCGGCCGCGTCCTTTTCCGACAACACCTCTCGCAAGGCTGCGATCGGCGCGTCGGGCTGCGTCGATGGCTGCAAACTACTGATCGCGTCGGTGGCTGAAGCGATCGAGAGATCGACATTGAGTCCTGACAAGTGCCCGGAGTCGATCGCCGGGTTGATCTGATGCGGTGGCATCCTACGCTCCTGCTGTTGTGCCGGCAGGGAGCAAAGGCCAAACGAAAAGGCCCCGTCCGATGCCGGCGGGGCCTGGTGAGAACATCGCGTCGTCGATATCCTAGCGCGCGACTCCTTCCATGGCCCGGCCGAAGCCGGTCATGTGATCGAAGTTGACGATGCGGATCGATGTGCTCATGAGACCTGGATACCACCGGTATCGGATAAAATCAAGAGATGTTCCGCATGACGGCACATCTCTGGCGGGAGTATTTCGAGCTGATGACTTTGCGACGTGTCGTAGGGCGGATGAGCGTTTGCGTAGTCCGCCATTTCACGGCCAGACAAGCGGCGGATTACGCTCCGCTCATCCGCCCTACGGCGCTGATGATCAAACTTGCAGACTGATCTCGTGGTTGCCGCCATTCCGCCGATCCGATAGCGTTACCGTCACTCCAGCCTTGAACACCGGCAGCTTGCGCAGGTGGTGCTCGATCCTGGCCAGATCGAATGCCCCATTGGAAAACACCTCCGCATTCGGACAGAACGTGATTTCCGTCCCACGCCTGGGCGTGCCATCCACGATCTCCGTGTCTCCGACCATGGTCAACGGCGCCTCGCAACGGCCGCGGCGGAAGCGCATGCCATGCTCCTTGCCGTTACGCCAGATGCGCAGTTGTAGCCACTCCGACAGCGCATTGACCACGAGAAGCCACGAGGGCTGACGGAACGCGTAGTCAAGACGCGTCATGACAAATTCGACGGCTGGGATGCCGTCCGATGGATGTATTTCGGTCGGAATGCCGCGGCCATTGTCGCGGATCGTCACCGAACCGTCGGCATTCAGAGCAACGTCCAGCCGATCACCGAACCCGGCGAGCGCCTCATCCACGGCATTGTCGACCAGGATTTCGATCATCCGGTGCAACCCCGTGCCGTCGGTCGTATCGCCGACATACATCCCGGGGCGTCGTTGGACGACGTCGATACCATCCAAAGCCATGTGATCCACCCATCGCGATTGTCGTCAAAAGGACGCTACCGATTACGCTGCGATAATAATCTGACCTACCGACCCAACGGTCGTTCGGGGCATCCGCTTGCAACCCACCTCGCAGCATCGCCCCAACCGACGACGAAGTCGTGGTGATTATGGCAGAGGAGGTAACTGGCATCCCTGTCGGAGACGAAAAATTCCATTGGCGGGCACTCCTCCAGGACACGTAGCAGATCCGCACCGCTACGGAATGTCCACCACGCGCTCGCCCGCGCCACAAACAACACACATTCGCTCCTGCCGACATAGGTCGGAATGAGTTGCCATCCCTCTGTACTGTGCAGGCCTTGAGGCGCCTCGGGGTTGTCCCAAGGCGCATGACTGAGAACATTCGCGCCGAGGCGATTGCGTAGCAGTGCCGCCATTGCACGCCGCTGCTTGTCATCGAGCAAAGCAGCGACGACCTTTGTTTGGTGGATTGCTAAAGAGATACAATCAGACATCGTGATGCGGTGCCAGCTGGCCCGAATATCGCTTTGCAGTTGGTCCAGCGGATCACGCAGCGCTGATCCGTCCTACACAGCTGTCTCGCCTCCACCAAACTCGACGGAGACCTCCAGGACAGACGAGCGCAGCATCGTCCGGTCTGCGGACCTACGGCGCCGCCCGGGCGGGTCTAAAACGATCCACGATGAAGACGGCCAACCACCCCGCGACGCCTCCCATGAGTGCCAACGTCGAGACATTGCTCTGAACACTGAAAGCTTCGAGGATCAGGACGCCGCAAAACATCAGCACGCCAGTCAGGGCACCAACTAAAACACTCACACGGATCGGTCTCATACGCCCACCTCCTGAGAACATGTGGCGCTCCGGGCAAATCTAGCACGACGGGCAAAACAGATCACTCACGGAGTCGCCCGCCGCACGACCTTGGCCGAAATCGAAGCAACCCTCCAGCATCGGCTCCCTGCCGGACCGGCATGAACGAGCGCTGCGCCGAGAAACTCATTTTCTCAATCGCATCAACCGGATCGTGTTGATCGGCCGCCGTCAGCCGAAGATTCTTGTTTCGTTTTTACAGAATTCATGCTATCCCTCCCTCATCCCACCTCGCCAAGAGGGGCGCATCGCGATCGTCACGAGCGTGAGGTGGGTTGCGGTGGGCGTGTCGGGGTGCAGCGTGGTTGATCCGCGCGGACGAACATCCTGGTGCGCACGGTGAAGCCGTGTGGTCCTGGCCTCCCGACGCTGAGGCCAAGTCGGCGCTTGCGACGAGCGCGCTGATGACGGGGGCAAGAACGCCGGTCCCCGGGGAGAGCACGGAGTAAGCCGTAAAGCCATCGCGCAGGGAGGGCCGGATGTCCGGTCCGTACCTGTGGTTCTGCCGCGTGCTTTTTTTGCTGCACGCGGACCATGGGTGCGACCCGCACCCGGCCTTCCCTGCGCCCTCTGTTCTCGATGAGGGTTTTGATGGGCACAACTCGGGCGCGGAGGCGCGGCGAGGATGATGAGCTATGTCCTGCAGTCTGTTGCCACACACCCGCTGTCATTCCGGGGCGCGACGTAGTCGCGAGCCCGGAATCCATACCCCCGAGCCGTGGTTTGGCGAAGGCAGCCGCCACTGGCACCTCGCGACACAGAACCGTTCGTGGCTATGGATTCCGGCTCGCGCTACGCGCGCCCCGGAATGACGTGTGGAGAGGGCATAACCGCTCGCGATCAGCGCATTCGGGGTGATAAGGCGGCGCAGCGCCCCTGCCCTCTATCGACCCCTGCCCGCGGCCTGCGGCAGGAACGACGGCTGATGCGTCGGCGCGATCGCGACCGCGCGGTTGCGGCCTTCGTTCTTGGCGCGATAGAGCGCATTGTCGGCACGCTTCATGACGTCGGCGACCGGCTCGCCCTTCTGCTCGAGGGTGGAGATTCCGATCGAGACCGTGACCTCGATGCGCTTCTCGCCCTTGTGCACCGAGAACGGCTCGTTGGCGACCGAGCGGCGCAGGCGCTCGGCGACCATGCCGGCCACGTGCAGATCGGTCTCGGGCATCACGATGACGAACTCCTCGCCGCCATAGCGACAGGCGAGATCGATGCCGCGGATCGACTTGCGCACCCGCATCGCGAACTCACGCAGCACGTCGTCACCGGCATCGTGGCCGTAAGTGTCGTTGATCGACTTGAAGTAGTCGATGTCGAGCATCATCAGCGCCAGCGGCTTGCCGCGGCTCGCGGCCTGGTCGGCGAGCGTCGCCAGATGCGATTCCATGTAACGACGGTTGTGCAGGCCGGTGAGCGCGTCGGTGATCGCCATCTCGATCGAGTTCTGGACGTTGTCGCGCAGATGATCGGTGTAGCGGCGCTTGCGGATCTGGGTGCGGGCGCGCGCCATCAGCTCGTTCTTGTCGACGGGACGCAGCAGATAGTCGTTGACGCCGATCTCGAGACCACGCAGCAGCCGGGAATTGTTCTCGGCCTCCGCAATCGCGAGGATCGGCACGTGACGGGTCCGCTCCAGCGAGCGGAGCTGGCTGCACAGCCTCAGGCCGTCGAAGTCGCTCAAATCGAGCGAGACGATCACGAGGTCGTAATTGCCCTCCGCGGCATTGAACACGGCCTCGGCCGGATTGGGCTCGACATCGACGGAATGCTCGGCCGCGAGCATCGGGCCGAGCCGCTCGTAGGACGAGGGACGATCGTCGACCAGCAGCACCCTACCGCCCTTGCCCGTATCGGCGACGGCATTGCGCTCCGGCGCCTGCACGCCGATCTCCAGCGAGGTGAGCGCGCGCATGCGCAGCTCGTCAGTCATCATCTTCAGCCGGGTCAGCGAGCGCACGCGGGCGATCAGCACGACGTCGGAGACGGGCTTGGTCAGGAAGTCGTCGGCGCCGGCCTCCAGGCCGCGCACGCGGTCGGACGGGCTGTCGAGCGCCGTCACCATCACCACCGGAATGAAATGCGTCGCAGGGTTCGACTTCAGCCGGCGGCAGACCTCGAAGCCGTCCATGTCCGGCATCATGACGTCGAGCAGGATGATGTCGCATTCGGCGCGCTGGCAGATCTGCAGCGCTTCGGCGCCGTTCGAGGCGGTAAGCACGTCGAAATATTCGGCCGACAGCCGCGCCTCCAACAGCTTGACGTTGGCGGGGACGTCGTCGACCACAAGGATGCGCGCGGACACTGCAGAAACTCCTCAGCCGATAAAACGTCGCACGGT
This sequence comes from Bradyrhizobium sp. HKCCYLS3077, assembly GCF_051167555.1. Classification (NCBI taxonomy): domain Bacteria; kingdom Pseudomonadati; phylum Pseudomonadota; class Alphaproteobacteria; order Hyphomicrobiales; family Nitrobacteraceae; genus Bradyrhizobium; species Bradyrhizobium sp. HKCCYLS3077. Next base: position 401,377 of record NZ_JBNPTH010000005.1, on the reverse strand, counting down.
TTCTATGAATTTTCCGACCGAAATCGGTTTAGAAAGATAGGCTTCGCAGCCACCCTCGCGGATGCGCTCCTCGTCGCCCTTCATGGCAAAAGCTGTCACCGCGACCACGGGGATCGCGCGCAAATCGGGATCGTCCTTGATCCATTTCGTCACCTCCAGGCCGGAGACCTGTGGCAACTGGATGTCCATCAAAATCAGGTCGGGCCGGGTCCGGCGCACGATGTCGAGCGCCTCCACGCCGCTGGAGGTGCCGGACGTCTGGTAACCGTGGGCCTCCAACAGATCGCGGAAGAGCTTCATGTTGAGCTCATTGTCTTCCACGATCAGGACGGTCTTGCCCATCCGCCCCTCCGAATCACTGACACCGGCATGTCCTCCGGTGGACCTCTGTCCACCGCTACTGATCTAATTCAAACTAGCCCCAGATTCGTTCTAAGCCGTTAAGTCGGTATTCGATCTTTCCCCCGGATGGTTTCCACTTGCTTGAACCAACTCAGAAGACTCGGGCATGATGCCCGCAAAGTAGAGACGACAAGTTAATGGAAAGGCAAATGCCAAGTTGAAAAAGCGTTCTCAAAATCCGCGCGAAGTCGCTGAAATCGTTGCGGTTCAGGCCCTTTCATTCCTGGCCTCGGAACCCGAACGGATCGGCCGTTTTCTGGCCGAGACCGGGATCGGGCCCGAAACCCTGCGCTCGTCGGCGGCCGACCCGAATTTCCTGGCCAGCGTGCTCGATTTCGTGCTGCGAGACGACGAGACGGTAAAGGCTTTTGCCGAAAGCTCCAAGTTACATCCCACCAATATCATGGCCGCGCGGCAGGTATTGGGCGACCGGCAGTGGGAGCGCGACGTGCCGTGAGCACGCCTGCGCCAGAGGCAGCGTCGCGCGCGGTCTCCGGGCCGGCCTGCTTCTGCCGCGACTGTCTGTCTGACCTCGGCCCTGCCGCCCGCCGCTGCACCGCCTGCGGCTCGCCGCGCCTGGTGCGGCATCGTGCCCTGTCGGCCCTGACGCTCGCCCATATCGACTGCGACGCGTTCTATGCCACCGTCGAGAAGCGCGACAATCCGGACGTGGCGGATCGCCCCGTCATCATCGGCGGCGGCAAGCGCGGCGTGGTTTCGGCGGCCTGCTACATCGCCCGCACCTATGGCGTGCGCTCGGCGATGCCGATGTTCAAGGCGCTCGAACTCTGCCCGTCGGCGGTAGTGATCCGCCCGGACATGGCGAAATATGTCCGCGTCGGCCGCGAGGTGCGGCAGGCGATGCTGGCGCTGACGCCGCTGGTCGAGCCGCTGTCGATCGACGAGGCGTTTCTCGATCTCTCCGGCACCGAGCGCGTCCACGGCATGATCCCGGCGAAGGTGCTGGCGCGCTTCGCCCGCGAGGTCGAGCAGTCCATCGGCATCACGGTGTCGGTCGGACTGTCCTGCAACAAGTTCCTCGCCAAGATCGCCTCCGACCTCGACAAGCCCCGCGGCTTCGCCGCGCTCGACCAGGACGAGGCCGTGACGATGCTGGCGGAGAAGCCGGTCGGCTTCATCTTCGGCGTCGGTCCCGCCACGCAGCAGCGCCTCGCCAACCACGGCTTCCGGGTCATCGCCGACCTGCAGCGCGCCGACGAGATCGACCTGATGAAGCAGTTCGGCGGCGAGGGTCGCCGGCTATGGCGACTGGCGCGCGGCCTCGACAACCGCAAGGTGGTGGCCGACCGCGGCGCCAAGACGATCTCGAACGAGACCACCTTCGACAGCGACATCCGTGACTACGCGACCTTGGAGAAGGTGCTGTGGCGCCTGTCGGAGAAGGTGTCCGCGCGGCTGAAGGCGAGTCAGCTCGCCGGCTCGACCATCACGCTCAAGCTGAAGACATCAGACTTTCGCCAGCGCACCCGCTCACAGTCGATCGCCGCGCCGACCCAGCTCGCCGGCAGGATCTTCGCCATCTGCAAGGAGATGCTGGCGCGCGAGACCGACGGCACGGCGTTCCGCCTGATGGGCGCCGGTGTCAGCGCGCTGTGCCCGGGCTCGGAGGCGTCCGACACCGACATGCTCGACCGCCGCTCGGCGTCAGCCGAGCGCGCGATGGATGCCTTGCGCAAGAAGTTCGGCCAGACCGCGGTCATCCGCGGCATTGCCTATGATGGGCCGGAGGAGACCGCAGAGGAGACGGAATGAGGCCCGCCTCAGTTGCTGCAGGGCTTGGTATCCTTAGAGTCCTTGGCGTCCTTCGCGTCCTTGACGTCGAACTTGCCAAGCGCGCCGGAAATGACGAAGTCGTTGTAGTCCAGCACGAGCGCGCGCGAGACGCCGTTCTCGTACAGCTCGAACGACATGGCATAGACCGGCGTCTGCTCGCCCTCGGTACGCTTGGCGTCGCGGTCATAATAGCTGACGGTGACCGGCCAGCGCGTCAGCGTCTTCATCTCGCTGTTGTCGGTCGAGGCATCGGGTTTGGCCGCCGCCTTGTCGCCGGGCACGGCCGCGCCGATCACGGTCAGCGTGTTGTAGACCTTCTCGCCATTGTCGGAGCCGTCATAGACCGACAGCTCGAGCAGCGACTTGCCCTCGCGCGCGGCGGCGATGATGCGCTGGATCTGCTCGGTCGGAAACACGGTAGAGCCGTCGAGCGTGAAGGTCTTTGCTTCCGGCTGCTTGAGCTTGACCGTGATGTGATCTCCGGTGCGCTCGGCCATGCCGTCGACGGGGCTCGACGCCTGGTCGTTCATCCGCGAGTCGATCTTGAAGCGATAGCTCTTGCCGGCGCCATCCTCCCAGGCGGTCGAGCGCAGGTCGCTCAGGGTGACCTTGCCTTCGCCGAGGTCGAGCTCGGAGACCTGACGGAATTCCGACGTGTAGCCCGTGCAGGCATTGCCCGTGAAATTGTAGAGGATGCGTCCGCGGGCGCTGTTGACCGGGCTCGATCCACGCGACTTCACCAGGCTCAGATCATACAGCGCCTGATGCGGCAGGAACGGCACCGCCGCCCCGGCCTGGGCCGGACCGAGTGTAACCGCCGCGATCGCCAGCGCGCCCATCGACAGTCGAAACGAATGAGCCATGAGTTTTCCTCGGGGGACGTATCGTTGAACCGTCACATTAAAGACCGCCGCAATACGTCGCAACTGCGGCTGGCTCACGGAAACGTGCGAAAGCGGCACCAAGTTAACGACGGCCCGGGCTGCTTGCATGTCACTGGCAACTGCGCCAAACAGGGCCGCGGTCCGGCACGGGACCGGCGCTCACGCGACAGAATGGGGATTTGAGATGGCGGGTACGGTTGAACAGACTCTGGCGGCACAAGGCATCACATTGCCGGCGCCGAAAGCTCCGGTGGCCAATTATGTCCCGTTCGTACGCACCGGCAACCTGCTGTTCGTCTCCGGCCAGGTCTGCCTCGGCGGTGACGGCAAGCTGATCGCAGCCGGCAAGCTCGGCGCCGGCGTGTCGCTCGAGGATGGCTATGCGGCGGCCAAGGGCTGCGGCGTCAATTTGCTGGCGCAGGTGAAGGCGGCCGTTGGCGATCTCGACAAGGTCGTGCGCGTCGTCCGGCTCGGCGGCTTTGTCAACTCGGCCCCCGACTTCGTCGATGGGCCGAAGGTCCTCAACGGCGCCTCCGACCTGATGGTCGCCGCCTTCGGTGACAAGGGCCGCCATGCCCGCACCACGGTCGGCGTCTCGTCGCTGCCGTCGGATGCGGCGGTCGAGGTCGAAGGCGTGTTCGAGATCGCGTGAGATTGAACTGAAAGACAATGGACGGGGCGAATGCGCGCACCTGACTGGCTGACGGCCCGCCCCGTCGCCCACCGCGGCCTGCACGATGCAAGCCGGGGCATCATCGAGAACATGCCGGCCGCCGCCCGCGGCGCGGTCGCCGGCAATTTCGCCATCGAATGCGACATTCAGTTGTCGGCCGATGGCGAGGCGATGGTGCATCACGACTACGAGCTCGGCCGCCTGACCGAAGGCTCCGGCTACCTGATCGAGAAGACCGCCGCCGAGCTGAAGGCTGTCAGATTCAAGCAGACCGACGAGCGCATGATGACGCTCAAGGACCTCTGTGACCTGATCGGCGGGCGCGTCCCGCTGGTGGTCGAGGTCAAGAGCACGTTCCAGGGCGATCGCCGTCTGGTCCGGCGCATGGCCGAGGTGCTGTCGGCCTATTCCGGCCCGGTCGTCGGCATGTCGTTCGATCCGAACCAGGTGCTGGCGCTGCGCGAGACCTTGCCGAGCCTGACGCGCGGCATCGTCGCCCAGCGTACCTATCAGGACGGCTATTGGGCCAAGCTCACCCGGGAGCAGCGCGACAGCATGCTGCATCTCAAGCACGGCATGAGCACGCAGCCGCACTTCGTGGCCTATTGGGTCGAGCAGTTGCCGGCTCCTGCTCCCTGGATCGCGCGCAACGTGTTCGGCTGTCCGCTGCTGACCTGGACGGTCCGCACGCCGGCGCAGCGCGCCACCGCCGCCCGGTATGCGGATCAGATGATCTTCGAAGGGTTTACGCCGGAGACGTGACGTCGGTCTTGAAGTCGGTGCTGCGATGCACGATCTTGAGCAGAGCAATCCGGACGTCTCCGACGAGCGTTCCTTGCCAGACGCTTTTTCAAGGGTTCGATGGCAGCACCTGAGATCACGCTCGAAGCCGTTCCCGGGATCGGCGAGATCCCGGCCGAAGCCTGGGACGCCTGCGCCAATCCGGCCGGCCGCCTGCCGCCCGGCTCATCCGGCGCCTGCGGCCCCTCGTACAACCCGTTTGTCTCCCACGCCTTTTTGTCGGCCTGCGAAGCCTCCGGCTCGGCGACGATCCGCACCGGCTGGGCACCGCGGCATCTGGTGGCGAAGCTCGGCGACGAGGTCCTCGGTGTCGTGCCGTGCTATCTGAAATCGCATTCGCAGGGCGAATATGTCTTCGACCGCGGCTGGGCCGATGCCTATGAGCGTGCCGGCGGCCGCTACTACCCAAAGCTCCAGGTCTCCGTGCCCTTTACGCCTGCGACCGGGCCACGGCTCTTGATCCGTCCCGACCAGGACCGGGACGTGATCGGCAACGCGCTCGCACAAGGATTGAAGGCGCTGTGCGGGATCAGCGAGGCCTCCTCGGTCCACGTCACGTTTGCACGCCAAGCCGAGTGGGAGCTGCTCGCCGCGCAGGGCTTCCTGCAGCGCACCGACCAGCAGTTCCACTGGCATAACCAGGGTTTCTCCACCTTCGACGATTTCCTGGCGACGATGAACTCGCGCCACCGCAAATCGATCAAGCGCGAGCGGCGCGATGCGCTGGCCGCGGGGATCACCATCCATTGGCTGACCGGCAAGGACATCACCGAGGACGCCTGGGACGCGTTCTTCGACTTCTACATGGACACAGGCTCGCGCAAATGGGGCCGGCCGTATCTCAACCGCAAGTTCTTCTCGCTGATCGGCGAGAGCATGGCCCAAGACGTGCTGCTGGTGATGGCCAAGCGCGAGGGACGCTGGATCGCCGGCGCGATCAACTTCATCGGCTCGGACACCTTGTTCGGCCGCAACTGGGGGGCCATCGAGCACCACCCGTTCCTGCATTTCGAAGTCTGCTACTACCAGGCCATCGACTTCGCGATCCAGCACAAGCTCGCCGTGGTCGAGGCCGGCGCGCAAGGCGAGCACAAGATCGTGCGCGGCTACCTGCCGCAGACCACCTACTCCGCGCATTACATCGCCGACCGCGGCCTGCGCCGAGCCATCGACGACTATCTCAAGCGCGAGCGCGCCTATGTCGAGCAGGCCGGCCGCGAGCTTGCCGAATCCGGCCCGTTCCGCAAAGGCATGGACGAGCAATCTTGACCGGCGGCATGGGGCAATGAGAGTAAGGCGCATAACGAGGAACCGCTGAAGGACCTGCCGATGACCGCCTACGATCCGCAAAACCCGTTCGCAAAGATCCTGCGCGGCGAATTCCCCTGCGTGAAGGTCTACGAGAACGACCACGTGCTGGCCTTCCTCGACATCATGCCGCGCGTCCCGGGCCATACGCTGGTGATCCCGAAGGCGGCGGCCCGCAACATCCTTGATATCACCGAGGAAGACTACCTCCACGTCGGCCGTGCCGTGCGCACCATCGCCCGTGCCGCCAAGACCGCGTTCGCCGCCGAAGGCATCACCGTGCAGCAGTTCAACGAGCATGCCGGCGGCCAGATGGTGTTTCACCTCCATGTCCACATCATGCCGCGCCACAATGGCGACAGCCTGCTGCCGCCCGCGAGCCATAAGGAGGACCCGAAGGTGCTGGAGGAGAACGCCGCGAAGCTGATCGCGGCGCTCAAGGGCTGATCAGGCGTCGTCGAGGCCGATATCGAGCGCGGCCGATGAATGCGTGATCCAGCCGACCGAGATCAGGTCGACACCCGCTGCCGCGATCGCCGGCGCGGTGTCGACATTGATCCGGCCCGAGGCCTCGGTGATCGCCTTGCCGCGCGCCATGCCGACCGCGCGATCGAGCTCCGCCGGCGTCATGTTGTCGAGCAGCACCGCGTCGACGCCGAGCGCCAGCGCCTCCTCGAGTTGCGCGAGGTTGTCGACCTCCACCTCGATCTTCACGAGATGGCCGGCATGAGCCTTCGCCCTCGTGATCGCCGCCTCGATGCCGCCGGCAATGGCGATGTGGTTGTCCTTGATCAGCACGGCATCATCGAGCCCGAACCGGTGGTTGCCGCCGCCGCCGGCGCGCACGGCATATTTCTCCAGCGCGCGCAGCCCCGGCGTCGTCTTGCGCGTGCAAACGATCTGCGCCCCCGTCCCCTTCACCGCCGCGACAAGCGAAGCGGTCGCGGAAGCGACACCGCTGAGATGGCAGAGGAAGTTGAGCGCAACGCGCTCGCCGGTCAGCAGCGCCCGCGCCGGGCCGCTGATGGTGGCGATGACGTCACCCGGCGCGACGGCACTGCCGTCGCCGCGGATGATCTCCATGCGGACCTCGGGCGAGACGGTCTGGAACGCGCAACGCGCAACGTCGAGCCCCGCGATCACGCCTTGCTGGCGCGCCCGCAGCTTCAGGGAGGCGCGCTGCTCGGCGGGCACGATCGCGTCAGTGGTGATGTCCCCGGCGCGGCCGAGATCCTCCAGCAGCGCCATGCGGACCAGCGGCTCATAGAGCAAGGGCGAGAGTGGATTGAGGGTCATGCGACGACGCTCCTGAGAGAGGGACGCTTCGTCTCGGCGATTTCCCGCGCGGCGGCGACCGCCGAGGACCAAGTGAGGCGGGACGTTTGCGCGAGGGGCTGCATGTCAGGACAGTCCGTACGGCAGTGCCCTCCGCGGCTCTCCTCCCGCGCGAGGGCCGCAACCGACATCATCAGGCCGACCAGGGCAGGATCGGCCGCAGCCTCTGCTCCCAGCGCCAGCGGGAGCAGGCTCCGGATCCCGACTGTCATCCGATCACGGTCGCGCAACACGCCGAGCGTATCGGACAGCAATGGACGTACGGCTGCGGGATCGGAGGCAACAGGGATTGCTGCGGCCTCTCCGGGCTTGGCCGCGCGTGGCGGCGAGCCAGCCACGCTCTTGGCCACCCATTGCGCGCAGACGATGGCTTCCATCAGCGAGTTGCTGGCAAGGCGGTTCGCGCCGTGCAGGCCGGTGCGGCCGGCCTCGCCGCAGGCCCAGAGACCATCGACGGTGCTGCGCCCCATCGCGTCCACGGCGATGCCGCCCATATGGTAGTGCACGGCCGGCCGCACCGGGATCGGATCGACGGCCGGATCAATCCCGGCCATGCGGCAGAACGCGGTGATGACGGGATAGCGCGCGGCGAACGCCGCGCCTGGCTTCTCCCGCGCATCGAGGAACGTCCGGTGACCCGCCGCGCGATGACGCCACACTGCGCGCGCCACCACGTCACGCGGCGCGAGCTCGGCGCCGGGCTCGGCGGCCATGAAACGTGTGCCGGTCTCGTCGATCAGCACCGCGCCATCGCCCCGGATCGCCTCGGTCAACAGCGGCAGCGGCCGCGACGGTCCGTCGAAGGCCGTGGGATGAAACTGCACGAATTCGAGGTCGGACAGCACCGCCCCTGCCCGCGCCGCCAGCGCCAGCCCCTGACCAAAACAGCCGGAGGGATTGGTGCTGTCGAGGAACAGCCCGCCGATGCCGCCGGTCGCGATGACGACGCGCGTCGTGGCGAGCACGAGCGGCTCGTCACCGCGCACCGCGAGCACGCCCTGGATCGCATTGTCCGCGACGATCAGCCGGCGCGCCTCGACGCCTTCCAGCAGCGTCACCGAGGGACATCGCCGGACAGCCGCGATCAGCGCGCGCATGATCTCGCGCCCGGTGCCGTCGCCGGTGGCGTGGACGATCCGGTTGCGGCTGTGCGCGGCTTCCAGGCCCAGGCGCCAGCGGCCGTCGGCCTCGCGGTCGAACGCGACGCCGAGTTGCGCGAGGCGATCGACCGCCGCCGGCGCCGCGTCGATGATGCGGCGCGCCGAGGCCTCATCGCACAGGCCCGCGCCGGCAGCGATCGTATCCGCCAGATGCAGCGCCGGAGCATCATCGTCGCCGACAGCGGCGGCGAGGCCGCCCTGCGCCCACATGCTCGACGCCTCCGCGCCGAGCGGCGATTTCGACAGCAGCACGACCGGCTCCGGCGCGAGTTGCAGCGCGGTCATCAGGCCGGCAGCACCGCCGCCGATGATCACAGGACGACCGACAAGGTCAGCAAGATCGACACTCATAGCGCCAGCATCCTTTCCACCGAACGCCGCGCGCGCTCGGCCATCCCTGGATCGATCGTCACCTCATGCGTGTTGGTCTCGAGCGCATGACGGATGTTCTTCAACGTGATCCGCTTCATGTGCGGGCACAGATTGCAGGGCCGGATGAACTCGATGTCCGGATACGAGACCGCGACGTTGTCGCTCATCGAGCATTCCGTCAGCAGCACCACCCGCGCCGGCCGCTTGATACCGACATAGTCGGACATCGCCGCGGTCGAGCCGGCGAAGTCGGCTTCCGCCACCACCTCCGGCGGACATTCCGGATGCGCGAGCACGGTCACCCCGGGATGATTGTCGCGCAGCGTGCGAACATCCTCGGCGCTGAATCGCTCATGTACCTCGCAATGGCCCTTCCAGGCCGTGATCCTCGCCTTGGTCTGCGCGGCCACGTTGCGGGCGAGATACTCGTCGGGCAGCATGATCACGTGATCCGTGCCGAGCGACTCCACGACCGCAAGTGCATTGCCCGAGGTGCAGCAGATATCGGACTCCGCCTTCACCGCGACCGACGTGTTGACATAGGCGACCACCGGCACGCCAGGATGGCGCGCGCGCATCAGTCGGACATCGTCGGCGGTGATGGATTCGGCGAGCGAGCAGCCGGCATCGAGGTCCGGAATCAGCACCGTCTTGCCGGGATTGAGCAGCTTCGCCGTCTCCGCCATGAAGTGCACGCCGGCGAGCACGATCACCTCGGCGTCGACCTTGGTCGCCTCGCGCGCCAGCAGCAGGCTGTCGCCGACGATGTCGGCGACGCCGTGGAAGATCTCGGGTGTCTGATAGTTGTGCGCGAGCACCACGGCGTTGCGCCGTTGCTTGAGCGCCAAGATGGCTTCGACATCCTCTTCGAAGACGGCCCATTCGGGTGGAGGGATCACACGCCGCAGGCGGTCAGGGAAAGGCGACTGCGGCGCGATCGCGGGCAGAACAAGCTCGGCCATTTATACTCTCCATGAGCATAAGATGGCTTATACTTATCCTGAGCATAAGTCGTGTCAAGGGCTGGAGATCACGAGCGCGAGAGCGGGAGCTTGGTTCCGACCACCGCGCGTTCGGCGAGCACGCCCTGGCGGAAGCGAAACAGCTTGGCCGGCCGGCCGATCGTGTCGGCCGCCATTGCCCCTGTTTCTTCAACGAGTTCCTGCTGCTCGATGAGGCGGCGGAAGTTCTGTTTGTGCACCAGCCGTCCGGCCAGCGCCTCGACGCTGCGTTGCAATTGCAGCAGCGTGAATTCGTCAGGCATCAGCTCGAACACGACGGGACGATATTTGATCTTGGCGCGCAGCCGGGCGATGCCGGTGGCGAGAATGCGGCGGTGATCGCCCGTCATCGCGCGGCCGGGCACGGCTGCTTCGCCGCCCTGCTCGCGCACGCTTTCCGGGATCAGCGCCGCCTCGTACAGCAGCTCGTAGCGCTGCAGTGCCAGCTCTTCATTCCACTCGCGGCCGTCGAGGCCGAAGGTGATCGCGGCCCGCCGCCATCGCGTCTTCTGCAGCGCCGGCTCGTCGGCGGACCGCGCCCACGCCTTCAGCTTCGGCCCGATGATCTTCGACAAAATGGCAGGATCACCGTCGCGATGATCCTCCCAGGGGAAGTACTCGTACCAGGACGACCATTGCGCATCGACGCCCTCACGCCCCTCCTCCTCTCGCGTGAGTCCGAGATAGCTGATGGAGATGCGGTGCGGCGCCTCCGGATCCCCCGAGCGGCCACGATCGGCGAATGTGTAGAGCTGCTCGACATAGCCGAGGGGATGGCCGGTCTGCGCCTCGACCCATGCGCGCAGGCCCATCTGCAGCGAGCGGTGCGCGAACTGGAACGGCCCGCTCGGCAACGCCGACGCGTGCTCGATCGTCATGATCCGGGGATCGCCGTCGGTCACCGCGACCAGCACGGCGACGAGATCCGCAGTGATCGCATCCAGCGCAGTCACGGTCTTCTGCGGCCGCTTGTTCACGTTCGCCATCGGGGATCGCTGGTCCTATTTGTCCTCGCCTGCCCCAGGCGTGAACACGCAATGATCCGGCTTGAGGTCAATCAGGGGCGTCTCGTCGAGACAGTCGAGGCCACGCACCAGCACGGTACTCCCCTCGAGCGCGACGAAGCGGACGGTCGAGACGCCGATCGGATTGGGTCGCACCGGCGAACGCAGCGCGAAGGTGCCGCGCGTCTCGCCATCATGATGGCGCGGGCTCTGCTTGACGAGGTCGCGGCGCGCGCGGTTGAGCCAGTACAGCACCTGGAGATGGCTGAAGCCGTCGATGCCCTGCAGCGCCGGCACCCAGGGCTCGAAGATCTCGAGCCGGCACACGGGGCCCTCGAAGCTGCCCTGGCGCGGCGTCTCCAGCCGCGAGGTCCAGGGCGTGCGGATGCGGCCGATGAAATACAGCGAAGCGTCTCGCGGCAGCGGCGCGTCGACGGCGACTTCGCCCGGGCGCAGATCGGTATCTGTGGTCATTCCGGAATCCTCAGGTCTCCCGGCAATCTAGCCGAAGCCGGCGGCGCCGCAATTGCGGCCGCGCAATTCAGCCGAGCCACCATTTGCCGGCCAGCATGACAGCCTCGCCGCAGACGACGCCGGCGAAGATCGAGCGGCGCGTGGCCAGGAATGCCGCGAGGCCGGCGACGACCGCGCCGTAGCGCAGGCCCCAGGGCACGCTCGCCAGCGCGCCCGGCGGCTGCACCAGGATCTGGGCGATGACGCCGGCCAGGATCGCGGTCGCCACCGCCTTGACCCACATCAGCAGGTCCGAGCCCTCGTCGAGGCCGCTGCCGAACCACAGGCCGAGCAGGCGCCAGATCTGGTTCGGGATCACGCCCGCCACCAGCAGCACCACCAGCGCGTGCCAGTCGCCGATGAAGTCGCTCATGCCGCCTCCCGCCGCTCACGCCATTTGTGGACGGCGAAGGCGAGCGTCCCGGCGACCACGCCGCTGACTAGGATGTCGACGCCGCTGTTGAGCCGCGCGGCCAGCGGATAGAGCACGAGACCGAGGCCCAGCGCCAGCACGTCGGCGAGTTCCTTGGCGTTGCGCAAGGTGGAGAACAGAAAGGCCAGCGGCGTCAGCAGAAGCACCGCCGCGCCGAAGGTCTGCGACAGGTTGGCCGCGAGCAGATAGCCGATGACGGTCGCGACCAGCGCGACGCCCATCAGCCCCGAGCCGAGGCCATGCACGAAGGCGATGCGGCGCTCGCGCGGCACATGCGGCAGGAAGCGATAGCATTCGACCCACAAGGTGACCGCGGTGAAATGCGCGATCAGCACCAAATGCCGCCGCTTGGTGTCGGGCGAGCGGATCAGCGGCAGCACCGCGACCACCATGGGAAACAGCCGGATCGCGCTCATGGTGACCGCGATCGCCGACTGCAGGATGGTCTGGCCGGAGCCGAGCGTGGAGACCAGGATGATCTGCGCCGGCCCGGCCCACACCAGCACGGTGCTCAGGATCGCCCAGAGCATGCTGAAATGGGTGTCGTGGGCGAGCGCGCCGATGCCGATGAAGGTGACGAACAGCACCACCGACAGGATGGTCGCCGACGTCGCGCGCAGGCCCCAGCCGAAGGCCTTCAGCGAACCATGCCATTGCGGCGAATCGAGCGGAGGAAGTGTCACGGGCGGCCCAGTGGAACGGAGCGCGATAAGGCTGGCGAAAACGCCTCGCGTCAACCGCCACTGCACGCGCGCGGCTCTGCACGCGGCGCAAGCCGCCTGCCCTCAAGCGCGGTTGCGCAGCACGAAACAGGCGCCGCCGGCGCCGCGGATACGGTTGCAGAGCGCATCCGCCTCGGCACGCGTGTCGGCGCCGATCCGCACCTGGTAGAAGGCGCGGTTGCCGCGCGTGCGCATCACCGAGGACAGCAGGCTGGGATCGCGATCGCCGATCACCGAGCCGAGCCCCTTGATCGCCCGCGCATACATCGCCAATGCCCTGTTGCGATCGAAGCCGGCCGCGAGCTGCACGCCCCAGGATTTCGCAGCCGCCACCGCAACATGCTGCTCGAGCTGGGTCACGAACGGGTTGGGCGCGCGCTTCAGCAGCGCCATCAACTGATGGCACGAGGTCGGCCGCGCGCTCGGCGGCGTCTTGCCGCCCTTGCCGGCCGCGGCCCAATCGTCGATCGACGAGCCGGTGATGGCGGAGACGTAGTTGCGGGTCTCCCACGGGATCTGTCCCTTGCCGCCGAGCCAATCCTGCACCCGGCGCGGGCCGGCATTGTAGGCGGCGGCTGCGAGGCCGAGATTGCCGAACTGAGTGCGCAGCTCAGCGAGAAACTCCGCCGATTTCGGCAGCGCCTGCACCGGGTCGAACGGATCGAGCAGTTGCCGCTCGCTGGCCGTGCCCGGCATGAACTGCGCGATGCCCTGGGCGCGCTTGCCGCTCCGCGTGACGGGCCCGACCGCATCGGTCTGAAAGCGGCTCTCCTGCCAGATCACGCGGGCGAAGAACTCGAGCGGCAGATCGTTGGCCTTGGCGGCGGATTCGATCATCAGGCAGATCGCCTCGCGGGTGCCGCTCTCCTTCGGCTCGGCGGTCTTTTCGGCAGCGTCCTTGGAATCGCTTGCTGCCGGGGGCGCACCGTCCACCAGCGGCCAGACGGTCTCGCCCTCATTGGCCGCAACGGCAGAGATCGTCGCGACAAGGAGACAGACAACCACGCTCAGAGACTGAAAGGCGGCCGACAACGAAATGGGCATGGACACAATGAAAAATGGCCGGCCAGCTGCCGGCGAACCCCAACGCGGAGAGACAAAGCCTCAGAGGCGATCCGGTTCCAAGAGGCCGCGAGGGCGCGGCGCCTTGACACACGGGCCCACGCCGCTAGCAAATCGATCATGGCTTCATGGAGCGCCCCCGATGACCGCCCCGACTGACGACAAGCTCGGCTTTGCGCCCGATGACGCCGCGCCGCTGGCCTACATGGCCCGCACGCGCGACTATTATCTCGCGATCGGCTACGATACGCCCTATCGCTGGGCCCACTACACCTCGGCGCCATTCCAGCCCTTGCGCAAGCCGCTGGCAGACTCGCGAGTCACCATCATCACCACGGCCTCGCCATTCGACCCGGCCAAGGGCGATCAAGGTCCGGGAGCGCCCTATAACGGAAGCGCGAAGTTCTATTCGGTCTATGACGGCGACACGTCGGCGCAACACGATCTTCGCATCTCGCACATCGCCTATGACCGTGCGCATACGTCGGCGGAGGATTCCGGCACATGGTTTCCGCTGCCGCAACTGATACGGCTCGCAGGCGAGGGACGCATCGGCGCCGTCGGGCCACGCTTCTTCGGCGCGCCGACCAATCGCAGCCAGCGCGTGACGATCGAGACCGACGCGCCCGACATTCTCGCACGCTGCCGCGCCGACGCCGTCGACGCCGTCGTGCTGGTGCCGAACTGCCCGGTGTGCCACCAGACCGTGACCCTGGTCGCGCGGCATCTCGAAGCCAACGGCATCGCCACCATCGTGATGGGCTGCGCGAAGGACATCGTCGAGCATGCGGCCGCGCCGCGCTTCCTGTTCTCGGATTTTCCGCTCGGCAATTCCGCCGGCAAGCCGCACGACCCGGCGTCGCAAGCCTTCACGCTCGAACTCGCGTTGCGTGTTCTCGAGGGTTCACCAGCCGCACGGACGACCGTGCAATCGCCGCTGCAATGGAGCGACGATCACAGCTGGAAGCGCGACTACAGCAACCCCGCCATGCTCGCCCCGGACGAACTCGCGCGGCGGCGTGCCGAGTTCGACGCGCAGAAGGCGATCGCGCGCGGGATCCGGGAAAAGCAGGCGTGAAAGACACACCTGCGCCGGACTCAGCGGCATTTTCCTTCGGAAAAAGCTGATTGCGCTTGCTCTCCCGTCCCAGTTGAGCTTGAGTTCCGCCGAGTTCAAGGGGGCACTACCAAATGAGAGTTGTAGCGTTGGTGGCGCTGTGCGCCGCCCTGGGTGGTTGCGCGTCCGTCACGCGCGGCACGACCGAAACGATCAGCGTGGCCTCGACGCCGTCAGGGGCGGAGGCGACGATCTCCGGTCTCGAGGCGCCGATGACCTGCACGACCCCGTGCTCGTTCGTCGCCAAGCGCAATGCGGATATCTCCGTCACCGTCGAAAAGCCGGGCTATGAGACCCAGATCATTCCGCTGACGAAGGACATTCCTGCGGCCGGCGCCGCCGGCTTTGCCGGCAACATCATCGCCGGCGGCCTGATCGGCATGGGCGTGGACGCTGCGACTGGCGCGGCGACCGACCACAAGCCCAATCCGGTGATCGTCACCCTGCAGCCGAAAATGGCGGCCCCCGTGGCGCGAGCCCAACGGCCGCCGCGCCGGTCGGCGCCGCCGCCGGCACATCCGGAGGCCGGGACCTAGCGCGCCGTCAGCCGGCGGCAGCCTGAGCCTCGCCGGGCGCTACCGCATCGACGGGCAGTGCGAACGCCTCGACGCGATTGAGCGGTTTCTTATTGAGCAGCAGCCGCGTGACGTCGGGGCGCGAATAGTGCCCGGCCGGGTCGGCGGCGTTCTTAGCGATGCCGATCATGCCGAGGTCGATTTCGGCGATCAGCAATCCCTCCTGCTCCGGCGGCAGCTTCTCGACGAGCATGCTGCCGTCCGGGCCAAAGATCGCGGCATGGCCGCCGCCGACATGCAGCAGCGCGTGCTTGTCGGGCCGGTCGCAGAGTTCGTCGATCATCGCCTGAGAGACCGTCGCACAGGGCGCCAGCACGAAGCAGGAGCCTTCGACGGCATAGACGCGCGAGGCGGCGTTGTTGACCTCGGCGCCGAGCGCCGGCGCAAACGGATCGTACAGCGAGAAGCTCGGCCAGGACGCGACGTGCACCTGCTCGTTCTGCGAGTACATCGCGTATTTCGACAGCGGCTGCAGGTGCTCCCAGCAGCACAGCGCGCCGATCCGGCCGATATCCGCACGGTCATGCACGGCGAGATCGCTGCCGTCGCCCTCGCCGTAGACGGTGCGCTCGGCATGGGTCGGCCGCAGCTTGCGGCGCTTGGCGATGGTTTCGCCATCCGGGCCGATCAGCCATTGCGCGATGTAGAGGCTGCCGCCATCGCGCTCGGACAGGCCGAGCACGGCCGTCAGCTTCGCCTTGCGCACGGCGGCGCGCAGTGCGTCCGCCTGCGGGCTGTCATAGGCCAGCGAATTGTCGAAATAGCGCTGCACGAAGCCGCGGCCGATACACCAGGCCGGCGAATCCATCCAGATGTGCCAGGGATAGCCGGGGATGAACACCTCCGGAAACGCGATCAGCCTGGCGCCCTTGTCGGCGGCCTCCTCGATCAGCGCAATCGTCTTCTTGATCGAACCGTCCAGGTCGAGCCAGGCAGGCGCCGCCTGCACCACCGCGACCTTGTACTTCGGATGTGCCAGTCCCATTGCGTGAACTCCCCTGCTGCCGGATCGGCGGCGCGCGGCGCCGCATTGGCCTGCAGTATTGACCTCGGCCCGTAATCGCGCTCGTCTTGGACGGAACGAAAACTCGACTGCGGCCGTGAGGAAGAGCCCTCCGGCCCGGATTTTGCTGAATTCCGACGATCCACGCGAATGGCTGCGGAGGGAGACGGAGCGATGCCGGTCTTGTTCACCACGGAAGGAAGCCCGGGCCACCGCCGGCTGGCGCTGTGGCAGGATATCGTCTGCGACGTCTATGTCGGTCTCGACTGCACGTCCGATCTCGGCAGCGCGTTTCGCGGTGCGGTGACGCACACGACCTTGGGCCGGGCCGTCTGCTCCGAGGTCGCCTCGGACCAGCAGCGCGTGCGCCGGACAACGCAGCGCATCGCGCGTGCCGATGCCGACTACGTGCTGGTCGCGCTCGGACGCGAGGGCACCGGCGGCGTCACCCAGGACGGCCGCGACACGGTGATCCGGCCCGGCGAGTTCGCGATCTACGACACGACGCGGCCCTATGAGCTGCAGTTCGACGCGGCCTTCCGGCAGACCGTGTTCAAGCTGCCGCGCGAGATGCTGCAGCGCAGGATCGGCGCGACCGAGGCAGTCACGGCGATCACCTTCGGCAGCGACAGCCCGCTGCAGCCGCTCGCCTATGACTTCATTATCAAGCTGTGCGAGCGCGCCGATCACATCGGCGTCGAGCATGCCGAGCACCTCGCGGATCAGGCCGCCGACCTGCTTGCGATGACTCTGACCGAGCGGCTCAGCACGCAGCCCTTGCCGTCGTCCAGCCATCGCGCGGCCCTGCTCTACCGTATCAAGGCACATATCCGGACGCGGCTGTCGGATTCGGATCTGTCGCTGCAGGCGATCGCGCGCGAACTCGGCCTGTCGGCGCGCTACGTCAATGACCTGTTCTCCGACGAGCAGCTCTCGTTTCAACGCTTCGTTCTGGCCGAGCGCCTCAAGCACTGCCGGCGTGACCTCGGCTCGCCGTCGCTGGTGCATCGTCAGATCGGCGAGATCGCGTTTTCCTGGGGCTTCAACGATCTCTCGCATTTCGGCCGCGTATTCCGCGAGCAGTTCGGCCTGACGCCGAGCGAGTGGCGGCGCAGCGCCGTGAAGCGCTGAGCGCCCACGCCCGCGATCAGGCCGGCGTACCGGCGCGCAAGGCATCGATGATCCAGTCACGGAACGCGCGCATGCCGGACGTCGGCTCCTTGGACTTCAACCAGGTCAGCCAATAGGACCCGGCGGCGACCTCGGCTGCAAACGGCCGGACCAGCCGACCGGTCTGAAGCTCGCGCTCGAACATGGCGATGGGGACCAGTCCGACGCCGACGCCGCGCGCGGCCGCCTCGGCCATCGCGACGGAGCTGTCGAAGATCGGCCCCTGGATCATCGGGCACGGAGCACCCGCGACCGCGAACCAGAGCGGCCACTCCTCGGCGCGGTAGGACCGCAGCAGATTTTCACGCGCGAGATCCGACGGCGCGCGCAGACGGCTCGCGGCGTCGGGATGACAGACGGGCGACAGCGGCGCGGACATCAGATGGAGAGCTTCGGTGCCATGCCAGGAGCCGTCGCCGAAGCGAAGCGCGATGTCGAGCCCGTCGCCAGCGATATCGATGCGGTTGTTGTTGGTGAGCAGGCGCAGGTCGATATAGGGGTGCATCTCGCGAAAGCCGTCGAGACGTTGCAACAGCCATCCGGTGGCGAAGGTGCCGACGCAACCGACAGTCACGACCTCGCGGGCTCCCTTCGTCTCGATGCGATCGATCGCGCCGCTGATGCGACTGAACGCGTCGTTGAGCACTGGAAACAGAGCAAGCGCTTCGTCGGTCAGCGTGAGGCCGCGCGGCAGCCGCCTGAACAGGTTGGAGCCCAGCATCTGCTCGAGCTGTTTCACCTGGTGACTGATCGCGGTCTGCGTGACCCTGAGTTCCAAGCCCGCCTTGGTGAAGCTCAGATGCCGCGCGGACGCTTCGAAGGCGCGAAGAGCGTTCAACGGGAGATGGTTGCGGATGGGCATGATGGCCAAGTTCTGCTCATGGCTCGACGCATAAATGATCGTTTGTCAGTCGTCACCCCGTTCGGCAGGTTCGCGCCGTCACGGGAGAATGAACATGCTGACGCGACGTCATCTCGGTCTTGGACTGCTTGGGATCGCGGCTTCGGCGAGCTGGCTGCGATCGCCAGCGGCCAACGCGGCGGACCACCGAAGAGCGCGCCTGGAACAGGAACTCGCCCGCATCGAACGCGAGAGTCTCGGACGGCTCGGCGTCGCCGTGCTCGACTCCCAGACCGGGTTCGAGGCGGGCCTGCGTCCGGCCGAGCGCTTTCCGATGTGCAGCACGTTCAAATGCCTGGCCTCCGCAGCGGTTCTGAAGCGCGTCGACGCCGGCGACTTGCAGCTCGACACGCGCATTGCGTTCGAGGCGAAGGATCTCGTGACCTATTCGCCGGTGACGAAGGAGCATGTCGGCCGCGGCATGACCCTCGCCGAACTCTGCGAAGCTGCGCTCACGCAGAGCGACAACACCGCGGGAAATCTGCTGTTGCGGCAGATCGGCGGTCCCTCGGGACTGACAGGTTTCGTCCGATCGATCGGCGACGAGGTCACCCGTCTGGACCGCTGGGAACTCGAGCTCAACGAGGCGAAGGCCGACGATCCCCGCGACACGACCAGTCCGGCCGCCATACTGCAGAACCTGCGCCGCCTGCTGCTCGGCGACGTCCTGTCGACGACCATGCGCGAGAGGCTGACGGGCTGGATGCTCGCCAACAAGACTGGCGACACCCGATTGCGGGCCGGTGTGCCACGTGACTGGCGCACCGCCGACAAGACCGGCTCTGGCGAGCGCGGCACGGCCAACGACATCGGCGTTTTCTGGCCACCAGGCCGCAAGCCGGTTCTGGTCACGGCCTATCTGACCGGCTCGCAAGCCTCGCCGGAGGAGCGCAACGCCACGATCGCGAAGGTCGCGCGCGCGGTCGCGGACGTCGTGCTCGGACAGGCGGGTTAGTTCGGGCACCGTGCTTCCGTTCAGCCTCGAGGGCTCGGCCCACGCGATGTTCGTCATGGCGGGGCACCGACCGGGCGGGCTAAAGTGGCACCGGCCCACATCATCGAAATGCGGGGCCGCTGCCGGGACCGATCCGATGCGCCGCTTTGCCATGAAGGCCCTGTTCTCCCTGCTGACCTTGCAGCGCGACGAGGAGACCGAGCTGCGCTGGGACCGGATCGTCCTGATCGGCTCGACCCTGGTGACGATCGGGCTCGTGGCCCTGTATGCCTATGGCAAGGCCGAGGGCCGCTGGTAGCCCTGGGCGCACGTCCAAGCGAGACACGCGTTTATGAGACGACGAATGGGATCCGCCTGCCTGCTGCTGCTGGCGCTGGCATCCACCGCCAGCCATGCGCTGGACAGCGAGCAGAAGCGTGGAAAAGCGCTCTTGCAAAGCCTTTGCAGCCGATGCCATGCGATAGGTCCCACCGGCGCCAGCCCGCACCCGGACGCGCCCCCGTTCAGGACCTTCGGTGACAGCAAGCTCTACGACGAGGATTTTGCTCAGCGGCTGCAAAACGGCCTCTCCACCATCCATAAGGACATGCCGAGCTTCCAGTTCGACCGGCCTGACGCGGAAGCCGTGGTCAATTATCTCAAGGCCATTCAGGTCCGTTCCAGGCGCTGACGCCTCGGTCCCGCCTGAGCGCATGGAACGCGGATTGTGCGGTGCGGTTGCCCGTGCCCGTCCCTCATCCGCGGCCCGGCTGCGGCGGGAACCTGCGCAATGAACTCTACGACCACGATGGTGCATGCCGACGGCCTGCCGCTGCCGCAGCGGACCTGGGCGATCGTCACGATCGCGCTCGGGATCGTGCTGGCGGTGGTCGACGGCGCCATCGCCAATGTCGCGCTGCCGACCATCGCCCGGGATCTCAACGCCAGCCCGGCGTTCTCGATCTGGATCGTCAACGGCTATCAGCTCGCGGTGACGATCTCGCTGCTGCCGCTGGCCTCGCTCGGCGAGATCATCGGCTATCGCCGGGTCTATCTCGCAGGTCTCGTGCTGTTCACCGCCGCGTCGGCGTTCTGCGCGCTGTCCGACAGCCTGCTGCTGCTGACGCTCGCGCGCATCCTGCAGGGCTTCGGCGCCGCCGGCATTCTCAGCGTCAACTCGGCGCTGGTGCGCTTCACCTATCCGCAGGCGCTGCTCGGCCGCGGCATCGGCGTCAACGCGATGGTGGTCGCGGTGTCCGCCGCGGTGGGACCGACGATCGCGGCCGGCATCCTCGCCGTCGGCAGCTGGCCCTGGCTGTTCGCGATCAACGTGCCGCTCGGCATCGTCACCTTCGTGTTCGGCTTCCGCTTCCTGCCGCATACGCCGCGCGCGCCGCACATGTTCGACTGGCAGAGCGCGGCGCTGA
This sequence comes from Bradyrhizobium sp. HKCCYLS3077, assembly GCF_051167555.1. NCBI lineage: Bacteria > Pseudomonadati > Pseudomonadota > Alphaproteobacteria > Hyphomicrobiales > Nitrobacteraceae > Bradyrhizobium > Bradyrhizobium sp. HKCCYLS3077. The sequence goes on along the minus strand of NZ_JBNPTH010000005.1, from coordinate 380,786 downwards.
GCGCCGTCACCTTCGGTTTCCTCATCGCCGCGGTCGACAGCCTCGGCCATGGCGAGGCGCTGGTGACCTGCGCGATCGAGTTCGTCGTCGCCGTGATCGCCGGCATCTGGCTGGTCTATCGCCAGACCCATATGGCCTCGCCGCTGCTGCCGCTCGACCTCCTGCGCATCCCCGTGTTCGCACTGTCGATCGCGACCTCGATCTCGTCGTTCTGCGGCCAGATGCTCGCCTTCGTCGCGATCCCGTTCTATCTCGAAAGCCATTTCGGCTATTCGCCGGTGCAGATGGGCCTCCTGATCACGCCCTGGCCGATCGCGGTCGGCCTGACCGCGCCGATCGCCGGACGGCTGGTGGAGCGCGTGCCGGCCGGTCTGCTCGGCGGCATCGGCCTGGTCATCTTCGCAGCCGGACTCCTCACGCTCGGCCTGCTGCCGCAACAGCCGTCATCCTGGGACGTCGTCTGGCGCATGGCGCTGGCGGGCTGCGGCTTCGGCCTGTTCCAGACGCCGAACAACCGCACAATGATCGCCGCCGCGCCACGCGAACGCGCCGGCGGCGCCAGCGGCATGCTCGGCACCGCGCGGCTGCTCGGTCAGACCACCGGTGCGGCGCTGGTCGCGATGTTCCTGGCGCTCGATCCCTCCGGCGGAACGCGGCTGTCGCTCCTGACCGGCGTCGGCTTCGCGCTGGTCGGCGCGTTCCTGAGCATGCTCCGGCTGTCGCCGGCTGGCGCGCGCGGTGCCGAGCATGTCCGCGTTCATGATGGCCAGCGGCTGAAGGGCGAGTAGCGGCAGATGAGTGAAGTGTTCATTCGGGACGATGAGTCACTGAATCTAGCCGAATTCGCTCTGTCGATTTTCAGTCGCCTGAATGTGAGGTTCGTGGAGATTCGCGAGAGTTCGTTCTACGTGGAGAACACATACATCGTTGGTGAGGCACTGGGCATCACCGTCAAGTTGGCGTTGACCGACTATGCGGAGTTCAGCGACTATCGATACTGGCTTACCCTCAGTGCTCCGCATGGCCTGTGCGAGCCTCGACGGCCTTGCTGAGTTGGTCGCGGGCGCATTGGCACTGGAGGGACTGGAGACGGCCCGTTCGCTCGGGCTACGAAACGGTGATCCGAAGAGGGTTTACAGGAGGGAAGTCCGAAGCGACGGCCCGGGCTATGTTTTACGAACGACGGAAGCATAACCTGTGTGGACGACCAACTTCACGATGCTGTCCCTGCTTGCGCTCGCTGCCTTCGGCTCGGGGATCGTCAATGCGCTCGCGGGCGGCGGCGCCTTCTTGACCTTCCCCACCCTGTTGGCCGCCGGCATTCCGGCGATCGACGCCAACGCCTCGAGCACGGTCGCGCTCTGTCCCGGGCAGTTCGTCAGCGCCTTCGCCTCGCGTGACATCCTGAGAGACACCGAGGCGTCGTGGCGCCGCGACCTGGTGCGGCTGTCGATCATCAGCCTGGTCGGCGGTACGCTCGGAGCCGTGCTGCTGCTCGTCACGCCGTCGGCGGCCTTCAGCCGGCTCGTGCCGTGGCTCCTCCTGTTCGCCACCGTCGTGTTCGCCTTCGGCATGCGCTTCACGCCGAAGGACGGCAAGCCCTGGCTGGGGCCGCTGACCATCCAGGCCGTGCAGTTCGTGATCGCAATCTATGGCGGCTATTTCGGCGGCGGCATCGGCATCCTGATGCTGGCCGCGCTGGTGTTCTATGGCATGCGCGACATCCGCGCGATGAACGGCTTGAAGATCTGGCTGGCCGCGCTGATGAACATCATGGCCTCGATCATCTTCGCCTTCTCCGGCCGCGTGCATTGGCTGGAGACGCTGACCATGATGTGCACGGGCATGCTCGGCGGCTTCGTCGGCGCCCGCCTCGGCCAGATCATCCCGCCAGCTTACGTGCGCCGCTTCATCATCGCGGTCGGCTGCGGGCTGACGGTGTACTTCTTCATCAAGCCGGCCTGAGCGCGAGATCCTCGTCGACCACCTGCTTGACCCCTTATCGGGTGCATTCCACAGTCCGTCACATGAACCCGCAGAGATACGGGTGCAGTCTCCCAGCGAGCCCATCCATGCTGATGACGAAATGCAAGCCAGCGACAGTAGCCGAGATCCTGGTCGAGGAGTTCATGCAGCCGCTCGGGCTGACGCAGACCGCGCTGGCGGCAGCGATGGGTGTGCAGCGCAAGCACGTCAACGAACTCTGCAACGGCAAGCGGAACGTCACCGCCGCCACCGCCCTCATCCTCGCCCGCGTGTTCGGCAACAGCGCAGAGTTTTGGCTCAACGTCCAGCGCCGCACCGATCTGTGGAACGCCCTGCATTCGCCACGTGAACGCAAGCGTATCGACCGCGCGAAGCCGCTCAATTCAGCGGCGTGAGCGAGACAGACGAGGCCTGAGCAGAAGAGGCCTGAAGAAAAGGCCCACTGAAGAAAACAGACCCAAATAGAAAAGGCCGGCGCGAAGCCGGCCTTTTCATTCATTGACTTGGTCCGGCCATCACGCCTTGACCAGCGGTCCCTTCGGCGCCGGGCCCTTCGGGCCGCTGCCGCCGGACTTCGGCTTGCGCTTGCGCGCCGCCGGCACTTCCGACTTCGGCGAGACCGGGCCGTCGACGAACTCGAAGCCGATCTTCTCGTCCACCCCCGACTCGTCCTTGACCAGGACGACGCGGACGTGGCCGCCGCTCTTCAGCTTGCCGAACAGCACCTCGTCGGCCAGCGGCTTCTTGATGTGCTCCTGGATCACGCGGCCCATCGGGCGCGCGCCCATCTGCTCGTCATAGCCGTGCTGGATCAGCCAGGCCTTCGCCGGTTCCGACAGCTCGATCGTGACGTCGCGGTCGGCCAATTGGGCCTCCAGCTGCAGCACGAACTTCTCGACGACCATGCCGATCACGTCGACCGAGAGATGGCCGAACGAGACGATCGCATCCAGGCGGTTGCGGAATTCCGGCGCGAACTGCCGGTTGATCGCCTCGTGGTCGTCGCCTTCCCGCTTCGAACGGTGGAAGCCGAACGCCTGCTTGGCGAGGTCCGCCGCGCCCGCATTCGTCGTCATGATCAGGATGACGTTGCGGAAGTTGACCTGCTTGCCGTTGTGGTCGGTGAGCCGGCCGTGGTCCATGATCTGCAGCAGCACATTGTACAGATCCGGATGCGCCTTCTCGATTTCGTCCAGCAGCACCACGCAATGCGGATGCTGGTCGACGCCATCGGTCAGGAGGCCGCCCTGGTCGAAGCCGACATAGCCGGGAGGCGCGCCGATCAGGCGCGACACGGTATGCCGCTCCATGTACTCCGACATGTCGAAGCGCAGGAGCTCGACGCCCAAGGTCGCCGCGAGCTGCTTGGCCACCTCGGTCTTGCCGACGCCGGTCGGACCCGAGAACAGGTAGCAGCCGATCGGCTTTTCCGGCTCGCGCAGGCCGGCCCGCGCCAGCTTGATCGAGGCCGACAGCGAATCGATCGCCTTGTCCTGGCCGAACACCACCCGCTTCAGGGTCTGCTCGATGTTCTTCAGCACCTCCGCGTCGTCCTTCGACACGCTCTTCGGCGGGATCCGCGCCATCGTGGCGATCGTGGTCTCGATCTCCTTGATGCCGATCGTCTTCTTGCGCTTGTTCTCGGCGAGCAGCATCTGCGCCGCGCCGGACTCGTCGATCACGTCGATCGCCTTGTCCGGCAGCTTGCGGTCGTGGATGTAGCGCGACGACAGCTGCACCGCGGCCTCGATGGCCTCGTTGGTGTACTTCAGGCGGTGATAGTCCTCGAAGTAAGGCTTGAGGCCCTTCAGGATCGCGATCGCATCTTCGACCGACGGCTCGTTGACGTCGATCTTCTGGAACCGGCGTACCAAAGCGCGGTCCTTCTCGAAGTGCTGGCGATATTCCTTGTAGGTGGTCGAGCCCATGCAGCGGATCGAGCCCGAGGCCAGCGCCGGCTTCAAGAGGTTCGAGGCATCCATCGCCCCGCCCGACGTCGCGCCCGCACCGATCACGGTGTGGATCTCGTCGATGAACAGGATCGCGTTCGGATGCGCTTCGAGCTCCTTCAGCACCTGCTTGAGGCGCTCCTCGAAGTCGCCACGATAGCGCGTGCCGGCGAGCAAGGTGCCCATGTCCAGCGAGAACACGGTCGCCGCCGACAGCACCTCGGGAACCTCGCTGTCGACGATGCGCTTGGCGAGACCTTCGGCAATCGCGGTCTTGCCGACGCCGGCTTCGCCGACGAACAGCGGGTTGTTCTTCTGCCGGCGACACAGCACCTGGATCGCGCGGTTGATCTCGGAGTTACGGCCGATGACCGGATCGATCTTGCCGTCGCGGGCCTTCTTGTTGAGATTGACGCAATAGGTTTCCAGCGCCTCGCCCTTTTTCTTGGAGTCCTCGTTGCCCTTGGTCTCCGTCTCCTCGTCGACGCCGCGAACCGGGCGCGCTTCGGAAACACCAGGGCGCTTGGCGATGCCGTGGCTGATGTAGTTCACGGCGTCGTAGCGCGTCATGTCCTGCTCTTGCAGGAAGTAGGCGGCGTGGCTCTCGCGCTCGGCGAAGATCGCGATCAGCACGTTGGCGCCGGTCACCTCTTCGCGGCCCGAGGACTGAACGTGAATCACCGCGCGCTGGATCACGCGCTGGAAACCTGCGGTCGGCTTGGCGTCGTCGCTGCCGTCCGTGACCAGATTTTCGAACTCGGTTTCGAGATAATTGACGAGACTGCCGCGCAGCTTGTCGAGGTCGACGCTGCACGCGCGCATCACGGCCGCTGCATCGCTGTCATCGATCAAGGACAAGAGGAGATGTTCCAATGTCGCGTATTGATGATGACGCTCGTTGGCAATCGCCAGCGCACGATGCAGGGATTGTTCAAGGCTTTGAGAAAAAGTCGGCATGCGCGTCCTCTGTGGCCCCTTGCCATCATGATCGCCGCCGCCCGGTCAGGCAACAACAACCTTTGTCAAATATAGTTATAACCGAGTGCGACAAAAGACCGGCCGAGCGTCTCGATTACGGGTTCACCGGATCGTCAATGCAAAACCCGTTCCGATTGAGGCGAACCCAGCCTCGACAACCGACGGGAAGAGCCGTTCTGAGTCCCCAAAGAGACGGGACCGGATCGGCCGTAATTCTGCGGACGAAGCACTCTCCGGGCACGCCGAAGATGCGGCAATTGCCCTCACGCTCCATCAGCCGACGCGCGTCCGATCATCGGCTGTGCGATCATCGCGGCCCCCGGATCGGGAGACGCGGCTACTTCTTCTCCATCACACACTGCAGCGGGTGCTGGTGCTTGCGGGCGAAGTCCATCACCTGCGTCACCTTGGTCTCGGCGATCTCGTAGGTGAAGACACCGCACTCGCCGATGCCGTGATGGTGCACGTGAAGCATGATCTTGGTCGCGGCCTCGACGTCCTTGTTGAAGAATTTCTCCAGGACGTGAACCACGAACTCCATCGGCGTGTAATCGTCGTTGAGGATCAGGACCCGATAGAGATTGGGACGCTTGGTCTTCGGCTTGACCTTGGTGATCACCGAGGTGACGGGGCCACCCGGACCACCCGATTTATTGTCGTTATTGCTCATCCTGGGCGCGGATCGGTTCAATCTGGAAGTTGGCTGCGACATCTTGCACGCGTTAGATATGGCGACGAGGACACCAATAAAGAGTTTCCCTGGAGAGGGTGTCTCAATAAGGGCTGCCCCGTCCTGTCCCCGGCCGGGCCGCTTCCGCCACCCGGTCCTGCTTTCCAGATCGCCTGTCCCAGCCGACCGGTCCGGTCGGACCGACACCAGGAATATGGGTCAGTGACGGGTCTGCCGCAAGCGCATGACCGCGAGGGACACGGCGCCCCGGCAGGACCGATTCCCTGCCCCGGCGATGGCACCGAAGGTTAATCAAACCGACCGCATTTTACAAAGCCCATTCACTGGGCATTGACAGGGAACCGGATTCGCCGGGGGAGCGGTGCCGGGCTGCGGGCACACCTGCGGTTTTCCGGTTTCGGATTCACCTGCCTTTATCGACCGGCCGCGGAAATCACCTGCAGAAACCACATTTGGTGAGCGACATGACCGCCGTTTCCCCGCTCCGCTTCTGCCGCCGCGTCGTGCCCCAGTTCGTCCGCGACCGCCGCGGCAACATCTCCATGCTGTTCGCCATCGCGCTCGTTCCGATCCTGGCCTTCATCGGCGCCGGCATCGACTACAGCCGGGTGAATGCGGCGAGGACGTCGATGCAGGGGGCGCTGGACTCCGCCGCGTTGATGCTGTCGCGCGATCTGTCGCAGGGCACGATCACAGCGTCGGACGTCCCGGCGAAGGCATCGGCCTATTTCAAGGCGCTCTACACCAGCGCCGACGCCCAGAACGTCACCGTGAACGTCAGCTATACCGCATCGACGAGCTCCTCACCCTCCAACATTCAGTTGTCGGCCTCGGGCCAGATCGTCACCCAGTTTATGAAGATCGTCGGCTTCCCCACCATGGATTTCGGCGTCAAGGGCACGACCACCTGGGGCGACGTCAAAATGCGGGTGGCGCTGGCGCTCGACAACACCGGCTCGATGGCCTCCAGCGGCAAGATGACCGCGCTGCAGAACGCGGTGGCCGGCAGCGGCGGGCTGATCGACCAGCTCAGCGGCCTCGCGAAAACGCCCGGCGACGTCTACATCTCGGTCGTTCCCTTCGCCAAGGTCGTCAATGTCGGCGCCAGCAATTACAGCCAGAGCTGGCTCGACTGGACCGACTGGCAGAACCCGCCCACGATTCAGCCCAACAACGGCTCCTACCAGGCCGCGATCCCGAATACGAAGTTGACCCAGGCGCAATGGGACATGGTCGGGCCGGGATCCGCCTGCCCGTTCACCTCGGGCAATGGCTACTATTTCGGCTGCGTCAGCGGTCCGACCTCGGGCAGCGCGAGCACCTCGACGATCCCGAAGACCGGCGACGCCAACGCCGGCCAGGTCTGCCCCGGTTATGACTCAGCCTCGCACAGCTACTACAATGGCTGCTGGACGACGGCCAAGACATCGACGGTGGTCACCTATTGCACCGGCTCGAGCTGCAAGTGCAGCAACGGCGCCAATGAGAGCTGCAGCTGCACGGGCACATCCGGCACCAGCGGCTACACCTGCAAGGTCAACACCTACACCAAGACCTGGGTGGCGAACGCCTTCAGCAGCTGGACCGGCTGCGTCGCCGACCGCACCCAGCCGAACGACGCGACCGCGGTCTCGCCGGTGGCGTCCGACGTCAAGACGCTGTTCCCGACGAACCAGCACATGGAGAACAACACCCAATATTGCAGCAGCACGGCGACGACCAAGCTCGCCCAGATCGTGCCGCTCAGCTACAGCTGGAGTTCACTGAAGAGCGCCGTCAACGCCATGCAGCCGACCGGCGGCACCAACCAGGCAATCGGGCTCGCATGGGCGGTGCAGTCACTGATCCCCAACGGCGTGCTCGGCGCACCGTCGGAAGATGCCAACACCACCTACAACCGCGTCATCATCCTGCTGTCGGACGGCTTGAACACCGAGGACCGCTGGCCCGAATACGGCAACGGCTCGTCGCAGGCCTCGGGCAACCCGATCGACGCGCGCCAGGCCCTGCTCTGCTCGAATCTGAAGAACACCAAGGATTCGAAGGGGAACTCGATGTACACGATCTACACCATCCAGGTGAACACGAGTTCGCCAGCCGACCCCACCTCGACGGTGCTGCAAAACTGCGCCAGCAGTCCCGACAAGTTCTACATGCTGACGAGCTCGAGCCAGATCGTGACCACGTTCAATTCGATCGGCACGGCCCTGTCGAAGCTGCGCGTCGCCAGATAGCGGCGCGGGCGCCCCACGCATTCAGCCAACAAAAAAGCCCGGCGCGAGCCGGGCTTTGTGCTCCCTGCGGGCGCGAACGCGATCAGTGCGCGGCCGGCGGGGTGAACTTCGCAGCGATGCCTTCCAGCGGCTTGAACGCCTGCTTGGCGAGATCCGAATAGAGGCCGGCGATCTTCTGCGAATCCGCGACGAAGGTCTCGTAAGCCGACTTGGCGAATTCGGTCTGCGCCTCGAGCACCTTGTCGAGCGACTTCACGCCCTGGAGCTTCTCGACGAACGACTTGGTGTCCTCGAACGACTTCTTCGTATAGTCGCCGTAGGCGGTGGCGATCGCATGGAGGCCGTTCTGGACGGTGGTCGCGGAGTTCACGACGGTCTCGAACTGCTCCTTGCCGTAGTTCTGAAAGTCTTCAACCTTAAACATGTGGCATTCCTTTCCCTGACTTTGAGCGCCCACAGGGAAGCCCCGGTTCCCTGACGCGGCACCAGTATAGTGCACCGCACAATAAAAGCAAGAATCTTGTGCAATGCACCATTGCAGGCATTGTCGCGGAGTATGGGATTTTTGCCCCGTCGCGGATCGAATCAGCAGAAATCCGGAGTGTCGAGGCAAGATTTCTTTAATACTTTGGCAACTCGACCGTCCTAACCTCCCCGATGGTCCCGGCCAGCGTCGGCCGAACCGTAAAGCTGTTCTAAAACAGCGTCTTAACAAAACCTCAGTTCGGGCCTTTCGATGCGGTGCCGCGGTACGGCGCGGTTCTGGAGGGTCCGGCAGGCACGATCACAGGGCGTTCGGCACAATTTCGCCTTACGAGCCGGTGATCACGTCAGAAATTGGACGGGGATTTCATGCTTCGCACAAAAATGGCTTCCTCGCGCCTCTTGCGGGTGGGCGTCTACGGACTGATCACCCTCGCGACGGCAGCAGTGGTCACGGTCGACAGCGCAGAAGCGCGGCGCCGCCACCGGCATCATCACGCACGCCATTCGCCGCACAATGACGAGGGCAGCTACAGCCCGGCCTTCGCCTCGATCATCGTCGACGGCAATTCCGGCGCGACGCTGACGGCGACCAACCCGGACTCGCTGCGGCATCCGGCCTCGCTCACCAAGATCATGACGCTCTATCTGCTGTTCGAGCGCCTCGAGTCCGGCAAGATGAAGCTCGACACCGAGATGCCCGTCTCCGAGCATGCCTCCGAGCAGTCGCCGACCAAGCTCGGGCTGCGTCCCGGCCAGAGCATCCGCGTCGAGGACGCGATCAAGGGCCTCGTCACCCGCTCGGCCAATGACGCCGCCGTCGTCATCGCCGAGGCGATTGCCGGCGACGAAGACGACTTCGCCAAGCTGATGACGCGCAAGGCGCGCGCGCTGGGCATGAGCCGCACTACCTATGTGAACGCCTCCGGCCTGCCGGCCGACGAGCAGATCACGACCGCCCGCGACCAGTCGATCCTCGGCCGCGCGATCCAGGACCGGTTCCCGCGCTACTATCGCTACTTCTCGACCGAGGTCTTCAATTATCGCGGCCAGTCGATCCGCAACCACAATCACCTGCTCGGCAGCGTCGAGGGTGTCGACGGCATCAAGACCGGCTACACGCGCGCGTCCGGCTTCAATCTCGTGACCTCGATCCGCCGCGGCAACCGCTTCCTGGTCGGCGTCGTACTGGGCGGCCGAAGCGGCGGCTCGCGCGATGCGATCATGCGCAATCTGCTCGCCGAAAATCTTGAGAAGGGCGCGACCCGACGCACCGTGGCCGCGATCAGCGAGCGCGGCAGCTCGGACAACGGTGACGCCGACCAGAGCACGATGCAGCTCGCCTCGGCAGCGCCCGAGGCCGCGCCGGCCCCGAGCCGCGCCGCGAAGCTGATCTCCACCCTCTCCGAGGCCACCGCCGCGCTGCCGCCGTCGGCGCCGAAGGAAGCCAAGGCCGAGCCGGCGCCGATGACCTCCGGCGTGATTCAGAATCCGATCTCGCTCGTTCCGGGCTCCACCGAGCCGATGAAGCCGGTCAAGGTCCGGACGGTCCAGGTCAAGGCTGGTGCCGTGAAGCTCGCGACGGCTGCGCCGCAGCCGGTTGCTGCCGCCCCTGCTCCCGCTCCGTTCGCCCAGCGTGTCGAGGCGATCGAGCCGGCTCCGCCGATCGCCCGCGCCGAGGCCCCGCGTCCCGAAATGCCGCCGCAGCCCCCGGGACACGGCACCGGCAACGGCATTCTCGGTGTGCTGCCGGCCTCCAGCCTGCCAGCGGGTTCCTCTCAGGCGATGGCCTATGCCGCGCCTCCGGCTGCCCCGGCGCCGCAACCCACGCAGCTCGCGTCCGCCAGCCCCGCGCCCGAACTTCCGAGCAAGTCGGCCGTGGCGCGCAGCGGCTGGATCATCCAGGTCGGCGCGCTCGACAGCGAGGCCGAGGCTCAGAAGCGCATCGAAGCGGCGCGCAGCTCGGCCCAGGGACTGCTCAGCAAGGCCGATCCGTTCACCGAGACCGTGTCGAAGGGCGACAAGACGCTGATCCGCGCCCGCTTCGCCGGCCTCGATCGCGATCAGGCCGAGGCCGTGTGCAAGAAGCTGAAGCGCGCCGACATCTCCTGCATGACCGTGCACAACTAACAACGTCACTGACACTTTGGACGGTGAGGCCCGCGCGACACAGCGCGGGCCTTTTCGTTTGGGCCTCGCGCGACCGACGGCCGGCGGCGCGGGTGCAAACCACTCGTCAAGGATTTGCCGCTAGAACTTCTTCACCATGACGAACGATGGTGCGTGACGAGGGCGAAAGCCTGCGGGGCCGACACAACGGCCATCACGACGGGGTCGTCATCGGGGCGTTGGTAGCGTTGTCGGAGTTAGCCGTGATGCGTACGAAGCAGAGTATCCTTGGCCTCGTTCACCCGGGCGGCGAGATACGTCGACCCCCCTTGGTCGGGATGCAGTTTCTTCATGAGCGCACGGTGGGCACGCCCGATCTCGTCGCGCCCCGCGCCCGGCTGCAGGCCAAGGATCTGATAGGCCTCCTCGTCCGTCATTTTGGAACTCGACGCCGCGCGGCGCTGCCGCCCTGCCGCGTCGCCCTGCGCGTCCTGACGCCAAGCGGGAAACCGGCGGTCCAGATACGTTTCAAGTAGCGCCAGGCTGTCGGCGTCGAGGCTCGGGGCCATCGCCACGAGCTGCGGCAGATCGAAGTCATCCAGCGACCGGCCGGCATGAGCGCCGGCAATGAAGCGCCCCTGCATCTGGCCTGTGTCGTGATCGAGCCTCATCTCGATCAGGGGCGAGCGCACCTGCGAGCTCTGTCCCGCCGAACGTTGCCCGCCGAGCCCGAACAAATTGCCGACAGGGCCCATCCCAGCCGGCGACCAGCCCAGCAGCCCTGCTCCGAACAGCCCGATCGGGATCGCCACCACCAGCTCGCCCCGAAGACCGGTGAACGCCGCCACGGCAAGACAGGCGACACCGCCGGCAAACTTGACGATTCGCGCCAAGGCCGCCGGATTGGCGTTCCGGAACATTTGCAGCAGCAAATAGAGGGTGATGACGGCGACGGCGCCAGCGATCAGGGTCATGCGCCGAATATAGGGCGTGTCGTCCCAAAAAGCATGATCGGCCGTGCGAGGGACTGCCGCAGTCGGACCCTCGCCTCACCGCAGGCGCCGCCGAAAAGCGGGATCCGCCGTCATTTCATCTGATCGATCAGGAAGGCCGCCCCGGTTTCGCGGCCCGCCAGCCGGAGCAGCGCTTCGCGGCCGCCCGCCGCATAGGCCGCTGCCGCGCGGAGAAGTTCGCGCAACTGCGCGGCTGCGCCGGGATCGAACCGGCACCAGGCTCCGCCGGAGAGCCGCGCCATGTCGCGAAAGGCCTGTTCGGCTCGTGGCTCCTGCCCCTCCTGGAACATGAACAACGGCACCTTCAACAGGCCGAGTTCACCGGCCCTGGCGCAGAGCTCGTCGACATTCTCTTCCATCGCATCGCCAACGAATACGACGGCGCGAATGCCGGCCGACGTCGCGTGACGCCGCGCCTCCGCGAGCACCTTGCCGATCTGGGTCTCACCGCCGCGACAATCGATCTTGCTCATCAGCCGCGCCAGCTCGGCGCTGTCGGAAATCCAGCCCGTGGCGCGGCATTCGTTGAAGCCGCGATAATAGACCAGGCGAATGTCGAGACGTCCCAGCGCGGCGGCCTCGCGGAACATTTCGGCCTGCAGCGCACAGGCCATGTCCCAGGTCGGCTGGCGGCTGAGCGTTGCGTCAAGGGCAAACATGAGCCGGCCTCGGGTGCCCTGCGCTTGCGGCGCCATGGCCTTGGCCTGCGCGACAAACGCCGCGATCGCATCCGCCGTGGACCGTTCCGTTTCCGGCAAGCGCTGCGGCCGCGCCTCTGCGTCAGGCGACGCCATGGGTGCGGAACCAGATTTCGAGGGACGATCGGCCATGCGCATCACCTGCTGCGATGCGCATCATGTGGGCAGGTGAGCCCCGGCCTTCAATGACAGTGGGGGAGCAGTAGTCGGACACGTCTCGGCCGCAGCTTGGTGCGGCGGCGAGACGAGGAAGCGGCGTCCAGCGTCAATGCGTCAGGGGCTTGGCCGGCGTGGCGGCCTTGGCAACCGGCGCATAGGGCGCGACCGGGCCCGGGTCGAGCAGCGGCGTCTTTGACTTCACCGGACCGATGCTGGAGCTGTCGCTGTCCGCAAGGAACTTGTCCAGCATGGCCTGGATCGACGACTTGGCATCGTCGGGCCCGGTGTCGCGCATGTCGTTATGCTGGAAATCGGTGTTCACGACCGTGATGCCGGTCTGCTCGCAGATGTCGTCGCTCGGGACCACGCCCGGATCCGCCTTGAAGTGCGGATCCTTGGAACGGAACGACAGGATCTTGAACTTGCCGTCGGTCACGAAGGGCACACGCAGATTGTCCAGCGTAACGACCTTCCTGACGTCATCCGGATACTGCTTGGCGAAGTACATCGAGATGTCGCCGCCCATCGAGTGGCCGACCATGGTCAGATGGTCATAATCCGCATTCGGCTGCAGCTGACGCATCTGCTGAACCGCAAACCTGATATTGGCCACGCCGCGCTGGATCTGCGGCAAGCGGCCGACATAGGGCTCGCCGACCTTGGTCACCATCGGCGCATCGGTCGGCAGGTCGTGCTGAATGCTGACGGCCATATAGCCGCGCGCCGCGAGCACGTTGGCCAGGAAGGAGTATTCGGTGAACTTCACGGTGTTGCCGTGATTGAGGATGGCGACCGGCAGCTTGATCATGCCGGCTTCGGCCTGCATCTCCTTGTCGCGGCGGACCGCGACGGCGACCTCGACGAGACGGTTGCTGCGGGAGGCGTCATAGAACCTGATCGTCTCGTGCCGGATCGCCCACTTGCTCGCAGTGAAGTAGCCGACGGCCGCCAGGATACTGACAGACACAAGAACGGTTATTCCACGCTTCATGTTCGTCCCTCGGGAGCACAATCAAAGGTAGTTTCAGACCTGTAAGACTCTCGCGACCCGTTCTGTTTAATATATGTAACCGCGCTGTGACAGAAAGGCTAAATGTTGTGTATCCGCCGCCCGTTCGTTGTGCGGCGCACCTAGTTGCTGTGCAACATAAGCGGCGCCGCGCCCCTCCTTTGTGACGGGAAGGCTGAACGTCAGGTTCAAATCAGTCACGAATTTGACGGTAATCGAGCGAAATCGGCGACGCTTTGACCTGAGACAACTGCGACCAGAGACAACAGCCTTGTCTGATCCCGGCCGCCAGCCGGCTGCCAAGCTTCGACAACCCGGGACGTTACCGGCGATGCCGGTGTGAGCCCAGAGCGCACAATGTCTCAGTTGGCGGCGGCCGGGCGCCTCGCCGGCCTGCGCCTCAGGCGCTGATGATGTCGTGAAGGTCGAGCGGCTTGTCGACCTGCGCGAACCACTCCGCCCGGTTGGCAGCGCGGCGGCGGCCGCGCTCGTCGAGCGGCAGCTTGAGCTGCCGCAGCAGGCTGGTGACCTCCTCCCGCGCCGTGACGTGGCCGAGATTGGGGCGCGTGCCGAGCGTCGCTTCGTCGATGTCGTCGAGCGCCGTCAGGCCGCGCGGAAAGAACTCGCGATAGACCACGCGCTCGGCGAAGCCGTCGATGGCGCGGAAGCCGAGCCTCAGCGACAGATCCTTCAAGCCGTCCGCGACCAGTTGCTTGTTGCGCGAGCCCAGCATCGACAGGCGATTGCGGACCACGATCCAGTCGGTCATCACGCCGTCGACCTGGCGCCGCTTGCGCCGGACGTCACGCACCATCTCGGCGTAATGACTTTCGCCGGTCACCGCATAGGTGGCCGGGTCGACGGTTCCGAGCACGTCGAAATCGAGAAAGCTGTCGTTGATCGGCGTGACCAGCGTGTCGGCCATCGAATGCGCCAGCCGCATCAGATAGCTGTCATTGCCCGGCGTATCGATAACGATGAAATCGAAGGATCGCTCGACCGCGCTCACCGCCTCCATGAACTGCTGGAATTCGGTGTTCTCATTCTCGTCGATCTGCAGCGTCTGACCGAGCTGGATGCAGTAGTGCGTCGGCAGCTCCAGGCGCAGGCCGGTCCGGCGCGCCCAGGCGCTGCGATTGTTGATGTAGTGGGTGAAGCTCTGCTGCCGGCAATCGAGATCGATCGTGGCGACGCGCTGGCCTGCCTTGAGAAGCGCCACGGCGATGTGCAGGGCGGTGGTCGACTTGCCCGACCCACCCTTCTCGTTCCCAAGCACAACCACGTGGGCAGAGCCCGATTGTCCTTGGCTAGTCTGCACCAGCATGATTTCGACCCCTTACGATCATCTTCGAGTCACGGTCGTCCGTGGTCAAGTGAAATACATCTTCATCGTGAATCCACGGGGGGACGCATCCTCCGCTACTACTTGATGCGCGCGTTTACCAACTCCGCATTTTGCTGCGGAGAGGTGCTAACAGGCGTGATCGAAGAAGCTGAGCGGCTTGTCCCGTGTTGTGAGAGGCGACCGCGCGAGCGTCAAGGCCGAACACTGACTCCGCGCTTTTTCGCCGGAAGATCGAGCAAAAATGTCACGACATCCGCGTATCGCCCGCATCGTCTCCGCACTGCGCCGCGAGCCCGATGTCATCCGCCCGCAAGGCGAGCGGCGCGCTGCATGACGATCGCCTGTCGCCCGGTCGACGGGCGACACACGGTGCCGACGAGGTGGCTCGTCGATCTTCGTCCATGCGACTCAGTTCGCCGCTCGGAAGATTTCGGTTCCTACCGGCGTACCTGGAAGGAGGACGTTCCAAGCTGGCAGGCGGAGAAAGTCGATCTGATCCGGCATCCGCGCGCGATCGTCGCCGCGACGGACTATCAGCCGCTCGACGACGCCGTCCCGAGCGGAGCGCGACGTCGCTCTCGGCTTTCGCATTGACGGCTCGCGTACGGTGCACGAACGCAACCGCGCGTGCGATGTCGTCGCGCACCGTCGCAATGTCCATCTTGGTGCAGAGGTGCGGCGCGCTTGCGGGCGCGCGGCCGATCAACGCCGCCCTTCGGATGCGGCCAACATGCGGGAGGCTGCTACAACAGCCCGAGATCACGCAGCTCGCGGCGCAGCGGCTCGGGCATCGCTTCGACGCCGGCCGCGCTGGTCTTGCCGAGATCGGCGGGAGCATCCTCCGCCGTCAGGTAGCGCCAGCCCTGGAACGGGCGCATCGGCCGCGGCGACACCGCGATCACCTTCGGCTGCATGATGATGCGGCAACGGCCGATGCCGTCGCCGTCGCGGAACGGCTCGATGCCGATGATCTTCTCGCGCGCGGCGACCTCGCCGCGAATCACCCAGTACAGCGATCCGCCGCCGAGGATGTCCTCGACACGCTTCGGCGTCATCCGCGTGACGTGGACGTGCTGCTGCGGCAGGCCCTTCTTCTTGGCGGCGAGCATGCGCTCGGCGATCCACTCCTTGAGGTCCGTGACGGACTCGCAGCCGACGGCCAGCTTGATCAGGTGCAGGGGCATGAGGGCGGTTGGACCAGCGGAGCTATTCGTTGTTCGCTGCCGGCTCGGCAGCCTCGGGCGCCGCCTGCTGCGCGGGCGCGGCTGGTTTCGGCTTCGGTGCCGCCTTCTTGGCCGCGGCGGGAGCCTGGGCATGGCTGGCCGCCACGGAAGCCGGCGCGGGCGGCGCAAGCTGCGTGGGCGGCTTCGGAGCGGCCGCCGCCGGCGCCGCCGAACGGGTCGAGGCTGTCGGCTCCGGATTCATGATGCTGACGGGCGGAGTATTGGCCGAGCTCGGAAACTCCGCCGTGGTCGGCTTGCCGGTCGGCTGCGACGGCGCGAGGCCCGCGAAGGTCCCGACCGGCGCCGGCTGGCCCTGGGGCGGCTGCGGCGCGTTCCACTGCGAGGCATAGCGCGTCACCAGCCCCTCATAGGTCCGCCCTTCCATGTTGTTGACCAGTTGCTGGCGGTCGCCGACGGCGCGAAACATGACGCAATCATTCGGCGTGCAGCGGTCGCGCGTCAACAGCACATAGGCCATCAGGCCATAGCGATCGCGCTCCACGGCACGGCGCAGCGCCAGCAATTCGGCTGTCATCACCTTGTTGGCGTTGGCGAGATCGCCCGCCTGCGACAGCCGGCTGAGAAGCCCGGCCGAATAGCTCACCGCGGCGGCCGTCATGTCCGGCGAGCCGAACAGCGCTCGCTCACAGTTCGACAGCACCAGATCCCCGGCGAGGTCGTCGATGCACGCGAGCGCGGGGGGCGTAAGGCCGACCGACGCCGTCGTCTGCGGATCGCCATTGGCGTTGCGCTGCGCGGCGTCCTGGGTTCGCATCATCGATGCAACGGCAATCCCGACCGCCAGCAGAGTGATCACGGTGAGCGCGCCATTGGCGACCGACTTCTCGGCGCGCAGCAGCGTGATCAGGACGACCAGCGCAAAGAAGCCGGCGGCCGCGACGGTCAGCCACATCGGGAAGGCCGGCGAATTGAGAAGCTGGTCGAGCGAGGAAGGCCAGGTCGAATTCATGCGCGCTTGTTCCTGACGCGGGCCAACAACGACGGCCCCGATGGCGTCCCTACAGGGGACGGCCGCGAAACGATCATCAAATTCAAATGATCACCCAAAACCTTGGCAGCCCCACCGGCGACAATACGACGATTCCATGGGCCCCGTGGGCACAGGATGGTGTGGAGCTACCCGCTATCCCCAAAGGGATCGCGCAACATTCGTTTAGGTCCCCCGCCACGCCCTCGTGGCCAGCACGATCCTCCCTCTCGACACGTCACATCGACGCACAGGCTCAAGACGAGGCCTGTCGAGACCCCGCCGTCACGACAGGGCCAATTGGCTCTCTCTCGCAACCCGCTCAAAGGCTTCCGTGGAGCTCTTGATCCGATACTGGCAGTCATCGCCTTCGGTCGGAAGCTGGCGGATGATCTCATACGTGCCAGTCGCCGCCGGACGCGAGACATTGCTGGTGGTGAAGTAGACCGTGGCTCCGATCGGGAACTTGTGTTTCAACGCCCTCTCCTGCTCGCATGCCGGCACGAGCCCCTGGTCCCGCTGCCCGGGCCGGCGTGTCTTTATAAGTAGCGTCCTATAGCATGCCGAGGCCCGCACTGGCCAGCCTCTCGCGACATAGCAGGCCGGAAGATTGCAAGGTTCTTCAACGAGATGGCGTCAAGAATGGTATTCCCGGACGAACCGCGCGGCCGTCCGGGGCAGCCCTGACGGAACACCGCTCAGACGTTTTCGACCCGCGCGATGATCCAGGTCTCCGCGAGCCCGGCCTGGACCCATTCGGCAAAGGCCGGCATCGCCATCATGGTGTCCATGTAGGCGCGGGTCTCCGCCGCGACGGGGACCGCAAAGCTGTGGAACCGCGTGACCACCGGCGCGAACATCGCGTCAGCCGCGCCGAACCGGCCGAACAGGAACGGCCCCCCGGCGCCATGGCGCGCGCGGCAGTCGCGCCAGATCTCCTCGATCCGGGCGACGTTCGCCTTGGCGTCAGCCGACAGCTCCACCGGCCGCACCGGCCGGTGCAGGTTCATCGGACATTCGTTGCGCAGCGCCTGGAAGCCGGAATGCATCTCCGCACAGACGGATCGCGCATGGGCCCGCGCCGCGGCGTCCGCCGGCCACAGCCCGGCCTGCGGGAAGCGCTCGGCCGCATATTCGATGATGGCGAGCGAGTCCCACACCGTCGTCGCGCCGTCGACCAGGACCGGCACCTTGCCGGCCGGCGAATGCGCGAGGATGCGCGCCTTGTCGGCGGGATCGTCGGTATAGAGCGGGATGACGATCTCCTCGAAGGCGATGCCGGCGCCGCGCAGCGCCAGCCACGGCCGCATCGACCAGGAGGAATAGTTCTTGTTGCCGATCACCAGCTTCAGCGTCATGTCCTGCCGTCTCCGTGTTCGAGTCAATGGCGTCGGCCGATCTCGATCGCCGGCCCCGCGTCCGCACCCATGGCTCGTGCGACGCATACAGGATCAGAGGGCGGTGCGTCGACAACGGCGCGAGAGAGCTCAGCCGCCGAAATCCTGCGGGCGAAACGAGATCTCCAGCACTTGCCACTCCCGGTAGCGGTCCGGCGGCAGCATCGAATAGGGCTGACACGCATCGAGAGCGGCGAGCGCGCTCTGCTTGAGCTGGATCACCTTGGCGACCTTCTCGGGATCGGCCACGGCGGGCCCTCCGAGCAGTTCGGGCTCGGCGGCGAGCCGGCCATCGGGCCGCATCGCGACCAGAAGCTTCACGAAGATGTCGTCCGAGCGCGACAGCGAGGCCGGCAGCCGGGCGCAGGATTTGAAGCGCTGGCGCAGCGCCGCCTCGAGATCGGCCGCGACGGCCTTGGTGGCGGTCGACCCGACCTCCTGGTCGCCGCCGGACGGCAGCGCATCGAGCGGATCGGGCAGCCCGAGCCGCACGCCGTATTTCACCGTGATGTCCGGCTCCGGTGGCACATAGCTCTGCGGCTGCACCGGCATCGGCCGGAGCACCGACCTGACCTCCTGCTTCGCTTCGGGCTTGGCTTCGGACTTGGCTTCCGACTTGGCGGCCATCTTCGCAGGCGCTTTCGGCGACGGCCGCTGCGGCGGCGGTGACGGAGAGGACGCTGGCTTCGGCGCCTCCTTGGCCTCCATGGTCGGCGATGGCTGCGGAACCGGCGGCGGCGCCGAGGCGGCTGGCGACGGACTTGGTGAAGGCTGCGGCGCCGGCTGCGGCAGCGTCAGTTCGGGCGACGGCGAGGCGGACGGAGACGGCGTCGGCTCGGGCTCCGGCGTCTTCTGCGGCTCCTCGGCATCGACGATGTCGACCGCGATCTCATTGCTCTTGGGGATCTCGTAGGGACGGACCGTCGTGGAGACGACGACGCCCCCGGCGATCAAGAGATGCGCAAGCACGGACGCGGCGATGCCCCAACGGATGAACTGCCAACGTTCCATGCTGCTACACTTGTGCCCGCGCCCGATCGAGAACGGATCCCGCCCGCTCTCGCCGATCAACGGCAGAGTTGCAGCACGCGCCGCCCAGCGGCCCGCCGGCCGCACCCTGCCCCGTCGCAGTCTAGCATAATCGCGCGGGCGCCGCCCTCAATCCCATTTGGGCGCGAAGGCGAAGTTGGTCATCCGCCCCTCTGGGCTCCCCATCGCGAAGATGTCGGCCATGTCCTGCTCGGACAGTTCGAACTCGAACACGTCGAGGTTCTCGGACAGGCGCTCGATCTTCGAGGTGCGCGGGATCGCCACCGCGTTCTGCTGCACCAGCCAGCGCAGGCAGATCTGGGCGGGACTCTTGCCATGAGCGCGGGCGATGCGCGTCAGCGTCGGATCGTTCTTGATCTTGCCCCGGGCGATCGGGCTATAGGCGACGACCGCAAGGCCGTGGCGCGCGCAGGCCTCGCGCACCTTGGTCTGGTCGAGATAGGGATGATACTCGACCTGGTCGCACACCAGCGGTTCGGGCGAGACGGCGACCGCCTCATCGAGCAGAGCCACCGTGAAATTCGATACGCCGATGTGGCGGGCAAGCCCGAGCGTCTTGGCATGCGACAGCGCGCCGAGCGTCTCCGCGAGAGGCACGTGCGAATTCGGCCAGTGCAGCAGCAGGAGATCGACCTCGGAGACGCGCAGGCGCACCAGGCTTTCCTTCGTCGAGCGTTCGAGATCGTTGGGCGCGAAATGCGTCGTCCAGACCTTGGTGGTCAGGAACACCTCGTTGCGCCGGACGCGGGAGGCGCGCAGGCCCTCGCCCACCTCATTCTCGTTCTCATAGACCTGGGCGGTGTCGATATGACGGTAGCCGAGGGTCAGCGCCTGCTCGACGATGCGCGCGCAAGTGCGTCCGCGCAGCTCCCAGGTCCCCAGACCCAAAGCGGGAATCTTCGCACCATTGGCCTCGATCATCAGCATGGCCGTGCACTCCAGACCGCGTGCAACATTATGCACGCCACACGCCCAACGTGCCACGCACGATCGGATTTGAGCTTAAGTCTTAGCTAAGGCCGCGAATACCGTCTCCGGCGCGTGCGCGATCACGGTGAGCAGCGCCCGCGCGGGACCGCGCGGCATGCGCTTGCCCTGCTCCCAGTTGCGGATGGTCTCGACGGGGACGCCGAGCTTGGCGGCGAATTCCTGCTGCGTCAGTTGCACCCGGCGGCGGAGATCGCGCACCTCGACGGGAGCTGCGGGGGCCGATGGCGCCAGCGGGAATTCTCCGCCGTCGCGCAGCTCCACGATTCGTCCATCTGCCTTCAGCCGCAAGCGTTGCATCGGTCCAGCTCCGTCTCGACGAGGAGTGTCACTGATCCGCGTTAAGGCCGGATTAACGATATAAGCCGTTCAGGCGCCTCGCCTATTTCAGGCCGAACCACAGCGTGGCGATGCCCAGAAACGAGAAGAAACCGACGACGTCCGTCACCGTGGTGACGAAGGTCCCCGAGGCCACCGCCGGATCGGCGCGGACGCGTTCGAGCACCATCGGGATCAGGATGCCGCCGAGCGCGCCGGCCACGAGGTTGGAGATCATCGCGAGCCCGATCACGATGCCGAGCCCGGGGGTCTTGAACCACGCCACCGCGGCGATGCCGGTGACCAGCGCGAAGGCGAGCCCGTTGACGAGGCCGACCAGCGCCTCGCGCATCACGACGCGCAGCGCATTGTTCGGCCCGAGCTCGCGCGTCGCCAGCGCGCGCACCGCGACCGTCATGGTCTGGGTCGCGGCATTGCCGCCCTGGCTCGCCACGATCGGCGCCAGCACGGCGAGCGCCACCATCTGCTGCAGCTGGCCCTCGAACAGGCCGAGCACCGACGACGCCAGGAAGGCGGTGGCCAGGTTGATCAGCAGCCAGTTGAAGCGGCCCTTGGCGATGGTCCAGACGCTGTCGGACAGCTCCTCGTCGCCGGACACGCCGCCGAGCGCCTTGAAGTCCTCGTCGGCCTCCTCCTCGATCACGTCGACGACGTCGTCGATGGTGATGACGCCGGCGAGCCGGTTGTCGGCATCGACCACCGGCGCCGCCACCAGATTGTACTTGCCGAACATCCGGGCGACCTCGGCCAGATCGTCGGTGACGGTCACGCGCCGGCGGTCCTCGTCGATCAGGTCGGCGAGCGGCACCGGCCTTCGCGCGCGCAGCAAGGTGTCGAGCGACACCGCGCCCTGCCAGTGCCGCGCGCCGTCGACGGCGTAGATCTCGTAGAAGCGTTCGGGCAGATCGGGCGTCTCGCGCATGTAGTCGATGGCTTCGCCGACGGTCCAGCCCAGGGGAACCGCGATGAACTCGCTCTGCATGCGCCGGCCGGCGGAGCCGTCGGGATAATCGAGGCTGCGCTCGAGAACGTCGCGCTCCGACGGCGGCAGGCGCTCGAGGATCTCCTCCTTGTCCTCCTCGTCGAGGCTTTCCAGCAGCTCGACGGCGTCGTCGGATTCGAGCTCGCGGACGCCCTCGGCCACCGTCTCCGGCTCGAGCTCCTCGAGGATTTCCTCGCGGACGGAATCGTCGACCTCGTTCAGCGCCGAAAAGTCGAAATCGGTGCCGGTCAGCTCGACCAGCCTGACGCGGTCGTCCGGCGCCAGCGCCGCGATCAAATCGCCGAGATCGGCCTCGTGCAGCTCGGCGACCTCGGCGCGCAGGAACGCCTCGTCCTCGGCGGCGATCGCCGCCGTGATGGCGCTGAGGAATTCGGGACGGATCTCGCCGGCCTCGGTGCGCATCGGCGCATGACCAGCTAGAGTGGCATCAGCAAGGGCAACGTCCGATGTCTCGTTCATGACGTGCCTCACGAGCGCAAAATGGTGTGATTTGTGCTTTCGTGCATTACATAATCGGCAACAGCGAGTGCAACGGGAAAAGATGCGACATCCTCGGCCGATCACGGGATGGGTAAATGCAGCCGCGGTCGCAGCCGCGCTGCTCGCGGCCGATGTCGCGATGGCCGCCTCCGCCGCATGTCCGCGCGAAGGCACGCTCGGCACCTCGCGCGTGCTGAGCGTGAACCCGAAGAACTATCCCCGCGTCGGCCTGAAGAGCTTTCCCGATACGCTGCCGCTCGAAGACGGCGAGGTGGTGCTGACCTTCGACGATGGCCCCTCGCCGCCGATGACCAACAAGGTGCTCGCAACGCTCGCCAAGGAATGCGTGCGCGCGACCTTCTTCCTGGTCGGCCAGCCCGCGTCGGGCCGCGCCGAGCTGGTGCGGAAGATCGCGGCCGAAGGCCACACGGTCGGCCATCATACCTACACGCACGCGCATCTCGCCCACATCACGCCGGAGCAGGCGGTCGAGGAGATCGATCGCGGCATTGCCGCCGACGAGAAGGCGCTCAACGGCGTCGAGACCACGACCCCGTCGACGCCGTTCTTCCGCTTCCCCTACTTCGAATCGACGCAAGCGACCCTCGACCTGCTGCAATCGCGCGGCATTGCCGTGTTCGGCGCCGACCTCTGGGCCAGCGACTGGACGGCGATGTCGCCGCAACAGACCTTCAAGCTGCTGGTCAAGCGCCTGACCCAGGCGCGCAAGGGCATCATCCTGCTGCACGACCCGCAGCCGCGCACGGTCGCGATGCTGCCCGCGTTCCTGCGCTATCTGAAAGACAACGGCTATCGCATCGTCCACATCGTGCCGGCGAAATCCGAGCAGGCGGTGGAACCGCACACTGAGCAGCACAGCGGCGAACAGCACAGCGGCAGCCCTCCACCCGCCGAGCCGCATGGCGGTGGTTAATCCCGCGTTCAGGGCCGCTGATTACGCTTGACTGTCGCAGTGAGTGACGATTCCAGCCGATTGCAATCCGGCAACAGCCACCGGTAAAGCGGAACCCGGGATGATGTGATGTCGCGACGGCTCAACATCCCTGCTATGTCTCGGTGGGCGCTTGCCAGCATGGCTGCGACCGATCATGGACCATCGAAGCGCCGGGCTGAAGGACCCGGCCCGGTGAAGGGAATCGAGCAGCGTGATGCGTGATCGTAAGTCTGCTTGCGTCGGACGGCCCACACGGCTCGCAGTGCTGCTCGGCGGCGTTGCCGGAGCGGCCTTGAGTATCGCATCGGCCGCGTCGGCCGCCGATTGCCCCGGAAATCCCAACGCGCTCGGCACGTCGCGCACCCTGGTGGTCGACCCGCGCGAGCATCCGCGGCTCGGCGCCATGCAGTACAAGGAGACGCTTCCGCTCCGGGATCACGAGGTGGTCATCACCTTCGATGACGGCCCGCTGCCGAAGTACAGCAATCAGGTGCTGCAGATCCTCGCCGACCAGTGCGTCAAGGCGACCTTCTTCACCATCGGCCGCCAGGCCAAGGCCGATCCCGAGGGCGTGCGCAAGCTCGCCGCGGCCGGCCACAGCATCGGCACGCACAGCCAGAACCATCCGCTGAGCATGAACCGGATGACGCTCGAGCAGGTGCAGCCCGAGGTCGACCAGGGCATCGCCTGGACCAAGGCCGCGCTGACCGATCCATCGGCGCTGTCGCCGTTCTTCCGGGTGCCAGGCCTGCTGCGCGGCGACGCCGTCGAGAGCTACGCCGCCTCGCTCGGCCTGCAGGTCTGGAGCGCCGATTTCCTCGCCGACGATTGGCGCAGCATTTCCGGCGCCAAGGTGCACGAGCTCGCGATCAAGCGGCTGGAGGCGCGCGGCAAGGGCATCCTGCTGCTGCACGACATCCAGGCGCGCACGGTCGCCGCGCTGCCCAAGATCCTCGCCGACCTCAAGGCCAAGAACTACCGCGTCGTGCACGTCGTGGCGGCAACGCCGGACCGGCCGGCAACGCCGACGGATCCGCAGGACTGGCTGGTGCACCGGCCGTCCGACGAGACGCCGGTCGCGCATTGGCCGGCGATCACGCCGGTCGATCTCGCCGGCGCCGAGACGCGCATCCGCGCCAGGCTGGATGATTTCGGCAATCTGGAGATGCGGCCGGCCGGGGCCGTGAGCCTGCCGAAGCCGGCATGGCCGCGCCCGGCGGTCGCTGCGCGGATCGCGAATGCGCCGGCCCTTCCCGCGCCGGCGGCCGACCTGTTCGCATGGCCGCCCGTCGCTCCGTTCTCGGCTGGACGGCATCATCTCGCCCGCCTCGAGGCTCCCGTGGCGAAACCGGCCGCTCGGCCGGTTCGGCTGGCCAGTCTCCGGAAGCGCTGAGCACCGCATGCAGCCGCCGCGGCGACGCAAGCGTCGCGCGCGGCTAGAGCATGATGCGCCTCCGTGGAAACGCATCATGCCCTCGTCGCCAACGTACCGATAAGGACGACGGAAGGCCGCGAATTCCGTCACCCTCCCCTGGAGGGCAGGGCAATCGCATGTGGCGATCGCCGTTTTGTGCTCGTCTCTCTCCACGTCGTCATGGCCGGGCTTGTCCCGGCCATCCACGTCGGCCGGCATGCTGGGAACGACGTGGATGCCCGGGACAAGCCCGGGCATGACGGAGTCACTAACTTATAGGATCGTTCGTTGCGACAAAGCTGCGCACTGCGGGATCGGAAAGGTGCGTCATGCGGCCATGATGCGTTTCCGAAGAAGCACATCGTGCTCTCGCTACTTCGACTACTTCGTCACCAGCTTGCTGACACAGAGAATGACCGCCGCGGCCAGGAAGAACAGGTCCATGTAGGACATCTTCTCGCCGTCGCGCCGCAGCGAGCCGACTTCGTTCATCGTCTGCTTGTTGACGACCTGGCCGACAGGGCCTTCACCTAGCATGCCGGACAACCGGCGAACGTCGGCCTCCAGCTTCTCGATGCGGCCGAAGAAATGAAACGAGCGCACGACGGTGTACGAGCGCATACCGGAATAGACCAGAATGACGAGCGCCAGAACCGCGCGATTCTGGTAGTTCTCGATGTAGTTCAGGCTCATATACACCGCGCCGAGAAATACGAAATTCGACACGAAGCGGTAGGCCAGGCCCGCGAAATTCATCTGCTCCCCCACAGGATGTTCGGATCACCGGTGGACGACAGAACCTGCGACTAGCGCCTCGCCCCGCATTCTGCCCCAACCGGATTCACCGTAGGAGCGCGGACTTGCGAATGTGTGAAGTACGGAATTTTGCACCGCAAAACGGGCGTCGTTGGTAAACAAGACGCTGCTGGGGACAAGCCGCTACAGCCGGCGATTGCAGGACTGCAGCGGCTCTCGTGAACTACGCACCGAAGCGCGCTGGCGCGCACGCGGCGACGTCGACGGAAGGCTTCTCACCGCTCATCAGCTCCGCGAGGATACGACCGGTGGCCGGCCCCAGCGTGAAGCCCTGATGGCCGTGTCCGAAATGCAGCCAGAGGCCCTTGTGCCGCGCCGCCTGTCCGACGACCGGCAGCATGTCCGGCATGCACGGCCGCGTGCCGACCCACGGCTCCGACTCGACCGGCTTGCCGAGATCGATCAGTTGACGCGCGGCGGCCTCGGCCTTGCCGAGCTGCACCGGCGTCGGCTTTGCATCCGGCGACGACAGCTCCGCGCCGGTCGTGATGCGCACGCCCTTGGCCATCGGGTTCATCAGGTAGCCGAACGCCGCGTCGCGCAGCGGCAGGTCGAGCGGCGCGCCGCCCGAATAGTGCCGGTGATAGCCGCGCTTGCGCACCATCGGGATGTCCATGCCGAAGCGCTTCAGGAATTCCGGCGACCACGGGCCGAGCGCAACGACCACGGCCTCGGCCTCGATGCGCCCCTCTTGCGTCGTCACCGCCCAGCCGCTGCCCTGCTGCGACAACGTCGTCGCGTCGCCCGTCAGCAGCTTGCCGCCGCGCTTGACGAACAGATCAGCGTAGGACGCGACCAGGCTTCCCGGATCGGACACGGTCCACGGCTCCTGCCAATGCAGACCGCCGATGCCGGTATCGGTCAGGCCGGGCTCGGCCTTGCCGAGCTCCGCCGATGTGAGCAGCTTGAACTTGACGCCATAGGCCTTGCCGACCGCCTCGGCCTCCCTGGCCTCCTTGTCGAACTGCGCCTGGGTCCGGTGCAGCACGCGAAAGCCGTCACGGCGCACAAGGTTGCCGGCGCCGGCGGCAGCGATCAGCGGCTCGTGCTCCAGCGTCGCCCGCCCGATCAGTTGCGCGTAGGTGCGGGTCAGCACGTCGTGGCGCGCGGGAAACGAATTCCACCAGTACCGCAGCAGCGGCTTGACGTGATACGGCAAGGCCATCAGCCGGTAATGCACGTCGTTGGTGCGCGCCAGCGCGATGTCGAGCACGCCGGCGAGATCATAGGGCATCGCATACGGCCTGACGGCCTCGCTCTGGATGATGCCGGCATTGCCATAGCTGGTTTCGCGGCCGGGCTCGCGGCGGTCCACCAGCGCCACCGACCAGCCGCGGCTCTGCAGATGCAGCGCCGTGCCGACACCGACCATGCCTCCGCCGAGAACGATCGCGCTACGCATTGTCATGTCTCCTGTTTCAGGTCCGCGCCGCCGCGACGACGGTGACCTCGAGCTTCACGTCCGCGATCATCTGGGCCTGCACCGTGGTGCGCACCGGCAGCGGATCCTTGAAGTGCTTGCGATAGGCCGCGTTGTATTCGGCGAAATCGGCCTTGTCGGCGAGGTGCACCATGCACGACACGACGTCGTCGAGCGAAAGCCCCTCGCCCGCCAGCGTCTCCGAGATGTGCTTGAACACGAGGTCGGTCTGCGCGGTGATGCCGTCGGGAATGCTGCCGTCATCGGCGACCGGGATCTCGCCCGACAGAAACACCAGTCCGCCGGCGCGGCGCACCAGCGAGAACGGCCATGAGGACGCGTCGGACATTGTTAGCTCCGGAAAATGTTGATCATTGTCGGCGCCGCTCAATCCCAGGCCATGAAGCCCGGCGTCTGCGCCAGCGGCGGCAGGCTGGCGAGCTTGGCGAGATCCGGCTGCGGCCGGCTCAGTTCGGCATCGTCGGCGAAGGCGGCTTCCAGAGCCGCGGCCACGCCGAGCACCAGCGCATCGCCACCGCGGGGGCCGACGATCTGCAGCCCGAACGGCAGCCCGTTCTCATCGACGCCGAGCGGCAGGCTGAGCGCGGGATGTCCCGCGAGCGTCACCGCATAGGCCAGCGCCAGCCAGTGGAAGTAGGACTTCGTCGGCACGCCGTCGATCTCGGCCGGATACAGCTCCGCCCACGGCCGCGGGCTCAGCGTGATGGTCGGGCTGATCAGCACGTCGTGCTGGGCGAAGAACGACTGATAGGACCGGTAGATCCGGGTCTGGTTGGCGGCCGCGCGCGAAAAATCCTCAAGGCTGTAGGACAGCCCCTCCTCGACATTGGCGCGCACGTTCGGCCCGATCATGCCAGGGCGTTCGCGATAATTCTTGCCGTGCTGGGTCAGGAACAGCGAGGCGCGCAGCACCGCGAAGGTCTCATCGGCGCCACTGCAATCCGGTGCGCTCTCGGCCGCGTCGGCAAACAGCGGCGCGATGCGCGTCACGCGCGCGCGGAAGGCGCGGCGGATCAGTTGCTCGGTCGGGGCAAAACCAAAATCCTCGGTGAAGGCGAGCTTGAGCTTGCGCAAGTCCACCTGCGGCGGCACGGCCCAGCGCGCTTGTGCGCCGCGCACCGCCTCGCCCGGCAAGGTGTAGGCGAGCGGATCGCGCGCATCGTCGCTCGCCATCACCGCCAGCATCAGCGCGGTATCGGCGACATTGCGCGCCATCGGCCCGTCGGTCGACAGGCACGACCAGCCATGGGCGCGCTTCTCGCTGGCGACGAGGCCGTAGGACGGCCGCATGCCGACGATCCCCGAGAACCCGGCCGGATTGCGCAAGGAGCCGCCCGTGTCCGAGCCGGAGGCGAGCGGCGCCATGCCGCAGGCCAGCGCCACGGCCGAGCCGCCGGACGAGCCCGCCGCCGAGCGCAGCGGATCGAACGGATTGCCGGTGGCCCCGAACACGGGATTGCGGGTGTTGCCGCCCGCCGCCCATTCCGGCGTGTTGGTCTTGCCGAAGATCACCGCGCCGGCGGCGCGCAGCCGCGCCACCGAGGCCTGGTCCGTCACCGGCACGTTGTCGGCCAGGATCGGGCTGCCATAGGTCGAGCGCATCCCGGCGGTGTCCTGGGTGTCCTTGATCAGCACCGGCAGCCCGTGCAGCGGACCCTTGTCCTCGCCGCGCGCGAGCTCCGCCTCGGCGGCCTTCGCCGCCGCCCGGGCCCCCGGCTCGTCCAGCGTCACCACCGCATTGACGGCCGGATTGACCGCCGCGATCCGCTCCAGGCACGAATCGAGCAACGCGACCGGCGAGATCGCCTTGGTTTTCAAGAGCTTGACCAGCTCGCCGGCAGTTTTGTCGCAGATCGATTCCACAGGGCTTCTCTTTTCCGTTTCGGAAAACTATTTAGCACATAAGAAATCGAATGCACGACTTGAAAACGCAATGTTCCACCGCGCTTCACGCATGACCGTGAGCCGCCGGCCTAGCTTGTTGATTGATCAGCCCCTTTCGGGCGACATTACCCGACTGCCGCCGCCCCGAAGACAACCCGATCCGCTAACGGATTTTCCGGAGCCCTGAAGTGACCGACACCGCCGTCAGCGACCACGCGTCCGAAGGCCCGCATTCCCAGCTCGGCCACTGCCTCAAGGCGGCCCGGCAGGCGCGCGGGCTGACCCTGAAGCAGGTGGCGGAGAAGACCGGGATGGCGCTGTCGACCTTGTCGAAGGTCGAGAACGGGCTGATGTCGCTGACCTACGACAAGCTGCTGCAGCTCACCTCGGGCCTGCAGATGGACATCGCCGAATTGTTCAGCCCGGCGGCGCCAAAGCCCGAGCCGGGCCGCGCGGTGACCGCCCGCCGCAGCATCAGTCGCGCCGGCCAGGGCCAGGTGGTGAATACCAAGTTCTACACCTACACCTATCAATGCACCGACCTGATCGGAAAGCGCATGGTGCCGATGATCACCGAGGTGCGCGCCCGCACATTGGAAGAGTTCGGCCCCCTGCTCCGCCACAGCGGCGAGGAATACTTCCTGGTGACGCGCGGCACCATTGCCGTGCACACCGAATTCTACGCGCCGGAGATCCTTCACGAGGGCGACGGCATGTATCTCGACAGCACCATGGGCCACGCCTACCTCAACGCCGGCGACACGGAGTCCGCCCAGGGCGTGTGTCTCTGCACCAGCGAGCAAGCGGATCTGTTCGAGCAGTTGCACCGGATCGCGCGGAAGGATGCGGTGGAATGATGGGCCGCTTCGGCGCCAACTCCTCGTAGCACGGAAGAGCGCCAGCCGACGCCCCTTCGGCGTCGGCGATAGCGACATCCGGGTTCACCGGCGACGGCTCGTGAGAACCCGGATATCGCGTCCGCCTCCGGGCTCTGCTTCCGCTCATCCTGGCTACTATTCCGCCCGTCATTGCGAGGAGCGCAGCGACGAAGCAATCCAGGACTGCGGAAACGACTCTGGATTGCTTCGCTTCGCTCGCAATGACGTGGAGAGAGTATCGCTAAGCAGCTAAGCCCTGAGACTCACGTGCAATCGCGGGGTCCAGCGCTGTCCTCACCGCCTCGTCCAGCCGCGTATGCGGCTCCGCGCCGAGCAGGCCGACGAGCCGTGTATTGTCCAGCGCAAGGCTCCGCTGCCACAGCCAGCGCATCTCGATCGCCTCGCGCATGAAGCGCACGAATGGCGCGGCGAGCCAGAGGATGATCCACGGAAACGGCTTCACCGGCAGATCGGGCTTGCCGAGGACGCGGCGGACGGCGTCGGTCATGTCATGGCCCGTCGCATCGTAGTGGCCGGCAAAGTTCAGCATCGTGTAGTTGGGCAGATCGGCGCGGATGTCGACCACCCGGGCGAACGTCTCGGCGAGATCGGGAACGTAGGCCCAGGCGTGGCCAATACCCGGCCTGGTCAGACGCTGCACGGAGGTCGCAGCCATGCCGCCTTTCGCCAGCGCCTGCGCGAACCAGGAATTGGTCACACCGGGGCCGAAGAAGTCGCCGGCGCGGATGGCGATGACGCGGACGCCGTGCTCGCGCGCGGCCTGCTCCAGCATCTCCTCCATCTCCAGCCGCACCTGCCCCTTCCGCGTCGTCGGCTGCCGCGGCGTCGTCTCGCTCGCCACCGCAGGCGATGCGGATGAGTAGACGTAGACATTGCCCGGGAACACGATGGTGGCGCCAACCGCCTTGGCGGCGGCGATGCTGTTGGCGAGCATCGGCAGCGCGTCCTCGCGCCAGCGCGCATAGCCCGGCGGATTGACGCCGTGCACGATCAGGCTGGCGCCCTCGGCGGCCAAACGCAACGCGGCCGCATCGCGGGCATCGCCGTCGCGCCACTCCACCGGAAAGCCGAACGAGGGCCGCTCGGCCGCGGGCCGGCGCGTCAGGGCGCGGATGATGAAGCCGCGGCGCGCCAAAGCCTCGGCGATGGCGCCGCCGATGGCGCCGGTCAGGCCGAGGACGAGAACGGTGGAAGCGGATGGGCTGGTGGACATGGTCGATCTCCTGCTGTCCCCGGCACTCTCGCCTTCCTCTGTCAAAACGAAAATTGCCAATCTTCCTAGAGATGCTATACGTTTTTGTATGACTGAGCCCTCGGACTGGAGCCTGCTCCGATCGTTCCTCGCTGTCGTCAGGCGCGGCAGCCTGTCGGCGGCGGCGCGCGCGACCGGGCTGACGCAGCCGACCGTCGGCCGCCACATCGACGAGCTCGAGACGGGTCTCGGCGTCGCCCTGTTCACGCGCTCGCAGGCCGGCCTGCTGCCGACCGCCGCGGCGACCGCGCTGCTGCCGCATGCCGAGGCGATGGAAGCGGCGTTCGCGGCGCTGGTGCGCAGCGCCAGGACCGGCGGCGACACGGCGCAGCCGCGCGGCGTGGTCCGGATCTCCGCGAGCGAGATCGTCGGCACCTATGTGCTGCCGCCGATCCTCGCCGGCCTCCGCAACCGGCATCCGCACATCGTCATCGAGCTCGTGCTCAACAACCGCACCGACGACCTGCTGCGGCGCGACGCCGACATCGCCGTGCGGATGATCCGCCCCAAACAGGACGGCCTCGTCGCGCGCCGGCTCGGCAGCGTCCCGCTCGGGCTCTACGCGCACCGCGACTACATCGCCCGCTTCGGTAAGCCCGAGACGGTCGAGGCGCTCGGGGCGCACCACGTCATCGGCTTCGACCGCGACGATCACTCGGCGCGCTCGGTGGCGAGCTCACGGCTCCCGATCTCGCGCGAACTCTTCTCCTACCGCACCGATTCCGACGTCGCCCAGGTCACGGCCATCGAAGCCGGCCTCGGCATCGGCGGCATGCAGACGGCGCTCGCCAGGCGCAATCCGTCTTTGGTCCCGGTGCTCGCCGATCACATTGCCTTCGAGCTCGACTGCTGGCTCGCCGCGCACGAGGACCAGAAGGATTCCCCGCCGATCCGCGTGATGTTCGACGGGCTGGCGGAGGGGCTGGCCGAGTGGATCAGCGAAGGCAGAGCGTAACGCTTCGCGCCATTGAAAAACCCTGCGCGAAAAAACTCATTTCACGTGGCGCCGCAACGACATCACCTCTGTCCAGTCCCGCCGTAAAAAATAAATATCTTTCGCATTATCGGAATTCATGATTGTATCTCCCCATCCCGCCTCGGCACGAGGGGCGTATCGCGATCGTCACGGCACGCGGGGTGGGATGCGGTGGGCGCGTGGGTCTCGCAGCATGCTGGTCATGCGGACGAACGGGATTGCGCGCCGGCGAAATCGTAGGGTCCTGGCCTCCCGGTGCTGAGGCCAAGCGGATGGTGACGATCATCATTCGTGACGGGGGCAAGACAGCCGGTCCCCGGGGAGAGGACGTATAAGCCGGAAAACCATCGCGCGGGGAATGCCGGGATGACTCGGCTGAACCTGTGGTGACTGCCGCCTGCTTTTTGTGTTGCAGGCGGGCCATGGGTGCGGCCAGCGCCCGGCATTCCCTGCGCCCTCGACGTGTCGAGGGTGAAACGACCCGCACAGCTCGGACGCCCTGCGCGCCGCGAGGCCGTTATCTGTTGTCGCTGCACGCCGGTGGGCAAACCCGAGGAGATCACGATCCATGATCGCGACCAGGTGTGATCAGGTGTTGGCGGCCTTTCCCGCACCGGTCCCGGCCAGCGTCGCCACGATCGCGTCGGACAATTGCCCCAGGCGAAACGGCTTGGCGATCAGCCGGCTGGTCTCGCGCAGCTCCTCGGGCACCAGCGAGGGGTCGGCGAAGCCGGACATGAAGAGGATCGGCAGGCTGGGCCAGCGGCAGCGAACCTCGCGCGCCAGCTCGATGCCGGTCATGCTGCCGGGAAGCAGGATGTCCGTCAGCAGCAGGGCGACCGGGTCGGGCCGCGCCAGCGCGGCGAGCGCCGCGGGCACGTTGTTGACGACCAGCGGGCTGTAGCCGAGCGAGGAGAGCATGGTGGAGGCCATGACCCCGACCAGCGCATTGTCCTCCACGACCAGGATCCGCTCGCCGGTCTCCGGCCGCGACGGGCGCGCCACGGCGGCGCGCGGCGGATCGGCCACGCCCGGTCCCGCGCTCGGCAGATACAGCGTGACGCGCGTCCCCTGCCCGACTTCGCTGGTGATCACGGCGGTGCCGCCGGACTGCCGGGCAAAGCCGTAGACCATGCTGAGGCCGAGGCCGCTGCCCTTGCCGAACTCCTTGGTGGTGAAGAACGGCTCGAAGGCGCGGCGGACGATGTCGGGCGGCATGCCGGTGCCCCTGTCCGACACCGCGATCGTCACATACTCGCCGGCCGCGATGCGCTCGTCGCCGTCGTTGAGCGGCTCGTCGAGCACGGCGTTCTCGGTCGCGATCGTCAGGCAGCCGCTGCCCGACATGGCGTCACGCGCGTTCAGCGCGAGATTGAGCAGCGCGTTCTGCAATTGCGTCGGGTCGATCAGGCAGCGCCACAGCATCGGGTCCTGCGCGAGCGCGATCTCGATGGTCTCGCCGAGCGTCCGCTGCAGAATCGTCGTCATGCCGCCGACCAGCTCGTTAACGTCGGTGATCTGCGGCCGCAGCGTCTGCTTGCGGGCGAAGGCGAGCAGGCGGCGGTTGAGATCGGCGACGCGCTCCGCCGCCTCGATCGCCCGCTCGACCATGCCGCGGCAGACTTCTGCGCCCGGCGGCAAGGTGTCGAGCAGCATGTCGAGATTGCCGAGCGTGGCCGCCAGCATGTTGTTGGAGTCGTGCGCGATGCCGCCGGCGAGCTGGCCGATCGCCTCCATCTTCTGCGCCTGGCGCAGCTCGTCCTCGATGCGCTTGCGCTCGGTGATGTCGACCGACAGCACGACATATCCGCGCACGGTGCCGTCAGGACTGCGATCGGGCACGCGGATGATCTCGCACCAGCGCTCGCGGCCGTCGGGAAAGACCAGCTTCTCCTCGCCGCGGATGGTCTTGCCGGCCAGCACGGCCTGGATCTTCTGCTTCCCCTCCACCTCCCGCGAGGGATCGATGAAACTGTCGATTCTGCGGCTGCGCTTGGCGGCGGCGGACGCATCGGCGTACCATTCATGCGCGATACGATTGGCGTAGCGAATGCGGCCGTCGGCGTCGACGCGGACGATCAGCGCGGGAACGTTCTCGGTGACGAGCTTGTGCTGCTCGAAATTATCGCGCAGCGCCTGCTCGGAGTTGGCGCGCAGCCGCCATTGGCGCGCAAGGCCAAAACCGAACCCGACGATCAGCAAATTGAGCCCGGCCGCGGCGGCGCTGTAATAGAGCGCATTGTTCTTCCAACCGGCCAGATACTCCACCGGATGCCGCGCGACGGTCACGACCAGCGGCAGGCCGGCAACACGCCGGTAGCTGATGGTGCGGGACACGCCATCGGTGATGCCGCTGCCTTCGAAGCTGCCGCTCGGCGCCTGGGGAAGATATTTTGTGAACAGCCAGTTCGATCGCACGTTGCGCCCGCCGAAGGCGTCCGCGTTGGGCGTGCGCAGCAGGATCGTGCCGTCATCGCGGTACAACGTCACGGTGCCGCGCTGGCCGACGTTCAGCGACAGAAAGAACCTTCTGAGGTTCTCATAATCCAGCGGCACGACGACGACACCGCCAAAACGCCCGTCGCTCGTCAGGAAGGCGCGGCTGACCGCAATGAAGACGCCCTTGTTCACGCGCGAGGTCACCGGCACGTCGATGAAGATCCCACGGCCGGGATCGTCGCGCTGAACCTGGAAATAGGCGCGGTCGGAAAAATTGTTCTCACGCCCTGGCACGCCGTTGCCTGCGCTGTCGCCGATCAGCTCCCCCTCCGCATCGAGAACGACGATGCCGCCGGCGACCGGATAGGGTTTGACCCGCTTCTTGAGATCATCGATCAGATCCAGGTTGCCGCGCGTGAGCAGCGACGGGTTCTGCCTGAGATTATCGATCGTCGTGTTCAACAGCAGGTCGACGGCCTGAATATTGCGCAGCATGTATTCTTCGAGCGCGCGCGCGAGATCGCCGTTGGCGGCTTCGGTGGTGCGCTGGGTCTCCCAGTAGTTGACCGAGAGCATGTGCGCGACGAAGGCATCGCACAGGATCGCGAGCACGAGGCCGCTGAGAACGATGATCCTCGGCGTCCAGCGCCGGTCGCGCGCCGCGCGAGCCTCGGCCCTGGCCGTCTTGTCGCCCCGCGGCCGTCGACCGTGCCGTTCGTCGATGGTCGATTGAGATTGGTCCAACATGACGTCACGGCTTCGGAAATCGTCGAGCCGTTCCAATTTCTGTGGATCGGCGCGGCACCGTCAGCCGATCGTCCGCAGCTCGGCTTGATCCGGCATCTCGGGCGGGCTCGCGACGTCCCGATAGCAGTTCCGCCGGAAGATGTCATCCTTGCCAGAGCAGCACCTGCGCCGGGCGACGAACGATCGCCGCGACAACCGGTCCGGTCAGAGCTGATGCTCGAACGCCTCGCGCTGTGCACGCGTCAGATGCAGGCCATGCTTGGTGCGGCGGTCCAGGACGTCGGCGGCGGTCACGGCCCACTCCCGCTCGCGCAGATAAGCAAGCTCGCGTTCATAGAAGGTGCCGCCGAAATGCCGGCCGAGGTCATCGGTGCGGCGGGCCGCACCGAGCAGCTCACGGGCGCAGCTGCCGTAGAGCCGGGCATAATGCGCCACGGTCTCGGGCGGCAACAGCGGATAGTCGGCGCCGAGTTCAGCGAGAAACTGCGTGAACGGCGCGCCGAGATCGCCGCCGGGAAGACAGGCGCCCGCCGTCCACGCCGGCGCCATCTGCGGAAACCACGGCGCGAGCCGCTCCATCGCGTGCTCGGCAAGCTTGCGGAACGTGGTGATCTTGCCGCCGAAGATCGACAGCAGCGGCGGATGCTCCGCCGTGCCGTGCACCTCGAACACATAATCGCGCGTCACCGCCGAGGGATTGTCGGCATTGTCATCGTAGAGCGGCCGCACGCCGGAAAAGGCATGGACGATGTCAGCCTTGCCGGGCGCGGCGCGGAAATAGCGATCGAGCACCGCGAGCAGATAATGGATCTCGCCGCCCTCGATCGCGACGTCCTCGGCGCGGCCGTCATGGACGATGTCGGTGGTCCCGATCAACGCCAGGTCCGTCTCATAAGGGTTGACGAAGATGACGCGGCGGTCGGTGTTCTGCAGCAGATAGGCCTGCGAGCCGCTCCAGAATTTCGGCACCACGAGGTGACTGCCCTTGACCAGCCGCACGCTGTGCGCGGAGTTGAGGCCGGCGACGCCCTGCACGACGTCCTGCACCCAGGGGCCTGCGGCATTCACCAGCGCCTTGGCGCGCACCGTGCACAGCTCTCCGGTCTCGGAGCGCATCTCCAGCCGCCAGCAATCGCCCTCGCGGCGCGCGCTCATCGCGCGGGTGCGCGGCAGGATGATGGCTCCCTTGCGCGCGGCATCGACCAGATTGAGGATCACGAGCCTGGCATCGTCGACCCAGCAATCCGAATATTCGAACCCGCGGCGGAATTCAGGGCGCAGCGGCGCGCCCTCCGGCTCATGCGCGAGATCGACGCTGCGGCTCGCCGGCAACTGCTTGCGGCCGCCGAGATGGTCGTAGAGAAACAGCCCCGTGCGCACCAGCCAGGCCGGGCGTTGCTCGGGCGAGTGCGGCAGCACGAAGCGCATCGGCCAGATGATGTGCGGCGCCGAGGCCAGCAGCACCTCGCGCTCGATCAGCGCCTCCCGCACCAGGCGAAACTCGTAATATTCGAGATAACGCAGGCCGCCATGGATCAGCTTGCCCGAGCGCGACGACGTGCCTTCGGCGAAATCGTCCTTCTCGCACAACAACACTTTCAGGCCACGGCCGGCGGCATCACGGGCGATACCGGCGCCGTTGATGCCGCCGCCGATCACGGCGAGGTCCACCAGACCGTGATCGGTTCCGCTGCGTGAGACCGCGACGTTCATCGCGCGCCGCTGCGCTTCGCCTCGGGCCTGCGGCCTGCCGCTGCGGCCCGCGTCCTGGCGCCGGACTTTGCGGCCGCCTTCTTGACGGGCTTCGCGGCCTTGGCGTTCTTCTTGGCCTTGGGCTCCTGCAGCCCATAGGTCGAGAAGCCCTGCGCGGTCTCCGCGATCTCGGCATCGCCGAGGATGTGCGGCTGGCCGAGGGCGAGCGACAGATAATACTGCTTGGCGATGGTCTCGAGCTCGACCGCGAGCCACATCGCCTTGTCGAGATTGGCGCCGACGGCGATCATGCCGTGATTGGCGAGCAGACAGCCGTTGCGCCCCTCCAGCGCCTCCAATGCGAGTTCGGACAGCTCGGCCGTGCCATAGCGTGCATAGCCGGCGCAGCGGACATCGGTGCCGCCGAACGCCGCCATCATATAGTGACAGGCCGGGATCGGCTTGCGGGCAATCGCAAGCACGGTCGCGTAGGTCGAATGCGTGTGCACGACGGCACCGACATCCGGGCGTCCGCGCATGATGTCCAGATGAAAACGCCATTCCGTCGAGGGCTTCAGCGGTCCTTCCCAGGAGCCGTACTCGCCGTCGAGCGGCATCGACGCGATCATCTCCGGCCTCATGGAGTCGTAAGGGGTGGCCGACGGAGTGATCAGCATCCGGTCCTTGTAGCGGGCGGAGATGTTGCCCGACGTGCCCTGGTTCAGACCCGACGCGTTCATCCATCGGCACTTGGCGATGATGTTCTCGCGGATCTGTCGTTCCTCGCGGTTCATTGCAAAAACCTTTCGTCAGCAGGGATTGAGCGGCGGCTCGCCGGCGAGATAGCGGCGAACCTCTTCGGCCGCCTGGTCGGCGGCAAAGGTGACGGTGCGCACCGAAGCGCCGGCGATATGCGGCGTCAAGGTCACGTTCGGCAATTGCAGCAGCGGCCAATCCGGCGGCACCGGCTCGACCGCAAAGGTGTCGAGCATGGCGCCGGCCAGGCGCTGCGAGCTGAGCACATCATAGAGCGCCTGGTAGTCCACCAGCGGCCCCCGCGCGGTGTTGATCAGGATCGCGCCCGGCTTGATCTTCTCCAGCGCCGCGCGGTCGATGAACCCGGTGGTCTCGGCGGTGACGCGGGCATGCAGGCTGATGACATCGGCGTGCGCCAGCAGCTCGGCGAGCGCGACGTGCTCGACGCCGTCATTACGGTCCTGGACGCTGAGCTGGACGTAAGGGTCCGTCACCAGGATCTTGCAGCCGAACGCCTTGAGCAGCTTCACCACGCGCGTGCCGATCGCGCCATAGCCGACGATGCCGACCGTCATCTCGCCGAGCTCGCGCCCCGTGCGGTCGGCACGGTAGAGATCGCCGCGCCACTCGCCGCCGCGCAGCGACTCGTGGCCGCTGCGGATCAGCCTTGTCTCGGCGAGCATCGCGCCGATGGTGAACTCGGCTACGGCGCTGGCATTGCGTCCGGGCGTGTTGACCACGAGCACGCCGTGATCGCGCGCCGCCTGCATGTCGACATTGACCGGGCCGCCGCGCGACACCGCGATGAATTTGAGGCTGGGCAGCCGCTGCAGCATCGCCCGCGAGATCGGCGCGAGATGCGTCACCAGGAGCGCTGCTTCGCCGATGAAGTCGGCGAGTTCGTCGGGGTCGCCCATGAACTCCTTCAGGCCGTCGAGCTTGGAGCCGGCATAGCCGTGCTCCATCGGCTCGTCCGGCCATGGCTGCTCGAGCATGCGGATGTCGATGGCATCGCCGCACGTGGCGGTGATGCGCTCGGCGAACACCGAGGGCAGCATGAAGCGGTCGCCGATGATGGCGATGGAGCTAGACATGATTGGTTCCCGCACGCTGTGCAGCGAGCTGCTTCCACACCGGCCGCGCCGCGAGGCGGGCCTCGACATAGGTTGGAAACAATTGCGCATAGCGTTCCGCCAGCGCCACATCCGGCGCTTGCGGCTCATCCAGATACGGTCTCACCCATCCCTCCGCGCAGTCCATCATGTTCGAATAAAGTCCGGTCGCGACCGCCGCCATCATCGCGGCGCCCGACGCGCCTGCCTCCTCGCGCCGGCAGACACGGATGGTACTTCCGAGCACGGCACCAAGAATGGTGCCCAGCGCACGGCTGCGCGCGGCACCGCCGGTCAGCCGAATCTCCGCCGGCAGCGAACCCATCGCCGCGTAGCAATCGCGCGCGGCGAAGGCGAGCCCCTCCATCACCGCGCGCATCAGGTCCCAATAGCCATGACGCGTGCGCAGTCCGATCAGCTGCGCATGGGCCTCGTGAGACACGAACGGCCCACGCTCGCCGGCATCGGAGATGAAGGGATGATACAGCAGCTCGCACGCCTTCGCTTCGAGCACACGCTGGTCGAGACGCCGGATCAGATCGTTGCGCGAGCGCGCGATGCCCTCCAGGGCAAGCACGCCGCGCGCGACATCCAGCAGCCAGTCGATGTTCAGGGTCGCAGCCATCGTCGACTGCATCTGCCCGTAGTGACCCGGCACCGGAAACGGCATCGTGTAGCCGGTCGCCTCGGCATTGAGCTGGACGTCTTCGGCCCGCGCCGCGAGGCGCATGTGCATACCGGTCGAGCCGATGATGCTGCAGCCGACGTCCGGGGTCTGGTCGTAGAGTCCGCCGCCGAGTGCATTGCAGATCACGTCGACATAGCCGAGCGACACCGGCACGCCTTGCGGCAATCCCGTCTCCGCAGCGGCCGCTGCCGACAGACCATGCGTCGTCACGACACCATCGACGATCTCCGGAAACAGCCGCTCGGAACTGGCGATCCCGATCAGCCGCGCCGCTTCGCTGTCGAAGCAGCGCTTGCGGTAGTCACCGCAGGAGAACGTCGCCTCCGACGGATCGGTGACGCGCTCGCCGGTCAGTTTGAAATACAGCCAGTCCTTGCAGTGGAACGCCGTGCTGGCGCGCGCCAGCATTGCTGCGTCATTCGCCTGCAGCCAGGCCAGTTGTGGCCCCTGCTGGCAGGCGTTGAGCCCCGACCCGGTGCGCTGATAATGCGCCGCGTTGCGCTCACTGCCGCGGAAGGACTCGACGAAGCCGGCCGCGCGGGAATCGAGCCACAGCAGCGCGGGCGCGACGGGACGGCCATCGGCGTCGATCAGCCAGGTGCCGTCGCCCTGCCCGGTCACGGCGATCGCGGCCACGCGGGGGGCCACATCAGGCAGCGCCTTGGCCAGGCCGCGCAAGGCTGCCACCGTGTCTGTCCAGGTCCTGTCCATGTCCTGTTCGACGCGGCCGCCCGGCGCCGTCGTGTAGCTGTTGGGAATTGCGAAGTCGCCGAGCTGGCGGCCATCCCGCGCGAACGCAACCGCCTTGATCACCGAGGTGCCGGCGTCGATGCCGATGATCACGTCGCGGGCGGAGGCGGACACCATGATCAGCGCGCCTCCGCATGGCGGATGCAGACGCCATCGGCGCCGAAGAGATGAAGATGGCCGGCCTCCAGCCCGCAGGGCACGACATCGCCCGGCCGCGCGGCGATCTTGCGCGACGTCACCGCGACGAGCAGATGCCCGGCGCATTCGCCGGCAATATGCGACTGGTCGCCGAGCCACTGGTTGGACACGACGCGCAGCCGCGCCTCGCCGCTGCCGATCGCGATCCGCTGCGGCCGGATGCCGACCTTGATGCGCTCGGCCTGCGCCAGCGTCTGCTGCGCCTTCGGATCGAGGGACTGGCTGGGAATGTTGAAGGCGATGTCGGCGCCAGCCGAGAGACGGAAACCGCCCTCCTGCTGCGCCACCACGGTGTCCAGCAGGTTCATCGGCGGCTCGCCGATGAAGCTTGCGACGAACAGATTGGCCGGACGGTTCTTCAGCTCTCTTTCGCTCGCGAACTGTTGCAGCACGCCGTCCTCCATGACCGCGATGCGATCGGCGAGCGCGCTCGCTTCGGTCTGATCATGGGTGACGAAGATGGCGGTCATGCCCCGCTCGGCGAGCAGGCCCTTGATGCGGCCGCGGAGCACCGCACGCAGCTGCGGTTCGAGCTGCCCCATCGGTTCGTCCAGCAGATAGAGGTCGGCGTCGCGCACCAGGGCCCTGGCGAGCGACACGCGCTGTTGCTGGCCTCCGGACAGCGCACGCGGATGATGATCGAGGATGTCCTCGATCTCGACCAGGCGCGCGATGCTGTCGACGCGCGCTGTGATCTCGGCCCGCGACAATTGCTGGGCCTTCAGCGCGAAGGCGATGTTCTCGCGCACGGTGAGCGGCGGGTACAACGAATAGCCCTCGAACGCCATCGCGACCCTGCGCCTGGCCGGCGGCAGATCATGAATCGGACGCTGCGCCAATGCGATCGACCCCGTGCTGACGCTCTCGAAGCCCGCGATCATCCGCAGCGTGGACGTCTTGCCGCAACCGGACGAGCCGAGCAGCGCGACGATCTCGCCGGTTCTCACATCCATGTTCAACGCGCGCACGGCGTGAACCGGCGGTTTGCCGCGGGTGTGATAGACCTTGTCGACGTCACGGATTTCGAGCATGCCCATCCCAAACTCTCAAATGCCAAGCTCTCAAAGGCCAGATCATCAAGCGGCCTGCCGCCGCGGCGAGAGGCCGATGCGCTCGCCCGTCGCATGGTCGAACAGCAGCACCGTCTCGGGCGCGAACCGCACGTAGACGTCCTCATCGGCGCCGGCCTGCAGCGCGTCCGGCGTCAGGGCCGCCAGCCATTCCGAGCCATCGGCGAAGCGCAACAGCACCACCGCGCGCTCATGGATCGGCGTGACCGCGACCAGCCGCGCGGGAAGCGCCCCGTCTCCGGCCTGTCGCGTCACCATGACATCGTCGGGCCGCACGCCGAGCCAGCAGCGCTGGCCGACGACGGCCGAGGCATCTTCGGCGTCGAGCCGGATCTGCGTTCCCGCGAGATCGGCGATCACACGGCCCTGCTCGGCCCGCGGCGTGACCTCGGACAGGTTGATGCTGGGGTCACCGAACAGCCGCGCCACCGCGACGGAGGCCGGCCGGGAATAGATCTCCTCCGGGCGCGCCACCTGGACGAGACGGCCGTTGAACAGCACGACGATGCGATCGGCGATCGCCATCGCCTCGCGATAGTCCTGCGTGACGTAGAGCACCGCGGCAGAGCCCCGGCGCAACAGGCTCGGCAGCTCCAGCCGCATCTCGTAGCGCAGCTTGGCATCGACGTTGCGCAGGGGATCGTCGAGCAGCAGCACCTCGGGATTGCCGATCAGCGCACGCGCCAGCGCCGTGCGTTGCTTCTGCCCGTTGGACAGTTCGCGCGGCTTGTGGCCGAGCACATGCTCGATCTTCAGAAGCCGGCTCATCGCCGCCACCTTTGCCGCTACGTCGGCCGCTCCGCTCGCGCGCAGACCGCTCGCGATGTTGTCGCGCGCGGTCATGTGCGGAAACAACGCGAAGTTCTGGAACGCCATGCCGATGCCGCGCTGCTCCGGCGGCGCGTCGACGATCGAGTGGCCGCCGACGAGGATATCCCCTGCATCAGGCTCGAACATGCCTGCGATCATGCGCAACAGCACGGTCTTGCCGCTGCCCGAGGGACCGAACACCGCGACGATCTCGCCGGGCTCGACGGTCAGCGACACGCCCTTGGCGCAACTGACGCTGCCGAAGCTCTTGTCGACGGATTTGAGTTCGAGACGCGCCATGACTGCTCAACCCTTCACTGCACCGAGCGAGAGACCTTCGACCAGATAGCGCTGCGCATAGAGCGCGAGCAGCAGGGTCGGCGTCACCGACAGCACGATTGCCGCCGCGATCTGGCCGTATTGGATGCCGGACGCGGTGACGAAGGCCAGCGCGCCGACCGTCACCGGCTGCTTGTCGGCCGAGGCCAGGATCAGCGCGAAGACGAAATTGTTCCAGCAGAAAATGAACGACAGCAGGCCCGCTGCCGCAATGCCAGGACCGGCAAGCGGAACCGCGATTCGCGTGAACGCCTCGCGCCAGGAATGCCCGGCCAGCCGGTAGGCATGCTCGATATCCGGGCTGATGTCCTCGAAATAGCCGCGCACGATCCACAGGATGAGTGGCAGCGCGATCAGCTGATAGACCCAGACGATG
The DNA here is from genome assembly GCF_051167555.1 of Bradyrhizobium sp. HKCCYLS3077. Lineage (NCBI taxonomy): Bacteria > Pseudomonadati > Pseudomonadota > Alphaproteobacteria > Hyphomicrobiales > Nitrobacteraceae > Bradyrhizobium > Bradyrhizobium sp. HKCCYLS3077. The sequence goes on along the minus strand of NZ_JBNPTH010000005.1, from coordinate 338,051 downwards.
CCGAAATAGGTGTCGTTGAGGCCGAGCTGCTGGTAGTAGAGCGACAGCGGCAGCAGCACCAGGAGCGGCGGTGCGAATCGGAACGACAAGAGCGTGAACGCGATGGTCTCGCCGAGCTTGAACTTGAAGCGCGCGAAGGCATAGGCCGCGGGCACGCCGAGCAGCAGCGCCAGAATCACGGACGCACTCGACAGCAGGAAGCTGTTCATCAGATTGCGCATGAACGAGATCTGCAGATTGCCGGCCGCGGTCTTGAGCTGGCCGGAGATCAACGCCTCGTAATTGGCGAGCGTCGGCTCGAACAACACCCGCGGCGGAATACGCAGGATCTGCTCGTTGGTCTGGAACGACATCAGCAGGATCCAGACGATCGGAAACATGAAGAATACGAGCACGAGCGCGAGCGCAACGCCGCGGAAGATGCGCCCCATGAGACTGGAGTGATCCATCAGCGGCCTCCTTCAGGCGTGACCGTGGGCGCGTTCGCGCAGCCGCAGCCAATTCTTGATGAAGATGTTCGACAGGATGTTTGTGATCAGCCACAGGATCATCAGCAGCGCCGCGGAGCGTCCGACATTGGTGTACTGGAAGAACTCCAGATAGGCCTGCACCTGGAACACCATCAGCCGGTCGCCGGGGCCGCCTTGCGTCATCGCATAGACGATGTCGAACTGCTGGATCGAGTCGAGCAGCCGGAACAGCGACGCGGTGATGATGTAGGGCGCGAGCATGGGCAGGGTGATGCGGAAGAACACGAAGCTCGCCGGCACGCCGTCGAGCGCCGCGGCCTCGAACGGCTGCCGCGGCAGCGAGCGCAGGCCGGCCAGCAGCAGGATCATGATGAAGGGCGTGTAGACCCAGACGTCGACCAGCACGACCGTGAACAGCGCGGTCGACGGGTCGGACGCCCATTTGAAGTCGTGGGCGCCGAGCAGCCCGACGAGATAGGACAGGATGCCGAAGCTCGGATTGGTCATCAGCTTCCACATCAGCGCGGCGATCGCCGGCGCCGTCATCAGCGGCAGCAGCAGCATGATCGAGACCGCGTTGTGGAAGCGCGTGGGACGCCGCAGCAAGAGCGCGATGCCGAGACCGAGCAGCAGCTCGGCGATGACAGTCACCGCGGTGTAGACGAGAGAGATCCGCAGCGTATTCCAGAACGCGGGATCCGACAGGAAGTCGATGTAGTTGTCGACGCCGATGAAGCCGCGCAGATACGGCAGGTTCAGCCGGTAGCGCTGCAGCGAATACACCGCGGCAGTGACGAACGGCACCAGAATGGCGATGCACACCAGCAGCGCCGGCAGGCTCAGGAGATACGGCAGCAGCCGGCCGCGCCAGCGTTTCGTGCGGCGCGGCACCGCTTCGGTCTCGACAAGTTGGGCCATGCTCATGACAGGCGTGATCACATCGTCGCAGGGAGATGGGCCGGTCCGGACGCTTGTGGGGAGCGGCCGGACCGGCGGGCGGTCATGGAGAGTGCGCGTCCAGCCTCAGCCGAGGCCGGCCTGCTTCAACTGACGGTTGATGCTGTCGGCCAGCTTGTCGAGGCCCTCGTCGACGGTGATCTCCTTGGCCACCATCTTCTGCAGCGACGCCGCCCATTCGGTCGTGAGATCGAAGAACAGCGGCTGCGCCGTGAAGTAGATCTTGGCTCCGGGCGCCGAGAGGTCATGCTGCTCAAGATAGCCCGGATAGGATTTGGCAATGCGGTCGCGGAACTCGCTGTCCTTCCACACGGAGGTGCGGACCGGATTGACGAAGTCCATCTTGCGGGCGCCGAACAGGTCGTGCTCGACCGAGGCCGCCCATTGCATGAAGGTCCAGGCCGCATCCTTCTGCTTGGAGAAGCTCGACATCGCGAGCGACCAGATCCACACGTTCGGCGTCGGCGCCTTGGCGGCCGGGTTGGCCGCGAACGGCGCGTAGCCGAGATTGCCGCGCTCCTTGTTCTCGCCGCCGTTCATGAAGTAGCCAAGAATGTCGGCGTCGAAGATCATGCCCGAAGCGCCGGCGCCGAGATCGGTGCCGACCTGGTACCAGGTATAGGTCGACCAGTTCTTGGGACCCGAGCCCTGGATCATCTTGACCCACTTCTCGTGGAAGTCCTTCGAGGCCTTGGTGTTCATCGCGGCCTTGAGCTTGCCGCCCTCCATCACGAAGTCCTTCTGGCCGAAATTCGCATAGGCCGACAGGAAGCCCGGATGGATCGTGGCCCAGGAGCGCGAGCCGCGCACGCCGACGCCATAGGGACCGCCGGCATCCTTGGTGATCTTGGCCGCGACCTCCAGCATCTCGTCGAGATTGGTCGGCGGCTTGACGCCGACCTTGCTGAAGATGTTACGGTTATAGGTGATGTTGTTGAGCTCGTAGCCCCACGGAATACACCACTGTTTCGCCTTGCCGGAGCCGAGCTCGGAGCCGGCGACACCGTCCCAGGCGGTCGAGGAGCGCAGGCCCGGCAGCACGTCGTCCCAGGCAAACGCCGGATTGGTCTTGGCCGGATCCTTGATGTAGGTGTTGAGGTCTTCGATCCAGCCGGCCGGACCATAGGTCCAGGTCATGTAGGCGCCGGTCATGAAGGCATCGTACTGATCCGACTTCGACGACAGCGCCGCCGTGACCTTGTCGAAATAGACGTCCTCCGGAAAGATGTCGTAGGTGACGTTCATGCCGGTCAGGCTCTTGAACGCCTCGATGTCGCCGATCATCGCATCGACGTAAGGATGTTTGTTCAGCAGCAGCTTGACGGTCTTGCCGCTGTGGGCCTTCCAGTTGAAGTCGGCGGCCATCGCCTTCGACATCGCCGAGGCAAAGGCGGCATTGGCGGCCACGCCGGCGATGCCGAGCTTGGCAGCGCCGTCGAGGAGATCGCGCCGGCTGATGCGCTTGCCGGCATAGGACGCAAAGAGATTCTTCTCACGATCGTACATTCAACCCTCCCTATTTTTTATGATGAGACTTGCTCGCGTTACCTGCCCTTCCGACTTTTCTTCTTGGAGTGACCGGATGTTTTCTCCGGCTTGTCGGTCGTGAGTGCCTGAGCCGTGACCTCGTCGATGATGAGGCCGTTCAGGAAGCCGCTGCGCAGCACCGCCCGCAGCGCTGTGAGTTTCGCCTCGCCACCGCCGATGGCGACGATACGATGTTTCTTCAGCTCGCTCGCCGCCATCGAGGTCGCGCGCGCGGAGAGATCGAGATCGAGCAACTCGCCGTCGGCGTTGAAGAAGTGGCCGAGCAGATCGGCGCAGGCGCCGGCGCGCTTCAGCTCGACGACCTCGTCGGGCTTGATCATGCCGCTCGACACCAGGAACCCGTCGGCGTGGATCTGGCCGATGCCGACGAACAGCAGCGACGCCTGCTGCGCCAGCGCGAACACGTCAGATATGCCGAACTGCTGCATCAGCACGCGGCGGTCGGCCACGGAGTTGGCGAACACCGGCACGGGCAGCAGATAGGCCTCGGCGCCGGTGCGCTCGGCGAGACGGTGGATCACGTCGAACGGATTGGCCGCGAACTTGCGCGTGAGGCCGCCGAGCAGCGAGACGAACTGCACGTCGCGGGCCGGCGTCTGCGGCAGTTGCGCCACCACGGCCGCGAGCGTGCGGCCGTGGCCGACACCGATGATCTTGTCGTCGCCGCGCTCCAGCACCTGGCGCAGGAAGCTCGCGCCCTCCAGCGCCAGCGCCTTCAGTGGCAGATCGCCCTCGCCGAGATCCGGCGCCACGCGGCAGAAGTCGAGGCCGTAGCGATCGGCCAGCGCATTCTCCAGCGCGACGCATTCCGCGACGGGACCCTCGACGAAGACGCGGATCATGCCCTCGCGGCTGGCGCGCGCGATCAGGCGATGCGCCTTGGTGCTCTGGATGTTCAGGCGGTCGGCGACCTCCGACTGCGTCAGTCCGGCCGCGAAATACAGCCACGCCGCGCGCGTCGCCAGCGAGGCCTCGCCGTCCACCATGGGCGCCCTGTCGGAAGCTGTCGTCACGCGCGATTGCCTGCTTGCAAATTTCTTCACGTCTTGCAAAAAATTGCAGACACCGATCCGGCCGTCAATCCCCCAAACGTGCTGCAGCGCGTCAGGGACTGACGGGATCGCGCGGGCAGTCATGCTCGCCTGGTCACAACGAGAAGAGGTCGCATGAGGGAGTTGTTTGTCGGCATCGATGTCGGAACGAGCGGCGTGCGCGCCTGCGCGATCGATGCCAGTGGCGCGATCCAGGGCGCAGCTTCCGTGCCGCTGGCGCCGCCGCGTCAGGATGGCGCAGCCATCGATCAGGATCCCGAGCTGTGGTGGCGGGCGACCACATCAGCGCTCGGCAAGCTCGGCGAAGCCGTCGATCTGCGCGCCGCCGCGCGCATCGCGGTCGACGGCACGTCGGGCACGCTGCTGCTGATCGACGGCGACGGACGTCCCCGCTCCCTCGGGCTGATGTACAACGATGCACGCGCCGTCGATGAGGCCAGGCGGATCGCCGCGGTCGCACCGCCGGAGAGCGGTGCGCATGGCACCAGTAGTCCGCTCGCGAAACTGATGCATCTGCTGGCGTCGACCGGCGGCGCTGTCCGCGTCGCGCATCAGGCCGACTGGATCGCGGGCCGGCTCGCCGGCCGCCACGGCGTCAGCGACGAGAACAACGCGCTCAAGCTCGGCTATGATCCGGTGCAGCGCCGCTTTCCCGATTGGTTCGATCAGCTCGGCGTGCCGCGCGAGGTGCTGCCGACCATCCTGGTGCCCGGCACGCCGTTCGCCGAGATCGATCCCGCGATCGCGCGCGCGCTCGGCATTGCGTCCTCCGCGCGCATCGTCGCCGGCACCACCGATGGTGTGGCCGCCTTCATCGCCACCGGCGCCGACGCGCCGGGCGATGCCGTCACCTCGCTCGGCACCACGCTCGTGGTCAAGCTGATCGCGACCCAGCCGATCTTCGCCGCCGATCAGGGCGTCTACTCGCACCGGCTCGGCGACAAATGGCTCGCCGGCGGCGCGTCGAACTCCGGTGGCGCCGCGCTGCTCGCGCATTTCTCCGCCGACGACATGGACCGCATGACACCCTTACTGCGCCCCGACGAGCCCATCGGGCTCGGCTATTATCCGCTGCCGAAACCCGGTGAGCGTTTCCCGATCGCCGATCCCGCGCTGGCGCCGCGGATCACGCCGAGGCCGGCGGAGGATCATCGCTTCTTCCAGGCGCTGCTCGAGGGCATCGCCGATGTCGAGGCGCTGGCCTATCGGCGCCTGCAGGCGCTCGGCGCGCCGACATTGCGGCGGATCATCAGCATCGGCGGCGGCGCCAGGAACCACGCCTGGATGCGGATGCGCGAGCGAATCATCGGCGTGCCCATCAGCGTCGCGGCGCAGACCGAAGCCAGCTACGGCACCGCCCTGCTCGCCTTGCAGGGGCCGCCGCAATGACCGCCGCGGCGTGTGAGATCAGCGGCCTTTCCGCGATTGCCGACCGGTTCGATCACGTGCTGCTCGATCAATGGGGCACGCTGCACGATGGGCGCACCGTGTTTCCCGCGGCGCTGGAGTGCCTCGCCAGGCTGAAGCGGGCGCACAAGCCGACCCTGGTGCTGTCCAACTCCGGCAAACGGGCGCGCTCGAATGCCGAGCGACTGGCGCGGCTCGGTGTCAACAGCGCGGCCTATGACGGCATTCTGACCTCGGGCGAAGTCACCTGGGCCGGATTGCGCGACCGGACGCGCGCGCCCTTCACCGATTGCGGCGACACCTGCTTCCTGATCAGCCGCGGCGGCGACCGCTCCCTGATCGAGGACCTGGACATCGTGACCGTCGACGACATGCGCGAGGCCGATTTCATCCTGCTCGGCGGGCTCGACGATGATCTGGCCGAGCCCGATCTCTGGCGGGACCAGTTTGCGCGAGCGGCGGCGCGCCGCGTGCCGATGATCTGCGCCAATCCCGACCTGATGATGTTCGGTGCGAGCGGCCTCGTCCCCGCCCCCGGCACGCTGGCGCGCGCCTATGAGTGGCTCGGCGGCGCGGTGACCTTCGTCGGCAAGCCGCATGCGCCGATTTTCGAGGCGGCGCTGGAGCAGCTCGGGCGTCCCGATCCGCGGCGCGTCCTGATGATCGGCGACTCGCTCGACCACGATGTCGCCGGCGCGCGTGCCATGGGCTTGCAGACCCTGCTGCTGGCCGATGGCGTGCATCGCACCGCGCTGGCCGGCGCGCCTGACCTCGCCGCGGCGACGCGAAAGCTCGCGGCGTCCGCGCGCCGCATGCCGAACTGGACGATGCAGCAGCTGAGCTGGTGAAGGAGACCGACCATGCGCGAACCCGCCGAGCTTGATGCGTTGCGCCGGATGTCGGCGCGCGTCGGCTGCAACATGCTGCTCGTGCAGGGCGCCGGCGGCAATTCCTCCGTGAAGGATGACGATGTCCTCTGGGTGAAGGCCTCCGGCACGTGGCTGTCCGACGCCAATGACAAGGACATCTTCGTGCCGGTGCTGCTGACGGCGGCGCGCGAGGCGCTGGCCCGCGACGACGAGCGCATCCCGCTGGCCGCGCCCGGTGCCTTGCGCGCGTCGATCGAGACCTCGCTGCACGCGCTGATGCCGCACCGGGTCGTGCTGCATGTGCATGCCGTCAACACCATCGCCTGGGCGGCGCGCCGCGACGCGCGCGATGAATTTGCCGCGCGGCTCGACGGGCTCGCCTGGCGTCATGTCGACTATGTCCATCCGGGGCTGCCGCTGGCGCGCGCGGTCGGCGCGATCGTCGCAAGCGAGAGCGTCGACGTGCTCATCCTCGGCAATCACGGCCTGGTCGTCGGCGCCGAGACCTGCGAGGACGCCGAGGCGCTGGTCCGTGACATCGAGACGCGGCTGGCCTTGCCGGTGCGCGCAACACAAGCGGCAGACGATGCCGCCTTGCGCCGGCTCTGCGCCGGCACCGAGTATCGCCTGCCGGCCGACGCAGGCTGTCATGCCATCGCCACTGATCCGTTCAGCCGCGCGGTCGCGACCGGCGGCTCGCTGTATCCGGACCATGTGGTGTTTCTCGGCCCGGGCCTGCCGACGATCGAAGGTGCCGATGGTCTCGCCACGCTGCTGTCGCGCGCGCGCGCAGCCGGCCTCCCCGCGCCCGTCGCGGCCTTGGCGCCGGGTCTCGGCGCCATCATCCGCAACGATGCCAGTCCCGGCGCGGAGGCCATGCTGAGCTGCCTCGCGCTGGTCACCAGCCGCCTGCCGCTGTCGGCCGAGATCAGCTATCTCTCGTCACAGCATGAGCAGATGCTGCTCAACTGGGACGCCGAGCGCTACCGGCAGCAGCTGACGGCGAGTCGCGGGTAGATCGGCCGCATCAGTTCGGATCAGCCGACGCGATCCATGGCTTCATTCGGCTGCATAGGCATCCGGATCGGGACTGCTGCTGGGCTTCTTGAACGCGGCGCGCAACGCAGCCGGCATCGGATAGTTGAAGTTGGTCCCGGTCGGCGGCACCGGCGATTCGAACCAGGTCTTGTAGAGCTTTTCGATCTCCGGGCTCTGATAGAGCTCGGCGGTGACGCGGTCGGCGATGGCCTTGAACGGGGCATCATCCTTGCGCAGCATGATGCCGAAGGGCTCGGCCTTGGAGAACGCATCTTCGCTGATGACATAGGCGGCCGGCTCCTTGGAGCGCGCGATCGCGACCGCAAGCTGGACGTCGTCGAGCACATAGGCCTGCGCCCGGTCGGTCTCGAGCATCAGGAACGCCTCGGCCTGGTCCTTGGCGGGAACGATGGTGATCCCGAGCTTGCGCTCGACATTGACCTTGTTCAGTTGCGCGATGTTGGTCGACCCGGCGATCGCAACGGCCGTTTTGCCCTTCAAATCGTCGATCCGCCGCAGCGAGCTCGACGCCTTGGCGGCGAACCGCGTTGCGCTGAGAAAATGCGTGTTGGTGAAGGTGACGAGCTTCTGGCGCTCCGCGTTGTTGGTGGTGGAGGCGCAGAGAAGGTCAATGGTGCCGTTGGTCATCAGCGGAATGCGGGTGGACGAGGTGACCGGAACGGTCTCGACCAAGAGGTTGGGCAGCCCGAGCTCCCGCTTCACGGCGTCGGCGATCCGCGCACAGATGTCGAGCGCGTAGCCCACCGGCTTCTGGTTGCCGTCGAGATAGCTGAAGGGCACCGCCGCTTCCTGGAAGGCGACCGCGATCTTGCCGGTTTCCTTGATCTTCTGCAGCGTGCCGGTCAACTCCTCGGCGCTAGCCGCATGTGCCGCCAGAACCAGTGCCAGTACGCATCCCCATCGGCGCATCGAAGCCTCTCCTCGTCGTCATTCCCTGCATGGTGCAGCGGGCCGCAGCCTCGCTTCGGCCGACTGCGATGAAAAGGGATAAAAACGCTTCCGCGTCCATTCCAAAAAGTGATGTCTATCTCGGAGCTCTAGCCCTGGAGCTGCCGGCTGAAGTCGCAGGTCCTGCGCGCCAGTTCGGCCACGACGGCCGTGAGCGCCGACGGCCTGTCGTTGCGATACATCGCCGAATACGGCACGGCGGGAAGCGCCGGCTTGACCGGTACGACGGACAATTTTCCCTCGGCAAAAAGCGGCCGGAAGCAACGTTGCGGAAGGTAGCTGATGCCGAGGCCGGCCACGGCGAGACCGACGAGAGCGGTGAGATTGTCGACCGTAATCGCCCGCTTGAAGGCGACACCGTTCGCCGTCAGCCACCGATTGATGTAGAGCCCCTGCCCGGAGCGGCGGCCCTGCATCAGGAGAGTGTATTCCCCGAGTTCCTCGAAGCCGAGCGACCGCCGCGACCGAACCAGACCAGGGCGCGCGGTCCAGACGTTCTGCACCTCCGCGAGCCTGACCGAGGTCACATCCGGGTCGGAAAACACCTCGGGAACCACGATCAGGTCGATGCTGCCTTCCATCAGGCGATCGTAGAGCGTGCGGGTGGTCTCCACTTCAGGCTCGATCACCACGGCGGGATGCTGCTCCCGAATCGCCGAGACGAGGCGCGGCAACCAGGTCAGCGCCGACAGTTCCGTGGCACCGAGGCGCAGCCGGCGGGCTGGGGACTGCCTGCCGTCCCTCAGCGCCAGGATCTGCTCCTGCAGCGTCAGCATCTGACGGCCCAGAGCGAGGATCTCCTCGCCCCGCTCGGTCAGCCGCGCACCGCGCTGGCGGCGGTCGAACAGCGGTACGCGCGCGGACGCTTCGAGCTCCTGGACGCGCTTGGAGATCGCCGACTGCGTCGTGTTGAGCTTCGCCGCGGCGCGCTCGAACGTGCCGAGCTCCGCGATCCAATGCAGCGCCTCGAGCTGCTTCAGCGTGATCATGAGACATTCTCAAAAGCGATGATATGACATCGTCATTTATCTGTTTTCTGAATTTGGCGCGAGTCCTACACCGGTGCCCATGCAGCCATCCGACGGCGCGCATCGAGGAGAGCGACAATGAGTGACACCGAACGGCCGCCGGTTGCGACAGTCGATCCCAGCCTGATTGCCGCCTTCAGGCAGATCCCGACGGCCGTGATCAGCGACAATCTCGAGCGTTTGCCGGGCGCGATCGGCCTCAAGCCGTTCTACAAGGGACCGCCCATGGCCGGGATCGCGCTCACAGTCGACACCGCGCCAGGAGACAATCTGTTCGTCCATCGCGCGCTCGATCTGATCAAGCCCGGCGATGTGCTCGTGATCAATGGCGGCGGCGACGAGACGCGCGCCCTCGTCGGCGAGATCATCGCCGCGATCGCCGAGCAACGCGGCGCGGCCGGAATCGTGCTCGACGGCGCCATCCGCGATTCCGCCGTGCTGATGGCGTCGCCGTTTCCGGTGTTCGCGCGCGCCGCCAACCATCGCGGCCCCTACAAGAACGGGCCGGGCACCATCAACGAGCCGGTCTCGATCGGCGGCATGGTGGTGGCACCCGGCGACGTCGTGGTGGGCGATGCCGACGGCGTCGTGGCCTTCGCGCCGGAACGCGCTTCGCTGCTGTTGGAGATGACGCGCGCGCAGGAGCAGCGCGAGGCCGACATCCTGGCGAGCATCCGCGCGGGCCGCTATCAGGGAGCCTACGGAAAATAGCCGCGGGCGGCGGCAGTCGGGCCTGCACACGAGCCCGACGGGCGACTCATGCCTCGCGCTGACTCTCACCTGTACCCGCCGGGCAAGCCAAAGCCGTGCGCCGGAAAACTGATTTCTTCCGTCGTCTCAGTCAGATGACCTGTGTCCAGTCGTCTCACAAAAAATAAATCGATTTCGCTTTATACGAAAGTCTGCTTGGATGCCCCTGTCCCGCCTCGCCGAGAGGGGCGCATCGCGATCGTCACGACGCGTGGGGTGGGATGCGGTGGGTGTGTCGGCTCGCAGCATGGTCTTGGGCCATGCGGACGAACGAGCCCGATGCGCCGGCGAAATCGTAGGGTCCTGGCCTCCCGATGCTGAGGTCAAGCGGATGGTGATGATGATCCGTCCGTGACGGGGGCAAAAAAGCCCGGTCCCCGGGGAGAGGACGTATAAGCCGCCCAACCATCGCGCGGGGAATACCGGGATGTCTCGGCTGAACCTGTGGTGACTGCCGCCTGCTTTTTTTCTGCAGGCGGGCCATGGGTGCGGCCAGCGCCCGGCATTCCCCGCGCCCTTTCCTGATTCGAGGGCGAATGACCAGCACGACCCGGACGCCGTCGCGCCGCGGGGCTGCGAAGTCACGCCAGATGAAACCACGCCAGAAAAAGCCACAAACGGAGTCGAATTTCGTTCAGCGATTCCGGCTGCTCTGAAAGGGCGAAACATTGTCTGCGCCGTCAACCTCTTGCTCAGAGCACCGATTGCCCCAATATCAGGCGACGCCGATACGATGGCGGCTGCGGCGACACAGCGCGGTCTCCGGCTTTCAACGCGCCAATGGCGCGATGCCGTTGCCACCGCCATGCCACATTGCCCTCGTGTGGCATCGGCGCACCCGCCCGTTGACGCGGCGTGCCCGGCTTGCCATGTAGGCCGCCCGAACCTCCCAGGGGCAGTCCATGCAAGTCATTCGCTCGGTGCGCCTCTGGATGAAGGAGGGCAAGTCCGACAAGGTCTACGAAGTCGATCTCGTCGATCTCGAACGCGGCGACGGCGACGCGCGCTATCTCGTGAATTTCCGCTATGGCCGTCGCGGCGGCTCGCTGCGCGACGGCACCAAGACGACGTCGCCCGTCACCCGCGCCAACGCCGACAAGCTGTTCGACAGCGTCGTGGTATCCAAGATCAATGGCGGCTATCGCCGCGTCGATGGCGACGCGCCGCCGCTGATGGAGCTCAACGCCGGAGCCGCCAATGACGGCCGCGATACCGAGCTGCTGAAGCAGCTCGCGCTCTGCGTCCGCGGCGGCTGGAGCGACACGGAACGCGACCGGCTGTTCTGGCGCCTCGGCGTGATCCGGCTGACAGCCGCCTACCCGCAGCTCGCGGCCTTCGCGCGGAAGGCCGGGGCGGCGAATGCGAGCTACAGCCTGGTCTATGCGCTGGCGCGCTGCGGCGGTGGAAGCGCCGCCGAGCTGCTGCGCAACTGCGCGGAGACAAACGTCAGTCCCGTGACTCGCGACTACGCGGCCTACGCGCTGGCGAGCGAGTTGATGGGCGCGCAGCGCTCGCCGCCGCGCCCGTCGCTGCCGCGCAGCAGCGATGCGGCGGCCAACGGCGACATCGATGCGGCGCTCGCAGGCGGCAATGGCGCGGCGCTGCTGCAGGCGCTGGCGACGGTGAGCGCATCGCAGCCGAACTTCGGCAATCAGTACCTCTTCGCCCTCGCCCATCACGCGCTCGCCGATTCCGCCGCGCGCCGCACGCTGCTGTCGGCCATGCGCGCGATGATGCCCCGACCGCCTCACGTGCAGGTGCTGCGACGGCTGTTCAAATATGCCGATCTGACCGACGACGGCCCGCTGTTCGCCGCGACGGCGCGGCAGTTCGAACTGGCGACGCCGATGTATCGCCGCGGCCATGTCTATCGCGATCAGGTCTGGCTGCCCGGCCTGCGCCAGCCGTTGAAGCTCAGCGAGGAGCAAGCCAGCGCCGTGCCGCGGCTCGCGCTGTCCGACCAGACCCTGTTCTACTTCAAGCGGCGCGCCTGGCGCATGCTGCGCAAGCGCGCCGAGCTCGGCCAGGACGCCTTCACGGCGATGGCGAGCGAGATCCTCCTCGCCTTCACCGACGCCGACGGCGGCAAGCCGGTCGAATGGACCGGCTACGTGAGCATCGACGGCCGCTATCAGTCCGTTCCGCACGCCACCGAGGCGCTGAGCCAGGTCTGGAGCGTCAGCCATCTGCTGTATGGCGCGGCCGAGACCAGCCGCTTCAATGACAAGGCGCTGACACATCGTCATGTCGGTGCGCGCATCGCCGGCCGGCGCCAGGAGGCCTTCCCGGCGCTGTGGGATGCCCAGCCGCAATCCCTGCTCCGCATCGCGGCGCTGGCGCGCAATCACGATGCCGCACGCTTTGCCGCGCTGGCCTTGCAGCAGGGTGCGCCACGGCCGGAAGCGATGGACATCGCCGCCATCGGCGGCCTGCTGGCGTCGCCCTATCCGGAGGTCACCACGCTCGCAGCGGGGATCGCGCGCCGCCTGATCGACGCTGGAAAGGCCGATGCGGCCCTGATCGCGGCGCTGCTCGCGACGGGCGCACAGGAGATGCGCGACCTCGCCATCCGCGCCATCGACGATCGCGCCGATTGGCCTTGGGGCCACACAGGCCTTGCGCTGGCCACGCTGACGAGCCCCTACGAGCATGTGCAAAGCCGGGCCCGCGCCTGGCTGCGCGACCGCGCGCCGTCGCGCGAGCAGCGCGCGCAGGCGACGGAGGCATTCGCGGCCTGGCTCGCGCAATTGCCGGCCGAACTCGACGACCTCCAGCGTGCCGGCCTGTCGGCCGCCGTCGCGCTGCTGCCGCAGCTCTGGCCAGACCGCGACTGCCCGCTGCAGCCGGAGGTGATCGAAGGCCTCACCGGCCACGGCAGTCCCGAGGTCCAGGCGGCCAGCATCCAGCTCATCGCCGTCACGCCGACGAAGCCAGCCGACCTGCCGCCGGCTTTCATGCAGGCGATCCTACTGGCCGACGCGCCCGAGATTCGCATCGCCGCGATGAACCTGCTCGGCCGGCTCGACGACGCCGCGCTTGCGGAGCATCGCGACGGCATCGTGCTCGCGGCCACCGGCACTCATGCCGGCCTGCGCGCAGCGGCGCGGCCCCTGCTCGCGCGCCTCACGGCCGCCGATGCGGCGTTCGCGTCCCGCGTGCGCGACCTGCTGATGGCCATCCTGTTTCGGTCCGAGCCGGTCGAAGGCCACGCCGTCGACATGGTCGCGCTGTTCACGTCGGCCTTGCCGCCGGCGGCCGCCGACGTCGACGACGGCACGCTGTGGCGGCTGTTGCAGGCCCGCGCGGCCGGCGCCCGCATGCTCGGCGCGAAGCTGCTCGGGAGCCGCGACCCCGCGCAGTTCTCGGTCCGCCAGCTCGCCCGCCTCGGCAATCATGCGCTGGTCGCCGTGCGCCGTTTCGTGCTGCAGGCCTTCGCCGCCGACGAGGCCCGCTTTCGCGCCGATCCGGAGAACACCGTGCTGCTGGTCGAAAGCGAGTGGGAGGATGTCCGAGCCGCCGCAGTGAGCCGGCTGACGGCCTGGCCGAGCGAGGCGCTGCCGGCTTCGGCGCTGGCGGTGATGGCGGATTCCACCGTAGCAGCGGTGCAGGACAGCGCCCGCGTGCTGCTGCGGCGCAGCCTGTCCGACGGCGACATCGCCGACGTGCTGGGCCGCCTGCTCGAGCATCCCTCGGGCAGCTTCCATCTTTTCGTGACCGAGCTGCTCACCGGCGCGGCGCTGTCGGATCCTGCCGTGTTCGCCAAGTTCATGACCCAGGCGCGCATCATCCTGATGCAGATCAACCGCGGCCGCGTGGCCAAGGACCGGATCTTCACGGCGCTGCGCCACGAGGCGCTGGCGCACCGCGAGCGCGCCGCCGAGATCGCGCAGCTGCTGCACGACTTTACCCTGAGCGTCACGCTTCGCGACAAGGCGCCCGCACTGCTGATCCTGCGCGACATCGCCCGCGCCTGGCCGGATCTCACGCTGCCCGTCACCGTGGCCCGCGCCGGGCGCAGCCCCGAGGGCGGCTCGCACATCAGCGGAAGCGCCGCATGAATTTTGCCTATCGTTTTCTCGGCAGCACCAGCGCCTCGTCCGATGCCGCCGCATCATCATTTGCTTTTGCGCCGGACACGCTGCGCCAGCCGACCTTCTTCACCGGCAAGGTCGCGCGCCACATCGCCTTCCGCGAGGCGATATCGGCGCTGCATCACGTCGTCGTCTCCGACCTGCGCTTCAAGCCGCGCGATCGCACCGCCTATTTCGAATGGCTGAAGCAGAACGAGGCCACCTTCCTCGCCGAGGCGACCGCGCAGTCCGAAGCGCTGAAGCCGCGCATCGCCGAGCTGCAGGCCCGCATTCGCGGATTGGACCAGCAGCGCAATGTCCTCATGCAGCCCTACTGGAAGGCGCAGCGGGCCTATTTCGACTACCTCTACAAACGGGATCGCGATGCCTGGATCGTGCTCGATCCGGTCATCACGGTGCATCCGGACGAGATCTTCTTCGAGTGCTTCAGCCTCGACGAGTCCAGCTACGGCCGGCTGTCCTGCGATCACGACGTGTTCGAAAGCCTCGGCGAGATGGCGTTCGGTACCACCAACATCGACTACAGCCACGCCCTCTACGACGAATTCCAGAAGATCCGCTCCTATCGCGACACGACGCTGACGATCGACCCTTCCGGCTTCGAGGTGCAGACCGGCGGCGACGCCGATTTTCGCGAGGAGAAGATCGACCTGCCGGACAGCTGGGTGCGCGGCTTCCTGCAGGTGTCGAGCGCCATGACCCTGCCGGCGCATGTGTTCGACCTGCATCCCGTCGACATGGCCAACATCCTCACCCGGCTCGCGCAGAAGAAGGAGAAGGCCGGCCCGCGCTCGCTGCGCTTCGTGCTGACGCCGGATGCGCCGGTGGAGGTGGTGATCGAGCCATGGAACGAACGGCTCCGCTTCCGCCGCTCGATCTATCGCGGCCCGAGCGCCGCCGAGATCCGCATCTGGGGCCGGCGCCGGCTCGCGATCCTCGGGCGCACACTGGCACTGGCGCGGTCGGTGCGCGTGCACCTGACCGGCAGCGGCCTGCCCTCGTTCTTCGTCGTCGATTTCGGCGGCCTGCGCTTCACGCTTGGCCTCTCCGGCTGGACAGCGAACGACTGGTCCTCGGCGGGACAGTTCGACCTGCTCGCGCCGCGCCACAAGGTCGATCATGACACGGCGCAGCGGATCTTTACGGCGCTCGGCAGCGCGCATGCGGCGACCGCCGCCGAGCTGTCGCGGCAGACCGGTGTCAACGAGCCGCTCGTGCATGCCGCGCTCACCGCCTACACCCAGGCCGGGCGCGTGATGTTCGATCTCGACAAATCGCTCTACCGCGTGCGCGAGCTGACGCGCGATCCGCTGTCGCCAGACCAGCTCCGCTTTGCCAGCCCGCAGGAGGAAAAGGCCGACCGCCTGATCGCGGCGAACCTCGTCACGATCAGCAGCATCGACCGCAACCAGGGCGCTCGCGCGGTCACCGGCAGCGTGCTCGACAACGCCCGCACCGAGCAGGTCAGCTTGGTGATCGACGGCGACGACCGTCTCGTCGAGTCGCGCTGCAGCTGCCACTTCTACATCCACAACAAGATGGCGCGCGGTCCGTGCGAGCACATGCTGGCCTTGCGCCGCATCGTCCATGCGCAGGTCGAGGGCGTGGCCCAAGATGCACAGGCTCACGCACAAGACCGCGGACAGGCCATCGCATGACCGACATGACAGCCGCCATCAACACACCCGGCTTGAACCGGCAACGACAATTCGCGTATCACTGGCTTCGGAAGAGCGCAGGCCGGTCAGGACCTTGCAATCCGGGCGGCGTATCGCCGTCCTTGCACCATGACCATGCATGCGTCACTGGCCCGATCTTCACTGGGCCGGGGCTGCCCACCCATCCGCAATCGCAGAATGGGTTCTTTGAACCCAATTGCGGATGGGTGGGCGCCCCGGCTTCGAGTGGATCGATCCAGTTCTTGGAGAAGACGAAGGCAAACCGGCCTGCGCTCCTTCCGATCTCTCTTGATCGCTCTGCAGCGCCCCTCCTGACCGGAGGGCCGACCGCGTGACCGACACCGTTTCGCCGGGCAAGCTCACGCGCCAGGAGCTCTACGACCGCATCCGGGAATCCTCGAAAGACGAGGTCATTCTCGAAGAGATGATCCGGCTCGGCTTCTGGCCCGAGAGCGAGCGCGCGCCCGCGCCCGCAGCGGAGGCCATCCGCAACCGTGCGGAGGCCATTCGCGAACTCGCCGAATTGCAGCGTCAGAACGCCGTGCTCGGCGATCCCGTGCGCGCATTGAAGGAAATGCACAAGCGCCGCAAGGCCGAGGCGATGGCGCGGCGGCAGGAGACCAGGCGTCGCCATGCCGAAGCGCGGCAAACGCGGGCGTTTGCCTGGTACGAGCGGCGCAAGCGCGACGTGCTCTATCTCGGCGAGGATGTTTCGCCCGGACTTCATAGCCGGACGAATGCCACGCCCTTGCGTGATGGCCTGCCCCCACTCGCGGACGCCAAGGCGCTGGCCGATGCGATGGGCATTGCGCTCGCCGAGCTGCGCTTCCTCGCCTTCAACAGGAAGGTAGCGTCGGTCAATCACTACCAGCGCTTCACGATCCCGAAGAAGAGCGGCGGCGAGCGGCTGATCTCGGCGCCGATGCCGCGCCTCAAGCGCGCGCAATACTGGGTGCTCGACAACATCCTGGGCCGAGTGCCGCTGCACGAGGCCGCGCACGGCTTCGCGCCGGAGCGCTCGATCCTGACCAATGCGCGCAACCATGTCGGCCGCGACGTGGTGATCAATCTCGATCTCAAGGATTTCTTTCCGACGCTGACCTATGTCCGCGTCAAGGGCCTGTTCGAGGCGCTCGGCTATGCCGAGTCCGTCGCGATTCCGCTTGCGCTGTTGTGCACCGAGCCGATGGTCGACGAGGTCACGCTCGACGGCGAGCGTCACTTCATCGCCGACGGCCCACGGCTGCTGCCGCAGGGCGCGCCGACGAGTCCGGCGATCACCAACCTGATCTGCCGCAAGCTCGACCGGCGCCTCGCAGGCCTCGCGCGCACGCTCGGCTTCGTCTACAGCCGCTATGCCGACGACATGACCTTCTCCGGCTCGGGCGAGGCGGTGAAGAAGATCGGCACTCTGCTCAAGGCCGTCCATGGCATCGTCGAGGCCGAAGGCTTCAAGGTGCATCCGGACAAGACGCGCGTGATGCGGCGGTCGGCGCGCCAGGAGGTGACCGGCCTCACCGTCAACGAAGCGGTCGCGGTGCCGCGCGACCTGATGCGCCGCTTCCGCGCGGTGCTCCAACAGGTCGAGCGCCATGGACCCGCCGGCAAGCAGTTCGGCCCCGGCAAGGACGTGATCCGCTCGCTGCTCGGCTTCGGGCATTTCGCTGTCATGGTGGATCCGGAGCGCGGCCGCCCGCTGCTCACGCGTGCGCAGCAACTCGCCGCACGCTACGCGCCCGCGCGCTCGGCACGGCGCCCCACGCGCCTGGCATTCCGCAAGGCCGCAGCCGCGGGTCAGACACCACCCGGCCGGCAATGGACTCCCGCGATGCGGCCGCCGCCGGCGCCGGACCCGGTGCTGGTCGCTCTGGCGCGGCAGGAGGAGAAGAAGCAGGCCGCGCAGGCGCGCGCCAACGCGCCCGGCCCGTCGCGCCCGCCGATCGTGCCGCCACCGGTCTGGGGCGCGACACGCGCGAACGAGCCGCAGGCGGCCGGTTCGGCAAATCCGTCGACCACGCCCACGAAGCAGCGGCCGCCATGGTACGTCACGGCGCTGGTGATCCTGGCGGCCGTGCTGCTCTCCGTCGCGATCATTCCCGGCGGCGCCGCGATCGCCGGCGGTCTGCTGTATTTCTACTACCGGACATGGTGGAGGCGCTGAACCGACGCGCCGCCGATCAGGACGTCTCGCGCTTCAGCGATCGTCGGCTCTGAACAAAACGCGCCTGGTACATGGCTTCGTGACTGATCCGCATCGTCTCGTCGTCCGGGAAGTCGATTTGCACCCAGGGCACGACCTGGAATTGCCGCTGAGCCGGTTCTGACGGAAACTTCGGCATGGCGGCGGCGCCTCCTGGATTGCACTCCGTCGTTGACAATGCGATGGGGAGTTAACTACCTTCTTCGAAGGGTATCTGTCGAACGTGGCGTGCGCTGAACTGGCCGACGTCGTCCAGCTCTTTGCACCGAGTGCTTCGTTCGAAGACGGACCCTCGACGACAAATCATAGACGCGGCATGTGAGCCATTCGTTGCCTCATTCGGGAGGTACGGGTGGCTTTTTTCGTTTGCCGCCCAAGATCTGTCGATCGAGACACGTCCGCGTCGCCAGACCGGCAGCGCAGGTCCGAGTGCGGAGCATGAGTCATATCGCGAGAGAGGATGACGAACGATGGCAGCAACAGATGTCCACTATCTCGGCCTCGTCGATATCGGACGAAAAATCCAGGCCAAGGAGTTGTCGCCGGTCGAGGTGACCGAGGCCATGCTCGGGCGGATCGAGCAGCTCGACGGCAGGCTCAAGAGCTTTGCCCATGTGATGCCCGACTCCGCGCTCGCGGAAGCGGCGGCAGCTGAAAAAGAGATTGCCTCCGGCAAGATCAGGGGGCCGCTGCACGGCGTGCCGGTGGCGGTGAAGGATCTCTGCTGGGCCAAGGGCGCGCCGGCGGCGCATGGCATGACCATTCATCGTGACTTTCGTCCCTCTGAGGACGCCACGGTGGTCGCCCGGCTCAAGGATGCCGGCGCCGTCATCCTCGGCAAGCTGCAGCAGACCGAAGGCGCGTACGCCGATCATCATCCGAAGATCGATCCGCCGAAGAATCCGTGGAATGCCGATCTCTGGCCCGGCGCATCGTCGAGCGGGTCCGGAGCCGCCACCGCGGCCGGCCTCTGCTTCGGCTCGCTCGGCACAGATACCGGCGGCTCGATCCGTTTCCCGTCTGCGGCCAACGGGGTCACCGGGCTCAAGCCGACCTGGGGGCGTGTCAGCCGGTACGGCGCATTCGAGCTCGCAGCGACGCTCGATCATATCGGTCCGATGGCACGGAGCGCAGCCGATTGCGGTGCCATGCTCGGCGTGATTGCAGGGGCGGATCCCAAGGATACGACCTCGGTTCCGCTGCCCGTCCCTGACTATTTTGCTAATCTCTCTGGCGACCTCCGGGGTTTGACGATCGGGATCGACGGGCGCTGGACCAGCGAAGGCACCGACAACGATGCATCCGGGGTGCTGGCCGAAGCTCTGCGGGTGGCAGCCGATCTCGGTGCTGAGATCAAGGAGATCAGCTTCCCCGATCCCAAGGCGGTGATTGACGACTGGTTCCCGCTTTGCGGCATCGAGGCCGCGGTCGCGCACGAGGACACCTATCCTGCGCGCAAGGACGAGTACGGTCCTGGGCTCGCGGGTCTCTTGGATCTCGGCCGGCAGCAATCCGGCATGGACTATCAGAAGATCGTGCTTCGGCGCGAAGCGTTTCGGGGCGCAGTCCGCATGTTGTTCGAGACCGTCGATCTCCTGGCGGTTCCGGCGCAGGCCTTTGCTGCGCCGAGCCTCACCAAGATGGCGGCCCTCGGCGAGGATGCTTCGCTGATCGGTGGCCTGCTTCGTTTCACATGCCCGTTCGACATGACGGGAAGTCCGACCGTGACCTTGCCGGGGGGCTTTGCTGCGAATGGCGGTCCGGTCGGATTCCAGTTCGTCGGCCGTCATTTCGACGAGGCCAGCCTGGTGCGCGCAGGCGATGCGTTTCAGCGCGTCACCGACTGGCACAAACGTCACCCGGAGATCTGATGTAACCACCGATCAGATTGGCCCGCAGGCAGAATCAGAACCTCTCAGCCGCAGCCGCCTCCCTGATCTCGACCCGTATGCGAGTCGGATCGAAGCCGTTGCAGCGGTTGTCGACCTGCGGGCAGTTGGAGATCACGAACAGCACACCCGCTGTTCGACGGCGCTCGCAAAGCGAATGACGTCAGCTGACCTTGCTCATCAGAGGCACCAGCTCGGCGTCGGCCGGCGTCTCGGCGGGCACCAGAGTGGCGGCGACCGCGTGCTGTGTCGGCAGAGGCGGTCTCACGGCTGCCACACTGGAGCGGCCGACGACGATATGGGCCGTGAGCACGACGGGAACGCCGAGCCCGAAGGCGATGTGGACGGTGCTGATCCAGGGACGCAGTGCTTCCGAGCCGACGTAGTAAAGCCCGAACGCGGTTGCGATCAGCAAGCCGTACAGCGCGACGCTGAGCACCCCCGTCGCCCGGTTCTTGCTGGCGCGCCAGGCGCGCTGGACGTGCATGGGACCGAGCGCCCCCAGCAGCATCAGCGTGATCATCGCAGTGCCGCCATGCGCACTCAGGAGCATGGCGGAGGCCTGCTGCCAAGCCTCGCTGTCCGCCTCCGAGCGGGTCTTCATCTGATCGGCGTAGATCCACAGCGCTCCGCTGGCAAACAGGAGCCCGAAAATCGCATAGACAGCGAAGCGAAACGCACCCTTAAGCCGCATGCTGCAGATCTCCTTGCCAATCGGGGGTCGTGAGGATGTCGCCGTTCGCCACGACGAGCATGGCGCTCGCGCCGAACCGGGAGAGCTGCCCGGCAGCGGCTTCGCCCGTGATCATGACGATCTTGGTCAGCGCGTCGGCTACCATGCAGGTGGGCGCGCAGACCGTTGCGCCATGGATATTCTGGGCCGGCCGCCCCGTTGCCGGATTCACCACCGCGGTATCCGTCGTCTCGACAGACCGGAACGGATCGAAGCGGCGCGCCGACGAAGCCATCGCCTTGTCGCGCAATTCCAATTGGCAGACGATGCCGCATGGTGAGCGCGGATCGCGTATATCGACCACCCGGGCACGCGGGCCGAACGCGGCGAGGTCACCGCCTGCGTTCACCATGGCTGCGGCGATGTCGTATGTCCGCAGCGCAGCGATTGCGCAGTCGACGGCGAAACCTTTTGCGATTCCGCCAAGGTCGATCTTGTATTCGGCACGATGGAAGCGGACGCGATCACCGGCGAGCAGTTCGATCGCGGAGTCCTCCTTCTCGACAATAGGCTGTCGCGCCCGGCTGGACACGCCGATATCGAAGGCGCCATCGGACAGACGCGCCATATCGACCGCCGCCTGCAGCACCTTGGTGGTCCAGGGATGCACCTCGACCGCGCGACGGCATGCCTCGCGGTTCAAACGCGAGACGTCGCTCTCGGGATCGTGGACGCTCATCAGCCGATGCACGTCGGCGACGGCCGCGAACGCCGCTTCGACCGCCTGCTCCGCGCCGTGCGCGCGCGCGTCATCGACGTGGATCTCGACGTAGGTCCCGAGCAGCGGCCGCGCACGCCGCAAGCTAGCGGAAGTGGCTGGCATGATAGGTCAGCACCTTCTTCACACCCTCGGTCACATGGGTCGAGGACAGCGTCGCACCGGAAATGTTGCGGATGTCGGAATTGATGCGAACCTCGTTCTGGCTGCTCTTGCCGACGAACTGCGCGAGCCAGCTCGCATCATGCACCTCGCCGCCATAGGATTCGCGGTAGTTCAGGATTTCGACCTTGCGCACGCGCCCGTCCGGTCCGATCGCGACCGTGTAGTCGATCAGCAGATGCTTTCCGACGACATGATCGTAATAGAAATAGCCGCCATTGCTCGCCTTCCAGACCCGGCCGGCCTGCACCTCGGTGAAGCTCGCGCCGGGAAATGCAGCCTTCTGCGCCTCTTCGACGCTCATGTACTGCATCGCGTAGCCCGGCGAGGCCATCGACACGATCGCGGCGGCGGGCGCCGTCCATTTCAGCCAGCCGCTCATTACGCCCACCTCGTATTTGTTGTCATGTCACGATCCTCCCTCGCGAGCCGGCAGCGACGTCTTGCGGACGATCATGTCCTCAAGCTTCGCGACGGAAACGACACTGGCGTGATCGTCCGCCAGCCTCGTCATTCCGTTCGGCGTCCGTCAGCCGCACCCAAGCGAATTTCTGCAAACCGGACTGATTGTCAGTGCGAATGAATTAAGTGGTTTGATTGCGGCGAATTGCCGCGTCGATGTTGGCGATTTGCCGGAGCGGCTGCGAAATTACGATGTTGGCGGTTGTGCTTTGACGCACGGTCTCGCGACGCGCCGACCGAACTGTCCAAGCGCGAGCGCCCTTCTCCATCGAGTTGTCGGCGCCGCGACCGCGACGCCGACATCCCCAGTCGAGGTCGGCGCGGCTGCGCCTACCACGGCATCTGGTTCATCGCCTCCCATGGCGAACCGTTATAGGGCGACGGCACCACCTTGATCTTCGCCATCATGCCTCCGTCCTCATGTTCGAGGATGTGACAGTGATAGACGAACTCGCCGACCTGCGAGAACGGGATGTCCACAACCACCGGCTTCGAGGTGCATTGCCCGCTGCGCCACTGCTCGATGGTGCAGACGCCGTTCTGAGCGTCCATCACCTCCGGCACGTTGGGAGTCGCGACCCCCAGCGGGACGTTGTCCTGCAGCATGCCGCCGCCGATGTTCTTGTTGAACGACACCGCCAGCGGCGTGTTCTCACCCGCCTTGCTGTTGATCGTCCGGAACCGCGTCTGGTGAATGTGGAAGTTGTGGTTCTCCGTCGAGAGCTGCACCAGCTCCCACGTCTCGTGCACCGGGCGCTGCCCCGCGGCCAGCGGCAGACAGACGATGTTCTGCGACGGATCGAACTGGCTCACCGGGAGCTGGGTGCCGGGCACCGGGTTGCCGTTGTGATCGACCTCCTCGTAGCCGAGGCCGAAGGTGCCGTCGTCGTTCAGATCAGCCAGCCCGAAAAAGATCCGCCGGCGGTGACCGGGCGGCAATGGACGGCAGCCGTTGCGCAGCGGCGCGGCGCTGGCATAGGGCACCTTCGCATCGAGGATGCCGGACGGCTGCATCGTCGCCAACGCATCGCCCCTGATGTCCAGGCCGTAGGCGATGTGGTTACGCGAGCCGTGCTGGTGGAAGCGCACCTTGGCGAGATCGACCGCCGGCCACTGATCGCCGCTGCCCATCGTCAGCCCGGCCATCTTGAACGTCGCGGAGGCCACGCGTCCGGGACTCGCGATCGCGCCCGTGTTCGGATCGCGGTAGGTGACGAACACCTCCGTGCGCGAGCTCGGCATCATCACCATCTGGGTGACACAGACCGGCTTGGAATGGAAACGCGACGTCGGCAGCGGCGGACACGGCACCACGCGGAAACGCGCGCCGCCGAGATGGACCATGGTGTCCATCGTCGTATCCTGCGGCAGGTTCACGCTGACGCCATCCACCGAGATCAGCTGCATGATCATCGACTTCTGCGTCTCGTCATCGGTGAGCTGAAGATTGTAGGACAGGCTGCCCGACGCGTTGGTCAGACGCCAGACCTCACCGTCCGGGTCGGTCACCTTGATCTTCGGGAATGTCCGCCCGTTGACCGTGAAGTACCATTTGCCGCCGCTGAAATTGGTGCCGCCATCGGCCGAGGTGTCGACGCCGGGGCACGAACCCTCGCGCACCTCCGAACTGTCCGCCGGAAACTGCGCGCAGAAGTTCGGATCCTGCTGGTTGATCACCTCGCCCGGCTGGACGTTGACCGGGCCGCTGTCGAACTGCACCGGACCACCGGGCGCGACCTGGAGATCCTTCAGGATCAGGTGGCGCACGCTGGCGTCGGGAAACGGCGTATCCCTGGCGTCGCCATGCGCGTAGTCGGAGACCTCGCCGACCGAGATGATGCCCGCCAGCCCCTGAGACACCTGGTTCAGCGAGATGCCATGGATGTGCGGGTGAAACCAGAACTGTCCGGACGGATGATTGCGCGGAATGTTGATGCGGAACTCCGCTGAGTCCATCTTGTTGGAGCCGTGCTGATGGGTCGTCTGCGGCACCGGCATGCCGTTGGCGGAGTTGAAGATCTGCACGAAGACATAGTCGCCGAAGGTCGGATCATTGAGCGTCGGCGCGCGCGGCTCGACGATCAGCCCGTGCGTGTGCAGGTTGGTCGGATTACGAAACAGGTTGGCCTGGCCGGGGTCGGTGTTGTGGTTCACCTTGGCCGGATCGAGCTGCGGCAGCTGGTTCACCAGCTTGATCTTGAGCGTGTCGCCCTTCTGGAGCGCCAGGCGCACGCCGCCATAGTCCGCTACTGCGGAATGAGCCGGACAAGTGTTGCCCCATGCGGGCCTGCGGCAGATCTCGTAGACCCAGCCGGTCGGGTTCATCGGCGAGCTGCTCGGCGGAGCATAGCTGATCGTCGAGATCGGCTTCGCCTTGGCGATCATCAGGAGATCGAGGACGCCGCGCGAGCTCCTGAACACGGTGGGCTCAGCCAGATCATGGGCGCTCGCCATGGTCCCGGTCATTGCGAGACCTGCCAACAGCGCGGCTGCGGAGAGCGATGTTCTGATTGTTGGTTTTCTCGTTGGTTTGCGTGGACACCCGACTGACATCCCTGATCCCCATTCGGCTCGAGACAAAGATCGTTGCGGCGCGATGCAGTTCATCGGATGCCGCTTGCGCGAAGCCTCACCCATGATCGGCGATGAGGCCATCGCACCCTCCCGCTTCGTGGCTACGGATGGGGGGTGTCTCCTTTGTGACCGTTTCTTTCGCTTTGTGAGACCCGCAAAACCGATCTTCAAGAATCGATCTAATCAGGCTGACAAACAATCATGCTGTGCGTAGGCCGCACGTGCGGCGACACAAAAACGACAACCACCCCGCTTAGTTCGCTTCCGACGGGCTCTGATGAGTCGGCAGGACGCACCGCGACGATCCCCGTTTATCTTACGACCGCGCCAAGGAGGCCTGAGAATGCTGCTTGCTGTTGCTCTCGCATGGGCGTGCAATGTGGCCGGCGTCGCCTGCGGCACGCCGACCGTCGAGACCATTCAGAAGGCCTACGAGCAGGAAGCGCCGGCGTCCGGCGTGCGCCACGACAAGGGGCTGAAGATCGTCGAGGCGAGCTGCGACAAGGGCGACGGAAGCGGCCGTTTCCTGTGTCAGGTCTCGTTCGTCTCCGAGGACGATCCCGACAAGCGGCTGTATTTCGACATCGTCTCCGCGGCGCTCACCGACAAGGGGTGGGTCCTGACCAGCGGGTTGTGCAAGCGCTGAACGAAGTTCCTCGCGGCGGCTCTCTCACCTCTCACAAGTGGCGGCGTCCCGACCTTTGCCGCTGATGCATGCGGAGCAGTCTCGATTCCGGCGACAGAAACGGCGCGCCTGATTGCGCCAATGGCGGCGCAGTCGGCGTCGAGGGCATGTCGGAGATGGTCGTCGCAACCGGGATGATCGACTGCCCCGGCGTCTGCTGCGCGAAATAGAGCACGATGAGCTCCCCGCCCTTTTGCAGGGTGGCCGATCGTGCCTCGACATGGCGCAACGTCCAACCCTGATAGTCCGCACCGGTTCGGACGCGCAGAGGCGTATTGCTGCCGGACTCGAGAAAGATGGCAAGCCCACGCTCGCCGTTGACCACGGTGCCGACCAGCGAGAGCGCCGGCCGCTCCGGCCGGCTCGGCTCCTGAATGTCCGGCGCGGCAGCAACAGGCGGCGTCGGCGCCTCTTCCGGCGGAGGACGCCGCGACGGCGAGAAGATCGGCCGGTCGCGCGTCGCGGAGAGCTGATCGAGCGGAATGCCCCAGAGCGGGTTGCCCGTTCGCGCCTGCCCGTTCGATGTGAGCGGCGTGTCTTGCGCCACCGCCGGCGCGCGCTCGTTCGCGGCCGTGAGCGCAAGATCTGGGCCGGCAGCCTCGGCGGACATGTCGCGCGAGGTCGCGACGAGAACGCTGATGGACAAGACGGCACAGAGTTTCATCCGAGCGTTCATTGCGGGCCCTGCCATTGTCCGGACACCATGATCGTGATGCGCAGCCTTCCGTTCGACATGGCTGCAGAGGCGCCGCCATCGACAACCAGCTCGTCGATGAACAGGCACGGCATGCCGGCCTCCAGCTCGTAGAGGATGGGCTGCAAGGCGGTCTGGTCAACCTCGAAGCTCGCGCCGACCCTGGCCTGACGATCCCTGGCACGCGGGCCTTGAACGTCGAGCTGCGCGGACGACACGCTGCCGCCATGGCGGCCGACGACCTCGTTCAGACGCTGCAGCAGCGCCGCGCCGGCTACCGTCACGGTGGGACCTTCGAGAAAGGCCGATCCGGAAACGGCTCCGCCGCCTCTGTCCTCGCGGGCGACCGCCGCCATGCTATGCGCATCGAGCAGCCGAAGCGTATCGGTGAGCGCCTCCAGCTCAGTGCGCTGGTCGAGCAGGCTCCTGACCGGCAGCACCGTGGCTGCGCCCAGCATCAGCAGCAGGCCGGCGTAGACAGCAGCCGCGATACGGGGCGAGGACGGAGTGGCGGTGAACAGCGATCCGATGCTCATATGCCGGGTCCGAAATGAGGCTTGATGCCTGCTTCGATATGGAAACGCTGGCCGGCCTCGTCGGCCGAGCGTGTGGTCGGCGCAGAAAATGTCGCGCGCGTGAAGTGCGGCGATTGCTCGATCAGTCCGATCAGCGCGGGCGCATCTTGACTGACGCCTGCGATCTGCAGCCGGTCCTTGTCGATCCGCAGCTCGGTCACATAGGTGTCGTCCGGAAGAACCCGCGATAGCGCTTCGAGCAGCATCACGTCGGCCGCCGTGTCCTGCTTGCGTCGCAACAGACTGCTCAGCGCCGCATTGTCACCCCCCTGCGAGCCCAGGCGCAATTTTGCGCGCCGCTCTGCAATCTTCTGCGACAGCATGCCTTGCTGGTCCTCGAAGCGCTCGCCGAGAAAGCCCGTGATCGCCAGCGACAGCGTCGCCGCGACTGTCGCAACGATCAGAACGGCCGTCAGCATGCGACCGACGCGGCCAACGTCCAGCGATCCGCGCAGCTGCTGTTCGATCAGCCGCGTGGCCGTTGCCGTGACGGCCTGGCCGGCGTCCGATCCCGCAGGGGTCTCGGCAGCAAACAAACTGACGGACGCGGCACGCCAGGACTCCGCCAGCCGGACGAGCGGATCGATGCTAGATCTCGGCGCGGCGACGACCGTCGTCCGAATGCGGTCCCCTGGGATTTCGGTCGGAGCCGTGCTGCCGAACACCGCCTCCTGCGCCGTCCACGGCGTCAGACGATCGAGCTGCGAGCGGACCATCGAGTCGAGAAACTCGACCGCACGCTTGGGGAGATCCAGCGGACGCCACAGGAAGCGGTCGGGCCGCAGGGTGATCCTGATCCGACTGCCGCGCAGCACGTCCTTCCAATTCGAAGGAAGCTCGGCGGCAACTCCATGCACCAACCGTATCGTAACGTCCTGCGGCACCGATCGCCCGCTCGCGCTGATGATGAACACATCGCGCTCGGTCTCGACCAGTTCCACCGACGGTCTGAAATTGATCCGGCCGATCGCATCCACGATGGCTTCGGCGACCGACCCGATCCATGTCGTGAACTCGCGACGCGCGCGCGTCAGGATGGTCATCACAGCGCCCTTCCTTTCTCCCTGAGCATCGCGGGGCTGCTTACATCGTCCCGCCATGACAGGATGCGATAGGGATCGTCGCCGTCGCCCAGCAGGATGACGGCCTCCGCCGCGGCCCGCCGGCCGGCATCGAAGTCGATCGTGATCCGCACCCGAAACGCATCGCCGACGTCCAGCGTCGCACTGGCTCGCGCTGGTCCGAGCACGGACGATACCGACCTGGCGTCCCGACGCAGCGCGGCGCGCTGCGCGAGGAAGGCCTTCAGGAGATCCTGGGTCATCCCGGGCAGCGCAGCGACGACCTCGGGTGGCGCTTCGAGCGCATCGACCTCGCTACGCCCGCTGAAGACCGTCACGAAAGGCATCGCCTGGTCGACGAGAGCCGGCGGGATGTTCAGCACCAGCTGAAGCTCCTCGGAGTTTGCAAAGTGGCCGCCACGCGGGACGTAGTCCACGCCGGCCGTCCGGTAGAGCTCGCGCTCGGCGTCCGGAGCATTGTCGCCCGGCGCGGTGCGCCAGCCGATGATTCGCTGCGCATAGTCGCCGGCCTTCTCCGGGCGCGCTCCCAGCGCCACGAACAGATTGGCGAGCATCGGCCTGGAGGCATGGTTGAGATCAATGCGGGCTGCTTCCGACCGGAACGCGACCGACACCTGCGCATGGTCGAGCCTGAAGGAGAAGGCCCCCGCGGGCGCGCGCTGCGGCCTGGGCACGGCAGATAGTTTGTAGGCTGCGAGTTCGAGACCGGCCGAGACCAACGCGGCAGACCGGAGCCGGGCGTCATCGAGTGACAAACGTTGCGCCGTGCTGACCAGGTAGACCGAAAGCGCTCCGGCCAATCCGGCCAGCGCGATCAGGATCCACAACGCTGCAACGAGCACGAATCCGCCCTCGCGGTCGTGATGGAGGTGATCCAAGGCATCCGTTGCGGCGCGCATGATCATGGCTCCGATCGCGCCGCGGCACGTCCGACGGTGGCGCTCGCGGGCAGCAACGGCGTGTCGCAGGTTCGGTCCGCCGCGCTGCAGACGCTGTCAGCTGGAGCCGAGACATGGATGACCGCGATGCGCGAGATCGATGGCGCGCTCGCATCGCTCGCGTTGCGGACGGTCACCCGGACTGCGGCCGGCAGCGTCTCGGACGCGCGCCACGACGGCATCCAGTTGCGGTCGGCACCTGCATAAGCAAACGAGACATGATAAGGCGCCTGCAGCAGCACGACCGGCTCGGCCAGCGCGCGAGCGCTGCCCGGCGCGAACGCAGCGCGTCTTCGGCTCAGCACCGCGCCATCGCCCTCCCCCGCCTCGGCGATCCGAACCAGCTCGAGCCCGCGGCCGCTCCGTAGACCGAGCGCCACCCGGACGAAGCTGACCGAGGTCTCCGATCCGTCGAACAGCACGGATTTGGTCTGGCCGTCGGGCCGGATGAATTCCGCCGCCGCGATGTCGGCGCTGATGCGGTCGAGCGCGACGCTCAGGGACTCATTGCGCTGGATGCGAAGCAGCCCGCGATTCCAGTTCGGCATCCATTGTGCGGTGATCGCCGCAAGAGCCGAGACCAGCAGTCCCATCAGCGCCATCGCGACCAGCGCCTCGATCAGCGTGAAGCCGGCTTGTGGATCTTTACATCGGCGCGCCATCACTCGGCCCGCCTTCGGAACAGACGGATGGTCTCGAGCTCCATCGTGGCGCCCGATGGCGACCGCACCTGGAGCACGATCTTCTGCGGCGTCCAGGCAGATGCACCGGGCTCGGCCGCGAGCGGCTGAGCCTGTGCGCGCCAGGTATGCGCCATCGTTTCCCCGGACTGCATTCCCGACGCCGGCAAGCGTGACGGGAATGCCAGCCACAGCGCATTATGGGCCGCCTGCACCAGCGCCACGTGCTGCTCCAGCTTACGGCTTCCACGCGACGACGAGCCGGTCAGCGCCGCAATCGCGACGAGCGACACCGCCACGATCGCGAGCGCAATCAGCGTCTCGATCAGGGTGAAACCCGCGGTCGCGTTATGGTCTGGTGAGGACGGCATTCGACGCCACTTCGATCCTTCCCGTCAACCAGTTGACCCGGATTTCGTAGCCGGCTTCGCCATGCGCGAGCGCGACGATGCCGCCGCACGACATGCCGGAGCCGAAAAAGCTGATCGTGTCGAACGCCGGCCGATCGACGCAATTGCGCGGCAGCACCGTCTCGAGCCGTACGTCCTCAGGCAAACGGACCACCTGCCCGCTCGTCCCCGAACGGATCGTCCGCGCCTGCACATCGATGCGGCTCTCGACCGCGCGCCCACGGTTGATCGCGGCGTTGCGATCGGCCTTGAGCAACGCAGCCGCTTCCAGCGCATAGGCTTCGAGTCGCGGCCGCGAAGTCTGCCTGGACATCGCCGGCAACAACACGGCCGCCATCAGCGCCACGACCCCAAGCCCGCAGACGACTTCGAGCAGCGTGAACCCGGCCATGCTGCCGCCCGGATCATTCATCGCTAGCGCGCTCCGACGGTAACCGATGAGGAGATGTCGGCCGCGAGATCCGTACCGCCCTCCTGGCCGTCAGATCCGTAGGAGAGGATTTCGTAGGGGACGTGCTGTCCGGGAGACCGGTAGACATAGGCATGGCTCCACGGATCGCTCGGAACGTTCCCTCCCTTCAGGTACGGTCCGGCCCAGCCCGCAATCGTCGATGCTGGCCGCACCAGGGCAGCCAAGCCTTCGGATGTCGTCGGATAACGGCCGGTGTCGAGGTAGAACAGATCGAGCGCGCTCGAAAAGCTCTGGATCTGAATGCGCGCCGTCTTCACGCGGGACTCGTTCAACGACGACAGCACGCGCGGCCCGATCAGGCCCATGATCATCCCGATGATGGCGATGACGACCAGCATCTCGACGAGCGTGAAGCCGCTCTCGTCACCGCATCGGCTGCGCAGACGCCGCATGGCGGCGCTGGTCGCTGGCTGTGTCATCTGCTGATCTCCTCTACCCGACGAGTTGCGTAACCGACAGCAGCGCGCTCATCACCGACACGATGAGGCCGCCGACGACGGCGCTGATGAGAATGATGGCGGCGGGACCGACGATGCCGACGATGCGATCGAGGCTCCGCTGCAGCTTCGCCTCGTAGAACTCGGCGATTCGCCCGGCGAGCACCGGCAGCTGTCCGCTCTCCTCGCCGATCCGGATCATCCGCGTCGCCATTGACGGCAGAACGTCCACCGCAGACAGCGCATCCGACAGCTTGCCGCCGTGACGCACACGATCAGCCGCAGCATTCCACGCCGCCCCGCTGCCGGTCACTGACATGATGTCGAGGAGAATGCGCAAGCTCGCCGTCAACGTCAGCCCACTGCCGAGCAGGATCGCGAGGTTGCGACAGAACAGGCTGGTGCGGTACGACCGGAACACCGCAGCGAGACCCGGCAGCCGCGACAGCCGCGCGATCAGCGCGATGCGCACACGGGCGCGACCGAGCAGGACGACAACTGCAATCATCAGCGCACTCGCTGATGACGCTAGCGCGAGAGCGTTGCCGCGCACGAAATCCGAGATGTCCAGGAACGTAGTGATGGCCGCGTCGCGATCGGCGCCGAAATCGCGCAGCACGGCCGAGAACTGCGGCAGCACGACCACGAAAAAGAACAGCATCACAAGGCTGGCGGCGACCAGGACGAACAGCGGATACTGCATCGCGTCGCTCAGCTTGCGGCGCATCGCCTCGGCGCGCGCCCGCTCGGCGCCGAGCAGTTCGAGCACGTGGTCGAGCGTCCCCGACGCTTCCCCGACCCGCACCAGCGCCAGATACATTGCAGGAAACTGCTGGGGATGCTGCGCCAGCGCCTCCGCCAGACTTTCGCCGGCCAGGACACTCGATCGTAGCCGGCCGACGACCGGACGCAACCGGCCGATATCGGCGTCGCCTGCCAGCAGTTCGAGCGACTCCTCGAGCCGCGCTCCCGCCTTCAACAGCAGAGCCAGATCGCGCGTGAAGGTCGTGACGTCGGCCGGCGATGGACCACCGAACCAGGCCAGCGTGTCCCGCGCGGCAGACCCCGCAGGACTTTCCTCGAAGGTCTCGATCGGCATCAGCCGCAGATATTCGATCCGGTCGATGACGTCCTTGGCCGTCGCGGCCGAGATCGTGCCGTGCACGACGTCACCCTTCTCGGTCAATGCGCGATAGCGGAAGGTGCTCACCTTTTCACCTCAGTGTCGCCACGCGCAGGATCTCAGCGACCGATGTCGCCCCCGCCCGGCACTTGGCGAGGCCATCGTCGAGCATCGTGGTCATGCCGCTGCGCATCGCAGCGCGATCGATCACGCCCGCATCGGTCTTGCCGTGAACCATCGACCGGATCTCGGCATCAAGTTCGAGGATCTCGAAGATGCCGAGGCGGCCGCGATAGCCGGCGCCGCCGCAACGCTCGCAGCCGGCCGGCTCATAGACGGTCTCCCCGGCATTGAGACCGACCGCCTGAAAGCGCGGATCGGCATGGAGATCGTCGGCGCTCAGCCTGCGCCGCGACTTGCAATGGTCACACAGCCTGCGGACGAGCCGCTGCGCGATCACGGCACGCAAGGTGGAGCGAAGCAGAAAGTCCTCGACGCCGAGGTCGAGCAGCCGCGGCACGGCGGCCGCAGCGTTCTCGGTGTGCAAGGTCGTCAGCACCAGATGGCCGGTGAGCGCCGCGTGAACGGCAACATGGGCGGTCTCGCCGTCACGAACCTCGCCGACCATGATCACGTCGGGATCCTGCCGCACGAACGATCGCAACGCGCTCGCGAAGGTCAGACCGATGGCCGGCTTGACCTGCGACTGGTTGATCCCCGGGATCTCGTACTCCACCGGATCCTCAATGGTGAGGATCTTCCGCGTCGGTTCGTTGAGGATCGACAGTGCCGTCGCGAGCGTCGTGGTCTTGCCGCTGCCGGTGGGCCCACAGATCACGATCAGGCCGTGGGGCAGCGCGAGCAGCCGGCGCAGCGCTCGATCGTCATGGCCGGCGAAGCCGAGCTTCTCGATCGACAGCAGTCCGCGATCCTTCGGCAGCAGCCGGATCACAGCGGATTCGCCATGCTGCGTCGGCATCACCGCGACACGGACGTCCAGCTCGAAGCGGCCGATGTGAAGCCGCGCGGCACCATCCTGCGGCAGGCGCCGCTCCGCAATGTTGAGCCCGGCGACGATCTTGATCCGCGAGATCACGGCCTGTGGCAGCACGCCGCCGGGCGCCGGCAGCGGCTTCAACAGACCATCGACCCGCATCCGGATCGACAGACCGTTCCGCATCGCCTCGACGTGGATGTCGCTCGCGCGCAGTTCGACCGCCTGCTCGAACAGATCATTGACGGCGCGCACCACCGGAGCACCGGTGGCGAGGTCGCGAAGGCTGTCGATGTCGTCCTCGCGCAGCTGAGGCTGCTGCTGCGTCGGCTCGGATCGAACCGAACTCTCGCCCTCGCCCGCCAGCCGGCCGAGCGCGGTGACGATGTCGTCAGACGACGCCACCACCAGTTCGACCGGACCACCGAACACCAACTCAGCCGCGCGCAACGCCGCCGTATCGCGGGGGTCGGCGACCGCCAGGCAACGCGGGTGGTGCGACGATTGAAACGGGAAGATAACCGTCTCGCGCAGGAAGCGGCGGGAGAAGTGCTCAGCCAGCGGCCGGGCCGCGAGCAGATCGGCCAACGCGATCCGCCGCAATCCAAGCTCGTGCGCGATCGCGTCGGCGAATTCGGGAGACGCCGGATCCAGCGCCTCTGCTGCACCCTCGGCCGGCGTGCGCAGAGTCGGGCCCCCCAGCGCAGCTCCATTCGGAGCCAGCGGAGAGCCCGCAGGACGATCGACCGCGTGATGAGGAAACGTCGAAACCATGGCGCTTTCCGAGGATCGTGCCCGATCACCTCATGCCGAGGCCGAGATGGAGAGCCGTCGTCCGAGACCTTACGTTCTCGATTTCAAAGATGACGCTTATGAGATGGACGACTTAGAACAACTACAAACCTGGTTTTGCTGCGACGACACGATGGGGGCCGAGACGAGCGCGCTGCCAATCCAGCGACAGATTCTGGCCTTCCACGATCTGTGCCTGCGACATCTTCGAGGCGACGGCATCGCGAATCCGCAGGTAAGGCTCGCGCAGACGCAGCGGCGCCGCGGCCGCCGCGAGGTTCAGCCATTTGTAGGCCAGCACCAAGTACTGATCGACGCCATGGCCCTTGTCGTAGCTCAGCCCGAGCAGATGCTGCGCCGCGGGCTCGCCCCGCTCGGCGGCTTCGATGTAGAGCTCGACCGCGGCATCGTAGGACTGCGGAACGCCAAAGCCGTTGTCGTACATATAGCCGAGCGTGGTCATCGCGCGCGGATGTCCCCGCTGTGCGAGGGGCACCAACAAGGCGGCCGCGCGGACATAATTGCCTCGCGCGAACGCCGCCCACCCGTCACCGCGGGGCCGGGCTTCGGCGCCGACAAGGCCGAGCGACAACGCCAGGACGCCGGCTGTGATGACCGAATGCCACCTCATCGCGTCGTCCGCGACGTCTGCAGGGCGCTGGTCGAGACCGGCCTGATGGTGCCGCGCAGTTTCGAGCGGAGCTCCTCGGCGACATAGTGGGCATCGGTGCCGTCGCGGATGATCTGCGGGCGAATGAAGATGATCAGTTCGGTGCGACCCCGCGTGCGATCGGTGTTGCTGAACAGCTCGCCAAGGCCCGGGATCTGGTCGATGCCCGGAACGCCGCTCCGGCTGCCCTGGCGGGTCTCGCTGATGAGGCCGGCGAGCAGCACCGTCTGGCCGCTCGCCACCGCAACCGAGCTCTTCACCTTGCGCTGCGCTACCGTGGGCGTGAGGCTGTTGGCGGTCTGCGGCGCCACGTTGCTGATTTCCTGCTCGATCTCCAGCCGCACATTGCCGTTCTCGTTGACCCGCGGCGCGACGCGCAGGATGATTCCGGTGTTGCGATAA
This sequence comes from Bradyrhizobium sp. HKCCYLS3077, assembly GCF_051167555.1. Classification (NCBI taxonomy): domain Bacteria; kingdom Pseudomonadati; phylum Pseudomonadota; class Alphaproteobacteria; order Hyphomicrobiales; family Nitrobacteraceae; genus Bradyrhizobium; species Bradyrhizobium sp. HKCCYLS3077. The sequence goes on along the minus strand of NZ_JBNPTH010000005.1, from coordinate 303,501 downwards.
TCGATCGTGTTCACGACCGTGTTGTTGGTGGTCAGCACGGTGGCGCTGCCGGTCGAGACCGGCACCTGGTCACCCACCTGCAACGTCGCCGCCTGATTGTCGATCACGACCAGCGAGGGGTTCGACAGCACCTTGACGTCGGTCACCGTATGCAGGGCGCTCAGGATCGCGCTCGGCTGCGATTCCGAGCCGATCAGAAAGTTGAAGCCCGGGAATGCGCGATTGAGGAAGGCGTTGGTGATCGTTCCAGCGGCGGACGCGACCGTCGCCGGCGCGGAGGTCGAGGTGGTGTTGAGCAGCGAGCCCTGGTCGGGGCGCAGGCCGAGATTCTTGCTGGTGAGAAAGGCCTGCACGCCGTAGTTCAGATTATCGTTGAGGGTGACCTCGGCGATGGTCGCGTCGATCGCGACCTGCAGCTGCGGCCGATCGCATTGCCGCAGCGTGGCTTCGATGATTCGATAATTCTCACGGTCGGCGTAGATCAGCAGCGTGTTGTTGACGACATCGGGCGTGATCCGCACGCCGTCCATCAGCGGCTTGCCGCCGGAGGAAGACATGCGCGGCTCTGCAGGCGGATCTGCCACCACGGGCGGCGGCGTCCCACCGAAGCCGCGCGTGGCCACCAATCCGTTGCCGCCCTGCTGCTGGCTGGAGAAACCCGATTGCGCCGTAGTCCCCGCGGCCGACAGCCGCTCGCCGCTTGAGCTGGTCGCGGTGCCCGATCCCGGGGCGATGTCCGTCGACGACGCATCCGCCGCGCTGCCAGCGCTCCCGATGAACATGTCGTTGAGCACGCGCGCCATCTGCCGCGCCTCACCGTATTTCACGCGGTAGACATGCACGCTGTTACGAAGCGTGTTGCCCGCGTCCAGCCGCTTGATCCAGGTCTCGGCGGTCTTCAACAAGGCCGGCTTGCGGCTGATCACCATGATCGCATTCATCCGGCTGACGGTCTGGAACTTGACCATGTTCTGGCCGAGCCCGCTGTCGCCGGTATCCATGATCTTCTCGAGCTCGGCGACGATCGGCTCCGGATTGCCGTTGGCGATCGGGAAGATGCCGACCGACTGGCCGCGCATCCAGTCCGCATCGAAGCTCAGCGCGGCCTCGGCCGCGGTGCGGCGCTCCGCGCCCGTTCCCTGAATCAGCAGCACGTTGCGGCCGGGATCGGCGCGCACCATGCCCGGCTTGAGCGCGAAGCTGTCGAGCAGCTTCAGAAGCGTCGGCGCCGAGACATATTGCAGAGGCAGCGCCGTGATGCCGTAGCCGGCTTCCGCCGAGGCGCCGGAGGCATCGACGGTGCCGGCCCCCATCGCCTCGCCGAGCGGTATCAACCGATAGCCCGACCCGTCGCGGACGAGCGCCGTGCCGGAGAGGCGGAGCGCGTTTTCGAGCACATACGCAACATCGGTCTTCGCGACCGGGCGCACCGACGACAGGCTGACCGTCCCCTGAATTCGCGGATCGATCGTGTAGCCGACGCCGAGAATATCGCCCAGCATCACCTTCGCGACCGTCGCGATCGGCGTGTTCTCGAAGTTCAACTCGAACCCGTTGCCGACCGCCTGCGAGTGAGCGGCGACCTGCTCGACCGGAATCGCATTCGTGGCCGGCGCTTCCGCGCGCGCGTCGCGTGCGCCCCGGATATCTTCATTGCCACCGTAGATCTCGGCGCGCGCACGGCGGGCGGCCGGAGACTGCTCGGGCATCACCTGCCTCGGATAGCGCGGTGAAAGATCGAGCCGTCCCACCTTGTCCATGACGTCGTCGCGGTTGTCACTGCCGAGCGTTGCGGGATTGCAGCCCGCCAAGACCAATGACAAGCCGAGCGACATGACGGCCGGCATCACGAGCATGCGGACCCGCAATCGATCGCGTCCAGAATCAACGATATTCAACACTCACCCGCCCACCCGATGTGCCGAGTCTTCCGTCGGTTAGTCCCGGGACGGCGTGACCTCCACGCCGGCCCGGGGGGTCGTCCGCGCCCTACCAGAGCCAGCCGACGCCGGCGAGCACCCGGTCGGACATCGCACCGGCCGCGCTGTGGTCGATGACCTTGGTGTAGTTGAGCTTGTAGACGAGGCTCGGATTCGGGAAGATGGCGACGCCGACATCGTGGAAGGTCATGTCGCCGCTGCCCGTGACGTTGTTCAGGCCGTTTCTGAGATCGGCGCCGAGCATGCCGGAGGTCTGGAAGTTCTGTCGCGTATAGCGATAGAACGGCACGATGTCGTAGTCGTTGGGCGCGCGGAAATGATAAGCGATCTCGCCCGAATAGCCCCACATGGTCTTGCCGACATTGTTCGTGTCGTCGAGATCGTTGTTGGCGCGCAGGTTCTCCGGATTGGAGAAATGCACATAGGCATATTCGCCGCGGAACTCCAGACCGGTATTCGGAACGCGATAGCGGGCTTCGGTATTGAAGATCGTCATCGCATTCTTGCCGAGCAGCGTCTCGGTGCCGTCCGCCTCCGTCGCATAGGCGCCGCGCGGCGTCACATTCGGCGAATAGTAGATTGCCGAGCTTCCGGCGAACCCTGGCAGGAACGACGGCGCGTAGCTGAGGCGGAACGTATAGGCGAGCTGGTTGCTCAGCTGGCGGTAATCGCCGATCGGTGCCTTGGACAGCGCGAGCGCCTCCGAGCCGCTGATGCCCGCCTCGTAACCACCCGAAACGATATGGCCATTGTCGCCGCGATGGGCGAAATCGTCGCCGAAATCCTCGGCGCTCTGGCTGACCTGGAACTGGTAGTTCAGGCCGTCGACGATCTTGCCGTAGAATCCGGCCGACGGTGCGTACCAGGTCGTCGGGATCAGGCCGTTGGCGAGCTCGGGACGGCGCACGCTGTAGAACAGGGTCGGCTCATGATACAGATTGATGAACGAGATCGGGATCAGATCGATACCCGGCGACCGCAGGGTGAAGTGGTCGTTGAACTTGATGTCGAAGAAGGCCTGCTCGACCTCGATCGCGCCATGCAGCTTGTCGTCGTTGTCGAACGCCGTGCCGCCATGCTCCCATTCCAGCTCGGCATTGAAAGTAATGTAGTCATTGACCTGGTAGGTCGGCAGCAGCACGAGGCGGGCCATGTCGAAGCCGTTCTGCCACTGACCGTTCGCGGCCGGGTTCTGCATCGAGCCGAGCTTGATTTCCCCATACATGCCGATGCGCATGCCCGGCACGGGTGACGGCGCGGCACCGAACAGATCCCTGCCGGGCGTTGGCGGTGGCGCCTTGAGATCTGACGCCGGCAAGAACTTCGGCTTCGGATCGGAGTCGGCGAACGCCGCCGCCATGCGCGAGACCGGAGAAGGCGACGCCGTCTCCTCGGCTGACGCAGAGCCCGTCTTGCCGTCCTTCGGACCCGCGAACGGCACCGCGGTGACACCCGGTTTCGACGCGGGCTGGGCCATATCCCACGCCTTCCCGTGCGTGTCCTTCGCGCCGCTCAGTGCGACCGAGTCGGAGGGACGCCGCGACGCAAGCGAGGCGGACTGCCCGACACTCGTCTTCTTCGCCTTGGCATCCTTGAGCTCAACCTGGAGCGTATTGATGCGCTGTTCCATCGCGTCGAGCTTCGCCATCAGCGCCTTGACCGCCGCTCCCTCGGCGGGGCGCGCATGGGAATCGTCGGCGGCTCTCGCCGCGACCGCGCCGAGCGCCAATGTCGATGCCGCCGCGAGCAACGATGAGACGATCATCCCGCGGCTGCGCGCTGCACGAGCACCGCGACAATTCCTCAGAGCCCCGCTTGGAGACACCGGGGCGCCAGTGCGCTGGGCATTGCAGCTTATCAAGACCATTCGTCGGACCTCCCCATGATTGAAGCGCGGGCGATTTTCCCCTGCCCGCGCCACAGAACCGCTCGTGCGCAACCGCGACCCATTCGCGCTAGAAGCGTGCGATGTCGATACTTGGGCTCGCCGGCGATGCTCGCGTGTCAGCAGTTTGACGCCATCAGCAGGACGGGTCCCTGGGAGCATGGCAGGCTGCGGTCGACCGATGACTCCGTCGTGCGTCAGGACGATGCTAAGTCGCTCAACGGCCTATTGATTGTTCCGAGCTCCATGCGCCGCACGCGAACAACCAACAGCTGGTCCTCAGCGGTTGTATTTGCATCGTCGCGCAGCCACGCAGCGGCCGGCGCCACAGTTTTTCCGGCGCGGCCGTACTTCGATAGACATTGCGGTCGGGCGATGGCGCAGATCGGAGATGGATCTTGAAATCAAAAGACAAAAGCGGGCTGCCGGCAGGAGTGAGATTGCGGCGAGATGACGCATGATGAGTTCAATGAGCGTTGCAAACGCGGAAGCAAATACCTGCCGCCGACGATCAAGGCAGCTCATGACACGCGGCGACGGACTGTTTAAAGAAATTCTAAAACGCCATCGTCCGGCGTTCGCCCGATTCCTTGGAATGATTACAAATCAGTTGGTTCGGCCAACTCATCAGGCCATCACGCGATGATCCTCCCATCATTACGCCGCATTGCCTTCCCCTATTGCTCATCAGTTAGTACGGCCTGACTTGCTCGTTACAGTATTCGTGCAGATGGCAGGCCGTCGCTATCCATGTCTGATGATCGCGGCCGATGATCGCGACTGCAATTACTGCAAGGCAACACGAGTTCGAAAATAGGCTTGTCAATGAACCGATTGCTTCGCTCCAGGGCGACCAGGATTGGAGGCGCGTCATGAACGCAATCCATCGGATGGAGATGACGACCGGACCGTTGCAGACGCTGCTCGGCCATCTCGCCGAGACGGTCGCGCACGATGCGCCGACGATCGAACGCCTGCCGGATCGTTCGCTCACGGCCGGACGGCGCCAAATCATTCATCAGCACGAGCTTGAAGGGTTGCCCGGCGTCACTTTCAACACGTTCGATGCGGACGGCCCGGTGTGGCTGTCGATCGAATGCCTCGCCGCAACCGAGCCGCCGGTCGTCGCGGACGATCTCGTCCGGTGGATCGACGTGTCGTCCGATCCGGAGCGGCGCCCGTTGGTCCGGCAGCGCGTGACGATCACGGTGCAAGCCGCGGAAAAGGAGCGGCTGATCGCGGACGGCGATGCCCGCGCCGAGCACTGCACGCCTGCGGCCGGCCACGAGGATGGCGTGGGACTCTGGAGCGTGCGGCTGTGCCTCGAGCAGCGCGCCGACCTCGTGCAGCGCCTGGAGCACTATCTCGGCGGCCCGTGGGCAGCCTGGGCAGGCGCCGAGCGGCCGCGCCGCCGCACCATCGCGATCTATCAGACCCTGCGGGAGCTGGCGCGCGCGGACGGTGCCGTGAGCCAGCAGCGTGGTTGCGAGATCGTGTGGGGCATCGGCGTCACGCGGTGGCGCCGCCATGGGCATGAGCTGGAGCTTCCCTTGCTCGAACGGCTGGTCACAATCGAGGTTCTGGACCGCGCCGACGCTGAAATCAGGATCAGGCCGCGGCTGGCGGCCGCGACGGCACATCTGAAGCCATTCGAGGCGCTCTCGCCGGCCACCAAGCTCGCGGCGCATGCGGCCGAGCAGATGCTCGAGCGCGGCGCGGAGCTTTCGCCCTTCCAGCCCGCCACCTTCGAGCCGATCCTCAGCGCCATCGGCTCGCAGCTGGACCCGCAAGGGATCTATTGTCCGACGCTGCCGGATTCAGCGCTCGTGCTCCCCGAGGAAAGCGAGCAGCTGGTCGTCTCCGACCGATGGGTGCTGTTTGCGCGGCCGCGCTCGGACCTGCTGCTGCTACGCGACATCGAACGCCTGAGACGCGCGATCGACTACACGCCCGGCGCCGAGTGCTGCCTCGGCCGCATGGCGCAGCTCCTGCTCGGCGGCCCCGATCACGACGGCCATGACGGCCCGCGGCTTCGGCTGTCCGGTGTGATCGGCGAGCGGATCGATATCGCGCCGGAGACGCAGGTCGCCACCGATCGGGGGGACCTGTTCTTTCCGCTTCCCACCAACTCCGACGAGATGGAGATCGTACGCCAGCTTCGCCGCTCGGACGGGGTCATCGTCAGGGGCGCAAGCGGGCCGGACCGGAGGTCCGCGATCGCCAATGTGGTCTGTCATCATCTCGCGCTCGGCTTGCGCGTCCTGATCGTTTCACGCCATGACATGGCGCTGTCGCTGCTCGCGGCCACGCTGCCCCGGCCGATCCGCGATCTGACGCTCGATCTGACCGGCTCCGACGCCGATGTGTTGAAGCGCGCCGAGGGCGTGATCAGCCGGCTGCAGTCGATCATCGACGTGACGGGCCTGCGCGATCAGGCCGAACAGGTCAATCAGCTCGAGCAGAGCATCATCTCGACCAGTCACGCGATCAGCCGTCTCGACGACGAGATCGCCGACATCGCAAGCCGCACGCTCCTGCGCTCCGGAACGAACGCCCCGTCCTTCGAGGACCTGGCCACGCTGGTGTCCGACCGCGACGCCTATGCATGGTTCACGGATCGGCCTCTCGGCTATCTCGGCGAGAGCGACCTGCTCGTGGCGGCCGTCGAACAGGCTCGGGCGGCGCGGCTGCGGCTTGGCGACGACCTCGCCTTCGTCGACGATCCGCTGCCGGATGTCTCAGCCCTGCCGGACACCGCGACGCTGGTGCGTCTGCATCGGGGTCTGCAGCCGGTCGCTGTATCGATGCCAGTCGACGGCGACAAGGACGAGCTGGCGCGGCGCGTCGTCAATGCCCTGGAGCCGGACGGCGCGGAGAGGTTCGCCGATGATCTCGATGCGCTCGCGGGGGCGCACCGGGTGGTCGCCGGCGAACCCTGGCTCGCCGCCTTGTCGCCGCTCGGCGCGCAGCCCGATATCCCTCCAACCAGCGCGATCCTGGTGGATTTTGCCCGCGACGCGTCATCGCTGTTGACGCGGCGGAGCAGCTTCCTGGTGCGGCCGGTGGAGACGCCCACCGACGCGTTTGCCAGCGACCCCTTGCTGGCGGTCATCGAACGGCTCGCGTCCGGTCAAAGCGCGGTCGCGACATTCTCGCTGTCCGGGCGCGCGCTGAAGCGGACGCTGGACGACATCAAGGTGTCGGGCTTCCGGCCCAAGAGTGCGGCCGATTGGGCCCATATTCGCGACTATCTCCTCTGGCGGCGTCACCTGCACTCGCTCGACGTGCGATGGCGGTCGCTGGCGGACGAGATCGGCGCGCCCACGCCGGAGCAGGACGGGTCCAACACGCTTCACGTCCACGAGCGCGTCGTCAGGCAGGTCGAAGTCGCGATCGTGATGGCGGAGCTGGCAAAGCGCAACGTCCGCACCGCCGCTGCAAAGCTGTCCATGCCTGACGATGCGATCGCCGGCCTGCTCGCCGACGCCTCGCGGCTAACCGCGCTGGCAGCCGCGATCAAAAGTGCCGTGGCGCTCGTCGCGCAGCAGCGCAACGAGCTCGCGAGGCTGACCGAGCTGTTTGGTGGCGGCGGGTCGATCAACGCGCAAGTCCGGGCCGACATCCTGTCGCAGCTTGGCCGCGCCGACATCGACCTTCGCGACATGGAGACGCGATGGACCGCGATTCGTGCAAGGCTGCAGAGGCTGCACGATCGGCGCCAGGACCTCGAACTCATTCGCGAAGTCTGTGAGTCCGTGACCGAGGCCGGTGCAGGGGCGCTCGCCCGGCGGATCCGAACCGAGCCGGCGCGCCGGGATCACAGCGATCCGGTGCTGGTCGCGGACTGGACGATGGCCTGGAACTGGGCCGTGCTGATGCGGCAGACCGAAGGTGTCGGCCAGCATCAGCGGCTGCATGATCTGTCAGGCCAGCGTGCGCTCTTGGAGACGCGGCTGCGCGAGCTGTTCGAGCAGGTGGTCGTTGCACGGATGCAGCTGCACCTCGCGCAGAACACCGGCGGCGCTGTCCGCCAGAGCTTCGATGTGTTCCTGACCACGCTGCGCAAACTGGGGACGAGCTGTTCCGGTCCCAATGCCGGCCGGATGCGTCAGGTCGCGCGCGAGGCACTCGAAACCTGCCATGACGGCATTCCCTGTCATCTGCTGCCCGCCTGGCGCGTCGCCGAGCAATTGCCCGCGCGTCTCGGCGCGTTCGACCTCGTTGTGGTCGACGACGCATCGCAATCGGACCTGCGCGACCTCACCGTCCTGCTCAGAGGCCGGAAGGTTCTCGCCGTCGCAGATGAGCTTGTGAGAGAGGAGACCGACGCTCCGGCTCGCGTCGACGTCGGAGGCATCGCGCCTGCCGGTCTCGGCGGCCTGCCGCTCTCGCTGCGCCAGCTGATGCCGGCAAACGCAAAGCTGTGCGATCTGCTCGAACGGCTGTTTCCGAACCGGGTGATCCGGCTGCGCGAGCACGCCCGCCGGATCGATCCGCTCGCGATGTCGATGGAGGGCCCGTCGCAGCCATTCGCGCCGCCGACCATGTCGGATGTTGCGGCAGTCTCCGCAGACGCGTCGGAAGATCAACTCTCGGCAGCGCTGGAGGATGAGATCGCCAGCGTCGCCGAAAGCCTGTCGCTCGCGCGTCAGGAGCGGCACGCCGAACCGCCCTTGCCGGCAGAGGCGTCGCCGCCGCCGTGGCTGCGCAGCCGGGCAGATGCGGCCAAGATCGATCGCGACATCCATGCATCGCACGGGCCGCACACGATCGATGATCGAGTCGTGGAGACGGCGCCGGCTTTCGCCGATGTCGCAACAACTCCGATCGCCCGTGCGACGCCAGCGTCGGAAGCGACGACGACGCCCGTCAATGCCGATCCGGCGCATCTCCATGCGATCATCGCCTCGGCGCAGCGACGGCGGCCGCTCGATGCCGGCGCGCCGATGCGGCGCCCCTACCGCAGCCGCGCCATCGCCGCGGCCGCGGTCATCGCGGTGGCGCTGGCCGGCGGTTCGATCTACTGGCAGCCGGCATCCAGCCGCATCGCAAGCTCCTGGGGCTCCGTCTCGAGCCAGTTGGCGTCCTGGACGGCAACATCGTCGACGACAGCGGCGCCGGCGAGCACCGAGCCGCGCAAGGTCACGGCGGAGCGGATGACGACGGGCGCCGCGAGCATGGCGGGCCGCGAGACTGCGGGCTTGCCGGACAACCTTCCGTCGCACGCCGTGCTGTATCAGGAGGATTCGCAGGATCCGCTCGGCAAGCGCTATCTCGGCAAGGTGACCTGGCGCGTCGAGCCGGCCGCCGGCAGCGTGCCCACCTCCATCAAGGGCGACATCGAGATCGACAAGCGGATGAAGGCGACGCTGTCGCTGCGGCCGAACACCGAGAACGACATGCCGGCCAGCCATATCATGGAGTTGAAGTTCAACTGGCCGGATGACCCGGCTCATGCGGGCGTCGACACGCTGAAGGGTGTCAGCATGAAGATGAAGGAGGCGGGCCGCGGCGCCGCCCTGGCGACGCTCACGGCCAAGGTGACGCCGGAATTCTTCATGATCGCGCTCTCGGCCGGCGAGGTGGACGCCAAGCGGAACGTCCTGCTGCTGAAGGGCAAGGAATGGATCGATATTCCGATCGTCTATAACGGCGGCAGCCGCGCCGTTCTTGCGATCGAAAAGGGAGCAGACGGTGATCGCGCTTTCAAGGACGCATTCAGCGCCTGGGGACAATGAACAGGACGCCGTGCCGGGGCATGGCGGTTCGCGCGTGAGCGGCGGGATCAACGTCCTCAGGCCGTCGCTCGCCCCTGCCCCCGGCGGGCCCGAGCGGTCGCTTGAAGCCGTGAGCTATCCGGTGCCTTGCGACCAATGCGGCCGCGTGGTGAATGTGGCGCTGAGCGCGCTGCGCGCCCCGAGCTTTCAAGACCTCGCCGAGCAGCTTGCATGCCCCGACATCCAGGCCCGCCGCAGCAAGCGCGGTGGGCTGCTCATGATGATGTGCGGCGCTCTGAAGCAATCGCTTACCGAGCGCTGCGACCGGGCCGAGGTCGAGGCCACCGCGCCTGTTCGCGGCGAAGCCGGCCGCGTGGTCTGCAACATCCCCGGCATTTCCATCGCTCAGCATACGCCGCAGGAGGCGCGCAGCCTTGCACTGATGTGGCAGGCGCACGGACAGACCAAGCTGGCGGCGCGGCTGCGCGACGCCGCGGCCAGCGCCGAACGCCGTCCCCTGCTCCGAACCGGCATGGCCGCCGGCCTTGCGCTCCTGCTGTTCGCGATGGCAGGCAGCTGGCTCCTGCTCACGCGCCAGCCCACCGCGTCCCCGCCAGCACCGCCGCAAACCGCCGACGCGCCAGTCGCTGCGCCAGACCTCGCCAGCGCAGAAGCTCCGCAGCGCGCCGCCATGGTGCAGGCGGTCGCCAGCGCGACGGCGCCGCTGCAGGATGTCGCCGCCACCACCGCGGCCGACGAGGCGCCAACCGCAAAACTCCCGGGCGCTGTCGCCGCCGCGGAGGCCACGCCCCCGACGCCGCCGACACAAGATCCGGAAGCACCGCGAACCCGCCTGCCTGACGTCGTCATGATCCCCGGTGGAAGCTTTGCGATGGGCGGCACGGAAGCCGCCGAGCTTCCGGTCCATCGTGTCACCATCAAGCCGTTTGCGCTCGGCAAATATCCGGTCACGATCGGCGAGTGGCGGGAATGCGTCGCCGACAAGGCATGCGCGGATGTCACCAGCGGACCGAACGACAATCCCGTCTCCAACGTCAGCTACGATGATGCGAAGGACTACCTGGCCTGGCTCTCCCGAACCGTCGGCAAGCCATTCCGGCTGCCGACCGAGGCGGAATGGGAGTATGCGGCGCGCGCGGGAGCGAACACCAAATACTGGTGGGGCGATCAGATGCGCGCCGGAATGGTCAACTGCCATGGCTGCAACGAGGCGGGCGCGCCGCCGCAGCTGATGAAGGTCGGACATTTTCCCGCCAATCCGTTCGGCCTGTTCGACATGGGCGGCAGCGTCGACCAATGGGTCGCCGACAGCTGGCACAAGACCTATCAGGGCGCGCCGTCCGATGGTTCGGCATGGATCGACGAGCAGAGCTTCATCCGCGTCATTCGTTCCGGCTCCTGGAAAAAGGACGCGAGCTATGCGCGGAGCGGAAGCCGCGATCGTTATGATGGACGGATACGCTACCCGACCCACGGCTTCCGCGTGGCGCTCTCGCTCTGAGATGAGCTGCATCGAGGTCGCCGGCACGGCGCTCATTCGATGCAGCATTTTATAGGAATTCTGATCGAAATCGCCTCGCGAGGCTGAGGGGAACCTCAATTTCGCCGCGCTTGGTTCGATTGATAGTCTGCCCGTTCGGGTCCGTTATTTTCCAGATTTGTGAGCAGAGCGTTGTGAGTAACAAGACATCCGTGCGGTCGGCGGCGCAATCCGGATTGATGACCCGCCGAGATTTTTCCATTGCGCCGCTCTCCCTTGCCTGCGTCGCTTTCGCTGCGTCGCTGACGCTCGCCCCGCATTCCTCGTGGGCGCAGAGCAGGAGCGCGCCCAAGGACGCCTACGTCTACTTCATCTCGCCAACGGATGGAGACACCGTGAAAAGCCCGTTCTGGTGTCGCTTCGGGCTGCGCAACATGGGCGTGACCCATGCCGGTGACAGCTTCTCCAATACCGGCCACCATCATCTGCTGATCGACAACAACGAACAGATCAGCCCTGGCGAACCCATCCCGCAGGACAGACACCATCTTCACTATGGCGGCGGCGAGACCGAGGCCCTCATCGAGCTGCCTCCGGGCAAACACACACTTCAGCTCGTGATGGGTGATGGCATGCACTTCAACTTCGATCCGCCGCTGATGTCGAAGAAGATCACGATCACCGTCGAGGGCGGATCAAATCGCCGAAACCGTAGCGCCGCGGAGACGCACCACCACAAGAAGCCCATCCGCGCGGCACGCTCCGCCGAAACCTCGACAGCAGAAGCGCCGCCGGACGATCCGTCGAAGTCGGCCGGAGCGCTCGACTTCCTCAAAGGGCTGCTGTCGGGCACGAGTGACGCCGGCACGAAGTCACCGCGTTGAGACATGCGCGAGGGGCCTGCGACCGAAGCAAATTGTCGCTGATCGCCCCGCCAGTTCGGAATACGACGAAGTCGCGAGTCCACGATCGACAGCATGATCGGAGCTGGCGAATTCGACGGGGCTTCGTGAGCTGGCGACGGCATTTTGTCCTGTTCGGCAAGCCGCAAAGGAAGCCGTCACGGAGTGAGCAGGCAAGCAGCGTGAGGGCCGCGGCTTGAGGTGAGTACGAGCTGGCCCAGCCATCGTTCGCTGTCTGCAATTCTCCAGCGCGATCGGCCCAAGCCCGTCCGCCATCTTCGCTTAAGAATAATCTACTTGCTATTTTTCAGAATTCATGGTTTTCTGTCTCCATCCCGGCCCGCGAGAGGGGCGCTTCGCGATCGTCACGAGACGTGGGGCCGGAGATGCGGTGGCCGTAAGCGTGCTGCAGCGGGTGTGATGCCTGCCGACGAACAGCGCGCTTTGCGGACGTGAAAGCGCGTGGTTCTGGCCTCCCGGTGCTGAGGCCAAGCTGGTGGGGATGATCCGCCGGCGACGGGGTCAAGAAGCCGGTCCCCGAGGAGATCGCGCCATAAGCGTGAAAACCATCGCGCGGGGAATGCCGGGTGTCCTCGGCTGAACCTGTGGTGACTGCCGCCTGCTTTTTTTGCTGCAGGCGGGCCATGGGTGCGGCCAGCGCCCGGCATTCCCCGCGCCCTCTCATCTTCCGAGGGCGGAACGACCGGCACAACTCGGACGCTCTTGCGCCGCGAGACGAAGTCCCGCGCCTTGCGCGACAGGTGTCACGCCGGAACGAACCGGAAACAGATTGGGATTTTCAAGGAGAGAGGGATGGTGCGCTCGGAGGGCGGAGAAAACTTGCCTGTGATCAGCAGGCTGATCGAGTGGAATCCATTTTGAGGCGCTTTGCACGGCCGTCGAGCGCCTTTCAGCGGAGAACTGGTCCTGCTGCTACACCAAGCAGCGTCGACATCCAGAGCTGCGAAACAGCAGACGGGATCAGGGACGCGTCGCTTCGATTCTCATGGTGACAGGATCTGCGCCAGATCTTGCGTGGCGTTGCCTTATCGGCTGCGACCAAGCGCGAAGCCATCAAAATTCAGCTTGCTTGGGCTCGTCCCTCGACCCGCTCGCAATCTTGTGGCAGAGCGGATGGAGCCGGTCTGCCACGTCGGGTGTCTTGATGTCGTCGAATCGAGATTGGACGGACGCTTTCCCTCCCCTGCGGCAGCTGCCGGCGGTGATTTTTTCTCAGCTGCGTGAGGCGAGCCTCATTGTCGAGCTTCCCGAAGGCAGTCGTATCTTCGGGCCCGGCCAGGCGCCGGAATCGTTCCTACTGCTGCTGGACGGCACCATTCGCGTGCAGCAGACGTCGGAGTCCGGCCGCGAGATCGTGCTGTACCGCGTCCAGGCTGGGGAGAGTTGCGCGCTCACCACCGCCTGCCTGATGGGCTATGAGGAATACCAGGCCGAGGGCATCGCCGAGACGCCGATCCGTGCCGTGGCTATTCCGCGTGCGCTTTTCGACCGGCTGATCGCCACCTCGCGCGACTTTCGCCAGTTCGTGTTCACCGCCTTCAGCCGCCGGGTCACGAACTTGTTTCGCGTCATCGAGGAGGTGGCGTTCGAACGGATCGACGTCCGGCTAGCGCAGAAGCTGCTGGAGCTTGCCGGCGCGAAACAGCAGGTTGTGGGCACCCACCAGGATCTTGCCAACGAGCTCGGCAGCGCCCGCGAGGTGATCAGCCGCCAGCTCAACGAATTCGCCAGGCGCCACTGGTTGCGAGTGGCTCGCGGTACCGTCGAGATCACCGACAGGCCGGCGCTCGCGCGGCTGGCCCAGCATGGCTAGAAAGCCAACTGTCTCGGTGACTTAGTTACAGACCGCTCGTCCCCCTGCCGCTTACGTTTGCTCCATCGCAACGCCGGAGGGGAGTGTCACATGACACGGAATGTTGGCAAGATCGACCGACTGCTCAGGATTATCGTCGGACTGGCGGTTCTCAGTCTCGTGTTCGTCGGGCCGCAGACGATGTGGGGCCTGCTCGGCCTGATCCCGCTCGGCACCGCGCTGGTCGGCTGGTGTCCGCCCTACGCTTTGCTCGGCATCAACACCTGCGGAACGGAGTCGAGCCCGACGTCTTAGACCCGGCAGAATGACAGCGGGCACGGGGGCGGCGATGCCGCCCCGGAGCTTCATCGTGGAGCAGCAGCCATGTCCTATCCGATCGATCTCCGTGTGCGGCCCAAGGTGGCCGGCTTCTTCGATCCGGACACCAGCACGATCAGCTATGTGGTGAAGGATCCGTCATCGCCGTCCTGTGCGATCATCGATCCCGTCCTCGACATCGACTATGCGGCCGGTCGCCTCGGCACGCGCTCGGCGGACACGCTGATCGACTACATCAGGATGAACGATCTGCGGCCGGAATGGCTGATCGAGACGCATGCCCATGCCGATCATCTCTCGGCCGCGCCCTATATCCAGGACAAGCTCGGCGGCAAGATCGGCATCGGCGAGCACATCCGCATCGTGCAGGAGACGTTCGGCAAAGTCTTCAACGAAGGCACCGAGTTTCGCCGCGACGGCAGCCAGTTCGACCGGCTGTTCAAGGACGGCGACACCTATCAGGTCGGGCAGATGACCGCCTTCGTGATGCACACGCCCGGCCACACGCCGGCCTGCGCGACGCATGTGATGGGCGACGCGGCGTTCGTCGGCGACACGCTGTTCATGCCCGACGGCGGCACGGCGCGCGCGGATTTCCCCGGCGGCGACGCGCGGACGCTGTTTCGATCGATCCGCAGGATCCTCGAGACGCTGTCGCGCGAGACCCGGTTGTTCATGTGCCACGACTACGGCCCTGACGGGCGTGAGGTGCGCTGGGAGACGACCGTAGGCAACGAGCGCCTCCACAACATTCACGCCCGCGACGGCATGACGGAGGGCGCGTTCGTCGCCCTGCGCGAGGCCCGCGACAAGGCGCTGGGCATGCCGCGGCTGATCATCCCCTCGCTGCAAGTGAATATCCGCGCCGGACATCTTCCACCCGCCGACCACAGCGGAAAGATCTTTTTGAAAGTGCCGATCAACGCGCTGTGATCTCGCGGACGGTCTCATCGTCTGTTGCGCGATCGCGGCGTCACGAAGATGTCAGTTGCCAAGCACGAGCGGTCCGCGCGACGTGTCTGCGCTGGAGAAGTAGTTCGAGATGAGGCGATCTGGTTTCAAGGTGCCCGCGCTGACCCGCCGCCTCGTGGCGGCGCTGGTCGTGGTCGCCATGAGCCTGGTTCCGCTGCTCGGCACGCTCGAAGCGGCAACGGCGGCAGCGGCCGATGGCATCCCTACGCAGCAATGGTCGTCGACGACGACACCTGCGCCGAAGCCGTGCCGGAAGGCCGTGCTCCCCGGCACCGTCAACATCTGTCCCTTCGCCGCGGCGAGCCTCACCGCCCTCCCCGCGGATGACAGCGCAACGGCGCAGCCGATGGCCAAATCCCGGACGCTGTCGTGGCATCCCCGGCATGACGCGCTGACGACGCAATGCCACGCGTCCTCGCCCTACCGTCCTCCCTGTCGCCGCTCCTGATCACCGTTTCGCGCGCGGCGTAACGCTGCGGCTGGAGCGAGCGAAATTCCATCATCGATCGCGCATCGAGCGGATCGCGTAGCGCGGCCTCGTCGTCAGGCCGCCTTGCGTCGAACCGCGCGGTACGACCGCTTGAGACATGCGCTGACCGCGCAGGGAGATCATCATGTCCATCCGCCATCCTGGCTGGCTCGGCCTGCTGCTGGGCGCGCTTCTCGTTGCGACGACGGGTGCGAGCGCTGGCGCGTCGCGGCCTCAACCGAACCTCGCCACGCGCCTGGTGGTCGGCGACGTCGCACGCGCCGACAGCGGTGTGACGACGGCCTGGGCCGGCCTCGACGTCAGGCTCGACGCCGGCTGGCATACCTATTGGCGCTCGGCCGGCGACGCCGGCGCGCCACCGGAGTTCGACTGGAGCGGCTCCGCCAATGTCGCCGATGTCACGGTCGAATGGCCGGCGCCACGCCGCTTCAGCGAGCAGGACATCGACACGTTCGGCTATGACGAGCACGTGCTGTTTCCGTTGCGGGTGCGGCTGAAGGATGGAGCAGCGCCCGCGTATCTCAAGCTGAAGGCGGTCCTGTTCGTCTGCTCGATCATCTGCACCCAGCAGGAGACGCAGCTCGAAGCCGACATCCCGGCGACGTCGCATCAGCCGAACGATCAGGCGCTGATCGAGGAATGGCGGCAGCGCGTGCCGCGCGAGTCCGCGCCCGGCCTCTCCGTCACTGCGCTACACATCGCGCGCCAGCCCAAACCGCAGTTGCGTCTCGAGGCGCGGGCGACGCCACCGCTACGCGCGCCCGACGTCTTCGTCGACGGCGACGACGCGGTGTCCGGCGGTCGCGCTCAAGTCAGCAACGGCTCGGATGGCGCCGTCACGATCCATGTGCCGTTGCACGGCCTCGATCAGGCCGCCGCTGGACAAAGGTTGCGGGTCACGCTGGTCGATGGCGACCGCGCGATCGAAGCCACGCTCCCCGTGGACGCTGATGCTGTGGCCGCCAAATCGGCAACGGCAAGGCCGCAGGCCGCCGCGGCATCGATCTGGAGCATCCTCGGCGTGGCGCTGCTCGGCGGCTTCATCCTCAACTTCATGCCCTGCGTGTTTCCGGTGCTGTCGCTGAAGATCGTCTCTTTGGTCGACCACGATCCGGCCCTCGCGCCATCACCGCGCCCGGCCTTCCTGGCGACGGCCGCCGGCATCATCGCGTCATTCGTGACTCTCGCCCTCATCCTCTCCGGTCTCAAGGCCGCGGGCGCGGAAGTCGGCTGGGGGCTGCAGTTTCAGCAGCCGGCTTTCCTCATCGCAATGATCGTCGTACTCGCCGCGTTCGGCGCCAATTTGCTCGGGCTGTTCGAGATCCGCCTGCCCTGGTGGATCGCCGGCCGTCTCGGCGGCGCCGCCGGCCGCAACACGATGGCGGGTCACGCCGTCAACGGCTTCGTCATGACGCTGCTCGCGACGCCCTGCTCGGCGCCGTTCGTCGGCACCGCCGTCGCGTTCGCGCTGTCGCGGGCGGCGCCGCAGATCCTGCTGGTGTTCACCGCCCTCGGGCTCGGCATGGCCGCGCCCTATCTGGGCCTCGCAGCAGCGCCGCGCCTGGCCGCGCTGTTTCCTCGGCCGGGCCGCTGGATGCTGACGCTGCGCGCGGTTGCGGCGTTTGCGATGATCGCAACGGCATCATGGCTGCTGCGCGTGCTCGCGGACATCAGCGGCGTTGCGGCCGCGGCCGTGCTCGCCGCTGTGTTGCTCGTGCCTGCGCTGATCCTGACGATGCTGCGCTTTCCGTTGCGGCGAACGGTCGCCTGCGCAGGCGTCATTGTCGCAATCGGGCTGGTGCTCACCGCCGCCACTGTGATCGGTTCGCCCGACAGCCAGGGACGGTCGGACAGAATCGCCTGGCGGCCGCTCGTGCCGACGGACATCGCGGCCCAGGTCCGCGCCGGCCATACCGTGTTCGTCGACATCGGTGCCAGCTGGTGCGTGACCTGCAAGGTCAACGAGACGCTCGCGATCGACAGCACCGCCGTGCGCAACCGTCTCACGTCTGATGTCGTGGCCGTCAGGGCCGACTGGACCTCGCACGACAATACGATCGCAGCGTACCTGCAATCCTTCGGCCGCTACGGCCTGCCCTTCAACGTCGTGTTCGGCCCCGGCGCCCCCGCCGGCATCGTGCTGCCCGAATTGCTCACACCGCAAATCGTGCTCGACGCCATCGACACTGCATCGACCAGCTCACAAAAGGAGACCCCCAAGACATGATGACCAGGAAGACCTTTTCAGCTTCGCTCGCGACGCTGCTGCTGCTCACGTCTGCCATGCTGCCGCTCCAGGCCCGCGCCGAGGATGACGACGGCGACATTCTAAGCGAGGCGCGCATTCTGCGCGATCCCGCCATTCCGGTCCTCGGCAACGCCGATGGCGACATCACGATCGTCGAGTATTTCGACTATCAATGTCCGTATTGCCGCAAGATCAGCCCGGACCTCGCCAAGGTGGTGCGCGATGATGGTCACATCCGTTTGATCTTCAAGGACTGGCCGATCTTCGGCGGGCCGTCGATCTACGCGGCCCGCATGACGCTGGCGGCGAAGTACCAGGACAAGTTCGCCGAAGCCCACGAGGCGCTGATCTCGCTCAAGGACAAGCTCTCGGAGGCGAACGCCGATGCCGCGCTTTCGGCCGCCGGGATCGACCTCGCGCGCGCCAAGGCCGATCTGGCCGCCAAAGGCAGCGAGATCGATGCCGTCCTCGCCCACAACCACGAGCAGGCCATGGGCCTGGGCTTCCAGGGCACCCCGGCCTTCATCATCGGCCGCTTCCGCGTGCCCGGAGCGCCCAACGCCCAGGCCTTCAAGCAGGCGATCGCGGATGCGCGGAAGGCTGCGGCGGCGTCCACGAAATGAGCCGGCTCGCCGGCCTCACGCCGCCCTGATGTGAGCGAGGAACTGGTCGACCTCGCTGCGCAGCCGTGTCGACTGCTGGGCGAGCTCACCGGCCGCCGACAGCACCTCGTTGGCAGCATGACCGGTCTGCACCACACCGCTTGTGACGCCTGCGATGTTGCGCGTGACGTCCTGGGTCTTGCCGGCGACGAGGTTCACGTTGCCGGCAATCTCGCGGGTGGCCGCGTCCTGCTGCGCGACCGACGAGGCGATGATGGTCGAGATCTCGTCGACCTCCCGGATCGTGGCGCAGATCAGGCCGATGCTCTGGACGGCGGCCGCGGTCTCGGTCTGAACCGCGGCGATCTGGGCGCCGATCTCCTCGGTCGCCTTGGCGGTCTGGGTCGCCAGCGTCTTCACCTCGCTGGCGACGACGGCAAATCCCCTGCCCGACTCGTCGGCCCGCGCGGCCTCGATGGTCGCATTCAGCGCCAGCATATTGGTCTGGCTGGCGATCTGGTTGATCAGCGCGACGACCTCGCTGATCTTGCTGGCGGCGATATTGAGCCGTTGCACCTTGTCGTTCGACTGCTGTCCCTCGTCCGCCGCCTTGCGGACGACCAACGACGCACGCTCGAGCGTCTTGCTGATCTCGTTCATCGACGATGACAGCTCCTCGGCCGCCGAGGCGACGGTGTTGACGTTGTCGGATGCGGAGCCGCACGCCTGCGACACGGTCAAGGCCTGCTGCCTCGACTGGTCGATCGTCGCCGACATCGACCGGGCTGTGGCTTCCATCTCGATCGCTGCGGCCGAGACGGCATCGACCACGCCTCGCACGCTGGCTTCGAAACCATCGGCCAACTCCATCAGCATGCGGCGGCGATCCTCCTCGGCGCGGGCCTGCGCCTTCTCTTGATCCGCCTGCAGATCCCGCATCCGGATGGCGTTGTCCCTGAACACCGAGACGGCACGCGCCATCTGTCCGACCTCGTCCTTGCGCTGGGCGGCGGGAACGCGGACATCCAGGTTGCCATCGGCAAGCTCGCGCATGGCGCTCGTCATCTGGACGATGGGACGGGAGATGCCGCGGGCGATCAACAGGCCGGCGAATGCGATCAGCGCGAGACCGGCCAGCGTTGTTCCGATCGCAATGGCGCCGGCGCGATTGCGGGCCTGGATGAACTCGCTGTTGTCCATGACGATCTCGACCGCGCCGATCGGCTTGCCGGAGAAATCCTTGATTGGGCCCAGCAGGGCAACGACCGGCACGCCCTTGAGCTGCCCCTGGCGCGACAGGAAGCCGCCGGCGGATGCCCCCCTATACTCGCCGCCTGCAAAGAACGACGTCTCGCCAATCGTCGTCGCAAACAGCTTGAAGGCCGCGTCGCCAGCCAGGCGAAACGCGACATCGACATTGCGGCTGCGCTTGAATTCGTCGAAGAAGCCCTGGCCGAAGGTCAGCCCGAACTCGACCGAGCCCAGATGCTTGCCCGCGGAGACGATCGGTACCACGCCGCGGAGGCCGAGGCCGGCGACGCCGCCCTCCAGCCCGACGACCGGCTTGCGATCGGTGTTGGCGGCCACGACGGTCTTGCGGAAGCTCGATAGATCGTCGCCAAACTTGGCCGGCTGATGCACGCGCAGAAAGGAAATCGCCGGGGCCGTGTGGAACTGAAACTGATCAACGCCGTAATCGGACTTCAGGCTCGCCATGCCCGCGCCGAACAACCGCATCAAGGCGTCCCGGTCGTTCTGCGCCATGGCCTCCTGGACCGCGGGAATCTTGGCGACGACCGCGCTCATCGCCTCCGCGCGGGTCGACTCCAGTTGCAGGCGCGAATTGAAGGCGTCATATTTGGCGTGGAGTTCGCGTTCATTGGCGCGGTCGATGATGCCGCCAATGATCCACATGGCGACCATCAGCACGAACAGAGCCGTCGCAGCCGCACCGATCACCAGGGACAGAGTGATCCGGGCCCTCAAGCCACCAAGCTTCAGCATGCAATCCTCGACGGTTGACTGGTGCTCGAGTATTGCAGCGGCGGAACTAATTATTCCTGAACAAATAAGCTAATGACGCGGACTGATCAGCAACAAACTGGCGGCGAGACGTCAATTGCGATTAACCTACGACACTCTCGTTGGGAGACAGATAGGCTGGCCGTCCAGCACGCCTCAACCAGGCCGGAGCAACACAACAGATCAGAACATCCCGACCGGTCATCGGTAGCGCCTAGGCGACAGGACCACCGCGTGCGCGCCAGCCGTTCATGCCGCCGGCATAGTGGCGAATGTCCTGCCGGCCCGCCGACAGCGCCCGGCGCAACGCGGTGGCCGAGCGGCCGCCGGCCTGGCAGATCAGGACGACCGGCTTGTCGTGCACGAGGCTCTCCGGATCGAAACGCGACAGCGGATGGTTGATAGCGCCCGGGATATGGCCGCCCTTGAACTCGTGGGGCTCGCGGACGTCGACGATGATGCAGCTGCGCTGCTGATGCACCTTGACCAACTCGTCATGCTGGATGGCTGGCACGCTGGTCGATCCCGTCAGCTTGTTGAACAATCCTGCCAGCATTGGATGAACCTCTCGACTATCGATGATGGGCAGATCGGGCGAAGCGGCCTAACCTTGCGCGCGCCTCGCCTTGGCCTCCGAAGCCTCAACCCAGAAGAAGAACGCGCCAGCGCCGATCGCGAGCGCGGCGAACCAGACACCATCCGGCACACCGGTGATGTCCGGCAGCCGCAACTTGCCGAGTGCCCAGACATTCAGGATGTGAGCCTTCACCCAGTCAAAGCTGAGCGCATAGAGGATGGCGCCGACGATCATTCCGAAGGCTCCGACCGCCGCATGCACGCTGCCACTGGCGATGGCACCGAGCGCGGTGCCCGGGCAGTAGCCGTAGACCACCATGCCGATGCCGAACAAGGCCGCGCCGAGCGCGACCGCCAGCATGTTGGCGTCCTTGACGTAGTATTTGGTGTTGCCGGTGTCGACCAGCAGCAGCACGCCGATGCCGCCGACCACGATCGCCGTGCCCATCACCTTCAGGACGGTGAAGTCGCGCAACCGGAACTGGTTCTCGATCACGTTGCAGCTCGTGACCTTGCCTTGCTGCAGCAGATAGCCGAACACGGCGCCCATCAGGATCGGGCCTGCGATGCTCATCAAAGATGTCATGACCTCTCTCCGTCTCAGGCTTTGCGGAACATCAGGCGCGACACGACCAGGCCGGTCGCAAACATCACCGCCAGGAACAGCCAGCTCGACAGCGCCAGTTGCAGCCCGCCGGATATGCCATGTCCGCTAGTGCAGCCGCCGGCCAGCCGCGCGCCGTACATGATGACGATGCCGCCGAGGAACGCGGCGACGAAGCGTTTGAGCACCGACGGACCGAAGCGCTGCTTCCAGACCTCCGGCACCAGCTCGAGGCGCCACGTTCCCGAGATGATCGCCGACAGGAACGCGCCGAGTGGAATGCCGACAAGGAACCACACGCCATAGTCCCATTTCAGCGGCATCGACTTCCAATAGCTGTTGGCGGCGACGACGTCGGATCCGACCACCGGCGCAGCAAACAGCGAGGCGACGCGGGAAAACGCCGTCGTCACGCCAAGCGGATCGCCGAACCCGGCAAAGGCCACCCAGCTCAAGATGCCGATACCGGCCCCGACCAGATAAGGCGACCAATCGATGGGCTTTCTCGCATCTCCGACGACGACGTCGGTCATGATCGTCATGACACCTGTCCTCCCTGATGGCGCGCGGCGCGCTGCTACCACGCATTATATACGTACATTCGCACTTGTGAATATAAATTATGATGGCGTCACCGCGCTCGGCAGCATCTCGCCTTGCACCTGTTTGGCTCCGAGCAGCCAGCGGTCGAGGACGAAATCGGTCACGGCCGCGCCGAGCCACATGCCGCCGAGCACGATCCAGGCGGTCAGCGCGAACACCGACGCTCCGGTCACGCCGGCGCCGACGGCGCAGCCTCCGGCCAGCATCGCGCCAAACCCCATGAGGACGGCGCCGATCAGATAGCGCCGCATGCCGCGCCCATCTGAGAAGCCTTCGAGATTGAGCTCGCGGGCCAGCGCCGCGGCGACGAATGAGCCTATGAAGACGCCCGGGATGATGCCGAGATCGAAGCCGGGCTTCAGCTGCTGGCTGGCCAGCACCTGCATGAGGAGCTCGGCGGACGGGCCGCTGAAGGTCAGGCTCTTCAGCGGCACCGGCGCGAACGAGGCCTGGCCGAGCTGATACGTCAGCAGCCAGCCGGCGGCGACCGCCGCGCCGGCGGCCACGGCCGAGCCCATGACCTTCGCGCCGACCTGAAACTTCGACACGGCGGCGAGCCCGGCCACGAACCACAACATGCCGAAGCCGAGCTTCTCGGGCGTGCCGCCGCCGAACAGGCTCATGATGTCGCGCGACGGCCCGCCGTCGACGAGCCAGAGCTTGGTGAGCCACTCGCGCGCCGGCGCGAGCAGGCCATGATAGGCGGATTGCGCGGTCACCGCAAAGATCAGGCCCGACAGCAGTGCCCGCAGATTGCCGTTGGCGGAGAGCACCAGGAGCCGGCTGGCACAGCCGCGGGCCAGGATCATGCCGCAGCCGAACAGGGTGCCGCCGATCATCGCGCCAGAGATACTCCCCTGCTGCGCCAGTTGCCGCGCTTCGGACACATCGAGGAGGCCCATCGCCACCAGCGCCTGGGTGCCGAGCAGCGCCGAGGCGAAGGTGAGGAGCCACACCGCCAGACGCGGGCCGCCCTGTCCGCGGGCGAACTCGATCGTCGCCGCCCGCAGGCAAAAGCGGCTGCGCTGGGCGAAGAAGCCGAACGCGCCGCCGACCGCAAGCCCGCACAGCAGCGACACCAGCTCCTCACCCAACAGGTCGATCAATGCGGTGAGCACGGGCGCTCTCGTCGTTCTGTCTGCCGCTCAACGCGCCGGGCGGCATCGGCTGCGACATACGCGCCGTCACGGGCGCAGATAGGCATATCCGCTCTGTTGCAGCTCGGTGAGGCGCACCACCCCGCCCTTCTCCGCCACCGCGAAGCCGGGCAGGAGATCGTCGAGCTTCACGCCCTGCGCCTTCATGGTGTTGGCGCAGGCTTCGAAACCGACGCTGGCTTTCATCAGCCGCTCCGCCAGCGCCGCGATGGTCTGGTCGGCCGAGATCGCGTGGAAGGCGCGCAAGCCGGGACCGTGGATCACCAGCCGAATGTCCGCGCGCCCCGGTCCACCGATGCCATCGACGTGGTTCTGGATGTTGCCGAGCACGAACAGCGCGCGATCCTGGTCGGCCAGATGATAGGCGACGCGCTGGCGCGGAGACTCCGTCGCGGCCCGGGCGCTACTGACACCCAACATTCCGAACAGGCCGGCAAGCCCGGCTTGCATTAGAGATCGTCGTTCCATGAGTTACTCCTAACGCGCGGCTGCAATGAATCCTGCGATGCGATCTGCGGCATCCTCGGCGGCGAGATCGTGAAAGAAATGATCGGCGTCGTCGATCGTCTCCAGCCGGACACGGCTGCCGGCGCGAGTGGCGAGCGGCGCGAACGATGCGACCACGTCCGGCACGGTCTTATCTTGCGCGGCCGCCAGCACCAGAACCGGGACACTGACGTCCGCGATCAGCGCCGCTGTGTCCTGGCGCCGGTCGGCGCGATAGAAGGCGGCGAAGGCGCGCGCGGTCACCTTGGCATCGCGGCAGTAGATGAATCCCGGCACCGACATCGAGTCGCCGCCGCGTCCAGCTGATACAGCGCCTTCGGCCTTTTCGAGCAGCGGCGCCAAGGGCTGGCCATAGCTCTCCGCATAGGCCGCCCTCAGGCCGGTCTCGATGCCCGCCGTGGCCGGCGCCAGCAGGATCGCGCCTTCGATCGCAGCCTTCGGGTTGGCGACCAGATAGCGCGCGAGCTGATTAGCGCCGCGCGAGTGCCCGAGCACGAAGATCCGCGACGCAGTCTTGCGCGCCTCGGCGAGCCAGGCGGCGATCTCTTCGATCGCATCATCCGGCGCGTAGTCATGCGGCTTGGCGCAATCATACATGCCGGTGCGGCGATCGAGCCCGAGCACGAGGTTGTGCGCCAGCGAGCCGATGCCGCGCTCGGCCAGCGCCTTCGACAGGCTCTGGATGGTCTCCATGTCCTTGTGCGCGAGCGTGCCGTGCGTCATCAGCACCAGGGGGACATCCGGCCCCGACTGCGCCGGCAGCCGGAGCGTGGCGAGCGCCGTACGGCCGCCGATCACGAGCTCGCGCGGCTCCTCAGCGGCTAGCGTGACCGACGCCACCAGACAGACGACGAGAGCGAGCCACCAGCGCATCGCAAATTCCTTCAGGGACGTACGATCGTCCAGTTCTTCTCCGACAGCTCAAGCAGAGTCGCGACCCCGGTTTTGACGACGGTGACGCCGGCGAGCAACGGCGGCTGCCGGCCCTCCTTGCTCGCGAGCGTCTCCAAGGTGTTGCCGCAGGCGATGAAGCTGACATTGGGCATCGACTTGGCGAAGCCGAGCACCCGCTCCTTCACCGGCGAGCGGTCGGCCAGCAGCATGTCGAGCCCGCCGTTGAACGCCACCACCACGATCTCGACCTCGTCGCCCTCGCCCGAATAATGCCGGGACACATTGGCGGCGACGTCGAGCACCGCACGCATCTTGGCCGGATCCTCATCGCTGATCTGCAGCGCGAGCCGGTGCGGCTCCGCTGCGGCGGCAATCGAAGCGCTCCCGATTATCGCAAGCGTAACGGATGCAGCCGCCAGCAGCATCTGGCGGCGGCTGCATCCGGCCATCGTCACTCGACGCCCCGCGGCTTGCCGTCCTTGTCCTCGGGCGTGACGTCGACGGCGGTCGCACGTCCCGTGATCTTGACCGGCGCGATGCAGTTCTTCATGCACGGGTCCTTCTGCCAGAAGGCTTTCTCGCTGGTCGCTCGGTTATCCATGATGAACCCGCCCTCGTTCGGCATCTTGATCGTGGCGAGATTCTTGTCGGTCAGCTCGAAGTTTTGATCGGTGATGACATCATTCAGATAGAGCACATAGGCGACCAGCGCGTAGTACTCGTCGACTTTCAGCGACTGCGGGCTGCCGAACGGCATCGCGTGGCGAACATAGTCGAACAAGGTCGAGGCGTAGGGCCAGTACGAGCCGACCGTCTTGACCGGATTGTCCGAGGTGAGCGAGCCCTTGCCGCCGGCGAGTACCGGCCAGCGGCCGGCCCCCTCGCCGAACTCGCCATGACAGCTGGCGCAATTGTCCATGAACAGCTTTTCGCCCTGGGCGACAGTGCCCTTGCCGGTCGGCAGACCCTGCCCGTCCGGCCGCACGTCGATGTCCCAGCCGCGGATCTCCTCGACCGTGGGCGCGCGGCCGATGTTGAAGCGCTGCGGCGCATTGGCTTCGGTCTTTGCCTCAGTCTTGGCGTCGGTCTTGCCCGCGATCTTCTCCCCCGAACCGCCGGCGAGCGCCACCGAGCCAGCGAGCGTGGCAAGCGCGGCGGCTGCGATGATGAGCTTAGGCGACCTCGACATTCTCGACCTCACCGTTTGCCTGCACATGCCAAGTCTGTATGCCATTGTTGTGATAGATGGAGTTGTAGCCACGCACCTTGCGCAGCTCGGCCTTGGACGGCTGGACGTATCCGGTCTCGTCCTGCACCCGCGACTGCAGCAGCAGCGGCTCGCCGTTCCAGTCGAACTCGTAGTAGAAGCGCGTCAGCGCCTTATCGAGCACAGGGCCGTCGATCCGCGCCGGCCACCAGTTGCGGCCGCCATCGAGCGACACGTCGACGCGCTTGACCTTGCCGTTGCCGGACCACGCCAGGCCCGAGACGATGGTGAAACCCTTGCCGTGCTTGATCGGCGCCTGCGGGCTCGGGCTCGTGATCACGGACTTTGCGTCCATCGACCAGGTGAATCGGCGCGCCTTGCCGTTCGGCAGCAGGTCCGTGTACTTCGACGTCTCCTCGCGGGTGTGCCAGGGCTGATCACCGACCTCGATGCGCCGCAGCCACTTGACCCAGAGATTGCCCTGCCATCCCGGCACCACAAGCCGCATCGGATAGCCCTGCTCGGGATACAGCGCCTCGCCGTTCATCTTGTAGGCGATGATACAGTCGTCGAGCGCCTTCTCGATCGGCAGGCTGCGATCCATCGACGCGGAGTCGGCGCCCTCGACGAGCAGCCATTTGCCGCTGGGCTTGACCCCGGTCTCTTCCAGCAGCGTGCGCAGCGAGACGCCGGTGTATTGCACGCAGTGGATCATGCCGTGCGTGAACTGGCAGCCGTTGAGCTGGGCGCCGCGCCATTCCATGCCCGAATTCGCCGCGCATTCCATGAAGTGGATGCGGTTGACGCGCGGGTAGCGCTTGAGCTCGTCGAGCGACAGCAGCAGCGGCCGCTCCACCAGGCCATGGATCATCAGCCGGTGGTCGGCCGGATCGACCTCGGCGACGCCACCGTGATGGCGCTCGAAGCACAGCCCGTTCGGCGTGATGATGCCTTCCAGCTCATGCAACGGCGTGAAGCTGACCGAGGATTCGCGCGAGGCTGTCAGCCATTCGACGTCGCGGCGGATGACGTCCTTCTCGAATTTCGACGGCTTGCCGTAGGGACGCACGGCGACGCCCTCCCCGAGCGTACGGGTCCATTCCGGCACGTTCGGCGGCTGGTTGGCGGGATTGCCGGCGCCCGCACGCGCCTGCGACGCCAGCGCGGTGGCAGCGAAGCCGCCTGCTGCGGTCAGGAAGCCACGGCGCGACGCGCGAGATACTGAGGAAAGTGATTTGTCCTTGGACATCGTCGTCACACTCCGGAGACTTTGACGGCCCGGTTGGGCTCGAGACGCACGGTTTTCTGGCGCTGCAGATAGCTCGACACGACCTCCCAGATCGGCGGGCCCTGCGTGCCTTCATTGACGCTCGCCCAGCCCGCGACCTGATACTCGCGCGCCGGGTCGATCGCCGCGCCGGTCTTGATCAGGCGCATGTCGGAGATGCGCTGTCCCTGCGGCTTGTTGACGTCGATGGCGTAGGACATGCCGCCGATGCGGACCATGTCGCCGCCCTGCTGGTAGTACGGATCAACGTTGAACAGATTGTCGGCGACGTCCTCGATGATCTCCTTGAGGCGCGTGCCGGTCATGCCCATGCGGTAGACCGCGGGATAGGTGATCGCGGTGGCGTTGGTGACGTCTTCGAAGGTGATGTCCTGGCCCGGCATCACGCTGGTGCCCCAGCGGAAGCCCGGCGACAGCGCGATCTCCGCATCACGCTCCTGCAGCAGCGCCTGGCAGATGAGGTCGTCGAACGTGCCGTTGAAATTGCCGCGGCGGTACAGCAGCGTTTCGGTCCGTCCCAGTGAGCGGCCGAGATCGGCAGCAAACGGCTTGCGCACCTCGGCAATCTTGGCCGCCATCGCTGGATCAGGCGTGATCACGTCGGAAAACAGCGGGATCAGCTTGTACCGATAGCCCTTGACCTCGCCATCTCTGACGTCGAGATCGAGCCGTGATACGAACTTACCCGAGGAGCCCGACGCGATCAGCAAGGTCTTGCCGACCTTGACCGCTTCAGGCAACGCATCATGGGTGTGACCGGTGAGGATGACGTCGAGGCCCTTGACGCGGCTCGCCAGCTTACGGTCGACGTCGAACCCGTTGTGCGACAGCAGCACCACGAGGCCGGCGCCATCCTTGCGAGCCTTGTCGACCTGCGTCTGCACGTCCTCCTCGCGAACGCCGAACGACCAGTTCGGAATCATCCAGCGCGGATTCGCGACTGGCGTATACGGGAAGGCCTGGCCGAGCACCGCGATCTTGACGCCGCCACGCTCGATCATCGTCGAGGCCTCGAACGCCGGCTCGTTCCACTCGGTGTCGCGGATGTTGAGGCCGAGGAACGGAAAGCCGAGTGCGTCCACCGCCTGCTTGACGCGCTCGGTGCCGTAGGTGAACTCCCAATGCCCGGTCATCGCATCGGGCCTCAAGAGCGCCATGCAGTCGATCATGTCCTGGCCGCGGGTCTTCAGCGACGACCACGATCCCTGCCAAGTGTCACCGCCGTCGAGCAGCACAACCTTGTCGCCGCGCTCGGCGCGGATGGCCTTGATGACGGTCGCGGCGCGGTCGAGCCCGCCGATCCGCCCGTAGGTCTTGGCGAGCGCCTCGAAATCCTCCGAGGTCAGCGCATAGGCCGACGACGAGCCTGGCGCGATGCCGAAGCGGGTGAGGAAGTCCTTTCCGGTGACATGCGGCGGCTGCCCCTTGGCGTCGCCGACGCCGAGATTGGTCGAGGGTTCGCGGAAGTACAGCGGCATCAGCTGGCCGTGGATGTCGGTGACATGCACCAGCGTGACGTTGCCGACCGGATCGAACGCCAGCAGCTCCTTCTCGGTTAGCTTCTGCTGCGCAAAGGCCCGGGACGTGCCGCCCGTCAAGGCAGCCGCCGCCAATGCGACCTGAACGAATTCGCGACGCGATATCATGATGTGTCTTCCTAGTGTCCGCTAGTTGCGGACCGACGGTGTCTCGACGGGCAGGCCGATGCCGCGCCAGGCGACGTAGAGCTCGAGCGCGAGGAACTCGTCCGACAGCGGCTTGTAGGGCACGCCGCGAACGTCGAACATGCAGCCCTCGAAGCGCTCGTGCAGCGGGATCAGGCGCTGATCACGCAGCCGGTAGGTCGGAAAGCCGTTGGTCTGGCCCTGGCTGAGGAAGTCGGCGCGCATGAACTTGCCGTTGTTCTTCTCATGGCAGGAGGCGCAGGCGAGATCGAGCTGGCCGACCCTGGTGTAGTAGATCTCCTTGCCCTTCTCGAACCAGGGCGACATCGGACCATCGGTCTTCACCGCCACCGCCATGCCGCGCGACTGGAAGCGGACGAAGGTCGTCATGTCCGTCAGCTCCTTGGACTTGAAGCCCCAAGGCTGCGCCTTCATGTGTTCGCTGCGACAGATGTTGATCTGCTGCTCGAGATTGACCGGCTTGTTGAGCTTCTCGCTCCATTTCGGCATCGCGGCGCCGACGCCCTTCATGGCTGTCTCGGCCTCGCCGTGGCAACTCATGCACGATTTGCCTTCGCTGCCGTCGACCGCCTTCCACATGTCCGCAGCCCGCTCCACCGCGAGGAAGCCCGGGTTCTCCAGGTCATCATCCTGGAGAGCGCGCGTTTCCTTGGTACGGAACTGATAGCCCGAGATGATGGTCTTGAAGACGTGGCCGGGAGGCGCCGGAATGCCCTTCCGTTCCGCCTCCTGGCCGAACACCGCAATGGCCGAGAGTGTCAGCGCGGCCGTGGCCAGGACAGCGAGAGAACCGTAGCGAATGGACATTCGTCACTCCCCGTAGCGATCGCACGCGGCCGGTCAGGCTTTCAACGCGATCTTTTCCTCGGCCGTCACCACCGAGCCGTCATCATCCGTCCAGGCGAACTTGAAGGTGCCTTCCTCGTCGACCTTCGCGTCGAACTGAATATACGGATTGGCGGAGATCGCCGGCTCCAGCACGCAGGAGAACACCGGCTTGCCGTTGAACTCGCACGCGAACTTGTTGATGATCTTACGTGGGATCGGCTTGCCCTGCGCATCCTTGCGCTGGCCCGATTCCATCAGATGCGAGACCAGCGTTTTGATCTGGATGATCTCGCCCTTCTTGGCTTCCTTCGGAAGCTTGATCCGCGGCTTGTCTGCCATGTCTTCTCTCCCCTGTCTCAGCCGCCGCAGCCGCCGATGGTGACCTTGACGGTCTTGCGCTCGGTGAACAGCGAGCCGTCGCTCATCTTGGCGACCGCGATCACGTTCTGGGTCTGCGCCAGGCGGATCCGGATCGAGGCCTCGGCCTTGCCGGACATCGGCGTGAACATCAGCGTCGCGACGCCAGCGTTCGGATTGCCGTCGGCCACGAACAGCACTTCCTTGACGTAGTTGTCAGCCGTCATCGGGCTCTCGATTGAGAGCGCGAGCGGCACGGTGTTGCCGTTCTCGGCGATCTCAGGCAGATCGAGCGTGATCTTGCCCTTCGTGGCTTCCTTGCCGCCGGTGAACTTCTTGATCATCTCGGCCGCGTCATTGCTCGGCTCGGCGTTGGCGGCCATCGGCAGCACCGTCAAGGCGACGAAGCCGCCGCCGAGAAGGAATGCCTGTCGTCTGTTGATTGCGCCCATGCATCATCCTCCAGAGGCGGTTATTTCAATGTTTCGAGATAGGCCACGACGTCCTCGACCTGCGCGGCGGTGAGAACCGGCTTGCCGACAAACTCGGGACGCACGCGATTGAGGCCGTCGTTCTTGTGGAAGGCGGGCATCACCGTATCGGTGAAGATCCGCTTGGGATCGGCAACGATGAGGCGCAGCTGCGCCGTGTTGTAGCGGGTCGCGACGCCGTCGAGCGATGGACCGAACTCGCCGTGAAACTCCTCGGACTTCAGAGAAGACACCTGATGGCAGGCGAGGCAATTGCCCAGCGTTCGAGTCAAAAACACTTTCTTGCCGGCACCGGCATTGCCGGGCGTTCCCGTCAATGATTTCGGAATGGCGTAGTCGACGACATCGAGCCTGATCGGCTCGTCACCTCGCGCGGTTGCCGAGAGCAACGCGCAGAACAAGGCGGCCGGAATCAAACGGCGCATGCTTCCACCCTGACCGACGAGGCTTCCCCTCGCCTGCTGATGCAACGGACTTACGGCCCGTCATATTCACGAATTATGATTTGATAATGTGATTGAAGTCAACGGAAATCGATGTCGCAGTGCACTCAACCTCTGGAGGCGGCGAGATAGTCGCGAAACGTGCCGCGCTCATAGGCCTTGTCGCGCACGAAACGGAACATCGCCAGGAAATGCGGCGGCTTGAGATAGCCCGGCGCGCGAGCCACCTCGCGCGCGAGCGGCTCCTTGGCGGCGACGCCGTCCGCAGACGGCGGAAAGAACTGGAAAGTCGGCGTGAACCTGATGGCGTAGCGCTCGGCCAGTTCCTTCTCGGTGAGCTCCTTGCCGTCGAAGTCGGTGACCTTGCGTGAGCCGAGCAGATTGAGCTGCAGCACCTCGAAATTCGCGCGGATGTAGTCGGTGATGAGGGGATCAGCGAAATTCACCAGATGTGTCTCGCGGCAATAGGGACAGCCGCGCAGCTCCCACATGATCGCGAGCCGCTTGCCTTCCGATGCAGCGCTGTCGAGATCTTCGCGGAGATCGAGGAAGCTGTTGAGGAACCACGACTGGTGATAGAGCCCGTCGTCGCCGAGCACGGCATCGGCGCGCGCCAGCGTCGGCATGGCACCGAGGACAGCAGCGGCAGGCACCATGGCAACCAGTTCGCGCCGCGACATCATCGGGTTCGAAGTCATGAGCCTCCCCGCGCTTTGCCAAATCTCTCGAAGTTCGATACACCATATTCGAATAATAGAATGTGAAAAGGACGTTCGATGCTGCGCCGCGCCATCATCCTGTCCCTCGCGCTGTCGTGTCTCGCCCCAAGCGTCCATCTGCAGGCCGCAGAGAAAGCGGACATCGCGGCGATGATGCCGGCGGCGATGGTCAGCCTGCGCGCGGCTGCGAGCTATGCGCGGACCGGCAACATCGGCCTTGCGCAGATCGAGCTCGATGATGCCCGTCGGGCCTGGGCAAAGCTCGGCGGACTGGCCGCGCGCGCGGCGGCCCCCTATTCCAACCCGTCGCTTTCGGAGCTGATCGGGGGCGGAAGCGATCGCCTGAGCAAGGCTGACGCGGCGCTGGCCTCAGGTGATGGCGCTCGCGCCGCGGCGGACATCGCCGCGCTGCGCCAGTCGATCCACGCCCTGAGGCGCGATGCGGGCGTCATCGAGCTCAGCGACTGCGTGTTCGAGCTCGTTCCCGTCATGAATATCTTGCGCGACGCCGCGGCACGGTTCTCCACGACCAAGGCAGGACCTGGCGAGGTCGTCGAGGCCGGCGCCGCCCTGCGCGCGCAGTTGCAGCGCTGCAACGGCCTCGCCACGCCGGACGTTGCAAGCCAGGCCGAATTCCGCCGCCTGATCGACGGCGCCAGCTTGAGTGCCCAGGAGATCGGGCGCGCCGCGCGCGAGGGCGATGCCGGTCTCGTGCATCGCTACGAGATCGAGCTGCAGTCCTTCGTCAACCTGCTCGACTTCCGCTATGGCTGATCAGCCGATGGTGGCGAGCGATGGAAAGCGCTCGAAGATCCATTCCGACATCCGCGGGATGACGCCGGCGAGAAAGGCTGCGCCGGTAAGGACGAGAAATCCGCCCATCGTCTTCTCGACCAAGGGCAGATGCGGCTTGATCCCCTTCAGCATCGCCATGAACTGTCCGGTGAAGGCGGCCGCGATCAGGAACGGGATTCCCGTGCCGACCGAATAGGCCGCGAGCAGCAGCGCGCCCTTCCCCACGGTCGCCTCCGCGCCGGCCATCATCAGCACGGCGGCGAGCACCGGCCCGGCGCACGGCGTCCAGCCGAAGGCGAAGGCCAGCCCCATGACGAACGCGCCGAGCAGGCCGGCCGGCTTGCGGCCGACGTCGATTGTCGCGCTGCGGTACAGCAAGGGAATCCTGAGCGCCCCGAGAAAATGCAACCCCATCGCGATGATGACGAGCCCGGCGAGGATGCCGAGCTGGCTGAGATGGCCGGCGATGAAGCGCCCGAAGACGGAGGCTGTCGCCCCCAGGCCGATGAACACCAGCGAGAAGCCGGCGACGAAGCACAGCGCCGTCAGCACCGTCCGCCGCCGCTGGACCATGCCGCTCTCGATGATGGTATCGGCCGCCGAGACGCCGGCCATGTAGCACAGGAACGGCGGGACGAGCGGCAGAATGCAGGGTGACAGGAACGACAGGAGGCCGGCGGCAAGCGCAGCGCCGAGCGTGACGTCGAGATCCATCTCACCTCCCCCGCGACCAGTGCTGCGGCCCCATCTGCATGGCAGGCTTCGGAATTCACGCACTGGTACATATTCGAATTTAATGATAGATTGGCGGGCAAGTCCAGAGAGGATGGCGGCATGGCGGGTCAAATCACCATTCGCAGGCTCGCAACGCTGGCATCTGCCGCGGTCGCTTTGCTGTGCCTGTCGGTCCCGCTCCTCGCCTCCGAGCTCGTGATGTTCGAGCGCCCCGGCTGCGGCTGGTGCGCCCGGTTCAATGCCGAGATTGCGCCGATCTATGCCAAGACCGACGAGGGGCGCGCACTTCCCCTGCGGCGGGTCGATCTCACCCGGCCGCTGCCGGCGGATCTCGCCGGCATCGACCCCGGCGCCTTCACGCCGACCTTCGTGGTGCTCGACCACGGCCGCGAGATCGGCCGGATCCGCGGCTATCCGGGCGAAGCATTCTTCTTTGGGCTGCTCGGCCGCCTGATGAATGCTACAAGCGGGACGCCGCCCCGCTCCTGACCGACAATCGAGGATCCCAAATTCATGCCGCTGCCGAAGTTGAAGGACATCGAAACCTCCGCCGAGCTCGAGCAGATGATCGAGAAGGCGCGCGAGGCCAGCGAGATGCTGAAGGCGCTGTCCCACGAGTCCCGGCTGCTGCTGCTGTGCATTCTCTCCGAGGGCGAAAAATCCGTCACCGAGCTCGAGCAGTTTCTCGGCGAGCGGCAGTCGACCGTCTCGCAGCAGCTCGCCCGTCTCAGGCTCGACCGGCTGGTGACAACGCGGCGC
Source organism: Bradyrhizobium sp. HKCCYLS3077 (assembly GCF_051167555.1). Classification (NCBI taxonomy): domain Bacteria; kingdom Pseudomonadati; phylum Pseudomonadota; class Alphaproteobacteria; order Hyphomicrobiales; family Nitrobacteraceae; genus Bradyrhizobium; species Bradyrhizobium sp. HKCCYLS3077. The sequence goes on along the minus strand of NZ_JBNPTH010000005.1, from coordinate 269,422 downwards.
GACGGCAAGACGATCTATTACAGTCTCGCCAGCGAGGACGTGCGCAAGATCCTGACCGCGATCTATGACGTCTTCTGCGAGCCGGTCCGCAAGCGCCGCCGCTGACCGTCTCTGCGCTGCGAGATCGTCGGCCGCATCAGAAGCAGGCGGCCGCAAGCGCTGGTATCGGACTGCGGAAGAGTTCTGGCTTTGCCAACAATCCTGGCGCACAATCGCCCGGACACGAACAAGGACATCGGGAGGAATGCTCAGTCCGTCAGCAATGACGTTCCTATGCGGGCTGCTGGCGGGCGCCGTGCTCGGAGTCGCCGGCCGTGCGGGTCGTTTTTGTACCCTCGCGATGCTCGAGGACGCATTCTTCGGCGCCGATACGCGGCGGCTCAAATCCTTCGCCCTGGCAGCGGCCTCGGCGCTGGTCGCGACCCAGCTGCTTGCCAGCTTCGGCCTCGTGGATCTCTCCCGTTCGATCTACCTGACCTCCTCGATTCCGCTCGGCGGTGCCATTCTCGGCGGTTTGCTGTTCGGGATCGGCATGGCGCTGGTCGGCACCTGCGGCTTCGGGACTCTGGTGCGCATCGGCGGCGGTGATCTGCGCGCGATCGTCGTCTTTCTCGTGCTCGGCGTCTCGGCGCTGGCGGCGATGCGTGGTCTCACCGGATTCGTGCGCGTCGGTTTGATCGAGCCGCTGTCGGTGCATCTGCCGGAGACGATGAACCAGGGCATGGACACGCTGCTATCCGCGGCCATCGGCTCCTACGCGCGGCCTGTCATTGTCTCGGTCGCTGCCGTGGCGCTCGCGGCCTGGGCGCTGGCTGATGGCCAGCTGGTCAGGTCGCCCCGCCTGCTGTTGTCGGGCCTCGCCGTTGGCGGCGCGGTCGCCTTCGGCTGGTTTGCAACCGGCTGGCTCGGCCATGATGATTTCGACCCCGAGCGGGTGGCCTCGCTCACCTTCGTCGCTCCGCTCGGCAACACCGTGCTCTACATCGCCACGCTCTCGGGCAGCCACGCCGACTTCGCGATCGGCTCGGTCGCCGGCGTCATTCTGGGATCGTTCGTGGCGGCCATGTTCTCGCGCGTCTTCCGCTGGGAAGCCTGCGACGACGCCCGCGAGCTGAAGCGCCACATGACCGGCGCGCTCCTGATGGGCACCGGCGGCATCATGTCGATGGGCTGCACCATCGGCCAGGGCCTGTCTGCATTCTCGACGTTGGCGCTGTCCGCACCACTGACGATGCTCGCGATCAGCTGCGGCGCGCGGCTTGGCCTAGAATACACGATGACCGGCGAATGGCGACCGGCGCTGCGCAGCCTGCTGCGGATCTAATTGGTGACAACCGGTATTTGTTATGCGCCGTGGACCAATTCGTCCTCAACCGTCCGGGAAGAGAGTCTTTGCGCGCTGATCGAGCGCCCAGAGCCTCAGGGCTTTCGAAGATGACTGCCTTTCGCCGTGGACACGAGGCGGCCGCGCGGGCTTTGAAGCAGGGCCTGCCATGTTTGCCGTCACTGCCGACACGTCGGCTTCGATCTTCATCCGGCCGTAGAGTAGCGCCAGTAAGTGCAGAGCAGCTTAAGGCCACGAGGCCGAGCGGCAGCCCCGATGCCGACGGTCATTGGGCCATGACCGGTCTTTCCCAAAGCAAATAAGTCCAGCTTGAAAGCTGCGCGAGATAGATCTGGCGATTTCCTGGGCGTAACGGTTCATCCGGTGTGCTCTTGAGCTGCTCTGACATCACACTGTCTAGTGTTAGCTCATGCAGCATCGGTTTTTAGCGCCGGCCCGCATCAGAGGCCTTGGCAGCCCGCAAAAAGGCTGGTTCAATTTGCATGGCATTTGCATGATCCTCGCGAGATCACCCGTCCGGTCTGAGACCCCGATATGGAAGCTCGAGCCGATCTTAGGACATTCAGCGCGTTCGTTCTCGAGCTGTACGAGCGCAGTCAGGTGCTTGATCCCGTCGATCTCCTGCATTGGAGCATCGACAGCCTCGGTGCCACAACGGCGTGCGACGCCAATTGGGGGGGCTGGGCCGACCTCAGTTACGACGCCATCGAGATCTGCGGCTCGGTCTCGCGCAACCTGCCGCCCGACTTCGTGAAATTCTGGTCCGACATCAAGCACGAAGATCTGCTTGCCCGTGACTTCATCGAGACCGGTTGCGCATACCCGACCTACAGCCGCCAGGGGACGCGGCATACCCCAGGCATGGTGGCGCTGTCCGACCGGTACAACATCGACAAGTTTTCGACCATCGTGGTCGACAACAAGCGACTGCCCGTGATGCTGTTTATGTCCTGCTACCGGAGCGGCCGCTCAGCACGGCCACTCGCCGAGGACGAACTCAGATTTTTGCGCGCGGCACTGGACCATGTGGAATTGGCCGTCGAGCGCAAGGCGCTGGGTGGGCCAGACGGGAAGCATCTTCTGGTCAATGAGAGCGGCCGTGTGCTGGCCGCTTCACCGGAAACGCTTCGCGCCCTGCGCGATGTCTGGCCTGGCTGGAAGGGAGACCGTCTGCCGGCCCGGCCGCCGCGGCATTCGTCGCGGCAGATCGTGTCGATCGAGAAAGTCCGCTTCGAAATCCAGCTCGCATCTCAGCTGGCGGACCCGCACCTCTATTATGTCCGCCTGCTCGGCAAGGACCCTTGTGACAATCTCACATTGCGCGAGCGGCAGATCGTCGCCCATATCGCCGATGGCCTGACGCATAAGGAAATCGCCCGACATCTCGGCATCTCGCCGGCAACGGTGCGCAATCATACCCAGGCGGTGCTGACCAAGCTCGGCGCCCGCAACAAGGCCGCGCTGCTCAAACTGATCCATTCCGCGGCCGCCGGCTGAACCGCGAGCCATTCGCCCTGCCCTAATGCATCTGCATCATACCGGGGTCCCTTCCGTCGCCGTACCGTGACGATCGCTGATGATCGAACGCAGGTCAGGACAGGACACCGCACATGCAGATCGCACGCAGAACACTGCTTGGAGGAATGGCAGCATCCGCTCTGACCGGATCGCTGGCCGGCCGTGCCGCGGCCGCGGATGATATTTTGATCGGGGTGCCTACCGCCCAATCATCCCCCGTCGGGGTCGGCGACCAAAAGGACTGGCTCAACGGGGTCACGCTGGCGATCGATGAGATCAATGCAGCCGGCGGTGTCGCCGGGCGCAAGCTGCGCGCGGAAGTCACCGACATCGACATCATGACACCGGAAGGCACGGTGTCGGCGATGCAGACCCTGACGGGCAAGCGCGTCCACGCCATCGCCTCCGCCTTCGTGCTCATTCCGCAGCCAGCGATGGATGCCGCCGCGGCGTCTGGGACCCCCTATCTGCACGGCAACACCTCGATCGCCTCGCTCGAGCTCGTGAAGTCAAGTCCCGCTAAATACAAGAATATCTTCCAGATCGATCCCGCCGAGACCTGGTACGGCTACGGCTTCGTGCGCTATCTGAAACAGCTCACGGCCGCTGGATGGAAGCCGAAGAACAAAAAGATCCATATCGTGCAGGAGCAGATCTCCTACACCCAGGTGATCTCCAAGTCGGTGCAAAAAGCCATCGCCGAATCCGGCGGCGAATGGGTGCTGGGTCCCGTCACCGACATCCAGTTCCCGGTTCAGGACTGGTCGCCGGTACTACGTGCGCTGCACGATTCCGATGCGGGCGTCATGTTCATCGACCATTGGGTCGCGGCGGAGCTCGCAGCCTTCGCCCAGCAGTTCGCGGCCGATCCGGTGAAGGGCTCGCTGGTCTATCTGCAATACGGCCCGAGCCAGCCGGAGTTTCTCAAGCTCGCCGCCGGCAGCGCCGAAGGCATGATCTGGGGGACCGTGATCGGCACCCATGCCGACGGCAAGGGCAAGGATTTCCGCAGCAAGTACATCAAGCGCTACGGCGACAATATGGGCATCGTCTATACGGGCAGCGGCTACGACACCGTCAAATTGCTCGCGACCGTGTGGGAGAAGACCGATCCGTCGAATTTCGACACGGTCGGCTCGGCGATCCGCAAGCTCCGTTACGAGGGCGTCTGCGGCACCTATACGTTCGACAACGCTGAACAGGCGCCGCCCTGTCATCCCTGGCAGACAGAGGATGTGAAGGCGGGTATCAGCCATCTGCTGCTGCAGGTGCAGGACGGTCAGCATAAGATCATCGCGCCGGCCGAACTGGCGGAGGTCAAGATCAAGCCTGCTCCCTGGTTCTGAACGCAACGCACGCGGATCACCGACCATGCTGCCAGCTGGCGCGTGCTTCGGATGCGAGGGCGTCATGCTGTCGCTGGGAGGCCGGCGGATCTTGAGCGACGTGTCCCTCCACGTGAAGCGCGGCGAGGTGCTCGGCCTGATCGGCCCGAACGGCGCGGGCAAGACATCCCTGTTCGAGGTCCTGTCCGGGCGCTACCATCCGCAACACGGATCGGTCTTTCTCGACGAGCTGCGGCTCGATCGCCTCGACATCTTTCGCCGGGCCCGGCTCGGCGTCGCCCGCACCTATCAGAGCCCCGTCGTTCCCAATGCACTGACCATCGGCCAGACCTTGCGCGCCGCTCGCAAGGCCTATGCGCCGATGATGTCGGCGCATGACGCCGAATGGGCCGCGCGCCTCGTGCGGCTGGAAGCCAGCTGGGACCGGCCGGCCGGCTCGCTCGATACGTTCGATCGGCGCAAGCTCCTGCTGGCCTGCCTCATGATGCGCCGGCCACGTGTGTTGTTGATGGACGAGCCGGCCTCCGGGCTGATCAACACCGAGATCGCCGAGCTCGATCTGCTGCTGCGCAAGTTCGCCGACGAATATCATCTCGCCATCATCCTCATCGAGCATCGGCTCGAATTGCTCGGAGCCATCGCCGACCGGGTCTACGTGCTGGATCTTGGCGCCATGATCGCGGAGGGCGTGCCCGAAGACGTCTTTCGCGACGATCGGGTCCAGGCGGCGTATTTCGGAGGCGCCGCATGAGCAGTGCGCTCCTCACCGTTCGCGGCCTGTCCGCCGGCTACGGGCCGCTGCGCGTGCTTCACGACATCGATTTCGCGATTGCGCCGGGCGAGCGGCTCGCGATCGTCGGCCTGAATGGCCATGGCAAGACCACGCTGTTCCGCGCCATCATGCAACTCGTCGGCTGGCAGCGCGGATCGATCCTGTTCGACGGCAAGGAGATCGGTGGCACCCGCTCGCTCGGTGAGGGCCGCTTTACGCCAGGGATCGTCAGGCTCGGCATTGCGATGACGCCGCAGGGCGATGCGATCTTTCCGGGGCTGACGGTGCGGGAGCATCTGGATTGCGGGGCTCACGCCAAGACGGCCTGGCGAGATCGCGCCCGCCGCCGGCAACGCGTCTATCAGTTGTTTCCACAATTGGATGAGTTGCAAGGTGCCCTGGTCGGCAAGCTCTCCGGCGGCGAACGCCGGATGGTCTCGATCGGACGTGCGCTGATGTCCGACGCCAAGCTCTACCTGATCGACGAGCCGACCCTCGGCCTTGCACCGAAGGTCTCCAAGCGGGTGATCGAGGCGCTCGTGAACATCCCGCTCGAGGGCAAGGCCATGGTCATCACCGAGCAGAACGTCGCGCTGCTCTCCGGCGCCGTGAGCCGCATGATGGGAATGCACGCCGGCCGCCTGCGCGGCGAGGTCGGACATGTGGGGCTCGCGTGATGGACGCCACCCTCGTCATTTATGCGCTCTATCTCGCCGCCATCTATGCGCTGATGGCGATCGGCATCTCGCTGGTCTGGTCGAGCATCGGCATGGTCAACATGGCCTATGGCGCGACCTTCGCAGTGGCCGGCTACGCCGCCTATTTCGCGGCCGACGCGATCGCACCGGCCATTCGAAGCTGGAGCACGGGCGTTGACGGAATGGTTCTGCTTGCGGTCCTCACCGTGATGGCGGGGATGATCGCAGGCGCGCTGTTCGGCATCTTCGTCTATCTCGTGGCGTTCCTGCCGATTCACGACAAGCCGAACTTCGCGGTTCGCAGCCTCATCGTCACGCTGGCCATCAATCTTGCGGCCGTTCAGGCCTTGTTGTTCGCGTTCGGGCCGCAGCAGAAGGCGCTGCCGCGCATCTTCGGCGTCGGCCGCTTCAACCTGCTCGGCACGTCGATGCGCCTGGATCAAGCCATCACCATCGTGACGACGATCGTGCTCCTCGCCCTGGTGCTGTTGTGGCTGCGGATCAGCCGCAGGGGCCTGGAAATTCGTGCCGTGATGCAGAACTCCGAGGGCGCGGCCTTGTGCGGCATATCCACCCGCTGGACGGCGCTTCCGGTCATGATGTTGACCGGATCGCTCGCGGGCCTTGCCGCCGTGCTGCTGTCGCAGAGCATCTTCGTGAACCCGAGTGCCGGCACGACGCCGCTGATCAAGGGGCTGACCATTGCCCTCCTCGGCGGTCTCGGCTCGGTCCCCGGCGCCGTGCTCGGCGCGATCCTGGTCGGCTTTCTCGAGGCCATCACCGGGATCATTCCCTTTCTCGGCCAGCGCTACGTTCTGGTGGTGCAGTTCGCCTTCATCGTTCTGGTTCTTCTCATTCGCCCCCGGGGTCTCGGCGGCCTGCTGGACGAGACGCGGGAATGATGAAGACGGACAAACCTGCAGCCTCGTACGTCAAGGTCGGCCGCAGGCCGGACGAGGTCACGCTGAAGCCGGATGGCGACCAGCTATGGCATCGCTGGCGGCCGCCGTTCAGCCGGCGGCACTGGCTGGCTTGGCGCGGACGCTACAATCCGAGATCGCTGCGCCGCGAGCGGCGGCTCGTCGACAAACGGCCGCTGTGGTGGACGTTGGGGCTCGGCGGCCTGCTGATCGCCGTTCCTTTCCTATCCGATCAGTTCGTCAACATCGCTGCGATCTTCTGCATCTTCGCCGCCATCAACGTGATCTGGACGTTGATCGTGGGGGCGGCCGGCATCTTCTCGCTCGCGACCATGGCGGTCGTCGGCCTGAGCGCCTATGCCGCCGCCGCGGCCAACGTTTATCTCGGCCTGCCCTGGCCGTTGATGATGCCGATCGGAGCTGCCGTGGGCTTGATCTTCGGGCTGCTGCTCGCCCTGCCCTCGACGCGGCTCGACGGCCTCTATTACGCGCTGCTGACGCTCGGGATCGCCGAGATCTGCCGGGTCTCGATTTCGCAGATCAAAGCCCTTGCACCGTCGAACAGCAGCATCAACGGGGTCGACTCCTTCATTCCCTCTGCCTGGCATCTGCAGCGACCCGGATTACTCCTGGGCTTCGCCGGCGCGTTCGTCCTTCTGCTCTGTGCGCTCCTGGTGTTTCGCCTTGTCAACACCGAGCGGCTTGGCCTGCTGCTGCAGACCGCGCGCGAGGACGAAGCCTTCGCCGAGGCCGTCGGTATCGACTACCGCCGCGCGCGCTGGCTCGTCTTCGTGCTCGCCTCGAGCGCGCTTGGCGCCATCGGTGCCTTCTATGCGATGTTTTACCGCTCGATCTCGCTGGCGGTGTTCTCGCTCGATCAGCTCCTGCTGCTGTTCGCGATGATCGTGATCGGCGGCCTCGGCCGCTCCGAGGGCGCCGTGCTCGGCACCGCGATCGTGGTGCTGATCGACAAGGGCCTGATCGGCCTCGGGCCCCTGCGCATTATCATCGTCACCGCCGTCATGATCATCGTCGCGCTGACGGCGCGCGAGGGACTGACCGGCATCAAGGCCCAATTCCAGGCCTTCAGGAATCGCAAGAAGAGCGAGCGGCGCGCCGCGCGGACGGAGAAAGGGGGCGAGGTCATGCCCGAGGAAGCCACCGAGATTGCCGACAAGCAGTTGATCTACCGGCGCCTGTTCGACAAGCGCCTGCGCGATGCGCTGAAGTCGTCGATCACGCCGGACCTGATCGCGGAACACCGCGCCAAACCGCTCGGCCAGCACTCCGACGCGCTCGATCGTCTGCTGAACTATTTCCGCCGCGAGGAGATGCCGGACAAATACGCCATCCTCAGGGTCGGCCCGCTGCGTTCCTGCAGCTATCGCGTGATGGCCTTGTCCGGGCGCGCCGGCCATCCGCCCCGCCTCGTCGACGACAAGCTCTATCCGACCCTCGACGAGGCCTATCACGCGGTGTTCCTGCTCCGCATCAACGACCTGCTTGCGAGCTGAGACCGACGCCATGGCAGAGAAGAAGCTCTACGGCTATTGCGACCCCTGGACAGTCAAGCAGGGCGAGACCCTGTCCTTCATGATCTCGGCCGAAGGGACCGACACCGTTGACGCCCGCCTGGTTCGTCTCGTTCACGGCGACGAACACCCGGACGGCCCCGGCTTCCTCGAAGAGGAGGTCGATTGCGACATTCCCGCCACCCTGAGCGTCCAGCGCCAGTTCACCCAGATCGGCGCCCACGCCGTCGTCGAGGACGTCTCCCGCCGCCTCATTCCCACTCAAGATTTCACCGTCTATGGCTTCATCTTTCCGACCCGGCCGGGCGGCAGCCGCCAGGCCATCCTGTCGAAGTGGGACATCATGTCCGGCAAGGGTTACGGCATCGGCATCAACACCGAGGGCCGGCTCGAGTTCTGGGTCGGCAATGGCGAAGTGATCGACCATGTGGCCGCAGAGGTGCCGCTGCGTCCCCGTGCCTGGTACTTCGTGGCGGCGACGTTCAATGCCGCCACTCGGGAGGCCCGGCTCTACCAGATCGGCGCCGTCAACCGCTACAACTCCCTGCTCGGCCTCGTGGTGCCGATCGACTACGATTCCCGCGTCGCCGAGACCTTCCGCGTGATGCCCCAGGCGCCCGACGAGTCGGTCCCGTTTCTATGGGCGGGCGCGAGCGAGGAGAACGATCGCCGCGGCCGCTTCGTTGGGATGCTCTATTCTGGCAAGATTGACCGCCCCGGGATCCTCAACAAGGCCTTGCCACCGGAGGCGATCGCCGCCCTGGCGCAAGGCGAGCTGCCGCCCGCCGACGCGATCATCGCTCATTGGGACACCAGCGCCGGGTACACCGACAGGGGCATCGGCGATATCATCACCGATGTTGGACCACACGGCCTGCATGCGCACGGCGTCAACCGGCCAGTGCGCGGCATGACGGGCTGGAACTGGGCTGGACGGGAGGACAGCTTTCGCCTCGACCCCAGACAATACGGTGGCATCGCTTTCCGCGATGATGCGCTGACCGACTGCCGCTGGTCGCCGACCGTGACGCTGCGGATTCCGAATGATCTCAAGAGCGGCGTCTACGCGCTGCGACTGCGGGCTGGCGAGAGTGAAGACCATATTCCGTTCTTCGTCCGGGCAGCGACGCCGCGCGCGCCGCTGGCGGTCCTGATGTCGACATTCACCTATCTCGCCTACGCCAACGAGCGGCTCGGCTTCGATGCGCCGATCGCCCAGGCGATCACCGCCCACACGCCGATCTTCAGCGAGGCCGATATCGACTTCTACAAGCTCCAGGAATTCGGCTTGTCGACCTACGATCACCATTCGGACGGATCGGGATGCTGCTACTCGTCCTGGCGCCGGCCGATCATCAACATGCGGCCGAGGCATCGCAATGCCGCGACTGGCGTCACCTGGGGGCTTCCCGCCGATCTGTCGCTGCTGTGGTGGCTGCAACATGCCGGCTATGATTTCGAGATCCTCACCGACCACGATCTGCATGCCGAAGGTGCCGCCGCGCTGCGCCCCTATCGCGCCGTCATCAACTGCACCCATCCCGAATATTATTCCGAGCGGATGATGGACGGCACCGAGGATTATCTGCGCACGGGCGGCCGCCTGATCTATGCCGGCGGCAACGGCTACTACTGGGTGTCGGGGCTGCGCGAGGACGAGCCGCATTGCATGGAAGTGCGCAAGCTCGACAACGGCTCGCGCGCCTGGCAGGCCGATCCCGGAGAAGCCTATCTCGTCAGCACCGGCGAGCGGTCGGGCCTGTGGCGCTCCCGCGGCCGGGCTCCGCAAAAGCTGGTCGGTGTCGGCTTCACCTCCGAGGGCATGGACGAAAGCCAGCCGTTCGAGCGCATGCCGGATTCCTTTCACCGCCTGATAGCCTGGATGTTCGAAGGCATCGGCGACCGGGAAGAGATCGGCAATTTCGGGCTGGGGCTCGGCGGGGCGGCGGGAATCGAAATCGACCGCTATGATCTGGCGCTGGGCACGCCACCGCACACACTGCTGGTCGCCTCGTCGCACGGGCATTCCGACAATTACCCGCTGGTGTCCGAGGAGATCACCTATGCGTTCCCCGGCCGCGGCGGCACCCAGGATCCCCTGGTCCGGGCCGACATGACCTATTTCACGACAGCAGCCCACGGCGCCTGCCTGTCGATCGGCTCCATCGCCTGGAGCCAGGCGCTGCCGGTCAGCCGGGGCGACAACAACGTCGCGACCGTCATGCGCAACGTGCTGACCGCCTTCCTACGTCCCGGTCCCCTGCCCGGTAGCGAATTCGTGGGCGACGAAAAGCTCTGGCGTTGATCGTGATGCATATGCATCATTACGGAGCCGGAGCGTCCTATCGTATGCTTTGCTCCCGGAGCACGTCGCAGCCTTGGCTGCTGCAAAGGATACAGGGTAGGCATGCTGGGGGCCCGGCGGCGGAGAGATTGAGATGAGGTCGTCTTCATTCATATCCCTGCTCGGGCTCGCGCTGATGCTCCGCCCGGGCGCCGCGGCCGAATTCAAGCCGGAGGCGACATCGAACAGCACGATTCCCGCGACCATGAACCGCGTCTATGTGGCCGACCCCGCGCTTCCCCACATGGTCGATGGACGCGTCTACGTGCTCGATGCCTCTGACCTCAGCCTCAAAGGAATGCTGGAAGCCGGCTTCGCCGGCATGATGGTCGCGGCGCCCGACAAGCACCGCGTCTATGTCGCGACGACCTTTTACGAACGGCTCACCCGCGGCAAACGGACCGACGTCATCCAGGTGTTCGACGACCAGACGCTGAAGGTGATCGACGAAATTCCGATCCTGACGCGACGTGCCCAGGCGCTCGGCTATCGCAGCCTGTTCCAACGCTCCAGCGACGGCAAATTGCTGTTCATTCAGAACGCCACCCCGGCCACCTCAGTCAGCATCGTCGATCCCGACAGCAAGCGTCAGCTCGAGGCTCCGGCTCCGGGATGTTTCGGAATTTATCCAGCACTGTCCACGCCGCTGCGCTTTTCGACCCTGTGCGGTGACGGAACGGTGGGCACCTACACGATCACGGCAAATCTGCGCAATTCGGACCGGAAGGCAAGCAGCAAGCTGTTCGATGCCAGCGCCGATCCCCTTTTCATCCACGCCGAGCACGACCAGGACAGCTACATTTTCCTGAGCTTCAAGGGCAAGCTGCTGCGTGTCTCGCTGGAGGGCGAGCGCGCTACAGCCATCGAGACGCTCGATGTCATTCCGCCCGATGCGACCGGCTGGGCGCCGGGCGGCTATCAGCCTTTTGCGGTCGACGCCAAAGCGCGGATTGCTTACATCTTGATGCATTCGGACGACAAGGACGGAGTACACAAGAATCCGAGCGCGGAGATCTGGTCCTATGACATCGGCAACAAGCGTCTTCTGGCGCGCTCGCCCGCTCCCAACCTGACATCACTGACATTGTCGGCCGTTGATCCGACAGTGCTGTTCGCGATCAATCCGGTCGACCAGAAGATTGAGCGCCTCACGATCGACGCGACTGGAAAGGTCTCGCGCTCCGCGGACATCAAGCTCGGCGAGACCGCCGCTTTGGTCGAGGCTCCCCGATGAATTGGCAGCTCGATCCCCTTCTGCATCTGGTGGCAAGCGGCTTCATCATCGTCGTGCTGGCACGCGCGGTGCTGGAGAAGGTTCAAGGCTATGCTCTCTTCGTAGCGAATCTGCGCGACTATCGTCTGCTGCCTGAGGCGTTGGCTCCCCTCGCCGCGCCGTTGCTGCTGGCGGCGGAAATCGCGGCGATTGGGTGCCTGATGTATCCTGCCGCAAGCCAGATCGGAGCCATCCTCGCCTCCCTGCTGCTCTGCCTTTACGCCTTCGCCATGGCTGCAGTCCTGATCGCAGGTCGCAGCGAGATCGAATGCGGCTGCGGCGGCGAGGGCCAGCTCGTCAGCTGGACGCTCGTTGCCAGAAATGCGGTGCTGGTCGCGGTCAGTGCCGCCATCATGCTGCAGACGTCGCCACGTCCAATGGGCTGGTCCGACATGCTGATCGGGCCAATGGCCGTGTTCGTGCTCCTGCTGCTACTCGCAACGGCCGAAAAAACCATCGGAACATGGGCGGTCATTCGCCGGCTCGACTCCGGCTCGTTCAACTGAGGTGACCATGGACGGTCTCGTCGTCGCATTCATCCTGCTCTGTATCCTGGTGCTCGGACTGGCCATCGCGGTGTTCGCGCTGGCGCGCCAGGTCGGCATTCTGTACGAACGGATCTCCCCGATGGGGGCCCTCATGACCGACTCCGGCCCCGCGGTTGGCGAAAAGGTGCAGCGCTTCGACCTCACTGCGCTCGACGGTCGCGCCGTCGCGGTCGGTGCCGCTGGTCCCCGTTCGCAGCTGGTATTCTTCCTGTCGCCGACCTGCCCGGTCTGCAAGAAGCTGCTGCCGATCCTCTCCTCCGTCGCTGCAGCCGAAAGCTCGTGGCTGGACCTGGTCCTCGCCGGCGACGGCGACGTAGCCGCGCACCGAACCTTCGTCGCGCAGCGGCGGCTGGACAAATTTCCCTTCGTGCTCTCCCGCGAGCTCGGCATGGCGTTCCGCGTCAGCCGGCTGCCCTACGCCGCACTGATCGACGGCAACGGGCTGGTGCGCGCCAAGGGATTGATCAACAACCGCGAGCAGCTCGAGAGCCTGTTCAATGCCCGCGATCTCGGCGTCGCTTCGATCCAGTCCTATCTCGATGCGCCCCACCCCGCCCACTAGCCACGGCCCCATGCGGAGAAGCTGATGTCGGACATCATCATCGACAGGCTGATGGCGGCCTTCGACCGGGCCGCGGAACTAGCCTTCCGGCGCTCGGCGCAGAGCATCGGCCGACGGTCGGCGCTGAGCGGAATTGGCAAACTGCTAGTGGGCGGCGCCTTGCTGCCGGTGCTCCCCTTCGACCGATCGGGGCAGGCTCATGCAGAAGGCGCATCGAAGCCGAATTCGAACGAAGCCAATTGCGACTACTGGCGCTATTGCGCGCTCGATGGCTTCCTGTGTTCGTGCTGCGGCGGCACCGTCTCGTCCTGCCCGCCGGGCGCCGAGCCGTCGAAGGTCACCTGGGTCGGCACCTGCCACAATCCCACCGATGGCAAGGACTATCTCGTCTCCTATAATGATTGCTGCGGCAAGACCACATGCGGTCGCTGCCTCTGCAACGGCAATGTCGGCGAGCGCCCCGGCTACCGCATGGGCGTTCACAACGACATCAACTGGTGCATGGCCAACACCCAGAGCATGTATCACTGCACGGTCTCGGTGCTGGTCGGCGTGGCTGACAAGAAATGAGAACCGCAATCTTCGCCGCTTGCGCCGCATTGACATGGCCCGGCGTCGCGCTCGCTGCCGATGGCGCCAAGATCTACGCCGAGACCTGTCAGGCCTGCCATCAAGTCGGCGGCGTCGGCTCGCCCGGGCTGGCCCCGCCATTGGTCTCGCCTGTGCTCTCCAACGCGGCGACCAAGCGGCCTGACTATCCCGCAATGGTCGTAATCAACGGGCTTTCCGGTACGCTTCCGCTCGAAGGGGGGGAGACCATCACCAGCGCGATGCCGTCCCAACCGGGTTTGAACGACGAAGCGACCGCCGCCGTGGTCAATTACGTGTTCCGCTTGAATCGTGCCAAGGTCCAGCTCAAATCCGCCGACGTCGCTCGCACCCGCAACCATCCGGTCGGCAATGACGAAATCAAGCAGATCCGTTCCGGCCTGATGCCATGAGATGTCTGACCCTTGTCCTGATCGCAGCAACCACGATCGGCGCCATCGAACGCGTACGGGCAGCAGAGAGCACTGAATATCTCTATCGACTGCACTGCTCCGGTTGCCACGGTCTCGATGGCGAAGGGTCGTCCGTCGGACGCATCCCGCCCTTTCCCGGCATCGTCGGACATTTCGCCGGCAGTGAACAGGGCCGCCTCTATCTTGCGAACGTACCCGGCGTTGTGAATGCTGCCCTTCCTGATGGCGAGACCGCGGATCTCCTGAACTACGTCCTTCGCGTCTGGGGCACGCCCACGCGCGATCGCAGCAAGCCGTTCACGGCGGAAGAAGTCCGTCGCCTGCGAGCCAGGCCGGTGGACGACATCACGGCGCTCAGACAGGCCCTCACTGTCGAGCTCGCCAAAAAGCGCATCTCGATCGCCTATTGAAAGTCACGGATCACACGGCCTCGATCTCTGCCGCCCGAGGCTCCGGTCCGGATGGCTGACACCTTCAGCATGCTCAAAGGTTTGCACGAACGAGCATGATTGAAGCCAGCAGGCGAACTTGCTCTAGATAAAACGGCGATGGTCATGACGAACGCGCACGCCTGTGAAGGCCGGCGGCGAGAAGGAGCGTGACCGCCATCGGATCAAGGACGGCGACGAGCGCCAACGTGAGCAGCCGGACTGCTCGCTCAATGTCGGTAGCGGGTATCCCCATCAACTCGGCGAGGTATCGGATCGGTCCCACTTCAGCCTCGGCGCGCCGTCGCAGCGCTTGGATCCTGGCCCTTTCGATCTGTAAGTTCGCGAGCAACTCCGACTCGCGACTGCGTTCAGCGGCAATGTTGGCTCGTTCGTGGCGCTTTTGGTCAGCGATTGTCATCGCGCCGACCGGACGGCCAAGGCGTGTGGACTCGTCGATGGCAGCGTCGATCTGGGCAGTACGCCGGTCGATGTCCGCAACCTTCTGGCTCTGTATTCCGAGGCGAGCCTCGACGTCTGCGGTTCTGTCGGCAAGGGCGAGATCTACGGAGGCCATATGGTCAAGATGGGCTCGGGTCAGGAAGCCGAATACGCCTATAGCGTTCAGGCCCATCAGGGCTCCGATCATCAGGACGAGGACGTACCGCAGGAGTAACGGGGCCGAATTCCAGTGCTCGGTCAACCAGGCGGCTGCGACGAGCTTACCGGCCTCCAATACCGCGCCCATCATGATGACAGGCCAAAAGGCGCCGGCGAAGATTGCTGTCAGGCCATCAATGGAGAAGGCCGCCGAAACGCTCGCCATCGCCAAAGCCACAATGAAAGATGCGAGGTTGACTGGTGTCGTATAACGACCAGACGCTTCAGCTCGGGATTTCCCTGTGACGGCGGCGACCTCTGTAACGGAGACCGAGCCCTCTTCAATGGTCGACGTCACGCTGCCCGTCACAATGATTGATTCAGCGTTACGGCGGATCAGGCCAGCGCGTTCCCAAGCTTTCAGACGACGACCGGTTCGCATCCTGTTCCAACCCCATCGCCGTCCAAGCTCAGCGGCACTGATCGCCAGGCGGCCCATGGGTTGGGAGCGCAGCCAGGCCAGTGCCTCCGTTTCATCAAATGGGTGGGGTGCAATGGGCTCTATCACGATCGGACGCTCCTTCTGTCCGGCCGCCGCGCGAGGCCGCGAAGAGGCGGCCGCTTCAAACAAGACGACCTCGGGGGCAGAAACGGGACAGCTCTTCGCCTAACCGGGATCGCGTATTCCCCTGCTCCCTTTGAGTGCAGGCGCGGAGTTTGCGCAGTGTTGCCGGATCACGACTCTTCTGCCGCCGCTTCGTGAAAGCCGATCAAGCCGAGCTTCACCAACTGAAATCCACGCGGGCGTGCCACGAAACTGACATTTCTGAAGCCAGAGCGGTACGGCGGAATTACTCGATGTTGTACGCTGCAGCTCCCGCTAAGAGCCACATTGCGCGCGCCGTGGGCTTCTCTCTCGCTCTCGGTCATCGGACACGAACAAAAGCTCAGCTGCACGCTGGACGGATGTGATGCTGAACTGACGCTCGTTAAGCTTCCCAGCTCCTGCACCGGAGTTGTACGGATCCCGGTGCATTTCAGCCGAGACCAACGCGGTCGCTTAGTTGGGCGATCCTCTTGTGCTAGCCAGGTGGACGAGATCGCGACGAAACCTGAGCCAAGGAGCGACGTGATGTGGAAAGCGTGCGTCTGGCTGATCCGTTAAAAGCGCGTGGATCGAGATCATGCAGGGAGGCTTCGCGGTATATTCGGTGAGGTTGGCCCCATGAAACGCAGCGCAAGCGCGCCGACAAGCTGCGGCCGCCTGCGCTGGGCCTTGCCTCGGCCCTGGTTGCCCTTTCATTCATAATTCTGTAACATACAAGAGGTCGATCCCGCACGTCGCTGCGGTGATGGAGAAACCTTCATGGAGCCTGCTCAGAAACCTATGAAAGAGCGGGATCGCGCCCTGAAGGCGTGGCGCGACGAACTGATTGAAGTCGAGCGGCGGGAAATCGAATTCCGCCGCCATGACCGCCGGCAGCGCGCCGCCGAGTTGGGACTGCCGCTGGACTACCCAGCGACGACCCGGACCAACTGATCGCGCGCATCCTGCGGAACTCGAGCATCGCCTCCTTAGCTGTTCAGGCAGACCGGCACGCCCGGCAGTGAACCGGCTGCGCCCCGCGGCTTTCGCCATTTCGACACCTCCGCCAGTTCGGCCTCGGGCCGGCGCACGACGATTTCGCCGCGGCCGAGATGGACCTGGCCGGCATTGCCGTCGACGGTGATCCAGTCCTCGGAGGCAATGACGGTGTCGCCGATGCGGGCCTGATGGGCGTCGCCATCGACGCGGATCGCGGCGCATCCGACGACACAGGGTTTGCCCATCTGGCGTGCCACCAGCGACGCATGCGCGGTGCGCGCGCCGACCGCGGTGACGATCCCCGATGCGGCCGCGAAACCGGCGACATCGGCGGTGCTGGTATCGTGGCGGATCAGGATGACCGGATCGCCGGTCGCCGCGAGCCGCTCGGCAGAGGCGCTGTCGAACGCTGCGCGTCCCGTCGCGACGCCACCCGAGGCGGCAACGCCGATCGCCGCGGGCTCGCGGGCCGAAATGAGCGAGGTCTCGGTGAGCGCGTCGAGAGCGAGACCTTCGATGCGTCCGAGCGCCTCCTCCGGAGTGATCAGCCCCTCATGCACCAGATCCACCGCGATGCGCAGCGCGGCACGCGGGGTGCGCTTGGCGGCCCGCGTCTGCAGGATCCACAGCCGGCCCTCCTCGATGGTGAACTCGATGTCCTGCACATCGCGAAACGCGCCTTCCAGCCGCTTCAGCGTCGCGCGCAATTGCTGCGCGACCTCCGGCAGCGCCCGTGACAATGCGGCCTCGGTCTCCGCAGTCCTGCGGCCGGACACGACGTCCTCGCCCTGCGAGTCGAACAGCACGTCGATGACCGGCTCGTCCACGCCGGTCGAGGGATCGCGCGAGAACGCAACACCGGCTCCCGACGACGTGCCGCCATTGCCGAACACCATGGCCTGCACGGTGACGGCCGTGCCCTTCAGATGCTCCAGACCTTCCAGTCGGCGATAGGTGCGCGCCCGCTCGCTGATCCAGGAGCGATACACCGCGCGCGCCGAGCGTTCGAGCTGAACATCGGCATCTTCGAGCCAGCCGTCATCGTCAAAATCCTCCAGCGGGCGACGCTCGTCGGCAGCCAGCCGCTCGAGCGCCTCGCTGTCGAGCTCGCGCTCATTGGCCACGCCCTCGGCCGCAATCATCTGGTTGAGCCGCTCGGCGAGCGGCCCGGGTTCGAGGCCGATGACCGTTTCGGCGTAGCTCTCGAGCAGCCGCCGCCGGCAGTCCCAGGCCAGCCGCGGCCGCCCGGTGGCGCGCACCAGCCCGCGCACCGCGCGCGAGGTGCAGCCGACATTGAGCACCGTATCCAGCATGCCCGGCATCGACCGCGCAGCCCCGGACCTCACCGAGACGAGCAGCGGATTGCGCGAACAGCCGAACGTCTTTCCGGTCGCCTGTTCGAGGAACGCAATGCCCTCCTTCAAATCGTCGATCAGCTGGCGCGTCGCCTGGCTCTTGCCAGCAACCACATCGGCGCAGAGCTGCACCGGGAGCACGAAGGCCGGCGGCACCGGCAGATCCAGCGCCGCCATGCGCGCGAGGTTCGCCGCCTTTGCTCCGACCTCTTCGGCACTAGGCAGTGCGCGCCGGCCATCGCCAATTCGTACGATCGTCATGACATCATTCCCTAAGCCGAGAGATCGCTCATGGTGTAGCGCCGCAGCAGATGGCCAAAGCTTGCCAGGCAATCGGTCGCGCGCTCGATCGCGCGCGACAGTTCCAGCGCGGCAAGCGAGGCCGTCACGTCGAGGCCGCCGGCGAACACGCGCGCCGTGATCTCACGCTCGCTGGCATCCGCCTGATGCTCCGCATCCATCAGCCGCGCCACGGCGGCCAACGCATCCTCGGAGTCGGCGCGGCGGCCTTCCTGGACCTCGGCGGCGGCGGCGAGGCCAGCGGCGGCGCGCTCGGTCGCCGTCACCCCGACAGCAGCGAGCGCCTGCAGCGCGGATCCGATCTCGGGCTTCATCGGCCGCTGGGTGAGCGAGGCGATGAACGCGGCCTGCTCCAATTCGTCGATCGCCTGCTCGATCCGGTCTACGAGCTCGCCGATCACCGGCCGCGCATCGAGCCGCGTGATCTCGGCACGCGCTTCGATCGCAATCCGGTCGGCCTTCTGCTCGATCCGA
This sequence comes from Bradyrhizobium sp. HKCCYLS3077, assembly GCF_051167555.1. Classification (NCBI taxonomy): domain Bacteria; kingdom Pseudomonadati; phylum Pseudomonadota; class Alphaproteobacteria; order Hyphomicrobiales; family Nitrobacteraceae; genus Bradyrhizobium; species Bradyrhizobium sp. HKCCYLS3077. The sequence goes on along the minus strand of NZ_JBNPTH010000005.1, from coordinate 250,800 downwards.
GCTGCGCGCTCTGCGAGCTGCTTGATGGCCACCGGATCGGGCTCGGGCATCGCTACGGCTTGCTGAACCAGCGCCGCGACGTCGCGCGCCAAGCCGATCTGCCGCAGCACCATCGCGAGCAATCCACTGTCGACGCGGTCGAGATGGCGGACGAGATCGGCACCGATGCGGTCGCGCGCCAGGCGCGACGACTGCCCCTCCAGCAGCGCCTCGGTCGAGATCTGCAGGCAAGCCTTGAGGAAGCTGATCGCGGCCTCCCGTCCCAGGACCTGATCCAGCCTCTCGCCGAAGCCGAGACGCGTCGGCGCCGCGCTGCGCACGGCCGCGCCGAGCAGTTCGTTACCACCCAGTTCCAGGAAGCCGCGATGGCCGATGCGCTGGCGCGCTCCCCATTCCAGGATGCGCACCGCGTCGGTCTTGGCGACCCAGCTGCGCAGCAGCTTGCGCGCCTTGTTCCAGTCGATCAGGAACACCAGCGAGGCTCCGATCGCGGCGAGCAATTCGTCGCGGTCTTCGGGCCCCGCATACTCATAGGTGCCGGTGACGAGATAGAAGGTGCCGTCATCTTCGAGGCCGGCCGCAGAGTGCTTGTCGAGGCCGCTCCATGTCAGCGCATGCCCGTCGAACAGCGAGACGAAAAATTTCGCGCGTGCCAGGTGCACGTCGGTATAGGTGATCGTGACCGCGCTCGACGTGACGATGATGACGATGACATGCGCGTCGGTGGTGCCGATGTCGTTCTGGATCACCAGGCGATCGCCGGCGCGAATCGCAGTCGCATCGAGCCCCGGATGGTTGAACTTGAGTGGCCGCGTCTCGTTCAAGCCGCGCATGAAGCTTGCGATCGGCGCATGATCGGCGTCCCGCACGCCGAACACATGCGCGCCTTCGATGACCTCCTCCGCATTGCGCGCCGCCAGGCGGTTGAGCGCCTTGTGCAGATCCATCACCAGCCGATGCAGGCTGTCAGGTCCGCCGCTGTCGACGCCGGTCAGCCGGCCGATGCGCGCGATCTCGATCTCCGGCGTGGCGTCGAGATGTCCGGCGCTGCGGATCGCCGCCAGGCGCTTGTCGAACTGCTGGCCATCCGAAGGCTCGCCGGCCGCAACGGCGCTGATCATCGCGACAATGTCGCTCTCGACTCCCTTGAGCAGCGGTGCAAGCCCGGGCGCGACCACCTTGTCGTCGCCCGCGAGATGCGCGCCGCCGATCAGCGTGACGAGCGCGGCAGGCGCAAGCCCGGCGGCGCGGCTCTCGGCCGTGAGGTCCGGCACCTCGCCACGCGGCTGGCGGGCATGTTGGACCGCGGCCTGCAGCGCGCTGAGGCGCAGCTTGATGCGGTCGTTGGCGGCCAGCCCTTCCGCGACGAGTCGCGGCAGCAGGATGTCGGGTTGTCCGAGTTCTTTGACGATTTCAGTCTTCATGGGCCCAATGTCGCCGTTTGACTTGGCCGAGTGGTAGCAGCCGTAGATGAAGAGCGTTTGCGCTGGATCAGTCACCAAACTGTCATATGCGCGACGTCACGCGATCAAGGTATGCGCGATGGATGCGAGCGACGGCCTCGCATCTGCAGCAGCAATCAAAGAACGAAGACATGGAACAGCGTTCCCGCGGCGGACAACGCCCGAGTTGTGCATGCGGTCCGCCCTCCGCGACAGGCAGGAGGGCGCAGGGAATGCCGGGTGACAGCCTCACCCATGGCCCGCCTGCTAACAAAAATGCAGGCGGCAGGTACCACAGGCAAAGCCGGAACACGCCGGCATTCCCTGCGCGATGGTCTTCACGCTTATACGCAGTCTCCCTGGTGCGCCGGGCTTGTTGGCCACCATCCCCACGCAAAGCGAAGCTTCGTCGTGAGTTGATACCAGCATCGGGGTATCGGGACGCTGCGACTTCACGTCCGCACGTCGTCGTTCGTCCGCGCATCCGAAGACACGCTGCGACTTCCCGCGGCCATCGCATCCCCGCCTCGCGTGTCGTGACGATCGCGCGCAACGCCCCTCCGAGTGAGGCGGGATGGCGAGAGAAAACCACGAATTCCGAAAAATCGCAAGATGATTTTATTTTTTCGAAGTCGCGCGTGTCCTGTCCGGCGGACCCACCGCCGGCATCGACCGTCAGAAGGTGGTCGTGGTGCGGATGCCTAAGACGATCGCGTCGCGGATGCGCCGCGTCTGGGTCGGATCATTGGGGTCGACGCTGCCACCGCCCGGGTGCATGACATATTCCACGATCGGCTGAACCGCGACATTCGGCGTGACCTGGAACGAATAGCTCGCCTCGAAGATCGCTTCGAAATCGCGGATCGGCGTCGCGATCCCCGTGAACAGCTGCAGGTCCTGGTCGTAGCGGCGGACATCGCGGGAGATCCGGGCATAGGTCGCGGCGATGCCGAACTTATCGTCCGGCCGTGCCGCGCTGAAGCCGGTGAACTGGATGCCGCCATCGAGATAGAAGCTGATGAGGTTGCGGTCGGAAGGGCTGACCGACGTCCTGATGAACAGGCCGGCGCCCTTCGCAGTATCCAGGGGGCTGCGCATCAGGAGCTGCTCGAACACGCCGAACAGACCCTGATTGCGGCGCATGCGCGCCGGCTCGCCGGAGCTGAGCGGATCGGCCAGCGATCGGCCGGCGGCGTCGAGAGATTGGTTGTCGAACGAGCCGAAATGATACCAGGCGCCGGCTGCGATGGTGCCGGGCAAGGCCGTCGCGCCGAGCTCGAAATTGTACCTGAGCTGGCCGATCAACCAGGGCGGGTCCTGTACCCGGAACAGGATGCCGTGTGGATTCTTGAGCTGAGGATCGCCGGGGCCTGGCGGCGCCGCATCGCCGTTGAACACCGCGAGATAGCCGACGAGCTTCTCCGTCAGCTGTGCCTTGAGCCGGACGCCGGGGACCGCCAGCGGCGGCGATGGTCCGCCGCTCGGCAGGATGATGCCGGTGATGCCCGGCCATCCCAGCGCCGAATTGGCGAACAGGTCGTCATATTTGCTGTCGATGAACTCGATGTCGGAAGGCTGCTGGCCGACGCGGACCTGAAGCCTGCCGCCGAGCAGCGCCTGCTCGACCCAGAATTCGTAGAGCCGGCTGGCCGGCAGCGCCTCGACGCCGCTCACCAGCATCAGATTGCCGACATAGCTGCGCGACAGGCCGTCGCCGTGGATCTGGAAGGCGTTGGCGTGGAAGGTCGCGCCGCCCCAGCCGACCAGCTTCTCCAGGTCAATGGTCGTGCCGATATCAAGTCGCCCGGTATAGATCGCGCCGTTGCGGACACCGCCGACCGGATTGGCGAAGGTCTCGCCGATATAGGTCAGGTTGAACTGGATGCCCCAAGCGGCGAGCTGCTGCCGCAGATCCTGTTGCGTCGTTGCGGAAGCTCGATCGTCGGCCCGGGCGCCGGACCACAGTGTGCAGGTTGCCAGCAATGCAAACGCAAACGATGAAAACCGCACTCTGGCCCAGGCTTTCGAAGTCACGCGACGCTCGCTCTATCTGATCAGGCCGATGCGCTTCATCAAGACATACGAGCCGAGAGCAGTGAGCGCCATCAGCAGAACGGCCGAGATGAAGCCAGTCTCGGAGTCCGTAAACGGCAATCCCTTGGTGTTCATGCCGAAGATGCCGGTGACCAGCGTCGGTGGCAACAGCAGCGCGGTCAGCACCGACAAGATCCGGAGGCTGTTGTTGGTCTGCTCCTCCATCTGCAGGTGAAGCTCCTCCTGCAGCAGCCGGCTACGGTCGCGCAGCTCCACCACCATGTGGTCGAGCCCGTCGAGCCGCTCCGCCAGATTGCGGGCGCGCAGCTGCAGCGCCGGCTTCATGTCGGCCGGCGCGTTGCGGTCGAAGCGATGCAGCACGACGCGCAGTTCGGACAGATGCCGGTGCACCCTGATGCAGGTGCGGCGCAGACGGCCAAGTGCGGGGAGCTGGTTGCCGCCCTCCTCCGACAGCAGCTTTTCCTCGATCTCGTCGAGCTGCTGCTCGAAGCCGTCGACGATGTGCTCCATCGCCTCGGCGACATTTTCGACGATCCGCTCGAACAGGACAGCTGCGCTCGGCACACGTTGACCGGCCTCCAGCGACCGGCGGGTCACGTCGACCGCATGCAAGGCGTGATGGCGTCCGCTGACCAAGAGACGCTCGGTCATGACGAAGCGCAGCCGCCCCGTCTCCTCCGTCGATCCGCCGATGTCGCGCGCGAGATCGGCAATCACGCCGTGCACACAGTCCTCGGTGCCATGCAGCTGCTGAAAACTGTCCTTCGACAGCAGCAGGTCGCGCGCGGCCGGCGGCAGCTCGGCATGGCCAAGCCACTGCACGGCGCGCGCATCGGCCAGATTGAAGTGCAGCCAATACCAGCTGTCGTGATCGAGATGAAACGGCTGGTCGTTGGCGAGCGGCTGGGGCGTGCCGTCCGCGGTGAAGCGGAAGGCCCACACCAGCCCCTCCAGGGGCGGCGCCGTCACAGCTGCAAGCGCCGCCCGGTCAGCGCGCATCTTAGAAGATCCGGCTGAAGATCACGTAGAGCGAGCCCGACAGCAGGATCGCCGCCGGCAGGGTCAGCACCCAGGCCATCAGCAGGTTGCGCACGGTCGACATCTGCAGGCCGGAGCCGTTGGCCGCCATGGTGCCGGCGACGCCCGACGACAGCACATGGGTGGTCGACACCGGCAGGCCGAACACGTCGGCGGCGCCGATCGTGGCGGCGGCGACCAGCTCGGCCGACGCTCCCTGCGCATACGTCAAATGCGACTTGCCGATCTTCTCGCCGACGGTGACCACGATGCGCTTCCAGCCGATCATCGTGCCGAGGCCCAGCGCGATCGCGACGGCGATCTTGACCCAGGTCGGGATGAACTTGGTGGCGCTGTCGAGCGAGCCCTTGTAGGCGTTCAGGGTCGCGACCTCGTCCTTGTTGAGGTCGTTTTCCTTGTCCTTCATCAGGAAGCGGATGGCCTCCGACGCCAGGTACATGTCGTTGCGGGTGTTGCCGACCGCTTCAGCAGGGACCTTGTTCAGCGAACCGTAGGTGCGAACCTGCTCGCCGACGTCCTTCACCAGCACTGCGAGCGAGGGATAGGTACCCTCGTTGATCTTGCGCTGGGAGACATAAAGGGTGACCGCCGGACGCGGATCGCCGATCACATTGTAGCCGGCAGCCTTGGCAGCGATCACCTTGGAGGCGGCCTGCGAGGTCTCCTGGAATTTCGCGATGTGCGATTCCGGCAGCGTGCGGTTCAGCGCATAGGCCGTCGGCACGGTGCCGATCAGGATCAGCATGATCAGGCCCATGCCCTTCTGACCGTCGTTCGAACCGTGCGCGAAGGACACGCCGGTGCAGGTCAGGATCAGGAGACCGCGGATCCAGATCGGCGGCGCCTTCGGACCTTCGGGAGCGGCGTAGAGCGCGGGATTGCGAACAAGGAATTTGAGCAGATAGAGCAGTGCGGCGGCGCAGATGAAGCCGACCAGCGGCGACAGCAAGAGCGCATAGCCGATCTCGGTCGCCTTGGTCCAGTCGACGCCGGAGGTGCCGTCGCGGCCGCGCATCAGCGCGTTGGCAACGCCGACGCCGATGATCGAGCCGATCAGCGTGTGCGACGACGAGGCCGGCAGGCCGAAATACCAGGTGCCGAGATTCCAGATGATGGCGGCGATCAGAAGCGCGAACACCATCGCGAAGCCGGCGCTCGACCCGACCTGCAGGATCAGCTCGACCGGCAGCAGCGAGACGATGCCGAACGCCACCGCGCCGCTCGACAGCAGCACGCCGAGAAAGTTGAAGAAGCCCGACCACATCACGGCGAATTCGGCCGGCATCGAGTGGGTGTAGATCACGGTGGCCACCGCATTGGCGGTGTCATGGAAGCCATTGACGAATTCAAAGCCGAGCGCGATCAGCAGCGCAACGAACAACAGCACGTAAGGCAGATAGGTCGTCACCTTCACGCCGGTGGCGTCGACGTCGACATAGATGCTGTAGGCAACGAACAGCAGTCCTGCAGCGAGAATACCGAGGAAGAGGATCATCGTCAGCGGGTTGAAACCCTTGTCGAGATTGGGCCGTCCGGCCGGCTGAATCGGCCGCTCGTCTCCGACGGCTTGGTTGACTGTGATATCGGCCATTTGGCTCTCCCCGTTACCCCACAAACCAGGAAGCTCGATTGTGGAACGCGGATGCGAAGCGCAGATGACAATCGGTCGCACCCAGACCGAAGACGGTTGATAATCGAAGTAGTCAATCAGTCGTCACTCTCGCGCCCTATACCTGATGCACCGCAGCACGCGATCGCTCCGCCGATCGGCAGGCGCAGCGAGATCACGCGAATTTCGGCAACGGAGCGCGAATGAGCCCGACCATCCGTAACAAGACTTGGGCTGAGCTCAAGGTCGGTGACAGCGCTTCCATCGAGCGCAAATGCGCGGTTCAGGACCTCATCCTGTTTGCCCATGTTTCGGGCAACACCAACCCGCTGATGGTGCCCGACGGCAGCGTCAATCATGGCGCGAAAGACGTCGTTGCGCCGTCGATGTGGGTCGGGTCGCTGATCTCGGCGGTGCTCGGCAACGTCATGCCGGGTCCGGGCACATTGTATCGCTCGCAGTCGCTGGAGTTCAGGAAGCGCGTGCATGTCGGCGACCGTCTGCGCATCACCGTGACCTGCTCCGAGAAGCGCGAGCAGCCGGTCGCGGTGTTTCGCGCCGAGATCACCGACCAGGGCGGCGAGATCGTCTGTGCTGGGCTCGCCGAAGTCGATGCGCCGATGGTCGCGATCGAGACGCCGGTGCGTGAGCTTCCGGCGCTGATCGTGGACCATGCCGATCATTTCGCCAGGCTGATCGACCTTGCCGCTCAATTGCCTCCGCTGAAGACCGTCATCGTCTGCCCGGAGGACCACAATTCGCTCGGCGGCGTCCTGCTCTCCACCGAACGCGGCCTGATCCACCCGGTGCTGATCGGCAATCCCGACCGCATCTCGGCGGCGGCGCGCGAGATCGATGCGGACATCAGCGGCTGGGCGCTCGTGCCGGAGACCGATCACCGCGCCGCAGCCGCGCGCGCGGTGGCGATGGTGCTCGACGGCGAAGCCGGCGCAGTCATGAAGGGCGCGATCCATTCCGACGAGCTGCTCGCTGCGGTCGTGAAGAAGGATGGTGGCTTGCGCACCAACAGCCGGATCAGCCACGTCTTCGCGATGGACGTGCCCACCCTCGACGAGATCCTGTTCATCTCCGACGCCGCGATCAACATCGCGCCGGATCTGCTGGCGAAAGTGGACATCATCCAGAACGCGATCGACCTCGCGCGCGCCTGCGGGCTCGACCGTCCCCGGGTCGGCGTGCTCTCGGCGGTGGAGACCATCAATCCGAACATCCCCTCGACCCTGGACGCGGCGGTGTTGTCGAAGATGGCCGAGCGCGGCCAGATCAAGGGCGGCATCGTCGATGGTCCGCTGGCGATGGACAACGCCATCGACATGGAGGCTGCCAAGACCAAGGGCATCGCCTCGCTGGTCGCGGGCCATGCCAACGTGCTGATCGTGCCGAACCTCGAGGCCGGCAACATGCTGGCCAAGGAGCTGACCTTCGTCGCCCGCGCCGAGGCGGCCGGACTGGTCGTCGGCGCGCGTGTCCCGATCATGCTGACCAGCCGGGCCGACAACGGCCGCGCGCGGCTCGCGTCCTGCGCGCTGGCGCAGCTCTACAATCACTGGCGCCGCGAGGGCCGCGCATTCGCCGCCCCGTCGCAGGCGCTGGCCGCGGAGTAGACGATGACCGACGTCATCCTCACCATCAATGCCGGCTCGTCCTCGATCAAGTTCGCGGCCTATGAGACCGCAGCGACCGCGTTGCGCCCGGTGGCCAGGGGCCATATCGACGACATCGGCGACGACACGATCTTCACGGCTGGTCCTGCCGACGGTCCTGCCGAGCGGCAGCCGATCGATGCGCCGAAGGGCGCGATCGATCACCGCGCCGCGCTGGAGCTTGCGCTCGATTGGCTGTGCCGCCACGAGGAAGGCTGCCGTGTCGTGGCGGTCGGCCACCGCGTGGTGCATGGCGGGCCTGATCATGCCGAGCCGGTCGTGATCGACGACGGCACGTTGCAGCGCCTGCGCAAATTCGTGCCGCTGGCGCCACTGCACCAGCCGCACAATCTCGCAGGAATCGCCGCGGCGCTGCATGCCTTTCCCGATGCAGCGCAGGTCGCCTGCTTCGACACGGCGTTCCACCGCCAGCATCCGTTCATCGCCGATACGTTCGGATTGCCGCGGCGGCTCTATGACGAAGGCGTGCGCCGCTATGGCTTTCACGGCCTGTCCTACGAATTCGTCTCGCGAAGGCTGCGCAGCGTGGCGCCATCGCTGGCCGCGGGACGCGTCATCATCGCCCATCTCGGCAACGGCGCCTCGGTCTGCGCGCTGCGCGACGGCCGCTCGATTGCCTCCACTATGGGCTTCACCGCGCTCGACGGCCTGCCGATGGGCACGCGTTGCGGTCAACTCGATCCCGGCGTCGTGCTCTATCTGCTGACCGAAAAAGGCATGAGCGCCGACGAGATCACGCATCTGCTCTATCACGATTCCGGGCTGAAGGGCCTCTCGGGCCTTTCCAACGACATGCGCGAGCTCGAGGCCTCCGATGCTCCGGCCGCGCGCGAGGCGATCGACTATTTCGTGGCGCGGGTGCGCCGCGAGATCGCGGGGCTCGCGGCGACCATCGGCGGCGTCGACGCCGTCGTGTTCGCGGGCGGCATCGGCGAGCACGCCTGTCGCGTGCGCGAGCAGATCCTCGGCGACATGGAATGGCTGGGCATCATCATCGACCGCGACGCCAACGCGCGGAACGCGCAGACGGTGAGCCTGCCGGACTCGCGCGTCACGGTTCTGGTCATTCCGACCGACGAAGATTGCATGATCGCCGAACACACCGCCGAGATCCTGGGGCTGATGCAGAGCCCTGCGAACCCGATGCGCCTGACAGCCTGACCAAAGGGATCACCGATGTCCTCTCCCTACAGCCCCGCCACTGCCCTCGCCCGCAGCTTCGGCGCCGCCGATATCACCACCACCCAGACGCAGCGCATCTCCCACAGCACGAGCCGGCACCTGGACCGGTTCGCCCACGAGCACGGCAAGCGGGTGCAGGAGATGATCAGCGACGGTGCCGCGCTGGCGCAATCGTTCGGCGCCGCGCAGCAGCATCTGTTCGAGCTTGCCCGTGACTACTGGATCGATGCCGGCCAGCGCATGATGATGACCTTGGATGTGCTGCGCGAGCGCGCCGACAATGATGCGCAGCACGAGGCGGCGGGCACGCCGCCGGTGCTGATCTACGACCACGAGGTCGCACTCGACGGCAAGACCTTGCCCCGTCCGGTCAACTACATGCTGCTGAAGATCCTGCCGCCGGCGGGCGTGGTCACCTATGAGTGGAAGCGGCCCTACGTCATCATCGATCCGCGCGCCGGCCATGGCGCGGGGATCGGCGGCTTCAAGCAGGACAGCCAGGTCGGCGTCGCGCTGCATGACGGCCATCCGGTCTACTTCATCGTGTTCCGGCCGCATCCCGAGCCCGGCCAGACGCTGGCCGACGTGATGCGCGCGGAAGCCGAGTTCATCGCCGAGGTGCATCGCCGGCATCCCGAGGCGCCGAAGCCGATCATCGTCGGCAACTGCCAGGGCGGCTGGGCGACGCTGATCCTGGCCGCGGCCAATCCCGAGATCACCGGGCCGCTGGTCGTCAATGGCGCGCCGGTCGCGTACTGGTCGGGCCGGCTCGGCGAGAACCCGATGCGCTACAATGGCGGCCTGCTCGGCGGCATCCTGCCGGCGCTGGTGCTGTCGGATCTCGGCGGCGGCGAGTTCGACGGCGTGCACCTCGTGTCGAACTTCGAGATGCTCAATCCCGGCCGCAACTATTTCGGCAAGTATTTCGACCTCTACACCAATCCGGAAAAGGGCCGCGCCAGCTTCCTCGAATTCGAGCGCTGGTGGGGCGGCTTCCATTTCATGAACGAGCAGGAGATCCGCTGGATCGTCGAGCAGCTGTTCATCGGCAACCGGCTGTCGCGCGGCGAGGCGCGCATCGAGCGCGGCCGCCAGCTCGATCTCAAGGCGATCCGCTCGCCGATCATCGTGTTCGCGAGCTGGGGCGACAACATCACCCCGCCGCAGCAGGCGCTGAACTGGATCGTCGACACCTATGCCGATGAGCACGAGATCCGCATCCGCGGCCAGCGCATCATCTACATGGTGCATGACAAGGTCGGCCATCTCGGCATCTTCGTGTCGTCCTCGATCGCGAAGAAGGAGCACACCGAGGTCGCCTCGACGATGAAGACGATCGAGGCGCTGGCGCCCGGTCTCTACGAGATGACGATCGACGAGCAGATCGGCGAAGGCGTCGATGCGCGCTTCCACGTCTCGTTCCACGAGCGCAAGATCTCCGACATCCTGGCGATCGACGACAACGACCGCAGCGAGGAGCGCGGCTTTGCCGCGGTGGCGCGGCTGTCCGAGCTCGGCGCCGAGCTGTATGACCTCACCGCGCGTCCTTTCGTGCAATCGATGGTGACCGACGAGGCCGCGAAGCTGATGCGCGACGCGCATCCGGCGCGCCTGATGCGCCGCGGCTTCGGCGGCGACAACGCCGTCACCCAAGCGATCCGCAAGGCGGCCGACGAGGCGCGCGCGTCGCGCACCCCGGCCACGCCGTCGAACCCGTTCCTGGCGCTCGAGAAGCTCTGGGCCAAGAGCGTGATCCAGGCCTTCGACGTCGTCCGCGATCTCCGCGATAGCCTGTATGAAGCCACGTTCCTGTCGATCTACGGCTCGCCCTGGATGAACGCGATCGCTTCGACCCACGCCTTCCAGCGCGTCCGCCGCGAGCCGAGGGAGCTGCGCTTCCTGCCCGAGGTGCAGGCGATCCTGCTCGGTATCGATCGCGGCGGCTTCGAGGAGGCGGTGATCCGGATGCTGATCCTGCTCGCGGAATCGCGTGGCTCGGTGCGCCGTGACCGGCTGGAGCGCTCCGCCAAGGTGCTGACCAGGGACGAGCCGTTCGCTTCGCTGGGCGCCGAGCGCCGCGCGGCGCTGATCCGCGAGCAGTCGATCATCGCCGAGTTCGAGCCCGAGCAGGCGATTGCGACCCTCGCCAAACTGCTACCCGAGATCGATGACCGCAACCGCGCCATCGACGTCGTGGAGTTCATCGCGGGCTCGCTGGAGGACATGGAGCCGAACACGATCCGCACCCTGCAGCGGCTGCGCGAGGCGCTCGGCCTGCCGCCGCTGGCGCTGGCCGCGGTGGCGGCCGATCCGCTCGAGGAGAACGGCGCGATCCGCGACGTCGCCTGACAGGAGAGCCCGATGGCCGACCCCGTTCCCGTCGATCCGCTGCCGACCGTCTTTAATCCTGACGACCGGATCGGCGACATGCTGAAGAGCCGGCGCGGCCTCGTCGTCGGCGTCGCCAACGAGAACTCGATTGCCTTCGGCTGCGCGGCCAAGCTGCGCGCCCTCGGCGCCGAGGTGGCGCTGACCTATGCCGACGCGCGCACCCGCGACTTCGTCGCGCCGCTCGCCGAGCGGATCGGCACCAGCCTGCTGCTGCCGCTGAACGTCGAGCAGCCCGGTGAGCTCGAGGCGGTGTTCGCCCGCATCGGGCAAGACTGGGGCCGGCTCGACTTCGTCGTGCATTCGATCGCCTTCGCGCCGAAGGGCGACCTGCACGGCCGCGTCGTCGACTGCTCGGCCGACGGCTTCAGTCGCGCGATGCGGATCTCGGTGTATTCGTTCCTGGAACTCGCCCGTGCCGCCGAGCCGCTGATGACCCACGGCGGCGCGCTGGTGACGATGAGCTATTACGGCGCCGACAAGGTCGTGAACAACTACAACGTCATGGGCCTCGCCAAGGCGTCGCTGGAAGCCGGCGTGCGCTATCTCGCCGCCGAGCTCGGCGAGAAGAATATCCGCGTCTATGCGGTCTCCCCCGGCCCGCTCAAGACCCGCGCCGCCAGCGGCATTGCCCATTTCGACGAGCTCGTCGAAGCCGCCGTGGCGCGCAGCCCGGGCCGCCGGCTGGTCGACATCGCCGAGATCGGCCGCGTCGTCGCCTTCCTGGTCGGCGGCGGCGCCTCGGGCATGACCGGCGACACGATCTATGTCGACGCCGGGCTGCACAACATGGCCTGAGGCGAGAGCCGGCGCCGTCCTTCAACCGTCCTGGGCCAAGGGCGGGCGCCTCGCCCGAGCCATACCTCCCCGCGATCTCGCTGATGTATCATATATATCGTAATGCTTCATTGCGATGTTACCTTAATATCGTCAAAGCTTAATCTTCCATTGCTACCGACGATCCGGTCGAACGGTCGACGTACAAGCGTGAGCTCTGCTCCCGAAAGACGTCAGGGTCTCTGCGCCCTTAGCTTGCGCGGGTATCGTCCAGCTGGGGGTGAGCTGTGGGGACATCGAACAGCGATGCCATGAGAGCTGCGTGGCGGCAGATGCCGTCCGACGCTCTCATTCGGGCGGCGACGTTTAGCCCAAGAAATCTCAGCCCATGACCTCCGCTCTGGACATGACGGCCGCGGCTGCCCGGCCGGCGCGACCGCGCTGGCTGATCGGCGCGCTGGCGCTGGTGCTGATGACATCCGTCATTCTGATCGCAGCCGAGCTGATGGCCTCCGTGCTGTTTGCCCTGATCGTCTCGCCTCAACTCTCGGCCCGGCGCGCCGACCCCGATCACTACTACCGCGCCTCGGCCGATCCGCTTCTCGGCTACGAGCTGCGGCCGGGAATGCAGATCCGCCGTGACGGGCGCGAGCTGTCGATCAACTCCCACGGCCTGCGCGGCCCCGAGCCGGTCACGCCGAAGCCGACCGTCCGTTTCGCCATCCTCGGCGATTCCGTCACCTTCGGCATTCAGCAATCCGAGGCGCAGACAATCTCCCGTCTGATGGAGACGAAGCTGAGCGCGGCCTGCGGGACAAGCGTCGATGTGCTGAACATGGGCGTTCCGGGATACGGCGCCCAAGAAGTGGGCGAGCTGCTCCGGACCCGCGCCAAGCCGCTCTCCATCGACGGCGTCGTCTACCTTCTCAATCTCAACGACTTCGCGCGGCGCAACTCGTTGTGGGAGGGAGCGGATAGCGGCCTCTACCGCATGTATGCACCGCCGTTGCTGAAGTTGCCGTTCTTCCTGCAGAAGGCGCTGTATCGCTGGAAGAAGGGCGGCAAGGACGACGGCATGATGCCGTCGCTGGACTGGTACCGCTGGCTGATCGACGGCACATTCGACACGACGATCGCCGAGATCGCGGCCATGAATGCCTGGGCTCGAGCGGCCGGCATCGGCTTCTCCGTATCGATCATGCCGTCTGGTGTCGCGCTCGGCGGCGGCCAGAACGCGCTGGCCGACGAACATCGCAAAATCGGCGAAGCGTTGAGCAGCCGCGGCGTCGCCGTGGTCGACGACGTGCGGCCATTCATGGGTGAAGCAAAATTGTTCGACGGCACCGATCATCTGACAAATCTGGGCAACGAAATCGCCGCGGCGCATCTGGTTGGCGTCCTTGCATCCACGCAGCCCTCCCTGCTTTCGCAGGCGGCATGCGGCGGTGGTTCGCCGAGAGCGGAACGGCCCGCGTCTCACAGAGCCGACAATCACGCGGATGGGAGATAGTTGGAATGGCGACGGCGCTCGAGCAGAGCTCGCATCACAGCCCGCCCCCCGGCAGTTCCGAGCGCCAGTTTGGTCTCGTCTTCGCCGGCTTCTTCGTCCTGGTTGCCGGCCTGCCGCTGATCCGCTTCGACCAGCCGCGCTGGTGGGCCGTCGCGGTTGCGCTGGCGTTCGCAGCGGTTGCGCTGATCCGCCCGCAGCTGCTGCGGGTGCCGAACCGGCTGTGGCTGCGGTTCGGCGAGTTGCTGCACCGGATCGTCAGCCCGATCATCATGGGCGCCATCTTCTTCGGCTGCATCAGCCCGATCGCCTGGATCATGCGGCGGAGCGGCCGCGACCTGCTTGCGCTGAAGCGGGACCGCCAGTTGCAGAGCTACTGGATCGACCGTCCGCGCGAGCCGCCGGATCGGTCTGCCCTGAAACGGCAGTTCTGAGACATCTCCCCGATCAAGATCTGAAAGAGATCACAGCATGTCGATCGTTGCAGAATTGTGGGATTTCATCCGGGCGCGCAGGAAATGGTGGATCGCACCGATCCTGATCGTCCTGTTCGTGTTCGGAGGCCTGCTCGTCATCGCCCAGGGTTCGGCGATTGCGCCCTTCATCTACACGCTGTTCTGAGACGATCCGATGCGCATTCTCGGTCTCTCGGCTTTCTATCACGACAGTGCCGCGGCGCTGGTGATCGACGGGCACATCGTCGCGGCGGCGCAGGAGGAGCGCTTCACCCGCAAGAAGCACGATTCCAGCTTCCCCGCGCAAGCGATCGCCTATTGCCTTGCGGAAACAGGCATCGCGCTCGACGCCGTGGATCACGTCGTCTTCTACGAAAAGCCGTTTCTGAAGTTCGAGCGCCTGCTGGAAACCTATACGGCGTTCGCGCCGCGCGGCTTCGGCTCGTTCTCCCGCGCAATGCCAATCTGGCTGCGGGAGAAGCTGTTCCAGAAGGACCTGCTGTGCCGCGAGCTCAAGGCGATCGCTCCCAAGTCGGACTGGCGGGACAGGCTGCTGTTCAGCGAGCATCACCTCAGCCACGCCGCCAGCGCCTTCTATCCATCTCCGTTCCAGGATGCCGTGGTACTGACGATGGATGGCGTCGGCGAATGGTGTACGGGGTCAGCGGCCGTAGGCCGCGGCAACGATCTGAGCATCATCAAGGAAATGCGCTTTCCGCATTCGCTCGGCCTGCTCTACTCCGCCTTCACCTACTACACCGGCTTCAAGGTCAATTCCGGCGAGTACAAGGTGATGGGTCTCGCGCCCTACGGCACGCCGGACTATGCGGACACCATTCTCGACAATCTGATCGATCTCAAGGATGACGGCAGCTTCCGGCTGGACATGTCGTATTTCGACTACTGCACCGGCCTGACCATGACCAACCAGAAGTTCGCGGATCTGTTCGGACAGCCGGTGCGCGATCCCAAGACCGACAGGCTGACGCCGTTTCACATGAACATGGCCGCCTCGATCCAGAAGGTCGCCGAAGAGGTGATGCTGCGGCTGACCCGCGCGCTGGCCCGGGAGCATGGCGGAGGCAATCTCTGCCTCGCCGGCGGTGTCGCGCTCAATTGCGTCGCCAACGGCAAGGTCCTGCGTGACGGTGCGTTCGACAACATCTGGATCCAGCCGGCCTCGGGCGATGCCGGCGGCGCCCTGGGGGCCGCGCTCGTGGCATGGCATCAGCACGTTGGCGGCAAGCGGCAGGTCAACGGCCACGATCTGATGCAGGGCGCCTATCTCGGCCCGGCCTACGCGCAAGGCGAGATCGAGCGCGATCTCGCCAAGGCGGGCGCACGTTTCTCGGTGGCCAGCGACGAGGAAATGCTGGAAGCGACCGCGGCCTCGCTGGCGGCCGGCGAAGCCGTCGGCTGGATGCAGGGCCGCATGGAGTTCGGCCCGCGCTCGCTCGGTGCGCGCTCGATCCTCGGCGATCCGCGCTCGCCTACCATGCAGAAGACGCTCAACCTCCGCATCAAATATCGCGAGAGCTTTCGTCCCTTCGCCCCCGCGGTGCTGCGCGAGGATGTAGGCGAATGGTTCGAGCTCGATGGCGACTCGCCCTACATGCTGCTGGTCGCCGATGTCAGGAAGGAACGGCGGCGGCAGATGACCAATGAGGAAGAGGCGCGGTTCGGGATCGAGAAGCTCAACGCCGTCCGCTCGGACATTCCGGCCGTGACCCACATCGACTATTCCGCCCGCATCCAGACGGTCCACGCCGAGACCAATCCGCGTTTTCACGCCCTGATCTCGCGCTTCAAGGCGAAGACCGGTTGCCCCGTGCTCGTCAACACCAGCTTCAACGTGCGCGGCGAGCCGATCGTCTGCACGCCCGAGGACGCCTTCCGCTGCTTCATGGGCAGCGACATCGAGCTGCTCGTCGTCGGCAACTGCCTGATGCGCAAGACCGAGCAGGATCCCTCGTTGAAGCTCGACTACAAGAGCGCCTTCGAGCTGGACTAGCGGAGCCAGGCCGGTCGTCTGACGACCGGGGATCATGACTGAACGGGTTGCAGCGGCCGCGCAAGCGCCGCTCGGTGCGCCGAATGCCGACACCGGCCACGAATGGGAAAGTCGATGCAATGACCTGCAAACTTGCAACCCGACCGCGACGCGCCGGAGCCCCCCGGGGACGAGAGTCCGTCGCCGAGGCGCCGACGGCGCTGGTATCGAGGTTTGACGGTCATGTGGAGCCCACACCATGACCGGGCGTGAGCACCTTGCCGACGCGGACGCCGCGCGCCCGCTCGCAGCGGTCGTGCGTGAGGTGACGGCCCTCGTCCGCCGCCGCCGCCATACGCTCCTCGCGGGTCCCATCATTGGATTGATCGCCGGCCTCGCCTATCTGGTCGTCTCCCCCGCCCAATTCACGGCGACCGCGACCGTGCTGGTCGACAGCAGCTCGATGCGCGCGCTCCAGACCCAAGCGCAAGCCCCCGGCGCGGTGGGCTTCGACACCACCCAGGCGCCGTCACAGATCGACATCATCGGCTCCGACAGCGTCGCGCTCGGGGTGATCCGCAAGCTCGACCTGGTCAAGGATCCCGAATTCGTCGCAGCAGGCCGCTCCGACGCCGCAACGGTCGACAGCCGCGAGCGTCAGGCGCTCGACGCCTTTTCGCGACGGCTCAGCGTCTCCAGGGCGCGCAACTACGTCTTCGACATCTCCTTCACCTCGCGCGACCCGGTCACCGCGGCCAAGGTCGCCAACGCGACGGTCGAGGCTTACATCCATAATCAGGTCGAGACCCAGGACGAGATTAGGCGGCGCGCCGGCATTTGGCTGCAGGAACGCATCAAGGAACTCGGCGCCCAGGTCACCTATGCGGACCGCGCGATCCTGGAATTCAAGGAGAAGAACAACATCGTCGATCTCGGCAATGCGGCAGCGGTCGTCCCCGGCGCCCCTCGCCGACCCATCGACGAGCAGCAGCTCGCCGACCTCAACAGCCAGTTCGCGACGGCCCGGGCCGCGACCAGCGAGGCGCGGGCGCGGCTCGACCGCATCGAGCAGGTCCGCAAGATGGACATCAAGGAAGCGGCAGTGGCGGATGCGCTGCGTGACGAGGTCATCACGCGCCTGCGCACGAAGTATCTCGACCTGTCGGCCCGGGAGACCTACCTCTCGTCTCGCTATGGTGCGGATCACGCCGCGGCCGAAGCCATTCGCCAGCAGATGGTCGACCTCACCGCCAATATCGGGTCCGAGCTTGGCCGCATCGCCGCGAGCTACCAGAGCGACTACGAGATCGCTCGCGCGCGCGAGCACAGCCTGGAGCAGCAGCTCGCCAGCCTGGTGTCGCGTGGACGGCTCACCAACCGCGACCGTCTCGGCCTCGCCGAGCTCGAAAGCCTCGCCAAGGTCTATCACGACGTCTACAACACGTTTCTGCAGCGCTATATGGACGCCAGCCAGCAGCAGACCTTTCCGATTACCGACGCCAGGGTCATCAGCGTGGCCGCGCCGCCGACCAGCAAGAGCAAGCCGAATGCGCCGCTGGCGCTGGCGATCGCATTGGCGATCGGGACGGTCGGCAGCTTCGCGGCGGCCGGCTTGCGCGACATCACGGACGGCGTCGTCCGGACCGGACGGCAGATCGAGCAGGCGCTGGACGTACCGTGCCTTGCGGTGCTTCCGCAGCTGCCACGCACAGCGCCGGTGCTCGACAAGGGCCAAGCGCCCCGGCGCCCTCCTCTGCAGCTGATCGGTCATTCCGTACAGCCGAAGCTGGAGGCGCCATCGTCGACGCGCCCTGGCGTCGACTTCGTCGACCGCAGGCTGCGCTATGCTGCTGACGATCCGTTGTCGGTGTTCGCCGAGGCGGTGCGGGCCATCAAGCTCAGCATCGGCGTCGAAGCGGCGCGCCGGCATAATCAGGTCATCGGCTTCACCTCGACCCTGCCAGCCGAAGGAAAGTCGACGATCGCGTGCAATCTCGCGATCCAGATGGCCGATGCCGGCAAGCGGGTCATTCTGCTCGATGCCGATCTCCGCAGCCCGACTCTCGCCGGCAGCCTGACGCCGGCGCCCAAGATCGGACTGCTGCACGTCCTGACCGGCGAGAGCAGCCTGGACCAGGCAGTAGGCTACGAGCCGGACACCCAGCTGGCCGTACTGCCGTTCATCCCCGACGACCGTGTGGTCCACTCCGACGAGGTCCTGGCATCGGCCGCATTCAGAGACCTCGTTGCCAAGCTCCGCGACAGCTATGACTATGTGATCCTCGACCTTCCGCCGCTGGCGCCGGTGGTCGACGTCCGCGCCGCCCTGTCGGCGATCGATTCCATCGTGTTCGTGGTCGAATGGGGCAAGACGCGCATGAGCGCGGTCGAACGCCACCTGCTCTCCGCTCCCGATGTCCGGGACCGATTGCTGGGGATGGTCCTCAACAAGGCCAACCTCAAGCACCTCGCGAAGTTCGAGGAGCCAGGCCATCAGCACGAGGGCTACTACAGCAATCTCGGCTATCCGCGATCGGCATGATCGCGGCGCCGGCTGATGGGTCCGGAGGGAGCCAGCCCGCAAGGGCTGGTACGCATCACCCGAATTACGATCGACAGGCCAGCGTCAGTCCAACCGGCCATGATACACTCGGCGTATCATACAAGCCGCACATCGCACGCGCATAGGCGCGTGTCATACGATTGTCATCTCCGGCTGTCACTTGTCCCGGTTCGATCGGCCTGCGGCGCGTTCCTGCAGGTCCTTCAATTGATCCTGCCAGTTCAGCTTCTCCAGCAGCATCTCGGCAACGAGGCGCTTCAGCTGTGCATTCTCGGCTTCGAGCCGCTTCACGTCGTTGTCGGTGGCCGATGAAACCAATCGCTTCGGTTGCAGGTCGTGCTTGTCGGCAGCGCTATCGGAGGCCGGTGCAGGATCCGGCTGGGGATGGCTGCCCACGGCCTTCTTCCAGCGATGAAAGGTCATGAGGCTGACGCCGAGGGCCTTGGATATTTCGCGCTGGGTTTTGCCTTTGGCCGCGAGCTGACTGGCCTGAGCCATCTTCGCCGAGATTTCCTCCGAGGCATGCCGCCTGCCAGCCATATACGCGTTCTCCGGCCCGAATCCTATCCGCCCGGACCTAGTAATGCGAAAGCATCAAAGATTTCAATAGGCAATAGCAAAATGCCCACTCTCGACATGGCTTATGTACCATGTCGGCAGCAGGTCACATGAGGCTTGCGTCGTGGCGCGGGCTCGTACCGGATGATCACATCCGGCCACAGCCGCCGCCATCATTCCGCCATCGTTCAGCGCGCCGGGGAACGCCCTCAATAGGCATTCCGGTGCCGTATCAATTCGAAGGCAGTCCGTATCATGATATAGATGTCGAGCGAAAGGCTCCAATGATCAATATACCATAAATCCGATGCGACACGCTGTTGCATCAGCTCCAGCCGCGGCGTGCCACCGCGCAAACCGTTGACCTGAGCCCACCCGGTCATGCCGGGCTTGACGTGGTGCCGCAACGCGTAGTTGGCGATCATCTTGCCATACTCGTCGTCATGGGCGAGCGCATGCGGCCGCGGACCGACGATCGACATCTCTCCGCGCAGCACGTTCCAGAGTTGTGGAATCTCGTCGATGCTGGTCGCCCGCAGGATCCGCCCGATGCGCGTCACGCGGGAATCATGCCGCTGCGCCTGCACCACGGCGCCGCCGTCCTCCATGACGGTCATCGAGCGAAACTTGTAGATCAGGAAGGACTGCCCGTTGAAGCCGCGCCGGCGCTGCCGGAAGATCACGGGCCCGCGGCTCTCGAGCTTCACCGCGATGGCGGCGACAAGCAGCAGCGGCGACAGCAGGACAAGCGCCGCGGTTGCGACGATCACATCGAGAACCCGCTTAGCGCACCTTTCGAGCCGGTTGAGCGGCGCCCGCTGCATCTCGACGATGTAGGCGTATTGCGGCTGCGCGGTCTGCCGCCGTACCACGGACGAGACGGCCTGATCGGGCAGCAACCTGACCGGTAACGGCACGGCCCGCAGGCGGTCGAGGATCCCGTCGAACGCGCGCAGCTCCGACCACGGCAGCGCGACGATGATCTCCTCCACCGGCTGCCGGCGCAGGGCGGCGACGAGTTCGTCGAGCTTGCTGGTCAGCATCCCCGTCGCCGCCGGGTCGGGCAGGACGATGCGGCTGAACTCATCCAGTCCGAACCGCAGCAGCAATTCCTGGCGCGAGAGCTGCAGCAACTCGGCGCGCGTTCCCACGACGAGGACGACGCGCCCCTTGATGTCTCCGCGCCGGACGGCGGACCGCAGGCGCCATTGCGCCGCCTGCCGGACCACCGGCAGCGTCAGACCGCCGAGCAGGAAGATGCAGACCATCGTGCCGCGGGAGATGTCGGCGCTGGATTTCAGCAGGAACAGCGCCACGGTGAGGAGGAGAACGGCCAGCGCCCAGCTCGCCAGCACGCGCCGCTTATCCTGCTGCCCTTCCAGCAACCGGTCATGCGTGTAGAGGCCGATATGGTTTGCGACGACGCAGTGGCAAAATCCGGCGATCATGCCGAGACCCAGATGCGCCGTCAGCTCGCCCGGGCCCTCGCCAATGGCGGCGTGATACCCCAAGCCGCCAAGCAGGCCGGCTGCCAGCACCGTCACCGCGTCCAGGGCTGCAAACAGCGGCCCTATCACCTCGAAGCCAACCTGGAGCCGAGGCCAGACGCGCTGGTCCAAGCCTGCTCCTGACTGTCCAATTCCGGTCAGATCCGACACATCACGCCCCATGCCGAGCTCCACGGGACGTATCATAATTAAGATAACATTATCATGATCCACAATTAACATCGCGCGATTTGCACCGCTCGATGCGACGTTGCTCAGGCGAGCTCGCCCAAGCCGACCGCGCCCAAGCCCCCCGGAGACGCCTCAGTGCGCCTGCATCGCGGGCTGGTGCCCGCAAGGCGCCCAATGGCGGATGAAAGGCTCACCCGCCATCCAGCGCAGATGGGGCTTACTTCGCAGCGGCCTCCGGCTTGGTGCCGAACAGCCGGCCCAGCGCGATCTCGTTGACGACGGATGGCGTCTGCTTGACCAGCTCCGAGACATAGGCGCGGCGATTGGCCTCCGCCCGCTCCGCGCGCAGCCGCTGCACCAGGACATCCCTGACCTCGGCAAGCGGCCGCGTGGTCGATGCCTCGGTGTCGAGCAGCTTGACGACGTGCCAGCCATCGTCGAGACGGATCGGGTCGGTGATGCTGCCCTTCGCGAGACCGGCAACCTGGCTGCGGATTTCGCCGCGCAGGTTCGGCTCGGGCACCCAGCCGATCTCGCCGTCCTTCTCGGCCGATGCCGTCTCGTCCGAACTGCTCCGCGCCAACGCCGCAAAGTCCGCACCCGGCTGCTTCAGCTTGCGGACGATGTCGTCGAGCTTCTTCTTCGCCGCCTCCTCGGCGGCCTTGTCGGCGTCATTGGCGATGTTCACCACGATCTGCGCGATGCGGAACCGGCGCGGCACCAGGAAGGCGCTCATGTTGACCTCATAGGCCGACTTGAGATCCGCCTCGCTCGGATAGGAGTCCGGCGGCTGCGTCACCGATTGCAGATAGCCCTCGGTGAGGATGCTGTCCCGCGCCCGCGCCAGCTGCGCAACGACGGCCGGCTGCTGGTCCCACTTCTTCGCCAAGGCCTCCTTGAGCACCAGCCGGTTGGCGAGGATGGCGCGGACGGTCTGGCTGAGCAGCGCGGGATCACGCGCCAGGGCGGCCTGCTGCCGCGGCTCCAGCGTCGCGATGGTGGCGCGTACCTCATCGGCGGTCACGTCGCTGTCGCCGACGCGGGCGACCACCTCGTCGTTGCGGATCGCGCCCCGCTCCTCGACGGCCGCCGGCTTCGCCGCAGCGGGCGTGGGAGACGTCGCCGCCCCGCGCGTCGGGGCAGGCGTCGCCGCAGCGGCCGGCGTGCGGTTCTGCGCGACCGCCGGAATGGTTGCCAGGCAGATCGTCGTGGCGAGAAGGAACGTTGCGCGCGGCCTCGTCATGGCTTCACCCTTTGATTGAGAACTCGGTCACGGAAATCCTGGGCGGCGTTCTGATGCTCCACCCGCTTCAACCCGGTCAGAGGCTCGTGATCCCACAGCTTCTCCAGCGGATCCATCGCCTCGTATTTGCTGACGACGTCATTGCTGACCTTGACCAACTCGGCGTTCTTGGCCTCGCATGATTTGGTGCGCGCCTTGTAGTCGGTGGATTCGGCCTGCAGCTTGAGCCGTTCGGCCTCCTTGGCGCGCGCGACGTTGGCCGCCTCGCCATAGGCGCTCTTCCATTTCTCCAACGTCTCGTCGCGCTCGGTGATGCGATCGTTGAAGTCCTTGACCGCCTGGCGATAGGCCTGCTCGGCCTCCTTGACCTGGGCGCGGTAAGCCTCGTTCTGCTTCTTGAGCCGGTCACGCTCCTGCTCCGCCGCAGTCAGCTTGGCCTGCAGCGCCGCCCGCTGGTCCTCCAGCGAGCGCGACTGCGCCGTCGCCGCGCGCAACGCCTCACGCAGCCGGTCGGACTCGTTGTCGGCCGCACTGGCCGCCATGGTGCACAGCGCGAACGCGCCGGCGAGATAGAAGGGCCAACGGCGCATCGTCAGAACCTCGCGTTGAGATCGACTTGGAACACGTCGACCGCATAGGGCGCACCTGCGACCTGGTTGGCGCTCAGCCAGCGCGCGCTGATCGAGGTATTCGGCCCGATCGCGACGTTGCCGCCGATGAAATAGCCCTTGAGATTGGTGCCGCCGAGGCCGAAGTCGGAGTCGGTGAACGCATCGATGACGGCGTCCGATTCCAGATATTTGTAGCCGACGAAGGCGTTCCAGTCCCACAGCTCCTTCAACTCGCGGTGACCGACAGTAAGGCGCCCGAGATAGCCCTTGTTGCCACCGGCATAGATCTGCTGACCGCAGTTGACGCCGTTCGTGCAGGGCGCGATCGCGCTCGACGGCAGCGGAGAATTGAGGATCTTGGCCGCGATATCCTGCCGGTCCCAGGCGAGGTTCTGTACGAACTCGCCATCTAGTATGATGTGCACGGGATGGAAATGTCCGAGGTCCAGCCGAGAGCTGATCACGAGGTCTCGGAACGCCGACGCGAGACCAAAATATTGGTAAGCGGGCCCGAGCGCCGGGTTGCCATTGGCATCGATCGGGCGAGCGTCACGCAAAGGCATATAGGTGTTCCCGCGCTGCGCGAACAACGGGCGTTTCAGGTCGGTGCTACAACTATCCTGAACCGACTGTATGATGCATGGAGTGGACAACCGGCCCTGCACATTGGTGAAGTCGTAGTACGCGGCAGCCAGAGTAAACTCAACATCAGGCATGAGGCGCGTGTTGGCTCCGAGCTGGCCGCCGAACATCCATCTGTCCTCGCTGCGCGCCTTGCCAAAGGTCGCGTTGCCGTTGTTCAGGTTGATGACCGAACCGGCATTGATATCCGTGTTGAAGATCGGGAATGCACCACCCACCGCGAACGGCGTGATCTCCGACGAGACCGGATATCGGATCTGAGCGGAAAAGCCGTCGAAGCCGAGGTCGCGGTGATACAACAGATCGGTCGGGCTGAAGAAGGGATTGTCGAACCGACCGGCTTGCAAGGTGGCGAGATCCTGAACCCTGTACTTGACGAAGCCGCGATCGAGCCAGATGCCGTATTTGCTGAAATTGCCGCCGGAGCCACCGAGCGTGGCGTTGAACGACACGGGCGAGCTGCCGTCGCCCGTGCCCAGACGCATGCCGGCCGAAAATCCATCGAACAGGTCGGCATCCATGCCGAGCCGCGCTCTGAGCCTGGCCCGGTTGCGGTTCTGATCGGTGTTGAGCGTGGGCCAGACGTATTGGTTGAGGGCGCTCACATCATAGGGACTTCCGGTGTTGATCGCATTGTAGTTCACCGCAAGAGGATCATTCTGCTTGCCGAAGAAATCTCCCTCATATCGCACCCGCACGTCCCCATAGAACCGCAGCCGCTGCGCCCATTCCGGGTACTTGCCCGGCGAAGCCCAGTTCTCCTTCTCGGCCTTGGCCATGACCTCCTGCCGGATCTCGTCGCGCAGCTGCTTCTTGACGATCTCAGGCACATAGGTGACGCGCTTGGTGCCGGGCGGCGATGTCGCATTCGCTGCCGCGGCCGCGGTCTTCGCCGCGTCGTCGGCCCGCGACGTCGCCGTGCTCACCGCCTGGCGCGCGACATAGGCCTCGTCGTCGGCCTGTTTGACCAGCGCAGCCGCCTGCTCGTCGCTGAGCACGCCCTGCTTGACCAGGAGATTGATCAGATTGACCGTCGCGTTGGATGACAGCGCCGGACTGCGCGAGACCGACGGCCGGCGCGCCGGCGCATTGTCGTCCTGCGCCGCGGCCGGTCCCGCAGCGGCCAGCATGAGAACGGCGGCGGCCGCAGCCATGCCCTGCATCTTGATATCAGCCTGCGCCATGACGAACCTTCTGTTCATTCCACTTCGATGGTTGCTCTGCTTCCCCTGCCCGACCGAGTTTCAGCTCGGCGCGCGCGCGATGACGCGGGTGATGATGGGCATGGGCATGTCTTTCGGCGGCGGCTCGCGCAGCGTGAGGCTGCCGAGCACCTGGTCGCGGATGACCGCGTCGAGCTCGCTGTTGCCGGTCGAGGTCACGAGTTGCACGCGATTGATGCGCCCCCCCGCGTCCGACCACAGCCGCACCTGGATCTGCATCACCGCCCGCCGCGTTTTCTCATTGGCGCGCAGCGCGGCCTCGATCTGGGTCTGCACGAGGCTCGCGTACCAGCCCCAGCGGCTGCCGCCGCTACCCCCTCCGCCGCCACCGCCGATCAGGCCGCGGCCACCGGCACGGCCCAGCAGTTCGCCCGGTCCCTTGCCGGCATCGTCGAGCCCGAGGGGGCCCGGCGGCACATCGTTGTTCGGCGCGTCCGGCGGCGCATCCTTGGGGATGTCAACCGGCTTCTCCTCGATGATCTCCTGCTTGACCGGCGTCTGCTCGACCATCTTCTGCTCCGGCTGCTGCTCCTGTGGCGGCGGCGGAGGGGGTGGTGGAGGCGGAGGCGGCGGCGGCGTGATGGACACGATCGTCATCTCGTTGACCTTGCGCGGCGGCTCGCGGTCGCCGCCAAGCAGTGTGTAGATCCCAAACCCAATCAGCAGCAGAACGCCCAGGCCCGCGCCGGCCAGCAACGCAGTCCGGCGCGCGGACGGCTGGTCGCTGTCGAACTGGTCGTTGTCGCTCATGATGCGCGTCTGCCCCTGTTCTCACTTCACCAGCGGCTTGGTGGCCATGCCGACCTGGTTGAAGTTGAGACGTCCGAGCAGATCGAGTACGTCGACCACGTTCTGGTACTGCGTCTCGCGGTCGCCGCGCAGCACGATCGGAAACTCCGGTGTCAGCGCGCGCTGCTGGACCAGCCGCTGCTCAAGCTCGGCCATCGTCACCGGGATCGTGTCGAGGAAGATCTTGCCGTCATTGGTGACGGTGATCGCCTTGGTGGTCTGCTGCGCCAGGCTCGGCGCCGCACTCGCCTTCGGCAGATTGACCTTCATGCCCTGCACGGTCGCCGTCGTCATGATGATGAAGATCACCAGCAGCACGTAGGCGAGATCGAGCATCGGCGTGATGTTGATGTCGTCATAGGGCTTGCTGTCGGCTTGTACCTGCATCGCCTCACTCCGCCGCCTGTGCCAATGGGTTGCCGGAATAGGTTTCGGCGATGCGCGTGATCATCTCGTCGATGAACACCTGCATCTCGCTGGTCGCATCCTTGATGCGGGTGATCAGGTAGTTGTAGGCAAACAGCGCGGGGATCGCGACGCCGAGGCCGGCGACGGTCGCGACCAGCGCAGCCGCGATGCCCGGCGCGATCGCATTGACGTTGACGTCGCCGGTCGCGGCAATCGCCGCGAAGGTGATCATGACGCCGACCACGGTGCCGAGCAGGCCCAGGAACGGTCCGCCGGAGATCGCGATCGTCAGCATCACCATCATGCGGTTGAGACGCTGGGTCTCCTGCACGAAGCCGCTGTCGAGTACTGCGCGGATCGACTCGATGGCGGGTCCGGACAGGCTGCTCTGGCCGCGCGCGAAGCGGCGGCGGATCTGCTGGGCGCCGAGGTTGAACAGCCGGAACAGCGGCGAGCGCTGCAACGCCCTGATCTCGTTCTTCTTGGTGAGGCGCCCGCCGAGCGACAGATCGGTCTCCTGCTGATCAGGGCGCAACAGGTCGGAGATCTCCACCGTTCCATCGCGGAAATGCTTGAGGAAGGTCGCATTGGCGCGCGCGATCCGATTGAGGTAGGCGACGCGGTCGTACATCACGAACCAGCTGATCACCGCCATCACCGCGAGCAGGCCGATCACCACCCAGCCGTCGAGCGTCACCGAGCGCAGGATCACGGCGAAGTAGCCGCTCAGCCAGCTCGCATTCTCCTCGTCGACGCTGAACGAGATCAGCTTCGCCTGCTCGGGCCCCTGCCCGATCGCCGCCAGCCTGATGAAGCCGGCCGGACGCGCCGCCTTGGCGATCTGCAGCTCGTCGATCTCGCCGGCAAATCCTGCCGGCGCCGCGGCGGATGCGCCGGCGTCGGCGGGCGCATCCGTCGGAGGAACGGCCGGGGCATCGGCCGCAGCGCTGGCCGGCGGCGTGGCCCGCCCGATCTGCGCAAGACCTGTCATGGTCGGCAGCGCGGCCGTGATCGGCGCGACGGGCGTGCCATCCACGAACAACGTGACCTGATTGCTCTTGGCCGTGACCGCCAGGTGCCGCCACGTCCCGGCATCGAGCGCGGCAGCGCCGTTCGCGCGCTGCGTGGCGCCGTTGTTGACGATCTCGACGAACGGGATGCCGTTGTCGAGGCCGATCGTCAGCGTGTTCGCCCCCTCCGAGCGGGCGTACAGCACGGCCCGCGGCTGCGGCGCCGACATCTTCACCCACACCGACCAGCTGAGTTCGCCGCCTTCGGCAACGACCAGGGACGGCGAGCCGGGAAGCGTGATCGCGCTCTGCCCGTCGAGCCGCGCGCCTTGCCCGATGATCGCGCCATCGGCCGCCGGCACGGCGCTCTGCGCGCCGTTGGCCCAGGCCGACACGTCCTGCGCCGGGGCGCCACGCTCGCCGAAGTGATACACGAGCACCGTGTCCGGGTCATAGGTGCCCTTGGCGTCGACCGCCGCGGGCGCCTTCTGATTGCCGTAGTACAGCCAGACCTCGTTCTTGGCGCCGGGCTTGAGATCGGGTACGCCGACCCAGACCAGCGCCTCGCCGAGCAGCGGATCGTATTTCTCGACATGATGCTTCAACGGGGTCTTGTCGTCCGCCGCAACGAAGCGCAGGTCGCCGCCGTCGTCCTTCGCGGCACCGAATCGGAAATTTCCGATATGCAGCCGCACCAGCACCGGCGACGGACCGATGGGGTCGGTGATCGCCGCACCTGTCGGCGCAGTATCGATCGTGATCTTCTTGCGCAGGGTCCACTGCTCGTTCCACCAGGCCGAGGCGCTGCCCGGCCACAGCGTGAGTAGGATGGCGATCAGGAGCATCGCCGGACCGCTCGAGGTCAGCATGCGGCGGAGACGGCTGTCGACGCGCGTCATCTAGAACTCTCCCCAGAAACGAAAGCTGAAGCGCGGGTGATTGGCGATCGTCGTCTGCTGATTGATCAGCGGAACGCCGACGAGGAAAACGCCGTTGAAGTGGTTGAGCATCTTCATGCGCGTGCCGACGCCGTAGCTGGCGAGATCGAAGGTCGTCTGCTGGTCGACCAGCGGCTCGATGATCTTGGCCCGGCCTGCATCGGCGAAGACGTAGAAGCGCCAATCGTTGAACAGATTGAAGTTGATCGGAGATCCCAACGGATTCTCCAGCTTCTGCTGGAAATAGGGCGTGAGATCCGGCGAGCGGATCTCCAGCGTCCCGGCCGCCCCGTAGTCCCCGAGCGCCTCAGATTCGAGATAGCCGCGCACCGTGTCCTGGCCGCCGAGGCTGAACTGCTCACTGGACACCAGCGGCTGGTCGGCGATCTGACCCTGCATCTTGGCGAAAAGCTGCACGCCGCCGGGAAGGTCCTGCGTGTGCGACAGGTCGGCCTTGAGATGGATGAAGCTGGAGGTCGCCTTGAAACGCTTGGCGTCGAACTCCTCGAGCGAGCTGCCGATACCGCGCGTGCCGCTGGTAATCGCGACGTTGAGCTGTGTCAGCGCGTTCTCGATCTTCCAGGTCGCGCCATAGCTCGCAACCAGCGGGACGTAGTTCACCGGTGAGCTGAACGACCCGCCCGCCAGAGACAGCGTCTGAGCGAAGTTCTTGTAGTCGGCGCCGAGCGAGATGTTGTGGACCAGATCGCCCCTGGCGGGCAGCGTGATCACCGCGCGTGCGCCGATCACCTGGCCCGGACCGATCACGTTGGCACCGCCGACGGTCGCGACCGAGCTCCAGGATTTCACGCCGTACAGGAGAACGTTGAGCCAGTCGCGGTCCGTGCGCGCCAGATAGGAGCCCGAGACCACCATGGCATCCTTTCGATTGAGGGAGGCCTCCTGGTAGCTGACATTGGCGGAATCGCCCCTCTGCCAGAAATTGTCGTAGTGAAGCGTGAGGCTCGATCGCAGCGCCGACGTACTCGGGCTCTGCCGGTTGTTGATCTCGTAGCTGCCATGCAGCGGATAGGTGTCCTCGACGTTCAGATCCACGTCCACGGTGCCGGGGGTCACACCCGCGCGCAGCGCCGGCGTGACGCGGCGATCCGGCCACTGGTTGAGGCTGACGATATCCTTGGTGACAGCCTTGAAATCCGGCAGCTTGCCCTCTTTCAGCGACGGCGCGCTCTCCTTGATCTTGGCGAGATCGAAGTAGCGCGAGCCCTTCACCCGCAGACGGCCGACCCGGTTCTCGGCAACCTTCAGCACGACGAAGCCGCGTGTCGCGTCCTGCTCCGGGATGGAGACGCCGACGGTCTGCAGCCCGCGGTCGTGATACGCCTTCTCCAGAGCCGCGCGGGCCTTCTCGACATCTTCAGCCGATCGTCCAGGCCCGAGGAACGGATAGACCGCAGCTTCCACGTCGATCTGCGGCAGGCTGTCGGCTCCTTCCACGCGATATTCATCGATGTCGAAGCGCGCGGTGCTCTTTGCCGCCGCGGCGGCCTTGTCGGGATCTGCTTGGCCGTTCGCACCGGCTTTCGGCGGCAGCTTCTTCGCCGATCCGTCCGTCGGGGACGCATTGCCCCCGTCGCTTGCAGATCTGGCAAGCAGCGCCTGGGGGGACGTGCTGAGCAGAAGGATCGACACCGCCATCGCCCGCCCGAGTCGAGACCACGGCAGATCGCAGCGGTGGTGCGCAGACCCGTGACGGCACGCCCGACGCGAAACGATACGAATAACACGATACATCATCAACGATGGTCCGCAGCAGCGCAGCCGCGCGATCACGTCGTGATCACGCCCTAACCGATAGACGCGCCGGACTAGAGCGTGCCGAAAAAAAACTTCTCGATTCCTGCAAGATTCTGCGCGGCAGCTGCGACACTGCGTCAAACAAACATCACTCGCGCCGCGACGTTACATGCAACACATCATCGTCACACTTCCGTAGCCCCGCAACGTTACGTTTGC
Source organism: Bradyrhizobium sp. HKCCYLS3077 (assembly GCF_051167555.1). Lineage (NCBI taxonomy): Bacteria > Pseudomonadati > Pseudomonadota > Alphaproteobacteria > Hyphomicrobiales > Nitrobacteraceae > Bradyrhizobium > Bradyrhizobium sp. HKCCYLS3077. The sequence goes on along the minus strand of NZ_JBNPTH010000005.1, from coordinate 221,031 downwards.
CGCAAACGAGACTTGGGGGCTCAATAAAATGGCGGGAAGCAATACAAGAACGTTGCGAGACCTGATGCTCGCGAACTACAGCAGCATCGATCAGCAACTCGCACGACGTTTGGGATCCGCCGATCTGGCGTCAGAGGTGCTTCAGGAGACCTATCTCAAGATCGAGTCGATGCACTCTACCGACGAGATCAAGAGCCCGAAGGCCTATCTGTTCCGGATCGCGCTGAACATCGCGAACGACTATCGGCGCGCCCAGGCCCGGCGGCTGACGACCGAGGAGGTCGATACCCTCCTGGACATTCCGGACGACCGGCCGACTCCCGAGCGAGAGATCGAGGAGCGCTCCGAGATTGCCCTGCTTCGGCAGGCCCTGGCCGACCTCCCGGCCCGTCGGCGGCAGGTTCTGCTCCTTTCACGCATCGAAGGGCTGCCCCATCGCGAGATCGCGCAGCGGATCGGCGTGACGGTGCGGACGGTCGAGAGCGATCTCAAGCAGGCGATCGAACATTGCGCCGACCGATTGAAACGTCCCACGATCAAATTCGGTTTTGCTACTCGCCGTACGTCTAACCTTCAGAGACGTGTCGTTCGGGACGGATCCATCGGGCCCAGCGTCTCCACGAGAGCGTTGGACCGTGATCAAAAGAACCGATCGATCGCCCCGCAAGACTCCCCTGGCACGACAGGCCACGGCCTGGATCTTGCGCCTGAAGTCCGGGGACGCGACGATGGCCGACGCGGAAGAACTGCTCGAGTGGCGCGCGCGAAGCCCAGCGCATGAATACGCATTCCGGGACGCGGTCAAGCTGTGGCGCATGCTCGGCGAAGGGCTCGGTGAGGCACCGCCACCCTCACGGCCGCGGCGCAAGGACGATACGAACTAGTTTCTGACGGCCAGCGCGGCAGTTGCTGCCCTGGCCGCGAAGCGCCCCGCTTTCCTTCCCGGCCATGAAAGTCTTCATCGCGGCCGGGCGCTCGTGAAATCGGAGCGTGAGCACACGACCGTTCAAGGCATCGGACAGAGATTGCCGGCAACTAGGGCACAGGACGGATCGCGCTCCGGCTCGACTGCACGCGGAGTCTCATATTCAACGAGGCCATGTCGAGCGGGCGGCTGTATCCGGATCCCGCTGCCGGTGGGGTTGGGACCGAGCGTCCAAATGTCGCCTGGGGCACGTCTCCGGAGACCTGGACGCCCTGGGCGGCTAGGTGGCTTCGGATGCGCACGCAGTAGATGACCGACAAATGCGAGAACCTCGTCTCGCCATGGCCGGCTCGATATTTCATCGCAGCCGTGCAGAGGTCGCCGCCGGCAAGCCGCCACGCCCCGGCCAGATACTTCGTACCGTACCGGATGTTGATCGCAGGCTCGGCAAGTTGCTCCCTCGTGCCGCTGAAGCCGAGCATGCGCGCAGTCGATGGCATCACCTGCATCAGGCCGATTTCGCCATCCAGACCGATCACGGTCGGGTCATAGCTGCTCTCAACCGCCATCACGGCATCCACGATCGCGGCAGGCATCCCCGCCGCCGAGGCCTCGCGCTCGATCAGATCCCGATACTCCGCGCGTTGCGCGCGCCAGTCGCGCGGGACGATCATGCTCGTGACCCGCATGCTGCGGCTCACCGGCCCCCGGGCGAGCGGACTGGCAGGCGGTAAATCAGCCGCCGACAGCGGCCGCGGCCTGAATGGCTCGAGCTGCAGCGGCGGAACGTCGATCTCGGAATCATCATCTTGTGACGGCGCAGCCGGAGCAGCCTCGGGCTGCGAGGGCGCCCGCTCTTCCTCGCTCGCCCAGGCCGACGCGCTGATCGCTGCACCGATCAGCAGACCGAGGCCGGCCGCAGTCGCAAGCCATCTGCACCGTGGCCACGTCGAGGGATTGCGAAGGATCAGCATCAGCGGCGCGGGAATGAATAGGTCGGAGTGGCAGGCCGATACGGGACGGCGGAGCGGCCGTAGTTCGGCCCGTACTGCAAGCGGATCGCTGCCTCGTTGGCGTTGCCAACGCGAATGTCCGGGGAGCGCGCATCGATCGGTGGCATATTGAACGAGGGATTCACACGATCGACCTCGCGCCGCAACGTCTCGTTCAAGCAGCCGAAGGAACGTTCGCTGCCTACCTCGACCTCGACGCATCGCTGGTGGACGGCTCCCTGCGCAGGCTTGCCGCCGATCATCACACCGCCTCGTCCCTGACCGCTCTCTGGCGAGGCGAACTGAGCCAGACCAGAGGAGCTGCACGCCACGAGCAGATAACTGCCCGCTATGACAGCGAGACGCAGCCCTGACCCGAGCCGCGGCATCACAACGAGTCGCTCCCTGGGCGCTGCAGCCAGGTCAAATCGCTCGAATGTCGCTGCCATGTCTCATCCCCCGGTCGCGATCTGCCCGAACCCAGCTCGGCCAGCCCTGAGGCTCAGGCCACGTTACGGTATTCGTCGATATCATATCGTAACAACGTGATATTGGCCCTCAGGCGCAAGTCTAGAGTTCGATTTAACCGCTCATAAAGAGCTCCGATGGTCTACTGGGCCGGGAGCTCCGCGATGCTCATGATCTTCTGCCTACTCTGTGGGGCCGTGCTCGGCACCCGCTACAACGTGTTCAGCCTCATCCCCACGATCCTGGCCTTCGGCATCGGCCGGCTTGCGCTCGACCTGTTTCAGGCGGCTTCGGTCAGCACGATGGCCTGGCAGTTCGTCGGCGTCGCTGCATCTCTGCAGATCGGATACCTGGTGGGATCCGTGCTGCAGATCGCCCTGGCGGGCGGCCCGGCCGCGGCTGTCAGCGGCCGAGGCTTTTCGCAGAACCGGCATGCCAAGATCTCGTGACATCTTCGAGAACGTCGCAGATCTCGTTGGCGGCTCGATTGATGTCGAACCTCGCGACGAAGCAGTTGCGGGCCGCTTCGCTCATGCCCGCGACCGCATCATCGGATAGCGATAGAAACCGACGCAACACGGCCGCGGTGCCATCGACGTCGTCTCGTCCGACCAGACCAGCACCGAACGTCTTGACCTCGCGCCAGATGTTCACCCGATCGCTGATCAACACCGGCCGGCCGGCTGCAAGCGCCTCGGTGACCACGACGCCGAAATTCTCCTGATGGGACGGCAGCGTCAGCGCTGCGCAGCCACGCAACGCGCCCCATTTCGCGTCGCCGACGAGCATGCCCGGCCAGTGGATCCGACCGGCGAGTCCCATCGCCGCCGCCGCTGTCTCGAGCCGCGGTCGTAGGTCTGCAGGATCGGGGCCGGCCATCACAAGATCGACCTCCGGGCAATCCGCGGCTACGCGGCAAAACGCCTCGACGAGAATATCGCAGCCCTTCTTGAGGTGCAGGCGACCGAGAAACAGCAGAAACGGCCGGCCCGCCAGCCGCGGCACACGGGCGCGAAACGCGGCTATCTGTTCGGCCGCGCTGCCGACGACGTCAGCTGTGCCATAACCCACGACCTGCCCGCGCACCGAATACGGCCAGAACGCGTTCTCGGCGCTCGTCATCTCATCCTCGGCCGTGAACAGCACCGCAGCGGCGTTTCTCAGCAGCGGCCCCTCCGATGCGAGCCAAAGCAGCTGTTTGGCAACATGCTTAAAGGGGGCATCGCGCCTGAACCAGGGATCAAGCATGCCATGCGGAAACACGACATAGGGCGCAAACAACGGCAGACTCCTTCGTGCGGCGAGGGTTGCGTAGTTCCACAGCCCGTTCACGACCACGACGTCGTACTGGCTGCGGTGCGCCCGCAGCCATGGCACGAGCGTCGGCGTGTAGCCGAAACGGCGGAACGGCGCGCCGCGCCCCCCGGCAGCCGCGGGCCCGAAGCCGAACGTCCGCACCGGACAGTCGCGAACCCAGGGCGCATCAGGCGGATCGAGCGAGGCGATCTCGGTGTGGCAGCCACGCCGCTCGCGCACGGCCGCCTGGCGGACCAGACCTTCGATGGCTCCGCCATGCCGCGGGTCCACCGAACCGATGATCTCGAGAATCTTCATCGGCGCCGCTCCGTTCGAGCGTTGGTCCTCCACACCATGAAAAATTTCGAGATCATCGGCGCCATCGGTCAGAGCCTGCTGTTGGCACGGGCGACGTAGACGCCGTTGGGGACGCTGATGCCGTTCTCCGCCGTGACCGCAACCGAGTTGATGAAGCTGAGAACCTTGGTCACATCGACCTGCGGCGCGTTGGCGACATAGAGCAGATCAAACGGACGCATCTGCAACTTGGTCGCCAGGAAATAGCCCGCCGGGTCCTGGAAGCTCACCCTGAACACGATCGGCACTTGATCGCCGTCGGCATTGGAGCAGTTGACCCCCAGACGTTCTGCGACCTCCCTCGTCTCGCGTCGGTACAGAAAGATCGATCCCGGATCGGCCTGAACGTCCAACAATCCTCCGGCTTTGCCGACCGCCTGCGCCAGATTGATACGCCACGCATCAAACGGAAACTCGCCTTGCGCGCCTGTCGCTCCGAAGGCCAGAAACTTGGTCGGCTCGCGATACAGATAGATCCGATCTCCCGGCTGAACGAAAATGTTGTTCGACGGATAGTAGACGAGATTGCCGAACGGAACCGTCGCGCGCTTGCCGCCACGCTCCAGCACGACCCATGTCTCCCATCCCGGACCACTGATCCCGCCAGCACGCGTGATCGCGTCCGTCAGCCGGTCCTGCGCACCGGCAGCCGGCATCGGGAAACGCACGGGCGTCCTGACCTCGCCAAACACGCTGACCAATGACGATCGCTGCTGACTGGACGTCACGACGACCTGAGGGTCGATCGCGCGCCTTTTGATCCGGCTCAGGATGTCTTCCTGGATCTGCACATTGGTACGCCCGGCAGCGCGTATTACGCCGGCATAGGGTATGCTGATGTTGCCGTCGTTATCGACGGCCTGGTCCGGGATGGTGACGAAGTTGCCTGGGCGCACGCCCGCCTCCAGCGGGATGTAGAGTCCGCCGGCGGTCGCTTCGAAAATGGTCACGCTGACGATGTCGCCAATACCGAAGCGAATGCTCGACGGCGGCTTGCTGTCGGCGAATGCCGTCGGCAGCTGCCTCGGCTCCGACTTCTCCAGGATCTGCAGGACTCGGCTGTCGAGCTTGACGACCGCAAACGGCAGCGCTGCACTGTTCTCGGACTGAATGTCGACGCTGGCCGGCCCTGCCATCGGGATGAAGCCGCATCCGCCGAGCAGCGCGGATACAATCAACGCCGCGGCGAGCCCAACGACGGATGTCAACTGCATCGCGTGTAGCCCACATCGACGCTCACGATGCTTCCGATACTCATGTCGCACATCTCGGTCCCGACCTGCAGATCGATCCAGCAGCCATCTCGATTCATAGACGGATGGGCTCAGCGAGAACCGAAATCAAAGCTGCAGTGGATCGTGCGTCACATACGAGCCTGCGCGACATTCATCGCGTTGCATGCGAACCATTGAGACCAGTCGAAACGATCTCATCTGCTGGTTCGATATCGCCTCGTCAAAACTCGGAATGACATCGCCTTGTCCTGTCAACGAGGCTGCTCCGGCGGATGTGCAGCCCTGTCACGGTGAACAGGCGACCGACGCCGAGGATCGTCTCGATCACAGGCAGCGCCCTTCCTTGTGCGGCTCGCAACTGCCCGGGTTCGCCGAACAACGCCAGCCGCTTGCATCGAGATGAAAAGCGAACACGACCGATGCAGCTACTCGGCATCAGCGGCTGACGGCTCGTATCCAACCCACTGTGCCCGCCGTTCACGCCTGCCGCCGGTTAGCGCGCCCGATGCAGCGAACATTAAGCGTCCGGGCCGGCGTTGGCCGCCTGCTCATTGCTGCAAGCGTCCTGCAATCGTTCGATCTCGGCCTTGATGATCGTCAATTCCCGGATGAGCAGCGCGTTTTCGCGCCTCAGTTGACGGATACGGAGGACCCTATCGTTCGCAACCTGTCTCGTCCTCAGGTCGTACACGTCCGCAGTAGGAAGTGATGCCCGTCCCCGCTTCTGCAGTTCATTGCAGCTCGTCGTACGCATGGTTCAGCCCCCCGGCCGATGATTGGCTTCAGCCAGGTTTTCGATGCCCGCCCAAAACCTGCACAACATTACGGATTATTTAGCCAAGTTTCTTATCGTTGCTGTGACCGCCATTAAACGAGCAGTTACGTTTGCGGCCGACAATCACGTCCATCAGTTCGGAGCTAACGCCGCGTGCCGCAGATCTGGCTCACCTACGACGAATTCGCCGCGCTCGTGGCTTGCGCGCCGGACGATGCGCGGAGCAAGGCCCTTGCGATGGGTCTCGACCGTCGCCAGAGCCGCGACGGCCTGACGCGCGTCAAGCTGACCCAAATGCTCACCGACCTTTTTCTCGATGCGGTCGTCCAGCGCCGTCTGAACGAAGAACTCGCCGCCTGCGTGCACGATCTCCGCACAATGCAAGCTCGGATGGCAAACGGCCATGCCGCACCGGTCAGGCATGCTTTGCCGCTCGCTGATGAGCAGCGAACCGCATCCTGACATCCTGCGCGATCCGCCTCGGCCATGCCGCAGCATGGCGGGCGTTCTCAAGGCTCCTTCTTGTCGTCGTCGTCGCGGCCTTCCTTTGGCTTGATCTCGCGTGGTGACGACGCAGGCGGGGACACGCCTTCCTGCGAATTGCCACCGCCGCCATATCCGACCACCTCGACCACGAAGACGGAGGCCTGCTCGCGATTTCCGGAGGCCGTCGCGGGCTCGGCACTCTTGCCGGCAGCCGCGCCCGTGTTGCTCGCCGACGTTTGTGCGGCAATGTTCGGAACGGTGACCGTTGGGATGCCCGTGGTGCTTCCAGACACCTGGAAATTGCTGGCATTGGCGATCACCGGCGCGACGAAGACAGCATTGCCCGAAGCGCGAACGCCGGCGGTGCCGAAATCAATCACGCCCCGCGGGGCGAGCAAATACAGGCTGGAAGGCGTCGCCGATTCCGAAGCCTGTAACGTCCCAATTCCCGATCCGGTCACGTAACCACCGGGATCGATGCTCGCGAAGGCGTTCTGGTCGTAGACGAGTTGGATCGCCGGCGCCGAGACGATCGTCTTCGATCCGCGTCCGGCATCAAGGTTGCCGTTCGAGCTCCACATGAAGACGTCGCCGCCCTGCGTCGTCAGCACGCGGCTGGAGTTCACCAAGACGCTCTCATCGGTAAAGGTGTTGATGGCGCCGCCGCCGAGCGTCATGATGCCGAGGTCGCGCAGCCGCAGCACCGGGTTGGTTTCCTGCGCCAGTGAGCCGACGACGATATTGCCGCCGGGCCCGAAAATCGAAACGTCCCCGCCGAATCGGGTCTGGATGGTGGAATGCAGGACATCCAGATCGCCGGTTTTGACGAGGGTACTGGCGCCGTTGGCTCCCGTCAAAGCATTCTCGGTATAGCCCGACTTCGATGGGAACATCGTCTCGACCATCTTGTAGCCGCGCTGGTTCTGCTGCGATTTACTGTCCTGGTTCGCGACCGCCACCGCCTTCAGCTCGGCGAAGAACACCTGCTGGACGAACACATGCTGTAGATCCGGCGAGAGTGACTTGAACGCTGCCAGAACCGTTGCATCGTTTCCGATTGCGCCCTTGCCGACCTTGTGCAGGAAGGCACGCAGCTCGGACATGTAGTTGTGGTCGACCAAGGCCGCGTTGGATGGATCAACATAGGCCTTGATGACCGCGTCGTAGTCGACACCGAACTTGGTGCCGAACAGTACGTTGATGCTGGCGCCCTCGCGGGTGCCGGAGACGTCCGTCAGCTGGGTATTGCGGCGCGGACGGCCGAACGGCCCGAACAAGGTCTGATTGTACAAGCCGACGGAATATTTCGAATAATAGATGTCGCCGACAATGCGGGCACTGGCGATCCCGACCGAGGCAATGCCCTCCTGCACCGGAGCTGCGACGGCATTGTCATAGGCGAGCGGCAGGAACGGACCGATGTCTCCGCCCGCTTGCACCAACAGATAGCCAGCGCCCGCGATCTGCAAGCCGCCGGCGTTGCTGGTGCCGGTGTAGGTGATGTTGCGCCCGGCCTCGACGACGCTGACGTCGCTTGGCTGGACGTTCTGCATGATGATGTTGAGATCCACGATGTCACGACCGGCATAGATCCTGGCGGGACGATTGATCTGAATGCGCTGATAGTCCTTCACAGCCCCATTGCCGACCGCGCCGAGGCGATAACCGCCGACGGCCTTGATGTCGCCGGTCGCGGCATAGATCCGCGCCGTCGCATCGATGCCGAGATCGGGGTCGTCGACATGCGCCAGCAGCGCGCGGCTGGACGATCCGGCGAAGCCGCTGTTGGGCTGGAATGGATCGAACGCGGTCTCGAGCAAAGCCGCGCCGGCCGAGAACACCGGCAGGAAAGCGGGTCCCGTAACCGTGGGATCGAGATCCGACGTCCGATAGCCGAAAGTCAAATCGATGCTGCCGCGAGCCAGCAGCGCGAAGCTGCCGTGCTCGGACGGACTGAGGACGATGCCCGGCGATGGGATCGTCTGCCGCGCGACAGCGTCGATCCCGGTGGTGACGAGATTGCCGTTCAAGGCAGCCGCCTCGAAGCTTGCCGGATAGAGCGAGGGCGCGGCACCGACGGGCAGTGACGATTTGGATGCATCGCTGATGGTCGTGGGCGCGATCGAAATCGTCAGGTCGCCCGCATTTGCGACAAGCGAGACCTTGCCGTCAGGACCATAGGTGTCCATCCGCAACGAACTCGCGACCGCGCCGGCCACGAGCGGATCGAGCCTTGCGGCCGGTTGTTGCACGTGCAACGTCGCCGGATTGATCACGCCCGAGATGGCGAGCGAGCCGCCGGCGACCATGCTGATCTGCCCGGTGTCGACGGCCAGAAGCGGCAGGTCGGCCAGGAGCAGCGGGCTCTCCGCGTACCTGGAGATGGTGCCGTTCTGCCCGATGTCACCGTCCGCGACCATGCTGGCATGCCCCGAGCCTTCGTAGAAGGATCCGCCGAGGATATTCCTGCCGGCGCGGACCATCATGTTGCCGCTACCGTAGAGATGGGCGACCGGCGTGCTCGTGATGGAAAGACCGCCGCTGACCCGGCCGGTCGTCGGCAACGAGATCGCGACGTCGATCATGTCGCGGCCGGCGGAGACCGTGACGTTGCCGCCCGCGCTGAGGACGCCCTGCTGGAAGCTGCCATACTGGATCCACCAGGCGGTTTGCGACGCGATCTGGGTTCCGGATGGCATGAAGACGCCCTGTCCGAGAGCCGCAACTGCGGCTTGCGTGAGTTCGGTGTTCGACAGCAGCCAGGGCGCATAATATTGGGGCGTCTTGTTGCCCGTCCCCACATAGCCCTTGACGTCGCGCTGCGCATCGATGGTCACATCGCCCCCGGCCTCCGGAAAGGCCGCAGCCGTGGGCGGACCGAAATAGGCCGTCACCGATTTGCTCGCCGCGTAGTTGCCGTAGCCGAGCACACGAGGCTCGTAGAAGCCGTCCGGGTTTGCAGCCACGATCCTTGTTACGCCGTTGACTGTCTGAACGGAGTAAGCGGCATCCGCCGCTGCGGTGTTGACACCGGCTGTGTAGATCACACCAGGTGCGACCGCATCAGCCAGCAGCACGTCACGCCCGGCTGCCATCGTGATAGCGCCCGTTCCGGTACGCACCATCGTCGGCAGATTGACGAAGACGGAGGTCGTGGGATCTCTAGCATCATTGACGAGGTTCTGTGTGTAGCTGCTACGGTTGCTGACGATGACGTCGCCCTTGGTGACGCCGTCGGACAGCGGCGTGCGCGCCGTGCGGCTGGCGCTCGCGAGTTCGGCGCCGGCGGTCATCGTGTAAGACCATGACGACGGAGCCGTGACCGTGCGGACCACGGCAGCAGTCGTCCCGCAGCCGCTCACGCAGACGCGCAAGGTACCTGGAAAGAGATCCGACGCCGCGAGGTTCGCGGAGGTCGGGCTGATTGCGTTGTTGGCGTCGCGATACGGTGCGACCGGAACGGTGCCGCCGTTGTTCAGATAATAGGTGAAGAAGTCACCGACGTTCTGATCGCCCGCCGCTGGAAAGAAGCCGAACCTGGCGTCGATCGTTCTCGCGGACGCGACGGCATCGGTCCCGCTGCCCAGATAGGCGTTGACCGCGGCGATGTAGCTCGTGTCGAGATAGTTGCGGAATTGGAAGAAGCCGTCGGAGATCGACGCCTCGACATTGATGTTGCCATCGGTGCGCAGGGTCAGATCGCCAGCATCGACGCCGCCCCAGGGGGTTGCGAGGCGATAGTTGAAATTGACGTAGCTCGAGCTCGGATCGAAGACCGACGGCGCCCTTCCGGTGGCGGGATCGAAAGCCGCTCCAGACGCCAGATTGAGATTGGTCTTGACGGTGATGTTGCCGCCGTTGATCGCCGCGCTCGAATTTACCAGTTCGACGCCGGGCTGGACGTGCACGGCGGTGGCGCCGAGCTGGCCGACCAGCGGCTGAAGCCGGCTGAACAGGTTGCCGAAACCGTAGTCCCGGACGACGCCGTCGGCGCCGGTATACTTCCAAGTGCCCTGGGTGGCTTGCGTCAAGACCGTGGCAAAGAAGGCGCCGTTCGGCGTATCAGCCGTAAAGCTGCCAACGCCGGATGTGCCCTGTGTCGCCGGATTGAACACGATGCTCGACGCTCGCGGAATGAACGACTGACCCGCATCCGGCGCGAAGCTTCCGTCGGCCGCGGTGGTCCCAGAGAAACTGCTGCCTTGCGCGAAGCTGACGAGCGCAAGCAGGGCGCCGGTGCTGCTCGTAACCCGGATTTGCGACGGAGCACTCGTATAGCCCTTGCCTGCGCTGATGATCGTTGCGCCGCTGACCGAAAGCGTCGTCGATAGCGCGACCTGCACGCCGCCAACGATCGCGGAGGTCGGTGCCGTCACATAGCCGCTGCCCCTCGACGCGAAGCTGAATATCATCGCTCCTCCGGACACTGTCACGGTGCCCGTTGCAGGGGAGCCTCCTGAGGGCGTCGGAAACGTGAACGAATAGCTGCCATTCGCGAGGCCGGGATTCGTGGCGGTCACCGTGTTGACACCCAGCACGGGCTGGACGATGGCTCCCGTACCCCCGCCGCCGGTCACCGCAACCGGGGGCGGCACCGCTGTGACGTTCCCATTGATGACGGTCACTTGACTCGGCGACCAGCCGGTGACGTTGGTCCATTTTCCGGCGGTCGCAAAGCTCAGCGTGCCGTCGGCGTTGACGATGTACCAGCCGGCGGGATCGATCAGTCCCTTCCAGCTGATCGGCGTCTTGCCGTCCGCCATCAAGCCGAGATTGGAGCCGTCGAGGCCGTATTGGCTCTTCACGGTGTCAAACGCGACATAGGCGTCGAAGGTAACGGCCCGCGCGCCCCTGATGGTTAGGCTGTTGTGACCGTTGATCGTCCCGCCGATTGTCGGCGCCTCCACGTCGCTGCCGGCATAGAGCTGGGCGATCTTCATGTCGCCATTGCCGTCGCGTGGGGCGCGGAAGGTGACCGTGCCGCCACTGACGCCGCCCTTGGTACCGCCGGAGACGTCGATCTCGGTGAAGGTCTGCAGGTAGATCTTCGACTTGGCGTCCCAGCCGATCCCGACGACCACGTCGCCGCCACGCTCGTCGGCATGTCTGGTCGAGGCATCGATCTTGCCGGTGCTGGCGAGCAGCACAGAATTGGCGGCATACAGCGATACTTGCCCGCCGGTCTGACCAACCCCGTCCGTCGTCACGTCGTCATAGCCGCGCGCATCGATCGTACCCTTGACGATGATCTGCCCGAACAGCTTGCTCGTGCTCGAGTCCCAGGTTGGATCGTCAGCGGTCAGCGCGACCTTGTTGGCCTTCAGGGTGTGGGACTGATCGAGCTGGAGATTGCCGGTCCGGGTGCGGACGTCGATCGTGCCGTTGACGCTGCCGGTCAGCAGGTGGTCGGCGAGCGCGGTCAGATCCGCCGCGCCCTTGGTGTCGAGCTTGAACGAGCCGCCATGCCCGGCTCCGCCTCCTCCGCGCAGGACACCGTTCAGCTCGGCGGCTCCGTTCAGCGCGGTGATTTTGATCTCGCCTCCGTAGCCCAAGCCGCCGCTGGGCTGTGCGACATCGATCACGCTCAGCGTATCGGTCATGACGTTGCCGGTGCTAGCCGTCAGCGCAACCCTGCCGCCCGCGATGTACGTCGTCACGTCGCGGATCTGGCTGGCATAGCCGCCCGCCGCGAGATAGGCTCGTGGCTTGAGCACGACGTCTCCGGCGGTGGCCGTCAGCGCAATGCTGCCGCCCTGGGCCTGGATAACACTGCCGACCGTCACGCGCGCGCCGGTGAGCGCCAGGCTGCCGCCGGTCTGGGTACTGTCGCTGGGCCGGTTTGCAATGCCGTCGCGCGTGAAGCTGTCGTAGATGTCGATCGCGCCGGTCGTGGTGATCGCATAGGATTTGCCCTTGGCGCCGGTGGCGGCATTCACCACAATGCCCGTGGTTCCGATATCGAGATTGGCCGCGCCGAGATCGAACGTGCCAGGGCCGGCCACGATAATGCGATCGAGCGCAGCCATGTTGACCTTGTCGTAGCCGATCTGCTTCTGATCTCCTCCGCCGAGCACCAGGGTCTTGGCGTTGAAACCGAGCGTCCCCGCCGTCGTTGACGCGGCAGCTGTCGAGCCCGCCGTCCCCGAGTTCGACAGGGTCAACGTCCCGCGACTGGAGATGGTGGCGTTGCCAGTCCCATCAGCGCGCACCAGCGCCGCCGCGTCCAGCGACAGATCGATGATCGACTGGCCGGAGTTGAAGTCACCGAACACGGAGATGTCTCGCGAGAGCGATTTGAGCGTCAGCGCTCCGACATCCGCAAACTGGTAATTGTAGAGCGCGATGCTGCGATCGGTGATCGGCGTCGGCGAACCGATCGCTACCGTCCGGCCGGCGAGCGTGAGCTGTCCGAGATGCAGGTCGGCGGTGTTGATCACGACCGCCTGTTTCGACGCCGAGCCCTGCATGGTCAGAGCCTTGGCCGTGATGTTCGATCCGGGCGCGAGGATCACCCGTCCGAGATCCGCCACCGCGGTCGCAGATCCCGTCACCGCACCCGGCGCCGAGCTGTCCTTGCTCGTGGCGAACTGCACGCTGAGCGGGGCGGCGCTCGGCCCGGTGATGCTCAGGCTGCTGTCGCCGCCGGCGACGAACAAGGCGCCGGCCTGCGATCGATACTGGCCGAGCGTCGCCAGCGCCGATGCCGACAGCGAACCGCTCCGTGTCGCGACCGTGTTGCCGGCCGCATCCTTGACGATGTAGCCGAGTTTGCCGAGATCGACGTTGCTGATGACGGTGCCGCTGGCGTCCAGCGTGCCGCCGAGCGCGGCAGCGACGTCCTGCGCTGTAACGCTTCCTGGCGCGGCGCCGAAGAAGAAGCTTCGGCCAGCACCCACATGAACAGCTCCGGTGGCTTGGATGATGCTACCGGACCCGATCATGACCTCGCCGCTGGTCAGATCCTGTGAAAGCGTGGTCTCGCGGACCTGCACCGTCTCTCCGGTTGACCCGTTGGCCACCGTCAGGGATTGATAGGCGCCCGGCGTGGGCGTTGCGACGAGGATGATTTCCGGCGCGGAGAACAACTCGCCTCTGGTGTCGACGAGCACCTTGGACGCCGCGGCCGTGATCTGCGTGCCCGTGGTCGTGGAGCTGCGCCGGCCGCCGATCAGCAGGCTTTCGAAGCCGAATGCGCTGAGCTGGCTGGCATCGAGCGCGAGATAGCCGGAGGGTTTGTCGCCGCTGGCGTACTGCACGTGCCCGACGACCGCGATGGCTTGCGAGGTGCTGATGTCAAGCTCGCTGCCGCGCCCGAGGCTGCCATTGTCATCCCGCCCAGGCGCAGCCAGCGCCAGACCCGACAGATCGACGCTGTTCTGCGCCCACACCTGCAGCCGGCCGGCATCCACCGGTAGCGGCGGCACCACGGTATTTTTCTTCAACGCCTGCTGGGTGAAGTAGCTGTTGGCGCGCGAGAACTGATATTCGCTGTACCTCTGCCACAGCACGTTGGTCTGAACCGCAAACAGATCCTGGCCTGCAGAGAGCTTGCCGGGAGCGGTGGACTGAATGGTGTTGCCGGTCACCAGCACCGTGCCATCCGGCAACGTGGTGCCGGTCGCGATGTTGCGGCCGAGATTGCTGCCGTAATAGACCACACGGTAGGCACCAGGCAGCGTCGCGTAGTGAGCCGGATAGAGCGTATAGGTGCCCGCCGCAATGCCGGTGCCGCCGCCGATCGTGATCTGCGTGCCGGCCAGCGGCACGGTGTCTCCGGCAGCGGCGGTCTTGCCGCCGTCGAGGCTGCGCGCCGTGGCGAAGTGGATATCGTAGGCCGCGATGGCGGCGCTCGACGACGGTAGCAACGCATAGACGGTCTGCCCCAGCGGGGTCGTCGTGAGCGTATCGCGCGAGCCGCCCTTGCCTTGCACCCATTCGATCGCCTGGAGGTCGCCGCCGCCACGAACATCGATGGTCGAACCACCAGCGACCTTGACCACATCCCCGGCAAGCCTGAGACCCTTCTCGGGAGGACTCGCCAGCGGCGCCGTGCTGACGTTGTAGTACCAGCCGCCGGAATCGAGAGTAGCGCCAAACGGCACGATGGTGTCGGCGAGACTGACCGAGGTCAAGCTGCCCGGCGCCAGCGTTACGGACTGCGTGGTCCCGGTCTGCCCGAGCGTGATCTGCCCCAATGGCGCGAACAGATTGCCCGCTTGCGTGATCGTCTTGGCAACAACCGTGATGCTGCCGCCCGCGGCCAGCGGAATGTCGGTATTGCTCCCCGCCGGCGCGGAAAACGCCACATCGCCGCCCGTGCTGATCGTGAAGTTCACCGCCGACAGCGGATAGATCCGCTGAGCCGAAAGCAGCAGATCGCCTGGCGCATCAAGGCGACCGTTGAAACTCGAACTGTCGCTGTTGCCCGCGACGCCGTTGACCACCTTGGGCGTGCTCAGCCGGATGTCGCCAATGCTCCTCAGATCGACCCGACTGAAGCCGCCGAACGAGGCCCCCTCGACATCGATGGTGTTGCCGGTGATCGCAAGCGTGCTCGCGCCAACGGTTGGCGTTTGCCCTCCGCCCGTCAGTTCGACATAGGACGCGCTGAGACGAGCATCGATGGTGCCGTTAGTGTTGATCTGACCTGCCGCGATGTGCAGCCGGTTGGCCACGCTCCAGTTCAAGCCGCCGGAGATCGACAGCGTCGAATAGGCCGGCGCGCTGTAGCCAAAAAGATTGGGGGCCCCGCTCCAGTCCGTGAAAACGCGCGCCGCGCCGCCCTGCCCGGCCCCGGCGTAGAGATAGACGTTGTCGAAGCCGCCAAGTCGATCCGCCGCGGCATAGAGCGCGCCTGGTGCACTGCCTGCGTTGAAACGCGCGAGTGCACCGAGCGATTCAGTGACATCCTGCGACAGGACGATCGCGCCGCCGCCAAGCACGATCGTGCCGTTATTGGCTCGCGTCTCTGCGCGAAGCTGACCGTCCGCGCCGACAAAGCGCCCGCCTGCAGCGGCAAAGCTTCCGCCCCAGGCAAAGCCCGACGTGTCGACGTTCACGGTCCCAGCATCACTCCACGACCACACCGAGGTCGAACCGCGTCCGCTTCCGACACCGATGTTACCTGCAGCGCCGGAGACATCGACCAAAGCGCCGGCATCGGCGACCAGGTAGTTGACGCCGACGGGCGCTGCATAGGCGTTGATCGTGTACTGATTGCCCGCGGCAGCGCTGCCCACACTTGTTGTCTTGTACTCACCTGCCTCGACGGTGAACGTGCCGCCAGTGGTGTAGCTGCCGCCGACCAACGGCCCGCCGGTAAGTCCAAATCCAGAATTCGCAACGAACGTGCCGGACAGATCAATGCGTGCCTCTCCGGACAAGTAGGTCTTCAGCGCATTGACGAAGACGCTGCCGCCGTTATTGACGATCGTTCCGCGCAATTCGACGCTCTTGGCCGGCGGAATGCCGGTCGTGCTCGCTCCGGAATAGTCGACATTGCCGATGACGACGCTCGCCTTGGCGTCGGTGACGATCGTCGAGCCGGTATCGAGCACGACCTTGTCAGCCCTCAATGTCAGGTTCGTCGCTAGCCGCTGGTCATCCGGCAGCAGGCTCAGAGCCGGCGTGCCCTGCCCCAGTTTCGTTCCCGCCCCAAGCCCGGTGTAGTCTGCGCCGCTGTCCAGATTGCGCTGCCGCGGGGTCAGGCCGACACCGGCGGATAAGATCACCTGCGGCGTGGGACCCTTGTTCGAGGCTCCTGACCAGCCGTCGGAGACGGCGGCAAGGGTATAGGAGCCAAAGCCGCCATTGCTCAGCACATCGACAGGCAGCGTCGACCCGACGCCCCCGATCGTGAGTCCCGAAATCTCGCCGGTTTGCAATGCGCCGCCAATCCGGATGGTGTCGATGGTGCTGAGGCTGAGACTGCCGTTGCGCTCGAAGCCGTAGCCCCGCAGCGAGCCGTCAAGTTGGATCGTCGCCAACGTACCGGCAATCGGCCGATTGCCGATAGGACGGTTCTGGTCGTCCGCCCAGCCCCCCACATAAGTGGAAAGGGCGATGCTTCCAGCCTTCCCGGCCAGAGTACCAGAGGCCGCCTGCTTCGCCTTGCCTTGCGCCGATACATAGCCGCCGCTGGACACGTCGAGCAGACTGCCGCGCGCCAGGATGATGCTTCCGGTCCCGTCGATCGTGCCGTCGCTGGTCAGATGGGTCGCGAGCGAGATCGAACCGCCATTGATGGAGGCGGATCCGACACGATTGCCGGTACCGGAATCGTTGACGAAGCGTCCGCTGACGTCGAGCGCGCCTTCCACGTAGATGTTGGCTGGAATGTTGATCTTGTCTTTCGTCGGGATCTTGAACAGCGAACTTGCGGCACCGAATATGGAGGCGGAAGCAGCTGTCCGATCCGTGGAGAGATCGATGCTGCCGCCCGCCGCAGACACCGACCCGGCGATGTCGATCGCGCCGCCGGCCACGACCGTGAAGCTGCCGCCCGGTGCGAGATTGAGGGTGCTGCCGTGCGACACCACGAGATCGTTGGCGGTGATCGACAGCTTGCTCAGTCCGTAGCCGGACAGGATCTCCGGCGACAACCGCGTGGTGTAGGCGCTGGTCGCGACGTAGTTCGCCGAGGCTGTAGCACCAACCTGCACCGTGGTCGGCGTCTTCAGCGACAAGCTGCCTTGGTCCGGCAGGTCTGCATTGGCGATCTGCCGGTCACCGGCCACCGCGCCGAAATACATCGCGCCCTGCAACTGCGGAATGACGGTCGAAACCGTCACGCCGCCGGCCTTCTGCCCATCCGTGTATCCTGGCGAATAGGTCTGGCCGCCCAGCGACCAGGTTTCGGTCACGCCCCACCGGCCGTGCTCGACCTTGAACTCTCCGAAAATCCCGACATACGTCATGTTCGGGCTTGCGTTGTCCAGGCTGTAGATGCGGCCGTCGGCGCCAAGCAGCCGCGTCGTCTGCACCCAGCCAGGCTCGAATCTGACGCTGCCGCCGGATACGTTGATGACCGATCCGGAAGTCTGGACCTGACCGGGCGACGTGGTGAGATTCGTCTGCAGGCTCACATGACCGCCGGCGGTCATGAGCTGGTAGATGCTGCGGCCATAATTGGCGATGTTGCCGCTGACGTCGGCCACGGGGGTACCGACCCAGCTCGTGCCGTCGCTCCGCACGCCCTTGTCGCGGATGTCGACGACGAAACTCTTGCCGTACAGGATGCCGTCCGGCCGCTGCAGCGGCATGTCGGCAAACTCCGCCCGCGGCTCGACGGTGATGAAGTTGTAGCTGGCAGGCAAGGTGACGTCCCGGAGCCCTGCGACGTCGATGACGGCGCCCGGCGCGAGCAGGACTGTCTGCTGCAGCGAGGGCGTCGAGCTGGTGGTGTCCGTATTGGCAAGACCCGGGCTGAATTGCCGATAGGCGATTCCGGATGTGTCGAGATAAAGGTCCGCCCCTGTAAAACTGACGGCTCTCAGTGCCACCTCGGCTGAGGGCGCCGAGATGAGACCGGACGAGCCGACCGTCACCGCGGTCTGCGCAGTCATCTCGACATAGGCCGGCTTGAAGGCCTGCACGGAGCTGCCCGCCGCGCCGCCCTGCGGGAGGGGCGAGGCGCCGTCGTCGTAGGGCAAACTCGAAATGACGCCATTGAGCGCGACGCTGGTCGCAGCACGCAGCATGACGAAGCTGTTGAAATCGAGCGCGGTGTCGGCCGAGATGACGCCTTGAAGCGCGCCACCTGCCCCGTCCGTGAGAATGTTGCCCGCACCGTCTCGAGGCTTGTCGACGACGATCGAGTTGCCCGCCATCATGACAATGCCGCCGGGCGAATCAATCAATCCATCGTGCCTGACGACGCCGGTGTTGGGCAGATAGCTGCCCGCTCCATAGCCGTCCGAGTTGAGGCTCGCGGAGAACGGCGTAACGCTGAACTCGATGCCGCGGAACGCCAGCGATTTCCCAGTGACGGAATCGGTGCCAAGCACATTGGAGGGCAGCGCCGAAAAGCCGTTCGGCACGAGATCGACAGTTCGCGCCGACACCAGGGCGACCTGGCCGGTCGGCGCCTCGAGCGTGCCCGAGTTGGAGACGTTGGCGCCAAGCAGAAACACCTTGCCAAGCGACGCGATGGCGTTTTCGCCGTCTAGCTTTGCGTCCTTCGTCGTGGTGCGCAGCTCTGGCGCAGACTTCGCCGTGATTGTCGCCCCGCGCTCCACAATGACATCGCCGGCGACGGCTTTCGAGTTCGCAGCGCCGTTCACGCCGGGATCGTAGAACGAGAACGAGTTGAGATTGGCAACACCGGTATTCAGGAAGTAATCATCGCGCTTGGCGAGATCGGAGCCGAGCTTGCCAACGTCCAGCGTCGAGGCGATCAGCGTGTGGACGTTGACCTGCGCGCCGGCACCGAAAATGATGCCGTTGCCGTTGATGACGTAGACGGCACCCTTGGCATTGATGTTGCCGTCGATACGGCTCGCCAGCAGGCTGCTCGGTGCCACGGTCGAAGATACACGGTTGAACGCGATCCAGTCGGCGCTGGCCTGCTGGAAGTTGACCGTCGTGTTGGCGCCGACGTTGAACGTGTCCCAATACAGCAACGCCTTCTGCTGCGTCTGCTGGATGTTCACGGTCGTCTGCGAGCCGCTGGTCGTCTGGGTCGGATTGTTCGCACCGACCCACTTGCTGGAATCGAGCTTGATGCCGGCCAGCGGGTCATCCTTCGTTCCGCCGTAGGGCATCAGGCCGTTCGGCGTAAGCCCGTTGGGAACGTTCGAACCGCTGCTCACGCGGGCCGCCGCGGCGGCATCCTGCTGCAGCTTGCGCATCCCCGCCAGCGCCGCGGAGGCGCGCGCCAGCGATGTTTGAGCCTGTGCGGACGCGGCAGCCGCCTGCTGGGCCGCAGCGGTGGCGGCCTGCTGAGCTGCGTCGGTCGGCGCGACAGTGGAGGAAAGTGACTTGAGGCTGGCGGCTTGCGCTCCTCCGTCGAGCACCATCAGCGCGAGCAGGCTGACTCCGCTGAGAAATATCGTTCCCAGCGTGGTATTCCGAGCGCGACGAGACACAGCTGCGTGATCGAACATGAGACGACCCACTTCCAACTCGCGTCCGCGATCCACCAGGGGTTGATCGCGACGGAGGAATGACACACCGCGCCGGGTTTACCTTTTGTTTACCGACAGTGATGTGTCACTTTTGAGTCGTTGACGCATCATAATGCATCATGGCTACGCGTGAGGCGGCGTGTCGCACTGGGCACGGTTGGAAAAATCGACTCCTGATTGCATCCACATGTGACAACTGGTGGTACATTCCGGGTCGCCGGCAGCAGCTGGTTTTGACGCCATCATAATTTCGTGCTGCTGCCTCCGCTGCGTCTCGTCGGCTCCGGCTCTGTCATCATGATCCGCGATCGGAATGGACGACGAGCGATCCGGCGCGCCGTGACCCCGGCCTGCGTATCGTTTGGGTTGGTGTCTCGCTTGTTTTTGTTGGTTGGACGGGCAGGCTGCCCCAATTGGCCGGACGGCACCCGCGCCCGTTGCGATCAGGGCAACCGCCCATTACGAAACGGATTGGCCGCTGCCGGGGCCGGATGGAGCATCGGCGGTCGCACCACGATCGTTGCTCCTGGCGGGGACGCCGGCAGCGCAGATGCCATGCCAGACCCAGTGCCCGCCGCAGCTGACGCATCGATCGCTCCGCTCGCGCTCGTCGGCGGAACGGCGTTGGCCGAACTCATCATAGGCTGGGTCAGCCCTGGAGCGGCCATCCCCGCGGCCAATGGCACGGCGGCTTCTCTGAGATCAGGGCGCGGAAGATCCAGCAGCGCGCTTTCGAGACCCTTGCCCAGCTCGACCTGGCGCGCGCGCACAGCACGTAGCATCCATCCCTTGTAGCTCTCGCCGGCCTTCAGCCGCACGGTGCTCTTGTCGGCGATGTTCACGAACAGGCCCAGCCGCTCGCCATCGCTGCTCACGGCCGTGCCGACCAGGGACAATGGCGGCTTCTCGCGCTCGACCGGCGCAGGCGGCAACGTCACCGCAACGGCGGGCTTGGCGGCCGGCGGCGCACGTGGACGGCGCGATGCAGAGAACAATGGGCGATCGCGTGTCGCTGTCAAACGCGTGAGCGGGATCCCCCAGAGCGGATTCATGGGCATGTCCGTCCGCGCTGGACCGGCTGACCGTTCCGGCGCCGCTGGTGGCGGCGGGGACGACGGCATTGCCTGCAACGGCGGCGGCTCGGCTGCCTCCGGTGCGACAGTCTGTTGCGGTGGAGCGTCGCCCTGCTTCGGCGCGACCGTCTGCGCTGGCCGCCCGTCCAATGGCGTCGGGAGCGCCTGCTTGGATGGTCTCTCGAACAGATCGCTCTGCGGATCGACGATCGCAGGCGCGGTGGCCCGCGCCGTCATGCTGAAGGCGAGGACCCCAATCACGCAGGCGGTAAGTCGACGCACCGCCATGACCGTATCCTTTTCTTGGAAGCAAGCAGAGCGCGAGAGACGCGACATCCGTCGCACGCATGCCTCATACAATGTACCACAATTCATGTGACGGCGACGATACCGCATCCTCTGAGGCGTGTCTTCATACCACATCGGAGGTCATTGCTTCCCGGAGGCCCCATCCGCGGCCGATGGCGCTTCCTGCACCTTAAACAGCACGCCCGACCAAACGGCCGGGCGTGCCAAGCTTGGAACCGATGCAATCAGGTCATCTCCCGAGTGCGATCAGTAGGCACCCGCGATGGTGGCGCAGCCGCCATTGCCGGTCTGAGCCGGACCGAAGTTCGGATCGCTCAGCAGCGTGTAGGTCTCGATCAGCCACGGCGACGGCACCTTGGCGAAGCCGTTGTCGTTCAGGATCTGCTCGGCGTTGGAGCTGCCGTAGAGATAGTCGAGCCAGGTGCGGAACCAGATGAAGCCATTGTTGCCATTGGCGTGGTTCGCGTAGCACTGGTACATGTTGATCCAGGTGAAGCCCGAGATCGGATAGGAGTCGGGCAGCACCGGGTTCGGGACGACGCCCTGCAGGCTCCAGGCCAGCGGGTTGACACGGGTCGTCATGTCCGGGAACTGCGGAACCGCCGACGCCATCGCCTTCGAAGCACCCGCCGGGGTCGGCGGCTGGAACTTGCCGGTCGCGTTGGTGATGTCCCACTGCGACTGCAGGTTCGCGGTCGGCTTGCCACCGGTGCGGACGGGGAGCCAGAAGTCCGACGACGCATAGCCCATCGCGCCGTTGGTCGACGCCACCAGAGCCACGAGGCTGCCGCTGCCCGACGCGTTGGCGAAGGTGCCGCCGCCCGAGTTCGACACGGCGTTGCCGCACTGATCGGTCGGGAATTGATCCGGCCAGTTGAGCTGGTTGGCGCCGCGGGCCACCGGACGCGGACAGGCGCCAGAGCGGTCGGTCCAGGGCAGCGCGTAGGACACGGTGGTCGAGTCGGTCTCGTTGTTCGGACCGATCTCGAACTGGCACTGCGTGGCGAGCGCGTTCGAGAACAGGAACGTGGTGCCGCTGCCGTCGGCGCGATGCACGAAGGTGATGTTGCCGGTGCCGAGCACGCCGCCGTTGAGCGCGGTCAGGATCGGGTTGTTCCACTTGGTGATATGGCCCGACACGATGCCGCAGACCGCGTTGCGCGACAGGTTGAGACCGCTGCTGCCGCCAACCGGGGTCGGCTTCAGGATGTTCAGCGGCGCGCCCGTGCCGTCGGTGCCGTTGAAGCCGATCGCCACCGGACCGACCAGAGCCGGGATCTGGATCAGATTGCCGAAACGAGCCGGGTTGCCGGCCGAATTCCAGGCCGTGATGTCGCTCGACGTCACGACGTCGTCGCTGCCGACGAACTGGACGCCATCGTAGTCGGACGTTGCGTTCACACCGATGGTGGCGTCCGTGTACGGAACCGAGTTCGACGGGGTGCCGATATTGGCCTTATCGTTGGTCCGCAGCACGAGCTTGGCGTTACCGGAGCCGGTCGGAGCATAGAGGATGCCGCCACCGAAGCCGCTGCCGTTGAAGCCGGTGCAGTTTGCAGCCTTGGCCAGCGGACCGGGCTTGCCGGGGCTGCCCTGCACCTGATCGTACAGGCAGTCCATCAGCTGACGATAGGCGATCTGCGGGAACGTCGCGCCGGCACCGTAGGCGTATGAGCCGGCATGCGCCGTGTTCGACGCGACAGCGGCGCAAGCAAACGCCGCAGAACTCATGAGAATAGCTTTAAAGTTGCGCATATAGGGATCTCCATGCTTCGGGGTGCGGCTCCCACCGAACCCGCAGGCAACGTAGTCGAGTTATGTGAGCTTTTCTTTTGTGTTTTGTGAATTATGATATGAGTTACGTTATCTTTGTGGATTATTACGATACGATCTTGCGCGCTCGATCTACGGTCGACCGCACTCGAAAGAGACTCCCGATCACCCTGCTCCCTTCAGCTGTCACCAAGCTGTCGTCGCCGGATCACACCGACGTCAAGGTGTTCTCGCTATGACGTCGCGCGCTGCCACGATGGTCGGCGTCGCCACGCTGGACGCACGAACGAACACATGCGTCCCGAACGCATCAGAGCGACAGCCGCCGTGCCATATCATCGGGCTTGCACGACGCACGCGACGAAAAGGATGTTACATGATGGTCGACGTACCGAAGCGGATGATGTTTCGATCAGTCACGTCCCGCACGCCTGTGTTGGCAGCCTGCCTCGTGGCCGGCCTGAGCATGGTCAGCGCGGCGCGCGCCGACGAGGCCGCGACTGATCCCGTGATTGCGACGGTGAATGGAGCGGCGATCCGCGAAAGCGAGCTTGCAATGGTCGATGAGATCGTCGGGCGCAACTTACCGACGCAGGATCGCATCGAGCGGCGAGACGCGATCTTGAAAATGATGGTCGACACGATCCTGCTTGCCGAGGTGGCACGCGAACGCAAGGTCATCGACGAGGCGGACATCGCACGCCGGACCAACTTTGCCCGCAACCAGGGTCTCATGACCCATCTGCTGCGCCAGGTCGGCGAGAGCGCCGTCAACGAGGAGACCGTTCGCAAGGCCTATCGGGACGTGGTGATGAAGGCCGCAAGCGAGCAGACCGAGGTTCACCTGCGTCACCTGGTGTTTCTGACCAAGGATGCTTCCGACGACGCGGCCCTGAAGGCCATCGAGGCCCGCGCGCAAGGAGCCCTCGACAGACTCAGGAACGGCGAAGACTTTACCGTGGTCGCTGCGGAGGTCTCGGACGATCCCGTGACCAAATCACGCGGCGGGGATTTCGGGTGGAGGATTCGGCCCGAGCTCAGCAAGGAATATGCTGATGCGGCCTTCGCCATGAAGAACGGCGACATATCGCCGCTGATCAGGACCGGCATCGGTCTGCACATCATCAAGCTGGAAGACCGTCGGACTCGCAAGCCGCCCGAATTCGACACCGTCCGCGAGCGAGTCGCCGCCATGGTCTCCGCAACGGCTCAGATCGAACTGGCCGAGAAGACGCGCGCTGCGGCGAAGATTGAACGCTTCGATGGTGGCGCACCGATGAGCCCAGGCGCACAGCCCTCCAAGAAGTAACGTGACGGGTCCTAACGACTTGGCGGCTCCATCGTCCCTGCTTGATCTCGAGGAGCGGCTCTCAATATGACGCTTGCCGTCGTCATCCTGACGCACAATGAAGAGCGGCATATCGCCAGGGCCCTCACCTCGGTTGCAGAGATTGCGACCGAGGTGTTCGTGATCGACAGCTTCTCGAGCGATCGCACGGTCGAGCTTGCGCGGGCCGCTGGAGCAACCGTGCTGCAGAACAAGTTCATCAACTATGCCAAGCAGTTCCAGTGGGGATTGGATAACGCACCGATCACAGCAACGTGGGTCATGCGGCTCGATGCCGATGAGATCATCGAAAGCGACCTCGCGCGTCGCATCAACGCCGAACTGCCGGGGCTGCCCACCGATGTCGTCGGCATCAATCTGAAACGGAAGCACATCTTTCAGGGACGCTGGATCCGTCATGGTGGGCGATATCCGCTATTGCTTCTGCGGATCTGGCGCCGGGGACACGGCCGCATCGAGAACCGCTGGATGGACGAGCACATGCTGCTGTGGGGCGGCCGCACCGTCACCTTCGAGGGCGGTTTTTCCGATCACAATCTGAACGATCTCACGTTTTTTACAGAGAAGCACAACAAATATGCGACACGCGAGGCGATCGACGTCGTCAATCAGCGCCGCCAACTTTTCCCGCGTGACACCGACTTGCCGACCAAGGGCTCCCGACAGGCAGCGATCAAACGCTGGGTCAAGGAGACCCTCTACAACAACATTCCCTATCAGATCAGCGCCACCGCCTATTTTCTCTATCGCATGATCATTCAGCTCGGCTTCCTCGATGGCAAGGAAGGGCTCGTGTATCATACGCTGCAAGGCTTCTGGTATCGCTTTCTGGTGGGCGCCAAGGTCTCGGAGCTCGAAGCTGCGATCCATGACCTGAAGGACCCCACAGCGATCCGCGGCGAACTGCGTCGTCTGACCGGTCTTGCGATCGATCCTTGAACTGATAGCGGCAGCACGCGGCATGCGACACATTGCAGCGATCGTTGCTCTGCAGCTCGTCGCGGTGGGACCGGTCGGCGCTGAGCCGACGTTGTTCTGGTTCAACGATCCGGTCGGACCTGACGACACCGTTGTCGTCGAAGGTTACGGTCTCGATGAGATCACGTCTGCCAGCATCAGCAGCATCTCGACTCCGCTTGCAGGACAGACGTCCGCTTCGGACGTCGCGGTCGAACTGCTGCAGAAGCAGAAGACATCGTTGAAGTTCGTGGTGCCCAAGGAATTGGGCAGCGGCCTCTATCGTTTTTCGCTCAAGGGACCCACAGGATCAATCAGCGGCCGCCTTAACGCGCCGACGGTCTACTGGACGCAAGGCAGTCTGGGCCGCGAGGTCGCCCCGGGTGGCTGGCTCGATGTCTTCGGCCGGAACATTGTCCGCCGGGCCGACCACGCGCGTCTGCTGATGGTTGCAGACGCTCCAGGCCCGATTCTCACGACATTGCTCCTGAAAGGCGGTCTGTGGCGCGGCTCATTCCGCGTGCCCGATGCCGCGCCGGCCGGACGTTATCAACTCCGCCTGTTCAATGGCGACGGAGCAGACCAGGATTGGACAGACGCAGGCACCATCACGGTGCGGAGCCCGGATCCTGATCCCGGCCGCTCGTTCGACATCCGGGCCTACGGCGCCAATGGCGACGGCCGCAGCGACTCGACCCGCGCAATACGCGCAGCGCTCGCCGCCGCCGCCGATGCGGGAGGCGGCACCGTCTACCTCCCGCGCGGCCGCTATCTGGTGTCGGAGATGCTGGTCATCCCACCAGGCATCACGCTGAAGGGCGAAGCCACCGACCTCGTCAATCTGGTCTGGCCGGATTTTTCCGCCCCTCCTCCCGCGCTGATCCAGGGCCAGTCACATTTTGCAGTCGAGGATGTCACGATCTATGCCTCCAACCATCTTCATGTCGTCAGCGGCGGATTCGTGTTTCGAGATACGATCGTGCCGAACGCGGGCGATATCGCCATCAGGCGGGTGCGCATCAGGGCCTCCGCTTTTCGGGGCCAGCAGGAACTCGAAACAACCATCGCGCGGATGCGCGAGTTTCGGCAGCTATTTCCCGGCGGAGGGCCCGACACCATCCGCTTGACAGGCAGCCGGCTCGAGGTCGTGGATTGCGACATCCTCGGCACCGGCAATTCGATCCACCTGACCAGCGCCAGCGACGCCGTCGTGGCTCGCAACATCCTCTACAACGGCCGCGACGGCAACTACGCGCTACGCGGCTCACGCCGGATCATTTTCGAAGGCAATACCGTCATCGGTGCCGATCTGCAGGCGACCGGCGGCGGCATGACGACCCTGACCAGATCGGCGACCGGCTCTGCGAACATCTTCATCGGCGGCAACACGTTCAAGTTCATCCACGGCTGGGACCGCGAGGCGGCAACCTCGGACGGTCCGGGCGGCTACTATTTCGGCCACGCCGTCAGCAACACGCCGAGTTCGCTCGAGCTGCAGGATGACGCCTCGCCGTCGGGTGCGACGGCTGACTGGACCGGCGCACTCGTGATGGTCGTGAATGGTGCGGGCGAAGGTCAGCACGCGCATGTCGCATCCTTGCAGCGCGGCGCACGCGGCGGCACGATTGCGCTCGACGAACCGCTGCGGCAGTCACTCGACGCGACATCCGAGATCGCCATCGTCCAGGGTCACGAGAACTATCTGATCGTCGACAACCTCTTCGAGGACACCGGTGTCGCCGCTCAATGTTTCGGCACTGGTCTCGGTCACATCATCGCCGGCAACCGCTCGAACCGGACCAGCGGCTTCGCCGTGGTCGGCCTGTCCTACGGACAGCCGCAGTCGTGCTGGCGCGTGCAGATCCTCGACAATGAAATCGATGAGGGCAACGTCTATCGGGCCGGCCCTGACCGCGATGTCTTCTCGAACGAAGCGATGATCTTCATACGCGCCAACCAGACCGCAACCGCCGCTGGCCGCCCGCCGCTCGTGCGGGGCATCATCATCCGCGACAATCGCCTGCGTCACGACGCCCAGATCAGGATCGAGGGGTTCTCCCCTGCATCTCCGGGAATCCGAGACGTCGTGATCGAGGGCAACGACATCGGTCCATCGCGCGTGGGGCTGACGATCGACCGTGGCGTCGCGCACTGGCTCGCACGTCGAAACACCGTCGCGCCGCGGATCCAGAAGTGATGCGGACGATCAGCGCCCTTGGCGCTGGTCGCTGCCAAAGGCGGAATTGCCGTTGCGCCGATCACGCCGGTCACGCGGCTGATATGATGCGATGTTACATCGCCTGCGACAGTGTTACAGTTTCGTATCGTCGCCAATCCGAGTGTCGAGAGGGTCGTCCATGAGCGCGATTCTGGGGCTCAACATCAACCACCCCGATGCGTCCGCGGCTCTCATCCTGGATGGGCGCGTCGTCGCGGCCGTCATGGAAGAACGCTTTGGCGAGAGGATCAAGCACGATCCGTCCTTTCCGCAGCACGCCATCCGAGCCGTCCTGGCCATCGGTGGCATCTCCGCGACCGAGCTCGACCATATCGCGGTGGCGCGCGACACCAGCCAGAATCGTGCGGCCAAGATCTCCTATGTGCTGCAGAACCCGATATCCGGCGGCATGGCCGCGCTGGAGCATTTCCGGCGCGCCCGCTCGGACCTCGGCGTGGAGGCACAGGTCGCCCTCGCCTGCGGGCACGCGCCAGATGCGCTGAAAGCAAAGCCCGTGAACGTCGAGCATCATCTCTCGCACATCGCCAGCGCCTACTACTGCTCGCCCTTCGACGGCGTCACCGCCGGCTTCTCCTACGACGGCAGCGGCGACTTCGTCAGCGCCATGGCGGCGCGCTGCGAAGGCTCGCGCATCGAGGTGCTGGACCGTGTCCGCCTGCCCTCGAGCCTCGGATTCTTCTACACGGCCTGCTGCCAGTTCATCGGCTTCGACCAGTTCGGCGAGGAATACAAGGTGATGGGTCTGGCGCCCTATGGCGAGGATCGCTTCGCCGAGGCGATGCGCCAGCTCGTGGTCAAGCAGAATGATGCGTGGTTCAGCCTGGCCGACGGCTATTTCGGCATGCATCGCGGCGGCCACGATGCCAAGCTCGACGGCGACCGTCGGATGAAGATGCTTCGCCTCTATACCGACAGCTGGCGCGACATGTTCGGTGAGCCTCGCGCCCGTGGCGAGGCGCTGTCGCAGCGAGAGATGGACATCGCGCGCTCGTGCCAGGTCCGCTTCGAGGAGATCGCCCTGCACTGCTTCAACCGGTTGCAGCGGCTGGTCCCGACCAGCCAGATCGCCTATGCTGGCGGCTGCGCGCTCAATGGCGTCATGAACGCCCGTCTGTTGCGCGAGACCGCATTCGAGCAAGCCTATATGCAGCCGGCCTCTTCGGACGACGGGCTTTCGGTCGGTGCAGCGCTGTGGACCTGGCACAATGTCGTGGGCGGCCGCGAGCGCTTCCACATGCAGCACGCCTATTGGGGTCCCGAGCATCCAAAGGACGCGATGCTGCGCGCTGCGGAGGCGACCGGAGCTGCCATGCGCGAATTGCCCCTGGCGCAGATCCCGGAGGCCGTCGCGCGCCTGATCCATGCGGGGCTCGTCGTCGGCTGGTACCAGGGCCGGTCCGAATGGGGCCCGCGCGCGCTCGGCAACCGGTCGATCCTCGCCGATCCGACCAGGGCCGACATGAAGGACGTCATCAACGCCAAGATCAAACGGCGCGAGAGCTTCCGGCCGTTCGCTCCCTCGGTTCTCAGGTCAGCGGTCTCGACCTATTTTGAGCAGGACGTCTTCAGCCCGTTCATGATGCACGTGGTGAAGCTGAGGCCCGAATGGCGGCCACGTTTGCCGGCCATCACCCATGTCGACGGCACGGGCCGGCTGCAAAGCATCGACTCCGACACCAACCCGCTCTACTACCGCGTCATCGAATGCTTCGGGCGGTTGTCGGGGGTACCGATCGTGCTGAATACCAGCTTCAACGAAAACGAGCCGATCGTCGACACGCCCGAGCAGGCTGCCAATTGCTTCCAGCGCACCGGATTGGATGCTCTCTGTCTCGGACCCTATTTGCTGGTCAAGGGTGAACATCAGCAGACTCTCGCGGACGCCTGCATGGAGAGTTCGGCGGCGCCGTCGTCATAGGTCGTATCATGTTGAATGTCCTCGAGCCCACAGCCCACGATCGGCAGACCGCCTCAGGGCCGCGCTTCCATCCTCGGGACCTCTGCCCGCTGTGCAGAGGCGCGCGGCTCGTCCAGACCATGCGCCTCGAACCGCTGCTTATCGTCAAATGCGAGTCCTGCGAGTTCATGTTCACGCGGGACGTGCTGGCGCCCGATGCGATCGCCGAATTCTATGTCGAGGGCTATCATGACGCCCGCCATGCGGCCGGCCAGCGTGTCAATGCCAGCATCAACATCGACGTCCTGAACAGCCTTGGCGTCGATGTTGCCGGCAAGGCCGTGCTCGACATCGGCGCCGGATTTGGCTCTCTGCTGGCGCGACTTCGAGACCGAGGCGCCCAGCGCGCCCTGGGCGTCGAGCTGTCGCGGGCCCAACGCCGATATGCAAGCGAGACACTCGGCCTCGACATTGCTGCCGATCTCGCCGAGCTTCGGGACTCGGACCGGTTCGACGTAATCACTCTTTTCGAGGTGATCGAGCACCTTCCGGAGCCGGCCGCGTTCATCCGGTCGATCCTCCCGCTCCTGAAGCCGGGAGGATCGCTGATCGTCGGCACGGACAATTTCGAGTCGGACGCCGTCGAGACGCTCGGAGCTGGTTTCCCGAAATGGATTCCGCACGAGCATGTCAGCTTCTTCTCGCCCAAGACCTTGACGATGATGCTGACCGACGACACTGGCCTGGAGATCGTCGGGACCAGTTCGTTCACCACGTGGGAGCTGCTGGCGCGCACCCTTGTGTTCCGGTTGACATCGGGACGGAGAGGCGCCGCGACCTACGACTACGACGCGATCCAGACCCAGGATGGGCAACGCCAGTACCGGCTGTTCACCCTCCGTCTGGCTCTCAACCGACTTTGGTTTCGTCTCGCGCGCCGCACCGATCTCGGCGGCGCCATGATGTATCTGCATGTGCGGAAGATGTGAAAGCGGACCTCAGGGACGCTTGTTCCGGTCCTGGGATTCGACTCGAGCCGCCAACTGCTACGCCGCTCCTTAGAACTGAAAATAGATGAATTCGATCCGGCCGAACACGCCGAACAGCAGGATATAGTAAGCCAATCCGACACCCGTGACGATCGGCAGCCGGGGCCATTTCGCCACCGCAGCCAGGCGCTCGGGATGGAACGCGAGGAAGTAGTCGACTACGAACAGAATGATCAGGGATACGCCGAGCATCAGCATCTCGAAGCTCGGCAGGCCCAGGATCTTGAAGGTGCCATACGACAACGGGCCGAAATGGCCGAAGCTCAGCAGCATGGCCCAGGCGCTGGCGAGTGTCGGCGCCCGGAAGATGATCTCACCGATCGTGAAGATCGCAATCGCCCAGACGCCGCCGAGGATCGCGGACAGACGCGCACCCAGCCAGCGCTCCGCATCGACGGTCTTGCGCACCCCACGCTCGACGAGCAGCCAGACGCCGTAATAGGCGCCCCACACGATGTAGGTCCAGGCCGCGCCATGCCAGAGACCGCTGGCGAGCCAGACGATCATGATGTTGCGGGCGGTCTTCAGCTCGCCGCCGCGATTGCCGCCGAGGGGGAAATAGAGATAGTCCCTGAACCAGGAGATCAGCGAAATATTCCATTTTCGCCAGAGGTCGGTGATGCTGGTCGAATAGAACGGTTGCCGGAAATTGATCATGAGATCGTAGCCCATGATCCTCGCAACACCGACGGCGATGTCCGAATAGCCGGAAAAGTCGCAGTAGACCTGGACGATGAAACCGAGCCCCGCGAGCAGATTGTAGGAGCCGGAGTAATCCTGCGGATTGGCGAAGATGCCGCTGACAACCGGCGCCAGGACGTCGGCCACGCACACCTTCTTGAATAGGCCGTAGCCGATGAACCACAATCCGCCGGGGACATTGTCGAAGGAGAAGCTGCGTGTCCGCCGGAATTGCGGCAGCATGTGCGGCGCGCGTTCGATCGGCCCGGCCACGAGCTGGGGAAAGAACGCGACATATTGCGCGTAGATGATGAAGTTGCGTTCGGCGGGTATGCGGCGGTTGTAGACGTCCAATGTGTATCCGATGGACTGGAAGGTGTAGAACGAGATGCCCACTGGCAGGATGATGCCGAGGGCATATTCCGGCAGTTGGTGCCCGAACAGGCCGGCAAGGCCGATCACGTTCGAGATCATGAAGTCGAGATATTTGACCGTGCCGAGAATTCCGAGGTTGATGGTCAGCGCCGTGATCATCGCGGCCCGACGCCCGCCCTCCGTCCTGGCGGATTGCATCATCAGGCCGGTCGTATAATCGACGATCGTGGTCAGCGCCAGCAACAGCGCGTAGGATGGCCGCCACCCCATGTAGAACACATAGCTGCCGATCAGCATCGTGAACGGCTGACAGCGGGATGGCAGCGCGAAAAACGTCACCAGAAAGGTGACATAGAACGCGAGGAACTCGAACGAGTTGAACAGCATCAGTCGAAGGCTCCGCTGCGCTTCAGGAGCGCCGCCAAGTCGCTGGTGTAGGCCAATGCGCCGCTGAGATTCATGTGCTGCGGATCGGAGAACATCCTCGGGGGATACAGGAAATAGTCCGGACCGATGATGCGAATGGACGGATGATCTGCAATCCCGGCGATCCGGTCGACGTCCTGCGGCGGCGCGTAATGCCCAAGGCGATATGGCACCGGGATGAACAGGATCTGGAAGCCGTATTGGCGGGCGAGTTGCTCCAGCCTCTCGCGGGTATGGGCGCGGTCCGGTATCTGCCGCCGCTCCACTCGCGCTGGCGTATCGGTCGGCAAGGTGTAGCTGTCCGGAAGCCTATCGTCCGCGTAGTGGCTCTGCGACTTGATGAAATACCAGCCGCGCTGGTCCAGCATGCCCTGGCGCTGCTCCGCCACGTCATGAAGTGCAGCCGCCAAACGGTGCCGGTTCTCATAGAGAAAAAGCGTCGCATCGCGCGGCAACGTTCGGAATGGGATCAACGCATTGACGATCGCGGAATCGTTGCGGAGCCGTTCGATCAGTCCCTCGGCGACCGGCTTGCCGTCCCAAGGCAGGGTCAACACCACGTGGGTAGGAACATTCCCCGCCTGCAATGCGGCTTCGAGCATGGGCATGAAGCGGACTTCGCCGGGCAGACCGAGATTGTAGGACCGAAAGCCGCGTCCCATGGCGCTGTCCAACTCCTGCGGGCGTATGCAGGTGAGCGCCTTGCTATGGCCGAAGAACATCACCCGGAACCGATCGCTCGGCTCGAACATCGGACGCGCGACCAGGGTGTCGAATTTGGCGTCGGCAATCACCACCGAGCCTGCGCGCAGGAACGGCAACGTCACATGCGCTGCGTAGCCGATCAGCCAGACGAGAGCGAACAGCAGCGAGAAGCGAATGACGGGCTTGAGCGCTGCGACACGCGCCGGCGCGGAGCGCCCGGATACGATGCCCTCGACGGCGGCCTGAGATGAATGCGTCGTCAAGGTCATGACAGCCTGTTTGGTGCGCCGGCGCGACGACGGGACACAGAGCTCCAATGTGGCGCGCGCACGATCCGAGCGGACGACCTGGCGTCCTCTCGTTTGGACACGCGTTGCCGACGCCGCGACCGGAACGCGCTGACGTCACGCGCGATCGCTCGACCAGCCACACCGGATGACTCCCCTGTCGCCATTGCAGTGATACGACGCGCCTCGTTAGCAACGCTGTATTACAGTTTGACGATATCATTCGTTCATCCGTCGCATTCCTGCATAACATAGCGGATATCGCTTTTGACGACGCAGGTACGCGCCGGGTGTTTCCACGATCCATATCGCGTGACGTGATCACATCCGGCGGTAGGGTGCGTCCAATCGTGCAGGGCGACGCCGAAGATGGACCAATGCTGATCGACTTCTCCAGCGATGATCAGGTGATCGCCGATTGCGACGTCTGCGTGGTGGGAGCGGGCCCGGTCGGGATCGCCTTGGCGATCGCGCTCGAAGATCGCGGTCTTTCGGTTCTGCTCGTGGAATCCGGCGGCGAGCATCCGGATAGCGTCACAGCGCAGCTCAGCGCCGGACACTTTGTCAATCCGCGACACGCTCCGACTGAGATCGCCATCTGCCGCGCGCTCGGCGGCACGTCGCGCTGGTGGGGCGGACGCTGCGTCCCGTTCGATGATGCGGATTTCGTTCCCCGCCCCGGTCGGAGGACGTCGGCCTGGCCGCTCGAACATGCGGATATCACCCGCTGGTATGCGGCCGCAGCCGAGTTCTTCGGTATCGCGCCAAACCGTTTCGCCACACCAGCCGGCGCCTGGACGGCGTTCGGCGATATCCGCTGCGATCAGCTCGAGCGTTGGACGCCTGAGATCGACGCGGGCAAACGCCATCGTGCGCGGCTTGCGCGCTCCTCACGCATCACTGTGCTGCTCGGGGCGACCGTCACGGCCATCGCGCTGGCCGATGATGGACGGCGCGTCACCGGTCTTTGTATCGCCGACGGCAAGCGTCGTACCACCATCACACCGCCGACCGTCGTCTTGGCCTGCGGCGGGCTCGAGAGCACCAGACTGCTGCTGCAGTTGCGGAAGGCCCGCCCCGATCTGCTCGGCGGCAGCTCGGGCGTGCTCGGTCGCGGCTACATGGGTCATCTGTCAGGCAAGATCGCAGATATCGTGCTGGCGGATCCCTCGGCGATCGCGGTGCACGACTTTTTTCTCGATCATGGCGTCTTTGCCCGGCGCCGCCTGACCGTGACGGCCGATGCGCTTTGCCGTCATGGCTTGCGCAACATCGCGTTCTGGATCGACAATCCGGCGTTCCGCGCCGCCGACCATGGCAACGGCGTGCTGTCCCTCGTATGGCTCGCGCTCGCCTTCCCATGGCTGGGCCGCAGGCTGGTCGCCGAGGGCGTCAGGCTCAACCATGTCGGACGCGGACCCCACGCCTGGCTGCGGCATGTCTGGAACGTCGCGCGCAGCCCGCTCTCGACAGTCCGCAACCTGGCCCGAATCCTGATCGACCGCTTGTGGGCGAAGCCGCGCAAGCCAGGCTTTCTGCTGCCCAGCCGCAGCGGCCGCTATGCCCTGCACTACATGGCCGAGCAGTCCGCGCGTTCCGCATCACGCATCGACCTCTCCGACCGGACGGATGCGCTGGGGCTGCCCTATCTCGACATCCACCTGCATTATCATCGAGACGACGCACAGTCCGTGCTGCTGGCCCATGAGCTGCTGGATCGCAATCTGCGGCAGGCGGGGCTCGGCCGCCTGGAGTATCACTGCGGCCGTAACGAGCGCCTGGCGTCGGTCCTCGCCCAGGCCTGCGATGGCTATCACCAGATCGGGAGCACCCGGATGGGCGGCGTCCCGGCAACGAGCGTGGTCGATGCCGATTGCCGCGTCCATGGCATTGAGAACCTTCATGTCGCCTCGAGCGCCGTGCTCCCGACATCTGGCCAGGCCAACCCGACCTTCGTGACCGTCGCGCTGGCGCTGCGTCTCGCGGCGCATCTGGCGTGCAAGATCCAACGCGGCAGGCTCGGAGTCGCCGCATGAGAACGGTCCACATCCCGCAACTCGACCGCAGGGTGTCGGCGCTCGGCTTCGGCTGCGCCTCGCTCGGATCGCGCATCTCGCCTGGCGCCGGACGCCGCGCCATTGCCCGCGCGCTGGAGCTCGGGGTGAACTGGTTCGACGTCGCCCCCGCCTATGGCGACGGCAACGCCGAGGCCCTGCTCGGCCTGGCGCTGCGCGACGTTCGAAAGAACGTCGTGATATGCACCAAGTTCGGCATCGAGCCACCGCAGCTGGGGCTGCCGGCCCGGTTGCTCCGTCCGCTGGCGAGATCAGCGGTTGCTGCCTTCCCGCGCCTGCGGCTCGCGGCGTCGCGCGCGCGTCCGATCGGAACACGCGCGCCGATCGACCCGGATCGCGTGGACGCCTCGGTCATCAGGAGCCTGCGCCGCCTGAAAACCGACTATATCGACGTGCTCGCGCTGCACGAACCGTCGGCGGACGACGTCAGCAACCCGGCGATCCATGACGTGCTGCGGCGACTCTTGAAGCGCGGAATCATCCGCACGGTCGCCGTCGCCGGCGATCCCGCCGTGATGGCCGCCGCAAGGCAAAGCGGTCTTCCGGTCGGAATCGCGCAATTCCCGGATACCCCGTTCTCGAATGCCGCCAACGAGGTTCGTCGGCAGCTCAGTGGCACGGCATCGCTGGTCACGCACGGCGTCTTCGGCTCAGGCATTGCCGACCGCCTGGCGGCGCTGAGCCGCTCCCAGCAGGCAAGACTTGCAGAGGCGGCAGCGGCGCATGGCGCGCCGGTCACGACGGACAGCGACCTGCTTCTCCGCTTCGCCTTTGCCAACAATCCCGACGGCGTCGTGGTTCTTTCCCAGTTCGACGTCAGGCACATCGCCGCCAACGTGGCTGCCGCGACGCAACATCCCGATCCAGAACTCGCAGCATCCATCCGCGCCGCGCTCGCTCCCGAAGCGCCCGCGCTCGCCCCGGCGCTGTGACTCCGACCATCGGGAGAACTGCGGCGGAGAGACGACAGATTTCCCTCTTGTCCCCAATTGTTACCCGGCGGCGACCAAAGATATGTTATGATATCTTCATGATGTTTACGATATCTAAGTCGTGATAGTCGTGCTGCACCATGTGATCTGCGCCATAACTGCCGACCTGCATCGTCGACGCTCAGCGTCGGCGGCAGGTCGCTTGCGGATCCGCTGAGGCGCGTTCAACCGCGGCGAGCGCACCTCGCCCGCAGATCCGAGGAAGATCATGCGCCTCTTGGTGATAGGCATCAATTATGCCCCGGATCTGATCGGCGTAGCCAAATACAACTCGGAGATGTGCGAAGGATTGGCTGCCCTGGGCCACGACGTTCGGATCGTGACCGCGCCGCCCTATTACCCAGACTGGGTCGTCCCGGCAGAATATCGTTCGTTATGGTATGCCCGGGACCGAGCCCGCGGCGTCGATCTCATCCGGGCCCCGATCTATGTCCCGAAGTCGCCGTCGGGCCTCAAGCGCCTCGTTCATCACGGCTCCTTCCTGCTCTCGGCATCAGCGCCGGTCCTGAGCAGCGCGCTGCGCTGGCGGCCGGACATCGTCGTTGCGGTCGCGCCTTCACTGCTCTCGGCCATGCTGGCAGTGACCGCCGCCAGGATTGCCAACGCGCCCTGCTGGCTTCACGTCCAGGACTTCGAGGTCGACGCTGCGTTCGAGCTCGGACTGCTCGGAACGAACGCGAGGGCGCGCGCCCTGATGCTCGGTCTCGAGCGGCGCCTCATGGACGCGTTCGACCATGTGTCGACGATATCACCGCAGATGTTGCGCTGTCTGCGCAGGAAGGGGCTCTCGGCCGAGAAGCTGTCCGAATTTCGCAACTGGATCGATACGGACGCGATCGCGCCGGGCACCTCTGCCACGTGCTTCCGTGCGCAGCTCGGACTTGGCGCCTCAGACGTGATCGCACTTTATTCCGGCGCCATGTCCAACAAGCAGGGCCTCGATCTCGTGATCGACATGGCCTCCGGTCTGCGCGGACGCAGTTCGCTGCATTTCGTGCTCTGCGGCAATGGTCCCGTCAAGCCCGAACTGATACGCATGGCCGAAGGACTTGCCAACGTCCATTTTCTCGATCTGCAACCTTCCGAACGGCTGAGCGAGTTGCTCAGCACCGCCGACATTCATCTTCTGCCCCAGAAGGCACAGATCTCGGATCTGGTGCTGCCGTCGAAGCTCGCCGGCATTCTGGCCTCCGGCCGCCCGGTGGTCGCCATGGCAGCGCCGGGATCAGGAATCGCGGAAGAGATCGACGGCGCGGGCCTGCTCGTTTCGCCGGGTGATGTCGGCGCGCTGTCGGCGGCCGTCGTGCGGCTTGCGGAGGACGAGGAGATGCGCGCGACGTTGGGCCGTGTGGCCCGTATTCGCGCTCGCCAGAATTGGGATCGGTCGGCTGTCATTCGTGGCATCGAGCGTGAGTTTGCTGCGCTCGCGGAATGCCGGCCGACGAAACAACCGAGAACGTCCGCGGAGTCCCGTCCGCTGCCATCGGCCGATTGAACATGAGATATTGTCGGCCGGAGGTGCACCCATCGATCACCAGGCTGGTCTGAGGCATCATCCGGGGTGCGATCGCCCGAAGCCGCGTCGCGCGATCACGTAGAACCCGATGAGATGAAAGGCGACCTCGCCGACCACGAGCGCGCCGATTCCGAGCCACGGGATGGTCAGGGCCGCGACAACCATGCCCGCGGCGGCGCTGCCGGCCAGACTCCAGGCCATCAGCCTGTAGGCGCCGAGAGCGGCCAGGCCCTGCATCACGACCAGCGACAGCGACACCGTCAGCACGGTCGGCGCGAACAGAGCCAACACGATTGCCGTGCGATGAAGACCGAGGCTCGGGAGCCGATCCACGATGGCCGCGGCCGCCAGCATCCCGCAGGCCAGCACGAGCGCACAACCGAGAGCGGCCATCTGCGGCGCGAGGATTCGCTGCAGAGTCCGCGGCCCCGTCCGCGCCAGGGTCTCGACCAGATTGGGAAACTCGACGCGAAGAACGAAGGCAACGACCTGCGTGAGCGCACTCACGATCTGCTTGGCATAAACAAACAGGGCTGTGGTTTCAGCGCCGAGAAACGATGCGCTCAACAGGATCTGCCCACGGCCGAACAGCTGCCCCGGCAGCAGCTGGAACAGCAGCGCGACGGCGTCTCGTGCTGCCGTCGCCACACCCGTGCGCGTGACACGCGCCCAGCGCGGCGACCAGCCATTCCGCCCAAGCACGGACCATTGCAGAAGCAGCGTCACCGCGTAGCCCGCCGAGAACGCCGATCCCAGAACCGCGCCAGCCGTGTCTGCGGGCAACGACGCCGCGGCCAGAAGACCGACGGCGGTCGCGATTGCCGGCAGCGCTGCGGCGAGACCGCTGACGCCGCTGAGACGCAGGCCATCGAGCAAGCCCGTCCCGTTGACAGCCCACAGCGTCGATCCGGGAACGGCGAGCATCACGTAAGATTTCGAAAAGCCATGATCCGCGATGAGGACACCATAGACAATGGCGCCTGCGGCGATGACGACCGCGATCGCCGCACGGATCACGCTCGTCTCGGCGAAAGTGCGCCAGACCTGTTGGTGCGCGTGGGGCTCGGTATAGTGCCGCGCCATCATCCGCGCGAGCGAGGTGACTGCCCCGGCATCGACCAGCATGATGCCGAGCCCGGCGAGGGCGTAGTGCAGGCCGAACTGCGCGAGCAGCTCATATTGTCCACGGGCGATCAGCAAGGACTGGCAGACGAACAGACTCCCCTGCCCCAGCCCGAGGCCGCCAACCAGGAGGATGACATTTGCGAGCCGCCGCTGGCGGCTCTGTGGCGACATCAGACGGCGCCGGAGCCCGCGCCTCAAGCGTGACCAGCGCGACGCGCCGCCGATGCCTTGAAGCGCGACGCCTGGAGGCGAGATATGGGGATGCGGGATGTCTGCATCCGGCCTCACGCTGGCAGCGCTGCTCTCGCGCATGGAAATCTCTCGTTTCGCATGGCCGAGCGCTGCGATCGGCCGCCCCTCGACTTAGCACAAGCGCACGCCGATGATAGCCATCATGCTCAATAATACACCTATGTTACATTGTCCTCATGTGTCACGTTCCTGTTCAAAATGGCCGCTAGGACTTCGCCGGTTGGGGAGTGCGCCAGGAGAGCGGGCGTCAGTCACGCGGACGGGCACGATGGCGATGCAGAGCGAGCAGCACCTCATGGATCGAGCCCACGCGTTGCTCAACAGAGGCAACTCGGTGGCGGCGGCCGAACTGTATCGAGAGCTGGTCGTCAGAAACCCAGACGATATCGACGCCTTGCACTTCCTCGGGGTCGCCGAGGCCACCGCGGGACACCTGGCGCGCGCCAAGCCGCTCCTGGATCGCGCGGTGCAGTCGCGACCGGTCAACCCCGACTTCGTCGAGAACTACGCAACGGTGCTGCACCGCGCCGGAGACTATGATGGCGTCATCGCGCTCTGCCGCCGATTTCCCGACATCGCGCCCAACAGCCTGCCGCTTCTGCACACCGGCGCTGCCGCGATGCTCGCGCGCGGCGAGTTCAGTGCCGCCATCGATCAGCTGACGCGGCTGCTGGAGCGTCATCCCAGCCACTTTCCCGCCCATGCGATGCTCGGCTCGGCCCTCGCCCGAACCCGACAATATCAGCCGGCGCTCGAAGCCTATGCACGGGCCGCCCGCCTCAATCCGCTGTTTCCCGACATTCATCTCGACCAGGGAACGATCCACCTCGCCCTCGGGCAGCCGCGCGAGGCCCTCGCCGCCTACGAGCGGGTCATCGCCACGCAGCCGGAGCACCCCGCCGCCTGGGCCGGCCGCTGCTTCGCTCTCATTCAGCTCGGCCGTGGTGAGGAGGCTCTGGCCGCGGCCGACCGCGCCCGCGCGCTTCAGCCCGGACTTGCGCTCGCCTCGGTCGCGCACGGCGACGCGTTGCTGCATCTGGACCGTCTTGACGAGGCCGAGTCCGCCTACCGCCGCGCGACCGAGATCGAACCGGAGCAGGCGGCTGCGTGGACCGGTCTCGGTCATGTCGCCCTGAAGGCAGGTCAGCACAAGCAGGCGCAGGCGGCCTTCGAGCGCGCGCTGGCGATCGACGCGACCTGGAGCGACGCCTGGCTGGGCCAGGGCCTTGTACTTCTGTCGCTCGGCGACCACGCCGGCGCCCTCGCGCCGATCGACCGGTCGCTCGAACTGTCATCTCACGTGCCAGCCGGGTGGC
Organism: Bradyrhizobium sp. HKCCYLS3077; assembly: GCF_051167555.1. Classification (NCBI taxonomy): domain Bacteria; kingdom Pseudomonadati; phylum Pseudomonadota; class Alphaproteobacteria; order Hyphomicrobiales; family Nitrobacteraceae; genus Bradyrhizobium; species Bradyrhizobium sp. HKCCYLS3077. Next base: position 180,978 of record NZ_JBNPTH010000005.1, on the reverse strand, counting down.
GTGCCCGCGGCCAGGCCGCCTATCTCGCCAAGCGCTTCGAGGAAGCGCTGCGTGACTGGACGCGATCCTTGCAGTTGAACCCGGATCAGCGGGACATCGTTGCCGCCCGGCTGCGCGTGAAGATGCATTTGTGCGACTGGACCGGCTATGAGGCCGCCGTCGACGCCGTCCGAGCTGCGGTCCGCGACGGCGCGGCGATCGCGCCGTTCATGTTCGTCGCCATTCCATCGACACCGGCGGAGCAGCTGCAATGCGCGCGGCAATGGGTCGCGCGCAACTTTCGTCCCGCCAATGCAGCGCCGACACCCCTGCTCGCGACTCGTCTCAACGATCGTATTCGTCTCGGCTATGTCTCGGCCGACTTCCACGAACATGCGACCTCGCAGCTCCTGGCGGGCGTGATCGAGCATCACGACAGGAGCCGGTTCGAAGTGACGGCCATCTCGCTGGGTCCCGATGACGGCGGTCCGATGCGCCAGCGCTTGCGATCCGCCTTCGAGCACTTCATCGATGCGCGCGAGATGGGGGATGGCGAGTTGGCCGAACTGATCCTCGGCAAGCAGATCGACATTCTCGTCGACCTCAAGGGCTACACCCAGGGAGCGCGCACCGGCCTGTTCGCGTTGCGCCCGGCGCCGATCCAGGTCAGCTATCTCGGCTTTCCCGGCACAATCGGCGCCGACTTCATCGACTACATCATCGCCGACGCTCACGTGATCCCGGATTCAGATCGCCCCTTCTATGCCGAAAAGGTGGCCTGGCTCCCCCACAGCTACCAGGCCAATGATGACCGCCGGTTCCGCCCTGGCGCGGACGCGGTCCGCCGCGATCACGGCCTGCCGGACGATGCATTCGTCTTTTGCTGCTTCAACGATAACTACAAGATCACGCCGGAGATGTTCGACAGCTGGATGCGGATCCTGCGCCAGATCGAGCGTGGCGTGCTCTGGCTGTTCGAGGACAACCCGGTTGCGTCCACAAACCTGCGCAAGGAAGCAGCAGCCCGCGGCATCGCCCCCGAGCGGCTGGTGTTCGCCCGGCACGTGCCGCCGGCACAGCATCTGGCCCGCCTGCACTGTGCCGATCTCGTGCTCGACACCCTGCCCTATGCCGCACACACCACAGCCAGCGATGCGCTCTGGGCGGGCGTCCCCCTGCTGACGCAGACAGGTCCCGCTTTCGCGGGCCGCGTCGGCACCGGTCTGCTGCATGCCGTCGGCCTTCCCGAGCTCGTGACGACCGACCAGGATCAGTACGAGCAGCTCGCCGTGCAGCTTGCCTCGAGCCCCAACCGCCTCGCGACGCTGCGGAACCGGCTTGCCAATGCCCTTACGGTCGCGCCGCTATTCGACACCCGCCACTTTACGCGCGATCTGGAGGGCGTGTTCACGGCTATGGTTGATCGCCATGCTCAGGGGATCACCCCCAACCATCTGACCGCTTGCGGGTCAAAGCACGCCTGAGGCGATGACGACAATGTCTCGGATGCCGCCGCAGGCCTGCCCCGCGAGACCGCCGCGCTCGCCTGGCGGACATCTCGAAGAGACCATGATCGCATGATGCCGCTCACACGATTTTCGACGTGGATGACCATCGGCGCGTTCTGGATCTGGTGCGCGCTGCTGAGCTATCCGCTGCTGTCGCTGAAGGTCGACCTCGTCGAGGCGTGGACCGAGTATTACTCCATCGCCACCGAGAACAGCGTCATCGTTATCAGCCAGATCGCCGGACTCGCCCTGTTCGTCCTCGCCGTCTTCGTCTCCCAGGGTTTCAGGGTGCAGCAAGCCGTTGGCCGTCTGTCCACCACGGCGCTCGGCATTCTCGCGATCTTCTTCCTCTCGCTGGTCTGCCAGCTGCGCGAGCTCGACATGCCGGCGCTGATGGGGATCGTCTACACCTTGTTGCTTGTAATCACCTCCGTATCCCTGTGCGTCGTCTGGGCGCTGCCGGGCCGCGATCTCGAGATCTGCCTGACCGGCGCCGCCGTCGTGCTATGCTCCTTCGGTGTGGTGGCGATCGCAGCATTGGGATGGCCTGATGGCCGCAGCGTCGGCAACATCCATCCCAACGGCTTTGCCGCCCCGCTCCTGGCATCCTTCATCCTGTCGCAGTTCAGGCGCGGCTGGATCGGCGTCGTGGTCCGCGTGCTGTCGTTTGCGATGGTGACGCTGGTCAGCTCGCGGTTCGCGATGGCCGGCTGCGCCGCCGCCTTCCTGCTGCACCAGGCGACGCTCGATCCATTCTCGCCCGGCAAGATCGCCGCCGCCATTCTCCTGCCTTGCGTCGTCGTGCTGTTCTGGCCGGTGATCTCCGGCGTGCTCGCGCTCGACGATCCGGATCGCGGACTGACATCCGGCATCTCGGGCCGTGACGATCTGTGGCAGCACTCGCTCGAGGCCATTGCCGAACACCCGTTCGGGATCGGCTTCAAGCGGACGATGATCGGCGAGGAAGGTGGCCACAACGGCTATCTGAAAACCGTCCTGGAATTCGGCATCGTCGGCGGCGGCGTGCTGATCACCTTCCTGCTGTCCATCATCGTAGCCACCGGGATCGAAGCGGTAATGACGTTGGGCCGAGATCGCCGGGACCATCAATTCGCCTGCGCCCGGTTCGGCGGCCTTGCCGCGCTCGGGCTCGGCGCCTTCTTCCAGCCGCAACTGCTGAGCCTGGGCGACGCCTTCTCGCTGTCGCTACTGTTTCTCATGTTCCGGCCCCGTCTGGCGGCGGCCTCGCTCCTCGCCCGGACGCCGAACGACATCAATCCTCGCCGAAGCCAACCCTATCAGCCTATCGCAGCCCGGCCGGCAGAGTAGCTATCTGCGCGCTTCCCCCGTCAGATCATCCTGCCACGACAGTACATGATAAGCCTCTCGCTCTCCTGGGCCTGCAATCATGATGACCACCTCCGAGGTACGCCGGCGCCCGCTCGACAGCGTGAGATGGATGCGAAGGCGATAGGCGTCGCTGCCGCGGGTCGTGGCTCCCGGCTGACGGCCGCCGAGCGCGCCGAGCACGACTTCCGCATCAGGCGGCAACGTATCACGGGCATTGAGGAAGGCGTCGAGCTTCGCCGGCGTCATCTCCGGCAGAGCCGCGAGCACGATCGGCGGCGCGTCCAGCACATTGATCTCGGCAACTCCGCTGTAGACCGTCACATAAGGCAGCACACGCTCGACGACGTCAGCCGGGAGCCCCAGCACGAGCCACAGCTCCTCGACGCTGTTGAACGGCGCCCGGCGCGCCAGCCGGCCGGCCGCGCCGTAGAGTCCGTCCTCGCTATCCTGCCCGTTCGGCCGGGGCGCACTGCGCCAACCGGCGATCCGGTCGGCGAACGCGTTGGCGGCATCGCCGTCGCTGCCGAGGGCTGCGAACAAGCCGGCGATCATGGCCCGCGGCGCCATGTTGAGATTGATGCGCGCAGCCTCGGACAAGTACTCGACCTGAACCTGCGCAGCGGAGAGGCGAAACGTGAACGCGCCGCGCGACGGCCGCCTGACCGTGGGCGCCGTAGACAGCTGATAGGCGGCGAGCTCCACTGCAGCGGAGGTGAGCATGTCGGTTTCCAGGCCGGCGTCGAGAACCGCCAGCGTCCGCGCCGACTGCGTGACATAGGCCGATGCGACGACTGCAAAGCCTGCCAGAGCCGCGAGCAGCCATAGCGCGAACACCAGCACAAAGCCGGCATCGGCATGATCGTCGTGGCCCCCTCGCGTGCGCAGATCGATCATTGGAACTGCGCCGCCGCGGCAGCGGCTTTTGGCGCTTCCAGGCGGTTGTCATCGACGGGATCAGGCACCGGCGCCATCGCGTCGACCTGGATCCGCGCGGCAGCCGAGATCAGCTGCCCTGAACCGTCGTCAGCGGTTCGCACGCTGATGCGAACGGCCGACGGGAGAACACCCAGATTGGGCCACGCCCGTAGCCAGCGGCCATCCGGAGAGGCATAGGCGAACCTCACGCTGAACGGCGCCCGCAGCAGCACCACCGGATCCGCGAACTTGATCTGATCGCCCGACAAGTCGCCATTGGGAAGAATGCGGAACGGCGCCGTCGACCGCACCAGCGCTCGCCCGCGACCGTCCGACAGCTCGGCGATCTGCACGATCTCGAGCCCACGCCGCCCGTTGGGGCTGAGTGTGGAGCGCACGAAAGCCACCGACTGCTCATCGCCGCGAAACAGCGGGTTCCGGCTCAGCCGGTTGGGTGTCATGAATTGCGCGGCGGCCAGGTCGGCCACGAGGCGTTCGAGCACGATGCCGACCTTCTCACTCTCCTGCGCGTAGCGCAGCCCACGCTTCCAATTGGGCAGCCAGTCGCGCGTGACAGCCGCGAGCATCGTCATGATGAGACCCGTGAGCGCGATCAGCACCAGAGTCTCGATCAGGGTGAAGCCGGCCTGTGTGCTCCGGTCAGCAGCCTGCGCGCGACGTCTCACGATCCGCCCCGGCTCTGTAACCTAATGGTCTCGACCGTCATCATGGCGCCCGAGGCGGACCGCACGCGCAATTCGATGCGCGCCGGAACGAAGCGTGACTGATCGTTGTTGATGTCGCCAAACCGCGACACACGCATCTGCCAGCGGTGCCCGGCCAGCTCGCCGGAGAGTTGCTGCGGCAACGGCTCACCGGCGCGCGGAAGTCCTGCAGCCACCAGCCTGATCGTCGCGATCAAGCCGACATGCTGCCTGAGCCTGCCGACGCCGCGCGTGTTTGTCGCGGCGAGCGCGCCGATCGCCGACAGCGTCACGGCGATCACGACAAGCGCGACCAGCACCTCGACCAGGGCGAATCCGGCCTCGTGGTCAGGGTCATGATCCGGTTTGCGCCGCAAGGTCGATATCTCCCGTCAGCCAGTTGACCTTGATCTCGATGCCATAGCCCTCGCAGGCGATCCGCAGGATGCCGCCGCAGGACATGCCGCTCGGCAGGAAGCTAATGGTCGAGAACGCCGGCAGTCCGTTGCAGCGCTGCGGCAGCACGGCTTCGAAGGCAACGTCGGCCGGAAGCTGAACGACCTGTGGACCCGAGCCGGACATCACCCTGCGCGCCTGCGTATCGATGCTGGCAGCGACCTGACGGTCGTCCTGGAACGCTGCATTGCGATCGGCCTTCAGCAGCGCAGCAAGTGCGATCGCATAGGCCTCCAGCCGCGACGGCGAGGTCGAACTCGGCAGCATCGGAAGCGCTATCGCGGCGAGCATCGCGACGATCGCCAGCACACAGACCATCTCCAGCATCGTCATCCCGCATTGTGCATGTCCGAGCCGATCGGGTACGCCTGCTGATGCGGTCATGTCAGCCGATTTCCTCGATTTGCTCCGCGCATGTCGCCAACCTCCCTACGCGTCTTGACCACGCAAGAATGTGACACGCGCCCACGATGCGTGCGCCGAGACTGTATCAGGCGAGGCACGTTACTATTATGCGACACTCGGCGTCATGATCATACTGTCACATACACCTGTCACAGACCATGGCTAAAAGCGGGCCAATCGGCCTCGCCGTCTGCGCTCAACGGCCGTCATTCATAGTAGCGTAAGAGCAGAGGCGGACTGTGGGCGGAACATCACGCCGGATTGGCCTGTTCATTCGGTCTACGCTGTTGTGTGCGCTGCTCGCCGGATGCAACACCGTGTCGGGCGTTGCCGACCAGACTGACGCGCGCGACGTCGACGTGCTGGACAAGGTTCGCTCGCTCGACCTGCAGCCGCGATCGCCGAGCGAAGTCGCGCAGGCGAAAGTGGACACCGGCCGTCGCGGCAAGCCGATCATCTACACGCCGGATCCAGCGGAACGTGCATCAGACACTTCTTACGAGCGAACGAGTTCGACCGTCAGTCGCGACAAGCTTGAGCTCAACTTCGAGAACGCAGCGATCGCCTCAGTCGCAAAGGTGGTGCTCGGCGACATGCTCGGCGTCGGTTATGTCGTAGATACGAGAGTGCAAGGCACGATCAGCCTGTCCTCGGGGCGACCGATCCCCAAATCCGATGTGCTGTTCGCGCTGGAAAGCGCGTTGCGCGTCGCCGGCATCGCCTTGATCCGCGACAACGGCGCCTACCGGCTGGTCCCGCAGGCCGATGCGGTCGGCTCCGGCAATGTCGAGACCGCCGATCGCACCGAGCCCGGCTACGGCATCTCGGTCGTCCCGATCCAGAATGTCTCCGCGCAGATGCTCACGAAGCTGGTGGAGAATTTCGGCACCAAGCAGGGCATGCTCCGCGCCGATCCCAGCCGCAACCTCATCATCGTCCAGGGTACCGGCAGCGAGCGGCGCAACGCGGTCGATCTGCTGCTGAGCTTCGACATGGACTGGATGCGCGGCCAGTCGGTTGGAATCTTCCCGGTGCAGAACAGCAACCCGGAGCCGATCATCGCCGAACTTGAAAAGATCATCGACTCCGGCGAGGGCGGCGTCTCGCAGCATGTCGTCAGGTTCCACCCGATCGGGCGCATGAATGCGATCCTTGCGGTGGCGCGCAAGCCGGAGACATTGCAGCGGATCGAAACCTGGATCGGCCGCCTGGACAACACCAACAATGCCCGATCGTCGATTCACGTCTACTACGTGAAGTATGGCGAGGCACGCCAGATTGCCCGCGCGATCAACGAGATCTTCGGCAACTCTGCAGGCGCCGCCTCGGTCGACAGCACCGGAGGTTCGATCGCACCGGGGTCGGGCCTGTCCTCCAGCTCCAGCCCGTTGAGCCGATTATCAGTCGGCACCTCGGGCCAATCGGCAGGCGCCTATGGCAGCAGCGCGCGCGCCAGCGCCGCAGCGAGCGGCGGCAGCGATATGGGCACGAGTGCAACCGCCGGCGCGACTGCGCAGGGCCAGGCAGGCAGCCTGTTCGATGGTCCCGCGGGAACGAACACGGGCGGTGCGGTCCGCGCCGGCGGCTCAGGTGGCATCGGCGGCGTGCTCGAAGGCGTGCGCATCACCGCCGACTCCGTCAACAACTCGCTTCTGATCTATGCCAGCCAGGAGCAGTACAGCATCGTCGAGCGGACCGTGCGCCAATTGGACCGCCCGCAGCGCCAGGTCGCGATCGAGGCAACCATCGCGGAAGTCACGCTGACCGATGACCTGCAGTTCGGCGTGCAGTCCTACATCATGAGCCGCGATCTCGGACTCAAACCCGACACCGGATCCTTCGGCGACGCGGCGTCCACCGCCATTGCCACGGCAGGCAATGTCGTCTTGAACCGCGCCATTCCCGGTTTCAACTTCCTGGTCGGATCGGCCACGACGCCGCGCCTCATCCTCAGCGCGCTCCACGCCGTGACCGACGTCAAGGTTCTCTCCAATCCCTCTCTCGTCGTGATCGACAACCAGGTCGCCACGCTGCAGGTCGGCAACGAAATCCCGATCCAGACCGGAACCGCGACGGTGCTGACCGGCAACAACACCGTCGCCAGCACCACCGACTATCGCAGCACCGGCATCATCCTCCGCGTGGTGCCTCGCATCAATGCGAACGGCAACGTCCGCCTCGATGTCGAGCAGGAGATCAGCAACGCGCTGAACGGAACCAACGGCGGAAACGGCGCGACCAATTCGCTGACACCGACGGTCGCTACCCGCAAGCTGCGCAGCTCGGTCGCGGTCGCCAGCGGACAGACGGTGCTGCTCGCCGGCCTGATCAGTGACACCCAGAACCGCACGCGAAGCGGCATCCCCGGCATCGACCAGATCCCCGGCATCGGCGACTTGTTCGCGCAGACCGGCAAAAACGTTCAGCGCACCGAGCTCATCATCTTCATCCGCCCCCAGATCATTCGCGACGGCGTCGACGCCAATTTCGTCGCCGAGGAGGTCCGTTCAAAGCTGAGGGGCTCGCTCGGCAACGCCGAAAGCCGGCAGGGCAGCGCAACGAGGCTGCGCTGAGGAAGCTCATCGGGGGATGATGATCTGTCATGAAAAGGATGCTGCGGCCCTTCCTGCTCTGCCTCGTCTTCGTCATCCTCGCTCCGCGACAAGGACACGCGACGTCGCTGCGCACGGTGAACGACCTGATTGCGCGAGGTGATTTTGCAGCCGCAGGCGTCATGCTGATAACCATGGCCGAGCGAGGCAACGCACGCGCGCAGACGATGCTCGGCTTTCTCTACGAGACCGGTCAGGGTGTCCCTCAGGCCTATGATGCCGCCGCCTATTGGTATCGCCACGCGGCGGAACAGGGCGACACGGCCGCGCAATATCGTCTCGGCCTCGCCTACGACAAGGGGCACGGCGTCCCCCGTGACGATATCGCGGCCTACAAATGGTTGAACCTCGCTGCCGCCCGCGCACCGGCGCACATGCGCGAGAGATACACCCGGCTGCGCAACGCGGTGGCCACGAAGATGACCCGGCACCAGATTGCATTGGGGCAATGGCATGCGCTGCGCTGGCCGCAGGAGTCGGATTTTTGAACGCATTTAGCCCGCCGGCGACGGCCGGCTTGCCCATGCCAGGCTGACGTACCGGGAACGGCTCACACCGGTATCAGTATTGCCGCATGATCATCGTGCTGCATGACGGGTCCTGCATCACATCCCGCGACAGCCGACGATAGCTCGAGCCAAAGGGCGTAAGATTCGAGCGCATTGAGAACAATTTGAATCGATTGCTTAGCCGGATCTAGAAGCCCATCTGTCAGAATCGCGCCCATCAGGCCCATTGGATACTGGCAGATGTGGAAGCTTGGCACCCCGGCAACGAACGTCCGACAATCGGCGATCACCCGCGTCTGCGTGACGATCGCTGTGGCGGCCTGCGCCGCGCTCGGCGCTCATCCTGCGAACGCGTTCCTGGCCCGCCCCGCCATCTTCGCCAAGCTCGACGTGGTCGCCAAGGCGCCAAACGGCTGGCTGCGATTCTGCGCGGATCAGCCGAAGGAGTGCCGTCCGACCCCGGACAGCTCCGATGACTTGCAACTCACCCCTGAAAAGCTGCAGCAACTCTATGTCATCAACGCTCACGTCAACGACCGCGTCAAATACACCACGGACAAGGCGCTCTACGGCGAGACAGAGCGCTGGGCGATGCCGTTCGACCGTGGTGACTGCGAGGACATCGTGCTGCTCAAGCGTCGTCTGCTCAGCGAGGCCGGCTGGCCGGCTGGCGCGCTGCTGGTGACCGTGGTCCAAGGCCGGGCGGGCGACGTTGACCGTCATGCCGTCCTGACGGTCCGCACCGACCGCGGCGAGATGATCCTCGACAATCTCACGCCGGAAATCCTGTTCTGGTACGAAACCAGCTATCGCTATCTGCTGCGGCAGAGTTCACGGGACCCCAACGTCTGGCTGGCCTTTTCCATGAGCCAGCCGCGGCCGGAGCAGATCAGCAGCGCGCGGCCGTGACGCTGCCTCCGTTGTGACGCGCGGTCGCGCCGAACGATCAAGCCGCCAGCGCCCGATACGCCATGTCGCCACCCGAGCGGCATTCATTTTTCATGGAATATTGATCCGATCTGGTCCGTCCGGTCTTGGTCCGTCCAGTCTTGCGCGGCCTGGATCGAGCAGCCAGCCGGCGATCGCCAAGAACTGGGCTGCAAAACGCATCCAAGGTCCTGCAACCCGCGCCTCGTTTCTCTCCTGACATCTATGGGACGCGAGCCGAGCGCAGTTGTGTTACATTTTTGGCCTGATATTATTTGCATCGCATAATTATGATATCTTGAGACGGTAAAGCATCACCTTTTCTGCCGAAAACACATCATATCCCTCCTGTCACGCATTGATCGCGGCTCAACGGCTGCATCACATCATTGGAGACCGACATGACCGACCCGACCCAACCGGATGCGCGGACGTCGCGGCGCGCGTTTCTGGCGCGAGATCTGAGAGCCATCTGTGCGCTGGCGGCGGGGCCGCTCCTCGCCGAGATGCTGCCGTCGCAAGCGCTCGCTCGCGAGCACGGCTCCGACTGGGGCTCCGGCGGCAGGCACGGCTGGGGTGGTTGGGGCGGCTGGCGCGGCGGTCACGGCGGCGGCAATCATGGCGGCGGCGGTGGCCACCACGGTGGTGGCGGTCATCACGGCGGCGGCGGCGGCAGCCACGGCAATCTCTGCTTTCTGCGAGGAACACGCATCATGACCGCCAGCGGCGAGCGTGCCATCGAGGACCTGATGGCCGGCGATCTTCTGCCGACCGTGTTCGGCGGTCTGCGTCCGGTGCAGTGGATCGGCAGCTTCCGGCGGCTTCGGATGAAGCCCGGCGCTGCCTGGCCCACTGCCGCCCGCCCCGTCCGCATTGCACGGTCTGCCCTCGATCCTGACATGCCGAAGCGCGACCTCTATGTGACCCAGGGCCACGCCCTGCTGCTCGATGGCCTTCTGATCCCGGCCGGCACGCTCGTCAACGGCACGACGATCACCATCGATCCGGCCGACCAGCATGAGGTGCTGGAGTTCTTCCACATCAAGCTCGCAAGCCATGACGTGGTCTATGCCGAGGGCGCGCCGTGCGAGACGCTGCTGAAGGTGGATGAGACCATGAGCAACTTCAGTAGCTATCTGCGCGAATTCGGCGAGCGCCACACCGAAGAGGCGCATTGCGCCCCGATCATCTGCAACGGGCCGCGCCGCGAGTTCGCGACCCGCGCCCGCAGCCTGATGTCGCCCTGGCTTGGACCGCAACGGTTCGACGAGATCAGGGCGGACATCGAGCTGCGCGCCGCAGCCCTGACCTGAACGACCGCGTGCCCGGGTGGACGGCGCCGCCGATCCGCCCGGGCGCGCCGGCTTTACTCTTTGCCCGCTCATCCGGATGCGATCCGATGCATCACGTCGATGTTATACTTCGATGTTAACGAACGCCGTGATACGAGAGCCCCGGCGCAGTCTGACCGTTCCTGACGGCCTCTCAGTTTCAACGCGCCGGTGCAATTCGGATGTCCACGGCCGCCTCGCGGCAAGCCGTCCAATGAAGGTGGATTTGACTTGAGTTCCAAGCAGCCTGTGGCTCTGATCACCGGCGTCACCGGACAGGATGGCGCCTATCTCTCCGAATATCTGCTGGGCCTGGGCTACACGGTCCACGGCATCAAGCGGCGGTCGTCGTCCTTCAACACGGCGCGCATCGATCATCTCTACGAGGACCGGCACGACGGCAACACGCCTTTTCTGCTGCATTATGGAGACATGACGGACTCGACCAATCTCATCCGGCTGGTCCAGCAGGTCCGTCCGACCGAGATCTACAATCTCGCGGCGCAGAGCCACGTCGGCGTCAGCTTCGAGAGCCCGGAATACACCGCCAATGCAGACGCGCTCGGCGTGCTGCGGCTGCTCGAGGCCATCCGCATCCTCGGCATGGAACGCGAGATCCGGTTCTATCAGGCCTCGACATCCGAGCTCTACGGGCTCGTCCAGGAGACGCCGCAGCGGGAGAGCACGCCGTTCTACCCGCGCTCGCCCTATGGCTGCGCCAAGCTTTACGGCTATTGGATCACGGTGAACTATCGCGAAGCCTATGGCATGTTCGCCGCGAACGGCATCCTGTTCAATCATGAGAGCCCGATCCGTGGCGAAACGTTCGTAACCCGCAAGATCACGCGCGCCGTGGCGCGCATCGAACTCGGTCTCGAGAGCACGCTTTACCTCGGCAATCTCGAGGCGAAGCGCGACTGGGGCCATGCGAGGGACTACGTCGAGGGCATGCACCAGATCCTCCAGGTCGACGAGCCCGACGATTTCGTGCTGGCCACCGGCGAGATGCGCTCGGTGCGCGAGTTCGTCGAACTCGCCTTTGCAGAGGTCGATCGCCAGATCGAATGGCGGGGCCGGGAGATCGAGGAAGTCGGGATCGACCGCCGATCGGGACAGGCCCTGGTCCGCATCGATCCGCGTTATTTCCGTCCGACCGAGGTGGACCTTCTGGTCGGCGACGCGAGCAAGGCGCGCGACAAGCTAGGCTGGCGGCCGAAGCGGAGTTTGAACGAACTCGTTCGCGAAATGGTCGCGAGCGATCTGCAGCTTGCCCGGCGGGAGGTCGCCGATGGCGCCCGTGATCTTTGACCTCGCCGGCAAGCGCGTATTCGTGGCCGGCCATCGCGGCATGGTCGGCCAAGCGCTGGTGCGACGGCTGGCGAAAGAGCGCATCGACCTGCTGACCGTACCACGCAGCGAGGTCGATCTGCGCGACCAGGCCGCGGTCTTCGCCTGGTTCGCCCGGAACAGGCCGCAGGTCGTGTTCCTTGCCGCCGCAACCGTCGGCGGCGTCGTCGCCAATAACACCAGGCGCGCCGAATTCATCTACGACAATCTGGCGATTGCAGCGAATGTCATTCACGCGGCTCACGCGAATGGCGCCGAGAAGCTGCTGTTCCTCGGCTCCTCCTGCATCTATCCGAAATTCGCCGCACAGCCGCTGCGCGAGGATGCGATGTTGACCGGGCTGCTCGAGCCTACCAACGAGCCTTACGCGATCGCCAAGATCGCGGGCATCAAGATGGCCGAGGCCTATCGCAGCCAGTACGGCGCGGACTTCATCAGCGTGATGCCGACCAATCTGTACGGCCCCGGCGACAACTACCATCCGGAATACAGCCATGTCGTCGCCGCGTTGATCGGCCGCTTCCACGAAGCGAAGCTGACGCGTGCGCCCGAAGTGATCGTTTGGGGCACCGGCACACCGCGGCGCGAGTTCCTCTATGTCGACGACATGGCCGATGCCTGCGTGCATCTGATGAAGACATATTCGGCACCGGAGCTCGTCAATATCGGCACCGGCGAAGACATCAGCATCGCCGATTTCGCGCGCGTGGTCGCGGACGTCGTCGGTTACGAGGGGCGGATCAGCTTCGATCCGTCGCGGCCCGACGGGACGCCGCGCAAGCTGCTCGACGTCACGCGCCTTGCGGGGCTCGGATGGTCGGCGACAACCCCGCTGCAGGACGGTGTCAGGCGGGCCTATCGCGCCTTTGTCGCAGAGATGCGCCCCGAAACGGCCTGACGACTGGCTGTCGTCAAAGCTTGTCGCGCGCGTCACCACCACGACACCCCACAATGCTACCACAACCACGCGGTGAGCGTCCTGCGCACCGCTACTCCCGCCATGAGACCTGATGATGCTCGCTGCCTCCCGGAAACGGCTCGGCGCTGCGCTCCTCCTCGTGACCTGCATTGGTCCTTCCTCCAGCCTCGCTCAGACGGACACGCCAACCTCTGTCACGACCATCACGGTCGACGCGGCGTCGATCGTGTCGGACAGTGGACGCGACGACCTCGCCACGCTGAAGACCATCTTCCGGGGCGCCAATGCGCCGCAGGACGGCACCATCGCGCCGATGCGCGGGATCATCGCCGACATCGGATTGAAGCGCCTGCGGCTGCTGCAGGCGGACGCGCTCTGCGATCTCGACAGCGAGGGCCGCTTCGGCGAACGGACGCTCGATGCCAGCGGACAGTTCGGAGCGGTCGTGGCAGGCGGCTGCGGCCCGCTCGATACGCAGATCGATTGGGCGCTCAGCAACGGCCTCTCGCTCCACATCGCCGCCGCGAGCTTCATGCCGGTCAGCTTCGTGCCAGGCGGGCCGGCGGAGACCTGGTCGGCGGCGGAGCTCGATCGCTATCGCTCCTATGTCGATCAGCTCGTGCGCCATGTCGTCCAGCGCGCCTTCGATCCGGCGACGGCCAATGGCGGCGCACAGGCCATCGTGTTCGAATGCAGCAACGAGCTCGACATCGCCGATCCCGAGCCGGTCAATTTCCACGCCGTGACCCCGCCCGATCCCGCGCGCTTCGCGCTGCTGCCGCTCGGCCCCTGGGCGCGCTTCCTGTGGTGGATGGACCCGGCGACCTACAAGCTGCAGGAATGGCCTGTTGTCGACGACCAGGCCTATCCCTACAGCACCGATCCGCGGCGGCTGGCGCGCGGCCTGCTTCCGATCCAGAAGATCTTCGCCGACCGCATCGAAGCGATCCGAGGCGAGGCCAGCTTCGGCAGCGACTATCCCGGGCGCATCCTCGACATGGCCGGGCCCGCTTTCTCCAGTGTCTCATTCGACCGCTATCCCCCGAGCGGACTTCCGACACTGGAGGAACGCTTTCTCGAACAGACCCTGGACCCCGCCGCAAGTCTCGACCCCGCCACCGGACGTCCCCGCTTCCAGGCCGCGCTGGACCGGTTTTCGTTCCACTTCTATGGCGACTTCCAGCATGGCTGGAATCCGCAGGCGCCCTCCTCCACCACCCTCGCTTATCTCGTCCAGACGATCCGCGCCAAGCTCGCGCAGCTCAATCGCCCGGACATGCCGCTGTTCGTCTCCGAATGGGGCCCGTCGGTGGACACCAACAGTGATGTCAACTACTCGCACAAGGGCGCCGCATGGACCGCCGCCTTCCTGAAGGAAGCCGTTCGGCTCGGCATCTCCGACGGCTCCTACCTGATGCTCCACGATGGCATCGGCTACGATCCGGGCATGATCGGCATGCCGAGCCTGATGCACAAGATCATCAGCGATGGTGTCGCCACCTACCAGCCAAAGCCGGTCGCCAACGTGATGCGGATGTTCGCCATGATGAGCGGCCAGCGGCGGACCGCGGCACTCTCGACGCCGTCCGCCCTGGATGCCTTCGCGGCAAGCGACGGATCGTCCGCCGGAATCGTCGTGTTCAACTACAACAGCGCCTATTCAGACGATCCGCAGTCGTTCTCGGTTGCGTTCGAGAACCTGCCATTCGACGGCCCCGCGACCGTGCGGCGTTTTGTCGTCGACGCCAATACGAGCAATCTCGCGGCCTATCTTCTGCAGCCGACCCGGCCTGATCCGACGCTTCAAACCGTCGAGGAATTTCAGGCGGACGTTCGCGATGGGCAGATGGTCCTGCCAGCGCGCAGCCTGGGGCTCGGCGTAACCTTCTGGCAGGTGATTGCAATCAAATAGCCCGGTTCCATGTCCGCTGTTCGGCTGCCATGCTCCGTCCGGACACCGAGGCGGGGCTGGCTGGCGCCACGCGCTGGTGCGACAGCGTGAGCATGCGGGACACGCTATCGGCTCATCTCCACGTTAAGTGCCTGCGTCATCCCGCGGTAGCCTACGCCCGAGTTGTGAGATCGACCGACCTCTTCGTCGGAAGAAGAGGCGCAGGGAAGACCGGGTATCGGCTGATACACGCGGTCCGCGTGCGTGACAGTCGGCGTTCCCGCGGTGACGGCCGCAGGCGTGATCTTCATCGACGCTTCGATAGGCGCCAAGATGTAGGCCTACGCGTTCTTAGAGACGAGACGGCAACCGTTAGAACTAACTCGCGCGCCTCGCGTGGACTCCGGCGGCGAGCAGCAGCGCCACTGCCATTGGATCGAGGACAGCAACAACCGCCAGCGTGAGCAGCCGGACCGCTCGCTCAAAATCCGTGGCGGGTATGCCAATCAGCTCGGCGAGATATCGTATCGGTCCGACTTCGGCCTCGGCACGCCTGCGTTGCGCATCAATCTTGGCTTTCTCGACCTGTAGATTGGCGAGAGCCTGGGACTCACGTTGGCGTTCCGCCGCGATGTCGGCACGTTCGCGACGCCTCTGGTCAGCAATTGTCATCGCTCCGACCGGCCGGCCAAGGCGCGTCGCCTCGTCGATGGCCGCGTCGATCTGGGCAATGCGCCGGTCGATGTCGGTGACCACTCGGCTCTGCATCCCGAGGCGGGCCTCAAGGTCTGCGGTTCTCTCGGCAAGGGCAAGATCTATGGATGCCATATGGTCGAGGTGAGCGCGGGTGAGGAAGCCGAATACGCCAACGGCGTTCAGGCTCATTAACACGCCAATCATCAGGACGAGGACGAACCTTAGGAGGGACGGCGCAGACGTCCAATGCTCAGTCAGCCATGCCGCCGCCACGAGCTTTCCGGCCTCCAGCACGCTGCCCATGATGATGACAGGCCAGAAGGCGCCGGCAAAGATCGCGGTCAGGCCGTCGATGGAAAAGGCAGCCGATACACAAGCCAGCGCTAAAGCCACAATCAAGGCGGCGAGCTTGACGCGTGTCGGGGAGCGGTGGGCTTCCTCCGATCCGGAGGTGCCGGCGAGGCCGGAGGCGTTTGAAACGCCGACGGTACCATCTGTATCGGTCGGTGTTACAGTCCCCGTTACAATGATCGCTTCAGCGCTACGACTGATCAGGCCCGCGCGCTCCCAAGCTTTCAGGCGACGACTAGCCCGCATCCTATTCCACCCCCATTGGCGCGCGAGTTCAGCGGCGCTGACCGTCACGTGTCGCTCGGGCTGGGAGCGCAGCCAGGCCAGCGCCTCCATGTCATCGAATGGATGGGGCGGATCCGACTCTGTCATGATCAGGTGCTGCTCCTTGCGTCTCGGCCGCGCGCGATCGGACGCGCCCGAAATGCCGGCGGCTCCAAAACGACGACGCGGACCTCAGAGGCCGGAACGGGGAGTTGTCTGCCCGGACCGGAATCGGTCATCCCTACTGCTCACCCAGTGGAGAGCAGACGAACAGGCCCTGCGGACACTGGTGCCGCATGGCGAGCGGTTGTCTGCCGCCGCTTGGCGAAAGCGGACCAAGTCTCGCGAGCCCTGCCCTCGTGCAGGTGTCCAGCAAAGGTGGCATGTCCGAAGCCAGAGCGGAACAGCCGAATCACGCTAGGTCGCACGCCACGCCCCTCCTTTGACGGCCCCTATCCGCACTGTTGCTGCCGAGTTGCCGCTGATCGACACTCGATCTGCGCCATCCATATCGGCGATTTGCGCGCGGCTTTCACACCAATCTTGTTCGACGTTCCGGTCATGATGCAGGCGGCCAGTCCGACTTTTGGTCTCAGATCTGTGGATAAACAGCATGGCCGGTGCAGCTAGATGACTCTGGCTTCTCTCGATAAATCGCTGAGCTCGAGCGCCCGGAAGCCAATGGCCCGACCGGAACCGCAGAAAAGACGCTCCTTGAGACTCACAACTCGTGTAGCTACCGCGCGGTGTCTGAGCGCAGTTCAGCCCAGGATCGGAGAGGAGCGAACGTAGGGTGAGCTCGACGGCAAGATAAAAGCGCCTCTCCGCGGCGTAGAATCGACGGTCGTAAGTGCTTGTCTTGACTACTAGCACTCTGGCACTCACGAACTTCATTGTTGCTGTTTGAATACAATTGGTGAGGAGGATCAATCCCCCGAATGGCACTATTCGCACCATAGCGTACGTCTGCGTGGGATCGGCGGAATCGGACCTTCGACGGAAGAACGTGCTTTCCTCGATGATCCAGGAATGCAAAGAATTGGCCTCGGTGATCAACACACGTGATGGTCGCGATGACGAGCGACGGTTGCTCTAGCAGGACGCGGTTTCTCCATCCGGGAATAGCCGGCACCTCATTCGGAACATGAGCAACTTTGTCGAAGCGGATCGTAGGATCGGCATGATGGTGGTTCGCGTTTGCCGTGGCATGTTCGCTCATGAACTACAGCAACCCTCCCTCTCAACAACCACGCTCCTCTAGCGAAGCTAATTCAGCTGCAGTCGGCGAGAGCGCGTCCGAAGGTATGATCGATCAGCGTGCGGTCAAACTAATCCGCCGGCGAGCGGCGCTCAGCATGGGCCGCCGACAGTGCACGGGCGTGTTCTCGTGGGCTTCCATGGAAGCCGGTCCTGAAAGACCCTCAGCAACCTCGTCCATGCGGCCGGCCTGCTCTCCGGCGGCTGAGAGAGGCCGTGACGCTTCCAATCCTGCAACGCTCATGCGCCGCGCTGTTGGTCTTCCCGCATCTCGGTCCTGGTCAATGGCGCAGACAAGGGCCGACGATTTGGGAGCGCCCTCTTGACCATCGTGCGTCGCGAGCACAGGACGCATTTCACGATCGTGCCGAATGCCGTGTTCACCGATGAACGGCTTTCGGTCGAGGCCAAGGGCGTGCTCGGTTTCCTGCTGTCACGCCCACACAAGTGGCGCGTCCGTCTCGACCATGTCGGGCGGACGCTTCTGGTCGGCCGGAAGAAACTGCAACGCATTTTCCGTCGATCTCGGCTGGCTACGTCACCCGAGAGCAGCAGCGGCTCGCCGACGGCAAGCGGTTCGGTGAGATCGACTATGTCGTCCGCGACGTGCCGGTCCCTCCCAACGTTGCTGGTCGGCCGCGGGCGCAAAAGGGACCTGCGGCTCCGCGGGTCCAAAAGGGACCTGCGTATAAAGAACCACCGCGGGGCCCTAAGGGACCTGCCTATAAAGAAGCAGATAAAAACAGAGCGCGGTCCTCGGCGAACCATCTGCCTCAGGCGTCCCGCAGACATTTGCAGGCCAAGCCGATCGGATTAGCCCATGACGACGATGATGCCGCGCGGCTCGATCTGCGGATTGTCGAGCTGTTGCGGGACCCGGGCGAAGGTTGGGCATTCCTGATCGCCCTTTCGGCGGAGGATCGTGGTGCTCTGCGCGACCGTCAGCGACGGGGTGAACTCGACCGGACTGCGGTGGACGAGTTGCGCAAGAGGTACTGTCCCTTACTGGACGACGGCCCTGTCAAACCGACGGCAAAGGGCTATTAGCGCCGGTTCGGGCACCGTCGGAACCGCACCTGCCGCAAATGCGCCTGATTGCGTCAATCGTCGAACTCGGCACCGACCGTCCGTTTCACACGCATTTCCCGCCAAACGTTCGCCGCCGGGAAGCCGAGCACTTTTCGAACGGTGCATTTTGGCGTTTCTTGCTCGCGATCGCTGCCATGGCGTTCGCGGCGGCGGCCCGAATTGCTCCAATGGAGCTCACAGATCGGATGGAGATGCTCGATGCCCCGCCGCCCGGCCAGAGTCACGCAGGCAGACATTTCACGCGCGATCCGCGCGGCAAAGGAAACGGAAGCCGCTGAGGTCATCGTCGACACGGACGGCGTGATCAGGATCGCACTCACGTCGAGCGGTCATTCGCCTTCCCGATCGAAGATTGATCTCGGCGAAATCTGGACGCCGTCCGATGCGCTTGCGCGCCGTCTCAATGGCACCGAAAGCGGGTGAAACGCACCTTTCACCGTTGATGCCGAATCCGAGGATTCGTAGACTCCAGGCATTGGTTCAGGGAGCCAACCAATGCCTGAGACGGAACGTACCGACCCCCGCGCGCGTGGGGATCGTCGCATGTACCTCTATTTCAACTATTCCGAATCCGGATCGTTGCGCTGGTACGTCAAGGTCAGCCGGAAGGGACACCGGATCGGGATCGCCGAAGACTACGGTACGAGAGCGTTCGATGCCGCCTATGAGGCGGCGGTCGCCGCACTCGGAGGAGTGTTGCGGATGCGGCGCGTCAAAGGAACCAGCAGGGCCGGTCAGCCGGAGCGCCGCTATCTCTGCGTCGATGTCAGCCAGCGCGGTCAATTGCGCTACTACGTGCAGCTCCGCAACAAACTGCCAAAGATCCGGATCAAGGCCGCGTATGGTTCTTCAGAATTTGATGCTGAGGTCGATGCCGCCATCGCCTCCCAGATCGCGCTCTACAGACAGGAGAGCGACTACGTCAACGCCCAGAAGCAGCGCAACACGCCCTGCCCTGCGCGCCCCACTTCGCCGCCTAAGCCCGGGACACTGCGCTGGTACTGGTACGGATACAGGCAAAGCGATCATTGGCTCGGCGATCTCAGTGTCGGCCATGCCGGTCTTGCCGAGACAACTCGCCTCCAGCGGACTGGTTTGATTGAAAGCCTGCTGATCGAGAATGGCGAGAAGCCATTTGCGGTGCTCACGCGCAACGTCATCAAGGCGGAGATGAAGGCGCGGACCCCCTCTCAGGCCGGCAATCTGTTGTCGGCCCTGCGCGGCCTGATGCGCTGGATGATTGACGAGGGCCACCTGGACGAGGACGACGATCCGACGATCGGTCTGCGCTCCGGGAAGGCGCGTGCTTCGCGAGAGAGCGGTGGCTTCCTGCCCTGGACCGAGGAGGACATGGCCAAATACCTGGCCAAATGGCCGCTCGGCAGCGAGGCGCGGCTGATGTTCGACATCCTGCATTACACGTTCCTGCGGCTCGGGGATGCGCATCGCTTTGGGCCGCCGCACCTGCGCCAGATCGTGCGCAAGATGGCCGTCCAGATCACCACCGAAAAAAGCCGGGGCAATACGATGGTGACCGTACCGGTGCATCCGGAGTTCGCGGAGAGCCTGCGGGCCGCAAGAGCCGCAGGAATCATCGGCGCCGACGTGTTCACCGGAAAGCGCCTGAAGGGGCGCGTGCTGCCGATGAACAAGAAGGCGTGGGCGATGAAGTTCAAGAAGTACGCCGTCCTTGCCGGCGTCAACGAGGCGAAGAAAAGCTGCCATGGGGTGCGCAAGGCGCGCGCCGAAGTGGCGGCCTATGCCGAGTGTACTGAGAGCCAGATGATGGCGATGTTCGGCTGGACCGACCCGAAGATGCCGGCGCACTACATCGCCCAGGCCAACCGCGAGAAGCTCGGCATCAGCGGAATGGACAAGGTGGTCGCGTTCGACCAGGGCCAGTCGCTGGATGATTTTTTGAGGCCTGTCGCGGAAAACAGGACGGGAACGGCGGGCGGGAACGAAGTGGTAACATTCCCGGGTAACATCCGGAAAAAACCGTAACGATTTCAAGGGAAAACGTGGGTTTGTGGTGCGCTCGGAGGGACTCGAACCCCCACGGTGTTACCCACTGCCACCTCAAGGCAGCGCGTCTACCAATTCCGCCACGAGCGCGAAGGAGAAGCCGGAGCCTGGAAACAGGCGGCACCGGATCAGTGGCGCCCGTGTATCAAATCGATCTCGGGGGGACAACCCCCGCCCTGCCCTAAAATACCGGATTGTGGATGGTTTTTGCGTCGCCCCGCGACCCTATCGCGTCGTCGGGGTCGGCGAGCGCGGCAGCATCTGCTTGACCTCGACCGCGATGCGGTTGCGGTCGACCAGCACGACGCCGTTGGCGATCGGCAAATTGTTGGCCAGCACCTTGACGTCGTCGGCCTCGGTCGCGTCCAGCTCGATGATGGCGCCGCGCGACAGGCGCAGAACCTGGTGGATGGGCATTGAACAGGTGCCGAGCACGACCATCAGGTCGACTGTCACTTTATCGAGGGTTGACACTGCGAGAGCACCCAAGTCACTGGAATCCGTTGCCCCAGAGATCACCATGTTACGGTTAGCCAATGGTTAACAGCCGCGAAACCCTCGACCTGACCAGCTTTGCCGGGCCGCCCGGCAACGCGGTCGCGTGGCGCATCTCCGATTCGCTGGTCGACTATGCCGAGGCGACCGCGGTCATGGAGGCGCGGGCTGCGGCGATCGCGGCGCATGAGGCGGCGGAGCTGGTGTGGCTGCTCGAACACCCGCCGGTCTACACCTCCGGCACGTCCGGAAAGGCCGAGGACCTGCGCGATCCCCGGTTTCCGCTGCTGTCGACCGGACGCGGCGGCCAGGTCACCTATCACGGCCCCGGCCAGCGCGTGGCCTATGTCATGCTCGACCTGAAGCGACGCCGGCCGGACGTGCGGGCCTATGTCGCGGCCCTCGAAGAGATGATCATCCGCACCCTCGACGCCTTCAACGTGCGCGGCGAGCGGCGCGAGGATCGCGTCGGCGTCTGGGTCAGGCGCCCCGACAAGGGCGCGGGCCACGAGGACAAGATCGCCGCGATCGGCGTGCGGCTGAAGCGCTGGGTCAGCTTTCACGGCATCGCCATCAATGTCGAGCCGGACCTGTCGCATTTCCAGGCGATCGTGCCCTGCGGCGTCACCGATCCGCGTTACGGGGTGACGAGCCTGGTCGATCTCGGCCTGCCGGTCACGATGGCCGACGTCGACGTCGCACTCCGGCAGGCCTTCGAGAGCGTGTTCGGCGCCGTCGCTGCCGACCTCGCCGCGACCGCCTGAACTTCAGGTGCCGCGCTGCGGCGGCACATCGAGCTTGGCCGCGACGTAGCGGCGCTCCTGGCTCAGGCCGCCGAAGCCATAGGCGTCGGCCTTGACATCGTCGACATGCAGGTAGGTCTCGTGATGCAACGGACCGATGAGCTCGGACATGCGGTCGAACACGGCGGCGAGATAGGCGGCCTTCTCATCCTTGGTGTTGGTGCCCTCGCTGACATGGACGTCGATCCAGTAGCTGGCGAGCCCCTGCTCCGCCAGCGACGCACCGCCCGCGAACCAGTCCGCGGCGTCCGCTTCGGACACGATGACTGCGGTGACCTTGGGGTCCTTGCGCAGGATGCGCGCCGTCAACTCGGTGACGGCATCGGCAATGTGCTTCTTGAGCGCCGGCTGGCGGCGCGAGCTGGCGTAGATGATGTTGATCAACGGCATGGTCGGCTCCCTTTTCGAGCGCATCGCTGCGCCTCATCAGCAAAGCTAGCCGCGGCCTCTCCATTTTGGTATCTTATCGTACCGGATATCAATGATAACAGTCTGATATGACAGCAACGCTCGACATCGCCACCGTCCGCGCCTTCCTGCTGGTGTCGGAGCTTAAGAGCTTCACCCGCGCGGCCGAGGCTCTCGGCACCACCCAGGCCGCCGTCAGCCTGAAGCTGCAGCGGCTGGAGGCATTGCTCGGCAAGCGGCTCGTCGAGCGTTCGCCGCGCACCGTCCGGATCACGGCCGACGGCGCCGCCTTCGCCGAGCATGCCGTGGCGCTCATCGCTGCGCACGACCTTGCGCTCAGGGGAAAGCCGGTCGAGCGGGCGCTTCTGTCGCTCGGAATCAGCGATCACGTCGCCGGTCCCGAACTGGTGCCGATGCTCGAACAGCTCCACAGGGCCACGACGGATCTGGCGCTGTCGGTGAGCATCGCCTTCTCGCGCGACCTGCTCGACCGCTACGACGCCGGGCAGCTCGACGCAGTGATCGTGCGGCGCGAGGCGAGCCGCCGCGGCGGCGAGACGCTGATCACCGACGAATTCGGCTGGTTCGCGGCGCCCCGCTTCCGTCTGCCGCCCGACGGCGCGCTGCCGCTCGCGACCCTGGCGCCGCCCTGCGGCGTGCGCAGCATCGCCGTCCGCGCGCTCGACCGCGCCAAGCTCGCCTTTCGCGAGACATTCGTCGGCGGCGGCGTCACGGCGGTCACGGCCGCGGCGCGCGCCGGCCTTGCGATTGCGCCGCTGGCCCGCCGCATCGCGCCGAGCGGACTGATCGACGTCGGACCGGACCTCGGACTGCCGCAGCTCGGCCGCTCCAAGGTCGTGCTCCATGCCAAGGTCGGCGACACTGCCAAGCGAGCCGCGTTGCGCACACTGGCCGCGGCCTTTCGGAGCGCTGCAATGTCGAATGAATTGACGTGACCGGGACGTGATGTAACATGCGTTAACAATCGGAGCTCAGGAGAAGCGGCTTGAACCGTCTCTTGACTGCAGCAGACCTCGTCAGCGCCCCGGCCCATCCGAGCCCGGCACCTCACGGTCTCGAACCCCTCCATCGTCACGCGCTGATCCGGACCTCGAATGCGGAGGTGTTGCGCGACCTCGCGGACCGGCAGCTCGGCGCCGAGCGGGTGGATTTACGGCACGCCGAGCGTTTCGAGACGATCGTCAATCTCATCGAGCTCGAAACCATCGGCCTCGGCTTCGGTACGTCGACCTGCGATATCGTCTCCGACCATCGGGCAGCCGACTTCATCAGGGTGCAGATCGCACTGAAGGGGCGCGCCATCAGTTGCGCCCGCGGCGAAGCAACCGACGTGAACGAGAATCAGTTTGCCGTGGCGCCCGCCGGCGTGCCCTGGCAGATGGCTTGTCAAAGCGGCCATCGCCGCCTGACATTGCGCCTCGATCCGCAGGTGCTGCGGCAACGGCTGACCGCGCTGGCCGGCGCGCAGCCGCGGGCCGATTACGCGATTGATCCGGCCATTCCCGCCGCGGATCCGCAGGCCCGTAGCCTGATGCGCCTGCTGGATTTCCTCACCACCCAGCTCAACGAGCCTGGCGCGGTGTTCCCGGCCGCCGTCTACCGCGAGCTGGAGGACGCCGTGCACGTGGCGTTTCTCTGCGCCAGCCGGCATCGCTTCCGCGACCTGCTGCTGGACCCCAGCCCGATGCCGGATTTCGGCCTCGTCAAGCGGCTGGAGGATTACATCGAAGCCAATTGGCGCGAACCGATCACGATCGAGCGGCTCGCGCGCGAAGCCGGCGTCAGCGCGCGCTCGATCTTCCGCCTGTTCGAGCGCGTGCGCGGCTATTCGCCGATGGCGTTCGCCAAATCCGTCCGGCTGCGCCGGGCGCACGAGATGCTGCGCTCGGGCGATCCGGCGGTGACCGTTGCCACCGCGGCCGCCGCCTGCAACTTCGCCAATGCCGGACATTTCGCCCGCTACTACCGCGCCACGTTCGGCGAGCTGCCGTCGGTGACCATGGCGCGGGCGGAGCGCAAATGACGGTTCGCGCATGGCGGCTCACAGGATCGATTCCAGCGCGCTGCGCAGGCTCTGGTGCCGGAACACGAAGCCGCTCGACAGCGCCTTGTTCGGCACCACGCGCTGCCCGCCGAGCAGCAGCTCCTCGGCAAAGTCGCCGCCGATCCGGCGCAGCAGCCCGGCCGGCACGCGCAGCAAGGCCGGCCGCCGCAGGCAGCGCGCGAGCTCGGCGGTGAAGGTGAGATTGCGCACCGGCAGCGGCGCCGTCGCGTTGACCGGGCCGACGATGCCGTCGGTCGCGATCACATGGGCGATGAGCCGGACCAGATCGTCGCGCTCGATCCACGACATCCATTGCTGGCCGGAGCCGAGCGGACCGCCGAGCCCGAACTCGAACGGCGTCAGCATGCGCGCCAGGACGCCGCCGTCGCGGCCGACGACGAGGCCGATCCGCAGCAGCGCCACGCGGACGCCCTGCACCTCGGCGGCGCGGGCCGCCTGCTCCCAGGCCTCGCAGAGATCATGGCTGAAGCAGGCATGCGACTTCGCCGACTCGGTCAGCGGCTGGTCCTGCCACAGGCCATACCAGCCGATCGCGGAGCCGTTGACCAGCACCTTCGGCTTGCGCTCGAGCCGCGCGATCAGCGCGACGACCGCTTCGGTCGTGGCAAGGCGCGACTGCAGGATCGCCGCGCGCTTGGCCGTGGTCCACGGCGCGTTGCCGATCGGCTCGCCGGCGAGATTGACGATGGCATCGATCCTGGTGTCGGAGGCGATCTGATCGAGATGGGTGATCAAGGTCAGCGGCGGTGGCAAGGCGGCCGCCCGGCCGGGATCACGCACCAGTGCGATGACGTGATGGCCGGGCGTGCTGAGGCTCGCCACCAGGCGCGCCCCGATGAAGCCGGTTGCCCCCGTCACGAGGATGGTCTGCGCCGGCGGCAGCACCGCAACCAGCCCTTCCGCGTCGGGCCGCGACATCCGGGACAGCCGCGCCACGGCGGCGAAGTCGCGCACGCCGCACAGGCCGGCGCCCACCGCGGCAGCGGCCGCGATCCAGCTCAGCCAGCCCGCATAGGCCGGCACGATCGCAGGCGGGCGCATCGCCCAGTCGATCAGCACGGGCACCAGCAGCATCAGGATGGCGCCGTAGTTGATCGCGAGCAGCGTGTGGTTGATGCGCTCGCTGGGCGGCAGCTTGCGGGTCAGGTCCTCCTCGACGAAATCGGTCAACGTGATCGCGATCTCCGCGACCAGCACTACAAGCACGAGCAGCGCGAACAGGCCATGCGGCTCGCACCAGCCGAGAACGGCGAACAGCAAGGCATAGAGCAGATTGCGGGCGCCGTGCAGCTTGAGTTCGCCCTGCTGCGACGGCCGCCAGGCCAGCCGCTCGGTGAACTCGTGATGATAGAAGGTGTCGAACACGCCCATTGCGACCTGCAGGGCGATCAAGGACCAGAGCAGCGGCGTCATGGTGAGGACTCCCGGAACGTGGCGCTCTGGCGGATGATCCGGCCGAAGCGCGGATGGACGATCTCGAGCGTGAAGCGGAAGGCGCCGCCGCCGAGATCGGAATGAGTGACGGTGAGATCGCCGGGCGTCAGCCAATGCGGCAGGCGCCAGCGCCGGCCGGCGAATGCAAGCGTGTAGCCGGCACTGTGAAACGCGAGCGCCCCATCGCTCACGCAGACGCGCAGGCTCATGCTCAGGGCCCAGCCGAGATATTCCTCGAGCCCGGTCGGCCCGGCGAAGCGCTTGGCCGAGTGGATGACTTGAGGAAAACCATGCGGACGGCCGCAGATGCGCGTCCAGATCTGGCCGCCGCTCGCCGCGTCCTCCGTGACCGCAACGATCATCGGCACGCCGGTCGCGGTCGAGGTCGGCAGCGGCCCGCCGATCAGCCGCGCGGCCTGCGCGAACCAGAAGCCGGCACGGCTCATCTCGGCCTGATCGACCTCTCCGACATAGACCACCGTCGCGCCCTCGGCGAGCCGCTTGGAGAAGCGGCGCCAGATCGACACCGGCAACCGGCCCCAGTCCTCCGGCGACAGCAGCGCGCGAAAGCGGTGATCATCATGGAGCCTGGCGTTGGAGGGCGCTGAAAGTCCGAGATGCCGGTGGCTCACCATGACGCCCTCCAATGAACTAATCGCTGCCCGACCTGGATCGTCCCGACGGCAGCAGGTTTGCGATCTTCTCGCCGAGCTTGATCAGCGCGACCAGACGCGGCCGCGGCACCCTCAGCATCTGCGCGTACCAGCGGTCGACCAGTTCGGTGAAAGCCAGCATGTCCTTCAGCCGTTTGCTCGCGACCGCGCTGATGGCGGGGTCCGCGGTCGCCTCTGCCACGCAGGCGCGCAGCGCAGCGATCGCGGGATCGATCTCGCGCTCCTTGCGCCCGGCGGCGATGCGCTGCGCAACCTCCCAGATGTCGGTCTCGGCCTCGAAATGATCGCGGCGGTCGCCCAAGATCGGCACGCGCCGGATCAGGTCCCAGGCAAGCAGCTCCTTCAGCGAATTGGAGACGTTGGAGCGCGCCATGCCGAGCGTGTCGGCAATGTCCTCCGCCGTCATCGGCTTCTCCGCGAGGTACAAGAGGCCATGGATCTGGCTCACCGAGCGGTTCACGCCCCATTGGTCGCCCATGTCGCCCCAGTTGAGGATGAAGCGCTCGACGGCGGCGGGCAGCTTCTTCTTGCCTGTAATTTCTGTCATAACAGAAATATCTGACTGATGGAGCTAGATGTCAAGAGCGTCCGTTCCGCTGAACCGGAGGGCCGCTTGGCAAGACGGACATGAAGGCGCAGACGTCCGCCGCTGACGATCGCGCCTGATCGTTCCCTGCCCGGTCTGGAACAGGAGTAAGCCATGACGGCATCCGACAAGGCCTTCACCGGCTCAATCCCGCAAATGTACGACGAACTACTGGTTCCCCTGATCTTCACGCCCTATGCGCAGGATCTTGCGCGACGCATCAAGACACTCCGGCCGCGCGACGTGTTGGAAACAGCAGCGGGAACCGGCGTTGTCACCAGGGCGCTGGATGCCGAGCTGCCGCCGGAGGTGCGGATCACGGCGACCGACCTCAACGAACCGATGCTGGCACAGGCCAAGACGCATCTCACTGACGCCCGCCGCGTCGCATTCCAGCAGGCCGATGCGCTGGCCCTGCCCTTTGCCGACGCGAGCTTCGATGTCGTCGCCTGCCAGTTCGGCGTGATGTTCTTACCGGATCGCGTGAAGGGCTATGCCGAGGCGCGCCGCGTGCTACGCCCCGGCGGACGCTTCGTGTTCAACGTCTGGGACCGGATCGAGGACAATGAGTTCGCCCATGTCGTGCACGAGACGCTGCAACGGGTCTTCCCGGACAACCCGCCGCAATTCTTCACCCGCACGCCACACGGCTATTTCGATCCTCTGAAGATCAGAGCCGACCTGAGTGACGCAGGGTTTTCCGACATCGTCATCGAGCCGCTGCCTCACCGCAGCCGCGCCCCGTCTGCGCGAGAGCCTGCCGTCGCCTACTGCCAGGGCACGCCGATGCGCGGTGAGATCGAGGCGCGGGGCGCGCCCGACCTAACCACCGTGACTGAGGCGGCTGCGAACGCGCTTCGGCAACGGTTCGGCAGTGGACCCGTCGTGGGGCAGATCCAGGCGCTGGTGATTTCGGCGCGGTAAGCGCCGCAACTACACCGTGGGCAGCACGGAGAACTCTTCGCCAGACCTGCGCAGCGCGAGTTGATCGGGGGTGGCCGGCGTGTCCGTCACATCGTCGACGCGCGCAGCCGGCGGACCGTTCCGGCAGGCGGCGACCATGGCCGCGACGTCATCGGCCGGCCCCGCGAACACCGCCTCGACACTGCGATCGGCGCGATTGCGCACCCAGCCTTCGAGGCCGTTCAGGATCGCTTGGTCCTCGACCCAGGCGCGGTATCCGACGCCCTGGACACGGCCGCGGACAGTGACGTGAACGAGGACGCGATCGCTCATGATCCGGGCCCGAGAAAATCGCGCAGCCGCGTCTTGACGTCGGCCTCGCGCATGACACGCGACGTCAGTTCGGCCGACGGCAGGCCCTTCAGCTGCTTCGGCGACGCGCCATCGCGTAGCGCCTTGAGCGTCTCGTACACAGCCTGCGTGGCCGCAGCAATCGGCGCATGGCCCTGCAGCGCGACGCGAACGCGGCGCGAGGCGAGATAGCTGAGGTCGGACATCTCCTCGGGCGCGCCGCCGAGCACGATCGGCAGCGTCGTGTTAGTGGCAATCGCATCGAGCTGATCGCGCGTGGTGATGCCGGTGAAGAAAAGCCCGTCGACGCCGCAAGCCTCATAGGCCCTGGCGCGTGCAATCGCATCGTCGAGCGAAGTCATGGAGACGGCCCCGGTGCGGCCGAGAATGACCAGCGAAGGATCGCCGCGGCCGTCGAGCGCGGCCTTCACCTTGCCGATGCCTTCGTCCAGCGCGATCAGCTGCGGCTTGGCAGCGCCGAAGGCCTGCGGCAGCAACGTATCCTCGATGGTGAGACCGGCGGCGCCCGCGGCCTCCAGTTCCTGCACGGTGCGGCGGACGTTCATCGCATTGCCGTAGCCATGATCGGCATCGACCAGCACCGGCAGCGCCGCCGCGCGCGACATCCGCCGCATCTGCTCGGCGAGTTCGGTGAGGGTGATCAGCGCGATGTCGGGATCGCCGAGGATGGCGAGAGACGCGGCCGAGCCGCCGAACATGCCCAATGGGAAGCCGAGGTCTTCGGCGATCCGGATCGAGATCGCGTCATAGACGGAGCCGGGATGGATGCAACGGTCGCCAGTGAGGATCGCGCGAAGCGCGTCTCGACGTGCACGGAAGGTCATGCTGGTCTCCCACGTCGTTCCCTAGGCGATGCGGAGCATCGAAGCCGGAACCTCGAGATTCCAGGTTCGGTCGCTATCGCGACCGCCCCGGAATGACGAGTGTTCTACTTACGCGAACTCCAGGATCAGCGCGTCGACCGCGAGCGTCGCTCCCGCCGAGGCATGAACCTTCTTCACTGTGCCGTCCTGCTCGGCACGCAGCACGTTCTGCATCTTCATGGCCTCGATCACGGCGAGCGTCTCGCCGGCCTTGACCTCCTGGCCTTCGGTCACGGCGATCGACACCACGAGACCGGGCATCGGGCAGAGCAGTTTCTTGCCGCTGTCGCCCGCGGTGACCACCGGCATCAGCCGTGCCGCTGCCGCTTCAGCTTCCGTGTAGACGTAGACAGGCGCTTCGACGCCCTGATGTGCCAGCCGCACGCCGTTCGGGATCGGGCGCGTCTGCACCGCAATCTCTGCGCCATCGATGGTGCCGTGCCAGACCGCATCGCCCGGCTTCCATTCGGAGACCAGCGCGTGCGAAGGGCCGACCTTGCCGTCAGCACCGACAAAGCGGACCGTGATCGCGCCATTGTCCCTGGCGATGTCGAGCAGGATCTCGTCACGGCCAAGCCACACCGCGCGGCGGCCCTGCCGGGTCACCGGACGGCCGATCATCTGCTGCGAGATCTGCCGCTTGCGCTCGCCGAGCACGTGATCGATCGCAGCACCGACGGCGGCGAGCCGGCGCGCAATCTCGCCTTCCGGCGCACGCGCCGCAAAGCCCTTGGGAAATTCTTCCGCGATGAAGCCGGTCGACAGCCGGCCCTCGCGCCAGCGCGGATGGTTCATCAGCGCCGACAGGAATGGGATATTGTGACGGATGCCGTCGACATAGAAGGCGTCGAGCGCGGTCGACTGCGCCTCGATGGCGGCCGCGCGCGACGGCGCGTGGGTGACCAGCTTGGCGATCATCGGATCGTAATAGATCGAGATTTCGCCGCCCTCCTGCACACCGGTGTCGTTGCGCACGGTGATGCCATCAGCCTTGCTCTCAGCCGGCGGGCGATACTTCGTGAGGCGCCCGATCGAGGGCAGGAAGTTGCGGAACGGATCCTCGGCATAGACGCGCGACTCGACGGCCCAGCCAGTGAGCGTCACGTCCTTCTGCGCCAGCGCGAGCTTTTCACCGGCGCCGACGCGGATCATCTGCTCGACCAGATCGATGCCGGTGACGAGTTCGGTCACGGGATGCTCGACCTGCAGGCGGGTGTTCATCTCCAGGAAATAGAAGCTCTTGTCCTGACCGGCGACGAACTCCACGGTGCCGGCGGAATCGTAGTTCACGGCCTTGGCGAGCGCGACCGCCTGCTCGCCCATCTTGCGCCGCGTCTCCTCGTCGAGCAGCGGCGACGGCGCCTCCTCGATGACCTTCTGGTTGCGGCGCTGGATCGAGCATTCGCGCTCGCCGAGATAGATCACGTTGCCATGCTTGTCGCCGAGCACCTGGATCTCGATGTGGCGGGGATCGACGATGAACTTCTCGACGAAGACGCGGTCGTCGCCGAACGAGGCCTTGGCCTCGGCCTTCGCGAGATTGAAGCCCTCGGCCACTTCGGCGGTCGAATGTGCGATGCGCATGCCCTTGCCGCCGCCGCCGGCGGAGGCCTTGATCATCACGGGGTAGCCGATCTCGTCGGCGATGCGCACCGCGTGCTTGTCGTCCTCGATGACGCCGAGGAAGCCCGGCACGGTCGAGACCTTGGCCTTGGCGGCGGCCTTTTTCGATTCGATCTTGTCGCCCATCGCAGCGATGGCGCCGGGATTGGGGCCGATGAAGACGATGCCGGCTTCCTGAAGCGCACGCGGAAACGCCTCGCGCTCGGAGAGGAAGCCGTAGCCGGGATGCACCGCCTGCGCGCCCGTCTTCTTGCAGGCCTCGACGATGCGGTCGATCAGGAGATAACTCTCGGCGGCGGCGGGCGGCCCGATCAGCACGGCATCGTCGGCCATCTCGACATGCAGCGCATCGCGATCGGCTTCCGAATAGACCGCAACGGTCCTGATTCCCATGCGGCGGGCGGTCTTGATGACCCGGCAGGCGATCTCGCCGCGGTTCGCGATCAGAATGGTTTTGAACATGTTCTTGCTTGATACCTTTGGGCGGGCTCCCCACTCGCGGCGAAGCAACGGACCGCGGGCTTGACCGGTTCGTCTATAGCAAAATCGCCCGCGCGCAACCCGCCTTGCGTCTGATCAAGTCGTCCTCCGAGGCATGCCAGTCGCGCTGTGCCGTCACCCGGAATAGCTGAGGAAACGTCCCCGCGCGTAGGCGTGCGAAACCGCCTTCATCAGCTCGGCGACCTCGGTCTCCAGATAATCATTCGCAACGATCAGCGCGCGAATGGTGCCCCTGAGATCACCACCGCAGGCTGCAATCGCCTGGTCCACGGCGGCCTCGAGCTGATCGTCCTCAGAGCTGGAGCGGGCTTTGGTCGACATCGAAGGATCGCCATCGTAGACATCTGCAGCCGCTTTTGTTCACTTTATGTTCTTGAGAGTCAAGGCCGGGATCACACCGCCCCGACCTCCTCCTTCTGCACGGCCTGCGGCTTGTCCGGCGTCCGGCGCGCTGCGACGGTCTGCTGTGCGCTCTGCCGCACCAGACCATGGATGAAGCCAAGCTTTTCGATCACCGGCGGCGTCAGGATGAACGGATAGAGATCGCGCGCGCCCATGGCCCGGGCCACGCTGTTCATGGCGAAGGTGAACGGCAGCCAGGCATTGACGATGACGTCGAAATCATCGGCGACATAGGGATCGAAGGTGACGCGGGCCGTCAGCCCGCCGATCTGGTCGGCCGGCGGATCGATCTCGATGCCGAACTCGGAGGCCATCTCCAGCGTATCGACGATGTGCAGATAGTGTGCCCAGGTCTCGGCAAAGTCCTCCCAGGGATGGGTCGTCGCGTAGGCCGACACGAAATTGTCCTGCCAATTGGCCGGTGCCCCCTGCTCGTAATGACGCTTCAGCGCCTCGCCATAGTCCTGGCTGTCGTCGCCGAAAACGGCGCGGCATTGCTCGAGCCGGCCGGCATCGCGCACCAGCACGTCCCAGAAGTAATGCCCGACCTCGTGGCGGAAATGACCGAGCAGCGTCCGGTACGGCTCGTCCATCTCCAGACGGCGGCGCTCGCGCTCAATGTCGTCAGCCTCGGCCAGAGCGATCGTGATCAGCCCGTTGTCGTGGCCGGTCATGACCTTCTGCTGCCCGGCCGGATCATCGGCGAGGAAGTTGAAGATGAGGCCGTGTTGCGGGTCCTCGAGCCGCGTCTTCAAGGGCAGCTTCCAACGAATCAGGGAATAGAACAGCCGGTGCTTGGCAACCTCCAACTCGCGCCAGCTGACCAGCTGCGCAGGGTCGGACAAATTGGGAATGGTGCCATTATGCCGGCAGGCGCGGCAGAAGCCCGTGGTCTCGCCGGCTTCGAGCAGCCAATTGCAGACATCGTGCTCGGCATTGGCGCAGAAGAACCGTCCCTCCCCGCCGTCGGCCAAGGTTCGAAAGCCCTCGCCCGCAGGCTCGATCGCGGTGAGCGTCTGCCGCTCCGGCATGAAGGCGAGCTGGTGACCGCAGCGCCCGCAGCTGCGATTCTCGAAATACAGGATATTCTTGCACGCCTGACAGACGAAGAGCTTCACGGTATGGACCTACGCGTTGCGGTGTCTAGCGCCTGACGACGCATGACAGTAACAGTCCGTTCCGGGGCTGCGGAACTTTTTATCTGCCCCTACGTTTTCGTCACGCGGACGTTCGTCCGCCTCAATTGCTGGCCAGTTTGTTGTCATTGAACCCGATGTCGCCACGCTTCCGAACACCTGCGGTGGGATTTTCCGGCGACCGCTTGCCCTTTGAGTGCAGGTCAGCATGAACAGCGCGGATGCGCCCAGAGACGACGTTGTCCCGGATGCGACCGGCGCGGCCGAGCTGCGCCAGCACATCGAGGAGATCGCGCGCGACCGCGACCAGGCCTACCGGGCCCTGCAGGAGCGCGAGGGCGAGCTGGCGCGCATCCAGCGCATCGCGCGGGTCGGCGGCGTCGAGGTCGATCTCCGCGAGGGTTTTCGCAACCGCCGCTCCCCCGAATATCTCATCATTCACGGCCTGCCGCCCGAAGCCGCCAACGAGACCCACGAGGATTGGGTGAGGCGTGTCCACCCCGAGGACCGCGCCAAGGCCGAGCAGGACTTCATCGCGGCGGTGAAGAGCAAGCAGGAAGACTATACCACCGAATACCGCATCATTCGCCCGAGCGATGGCGAGACCCGCTGGATCCGCGTCATCGCCCGCATCGAGCGCGACTGGAACGGCCGCGCCATCCGGCTGGTCGGCGCGCATATCGACGTCACCGATCAGATGGATGCGCAAGCCAAGCTGCGCGAGAGCGAACAGCGCTTCCGCCTGATCGCCGACAGCGCGCCGGTGCCGATCTGGGTGACCAAGCTCGACCGCACCCGCTCCTTCGTCAATCGCGCCTATGTCGATTTCCTCGGGCTGCCCCATGACGAGGCGCTCGCCTTCGACTGGCGCAACGCGCTGCATCCGGACGACCTGCCGCGCATTCTCGGCCAGCAGCAATCGGGCGAGTGTTCGCTGAAGCCGTTCTTTCTCGAGGCGCGCTATCGCCGCGCCGACGGCGAATGGCGCTGGCTGCGCTCGGAATCGCAGCCGCGCTGGGATGCGAACGGCCAGCACATCGGCTTCATCGGCGTCGCCCACGACGTCACCGCCGCCAAGCAGGGCGAGATCGAGCTGCGCCGGATGAACGAGACGCTGGAGGAGCGGATCCGGGAGCGCACCGCGCAGCTCGCCACCAACGAGGCGCGGATGCGCGCCATCTTCGACACCAGCAACCAGTATCAGGCCATTCTCGACATCGAAGGCCGCATCACCCATGCCAACCGCATTGCCGTCATGGGCATGCGCGCCGGCGGCGTGGATGTCATCGGCCAGCCGCTCTGGGACGCGCCCTGGTTCACCTACACGACCGGCGTCAGCGAGATGCTGCGCACGGCGTTTGCGCGCGTGCTCGCCGGCGACAGCTTCCGCACCGAGGTCCGGCTCGAATTCGCCAACGGCGACCGGCATTTCGAGCTGTCGATGCGGCCACTATTCGACCAGCATGAGACGATCATGGGTGCGGTGGCCGAGGCCGTCGACATCACCGAGCGCATCCAGGGCGAGGAGCTGTTGCGGCAGTCGCAGAAGATGGAGGCGGTCGGCCAGCTTACCGGCGGCGTGGCGCACGACTTCAACAACCTGCTCACCATCATACGGTCGGCCACCGACTTCCTGCGCCGCCGTGATCTCGCCGAGGAACGACGGCGGCGCTACGTCGATGCGATCTCCGAGACCGTCGAGCGCGCCTCCAAGCTGACCGGGCAATTGCTCGCCTTCGCGCGGCGGCAACCGCTGACGCCGCAGGTGTTCAATGTCGGCGAGCAGGTCGAAAGCGTGGTGCAGCTGATCCGCCCGCTGGTCGGCAGCCGCATTCATATCGCGCTGGCCGCCGAGGAAGCCAGCCTGTTCACCTTGGCCGACATCGCGCAATTCCAGACCGCCCTGATCAATCTCGCGGTGAATGCACGCGATGCCATGAACGGCGAAGGACGGCTGACGATCGGCGTGCAGCGGACGGACCAGATCCCGTCCTTGCGCGGCCAGAGCGCGCGACCCGGCGCCTTCATCGCGATTTCGGTCACCGACACCGGCGCCGGCATCGCGCCGCAGAACATCAATGCGATCTTCGAGCCGTTCTTCACGACCAAGGAAGTCGGCAAGGGCACCGGCCTCGGCCTCAGCCAGGCCTTCGGCTTCGCCAAGCAGTCCGAGGGCGACATCGCCGTCGACAGCCGGCTCGGCCAGGGCGCGACCTTCACGATCTACCTGCCGCAGGCGGCGGCGCCGCAATCCGGTACTGATGCCGGCGCCGCGCGCGTCGAGCCCGCCACGATCGGCCGCGGCTACCGCGTGCTGGTGGTCGAGGACAATGACGAGGTCGGGCAATTCTCGACCGAACTGCTGGAAGATCTCGGCTACGTCACGCGTCGCGTGTCGAACGGCCAGGATGCGCTGGCGATCCTCGCCGACAACGAATTCGCGGTCGATCTGGTGTTCTCAGACGTCATCATGCCCGGCATCAACGGCTTGGAGCTCGCCGGCATCATCCGCGATCGCTATCCCGGGTTACCGGTCGTGCTCACCTCGGGCTACAGCCATGTGCTGGCGGAGAACGCCCATCACGGCTTCGAGCTGATCAAGAAGCCCTATTCGGTCGAGTCGCTGTCGCGCATCCTGCGCAAGGCGATGGCCGAGAAGGCGCCGCTGCCGCGCTAAGGCGGTCGCACGGGAACCAACATTGCCAATCGAGCGTTCTGTTCGGCGGTGACGTGCCGCGATCCGTATTCTGCGGATGGTTACGCACGCTCGGCATCCCTTGTCATTGCGGACCATTTGATGCGCTCCCTACGCTCGCGGCTGTCGGCGCTCTGGCTCATGCTGGCGGTTTCCGGCGCGGCGACGGCCTATCTCCTGGTCGAATCGTTTCAGCAATCGTCGCAGGCGCGCGTGGCACGCGCGCAGGATCTGGTGGTGCGCGGCTGCCGTGATATCGCCGACCGCTATCAGTTCTTCGTCTCGGGCTGGGGCGGCGCGCCAATCGATGATCGCATCAAGCAGGACCTCATCCCCGTGGTGCAGTCCGCGCTGGCGGCATCGCCCGGCGTCGAGGGCGGCATCTGGCAGGCCGAGCATGGCTCGCTGGCCTATGCTTATCCGACCTATGAGGGCACGGGCCCGAAAACCGATCTCCCCGCGGCCGAGTCCAGCGTCATCCAGCAGGTCAACGGCAACGCCCAGCGCAGCGGCCGTCCCGCGACGACGGAAAATGCCGGACGCTCGCAGACCCTGATCGTCCACGCCTGCCCGCTGCGCGGTCCGCTGCAAAACGTCACGGCGTGGACGATGACGCGCGCCGCCACAACGGAGGGCCCAGCCTACGCGCATTTGCTGACGGGTCTCTCCGTGCTCGCGCTCACTCTGCTCGGCTCGGCCATCTGGCTCGCCTTCATCCTGGCCTCGTGGTCGCGGCGCATCGCGATCATCGAGTCCGCGCTCGGCGCGGCGCCCAACACCGCCGACCTGCCGCAACTGCCGCACACAGGAGCCCGCGAGCTCGATCGCCTGGTCGACGCCGTCAACGATGCCGGCCATCGGCTCGCGGCGGAGCGCGAGCGCGCGACCGCTGCGGAGCGGCTCGCCGCCGTCGGCCGACTGTCGGCAAACCTCGCCCATGAGATCCGCAACCCGATCGCGGCGATGCGGCTGAAGGCCGAGAATGCGCTCGCCTCGCCTGACCCCGCGCGCAAGAGCCGCGCGCTCGAGGCGATCCTGCAGCAGGTCGCGCGGCTCGACGCGCTGCTGCGCGATCTGCTCGCGATGACGCAAACGAGTCGTCCGGCCCCACGCAGCGTCGATCTCGTAGCTTTCCTGCAGGCGACGATCGAGACCCATCGCGAGCTGGCCACGCGCAGCGGCCTGCGGCTGCGCGCGCTCGCGCCCTCCTCCGCTGAGGCCGCCTGCTTCGATCCCGCCCAGATGCAGCGCGCGCTCGACAATCTCATCCTCAACGCGATCCAGAACACGCCCGAGGGCGGCGAGATCGTCGTTGCGGCCGAAATCCATGATCGCCGCCTCCTCTTCCGCGTCACCGACAGCGGCCCCGGCATCGATGCCGGCATCCGGGACCGCCTGTTCGAACCCTTCGTCAGCAACCGCGCCGATGGCACCGGCCTTGGCCTCGCCATCGTACGCGAGATCGCCCGCGCTCATCACGGCGAGGCGAGACTTGCTCCTGTCACGACCGGCACCAGCTTCGAGATTTCCCTGCCATGGCAACCATCCTGATCGTCGACGATGACGCCGGCCTGCGCGATGGTCTCGCGGAAACGGTGACCGATCTCGGTCACCGCGCGCAGACCGCAGCTTCGGGTCGCGAGGCGATCGGCATGGTCTGCGCCGAAACCGATGCCGTGCTGCTCGATCTGCGCATGCCCGGGATCGACGGGATCGAAACCCTGCGCCGCATCCGCGCCGATGGCGACGCGCCGCCGGTGATCGTGCTGACCGCCTATGCGAGCCCGGAGAACACCATCGAAGCGATGCGGCTCGGCGCGTTCGATCACCTCGTCAAGCCGATCGGTCGCGAGGCGCTACGCGAGCTGATCGACCGCCTGCCGCCGCGAACCCATCCGCAGCATGACAAACCGGGCACCGACGACAGCGGCCTGATCGGCACCAGCGAGGCGATGCGCCGGGTGCAGAAGACGATCGGCCTTGCCGCCGATGCCGAGGCGACAGTGCTGATCCGCGGCGAGACCGGCACCGGCAAGGAGCTGGTTGCGCGCGCGCTGCATGTCCACAGCCGGCGCAGTGCGAGCCCCTTCATCGCCGTGAACTGCGCGGCGATCCCGCAAGACCTGCTCGAAAGCGAATTGTTCGGCCATGTGAAGGGCTCGTTCACCGGCGCCACCTCCGATCGCTCCGGCGCCTTCCGCGACGCCGGCGCCGGCACGCTGTTTCTCGACGAGATCGGCGACATGCCGCTGGCGATGCAGGCCAAGATCCTGCGCGCGCTGCAGGAGCGCATCATCACGCCGGTCGGCGGCAAGCCGGTCAAAGTGGCCGCGCGCGTCATCGCCGCCACGCATCGCGACCTCGCCCGGCAGGTGACGAGCGGCGCCTTCCGCGAGGATCTCTACTACCGGCTGAACGTGATCCCGATCGAGCTGCCGCCGCTGCGCGAGCGCAGCGAAGACATCCTGCCGCTCGCCCACCACTTTCTGGCGCTGGCCACGACGGACCGCCTACGTCCGCAACTGAGCGACGCCGCCATCGACAAGCTCGTCCACGCGTCCTGGCCCGGCAATGTGCGCGAGCTGCGCAATACGATCGAACGCGCCTGCGTGCTGACGCGCGGCAGCTTGATCGACGCCGGCGACATCGACATCACCAAGAACCCGATCGATGCGGACGGAGATCCTGCCACGGATCTGCCCACGGCCGTGGCGCGCCTCGAGGAGCGCCTGATCCGCCGCGCGCTCGCAGCCTGCGGCGGCAATCGCACCGAGGCGGCGCGGCAGCTCAACATCAACCGGCAGCTGCTCTACACCAAGATGCAGCGCTACGGCCTCGGCGACGAGGTGTCAGGAAATCTGACGCGCAGCGTCGGGAAAGACGACGGCTAGCGCCCGTCGCAATCATGCAACCCCTTGA
The DNA here is from genome assembly GCF_051167555.1 of Bradyrhizobium sp. HKCCYLS3077. NCBI lineage: Bacteria > Pseudomonadati > Pseudomonadota > Alphaproteobacteria > Hyphomicrobiales > Nitrobacteraceae > Bradyrhizobium > Bradyrhizobium sp. HKCCYLS3077. The sequence continues at coordinate 142,543 of NZ_JBNPTH010000005.1, read as the reverse complement.
TTTGTCGTGGTCTCGCAACTGGCACGGCCGTTGCGAAACAATTCGCGTCACCACCCTCGACAAGGAGTTCCAGGATGACGCGAAAGATGACGCCGATCGTGACCCTGCTCGCGCTCGCCGCAGGCCTCGGCACCGCCTCGGCACAAGCCCCGCTCTCCCCGCCTGATGCGACATGGGATGCGTCGCAGCTTCCGGAGACGCGCGGCATCGTCAAGCAGTACACGCTGACGCCGCGCGGCGACGTCGACGGGCTGATCCTCAACGATGGCACCGAGGTGAAGCTGCCGCCGCATCTGACGGCGCAGGTCGTGTTCACCATCAAGCCAGGCGACGGCGTGTCCGTGCGGGGCTTGCGCGCCCGTGCGCTGCCGCTGGTCGATGCCAGCCAGGTCACCAACATCGCGACCGGCAAGAGCGTGGTCGACAATGGCCCGCCGGATGGACCGGGACGGCGCGGCAGCGATCAGACCATCAGCGGACGCATCGCCACGCTGCTGCATGGCAAGCGCGGCGAGGTCAACGGCGCGGTGCTCGACGACGGCACCGAGCTGCGGCTGCCGCCGCCGGAAGCCGAGCGTCTCGCCGACACCTTGCGTGTGGGACAGACGATCTCCGTCCGCGGCGATCTCTTGGAGACCGCGCTCGGCAGGCTGGTCGACGTAAGGGCGATCGGCGCTTCGCCTAATCAGCTGACGGAGATCGAAGGCCCGCCGCCGCCGCGTGGCCCGAGGGGCGGTCCCGATCGGCTCGGCCCCCCGCCGCCGCCTCCGCCGCGCGGCTGAGCCCCTCCAAACCAACGAAACAGACCTGAGGAGACAATCATGCATTGGATCGACCCCGACAGCCTGCCGGCCGTGACCGGAATTCTCGAGCGCTTCGTGCTCAATCCTCATGGCGAGGTCGACGGCTTCGTCATGCGCGCGGGCGACAATGACGTGCTCGTTCACACGCCCCCGCACATGGAGGCAGAGCTGACGCGTCAGATCAAGGCTGGTGAGAAGGTCGGCGTGCACGCGGTCAAGCCGCGCGGCGCTGACTTGCTCGCCGCCATCGCAGTGACCGGCGCAAACGGACGGCAGATCGTCGATCACGGACCCGACGAGGAGCGTGAGCATCCCACGCACGAGCATCAGAAGATGGACGCGGCAGGCACGGTGCGGCTGTCGCTGTTCGGGCCGAAGGGCGAGTTGCGTGGTGCGCTCCTGACGGACGGCACGGTCGTGAGGATCGGGCCGAAGGAAGCCACTGGCATCGCCGGCCTGCTTGCGCCGAACGCCACCTTGGCGGTCCGCGGCGACGGCATCGACACGCGCTTCGGCCGGGTGATTCACGCGCGCGAGGCCGGTGCGAGCCCGAAGACGCTCAAGCCGCTCAAGCACGTCAAGCCGGAGACGAAGCATGCTGATGGTCACAAGCACGGACCGAAGCACAAGCACGGACCTAAGCATGGACCTAAGCACGATCACGCCCACGCGTGATCGCCTGCGCGCCGAACGTCACGAGAGAGCCGAGGCCAACAGCATGTCACAGGATGAAACCACCACGCGCCGGGCGGGCCGCGCGCTCGACGCCGCGAATTTCTTCCTGGCCGACGTGCGCGACGGCCTCGGTCCCTATCTCGCGATCTATCTGCTGACCGAGCAGAAATGGGACGAAGCCTCGATCGGTGTCGTGATGTCGCTGGCCACGATCGCGGGCATCGTCGCCCAGACGCCGGCCGGCGCGCTGGTCGATGCGACCAGGGCCAAGCGCATGATCATGATCGTGGCCGCGATCATCGTCACCGCAGGCTCCCTGGCACTGCCGCTGATGTCGAGCTTCTGGCCGGTCGCGATCTCGCAAAGCATCGCCAACGCGGCCGGCGTGATCTTCGCGCCGGCGATCGCGGCGGTGTCGCTCGGCATCTTCGGTGCCCGCGCCTTCACGGCGCGGATCGGGCGCAACGAGACCTTCAACCATGCCGGCAACGCGGTGGGCGCCGTGATCGCCGGCGCTGCCGCCTACGCCCTCGGACCGTCCGCCGTGTTCTATCTGATGGCCGTGACCTCCGCCGGCAGCCTCATCAGCGTGCTCGCGATTCCCGAGCGCGCCATCGATCACGACGCGGCGCGCGGCCTGTCGCATCAGACAGACGGCGCGGCCCCCACTCAAGGCGAGCAACCCTCAGGGCTGGGCATTCTCCTCAGCTGCCGCCCCCTCCTCATCTTCGCGGTCTGCGTCGCGCTGTTTCACCTGGCCAATGCGGCGATGCTGCCGCTGGTCGGCCAGAAGCTCGCCTTGCAGGACAAGAATCTCGGCACCAGCCTGATGTCGGCCTGCATCGCCGCGGCGCAGCTCGTGATGGTGCCGATGGCGCTCCTGGTCGGCGCCCGCGCCGACCGCTGGGGCCACAAGCGGTTCTTCCTGGCGGCGCTGCTGATCCTGCCGCTGCGGGCGGTGCTCTATACCTTGTCGGACGACAAGGCGTGGCTGGTCGGCGTGCAACTGCTCGACGGTGTCGGCGCCGGCATCTTCGGCGCCATCATGCCGGTGATCGTGGCGGACCTCATGCGCGGCACCGGCCGGTTCAACGTCGCGCAGGGCGCGGTCATCACCGCGCAAAGCATCGGGGCTGCGCTCTCCACCGCCATGGCAGGTCTCGTCGTGGTCCACGGCGGCTACAGCGCCGCGTTCCTGGTGCTCGGCGCGACGGCGGCCATCGCCGTGATCGTGTGCTGGCTGCTGCTGCCGGAAACCGGAGGCGCGGAAGCCGCACATTCCAGCCAGGCCGCGGCGCCCGCTATCCCCGCCGAATGATTTGCTCTAACCATCCCCGATCATGTTCGCACATACGACCTGGCTCGCCTACGCCATCATCATCACCGCCACTGCCGGCGTCATCATCCGCCCCTTCCGGCTGCCCGAAGCGATCTGGGCGGTCACGGGCGCGCTCCTCCTGGTGGCGCTCGGCCTGCTGCCATGGACGGACGCGCTCGCCGGCATCCGCAAGGGCGTCGACGTCTATCTGTTCCTGATCGGCATGATGCTGATCGCCGAGCTCGCCCGCCGCGAGGGCCTGTTCGACTATCTCGCAGCCTACGCCGTCGAGCATGCCCGCGGCTCGCCGCAGCTGCTGTTCCTGCTGGTCTACGCGGTCGGCACGCTCGTCACCGTCCTGCTGTCCAACGACGCCACCGCGATCGTGCTGACGCCGGCGGTCTATGCCGCGACGCGGGCGGCCGGCGCCTCGCCGCTCCCCTATCTCTACGTCTGCGCCTTCATCGCCAATGCCGCGAGCTTCGTGCTGCCGATCTCCAACCCGGCCAATCTCGTGGTGTTCGGCGAGCACATGCCGCATCTGACGGACTGGCTGCGCCAGTTCACGGTGCCATCGATCGCGGCCATTGCCCTCACCTATGTCGCGCTCTGCTTGACCCAGCGCCGCGCCCTGCGCGAGGAGACGCTGCGGACCGATGTCGAGAAGCCGCATCTGAGCCGAGAAGGCCGGCTTGCCGCGATGGGCATCGTCGCCATCGCCGCCGTGTTGCTGACCGCTTCCGCGCTCGATGTCCAGTTGGGCTTGCCGACCTTCGTCTGCGGCGTGGTCACGGCGGCCGCGATTCTGCTCGTCAGCCGGCAATCACCCTGGCCGATCGTCAAAGGCGTGTCCTGGGGCGTGCTGCCGCTGGTCGGCGGCCTGTTCGTGATGGTCGAGGGATTGAGCCGCGCCGGCGCGATCGGCCAGCTCAGCGCCTGGCTGCATCAAGGCGTCGCCGCCTCGCCGGCCGGCACGGCCTCGGCCGCGGGGCTGATCACAGCCGTGGCCGACAACGTCGCAAACAATCTGCCGGTCGGCCTGGTCGCCGGCTCGGTCGCGGCCAGCGATCACCTGCCTCAGGAGGTGATCCGGGCGATCCTGATCGGCGTCGATCTCGGCCCCAACATCTCCGTCACCGGCTCGCTGGCGACCATCCTCTGGCTCACCGCGCTGCGGCGCGAAAAGATCGAGGTGACGGCCTGGCAGTTTCTGAAGATCGGACTCGTGACGACGCCGCCAGCGCTGCTGGCAGCGCTGGCGGCGGCATTGTGGTAGCGATTCGCGGGATCAGGCGGCGGCTTCGTAGTTGACCGCGGTCTCCGCGATCTTGCTCAGGCTCTCGTCCGTCTTGCGCTCTTCGTTCAAGGTCTGGTCGAGCAGCTTGGCCGCCTTCGGCAGATTGAGCTTGAGGGCCCACGCCTTCAGGGTCCCATAGCGGGACATCTCATAGTGCTCGACCGCCTGCGCTGCAGCAAGCAGGCCAGCGTCGAGTGCCTGCGTGCCCTTGTACTCGTCCATGATCTCCTTGCCCTCGTCGATGATGCCCTCGATCGCATCGCACTTCTTGCCGCGGGCCGGCTTGCCGATCAGCTCGAAGATCTGCTCGAGACGCTCGATCTGACCTTCGGTCTCGTCCTGGTGCTTGAGGAAGGCGGCCTGCAGCTTGTCTGACTGCGCAGCCTTGGCCATCTTTGGCAGGGTCTTCAAGATCTGCTTCTCGGCGTAGTAGATGTCCTTCAGCGTATCGAGAAAAAGTTCGTTGAGGTCTTTGTCTGCAGCCATGGTGTGCTCCCTGTGTTGTGACCCGACAACCGGAAAGCCACACCCTGGTTCCTGCAATGGACTACCGCCGGACGAAAATCCTGCCCGGAGCGGCGCCGGCGCCTGACGAGCCCCTTGTAACAAAACCGTCACGCGGCAAAACTAAACCGCTTCCTGCGGCGACACGCCGCGATTCCTTTGATCGATTTGAGGAGTTCTTGATGCGCCGCCCGCTCCTAGCGCTGTGCGCCGGACTGACCCTGCTGTCCTCCGGCGCCGCATCCGCGCAGAACGCCACGCCCCATAACCTCATCCTGTTCATTCCCGACGGCCTGCGCGCGGCGAAGGTGACGCCGGAGGCGACCCCGGCCATGGCCGCCGTCCGCGACAAGGGCGTCAATTTCAAGAATTCGCATTCGCTGTTTCCGACCTTCACCATGGCCAACGGCTCGGCGATGGCGACCGGCCATTATCTCGGCGACACCGGCACGTTCTCGAACACCATCTTCACCGGCTACACTTCGGCGCCCGCCGGCGACACCGTGGTGCCCTTCATCGAGAACGACGCGGTGCTCGGCGACATCGACGAGCATTTCAACGGCGACTATCTCAACGAGGACACGGTCCTGAAGCTCGCCCGCAAGGCCGGCTACTCCACGGCCGCGATCGGCAAGCTCGGTCCGACCTACCTGTTCGACCACACCGCCTGCCCCTGCAAGCCCGGCGCGACCTCCTCGATCGTGATCGACGATTCCACCGGCAACAAGAACGGCGTGCCCGTGACCGACGAGGTCAAGGACGCCCTGACCAAGGCCGGCCTCGCGCTGGCGACGCCGCCGCGCGGCGACAACGGCAAGGCGGGCGACGCCAAGACGCCAGGCACGACCTCGGCCAACGTCGCCCAGCAGGCCTACATGGTCGACGTCGCCACCAAGGTGGTGCTGCCGATGTTCAAGGCGCGCAACAAGCCGTTCGTTCTGGTGTTCTGGTCGCGCGATCCCGACGGCAGCCAGCACAATCACGGCGACAGCCTCAACACCATCACCCCGGGCATCAACGGTCCGACCTCGATGGCCGGCATCAAGAACGCCGACGACAATCTCGCCGCGCTGCGCAAGGCGCTCGACGATCTCGGCCTGTCCGCCTCGACCAACATCATGGTCCAGGCCGACCACGGCTTCTCGACCATCTCCAAGGAGAGCAAGACCTCGCCCTCGGCCAAGGTCAGCTATGACGACACCCCGAAGGATTTTCTGCCGATGGGCTTCCTGGCGCTCGACCTCGCCAAGGCGCTCGACCTGCCGCTGTTCGATCCCAACGACAAGAACGCGGCCGTGCCCGCCGGCAAGCATCCGAAGGCCGGCAACGGCGTGCTCGGCAAGGACCCGACCAAGCCCGATCTCGTCGTCGCCACCAATGGCGGCTCCGACCTGATCTATCTGCCGAACAACGACAGGAAGCTGGCCCGCCGCACCGTCAAGGCGCTGCTGGAGCAGGACTACGTCTCCGGCATCTTCGTCGACGACAAGCTCGGCGAGATCCCCGGCACCCTGCCGCTGTCGGTTGTCAATCTCGACGGCAAGGCCGTGACGCCGCATCCGGCGATCGTTGTCAACTTCCGCTCCTATGTCACGCCTGGCTGCGACGTGCCGAGCAACTGCTCGGTCGAGGTGGCCGACACCGTGCTCCGCCAGGGCCAGGGCATGCACGGCTCGTTCAGCCGCGGCGACACCTACAACTTCATGGCGGCGATCGGTCCCGACTTCAAAGCGGGCTTCGTCGATCCCCTGCCCGTCAGCAACGCCGACGTCGGCATCACCGCGGCCAAGCTGCTCGACCTCAAGGTCGCGCCGAAGGGCAAGCTGATCGGCCGCGTCATGACCGAGGCGATGCCGAACGGCGCGACGCCGAAGGCTACCTCCGACGTCATCAAGTCAGACCCGGCCGCGGGCGGCCTGCGCACAGTGCTGAAGCTGCAGCGTGTCGGCAGCCAGCGCTATTTCGACGCCGCGGGTTTCCCCGGACGCACAGTGGGCCTGGATGACGAGGCGCCGAAGAAGACAGCGGCGAAGTAATCAGTCCATCGCGTGTCATCCGATCACGAGAGTGCCCCGCGAAAGCGGGGCATTTTTGTTTGGAACGCAGGCGTGCCCTAGCACGGGTCCGTCGCCGCATGAGCGACTTATCCGCCGCAAGCGCAACTCTCTCCGTCATTCCGGGGCATTCGCGCGCAAAATGGCGCAGCCATTTTGAAGCAGCGCGAATGAGCCCGGAATCCATAGCCACGAGCGGCTATGAGTTGGAGAGAGATGCCACAGCCACCTCGCGCCACACGCCCGCTTGTGGCTATGGATTCCGGGCTCACGCCCTGCGGGCGTGCCCCGGAATGACGGGTGGAGAGATCGCATGACCAGGCAAGCAAAGCGACTCGCGGGGAGACTGCTTCTGCAGACCGCTTCGTCCTCAGACGCGGTCATCGCTGTCAGGCACGAAATTCCCTCACCGCGCCACATCGAGCGTCACCCGGACCTCGATGGTCTTACGGTTGCGGAGCACGCGCAGCACCACGCGATCGCCAGGGGTCTTGGTTTCCAGCGCACGCGTCATGTCGTCAGGCGAGTCCACCGCCTGGCCGTCGATCGCCAGAACCACGTCGCCGAGCGCGAAGCCGCCGTCGCGCGTGAGCCGCGCCGGAATCAGCCCGGCCTTCTCCGCCGCCGAATCCTGCTCGACATCGAGCACGAACACGCCGGAGACGCCGAGCCGCGCGGCCAACGCCTCATTGGCCTTGGCATCCGTCCTGATCCCGAGACTCGGGCTGACATAGCGGCCGCTTGCGATGAGCCGCGGCACGATGCGGTTGACCTTGTCGACAGGCACGGCGAAGCCGATGCCGGCGGAGGCGCCCGACGGGCTGTAGATCGCGGTGTTGACGCCGATCAGGCGCCCCGCGCTGTCGAGCAGCGGTCCGCCGGAGTTGCCGGGATTGATCGCGGCATCGGTCTGGATCAGGCCGTTCAAGGTCCGCTCCTGCGTGACCTGCAGGTTGCGGTTCAACGCCGAGACGATGCCCGTGGTCAGCGTGCTGCTGAGGCCAAACGGATTGCCGATCGCGAACACCTTTTGCCCGACCTTGAGGTCGGCGCTGGTGCCGACCGGCAGCGGCTTCGGCCGGTCGACGCCGACGCCGATCACCAGCACCGCAAGGTCGTTCTCCGGACTGGCGCCGACCAGCGCCGCGCGGAACGAGCGGCCGTCGGTGAGGCTGACCAGCGCCTCGGTGGCGCCTTCGATCACATGATAGTTGGTGACGACGTGACCGAGCTCGTCCCACACGAAGCCGGAGCCCGTGCCGGAGCGCTCCTGCTGCGCATTGCCGGTCCACGGGTTGACGGACTGTTGAACGGTCGTGATGAACACCACCGAGCCGCTGCGGCTCTCGAACAGCGCGATCGTGCTCTTCTCGTCGGCGGCGAGATCGCCGCGTGGCGTGATGTCGCGCGGCTTGGCGCGCAGGCCGAGCAGTTCGGCCTGGATCAGCGGGAAGCTCTGCCAGGCCATCATGAGCAGCAGCGCCGTCGCCGCCACCGCCAGCAGGCGCGCGGGAAAGCTCCATCGGCTCATCTCATCGTCTCCGTGCTCGATCCCATCACCACCGATCTATTGACCGGCAGCACCGCATCATCAAGAGGCCGGGGCATCGGGACGCAACGCGATGGATCGACAAAAGAAAAGAGCGCGATGGGATCATCGCGCTCTTCGAAATCTCTCGACCGGACTGCGGCGCTGCGCGCCTTACATCCCGATATCGATCATCGACGGCAGCTGCGCCAGCGGCAGCACCGAGACGCCGACCAGGGTCGCGACCATCGCGCGCAGCGCGCGATTGCCGTGGTGCTTGCCGCGCATGCGCTTGGCGACCCACTCCAGCGCATCGGTACGAACGCCGCGCGCGTTCATCGGCGCCCAGCTCTCGATCGGCGTCTCCGGCGACAGCGCCACGCTGCGCGGCGGCACCGGCAGGCCGGAGGCGGACGCGGTGTGATGCGCGATCGCCTTGGCCAGCAGATCCTCGAACCGGCCGTCATCCTTGCGCTCGGTCGCGGCGGCGTCGATCTCGAACAGCGCCTCGGCCTCGGCCCGGCTGACCGGCGTGTCATTGATCGCGGTTGCGGTGAGGATGCGCGCGCACCAGGCGGCGTCCTCGGCGTCGAGCATGCGGGAGAAGTGCACGCGTCCTGCGGTGGTCGGACCCTCGCCGGTGATCACGCCGTCGCGCACGATGCCGAGCGCGGAAGCAGCGGTCTCACACGAGGAGGGTTCGAGACCATCGATGGTTTTTGGTGCAGAGCTAGCCATGTTCTCTTCTCAGTTGCTGTGTTGACCCACCTTGTCGGTCCGCGTCTGAACGAGTGGTTAATGGTTCGAAACGGCGCTGTGGGTTTTTGTATCGGTTGCCCTTTTGCCGCAGTGACCTCGATCACGGTTCAAAGCGGCTCAAGCGAGGGGCGGCGTGTTGCGACCGAGACGTGGCGAAATCTGGGCAGGCGGTAGTCTCACGGATGTTTCGCCGCAGGCTGTGAACTCAAAAGAAGTTGTTGCGCGCGCGGGCTGCAGGAGAAGGATGTTCTCTTTTTTCTGGAACGGTTCCCATGGGAGGCGGTATTTCCTATAGTCGAGAGAACGTTTTATCCCGCCCCTTCCAGTCACATGAGGACTCCCATGGCTCTGCAAATCGGCTCCACCGCGCCCGACTTCGAGGCTCAGACCACCGAAGGCAAGATCAAATTCCACGACTGGATCGGCGACAGCTGGGCGCTGCTGTTCTCGCATCCGAAGGATTTCACCCCGGTCTGCACCACCGAGCTCGGCGCGCTCGCCCGGTTGAAGCCGGAGTTCGACAAGCGCGGCGTCAAGCTGATCGGCCTGTCCGTCGACCCCGTAGACAAGCATTCGCAGTGGGCCGAGGACATTCGCGAGACGCAAGGCGCGGCGCCGAACTATCCCCTGATCGGCGACATCGACTACAACGTCTCCAAGCTCTACGACATGCTGCCCGCGGCGGTCTCGGGCGATCCGGCCAAGCGCACCGCCGCCGACAACCTGACCGTCCGTAACGTCTTCATCATCGGCCCGGACAAGAAGATCAAGCTGATCCTGGTCTACCCGATGACCACGGGCCGCAACTTCCAGGAAATTCTCCGCGTCATCGACTCGCTGCAGCTCACCGCCAAGCACCGCGTCGCCACCCCCGCCGACTGGAAGCAGGGCGAGGACGTCATCATCGCGGGCTCCGTGTCCGACGACGAGGCCAAGACGATCTATCCGGACGGCTGGAAGGCGCCGAAGCCGTATCTGCGCGTCGTGCCGCAGCCGAAGTGACGGCGGCGAACCACGTTCGCCTCCGTCATCCCGGGCCGCCTCGCAGAGGCGGACCCGGGATCTCGAGATTCCGGGTTCGCGCTGTGCGCGCCCCGGAATGACTGCCAACTACCCCCGCGGCGTGACCCACTCCGCGATCAGCAGCCCGGCCGTCGCCGACACCGCCGTCACGAACACGCCCCAGCTGATGTCCACCGCGACCACCGTCCAGGTCCACTGCTTGAGCATCGCGAGCGAGGTCAGCTCGAAGGTGGCGTAGCAGAACAGCCCGAACAGCGCGCCGTAGAGCAAGGTCGAGCGCCAGGTGGCGTCGGCCGTGCCGTTCACGAAGATCAGCACGCCGGCGATATAGATCAGATAGAACAGCACGGCCGGCACGGGGCGGACCTCGCCGAGCATCTCGCCGACCTGTGACTGGAAGAAGCCCTTGGCGACGATGGCCAGGAACGGAATGTCGAAGCCGAGCAGCACGGCCAGAGTTGCAAAATACAGGACGGCGTAGCGGCTCAAGGACGGCTCCTCCCTCACGGTTCAGCGGTCGACGCGAGCGCCTCGACCGGCCAGATCAGCCGCGACGCTTGGTCTTCGGCTTCTTGCCACCTGGCGGCTTCGCGCGCGGATGGCTCGAAGGAAACGCCTGACCGCCATGACCGGACTTGTCGCGCGGCTTCTTTTTCTTCGCGAACGCCGGTTCGCGGAACGACTTCGACGGAGCCTCGCGATGCGGCTTGCCGCGCGGCCTCTCCTCCGCGCGTTCGCGCGGCTCGTCACGGTGGAGCGGGTGATAGGCGCCCTCCTCCGCCTTGCGCCGCGGCGGCTTTTGCGGCCGCGCCTTCTCGGCCGCAGGCTGCGCTGCAGGCGCGGTGGCGAGCGGCTCGATGCGGATCGTGTCCTCCTTGTCGGGACGGCGGATGTTGGCAGCGAAGCTGTCGGCGACGCGGGCGGCGATCTCGAATTCGGTGGTCGTGTCGGAAATCTTGATCGCGCCGATGTCCTGCTTGTCGATGCCGCCGCGGCGGCAGATCATCGGCAGCAGCCAGCGCGCCTCGGCGTTCTTGCGGCGCCCGATCGCCGCGCGGAACCAGACGCTCGGCTCGCCCATGCCGTGGCGCGACGGCTTGCCGCCCTTGGTCCGCGGCGCCGGCGCGCGCTCCTCGCCCCGCGACGGCCGCTCGCGCGCCGCACGCTCGGGCCGCGCGCGGCCGCGATCCTCGACGGCATCGAGAATGTCCTCCGGCGACGGCAGCCGGGCGCGATAGAGCCGCGCAAGCGCTGCGGCGATGTCCTCGGCTGGCCGCTGCGTGAGCAGGAGCTGCGCGAGCGCCAGATCATCCGCCGTCGTCTCATCGGTGAAGATCGAATCCTGCAGCATGCGCTGCTGATCGAGCTTGCGGATCTCGTCCGCCTGCGGCGCCGTGCCCCAGACGGCCTCGACGCCCGCGAGGCTCAACAGCATCTCCGCGCGGCGCCGCCGCGCCGGCGGCACCAGGAGCACGCTGACGCCCTTGCGCCCGGCCCGCCCGGTGCGCCCCGAGCGATGCTGCATCACCTCGGGATCGTTCGGCAGCTCGGCATGGATGACGAGATCGAGATTGGCGAGATCGATGCCGCGCGCCGCGACGTCGGTCGCGACGCAGACCCGCGAGCGGCCGTCGCGCAGCGACTGCAGCGCCATGGTCCGCTCGTTCTGGGTCAACTCGCCCGACAGCGCGACCACCGAGAAGCCGCGCTCCAGCAGCGCCGCCTGCAGATGCCGGACGGCCTCGCGGGTGTTGCAGAACACGATCGCACTCGGCGATTCATAGAAGCGCAGCAGATTGACCACCGCGTGCTCGGCATCTCCAGGCGCGATGCGGATGGCGCGATACTCGATGTCGGCGTGGCCGCCCTCGTCGCCCTCGACCTCGATCCGGAACGCGTCGTTCTGATACTCCTTGGCCAGCGCCACGATGCCGCGCGGGAACGTCGCCGAGAACAGCAGCGTCCGACGGGTCTCGGGCGTGGTCTCGAGGATGAATTCCAGGTCCTCGCGAAAGCCGAGGTTGAGCATCTCGTCGGCCTCGTCGAGCACCAGGGCCTTCAATTCCGAAATGTCGAGACGGTTGCGCCGCAGATGATCGCACAGCCGCCCGGGCGTGCCGACGACGATATGCGCCCCCGCCTCCAGTTCGCGCTGCTCGCGGCGCGGATCCATGCCGCCGACACAGGAGATCACCCGCGCGCCGGCATGCTGATACAGCCAGGCCAACTCGCGCTGCACCTGCAGCGCCAATTCACGCGTCGGCGCCACGATCAGCGCCAGCGGCGCCGCGGCCGGGCCGAAGCGCTCGGCCTCGCCCAGCAGGTCGGCCGCCATCGCCAGCCCATAGGCCACGGTCTTGCCCGAGCCGGTCTGCGCCGACACCAGCAAGTCGCGGCCCTCGGCGTCCTCGTCGAGCACGGCGAGCTGAACGGGCGTGGGATTCACGTAATTGCGCTCGGCCAGGGCGCGGGCCAGCGGCGGATTGGTCGCGGGGAATGACAAGGAAAGACCTTTCTTCGATTCCGGCTGCTTTACGCCAAGCCGCGCCGGAACACGAGGCCATAAAACCCCGACTCTGCCCGGCCCAGCGCGCTGGCCCCGGCCGTGCTAGCCTTACCGGAGTCCAAGGGGAGACGAGGCCATGTATGTCGCAGGATTTGTGATCCCGGTGCCCGCCGAGAAACTCGAGGCCTACCGCCGATGGGCGGACCGAGGCGCCCTGCTGTTCAAAGAATATGGCTGCGTTGAAATCGTCGAATCCTGGGAAGACAACGTTCCCGACGGCCAGCTCACGGATTTTCGCCGGGCCGTCGCCGCCAAGCCCGGCGAGAAGATCGTCTTCTCCTGGCAGGTCTGGCCCGACAGGGCGACATGCGATGCGGCCGAGGCGCGGCTGCGCGACGACGACCGCTTCGAAATCCCAGCAGACATCCCTTTCGATCCCAAGCGCCTGATCCTCGGCTGCTTCAACCCGATTGTCGTCATGGGACGGGCAACGGCGAAGGCTCAAGAGACATGACGCGGCGCTTCGCTTGATTTCCAAAAAATCGAATTTTGCTCTTTCGCTTTTACGGAAATCATGTATGATCCGCGTGTCCCGCCCCATGCAGAGGGACGTACGCGTCGTCACGAACGTCGGGGCGGGATGCGGTGCCGCAGGTCATGTCGGACGCGCTTTCAGCGCAGACGACCGTCATGATTGCGGACGTGAAGTCGCAGCGTCCTGATACCCCGATGCTGGTATCCCCTGCGCAATGCGCAAGCATTGTCGCGGCATGGTGGCCAACAAGCCCGGCGCGCCAGGGAGACTGCGTATAAGCGTGAAGACACCGCGCAGGGAATGCCGGATGTTCGGCTGAACCTGTGGTACCTGCCGCCTGCATTTTTTTCGCAGGCGGGCCATGGGTGAGGCCTTCACCCGGCATTCCCTGCGCCCTCTCGTTTGTGTGAGGGTGAACTGACTGCAGAACTCGGGCTGATCATGCCGCGGGAATGCGAATGCGCGTCTGCCAAGCTCGTTCAACACATACGCTGTCATTCCGGGGCGGCGCGAAGCGACGAGCCCGGAATCCATAACCACGATCGGAAGTATGGATTCCGGGCTCGCCCTCCGGGCGCCCCGGAATGACGGTGTGAAAACATCGTACATCTCACATGGCTGGCTTCGCGCAACAGCATGAGGATGGAGCAGGCAACGGCCGTATGTCGATCAGCAAGGTTGAACCCGCACGACATCGCGACCTCAAATCCGCATCGCACAAAACGCAGAGCAGCAACACGCATCTCCGCTGGCGCAATGGCATGGGACTTGCTCAAATCGCACCTCAATTCGTCGCTTGCGGAGATGACCGAATGCTTGAAGGAGCCGAAGTCCGGCTGGCCGTCGATATCGGGGGCACATTCACCGATATCGTTCTCGACATCGGCGATCACCGCCGCACACGCAAGGTGCTGACGACGCCGACGCAGCCAGAGCAGGCCGTGCTGGACGGGACGCGCCTGATTCTCGCCGATGCGAAGGCCCGCATCTCCGACATCGACGTCTTCATCCACGGCACCACGCTCGCGACCAACGCCATCATCGAGCGACGCGGCGCGAAGACGGCGCTGATCGCCACCTCAGGCTTCCGCGATGTTCTGGATATTGGAACTGAGAGCCGCTACGACCAGTACGATCTCTCCATCGACAAGCCGAAGCCGCTGGTGCCGCGCAGCTTGCGCTTCACCGTCCCTGAGCGCGTCGATGCTCATGGCGACGTCAGGCTGCCGCTCGATGAAGCGGCGGTGCGCGCGCTCGTTCCACAATTGCGCGCGCTGGAGGTCAGCAGCATCGCCATCGCCTTCCTGCACGCCTACGCCAATCCCGCGCATGAGCGTCGTGCCGGCGAGATCCTGGCCGAGGAGCTGCCCGGCGTCTCGATCACGCTGTCCTCCGCTGTCTGTCCCGAAATCCGGGAATATGAGCGGACGTCGACGGCCGTCGCCAACGCCTATGTGCAGCCGCTGATGGACTCCTATCTCGCGCGGATGGATCAGGCGCTGCGTATCGAGCAGTTCCGCGGCGCGATCTATCTCGTGACCTCAGGCGGCGGCGTCACCTCGATCGACACGGCGCGGCGTTTCCCGGTGCGCCTCGTCGAATCCGGCCCAGCCGGCGGCGCGATCTTCGCCGGTCAGATCGCCGCACGGCTCGGCGAGCGCAAGGTGCTGTCGTTCGACATGGGCGGCACCACCGCCAAGATCTGTCTCATCGAGGACTTCGAGCCGGAGAGCTCGCGCGTATTCGAGGTCGATCGCGCCGCGCGCTTCCTGAAGGGCTCCGGCCTGCCGGTGCGCATCCCCGTCATCGAGATGGTCGAGATCGGCGCCGGCGGCGGCTCGATCGCGCGCATCGATGCGATGAAGCGCGTCACCGTCGGTCCCGAGAGCGCCTCGTCCGAGCCGGGCCCGGCGTGCTACGGCCGCGGCGGTCAGCGTCCGGCGGTCACCGATTCCGACGTCGCGCTCGGCATGATCGATCCCGACGCCTTTGCGGGCGGCACCATCAAGCTCGATCCGGAATTGTCGAAACAGGCCCTGCTCCGCGACGTCGGCGCGCCGCTCGGCCTGGATGCCGAGACCGCAGCCTATGCGGTGCACGAGGTCGTCTGCGAGAACATGGCGAGCGCCGCGCGCGTTCACGCCGTCGAACGCGGCGCGATCATCGGCCAGCACACGCTGATCGCATTCGGCGGCGCCGCGCCGCTGCACGCCGCCCGCGTCGCCGAGAAGATCGGCGTCGCCAGGGTCATCGTGCCATCGAATGCCGGCGTCGGCTCGGCCGTCGGCTTCCTTGCCGCGCCGATCGCCTATGAGCTGGTACGCAGCCGCCACGCGCGGCTGGATGACTTCGACACCGCGCTCGTCTCCAGCCTGCTGCAGAAGATGGCCGATGAGGCCCGTGCCCTCGTCGAGCCCGGCGCGGCCGGCGCACCGGTCCGCGAGCGCCGTGCGGCGTTCATGCGCTATGTCGGCCAGGGTCACGAGATCAGCGTCGAGCTGCCGAACCGCGCACTGACCGCGGAGGACCTCCCTGCCCTGCGCAAGACCTTCGAGGCCGGCTATGCTGCGTTGTTCGAGCGCGCCATTCCAGGTGCCGCGATCGAGGTGCTGAGCTGGTCGGTGCTGGCCACGACGGACGCCCGCCAGCCGGCCACCGTCGCCGAGATCACGCGCAAGCCCGCCGGCGCGGCTTCGGGCCACCGCAAATTCTTCGACGGCCGCGCCGGCCGCTTCGTCGACATCCCACTGTACCGCCGCGAGCAGATGGCGCCGGGCGCTGTCATCGCAGGTCCCGCCGTGATCGCCGAGGACGAGACCTCGACCTTCATCTCCAACAGTTTCGACGCACATATCGACGGTGCCGGCAGCATCGTCATGGAACGGAAGGCGGCGTGACCATGAGCTCATCGCAAACCAGCCTGATCGACCTGCAGATCATGTGGCACCGGCTGATCGCCGTGGTCGAGGAGCAGGCCCAGGTGCTGCTGCGCACCGCCTTCAGCCCGATCGTGCGCGAATGCGGCGACCTCTCAGCGGGCGTGTTCGATCTGAAGGGTCGCATGCTCGCGCAGGCCGTCACCGGCACGCCAGGCCACGTCAACTCGATGGCGGAGTCGGTGAAGCACTTCATCGCGCATTTTCCGATCGAGACGATGAAGCCCGGTGATGCCTACATCACCAACGATCCCTGGATGGGCACCGGCCATCTCAACGACTTCGTCGTCACCACGCCCTGCTTCAAGGACGGCCAGCCGGTCGCTTTGTTCTCCTGCACCAGCCATCTGATGGACATCGGCGGCATCGGCTTCGGCCCCGACGGCACCGACGTGTTCATGGAGGGACTGTACATCCCGATGCTGAAGCTGATCGACCAGGGCGTCGTCAACGAGACCCTGATGGCGATGATCCGCGCCAACACGCGGCTGCCAGTCGACACCGAGGGCGACACCTACTCGCTCGCCGCCTGTAACGATGTCGGCTGCCAGCGCCTGGTCGAGATGATGCGCGAGTTCGGCATCTCAACGCTCGACGAGCTCGGCAACTACGTCTGCGACCGCTCGCGCGAGGCTGTGCTGGCCGAGATCGCCAAGCTGCCGAAGGGTACCTGGCGCAACGAGATGGTGGTCGACGGCTACGATGCGCCGGTGACGATCAAGGCCGCGCTGAAGATCAGCGATGACGGCATTCACGTCGATTTCGACGGCACGTCGACAGCGTCGAAGTTCGGCATCAACGTGCCGCTGTCCTACACCACCGCCTACACCGTGTTCGGCCTTGGCTGCGTGGTGGCGTCAGCGATCCCCAACAATGCCGGATCGCTGTCGCCGTTGACCGTTTCGGCCCCCTCGGGCGCGATCCTCAACGCGCCAAAGCCCGCGCCGGTCGCCTCGCGCCACGTCATCGGCCAGATGCTGCCCGACGTCGTGTTCGGCTGCTTGCGCCAGATCATTCCGGAACGGGTGCCCGCCGAAGGCACCTCCTGCCTGTGGAATCTCAACGTGCGCGGCCAGACCCGCTCAGGCGCCGGCGGCAATTACGGATTCTCGATGGCCGTGACGTCGAACGGCGGCACCGGCGCGCGCTTCGACAAGGACGGGCTGTCGGCGACGGCCTATCCGAGCGGCGTGCGCGGCACCCCGGTCGAGATCGCTGAGACGCAGACGCCGCTGATCTTCTGGCGCAAGGAGCTGCGGCCGGATTCCGGCGGCGCCGGCCGCACTCGCGGCGGCCTTGGCCAGATCATCGAGGTCGGCAGCGGCGTCGATGCGCCGTTCGACATCCTCGCCGCCTTCGACCGCATCGACCACCCGCCCCGCGGCCGCGACGGCGGCCACAATGGCGAAGCCGGCTATGTCGGGCTCGCGTCGGGCAAGAAGCTGCGCGGCAAGGGCTTCCAGACCGTGCCGCCGGACGACCGGCTGGTGGTGCTGACACCGGGTGGGGCGGGCATCGGCGATCCCCACGAGCGCGCGGCGTCGCTGGTGCAGAGCGATGTCGAGAGCGGGCTGGTGTCGAGGGACAATGCGGCGAAGGTCTATGGGCAGGTGGGGTGAGATGGGCATCCCGTCCTCTACCCCCGCAGCCGAATTGACCCGAGAGCGCGCGGCGATCTCCACCTCTCCCCGCGTGCGGGGAGAGGTCGGATTGCATCGTCGATGCAATCCGGGTGAGGGGGACTCTCCACGCACCGCGCTCGTGGAAAGAGCCCCTCACCCCACCCCTCTCCCCGTAAGAACGGGGAGAGGGAGCACAGCGTGCTCGCGGTACTAGCTCGAATTCAACTAACAACAAGATCTAACTGACAACAAAGCAACACATCGACATCTCCATCCTTGCATCACATTTAACCGGAGACACCCATGATCACGCGACGGACGTTCACGGCAGGCGCAGCCACCCTGCTCGCCGGCACCCAACTATCGACGCGCGCCCGCGCGGCCACGACCAACTGGGACATGTCGACGGTCTGGCCCGACGGCAATTTCCACACCCAGAACGCGATGGCCTTCGCCGAGGAGGTGAAGAAGCAGACCAATGGCGCTGTCAACATCACGGTGAAGGCCGGCGGTCAGCTCGGCTTCAAGGGCCCCGAGCATCTGCGCGCGGTGCGCGACGGCCTCGTGCCGCTCGCGGACGTGCTCAATATCCAGCAGGTCGGCGACGAGCCGTTCATGGGCGTCGAGAGCATCCCGTTCCTGGCCGGCTCGATGGACGAGCTCAAGGTCCTGCACAAATACGTCCGGCCGGAATACGAGAAGATCGCCGCGCGCAACAACCAGAAGATCCTCTATATCGTGCCGTGGCCGACGCAGTATTTGCACCTGAAGGTCAAGTCCGCCGACGTCGCCGGCTTGAAGAACATCAAGATCCGCGTGCCTGACAAGAACGCGGTCGACATGCTCAATGCCATCGGCATGGCCGCGGTGATGATCCCCTGGGGCGAGACCATTCCGGCATTGGCCTCTGGCGCCGTCGCCGGCGTCTCGACCTCGTCGGTGTCGGGCGTCGACGGCAAGTTCTGGGAGTTCCTCAAATACGTCTACCCGACCAACCATGTGTGGTCGTCGCAGATGCTCAATGTGAACCTGGACTCCTGGAAGGCGCTGACGCCTGAACAGCAGAAGATCGTCGCTGACGTCGCCGCGAAGATGGAGCCGGCCTTCTGGGCCAACTCGCTCAAGGCCGACGTCGACAGCCTCAACCGCCTGAAGGAAGGCGGCATGGAGGTGGTGCCGGTCTCGGACGCGATGATGACGGAGATCCGGGCCAAGACCGCGCCGCAGATGGAAGCCTTCCTGAAGCGCGTGCCGGCCGCGGAAGCCCCGGTGAAGTCCTATCTCGCCGAGATGAAGCGTGGCTGAGGTCGCGCAAGCCACCTCGCCGGCCGATCGGGCGAGCCTCAATGCAGCGGCGCCCGCGCCGCTGCGCATCCTGCTCGATGTCATCGACCGGCTCGGCCGGCTCGACGGCTGGATCGGCGGCGGCTGTCTCTTGACCTTGACGGCGCTGATGCTGGCGGAGGTCACGACGCGGGCGCTGTCGAACGTGCTGCCGTTCTTCCCGCCGACGATCTCGATCGCGTGGGAATACTCGTCCTACCTGATGGCGGCCTCCTTCACCTTCGGCGCCGCGATGACGTTGCGGACCGGTGGCCACATCCGCGTGGTGCTGCTCTTGAAGAACGTGCCGGCACCGCTGCAACGCGCGCTGGAAGTGCTGGCCGCCGCCGCCGGCTTCGCCTTCATGGCTTACCTGACCTCGGCCATGACGAAGTTCGCCTACGGCTCCTTCATCCGCGGCCAAGTCTCGACCTCCAGCGACACCCCGCTGTGGTTTCCGCAAGCCGTCGTCACCTTCGGCATGCTGCTGCTCACCCTGCAATTCCTCGCCCGCGCCATCCAGGCCGCGCTGGGACTGCCGCTTGAAGACCACCGCATGAAGGCCTCGCCGGTCGAATGAGGGGACGTAGACGACTCGAGACGCGCATGTGCCTGCTTCGGGCAGCAGCCAGCAACGATAGCGGCCATAGGCGCGCCGAAAGGCGAGCCTGCGGACGTGATGCTCATCGGGACGACTGCTCTCCCCCCGCGTCGTTCCGGGGCGCGCGGAGCTTGAGGCCGACGAATGTCGGCCTCAAGTCGGAGCGCGAGCCCGGAACCCATAGCCACAGGATGCCTTGTGGGGCACGCGTGTGGTTGGCATTTCGCTCCACCACATTGGCCTGTGAGTATGGATTCCGGGCTCATTCGCGCTGCTTCAAAATGGCTTCGCCATTTTGCGCGCGAATGCCCCGGAATGACCGAGCAGGCGGAAGCAGACTCCCGAGCATCGGCTACGCACTCCGCGTATCGCGAAGACGCTTTGCAACGGCAAACGACATATCCAGCGCATCATTCCGCCTCCCTCTCCCGCCCGCTCTCCTCACCGCGGACTCCCCCTCCCCATGACCATCGAAGTCATCGCCCTCTTCGCCATCCTGTTCGCGCTGCTGGCCGGCGGCCTGTGGATCGGGCTCACGCTCGCCTTCACCGCGACCCTGCTGCTGGCGATGTTCCGCTCGATCCCGCTGGACAAGCTGCTGCCGCAATATGCCTGGAACATCCTGACCACCCAGGAACTGCTGGCGCTGCCGCTGTTCATCCTGATGGGCGAGCTGCTGTTCCGCACCCGCCTGTCGCGCTCGCTGTTCCAGGGCCTCGCGCCCTGGGCCGGCCTGCTGCCGGGCCGCCTGCTGCACGTCAACGTCATCGGCTGCACCATCTTCGCCGCGATCTCCGGCTCGTCGGCCGCGACCACGCAGGTCATCGGCCGGATGTCGCTCAACGAGCTCTTGCGCCGCGGCTATTCGCGCGACATCGCGATCGGCTCACTCGCCGGCGCCGGCACGCTCGGCTTCCTGATCCCGCCGTCGAACATCATGATCATCTACGGCGTGCTCGGCGACGTTTCTATTCTGAAGCTCTTTACGGCCGGCGTGCTGCCGGGCCTGCTGCTCGCCGGCACCTTCATGGGCTGGGTGATGCTGCACACCACGCTGAAGCCCGCGATGGTGCCGAAGGCCGAGGCACAGCTGTCGCAGGTGCCGTGGGCGGAGCGCTTCGCCGCGCTCAAGGACCTCGCCCCCGCCCTGTTCCTGATCGCCTGCGTGCTCGGCTCGATGTATGGCGGCCTTGCGACGCCGTCGGAGGCCGCCGCGGTCGGCGTGCTCGGCGCGGCGCTGGTGGCATACTTCCAGGGCGCGATGTCGCAACAGGTCGTGCGTGACGTCATGATCGGCTCGGTCATCACCTGCTCGATGATCGCGCTGATCGTGCTCGGCGCCTCGATCCTCGGCAATGCCGCGGCCTTCCTCGGCATCCCCCAGGCGGTGGCCGCCTTCGTCAAGGGCCTCGGCCTGTCGCCGTTCATGCTCATCGTCGTGCTGATCGTGTTCTACCTGATCCTGGGCTGCTTCCTCGACGGCTTCTCGATGATCGTGATGACCCTGCCGATCGTGCTGCCGATCGTGAAGGGCGCCGGCTTCGACGAGGTGTGGTTCGGGATCTTCCTGGTGCTCGCGGTCGAGATGGCGCAGATCACGCCGCCGGTCGGCTTCAACCTGTTCGTGATCCAGGGCCTGACGGAGGACGGTCTCGGCTATATCGCCCGCGTGACCGCCCCCTATCTCATCATCATGGTCGCCTTCGTGCTGCTGCTCACGCTGTTCCCGGGCATCGTAACGATCCTGCCAAAGCTGCTCTACGGGTGATCCATGTGACTTCGACGAGATCTTTCCAAGCCGTCATTCCGGGGCATTCGCGCGCAAAATGGCGAAGCCATTTTGAAGCCGCGCGAATGAGCCCGGAATCCATAGCCACGAAAGGTCATGGCGGAGCGAGATTCCCGTGGCGTCGTTCTTCGGCGCGATTGCCAGTCGTGTCTATGGATTCCGGGCTCGCGCGTCGCGCGCCCCGGAATGACGACAGAGCTGGCGTCGGCGCGAGGCGAGCCGCGATGTCACGCCGCGCGCATCCCGTCGAGGAACTTCTGCACCTCGGCCTTCAGCCGCAGGCTTTCGCCGGACAGCGCCTGGGCGGAGGCGAACATCCGGTTGGAGCTTTCGCCGGTCTCGCCGGCCCCGCGCGCCGCGCTGCGGATGTTGCTGACGACCTCGGCGGTGCCGCTCGCCGCGGAGCGGACGCTCTGGGTGATGTTCTGGGTGGCGGCGCGCTGCTGCTCGACAGCGGCCGAGATCGATGCCGCGATCTCGTTGATGCGCTCGATGGTCGAACTGATCGCCTTGATGGCGTCGACCGATTCCTGCGTCACGGTCTGCATATTGGCGATCTGGCTGGAGATCTCCTCGGTCGCCTTGGCGGTCTGGCCGGCGAGCGTCTTGACCTCCTGGGCCACGACCGCGAAGCCGCGACCGGCATCGCCGGCGCGGGCGGCCTCGATGGTGGCGTTCAGCGCCAGCAGATTGGTCTGCTCGGCGATCGAGGTGATCAGCTTGACGACGTCGCCGATGCGGTTGCCGGCGTCGGACAGCTCCTTGATGCGCTGGTCGGTCGCGGTCGCCTGGTTGACCGCCTCGGCGGCGATGGCGTTGGATTCCTGGACGCGGCGGATGATCTCGGCGATCGAGCCGGACAGCTCGTCGGACGCGGCCGCAGCGGTGCGGACATGCTCCGAGGCGTTTTCGGAGGCGCCGGCCGACTGCCCCGACAGGTCTGCGGTGGTGCGCGCCGTCTGGGTGAGCTGGCGAGCCTCGCGCTCGAACTCGCTCGACGAGGTCAGCACGTTCTCGATGATGCCGCCGATGCTGGCCTGGAAGGAGTCGACGAAGCGCTGCAATTCGGCCTTGCGCTGCTCGACCGCGGCCGTCGCGGCCGCCACCTGCTCCTCGCGCATGCGGCGGCGCTCGCTGGCCGCACTGCGGAACACGACGAGGCTGCGGGCAATCTCGCCGATTTCGTCGCCGCGCTCGTCGGAGTTGATCTCGACAGTCTCGCGTCCCTCGGCGATCGCCGTCAGCGCCTCGGTGACGGCGCTCAACGGCTTGGTGATGCGGCTCACGGCCAGCATCGTCAGTCCGAGCACCAGCAGCGCCGCGACCGCGGCCGCTACGATCATGGTCTGCATCGCCTGCGACAGCATCGCGTCGAGCTCGGCCATGGGCACGCCGACATAGAGGATGCCGATCACCTTGCCGGCCGGGCTGGTCACCGGGAAATAGGCGGTCATGAACGGCTTGCCGAACAGCGTGGCCGGCCCCTTATAAGCCTCGCCCCTGCGCAGCAGCGCCTGCGCCGGATGGTCGGCCGCGAGCTGCGTGCCAACCGCGCGGTCGCCGTTCTCCTTCTTCACATTGGTCGAGCGGCGCACGAACTGGCCGCCGTCATCGACAACAAACAAGGTGGCGCTGCCGCCGACATAGGAGACGGCGCGGTCGACGATGGCGTGATCCTTGATCTCCGGAATGGCCGGGATCTCGATGCGCGAAACGACGCCGTTCTGCACGTTGACTTTGGCGTCCTTGAAGGTCTCGCCGAACGCCAGCGCAAACGTCCGCAGATTACCTTCGATGTCGCGCTTGGCGCGATCGGCGAATTCGTTCGTGAGCGACCAGTAGGCGGCGCCGACCACGAGGGCCGTGTTCAACGCGATGACGACAACGGCGCCAATCAGCGCCTTGGTGCCGAGCTTCAATTTGACGGGCACGTCAGAAACCTTCCCAGGGAACTGCAACTGAATCTCAAACTGCCCGTACTTCGTTTCCAACCCATTATTTTCCGGCAGGAAGAATACGGACTGTCCTGCACAAAGCGGCAAAAAGATACCTGAGAATGAGTTCCAGCCCTATCATCGTATGGTTTCGCGAGAGCCTGCGGCTATCTGACCACCCCGCGTTGTATACCGCAGCCCAGGCCGGCGGCCCGGTTGTTTGTAGTTACATCTACGATCAGGAGAGTCCCGAGCTCCGTCCTCTCGGAGGAGCGACGCGATGGTGGCTGGCGCAATCGCTGCGTGCACTCCGCGCGGAGTTGCAGTCGCTCGGCAGCGACCTGGTGATTCGCCGGGGGCCGGCGGCAAAGGTGCTCGGCGACCTCGCGGCGGAGACCAAGGCCGCCGCGGTGTACTGGAACGACGTCGCGCAGAGCGGTCACCGCGCCGTCGCCGACGGTGTCGAGGCGGCGCTTGGCAGGATCGATGTGAAGACCCGCGTCTTCGCGGATGACCTGCTGGTCGACCCGGCCGAGATGCGCGGCAAGGACGGACGCGGGCCGCGCGTGTTCACCCCGTTCTGGAAGCGCGTGCTGGCGCTGGGCGCACCGCCGAAGCCGCTGCCGACGCCGGTCCGGCTGACGCCGCTGGCCGGCCTTGCGAGCCTCGCCGTCGACGAATTGGGATTGGAGCCGACGAAGCCGGACTGGGCCGGCGGACTGCGCGACGCCTGGCGGCCGGGTGCGCGCGCGGCGCAGCAGCGCCTCACTCAGTTTCTCGAAACGGCGGTCGGCAGCTATGCCGCCGACCGCGACCGCCCCGACATCGAAGCCACCTCGCGGCTGTCACCGCATTTACGTTTCGGCGAAATCAGCCCGCGCCAGGTCTTTCACGCCGCGCGCTTCGCCGCCGAGGAGCGTCCCGCATTGGCGAAGGGGATCGACAAGTTCCTGAGCGAGGTCGGCTGGCGCGAGTTCAGCCGGCATTTGCTGTTCAACAATCCCGACCTCGCCACCCGCAACCTGCAACCGTCGTTCGACGCCTTTCCGTGGATTCAGAATGACGCCGCGCTTGCGGCATGGCAGCGCGGCCAGACCGGCTATCCGATCGTCGACGCCGGCCTGCGCGAGCTGTGGCACACCGGCAGCATGCACAACCGCGTCCGCATGGTGGTGGCCTCGCTGCTGGTGAAGCACCTGCTGATCGATTGGCGGCTGGGCGAACAGTGGTTCTGGGATACGCTGGTTGATGCCGACCCGGGCAGCAACCCGGCGAGCTGGCAATGGGTCGCGGGCTCCGGCGCGGATGCGGCCCCCTATTTCCGGGTCTTCAATCCCGTGCTGCAGGGCGAGAAGTTCGATCCGCAAGGCGCCTATGTGAAGCGCTGGGTTCCCGAACTGGCGCGCCTGCCGGCCCCTTTGGTCCATCAACCTTGGGCAGCAAAGCCGCTCGAGCTCGCCGAGGCGAGCGTGGCACTCGGACGCTCCTACCCGGCGCCGGCCGTCGACCACAAGCTGGGGCGCGAGCGCGCGCTGGCGGCCTACGCGCGCTTGCGCACAAGTGATTAGTTGCGCTCGCTTTGACAGCACGGAGAATCCAGCTATCGTCCTCGGGTTTCCAACAAATCGGGGGACCGATATGGACGACACCACACTCACCGACCCGACCGTCGCCGCGCCGGGCACGCCGCCCGAGGCTGCGACGGATCCTGTGACCGCCGCGGCTCCCAAGGCCAAGCGGGCCGCAAAGAAGAAGACCCCCGCCAAGAAGGCCGCCCCCAAGCGGGCCGCCGCCAAGGCCAAGAAGGTCGCCACCAAGAAGTCGGCCAAGAAGACCGTGAAGAAAGCCGCCAAGAAGGCTGCGAAGAAGACGGCGAAGAAGGCCACCAAGAAAGCGGCCAAGAAGACGAAGAAGGCCAAGCGCTGATCGGCTTGGTTGGGGACTGAAGCGGGTAACGCCCGGTGCTGACAGTCCAGGCGAAACAATCCAGTGCCCGGTAGTGGGGACGATCTGGCGCTGGATTGTTTCGTTCGTGTCGACGGCGTCGCTGTTTGCCCGGGTTCCGCTCACCAGGCGTCCGGGCATGGATCGACGATCTTCCAGAGCTCGATGCCGTTCTTGATCCGCTTCATCTCGGTGGTCAGCCCACCATTGCGGCGGATCCAGTCCTTCACGGAATCCGGATAATAGGACATCAGCTCGGATGTCCCCTCCACGCTGGTGACCTTGATGCCGAACGTGAAGGCCTTGTCGTAGTAGGCCTGGTGAAAACCGAGGCTCGCTTTCGGCGTGACGCAGATCTTGTTCATCGGCACGATGCCGAACACCAGCGTGCAGGCGGAATTGCAGATGCCGTCGATGATGACACGCTGGCGGGTGTCGCGGATGTGCTTATACTTCGCCTTGTATTCCTCGATGTAGCCGCCATGATCGCGCGTGATATGCAGATCCGCGCGCGCCGGAGCGGCGGCGACCAGCGAAAGCACCACGCATGGAATCAGGCGGTTCATTAAGCGGACGAAAAACCTGGTCGTATCTCGGCAAGGTCGCGACAAGGCCGGCCGCCACTGCACGACGATTTTGCCGGACTTTGTCACGGATTCGTTAAGCATGCGGAAAAGGCCAAAATTTTGACCGATATCCGCCTTTGCGGCACCCTTTCCGCCCGTTCGGGGTTAGATTGTCGGTCAGTTGGCTGGCCTTAGCGCTGTTTCCGGAGAAAAGACATGAGCAAGCTCGCTTTCCTCGCCGCCGCCCTGGTCACGGCCGGGGTGGCCCTATGTCCCGCGCCCTCGGAGGCGCGCCACCACCATAGGCACCATCGCCACCACCATGGCCTGCCTTACGCGATCAGCTTCCTCCATAACTACGGTCCCGGCGCCCTACCAGGCACCTTCGCGTTCTATGATGGCCCGTCGACCAACCATTGCTACCAGAGTTCGGCGGCCTATATCGGCCAGGACCGACGCCGGCATCCCTGCTTCTAATCTTTCGCCGCGGGATGTCGCACCTCTGCGACCGCCCACCTCATGCGTGACGGAGGCTGGCCTTGCCCAGCCAAGTCTGGTATCCGGTTCACGTGGGGTTTGATCCGCACTGCGCGCTCGTAGCTCAGCTGGATAGAGCATCGGATTTCGATTCCGAGGGTCGGGAGTTCGAATCTCTCCGAGCGCGCCAGTATGCTCTCCGTCCAGAGTTGGAAAAACGTTCGTCAGCACTTTATCATGCCGCTACGGGGAGCTGGGGTCACATCGCCGGATTTGACCTCTTGCCTAACACACCCTCAGGAGATCCGGTTGCCTGCGCGGGCTGCTGTTTCTAAAACGCCCGCGTGACCCAGCCCTCAGGACAATCTCCGACCGTGAATGACCAACGCTTCATCGGTTCGCTGACCGGCCTGCGCTTCGTC
The DNA here is from genome assembly GCF_051167555.1 of Bradyrhizobium sp. HKCCYLS3077. Classification (NCBI taxonomy): domain Bacteria; kingdom Pseudomonadati; phylum Pseudomonadota; class Alphaproteobacteria; order Hyphomicrobiales; family Nitrobacteraceae; genus Bradyrhizobium; species Bradyrhizobium sp. HKCCYLS3077. The sequence continues at coordinate 115,927 of NZ_JBNPTH010000005.1, read as the reverse complement.
GCGGCCGCGACGGTGGCCGTCGGACATGGCGCCCCCTCGTTGGCGTCAGGCCCGCTGCCGGACCTGATCGCCCAGGTCAGCAGCATCGGCATGACAATGTTCTTCGTGCTCAGCGGATTCGTGCTGTGGCTGAACTATGCCGAACGCCTGCGGTCGCAACCGCTTGGCCCCGCCCTGCGCGAATTCGCGATCGCACGATTTGCGCGTCTCTATCCCATGTACGCGGCGGTGGTGCTTGTGATCATCACGTATCTGATGATTGCCCGAGGTCTGTCGGCTCCTTCGCTGGGGTTCATTCTGACGATGACCCAGGCCTGGTTTCCGGTTCAGAACGGCACGATGCTGGTTGCGGTTGTTCCGTCATTGCAGCACCTCTGGTCGATCAGCGTCGAACTGTTCTTCTACCTGCTGTTTCCGTTCGTCTGTCTGCTGCTCGGGAGCGTCGTCAGATTGTCGACCATGATCGGGCTCGCGCTCGTGAACGTCGCTCTGTTTGCATTGACGATCGTTGCCTTCTTCAGCGTTGGCGATGCCGCATTGAAGGCCATTGCGCCGAGTCTCACGCAGCACGGGATGCAGTGGCTCACCTATTACTCGCCCTACCTCCATATCGCCCAGTTCATCGCCGGCTGCTTTGCCGCGATGATCTATCAGAACCGCGCCAATACGAGTGTGATCGATGGAGAACGGCGCGGCGTCGGCATCCTTTTCTGGATTTCACTGGTCAGCCTCGTCTGCGCACCGGTACTGCTGTTCCTGCAACCGCGGCTGCCGGGCTTGTCGTTCTCCATCGAACTCGCCGTCCGATTGATCGAGATCATCGGCTTCACGATCGTGTTCATTGCGGCTAGCCGCTACGGCTATGCGCGTTGGCTGTCGTCACGACCGATGATCGTCGGCGGCGAATGCAGCTATTCGATCTATCTGCTGCACCCTTTCCTCATTCGGCTCGCGATGATCGGCAAGTCCGACGCGCCTCGAGCCGTCGAGCTTGTGCTTCGGTTGGGCCTGTTCGTCATGATCGCGACGGCAATTGCCTGGATTGCCTACATGCTGATCGAGGCTCCCGCACGGACATGGTTAAGGAAGTCTTTCGGCACCAGCGCCCCGCGGGACGTGATCCGCGCAAAGCCGGTCTGAACGAAGTCGACTTCAGCCGGTTCAAGCCCACCGGTCATTTTCTACCGCGGGTTTACTCGGATCATTTGGTGCGAATTTAAGATGATTGCAGCCAGTCTGTCGCGCATCGAATACGGCAAGGATGCAACGATGATTATCCAGATCAAGGCGAAGTGCGAAACCAACGGCTCGGTGCTGGCGGCTGCGAGCTATGACGACGCAGATCAGCAGGACCGGGCGACTGCAATCATCACGCTGCTGCAGCAGGTGTTGGCTCATTCGGACGTTTCGGACGAAGAGCGACTGTTCACGCTAGACATCGAGTCCGTGCCCGCGCCAACTGTCCCCTCCTCACAGTCCTGAACTCGACGCCGCACGCGTCGGCGGTTCACTTCATCAAGCAGGCCCTGGCTTGCCTGCTCCATCGAAATCCCGCGCCGCACGGCGGTCGCGGACGGGCGCCCGCGGGACACTCGTTCCACACCGGTGCGCCGACTTCCCAGCCGTTGACCACGCAACCGCCGTTAGGCGCAACGTAACATCCTGGACCGCACGTCTCGTTGGCGGCCGAGATCCCGGTGCCAACCGCAAGCGCGCCAAGCAGTGTAACCCAAAACAACAGCCGCATCGGCCCGATCCCCTTCACTCCGTATCCCGCCAACGTTCCGCAAGCTCCAACCGGGAACGACTTCTCCGGTTCCAGGGCGGCGTCAGTACGACCATGTTTGGACGGATTTTGGCCAACAGCCTCGAGAAGGCGTTGCAGGAGAGCGCCATAAAAAGATCCCGTCGCTGCCACACGACAGCGACGGGATCCAGATGCCGAGTGTGTCGGCGGCGTCGGTTCGAAGGCCGGCTCCTCGGCTCAAGCCAGCAGTTGTTTTTCGATCTCGTAGACCGGCAGCTTGACCAGGTCCTTGTGGACCTCGCCGTGCAGGACCTTGCGGACAGCGTCCGAATAGTCGGCGCGGATCATGCCGAGCGCACGGGGCGAGGCCACCATGGTCACAGCCTTGGTTTCGCCCGCCAGAACGGCATGATGCAAGCGGTCGGCCAGTTGCTTCAGGAACGCGCGCTCAGCCTGGTCATGCCAGTCGGTCTGTTCAACCGAACTGCGGGCGTGGCCGAACGACTGCTGCACCGAGCCGGGCGCATCCGTACCCTGAGCGCCGGTCCGCTCGTTCTCGTGCTCGCGGACCTCTTTGGTATGCAGATTCGGAAACATGCTGTCGCCGATGTTCTCGAGGATCAGCGCCTTGCGGCCGTCGCACACGACGACCCAATCACCCGTTCCGACCTTCATCTTGTCCATGAGCTTACTCCATCCTCGCAATATCAACGAAGAACCAAGCGGCTGGCTGGGAGACTGACGTCGTCCAGCTAGATGCCTTCTTCGAAGTCTTCCAGGGAGAGGCCGAACTCCGAGAGCGCCTCTTCCAGATAGTCGCCAAGCATCGGCGTTTCGATCAGATAGTTTGCCGTGCGATTGTTGTGAGCCTGAGCCGCCTGAGCGCGGAGCTCATCCCAATTCTCCAGCGAGCCGTCGCCCCGGCCCAGCCAGGTCAGCGCCACGAGATCGATCTGTTCGTCGACGTTGAGCCCACGAATGAAGCTGACCAGCTCGGAGCGATCGGTGCTCGTCCCCCGTCCGCCCGTGCCGGTGGACGAATCATCATCAGTCAGACCGGCCAGCAGTTCGGGCTCCGACGCTTCCATTTCGTACTGATGCGTCTTGGTGACGACAAAGGCGACCTTTTCCGGCGAGATCGACAACGTGGGCGTGGTAGTCATACAGCGTCTCCGTGGGTCCCCGGGCAACGCTCCCTGGTCCCATCCAAGTGACGCTAGGCGCTCCGGGCAGAGCGCACTTTGCGCAAGATCAAGGCAGTCTGGCGGCGTGGTACGCGGCTTGCCGCCGTCGGCTGATCGGAAGCGCAGAGTTACCAGGTCGAGTCGAACAGGCCGGAGTGCGGCTGCTGCGCCACGAGGATCATCGGTCGGCCCGGCGCCTTCGCGACCTTGCGCTTCTTCGAGTCCGTCGTCTTGACCGCCTCGGAGAGCTTCGCGGCGTGGAGCTTTTCGGCCGACTTGGGCGCGACCGCCTGTGGGCGCACCTCGGCAGGTGTCATCTGGGCATAGGCGTCCCGTGCACTGCTCTTGGCCGGCTCTACAGCAGCCGCCGGCTGCGCGTGCTGCTCCACCTTGGCCAGTTTCTCGGAAGCGCTTGCGGGAACCACGGCCGCCGTATCCATCACGATCCGCTCCGGCCACTTGCGCGTGGACTGGATGCGGACAGGGGGAAGTTCCGACGCAGATGTTAACGTGGTCGGCAGCGGCACGCTCGGCAATACCGAATCGGCGAGGACCAACAACGCGAGCAAAGCTCCGCCGACAAAAAGGAAGTAACGCAGAATGGGCATAAGTTTACCGCTCCGTCGGCACCTGCGCCGACATCCACCTAACGGAGGATCATGACAGTATGTTCCCGCGCCGAACGCTCAGGTTCAAAGGTCACGGAGAACTAGCGCGACATAATTAGATTTTCGTCGCTGCAACCAGCGCGCATTTGGCCGTACTGACATTAACGTTGACAAATCCGACAGGGACGGCGGCAAAGGTCTTGCGGCTTCTGGAGCCGACTTCGCCCGGGACCACTCGGCGGCGCTCGGTCACATGGCTGCCGTCACGGCGGCTGAAGGCGCAGTTGATCTCGACGTCCCGCACGGCGAAGCCGTTGCTGTTTCGGAGCGTGAACGTCACCAGCGCCTTCGATCCCATACCGCCGCGCTGCCAGGACTGGGAACTGATCCGCAGGCCGGACAAAATTGCCGGGTCACCAGCAGCCGGTACCGACCGCTGCGGCGGAAGACTCGCATTGGCATTCATGAAACTGGAGGCCGGGCTGGCCACCGCACCGACGGTCGCTTGGGCGCCGTATGCCGCTGCTCCTGGCGCCACCGACACGAAGCCCCGCGACGGCTCCGTTCGATCCTCTTCTCCCGCGGATGGCTCGGCCGACGCATCAGACGTCAACGGCATCAGGCTGGCGTCGGCCTCGGCCAGTTCGCCCTCGTCGACGGACAGAACCACCCAGCCGACCATCCCGAACGTCAATGCCGCGAGCGTCGCCAATCCGAACAGCGCGGCACCGAGAGGCAGATAAGCCGATCCGCGCCGCTTCGCGGCTGGCGAAGCTGCAGGACCAAGCTTGCGCTCCTGCGAATGAAAGAGACCCGCGCTCATGTCTGCACCATCGGCTGCCCGGCCGGGCGTCTGGAGGCTTCGATCGGCAAGCGGGGGAAACGTAGCGTGCAAAGCCGACAATAGGAGGGCAGGCCCGGATACCGCTTCATGTGCTGGACTGGCGCCCCCGACGGCGAGCCGGTAGAAGTCCGCGTATTGCCGCCACATGCCCAACGCCGCTGCCGCGGCCGCGGTTCACTCACTCGAAAGACATCGACGATGCTGCAAGTCACCTGGGACCACATCCATCTGCGCAGTCCGGACCCCGAAGCGACCGCCAATTGGCTCCGCGAGATCCTCGGCGGCGAGATCGTGCGCAATCCCGGCCGCATCGACGTGAAGCTCGGCGGCGCCAACATCTTCATCGCCAAGGTCGAGCCCGGCGACGGCGTCAACGAGCCGCCCGTGACGCCACACCAGGGCCTCGACCATTTCGGCCTGACCGTGAAGGACATCGACGCCGCGGCCGCCGCACTCAAGGCCAAAGGCGTCGCTTTCACGACCGAGCCGACGACGATCCGCCCCGGTGTTCGCATCTGCTTCATTCGCGGGCCGCAAGGCATCTCGATCGAGCTCCTGGAGCGCGACAAGAAATACGTCTGAGCGGCCGGGTGTCCGCTATGTCATGCTGCCCGGCATGAAGCAGCGGATCGAGAGCCCCTGATAACCGCGCATCGGCCACACCATGGTGCGTCCGACGCGGTTCGGTTCGGTGATGACGGCCTCATCGGGGACATCGAGCCACTCTCCTTCGATGCGGACCCTGTAGTGGCCGCCCTTGCTCTCCCAATCGACATCGCTGACGGCGCTGCCGTCGGCATCGGAGCAGCATGGGCCCTTGCCGCTGCGCAGGCCGTCGAACCAGGCCTTCATCTCCGGCGATGAGTTCGCGTACTGGCCGCGGTCGCGCGCCTGCGCCGGCGGTGCGGCGAGCGCGATCAGTAGCGCCGCGCCGGTCATCTGGATGGGCGGCTTCCAACGTCCGGCGTGATGCCGCCTTGAACCGCCAATGCTGGTGACGGCGCGATCAGAACGATGCGGCGCATGGCCGCGGGGCACGATCCATTTGCTCATTTCCATCTGGTCCATCTGGCTCCTGCACCACCTCAGGGTGCATCAGGACAGATGCATCGACCGGGCCAGATTTTGATTCGATCGCGGCTTCGTGAGAGTCAATCCGGAGTCTGACGTGGTCGCGCCACATCTTGGCGCGCCGCCCTACTCCGCCGCCTGCTCCAGCGGCGCTGTGCGCGGCAGAATGAGCTGAATGCGCGTCCCCGCGCCCGGCTCGGAATCGAGATCGAGCCGGCCGCCGAGCCGGTTGGTGACGATGTTGTAGACAATGTGCAAGCCGAGACCCGTGCCGCCCTGATCGCGGCGGGTGGTAAAGAACGGATCGAAGGCGCGCCGCCGCACGTCGAGCGACATGCCGCAGCCATTGTCGGAAAAGATGATCTCGACATTGTCGCGCCCGGACTCGCGGGCCTGAATCTCGATCACGCCGGGCCTGCCGTCGGGAAATGCATGCGCGACGGCATTGAGGAACAGATTGGTCAGAACCTGGCCATAAGGCCCGGGATAGCTGTTCATCACGAGACCGGGCTGGCAGTCGACATTGACCGTCAGGTTCTGTCTGCGCACGCCCGGGCGCAGACTCATCACGACCTGCTCGGTAAGGTCGGCCAGATCGAAGCTGCGCTGGTCGGAGTAGTTGCGGTCCGCCGCCACCTGCTTGAACGACTGGATCAGCTCCGCCGCGCGGTTGAGATTGGCGACCAGCTGAGCCGCCGCATTGCGGCTTGTCTCGATGAACTCATTCAGGCTGGAGCGCCGGAGATCGCCGCGCGTCACCGCCTCGCTGAAGCGTTCGGTCTTGCGCTCGAGCGCGGATGCCACCGTCAGACTGATGCCGACGGGATTGTTGACCTCGTGTGCGACGCCCGCGACCATGCGTCCGAGCGCCGCGAGCTTCTCGGCCTCGATCAGCGAGGCCTGCGTTTCGCGCAGGTTGCGAAGCGCGGTCTCGGCGGCCTCCTTGGCCTTGCGCATCTCCTGTTCGCTCTTTTTGCGCTCGCCGATGTCGAGCGCCACGGTCACGATCTTGTCGACCTCACCATCGGAATCCAGCAACGGCAGCTTGTTGACCAGCCATTGCCGCATCACGTTGCAGGAATCGAGGTATTCCTCCTCATAGAAGCCAAGGCCGTCCTTGGTCGCGAGCACGCGCTTGTCGTTGGAGTCGGTCTTGCTCGCGCCGTAGCGCGACATCAGCTCGCCCGTCGTGCGGCCCAGCGCATCCTCGGGCTCGACGTTGAAGATGCCGGCCATGTAACGGTTCATCAGGACATAGCGCAGCTCGCGATCCTTGACGTTGATGACCGCCGGCACGGTGTCGATGACCTGCTGCAGCAAGCGCCGTCCTTCGGCGATCGCATCTTCGGCCCGCTTCTGGTCGGTAATGTCGCGGACCACGCCCTCGTAGCGTACGACCTCTCCGTTCTCGTCGCGGACCACGGTGGCGCTGTCGGAGAGCCAGCGGATCTCGCCGTTGCGCCGACGCACCTGGTACTCGAACTCGCGCACCATGCCGTCGCGTCGCATCAGCCGCTGGTAGCGCTCGCGCGCCAGGGGATGGACGTAGATCGTATCGGCGATGTCGTTGACGCTCTGGATCAGCTCGCCCGGCGATTCATAGCCCATGATGCGTGCGAGGGCCGGATTGGCGTTGAGCACGAGCCCACTCGGCGTCGTGACGTAGATGCCGTCGATCGAGGCCTCGAACAGTTTGCGGTAGCTCTCCTCGGCCAGCCGCTGTTCGGCCAGCGCGCGAACCGCGGCCTCACGCGCGGCATCGGCGTCCTGCAGCGTCTGACGGAAAACCTCGGCCGCCCGCGCGATGTCGCCGATCTCGTTCTGAACATCGGTCTGCGGGATCGACGCCGCCTTCTCGCCGGCGGCGAGAGCCCGGATCGAGCGCGCGATCGAGGCGAGCGGCTTCACGGTCCGGCGCACCACGAACGAGGCGGCAAAGATTCCGATCAGAACTCCCGCCGTTCCGAAGATGATGCTCTGCCACTTGGTTTCCGCGAGCGTCCGGGCGAAATCGCGCGACAGCACCTTGCCCTGGCTGTCGCTCAGGGTCCGCAACAGCTCGGTAACGCGGCCGATGAGCCGGCCCTCGATGCCCAGCACCTCCTTGTCGAGCCGCGCGATCTCGTCCTCGGTGCCGGCAATGGCGATGATCGCCTCGGCATAGCGGTCGGCAGCCGCGCGCAGCGTGCTGTCCTCGATCGGCAACGCGCGCATGCTGCGGGCCGCCTGCTCGGCGCCGGCCGGATCGCGCGCCAGCAAGGCCGCGCCGATCTGGTTCTGAACCTGGAACAGCGCTCGCGCGGTGCTGCGCTCGGTGACACCAGCGATGGCTTCCTCGAAACCCGCGCGCGCCGCCGGAAGCCCCGTCAGCAATTCTGCGCGCTGCGCGATCAGGGCGCTGATGCGATCGATGCCCTCACGGTAGTTGGCAAGCCGCTGGGCGACGCCGTCGATGGTCGCCTGCTGCTCCGGCGCCAGTTGCAGGCGGGTCTTCTTCAGGAGCGCGCTGAGCTCGGTCGCAGCCTCCATGACGCGGTCCGAGCGCGAGCCGGGATCGGTGACGAAATCACGCGCCGCGAGCCGCAGCTCGTTCATGCGCTGGTCGATCTCCTCGGCGAGATCGCCAACACCCTGCAGGCGCTGCAGCTCGGCAAAGGTGGAGTCGATGTGCCGGATGGCGATGACGCTCGCCATGCTGGTGGCGGTGATGACGGCGAGCAGCAGCAAAAAGCTGCCAAAGATCATCCGTCCGATCGTGAGGGATCGGAGTCGGTCGCAAGCCAGGCCGAAATCAGCGCGTTTACTCATGGGATCCGATGGTCGGAACCGCACTATACACCAGCCGTCAAACGGCTGCCTGAACAAATAAGGAACAACGGCTTTCGGCGCATCCCCTCGGAGACGAAAAATGACGTGTGCGGTTAACCGGCCGCACCGAACTCGAACACCTCCCCGTCATAACCGGCCTCGCGCGGGATGCGCAGCTGGCGGCCACCGTCGGCCGTCTTGGTCATGACCGGCATCACGGTCACGATGGCCATGTCCCGGGCGGTCGCCAGCGCGTCGGCCACGGTGGCCTGTTTGCCAAGCCGGATCAGGTTGCGGGTGGTCGGGAACGGCAGCTTGAAGCGGCCGTCGTCGCCGCCAGCCAGCGCTTCGCGCGGCGACAGCCAGATGGAATCGGTGGACTCCCGCCCGTCATGGGCGCCGAGCTGTGCCGGCGGCGCGGCCGCCAGGAAGAACCAGGTGTCGAACCGCTTGGGCATGCCCTCAGGCGTGATCCAGTGCGCGTAGGGCACGAGGGCATCGAGCGCCAGCACCAGGCCATGGGCCTCGATGACGTCGCGGAAGCTGATCTTGCTCTCGCACAAAGCGAGACGATGCTCGGCCTCGATGGCCCGGGCGGCTTCCGCTTCGATCAGCGCCTGCGCGCCTTTGCGGCGCGCCAGCAGGATGCCGCTCTCCTCGAAGGTCTCGCGGACGCCGGCAATGCGGAAGCCGAGCGCCTCCGCATCGAGGCCGTGATCGCCGGCATAGAGCTCGGGGTTGCCGGCGATCTCGCGATCGCCGTTGTCGACGCTGCCGCCTGGAAACACCAAGGCCCCCGAATTGAACTCGATCTGATGGTGACGCACCATCATGAAGAGTTCGATCTCCCGGGCCGCTGCGCTGTCGCGCAGCAGCAGCACGGTCGAGGCGGGACGAACGGCGGCAGCGTCAGCCATGGTTACTCCGCGGCAGTGGCTCGGGGTTGCAAATTGGCACGGGCGTCATAGCGGGCGACGCGCGACAGCAGATAGTCGACCTCGGCCTTGGCTGCGGCGCTGATGGCGGACGCCGGCTTGCGCTGCGCGGCGGACGCAATCGCGCCGCGCTTCTGCAGCACGTATTTGCGCACGGCGAGGCCCGCGCCGGGCTGCTGCTCATAGCGCACCAGCGGCAGATGCGCGTCGAACAGGTCGTGCGCGGCGTCGCGCTTGCCGGCCTGCGACAGCTTGACGACGTCGACCAGCATCTCCGGGAAGGCGTAGCCGGTCATGGCGCCGTCGGCGCCGCGCTCCATCTCGAAATCCAGGAAGAGACCACCGTTGCCGCACAGGATCGACAGCGGCTTGAGCGAGCCGTCCTTCTGGAAGCCGCGCAGCGCCGAGATCTTCTCCAGGCCGGGCCAGTCCTCGTGCTTGAGCATCACGCAGGACGGGCTGTCCATCACGATCTTGCGGATGACGGAGGGCGTGAACTGGACCTGCTGCGTCAGCGGATAGTCCTGCAGCACCCAGGGAATATCCTCGCCGATCGCGTCCTGCGCCTGCTTGAAATAGCCTGATATCTGGTCGTCGGTGCGCAGGCTCGGCGGCGGCGCGATCATCACGCCGGCAGCGCCCGCATCCATCGTGGCGCGGGCCAGCGCGCGCATCGTGGCGAAGCCCGGCGACGACACGCCGACGATGATCTGCATGGTCTTCGCGCGTTTGACGAAGCGGATCGCCACCTCGGCGGACTCGGCCGCGTCGAGCTTCGGCGCCTCGCCCATGATGCCGAGCACGGTGATGCCGTCGCAGCCCGCCTCGGCATAGAAATCGACCAGGCGATCGATCGAGGCCTCGTCGATGCGGCCGTCATCGTGGAACGGCGTCGGCGCGATCGCGAAGGTGCCTTTGGCGGCGGCGGTGAGCTTCATCGTCTGGTCTCCAATCTCTCTGGCGTCGTTCCGCAAGGCGCTGCCCGGCGCAGGGCGCGGAGTCGATCTGGCCGATCATCGTTCTGGATTCCGGAACCTCACTTTCGCCTCGCTCTACAGAGCTTCGGCGGGCCCCCGGAACGGGGCCAGACATACATCAAAACCGCCGCGCGGACTTTCGAATCTCGTCCTCCGAAAAGAATATCTCCCCTGCATGATCCGCGATGTCCTCGGCCTTCCAGGCCGAGGATGGCGGTTTCCAGCCGTCCATTTCCATCATGCGCAACTCGCGCACACCGCGCGGGCCGGAGACGCCGAGGACCTTCCCCGTCTGGTCGCCCGAGAGGGAGCTGACCATGTAGAGCACGGCCGGCGCGATACCTTCGGGTGTCAGCGCCGCGCCCGGGTTCTCCTTGTAGCGCGGCAGGTCGGCGGTCATGCGCGTCAGCGCGCCCGGCGCCAGGGTCCAGACCCGGATGTTGTACTTGCGGCCTTCGATCGCCAGCACGTTCGACAGGCCCCAGATACCGCCCTTCGCGGCGCCGTAGTTGGACTGGCCGAAATTGCCGATCAGGCCCGAGGTCGAGGAGGTGTTGACGATGACGCCGCCGCCATTGTCGCGCATCCAGCGGAACACCGGCAGGGTACAGCAGAAGGTACCCTTGAGGTGGACCTGGATCACCTTGTCCCAGTCGGCCTCGATCGCCTTCGCAAAGGTCTGGTCGCGCAGGATGCCGGCATTGTTGACCAGGATGTCGGCGCGGCCGAAATGCCGGATGGCGTCGTCGAACACCGACTGCCCGCCGGCCATGGTGGAGATGTCGGCAGCATTGGCGACCGCGCGGCCGCCCTCGGCCTTGATTGCGGCGACGACCTGCTCGGCCATCGAGAGGTCGGAGCCGGATCCGTCGCGCGGGCCGCCGAGGTCGTTGACGACGACCGCCGCGCCCTCGCGCGCGAACAGTTTTGCGTAGGCCTCACCGAGCCCGCCACCTGCGCCGGTGATCAGCGCCACCTTGCCGTCGAGCAGTCCCATGGTGTGTCCTCCTGCGCTGTGTTTTTGCTTACTCGTCATGGCCGGGCTTGACCCGGCCATCCATCTTCGGAAGAGGATGGATGCCCGGGTCAAGCCCGGGCATGACGACAACTAACAGGCGTGACTCAAACACATATCTATCAACCCAGCACCGTCTTGCCGTTCTTGATGACGGTAACGTTGCGGTCCTTCACCCGCGCTTCGAATGAGACCACATCGCCGTCCTTCCACAGATCGACCGTCACGGTCTCGCCCGGAAACACCGGCGAGGAGAACCGTGCGGCATGCTGCTTGAACGCCGACGCGTCGTAGTCCGCATAGGTCTGCAGCACGGCGCGGCAGGTCAGGCCGTAGGTGCACATGCCGTGCAGGATGGGCCGCGGGAAGCCGGCGCGGCGGGCGAATTCGGGATCGGAGTGCAGCGGATTGCGGTCGCCGCACAGGCGATAGATCAGCGCCTGGTCTGGCCGCGTCGCAATATCGACGCTGCGGTCTGGCGCACGTGACGGCACTGGATGCGGCTCGGGGATGCCGCCGGAGGGGCCACCGAAGCCGCCGTCGCCGCGGGCGAAGCGGGAGGCGACGAGGGTTGCCAGCGCGGCGCCAGTCTCGTCGCGCAGGATGGTCTGGTGGCGAATGACGGCGCCCTTGTCCTTGCCCTTGTCGGACACGGCGAGGACGGAGGAGTCCGCGGTGATCTTCGCAGCGATCGCCAGCGGCTTGTGGAAGGTGATGTCGCGCTCGCCATCGACCACCAGCACGCGGTTCAGCTTCATGTCGCCGGGACCCGCGCCCCATGCAGCGACGGAGGCGAAAGTCGGCACCACCTTCAGGGGCCGCGGTTCAGCAGTGGCCTCGTTGACGAAAGCGAGCTCACGCTCGTCCATCGGATCGGCGCCCATGCCGATGCCGTAGGCGTACAGCATGACGTCGCGATCCGTGTAGGCATAGGGCTGCCCGATCGCCTTCATCGCCATCAGCTCATCGTAGTTGATCGGCATGTCGCCTCCCCGAATTTTCGTTTCTTCGCATGGTGGGCAAAGCGAAGCGTGCCCACCGCTTTTCTTGCAACGACCACGGTGGGCACGGCGCTCCGCGCCTTTGCCCACCCTCCACACTTGTTATGGGGTGCACAGCTCGCCCTCCATCGTCATTGCGAGCGCAGCGACGCAATCCAGGGCCGCGCAAGACGCCCTGGATTGCTTCGTCGCTTCGCTCCTCGCAATGACGCGTGGATGCATCTGTACCCTCAACTACACCGGCGTGAAGAACGGCAGCGGGGCGCCGTCGGTGGGCTTGAACACCACCTTGACCTTCTGCCCGATCTTCAACGCATCGAAATCACAATCCACGAAATTAGTCTGCAGCGACGGCCCCTCTTTCAAGGTCACATAGCCAATCGCATACGGCCCCGTCGGCGACTTGCGCATGATCGAGAACGTGTAGATCTCGCCCTCGCCCGCGCTCTGCTCCCACACCGTCTGATCCGAAAAGCAGAACGGACAGATCGAGCGCGGGAAGTAGTGCGCCTCGCCACACGACGTGCAGCGCTTGATCAGGAACTTGCCCTCGGCGGCGGCATCCCAGAACGCCTTGGTCTCGGGATTGGTGACGGGGGCGGGCAATTTCTTGGCTTCAGACATCAGACGCGCTCCAGAATGCAGGTCGAGGCGGCGTGGCGCACGCCGAGCAGGCCACCGGTGCCATGGGCGATGGCGAGATCGCAGTTTTGCACCTGCACCTTGGGATGGGCTTCGCCGCGCAACTGGCGCACGGCCTCGATCACCTTGGTCATGCCGCCGCGGTTGACCGGATGATTGCTGCACAGGCCGCCGCCATCGGTGTTGAACGGCAGCTTGCCGACGCCGGAGATGAGATTGCCGTCGGCGACGAACTTGCCGCCCTCCCCCTTCTTGCAGAAGCCGAGATCCTCGAGCTGCATCAGCACGGTGATGGTGAAGCTGTCATAGATCGAGGCGTATTTGATGTCCTTCGGCGTGATGCCCGCCTCCTCGAACGCCCGCGGTCCGGACCACACGCCGGCAGAATAAGTCAGGTCGAGATCCTTGCCGCCGCGCGGCCCCTTCATGGCCTCGCCATGACCGATCAGCCGCACCAGCGGCTTCTTCAGGCTCTTGGCGATCTCCGGCGTGGTTACGATCAGCGCGCCGCCGCCGTCGGTGACGACGCAGCAATCCATGCGATGCAGGGGATCGGAGATCATCGGCGAGTTGATGACGTCCTCGACCGTCACGACCTCCTTCAGCATCGCGTGCGGATTGTATTGCGCATGGTGCGAGGCCGCGACCTTGATCCAGGCGAGCTGCTCGGACGTGGTGCCGTAGTCGTGCATATGGCGCATGGCGCACATGCCGTAGGCGTTGTGCGTCGTGGCGCCGTAGGCGGCCTCGAAATCGGCTTCCGCGCCGGCGGCGCGCGGCGGCATCGGACCGGTGCGCGGCTTGCCGGCGAGCGTGATCAGCGCGATCGAGCATTTGCCCGCGGCGATCGCCTCGGCGGCATGGCCGACATGGATCAGATAGGAGCAGCCGCCGGTCTCGGTGGAATCGATGTGCCGCACCTTCAGCCCGAGATAATCGACCATCGGCCAGGCGCCGCCCGGTGCATCGCCGGCGCAGAAATAGCCGTCAACGTCCTTCGCGCTGAGCCCCGCATCCTCCAGCGCGCCCTTGGCGACCTCGGCATGCAACTGCGCCGTCGATTTGTCCGGTGCGTGCCGGGTCGGATGCTCGTAGATCCCGGCAATGTAGGCCTTGCCCTTGATGGTCAATTCGGTCTCCGCTTGTCGTCGTTTCTTGCCCGATGGTTGGAGATTTTCTGAACCCTCGCAGGAGTCTTGGCAAGCGTCTTGGCAATCGCGGAAAATATTCCGCGCGGTGGAGATGATACGTGGTCCTGCGCTTTACTCCGCTGTCATCGCCCGGCTTGACCGGGCGATCCAGTACGCCGCGGCTCATCGATTCAATCACCGCGGTCTCTGGAATACTGGATCGCCCGGTCAAGCCGGGCGATGACACCGAGTGTTTGGCGACAACCTTCGCATCAAACATACATCCGCGGCCTCGCGACATCTCTGCCCGAGTGATGCTGATCTCTTTCACCCTCATCAGTCGGAGGGCGCAGGGAAGGCCAGGCGTCGGCTGACGCCTGCGGCCCGCCTGCGAGAAAAAATGCAGGCGGCAGGTACCACAGGTGCAGCCGGACAACGCCCGGCCTTCCCTGCGCGATGGTCTTCACGCTTATACGCAGTCTGCCTGGTGCGCCGGGCTTGTTGGCCACCATTGCCCGCGCGGCGCGCGAGCGCCGTCACGAACGTGACACCAGCATCGGGGTGCCAGCACGCTGCGACTTCACGTCCGCGCAAAACCGTTCGTCCGCGTAGCAAGCTACGCTGCGGCTTCCTCGCGGCCATCGCTCCCCGCCTCGCGTGTCGTGACGATCGCGCGCAACGCCCCTCCGAAGTGAGACGGGATAGCGACAATAGAGCATGATTTCTGGTTTTCGTAAAGCAAAATCTGCACGACGGGCATGGTCAAATGCAATTCTCGTTGAGCAGAACCTCAGGCTTGAGCCCAACGCTGAAGGAAAGGACTTTGCCATCCTGCGTCTCGAAGACGATGGCGCGCTTGCCATCGCTTCCCTCTGCGATCATCCAATAATGCGGCGGGGGCTCCGGCTCGGTGACTCCGTGGCGGGCGCGGTCGCGTGCGAATTCCTCGGCCTGCTCCGGACTGATGCCCCGGAAGTCGGGCGACAGCTCCTTCTTGACTTGCGGATATCCGCGGCGAACGTCCGCCTCCGTCGCGCCCACCCCAATCCCGTTCGCATCGACGACGGCCGGATCCGGCTGCGCATAGTCGCGGAGAAACACGGTCACGACGACGATCCGTCCATTGACGATGACGTAGGACAGCGCTTTGTCTTTCCCGTCCCTACGACCGGTGACGTAGCAATCCCTCGCGAATGGCGGCAAGACCGGCCCCAGCTTTGCCTTCAGCGCGCGCTCGGCCTGTGCGACGGTCATGCCAAGCCGGACCGGGCCAACGCCCTGCATCGAGAACTCATGGGCGCTCGCGGACAGCGACGCCATGAACATCATCACAGCCAAACATCCCATGCGCCGCATCATTGATCCTCGCCCGCTACGAGCCTGAAGCGTCGAATATCACAGAGACACGAGGATGTCGTAGGGGGGCAAAGGCGCGACGCGGAGCGGCGCGACGTGCCCGCCATCGAGCAATGAACACGCCGCCAGACGGTGGGCACGCGCCGCCGGTGGCGGCGCTTTGCCCACTCTACGACACCTCGCGTGTGGCGCCCTACTCGGCCGCCATCTGGCGCGGCGCGGGCGGCGGGTTGGCGAGGTCGGCCGCCAACTGCGCGTAGCGCACCTTGGCATCCTGCACGGCCTTCTCCTTGACCGGGCCGTAGCCACGGATCTTGTCGGGCAGCGACAGGAATTCGGCGGCGATCTCGGCATTGGCCGGCGACAGCAGGCTCAGCACCGTGGCGACGTCCTTCTCGTAGCCGGCGATCAGGTCGCGTTCCATCTTGCGCTCGGCGGAGTAGCCGAAGATGTCGAGCGGCGTGCCGCGCAGGCCCTTCAGCTTCGCCAGCAGACGGAAGGTCTTCATCATGGAGGGGCCGTAGCTCTTCTTCTTTGGGCGGCCCTGCGGGTCCAGACCGCTGTTGAAGATTGGCGGCGCCAGGTTGAAGGAGACCTTGTAGTCGCCCTCGAAGGCATCGTGGAGCTGCTTCTCGAAGGTGCCGTCCGAGAACAGCCGCGCCACTTCGTACTCGTCCTTGTAGGCGAGCAGCTTGGCGTAGTTGATCGCGACAGCGCGCGGCAGCGCCTCGCCATAGCCGCCCTTCTCAGCGGCCTCGCGGACCTGGTCGACCAGCTTGCGGTAGCGCTTGGCGAGCCGTGCGTTCTGATACGCGGTGAGATGCGCCGTGCGGTGGGCGATGATCTCGTCCAAGGTCATCGCATCGAGCGATTTCGGCGGCACCGTCTCGTCCTGGCCGGTCATCATGCCGGCGACACGCTCGGGATTGACGACGATGAGACGGCCGAGCCGGAACGCCTCGGTGTTCATCTTGACGGCGACGCCGTTGATCGCGATCGCCTTTTCGATGGCCTCCGCCGACAGCGGCAGAAGGCCCTTCTGATAGGCATAGCCCATCATCATCATGTTGGTGGCGATGGAGTCGCCGAGCAGCGCCTCGGCCGGCTTGGTGAAGTCGAAGAAGGTCGCGTCCTTGCGCAGCGCGGTCTCCAGCAGGCTCGTCACCTTGCGGTTCTGGAAATTGAAATCGCGGTTGAGCACGAAGTCGGCGGTCGGGATCAGGTGGCTGTTGATCACGCCATGGGTGCGCTCGCTGTCGCACAAGGTGATCGTCTCCTTGGCGCCCGCCACCACCTCGTCGGCGGCGATGACGAGATCGGCGGTGCCGGTGACGATGCGCGAGCAGGTCACATCCGCGGTGTTCTGCGACAGCCGGACATGGCTGAGCACCGCGCCGCCCTTCTGCGCGAGACCGGACATGTCGAGGATCATCGAGGCCTTGCCCTCGATATGCGCGGCCATGCCGAGCAGCGCGCCGATCGTCAGCACGCCGGTGCCGCCGACGCCGCCGACGGCGACATTGTAGGGCCGGTCGAGCGACGGCTTGGTCAAGGGCTCCGGCATCTCGCCGATGTCGCCGAGCTCGGCCGGTGCGCGCGAGCGCGGCTTGCCGCCGTCGATGGTGACGAAGGACGGGCAGAAGCCCTTCACGCAGGAATAGTCCTTGTTGCACGAGGACTGGTTGATGACACGCTTGCGGCCGAGCTCGGTCTCCAAAGGCTCGACGGAGATGCAGTTCGATTGCACCGAGCAGTCGCCGCAGCCCTCGCAGACGGCCGGGTTGATGAAGACGCGGCGCTGCGGATCCTCCATCGTGCCACGCTTGCGGCGGCGGCGCTTCTCGGCGGCGCAGGTCTGCACGAACACGATGGCCGAGGCGCCCTTGGTCTGGCGCAAGGTCTTCATGACGTTCTCGAGCTCGTCGCGATGGGCGAGCTTGACGCCCGGCGCGATGCTGTCGCTCGGATACGAGTCGGGATTTTCGGAGACCAGGTAGATTTCGCGGATGCCCTCGGCGTGGAGCTGGAAGGTGATCTGCTGCGGCGACAGGTCGCCGTCATGGCGCTGGCCGCCGGTCATCGCGACGGCGTCGTTGTAGAGGATCTTGTAGGTGATATTGGCCTTGGAGGCGACCGCCTGGCGGATCGCGAGGCTGCCGGAATGGAAATAGGTGCCGTCGCCGAGATTGGCGAAGATGTGCTCCTCGCCCGTGAACGGTGCGATGCCGACCCACGGCACGCCCTCGCCGCCCATATGCGTGAACGTCTCGGTGTTGCGGTTCATCCACAGCGACATGAAGTGGCAGCCGATGCCGGCCAGCGCGCGGCTGCCCTCGGGCACCTTGGTCGAAGTGTTGTGCGGACAGCCCGAGCAGAAATACGGCGTGCGCGCCACCGGCGAGACCAGCTGCATCTGCGAGGCGTCGCGGCCGTTGAACCAGTCGGCCTTGGCGCGCAGCATCGCCTTGATCTCGGGATTGAGGTCGAGGCGAAGCAGCCGCTCGGTCAGCGAGGTCGCGAGCGAGGCGACCGAGAGCTCGGTCGCGAACGGCAGGAAGCGCTTGTCGTGGTCGTCCATCTTGCCGACGATGCGCGGGCGGACGTCATCGCGCCAGTTGAACAGCTCCTGCTTGACCTGGTTCTCGACGATCTCGCGGCGCTCTTCGATGATGAAGATCTCCTCGAGGCCGACCGCGAACTGGCGCACGCCCTCCGGCTCCAGCGGCCAGGGCATGCCGATCTTGTAGAGGCGCAAGCCGATCTTGGCAGCGACCTCCTCGGTGATCCCCAATTCGCGCAGCGCCTGGCGGATGTCCTCGTAGCTCTTGCCCGACGCCATGATGCCATAGCGGGCGTTCGGGGAATCCATCGTGATGCGGTTGACCTTGTTGGCGCGGGCAAAAGCGATCGCGGCAAAGCCCTTGTAGTCCTGCAGCCGGCGGTCCTGCTCGAAGCGGTCGTCGGGCCAGCGCAGGTTGAGGCCGCCCGGCGGCAGCTCGAAATCCGTGGGGATGACGAACGGCGTCATCTCGTCGTTGAGGTCGATCTCGGCGGTGGTCTCGACGGTTTCAGTGATGACCTTCATGCCGACCCAGCAGCCGGAATAGCGCGACATCGCGATGCCGAGCAGGCCCATCTCGATCATCTCGTGGATCGACGACGGATAGAGATAGGGCATCAGCGCCGACATAAAGGCGTGGTCGGACTGGTGCGGTACGGTGGAGGATTTGGCGCCGTGGTCGTCGCCGGCGAGGCACAGCACGCCGCCGTTCTTGGCGGAGCCCGCCGCATTGCCGTGGCGGAAGACGTCGCCGCAGCGGTCGACGCCGGGGCCCTTGCCGTACCAGATGCCGACCACGCCGTCATACTTGCCGCCGGGCGACAGATGCAGCTGCTGCGAGCCCCACACCGCGGTCGCCGCGAGGTCCTCGTTCACGCCGGGCTGGAACTTGATGTTGTACTGCTCAAGATGTTTGCGCGCGGAGAACAGCTGCTGGTCATAGCCGCCGAGCGGCGAGCCGCGATAGCCGGAGATGAAGCCGGCGGTGTTGAGGCCGGCGGCGCGGTCGCGCCGGATCTGGGCCATCGGCAGCCGCACCAGCGCCTGGATGCCGGTCAGGAAGATGTGGCCGGAGCTTGCGGTGTATTTCTGGTCGAGATTGATCTCGCTCTCGTTGATGCCCATTCCGCCCTCTTGCCGTGCTTTATCGGGGTGCGCCGCTTGCCGCCGTCGGGCGGAAGCGCGCGATCTGCCAATGATTTAAGTCTGCTTTTCAAGAATGCGCATCACAAATCTCGCGGATGCAGGGCAGCCACTCGAAATCGCAATTTCATGGCAGCCGACGGCGTCGGTCTTTGCGGTTTGTGTCGAAAACCGCCGCCCGCGCGAAATGGGATGATGTCCGCCATGGCTTCTCTCCGGCTGGCGGACAGTTACCGAATCGTTGCCGCCGGCGCTGCCCCCGCAAGCTGGCTCATTGTGCATCGCGAAAGATGCGTCAGCTCCGGCCCTCTCCCGTGAACACGAACTGCGGCATGTTCCATTTGTAGCGGATCGCCAATAGCCGGAACGACAGGCCGAAGGCGAAAGTCAGCGCGGTCAGGATGCCGCTGCCGAGACCGAGCAACAGGCCCGTTGCATAGATCAGCCCGGTGAGCAGCGACACGCTGGCATAGAGCTCGGCACGGAACAGCAGCGGCACGTCGTTGCACAGGATGTCACGCAGCACGCCGCCGGCACAGCCAGTGATCATGCCGGCGACGATGACGATGCCGAACGGCACGTTCATCTGCCAGGCGATGGTGCAGCCCGACATCGTGAACACGACGAGCCCGATGGCATCGAGCACGAGGAAGGCCATGGTCAGCCGGTGCACGACGCGCGCCATCGCGATGGTCACGAACGGCGCCAGCAAGGTCAGCAGCAGCAGCGAGGGCTGCGCGACCCAGGCCAGCGGATAATGCCCGAGCAGCACATCGCGCAGGGTCCCGCCGCCGAGCGCCGTGATGGCGCCGAGCAGGCAGACGCCCATCCAGTCCATGCTGCGACGGCCGGCCGCAAGCGCCGCCGTCATCGCCTGCGCCGCAAGCGCGACCCACGACAACAGATGCAACACGCTATCGGCGGGCGGCAGGTTCCACATCGGGAGCTCCAGGGCAAATCAGTCAATCAGAATCGCTCACGCTGACGCGGAACCTTAGCGCGTCGCTGCGCGGCGCAACGCGCGAATTCGCAGGGTTTCGCGGAACAGAGCCGGGGCTGCCCTGGTTGTCGGGGGACAATTGCAAGGAGGACTCCATGGCCAACGAACGACTTCCGAACGAACGTTACCCCGACGGCATGAACCGCCCGGACATGGGCACGCGGCCCGGCGTGACCGGTGCTGACATGACCGGCGCCGGCATGACCGGCACTGAGTACGAGCGCGCCGCGCGGCTGGACAGCCAACTGCAGCCCGATCCCGAACTCACCGAAGGGCGGGCGTCGACGGGCCGCATGGCGGCCTATGCGCTGGGCATCGCGATCCTGCTCGGCGCCGTGTTCTATGGATTGAACAGCGCCTCGATGCGGACCGACCAGGCGAGCACGACCCCTGCCTCGCAGTCGGCGTCGACCAGCAAGGGCAGCACCAACACCTCGCCCGGCGTGACCACCGGTGCCGCGGGTGACCGGACCACGCCGGCAGCGCCGCCGGCTGGCCAGACCAACAACGCCAAATAAGACCAACAACCAATCTCGCGGATGGCTCAGCGCCATCAGCAACTCCGCGGCGGGTGAGCGATCATCCGCCGCCTTTTTGTTTGTTGCACACGACGTGTTTGTTGCACGCGAAGGAGGCCGCGCTGGAACGATTGCCGCGCTTCGCGATTGAATGTGCGGCACTTTGACACAACACTCCTGGAGGAGACGAACAATGAAAGCTTTGGCTCTCGCGGCCGCGGCCGGCACGCTCATGATGACGGCTGCTTCGGCTGCGCCACTCTCGCCGCAGGTTTCGGTGACCCCGCAGCGCGACGTCCAGATGGTCCGCATGGTTTGCAACGAGGACGGCCGCTGCTGGCGAGAGCACCGCGAGCGTCGTGTCATCATCGAGGACCGCGACCGCGACTCCTACGCCTATGCGCCGCGCGAGCGCTACATCGAACGCCATCGCTATGAGGACCGCGGCGGCATCGGGATCCGCGCGCCCGGCGTGAGCGTCGGCATCGGCGTGGACCGCGACTAGGCGCAGCGCGTTTTGATCGTCAAAAGAAGCCGCGGCCCGGGCCGCGGCTTCTCTCATGTGCAGCCTGATCTCAACCGAAGATCTTGTTCAACTCGCCCCCGGGATAGCCGTTGGCCAATTCGGTGAAGGTGCCCTGCTCGGCCATCTCCTTGGCTGCGCGCATGAAGCCGGCCCAGGCCATCCGCGCCAGTGAACCACCGACGCTGATACGGCGCACGCCGAGGTCGGCGGCCTGACTCAGCGACAGACCGGACGCCCCGATCAGCAGGTTGACCGGCTTCGGCGCGACCGCTTTGACGACGGCGGCAATCTCCTCGACTGTCTTGATCCCCGGTGCATAGAGACAATCCGCGCCAGCCTCGGCGTAAGCCGAGAGTCGATCGATGACGAGGCCGAGGTCGGGCTTGCCCCAGAGAAACGCCTCGCAGCGGCCGGTCAGCAGCACGTCGCCGCCGTTGGCATCGATGGCTCCTCGCGCGGCGCGGATGCGCGCCACCGCCAACTCGCGATCATACAGCGGATGGTCCTTGTCGCCCGTGGAATCCTCGATCGATAGACCAGCGACGCCGGTCGCGACCGCGCGCGCGACATTGGCCGCCACACCCTCCGGCGCCTCGGCGAAGCCACCCTCGAAATCGGCATTGACGGGAATGTCGACCGCCGCCGACAGCGCGGCGAGATGCGCCAGCATCTCGTCCAACGCCGTGTGGGTGTCGGCCTTGCCGATCGACCAGGCGAAGCCGGCGCTGCTCGAGGCGATCGCCTTGAAGCCGAGATGCTGCAGCATCTTCGCGGTGCCGACGTCGAACGGATTCGGCAGCACGAAGCAGCCGGACTCATGAAGCCTGCGAAAGGCGGCGCGCTTGTCTGCCGTGGTGACCGTCATGTCATCCTCCCAACTCTTTTTGGTTGCACCAGCATAATACCGCTCTCATCGCACGGCTACGACATTGCGCAGAAATGTTCGTTCTTCGCCAAGAATGAGCTTGTGCTCCTCCGCGAGCGCGAAATTCGCCCGGCCCTCCGCATCATTGCGCAAGGTCGCGCGATAGCGCTCGTAAGCGGCCAGACTGTCGAAGGAAATCAGGCCGTAGGCGACGTCGTTAGTCCCTTCATGCGGCATGAAATAGCCGATCAGATCGCCGCCGCAGCGCGGAATGATCGAGAGCCAGCGTTGCGCATAGTGCTCGAACACGTCGCGCTTGAACGGATCGATGCGATAGCGGATGAAGACAGTGATTGTCATGACAACCTCGAGTATGTTTGACACAACCGACACTATCCGCTTGCCCGGCGGCAATGCTTCGCCTAGCATCGAAGTATGAAATCAGGCCCTGATATCGCGATGGTTGCAGCGCTGGTCGGAGACCCCGCCCGCGCGAACATGCTGACCGCCCTGCTCTCGGGCCGCGCGCTGACCGCCACCGAGCTCGCGCAGGAGGCGGGCGTGACGCCGCAGACCGCGAGCTCGCATCTCGCCAAGCTCGAGGGCGGCGGGCTGGTCGAGCCGGAGAAGCAGGGCCGCCATCGCTACTACCGGCTCGCCGATCCCGATGTCGCCGACGTCCTGGAAAAGCTCGCCGGGCTTGCGGCCCGAGCCGGTCACATGCGCGTGCGCACCGGGCCAAAAGAGCCGGAGCTGCGCCGCGCACGCATCTGCTACGACCATCTGGCCGGCGACCTCGGCGTGCAGATGCTCGACAGCATGGTGCGGCAGCGGCTGGTGCGCCGGCGCAAGCAGGAGATCGTGCTGACCGAGGACGGCGAGCAGTTCCTGGCGCGGCATCTGCGGATCTCGCCGGAGATGCTGGCGCACCCGCGCCGCCCCGTGTGCAAGGCCTGTCTCGACTGGAGCGCGCGGCGTCACCATCTGGCCGGAACGCTTGGCGCAGCCTTGATGAAGCGTTTCACCGAATTGAAATGGGCCGCGCGCGATACGACGCCGGGTAGCCGGGTCGTCAACTTCAGCCGTGCCGGCGAAAGGCATTTCGCGGCGCTGTTCGGGCCGGCTGACGGCTGAGCATCACGCGCTGTTTATCGCTTGCGAGCGGAGCGGGCTTGCGTCCCGAGCGAACGCGGGTCACCGCAGGACGGTTGACGACGATGTCGTCGTGTCCGTCCTGGAGTTTCAATGTCTCGCTTCGCCGTCGCACTTTTCGCCGCCCTGCTCGCAGTCGCGCCCACCATGGCCCCGGCCGCTCAGACCGCGCGCGAACCCTATGGCATCAATCTCGAAGGCTTCCCCTATCCCTACCCGGTCAGCCTGCTGCCCCTGGTGAACGACGGCGAGCAACTGCGCATGGCCTATATGGACGTGGCGCCGGCGCAGCCGAACGGCCGGACCGTTCTGCTGCTGCATGGCCGCAACTTCCCCTCGAGCTACTGGGCACCGGTCATCAAGACGCTGACCGGCGCCGGCTTCCGCGTCGTGGTGCCGGATCAGGTCGGCTTCGGCAAATCGTCCAAGCCCACGGGCGAGCTGCATTTCGATACGCTGGCGCGCAACACCATCGCGCTGCTCGATCACCTCGGGATTAGCAAGGCCGAGGTCGTTGCGCATTCGATGGGCGTCATGCTCGCGGTGCGCATCGCCCGCGCCTATCCCGACCGCGTCACGCATCTCGTGCTGACCGCGCCGATCGGCCTGGAGGATTATCGCATGTACGTTCCGCCGATCGCCTCCGAGACCATCATGGCGAACGAGGATCGCCTCACCGCCGAGGGTTACCGCAAGCAGCTCGAAACCAACTACGCACTCAAGCTGCCGCCCGATCAGGTCACGCCGTTCATCGACGCACGGTTCAATCTGAAGGACAGCGCGGATTATTCTCGCTGGCTGAAGAGCTTCGTCAGCTCCTATCAGATGATCTATCGTGAGCCGGTCGTGCACGAAATTCCGCTGCTCACACAGCCGACGCTGTTCATCATGGGCGCCGATGATCACAACGCGCCAGGACGGCCGAATGCGCCGGAGGCGCTGCGCGCCAAGATGGGACAGAATGCGGAGCTTGCCAAAACCCTCGCAAGTCAGATGCGCGACGCCCGGGCCGAGGTGATCGCAAATGCCGGCCACCTCGTGTTTCTGGATGCGCCCGCGAAGTACGACGCGTTGCTGCTGGAGTTTCTCGGCAAATAGCCCAGGCGATCACACGCGGAAGGGACACCGGCGAGGCCGCGTCCCTGCCGCGGCGCCGGGCTCACCAGTTGCGGAAGCAGCGCTTGCCATAAGGGCCGGTGTGCCAGCCCGGGGGACAATTGTAGAGCGGCCGGCATGCGCCGCGTGGTCCGCGGTGGAAACCGGGCCCGCACCCCTGCGCCACCTGGATGATCTCCAGGCCGGACGGGCCCTGCAGCAGGGCTGGCGACACCGGCGCGAGCGGGACTGCCTGAGCAGCCGACACACCGAACAGGCCAAGCCCGATCACGATCGCGGAAGCGGCTAGAATCTTCATCGCACCATTCCCTCCCTCAAGACGCCGCGATGCGGCGTTCCCTGGAGTAGTCTCAGGGCGAGCTGAAACGTTCAGGCATCGCCAGGAATGATGCCGGTGCAAGGGCCGCCGACTGCGGCTCAGGCCCCGACAGTTTGCGCGAGCACGAAACTCTCGCGCGTGCGCGTGACGTCGGGCCAGTCGCGATTGAAATCAGCGATCAGCCGCTTCATCTCGCCGCCGCCCACCGCCCGCTCGATCGCGACGGCGTCGTCGAACTGATACATCGCCTGATGCACGGCGGGATCCGTGAGGCTCCAGACGCGCCACGCCTTGCTGACGCCAAAGCTCTTGATCGCGTCGGGCAGATGGACGTCGCGATACCAGCGGTCGAACGCCTCGCGCCTGGCCGGATCGGGCACGGTGGCGCGGACGACGAAGATGGCTGCGGGCATGGGTTCCTCCGGGTTGTTATTGGTCTTGGCGCCGCAGCCTACCAGCGATCGAAGGCTCAGCGAAATCCTGCGGCCAGCGACACCACCTGTCCATCGAGCCCGTTGAAGCCGTGATGTCCACGGGCCTGGCACGGATCGCCCTCTTCCGCGCCGCCCGACAGCCATTTGACGCGGGCGCGGCCGCCGGACCATCTGATGAAGGGCTCGACGCCGGCCGGCAGCGTGACCTTGCAGGCATCATTGGTGTGATGGATGACGAGCGTGCGCGGCAGCGCCGCGGGCGAGCCGAGGATCGACATCACGTTCGACGAACTGCCAGACTCCGGGCTGAGAAAACCGGAGGTGAGCACCAGCGCATCCGGCCGCGCACCGCGCGCGATCCCCTCGGCGGCGCGCAAGGTGCCGCGGCTGGTGCCGATCACCGTCACCGGGCGCTTGATCGCGGCCATATAGTCGACGGCCGCCTTGAGGTCGGTATTGGCGTCGGCGATCATCACCGCGAGCCCGCGGGACGCATAGGCGTTGCGCGTTCGCACCAACTGATTGCCGAGAAGGCCGTGGATGTCGCCGTGGTCGCCGACATTGATGGCGCCGTCGCCGCCGGGCAGCAGGATCACGCTGACGCGCACGGCCTTCGGCCTGATCAGCGCCACACGCGAGCCGCCAACCGTTGCGGTCTCGTCGGCACGGGCCGCTTCAGCCGCCGTAACAAAGAGCACCAGCGCCAGACAGCTCCGCACGATCACGCGACACGACTTAGTCGTCAGTCCGATCATCGCAGCCTCCCCGCGCCGACTCAGGCGGGCGGAAGACTAGCAGAAAGACAACGAGGCCCGGAGTGCCTAGGAGTCCGGGCCTCGTCACCTCGCGACCTCGCGCGAGCGAAGCCGGTCGGTATTCGTTGATGTCTAGGCTGCGCTCACGCGGACCGCATTGAGCTGGCTCAAGCCGTCAATAGCAGCGCATAATCGTGACGCTGTGGTCGCCGCCGCGGCGTCCCGGCACCGTCACCGTCTGCATCGGACAGCTCGACACATAGGGCCGGTCGGACGGCACGACGTTCGGCGGATAGCGGTGCGCCCAGTCCCACGGCACGTCGTAGGTATATGTGTAACGCACGTCCGCCGAGGTGCGCTCGGGGATCTGCTGGATCACCGGCTCGCCGGTCCCGCCATACGCAAACGCGCCGGTCGCCGGCAAATAGGGCCGATAACCGCGGTGGTGCGGACGGACGATGGTCACCGGCGGCGCGACGTGGCCAGGTGCAGCGGGCGCAGCGGCGACCGGCGCCGCCACCGCAGCGCCCGAGCCGGCCGAAGCGGCCTGCGACGACAGCATCAGCGCGGCGGCCCCTGCGCAGGCAACCCAAACCCGATAAGAAAACGCCGATGTTCTATCAGCCATGATACGCGACCTCTACTCTACGCACTCGCCTGCCTTGACCATCAAAGCTAGGCCAGCGGCCCAGTTCCCGCAAACCCATCATTAAAGGTTAGTTAAGACATAGGCTTAACGCCAGGGCCGGAGGTGGCGCCAGATTGCCGCGCCGAGCACAGCAGCGGGAAAGCTGCCGCGCCCTTCGATTTCGTGAGACTTCAAATCGGGGACCTCCTCCGCCCCCCATTCCCCCGCTTCACAGCGGCAGATTGTCGTGCTTCTTCGCTGGCATCTCCATCTTCTTGTCGCGGAGCATCGCGAGCGCCCGCGCGATGCGGCGGCGGGTGGAGTGCGGCATGATCACGTCGTCGATATAGCCGCGCTCGGCGGCGATGAACGGCGACAGGAAGCGGTCCTCGTATTCCTTGGTGCGGGCGGCGATCTTCTCCGGGTCCGCCATGTCGGCACGGAAGATGATCTCGACGGCGCCCTTGGCGCCCATCACCGCGATCTGCGCCGTCGGCCAAGCGTAGTTCATGTCGGCGCCGATCTCCTTCGAGGCCATGACGTCGAAGGCGCCGCCATAGGCCTTGCGGGTGATCACGGTGACCAGCGGCACCGTGCATTGCGAATAAGCGAACAGCAGCTTCGCGCCGTGCTTGATCAAGCCGCCATATTCCTGCGCGGTGCCCGGCAGGAAGCCGGGCACGTCGACGAAGGTGACGATCGGAATGTTGAAGGCGTCGCAGAAGCGGACGAAGCGCGCGGCCTTGCGCGACGCGTCGCTGTCGAGCACGCCGGCCAGCACCATCGGCTGGTTGGCGACGAAGCCGACGGTGCGCCCAGCGATGCGGCCGAAGCCGGTGACGATGTTCTTGGCAAAGAGGTCCGCGATCTCGAAGAAGTCGCCCTCGTCCACGACCTTCAGGATCAGCTCCTTCATGTCGTAGGGCTTGTTCGGATTGTCCGGGATCAAGGTGTCGAGCGACATGTCGACCCGCTCGATGTCGTCGAAGCTCGGCCATTCCGGCACGCCATCGCTGTTGTTGGACGGCAGGAAGTCGATCAGCCGGCGCATCTGCAACAGCGTCTCGACGTCGTTGTCGAACGCGCCGTCGGCAATGGAGGAGCGCGTCGCATGCACCGAGGCGCCGCCGAGCTCTTCGGCCGTCACCACCTCGTTGGTCACCGTCTTCACGACGTCCGGACCGGTGACGAACATGTAGCTGGTGTTCTTCACCATGAAGATGAAGTCGGTCATGGCCGGCGAATAGACGTCGCCGCCGGCGCAGGGGCCCATGATCACGGAGATCTGCGGGATGACGCCGGAGGCCAGCACGTTGCGGCGGAAGACGTAGGAATAGCCCGCGAGCGCCGCGACGCCCTCCTGGATGCGCGCGCCGCCGGCATCATAAAGCCCGATGATCGGCGCGCGCGCCTTCATCGCCATGTCCTGCAGCTTGGTGATCTTCAGCGCGTGGGTCTCGGACAGCGAGCCGCCGAACACGGTGAAATCCTTGGCGAAGACGAAGGTCTTGCGGCCGTTGACGGTGCCCCAGCCGGTGACGACGCCGTCGCCGGGGATCTTGTTCTTTTCCATCCCGAACTCGGTCGAGCGGTGCTCGACGAACATGTCGAACTCCTCGAACGAGCCCTTGTCGAGCAGCAGCTCGATGCGCTCGCGGGCCGTCAGCTTGCCGCGGGCATGCTGCGCCTCGATACGCTTCTCGCCGCCGCCGAGCTTGGCGCCTTTGCGCCGCTCCTCGAGGGTGTCCAGGATGTCCTTCATGCGCTTCCCGCCCGTTCCCGATATCGTGACCGTTGGCGGCCTTCTAACACGGCTGTTTCGGCGGCGAAAAGCGGCTTTCGGCAGGGCTGCCCCTCATCCCACAGTTCGGAATTAGAAGCAGAATCAGGGCTATGGCCGCCGGCAGGACGCGGGATCGCCGATCTCGGCCACCTCCGGCGCCCTCCTCTCGTGCGAGCGGCCCGGATCCGCCCTGCGGACCCGGGGCCGCCCAATCAGACTCAATGGGCCGCCGACGGCACCTCCTCCTTGGCTCCGGCGAGGACCGTCTCCTTGCCGCGGGTGAAGAACCGGATCACCATCACGAAGAACACCGGCACCCAGAACACGGCGAGGAAGGTCGCCGTGATCATGCCGCCGAGCACGCCGGTGCCGAGCGCCTGCTGGCTGGCGCCGCTCGCGCCGGTCGCGATCACCAGCGGCACGACGCCGAGGATGAAGGCCAGCGACGTCATGATGATCGGCCGGAAGCGGAGCTCGCAGGCGGTCACCGTCGCCTCGATCAGCGGCGTGCCGCGGGCCCGGAGGTCCTTGGCAAACTCGATGATGAGAATCGCGTTCTTGGCCGACAGGCCGATGATGGTGATGACGCCCACCGTGAAATAGACGTCGTTGGGCAGCCCGCGCAGCCAGGCGGCGGCGACCGAGCCGATCAGGCCGAGCGGCACCGCGAGCATGACGGCGAACGGGATCGCCCAGCTCTCATACAGCGCGGCGAGACACAGGAACACGAACAGGATCGACAGGCCGAGCAGGAACACCGCCTGCGATCCCGCGAGCTTCTCCTGCAAGGACTGGCCGGTCCAGGCGTAGCCGAAGCCCTTGGGCAAGGTGCCCATCAGCCGCTCCATCTCGGCGATCGCGTCGCCCGAGGTGTAGCCGGGCTTCGGATTGCCGGTGATGCGCACCGACGGATAGCCGTCGAAGCCGACGACCTGGGTCGGACCGACCGACCAGGCGATGCGCGCGAACGACGAGAACGGCACCATCTCGCCGGCATTGTTGCGGACGCTGTAGGTCAGCAGATGATCGGGCTTGGTGCGCTTGTCCTCGTCGGCCTGGACGACGACGCGCTGCATGCGCCCGAGATTCGGGAAGTCGTTGATGTAGTTCGAGCCGAGGCTGGTCGACAGCGCGCCGTTGATCGCGGCGAAGGTCACGCCGAGCGCGGCCGCCTTGGCGCGGTCGATCTCGAGCCGCACCAGCGGCGCCGGCGGCAGGCCTTCGACGCTGAGCTTGCCGAGCACGGGCGATTCCGCGGCGGCCTTGAACAGCTGGTCCTTCGCCGCCATCAGCGCGTCATAGCCGCGCTGCGAACGGTCCTGCAGACGGAAGCTGAAGCCCGACGTGTTGCCGAGGTTGTCGATCGGCGGCGGCGCCAGCACTGAGACCTCGGCGTCCCGGATCTTGGCGAGCTCCGGATTGAGACGCGCGATCAGCGCGTCCGCGCTCTCGTTGCGGCCGCGCTCCGACCAGTCCTTCAGCGTCACGAAGGCCTGCGCCGTGTTCGAGCCCTGGCCGTAGAAGCTGAAGCCGGCGATGAAGGACACCGTGTCGATGCCGGGCGTCTCCGCGAGCTTCTTCTCCACCGTCTGCACCACATCGAGCGTGCGGTTGGTGCTGGCGTCGGCCGGCGTCAGCACGTCGACCATCACGAAGCCCTGGTCGTCGACCGGCAGGAAGCCGCCCGGCAGGCGCCACAGCGAATAGCCGAGGCCCGCGAGCAGCAGGACGTAGATGATCATGAACCGGCCGCCGCGGGCGACGACCCAGCGCGTCGCGCCGGTGTAGCGCTCCGTCACCCGGCCGAACCAGCGGTTGAACCAGCCGAAGAAGCCGCGCTTGGCATGGCCGTGGCCCTTCTCGATCGGCTTGAGCAGGGTTGCGCACAGCGCCGGCGTCAAGGACAGCGCGAGGAAGGCCGAGAAGCCGATCGACACCACCATCGACGCAGAGAACTGCTGATACATGATGCCGACCGAGCCCGGGAAGAAGGCCATCGGCACGAACACCGCCATAAGCACCAGCGTGATGCCGATGACCGCACCGGTGATCTGCTCCATCGCCTTGACGGTGGCCTCGCGGGGCGACAGCCCCTCCTCCGCCATGATGCGCTCGACGTTCTCGACGACGACGATGGCGTCGTCGACCAGGATGCCGATCGCGAGCACCATGCCGAACATCGTCAGCACGTTGATGGAGAAGCCGAGGCTGAGCAGCACCGCACAGGTGCCGAGCAGCGCGATCGGCACCACGATGGTCGGAATCAGCGTGTAGCGGATGTTCTGCAGGAACAGGAACATCACCAGGAAGACGAGGATCACCGCCTCGCCCAGGGTCATCAGCACCTTCTTGACGGAGGCGGCGATGACCGGGGTGATGTCGTAGGAGACCTCGTATTTGACGCCCGGCGGGAAGAACGCGGCGAGCTCGGCCATGCGGGTCTTCACCGCCGTCGCCGTGGCGAGCGCGTTGCCGGTCGGTGCCAATTGTACCGCGACTGCGGCAGCCGGCTTGCCGTCGAGCCAGGACGAGAAGGCGTAGGTCAGGCCGCCCACCTCGATCTTGGCGACGTCGGACAGCTTGACGGCGGAGCCATTGAGATTGGCGCGCAGCACGATGTTGCCGAACTCTTCCGGCGATTCGAGCTGCCCCTTCACCAGCACGGTGTTCTGCGTGCGCTGGGCCCTGGGCGACGGCGGCACGCCGAGAATGCCGGAGGCGACCTGCGCGTTCTGCGCCGCGATCGCGGCATCGACGTCCTGCGCGGTGAGGCCCAGACCGAGCAGCTTGTCGGGATCGAGCCAGATGCGCATCGCGCGCTCTGTGGCGAACAGACGGGCGCGGCCGACGCCCGGCAGGCGCCGCAGCTCCGGCAGCACGTAGCGGGTGGCCACGTCGCCGAGACCGATTTCGTCGAGGCTGCCATCGGTGGAGGTCAGCGTGACGAACTGCAGGATGGCGCTCGAGGCCTCAAGAATGACGATGCCCTGCTTGCGCACGGCCTCAGGCAAACGCGGCTCGATGCGCTTGATACGGTTCTGCACGTCGACCGCGGCGAGCTCGATATCGGTGCCCGGCTTGAACTGGGCGATGATCTCGACTTCGCCCGTGGTGTCGCTGGTCGATTCGTAGTTCAGGATGCCGGCGGCGCCGTTGAGCTCCTCCTCGATCAAGCGCGTGACGCTGTAATAAAGGTTCTCGGTCGACGCGCCCGGATAGGCGGTCGAGATCGAGATCGAAGGCGGCGCGATGATCGGATATTGCGCGACCGGCAGGAACGGAATCGACAGGATGCCGCCGAGACAGATGAAGATCGCCACGACCCAGGCAAAGATCGGACGTGCGATGAAAAAGGGTGACATGACAGATGCTCTCCGGGCCGCGGGCCACGTTTACTTCGCAGCGGACGGCTTGTCGGCGACCGACATCTTCCACGGCACCGGCGTGACCGCACTGCCGGGCCCGAACTTCTGGAAGCCGTCGACGACGATTTTCCAGCCGGGCTTGAGACCATCCTCGATCAGCATGCCGCCGTTGAGCGAACGCCCGAGCCGCACCGGCTGCAGGTTCGCCCGCCCCTCATTGTTGACGACGTAGACGGCGCTGTTGCCGGCCGTCGTCCGCTGCACGGCCTGCGACGGCACGACAATGCCCGCAGTGTCGATCGCCTCCTCGATCTGAACGCGGACATACATGCCCGGCAGCAGCTCGCCCTCCGGGTTCGGAAACTCGCCGCGCAAGGTGACCTTGGCCGTCGACGGATCGACGCTGACATCGGAGAACAGCAGCCGTCCCGCATGCTTATAGGTCGAGCCGTCGTCGAACACGAGACGGACCCGCGCCGCCTCCGGCGACACGCTCTTAAGCCGGCCTTCGGCGAGATCACGCCGCAACTGATTCAGCTCGTCCACGGACTGCGTGAAGTCGGCATACACAGGATCGAGCTGCTGGATGGTCGCAAGATGTGTCGTCTCGTTAGGATTGACCAGCGCGCCCTCGGTCACCAGCGCACGTCCGATGCGGCCGGAGATCGGCGCCCGCACCGTGGCCCAGTCGAGATTGAGCTGGGCCTGCGCCACCGAGGCCTTCTGCGCGGCGACCTCGGCCTGGGCCTGACGCTCCGCCGCGACGGCCAGCTCATACTGCGCCTGCGTGGTCGCCTCGCCCTTCAAAAGATTCTTCAGTCGATCTTCCTGCCGGTCCGCCTGATAGAGCACGGCCTCGGCCTTGGCGAGCGCGGCGCGCGCCTTCTCGAGCTCGACCTCGAACGGAGCCGGATCGATCCGGTAGAGCACGGCGCCCGCCTCGACCATCGCGCCCTGCTGAAAGCTGCGCTCGACGACGATGCCGCTGACGCGTGGACGCACCTCCGCAATCCGCATCGACGTGATCCGTCCCGGCAGGTCCTTGGTCAAGGTCACCGGCGCCGAGATGACATTGACGACGCCAACCTCCGGAGGATTACCGGTTCCCGGCGCTGAGGCGGCATTGCGGTCACTGCACGCCGCAAGCGTCAGGAGCGATGCGCCACAGACCATCGCACCGGCAGAACGGATCAACTGCTCTTTCAACATGAAGCCCATCTGATTACTTCGCGGCGCGCATCATTCCCGGGTCGATTCAGGGCCGGTCCGATCATCGAAGAATGACCGGTCGCCCTGCCCCAGGTCGTCGCTCACAAACTTGGCGCGCCGTATACCACGGTCGCGAGCTGACGAACTTTCGTGCGGCGGTTACATAGGTGACCTGTTAGCTCCCGGCCAGCTTCTTTCCTGAACAAAACGCCGCCTGCGACAACGACGCCGAGGACATCGACGGCGGCTGCGCACTTTGTCGCGGTCCTCCCATTCGACGCGGGCCACGAGATAGCGCATGAGCCCGCCACGATAAGACGACCGCATATCCGTTACGGATCAGTGACGCTGCAGACTGCGCGACATTTTTTCGCGGAGTTCGCTGCTCATCAGTCCCGCTCCGACGCGGTCGAGAGGCGCCTTGCCTCCGATTGGCCTCTCCCGGCGCGCATATTCTCAGGCTTTCGTCGGGCTGCTAACGGATCGTTCACGATGCCGTCATCTGGTGTCATCACACCGACTCCGTTGATGTCACTGCATGACATCATCCGCTGGATGTGTATTGGCCTGGACGCGTCAAACACCGGATATGACGAAGCGATCCCGCGGCGACTTGCACCCGAGCTTTGCATTCGGCCAACCTCTTCTCTGGACGAAGAGGCGCAGGGAAGACCGGGTATCGACTGACACCCGCGGTCCGCGTGCAGCAGATAAGCACGCGGCAGAACCACAGGTTCAGCCCAATATCCGGCCTTCCCTGCGCGACGGTTTTGCGGGTTATAGGTGCTCTCCCCGGGGACCGGCTGTCTTGCCCCCGTCACCAGCGGATCATCACCACCGGCTTGGTCTCAGCGTCGGGAGACCAGGACCACACCACTTCGCCGTCGCCTCACTCCGTTCGTCGGCCCGACTGTGACATCAGGCTGCAGAGCGACGCGCCCATCGCATCTCCGGCTCGACGTTCGTGACGATCGCGACACGTCCCTCTTCAGCGAGCCGGGATGCGCGAGACTGTGAGGGTGATTTGCCCGACGAGGCAAGGGATGCATGCGCGACAAACTGGCACGACGGGCGGTTTGGACATGCGCGCCATGCGGAGATTGCCCGTCGTGCAGGTGACATATCAACGGCGTCAAGACCGTTGCGATCTGCTGTCATGACTCCGTGACAGGCAAGGCCCAGGAGGAGACGGCCTTGCGAAGCCTGATGCAAGGCGCGGCTCCGGCGGCTAGACTGCCGCCATGCCCAGATTCCCGATCAGCTCCGGCCTCGACCGGCGAACATTGCTCCGCATGGCATTGCAGGCCGGCCTGCTGCCGCTCGGCGCGCCGCTCACGCACATCGCGCGGGCGCAGACGCCGGCGCTGAAATCCAACCCGTTCACGCTCGGCGTCGCCTCCGGTGACCCCGCTCCCGACGGCTTCGTGATCTGGACCCGGCTCGCGCCCGAGCCGCTGCAGCCGCGCGGCGGGATGATCGCACTGCCCCGCGAGGTGAGCTGGGAGGTCGCCAGCGATGCGGGGATGAAGGACATCGTGCAGTCCGGACTTGCGATCGCCCGCATGGAGCTCGGGCACTCCGTGCATGTCGAGGTCGCGGGCCTCGCTCCCGGGCGCGACTACTACTATCGGTTCCGCCTGCCCGAGGCGGAGAGCCCGGTCGGGCGTGCGCGGACCTTTCCCGCGGCCGGCGCCGACGTCGCGCAGATGCGCTTCGCTTCGGCAGGCTGCCAGGAATGGGATCGCGGCTACTACACGGCGTGGCGCGCGATCGCGCAGGACCAGCTCGACTTCGTCTTCCACTACGGCGACTACATCTACGAACATCCCTATGCCGCCGACCACAAGGGCGTGGCGCTGCCGCGCCCGATGCCGAAGAACTTCGCCACCTGCTACACGCTGCCTGAGTACCGGCAGCGCTATGCGCTCTACAAGACCGATCCCGACCTGCAGGCCGCGCACGCCTCGTGCCCGTTCCTGCCGAGCTTCGACGACCATGAGGTGATGAACAACTGGGCCGGCGACCGCGACAGCCGCGATACGCCGCCGGAGGTCTTCCTGTTCCGGCGCGCGGCCGCGTTCCAGGCCTGGTATGAGCACATGCCGGTGCGGCGGGCGCAGCTGCCGCGCGGGCCGGACGTTCTCGCCTATCGACGCCTCGCCTTCGGCCGGCTCGCCGACATCGCCGTGCTCGACACGCGGCAATACCGCTCGAAGCAGCCCTGCGGCGACGGCATCAAGGACTGTGCGGAGGCCAGCGAGCCCGATCGCACCATGATGGGCGCGCAGCAGGAGCGCTGGCTGGCCGACGGCCTGCGCGGCAGCCGCGCGACCTGGCAGGTGCTGGCGCAGCAGGTGATGTTCGCCCCGTTCGATTGGCGCTCGTTCCCATGGCTGCCGTCGTCGGACGCGCCGCTGCGCAGCCTCGACAAATGGGACGGCGCCAGCGCCGCGCGCGACCGCGTGATGCAGATGCTGCGCGAGGCCGGCATCACCAACACGGTGGTGCTGACCGGTGATCTGCACAAGGGCGTCGCGCTCGAGCTCAAGCAGGACTGGCGCAACCCGGCCTCGCCCTGCGTCGGCGTGGAATTCCTGGCGACCTCGATCTCGTCCGACGGTGACGGCTTCGCGCGCTACGACAACGAGCCGACCTTGATGGCCAACAATCCGCACCTGAAGTTCTTCAGCAACCAGCGCGGCTACATCCGCCATGTCGTGACGCCCAACCGCTGGCAGGCCGACTACCGCGTCGTCGACCGCATCAGCGTCGCCGACGGCACGGTGTCGACCGCGCGGTCGTTCGTCACGCTCGCGGGCAAGCCGGGGCTGGTCGACGCGTGAAATGACGGCAGCAGACTGAACCCACGATTTGTCGCAACGCACCAGGCGCGTCTGGGACAGCACGTTCTCCACTGCCGACGCGTCCGCGCTTCTCGCCAGCGTTTGACAGCATCGCCCGGTCTCGTTCTACTTCGATGCAACGCTACGGAAAAAGTGCCGAGCGCGGAGGACGGTCATGGAGCGACGCATCGGTTTGGCACCGGCGGTGTCTGCTGCACGCGGGGCTTTCGGTCTCACATGCATGACACCATGCATCACCCGGCGCTGGCGGCGCGCGACGACGGCGGTGCTCGCGATACTCGGCATCACGATCACCGGCGCGGCCCACGCTCAAGGCATCACCAAGGACCTCCCGGCGCGGATCGAGATGTATCCGATCCCTTCGCTCACCTTGTCCGACCGGCAGTTCCTTGCCGGCGACGAGGGCGGGAAGCCGGTCACCTTGGCCGGCGAGTTGCGCGTGGCGCAGGGCAGCGGCCGGATGCCGGTGGTCGTGCTGATGCACGGCTCGGGCGGCGTCGGCGGCAACATCGCGGCCTGGAGCCGGACCTTCAATGCGATGGGGATCTCGACCTTCGTGATCGACGGCTTCACCGGGCGCGGCATCACCGCGACCAGCACCAACCAGGCGCTGCTCGGCCGGCTCAATTTCATCGTGGACATCTATCATGCGCTCGATGTGCTGGCGAAGCATCCGCGCGTCGATCCCGAGCGCATCGTGCTGATGGGCTTCTCGCGCGGCGGACAGGCGGCGCTGTATGCGAGCCTGCAGCGCTTCCACAAGCGCTGGAACACCTCCGGATTGCAGTTTGCCGCCTACATCCCGTTCTATCCGGATTGCTCCACCACCTATCGCGACGACACCGAATTGGTGGCGCGGCCGATCCGGATCTTTCACGGCGGGCCTGATGACTACAACCCGGTGCGCACCTGCAAGGCTTTCGTCGAGCGGCTGAGGGCCGCCGGGCGCGACGTCGAGCTGACCGAATATCCGGACTCGCCGCATGGCTTCGATCTCGGCCTGCTCGGCGCCAACATGCTGGCGCTCGCGCCCAAGGCGCAGACCGTGCGCAACTGCCGGATCGTCGAAGGTGACGGCGGCATGCTGATCAATGCGGAGACGCAGCAGCCCTTCACCTATCAGGACGCCTGCGTCGAGTTTGATCCGCATGTCGGCGGCAATCCGGCCACCGCCGAGGCGGCGCGGCAGGCGGTGACCGACTTCCTGCGGACGCTGTTCAAGCTGTCGTGACCAGAAATAGAACGATTCCGGTCAATTTTTGAGGTGACGCATCGAACGTATCGGGTGATCAGGCGTTGTCGCTCGCTTTTCGACGATGAAACGGAGCCCGATGATGCGCGCCTCACGCCTTGCAATTCCCACTTTGCTCACCGCCCTCGCACTGGGCGGCGCAGCCAATGGCGCGCCCGCCTCGCCATTCCGCGCGCTGGAGGGCGCCTGGACCGGCGGCGGCGTCATCAACCTGTCCGGCGGCAACCAGGAGCGGCTGCGCTGCCGCGCGGCCTATGACGTCGGCGGCGCCGGCGAGCAGCTGCGGCTCAACATCCGCTGCGCCAGCGACAGCTACAACATCGACCTCTCCAGCGACGTCGCCTATCGCGGCGGCGAGATCTCGGGACAATGGACCGAGTCGAGCCACAACGCCTCCGGCACGATCGAGGGCCGCGCCGTCGGCAACCGCATCGAGGCCCAGGCGCGCGGCCAGACATTTTCCGCGGGGCTCGCGCTGACCACCAGCGGCAAACGCCAGACGGTGTCGATCCGGCCCGCGGGTACGGACATCAAGGGTGTCGATCTCGAGCTCGCACGGCGGTGATGATGCGTAGGGTGGGCAAAGCGCAGCCGTCAGGCGGCGCGTGCCCACCGCGGACCTTGCTCCGCGCGAGATGGTGGGCACGGCGCGGGACACCGCCGCTCACAACTCACAACCTGCCTCGCGCCTTTGCCCACCCTACGCCTCTGCATTGCGAAGCGCCGCTCTCTCCACGTCATTGCGAGCGCAGCGAAGCAATCCAGAGTTGGGGGTGAGATTCTGGATTGCTTCGTCGCTTCGCTCCTCGCAATGACGTGGTGAGAGCGTGGGTTGCCACCGACAGCGTAACGAGATCACAGCGCGCCGATGTCCTTCAGACACGCCTGCGTCAGGGTCATGCGCGCCTCGACGTGGCGCTGTTCGAGGCAGTCCATGTTGAGCGCGAACACTGTCGGCTGATCGCCCTTGTCGACCCAGCCGACCATCCAGCCGAGCGAGCCCTGCTCCTTGCCGAGCAATCCCGACTTGGCGTGAATGACGGCGTCGCCGACCTTGGTGACCGGGATGATGTCGCGCGTCAGATCCTGGCTGCGCTTCGACACCGGCAGCGCGCCGCGCCGGAGGCGGTCGATGAAGTCGACCTGCTCCACCGGATCGATGCGCAATGCGCCGGTGAGCCAGAACTGATCGATGCCGCCGCCGATGTCGTGATTGCCATAGTCGAGCTCCTCGACATAGGTCTGCATGCGCTCAGGCCCGATCCGGCGCGCAATCTCCTGGTAGACCGGCACCGCGGACACCGCGATCGCGCTGCGGAGCGTGTGGTCCTTGTTCCAGGCCTCGATCGGCCTGACGACGCCGTCCCACTTGAACACGTCCTTGTCGGGATCGGCCACCACGCCGGTCTCCAGTGCGATCAGCGAGTTGGCGATCTTGAAGGTCGAGGCCGGCAGCTTCGCCTCGCCGGAGCGATCCTTGTCGCTGGCGATGATCAGATACTCCTCGACCTTGTAGGCGAAGAACGTGCCCTTGGTGCCGACATCGGCGAAGCTTTGCGCGAGCGATGCGCGGATCTCGTTCCGCGGCGGCGCGACATGGGCGAAGGCACGCGCGGGCAACAGTCCGGCGCCGGCGAACAGGCCCAGGGCATGGCGGCGGCTCATCATCGGCATCGCATCATCTCTCCGTCGGGGTCAGGCTCTCCCTATCACAGGGCGAGGACGATCGAAGCGCGACGGAGATCACAATGCGGCGCTAGCGCACCGGCCGCGACAGGTTCAGCACGAACACCAGCACCTCGGCGACGGCCTTGTAGAGCTCTTCCGGAATCTCGTCGCCGAGCTCGACATTGGAGAGCGCGCCGGCGAGCACCTCGTTCTCCTCGATCGGGATGTCGTGCGCCTTGGCGACCTCGATGATCTTGGCGCCGATCGTGCCCTTGCCCTTGGCGACGACGCGGGGCGCGCCGCCCTGGCCCTTCTCGTAATGCAGGGCGACGGCGAGCTGGGTCTTGTTGGCGGCCTTCACGTCGATGCTCATAGCGCGCGATCCAGGAAATGGCCGGCCTTGGGCGGCATCACGGCCGGCGGCGCGCCGTCCTGCACCACGAGATCGCCGGGCGAGAGCTCGGCGCGGCTGAGCGCCTGGCTCAGCTCGGAGAGGCCGGCGCGCAGCCGCGCGGCGGTCGCGGGACGCTCGGCCCACATACGCACCGAAGTGCGCTCGGCGTTGAAGGAGATCAGCGCATGCACGGGACCGGCCGGCTCGACGTCGAGCGAGAAGCGCGCACGCCAGGTGCGCTTGGCGGCATCCGGCGCCTGCGTGCCGCCGTCGCGCGAGATCTCGAACTGCGCCATCGCCGTGCCCTGCGGCGTGGCGAAGGGAATCTCGAAATTCCAGCGCGGCAGCGTGGGATCATTGCGCGGGGCCGATGCGTCCGGACGATCGGGCAGCGAGGCGACCTGCAGCAGGGTCTGGCGCGACAGCGCCTGGTCGGTCTCGTCGAGCAGGCGATGGGCGATTGCCGGCAGCGGCGAGTCCTGATTGAGCGTCGGCGTGGCGACATGCTGCGGCACAGGAGCCCCGCCGCGGAACGGCGGCGGCGGCGTGTTGGTGCGGACGACGACCTCGCCGCGGCCATTGCGTCCGGGAACGAGGCCGGCGGCGCGCGGAATCTGCTGCTGCGCTTCCTGCAGCACGGCGAGCACCGCGCCCGGGGTGAGCGACTGCGCCTTGGCGCCGGTCAGGCTCTCGAGCAGCGCCGCGCCGGACCGTCCCATCGCGGCGGCCCAGGGCTGCGGCGGCAGCTCGATGTCCAGGTCCGGCACCAGCGATGGCGCGGCGTTCTGTTGCGCGGCCGCGGCGCGCCCGGCCTCCGACAGCACGGAGGCGTAGGAGGCGCCGGACAGCGGCGTCGACGCGGTCGTACCGGGATCGACGCTCTGCAGCACCGACGCCAAGGTCTGGCGCAGCACGATCAACGCGGCCTTCAGGTCCGACGGCGCCGATGCGATGCTGCCCTTGGCGAGCGAGGTTTCGAGGAACAGGCCGGAATTCTGGACGGCGGTCTGAACGTCCTCTGCCGTCAGCGCCGCGGTCAGCGGCGTCTGCTGCGCGAGCACCTGGGCGACGGCGGCGCGCAAGGCGGGCGGCAGGTTGGGCGAGTCGGCGACCGCCTGGAGATCGGCGAACAACTGGCCCTGGCTGCCCTGGCGGGTCGCCGCCTCCTCGCTGGCGATCGAGACCGCGAGCCGCTCCAGCCCGGTCAAGGGGTCCGGTGGCGGGGCCAAGGTCGGCGCGAGGCGGCCGGTGACGTCGACGACGGTGGCTGCGGGAGTCGGGGTGCCGCTGGTGCCGGACGCCGTGCCCTGCCCGACGATCGCGAGCTGCAGGCCCTGCGCGGTCTGTGACACTGCGACCTGCACCGACTGGCCGGCCTGCAGCGGCAGCTCGGTGGCGAGTTCCAAGGACAGGTTTCCGATCGCGACCTGGACCAGGTTTTCGGCGAGCACCTGCTGCACCCTGGCGCTGATCAGCGCACCAGCCTGCAAGGTCGTCCCGGCCGTCGCGGTCGCGGGTGCGCTGGTCGCCGCGGTTCCCACGCCGCGGACGGCGCTCACTGATGGCGGCGGGGTGACACTCTGGACCATGCGCGTACTCGGGTTACGCGCGGCAGACTAGCGGTTCGCCCTAAACCCGGCGTTAACCGGCCTCAGGCCGTCGCATCGACCGCCCCGAGGATGCGGACGGCGGCGAGGTAATCGACCTCCCGGGCGGCGCGGCGGCTCATCGCCTCCTCGTCGGCGCCCCACTGCTCGACGTTCCAGTCCTCGTCGACATTGGCGGCGGCCCAGACCTGGCCGGCATCGCGGACGCCGTGGGCGAGCGCCAACGCTAGCAGCGCCGAGCCGGTCACGGTGGTCACGACATGCGCCGCCGCCACCGCCCAGGGGCCGGTCGGCAGCGCCTGATGCGCGGCGGCCACGGCGGCATCGGGCTGGGTCACATGCATGATGCCTTCGGAGAGGATGAAATGCGCGCCGAGCGTATCCCGCGCCCAGTCCAGCACCGGGTCCCAATGCGCGGCCTCGCGCTCCACCAGCCCCTCGGGATGGCCGGCGCGGTAGAACAGCAGGTCGGACTGGAGGTATCTGGCCATGTCCTCGCGCACGTCCTCGACGCGGTCGACCACGGATTGAACGACGCTGTTGGCGAAGCGGGTCAGCGGCATCGTCGCGGGATCGATGGTCTCGGCCTGTGCGCCCCACTCCGCGGCGACCGCCTCGGCAAGCTCGTGGACGGGCACAATGACAACCCGGCCCGAGGGCGTGCGGATCGGTCGTCCGTCGAGCGTGACGTGGTAGCCGCCCTCGGTCTCGGCCGTGCCGGCCTCCTTGTAGAAGCGCTTGCGCTGCGGCGCCCGCATCGCCTGCCGCGCCGCCTCCTGCGGATCGGGCTTGCCCTGGCCGACCACCTCGTCAAACAGCTCACGCATCGGAATTCCGGCCCTCTTGCAGGGAAGATCACACCAGATCGGTTGTTTGCGCGCTAGATAAGGCCTGATCGACCGAAATGCGAGCCGCCGATGCGTCTCCTGCTCACCGCCCTCCTCCTGCTCGGCAGCACCGTGACGGCTGCCGCCGGCTTCCGCACACCGGAATCGCTGGTGCGCAACGTCTATGCGCACTATGGCCAGGGCGCGCCGGAATTCTCCAGCGGCTTGCCGCGCACGAGCGAGGCGGCGGCGCAGTTCTTCGACCCGAGCCTTGCCAAGGCGTGGACCGCGCCGCGGCGCGAGCCCTACGATTTCCTGGTGCAAAGCCCGCGCTGGAAGCTCGGGCCGGTGGCGATCTCGATTTTACGCAAACAGTTCGACAGGACCTACGTCGCGGCCAGCTTCGACAACCAGGGACGCCGCGTGAGCCTCAACTTCATCGTGGTCAAGGGACCGGATGGCTGGGTCATCCTCGACGTCGAGACCCCGCACGATTCGCTACGGCTGTTTTTGGAGCAGTTCAGGAAGTGAGCATCGGAGCCGCCCATCACTTCGTCATTGCGAGCGTAGCGAAGCAATCCAGGGTGGTGTGCGGGGCTCTGGATTGCTTCGCTTGCTCGCAATGACGCGGTGAAAGCGCTCGAACTCAGTCGCAACGGAGGTGGGAGATAGACCGGCTCACTCCTCCGGCGCGTTCTCGATCGGGTCGAAGCGGTCGTGCTCGAGGCCGAGCAGGTTCCAGGATTGCAGCATGTGCGGCGGCAGCGGCGCGGTGGCGTCGATCACGCCGCCGCGCGGATGCGGGATGACGATGCGGCGCGCCAGGAGATGCAGCCGGTTCTGCAGCCCGCCGGGCAGCGACCAGTTCTCGATGTTGAAATATTTGGGATCGCCGACGATCGGGTGGCCGATATGGGCCATATGCGCGCGCAGCTGATGAGTGCGCCCCGTCACCGGCTTCAGCGACACCCAGGCGAGCTTGTTGGCGGAGGCCTCGACCACAGCGTAGTAGGTCACCGCGTGGCTGGCGCCCTCGTCGCCATGGGCGGCGACGCGCATGATGGTGTCGTCCTCGCCTTCGTCCTTGGCGAGATAGGTCGAGATACGGCCCTGCTTCGGCTTCGGCACGCCGGCCACCAGAGCCCAATAGACCTTGCGCGCGGAGCGATGGCGGAAGGCGCCGGTCAGATGCGTCGCGGCGAAGCGGGTCTTGGCGATCAGCAGACAGCCGGAGGTCTCGCGGTCGATACGGTGCACGAGCCGCGGCTTCTGGCCCTTGGCGTCGCGCATCACCTCCAGCATCTGGTCGATGTGCCGCGTCATGCCGGAGCCGCCCTGCACCGCGAGGCCGGCGGGCTTGTTGAGGACGAGCACGTCGTCATCCTCGTACAAGGTCATCGCCTTCAGGCTGTCGAGGGTCTTCTGCTCGGCCTCCGACAGCACGCCCGCGACCTTGGGCGCGTCGAGCTTGAGCGGCGGAATGCGGACCGTCTGGCCTTCCTCCAAGCGATCCTTGGAGTCGGCGCGCTTGCCGTCGACGCGCAGCTCGCCTTTGCGGACGATGCGCTGGATGTGGGAGAATGACAGGCCGGGAAAGCGCGCCTCGAGGAAGCGGTCGACGCGCATGTTGTTTTCGTCGGCGGTGACGACGACGGTCTGCACCTTCGTGGGCAGCACGGCCGTTTCCGGCTCGGGCTTCTTCGGCGGCGGCGCAGCGACTGGCTTGCGCTCGGACCGCTCGGAGCCGAAGCGCGCGGGCTTGGCCGCAGCGGCACGCTTGCCGCGCGGCTCGAACGTCTCGCGCCGATCCTCACGTTCGGCGCGCGGCGCGCGGACGCGGTCACCCTTGCCGCGCCCGAACTCGCTGCGCGGCGCTTCACGCTCGCCAGCAAAGCTCTCGCGCCGCGGACGATCGCCATCTGTCCGCTTGCCCGGTTCGCGCTTTGGCGCCCCGCGCTTGGCCGGCGCACCTGCGCTGCGCGCGGCTTCGGCCTTCGGCCGCTCATCTTTGCGGCGATCGGTCGGGCGGTCGGATCGGGTCTGGGTTCGCTTGATGCGGCGGCTCATGGGTGCTGCCTATCGCAAAAGCCCCTGCCAGTCACGGCGAAATCACGGTAAATCGGCCCGGCAAGGCATACCCTTGCGCGAATCGGACACGATCGGAGCTGACCTGATGATGCTGACGAGACTGGCCCTGACGATCCTGACGGCCGCGCTGACGCTCGGTGCCGCGCAGGCGCAGCAGAGCCCGATGCCGGACGACATCGCCTGGAAGCTGATCGAGATCGGCCGCGCCATCGACCCGCCGAAGACCGCTGCGATCTACGCGCCGCTGCAGGCGCGGGAACCCTACACCG
Organism: Bradyrhizobium sp. HKCCYLS3077; assembly: GCF_051167555.1. Lineage (NCBI taxonomy): Bacteria > Pseudomonadati > Pseudomonadota > Alphaproteobacteria > Hyphomicrobiales > Nitrobacteraceae > Bradyrhizobium > Bradyrhizobium sp. HKCCYLS3077. The sequence goes on along the minus strand of NZ_JBNPTH010000005.1, from coordinate 72,267 downwards.
GCGTCAAGGTGCAGCGCGACATCCGCTACGGCACCGCCGAGCGCAACCTGCTCGACGTTTTTACGCCGGAGACCGCGACGGCTGCGCCGCGCCCGATCCTGATCTTCGTGCATGGCGGCGCCTTCATCGGCGGCAACAAGCGCACCACGCCGGACAGCCCGTTCTATGACAACATCATGCTGTGGGCTGTGAAGAACGGCTTCGTCGGCGTCAACATCACCTATCGCCTCGCGCCGAAATTCCCCTGGCCCGCCGGCGTCGAGGACGTCGCAACCGCGGTGCAATGGGTGGCGGCGCATGCCGCGGAGAATGGCGGCGATCCCGCGCGGATCTTTCTGATGGGCCACTCCGCCGGCGCGGTGCATGTCGCGACCTACGTGGCGCATCCCGAATTCCACAAGGTCGGCGGCGGCGGCCTGGCCGGTGCGATCATGGCGTCGGGCGTCTACGACCTCACGGCGACGCCGCTCGGCGACCAGGAGATGGCCTATTTCGGCACCGATCCCTCGCGCTTCAAGGAACGCTCGTCGCTGCAGGGCTTGCAGGCGTCGTCGCTGCCGCTGATGATCGCCTCGGCCGAGATGGACCCGCCGCGCTTCGTCGAGCAGTTCGATCTGCTGAAGCAGGCTGCGTGCAAGCGGCCTGCGGGCTGTGCGCGAAGCGTGATGCTGCCGCAGCATAGTCACATGTCGGAGGTGTATTCGATCAATACCGAGGACGACCGGCTGACGCGGGAGATCGCGGAGTTCTTGCAGACGGGGAAGTAACAACGCGCTCTCTCCGCCGTCATTCCGGGGCGCGCGCCAGCGCGAGCCCGGAATCCATAGCCACGAATGTCTATGATGATGTGAGAATTTTGTGGCGTGAAGCCTTCGACTCGCGACTGCCTGTGGTTATGGATTCCGGGCTCAGTCACGCGCCCCTCCGGGGCACGCGACTGCCCCGGAATGACAGCTAGGGAAATTCGTTCGCTCTCTCCACTATCATTGCGAGCGCAGCGAAGCAATCCAGGATGGTGGGCGGGACTCTGGATTGCTTCGCTGCGCTCGCAATGACGTGGTGAAGGCATCGCACGACATCAACGGCACAGCCCGCAGCGACGCGTGTATCCCCTACCCGCCCCGCTCCTTCCTGAGCTTCGTCCAGTAATCCAGCCGCTTCCGGATTTCGCGTTCGAAGCCGCGCTCGGGCGGGTCATAGAAGCTCTGGCGGCCGAGCGCTTCCGGGAAGTAATCCTGCCCGGAAAACGCGTCGGGCGCATCGTGGTCGTACTGATAGCCCGAGCCGTAGCCTTCGCTCTGCATCAGCTTGGTCGGCGCATTGAGGATGTGCTTCGGCGGCAGCAGCGAGCCGCCCTCTTTCGCGACACGCTTGGCGGCGCCGAAGGCCTTGTAGGCGGCGTTGGATTTCGGGGCAGTGGCGACGTAGATCACGGCTTGCGCGATCGCGAGCTCGCCCTCGGGCGAGCCGAGGAAGTCGTAGGCATCCTTGGCGGCGTTGGCGATCACCAGCGCCTGGGGATCGGCGAGGCCAATGTCCTCCACCGCCATGCGCACGATGCGGCGCGCAAGGAAGAGCGGGTCCTCGCCGGCGTCGAGCATGCGGGCGAAGTAGTACAGCGCCGCATCGGGATCGGAGCCGCGCACCGATTTGTGCATGGCCGAGATCAAATTGTAATGGCCGTCGGCCGATTTGTCGTAGATCGGCGCGCGGCGCTGCAGGATCTCCTGCAACTGCACGGCGTTGAAGATCTCGCCCTTGCGCGCCGAGCGCCAGACCTCCTCGGCGAGCGTCAGCGACGCCCGGCCGTCGCCGTCGGCCATGCGGATCAGCACGTTGCGCGCGTCATCATCGAGCGGCAGCTTGCGGCCTTCGATCGCTTCGGCGTGGCTATAGAGCTTCTCGATCGCGGCGGCGTCGAGCGAATGAAACACCAGCACGCGCGAGCGCGACAGCAGAGCGGCGTTGAGCTCGAACGACGGGTTCTCGGTGGTCGCGCCGACCAGCACGACCGTGCCGTCCTCCATCACCGGCAGGAAGGAATCCTGCTGCGCGCGGTTGAAGCGATGCACCTCGTCGACGAAGAGAAGCGTGCCCTGCCCGGTCTCGCGCCGCGCGCGGGCGGCGTCGAACACCTTCTTCAGATCGGCGACGCCGGAGAACACCGCCGAGATCTGCTCGAAATGCAGCTCCGTGGCGTCAGCCAGCAGCCGCGCGACCGTCGTCTTGCCGGTGCCCGGCGGGCCCCAGAAGATCAGCGAGCCCAGCGTGCGCGTCTCCAGCATGCGCGTCAGCGCGCCGTCGGGGCCGAGGATGTGATCCTGTCCGACCACATCCGACAGCTGATGCGGGCGCAGCCGCTCGGGCAGCGGCCGCGGCGCGTCGTGCTCCATCCCCGCCGCAGCGAAGAGGCTCGGTCCGCCCTGTTGCGGCCGCTTCGGACTCATCCGCCGAGCGTAACGTTGATCTGCTGGCCGCCGCGCAGCACGGTGATGCGCCAGATCCGCGCGCCGTCGCGCGAGGCCTTGTCGAGGTCGTTGGTCTTGGCGATCTTCTGGTTGTTGACGGCCATGATGACGTCGCCCTTCTGGAAGCCGACATTGGCGGCGGTGGTGCCGTCGCCGGGCTCGAGAATGACGACGCCCTCGGTGTCGGCATCGAGATGCAGCTCGTCGGCGACGGCCGGCGAGATGTTGGCGACCTTGGCACCCTGGAACGGCGAGCGGCCGTTGATCACCATCTCGTTGCGGCCGGTGTCCGGCGCCGTCTCCAGCGCCACCGCGACCTTCACCGGCTTGCCGCCGCGCTGCACCTCGATCTGCGCGGTGCCGCCGAGCGGACGGGTCGCGAAGCGATAGTCGAAGGCGTTGGGATCATCGACGGTCTGGCCGTCGATCGACACGATCAGGTCCGACGACTTGATGCCGGCCTTGGCCGCCGGGCCATTCGCCACCACCGAGGCGACCAGCGCGCCGGTCGGCGAGCGCAGGCCGAGGCTCTCGGCGATCTCCGGCGTCACTGCCTGCAGGCGCGCGCCGAGCCACGGCCGCTTCACCGCCTTGCCGCCGGCCTTGGCCGAGGCCACGACGACGCGGACCATGTTGGCGGGAATCGCGAAGCCGATGCCCTGCGAACCGCCGGACTTCGAATAGATCGCGGTGTTGATGCCGACGAGGCGGCCGGTCATGTCAACGAGCGCGCCGCCGGAATTGCCGGGATTGATCGCGGCGTCGGTCTGGATGAAGAACTGATAGTCGGTGATGCCGACCTGGGTGCGCGCCAGCGCCGAGACGATGCCGTGGGTCACGGTCTGGCCGACACCGAACGGATTGCCGATCGCCAGCACGACGTCGCCGACCAGCAGATCGTCGGAGTTGGACAGTTCGAGCGTCGGAAACTGCTCCTTGGTGCCCTTCAGCCTGAGCACGGCGAGGTCGGTGCGGCTGTCCTTCAGCACGATCTCGGCCTCGAACTCGCGCTTGTCGGCGAGCGACACCTTCACCTCGTCGGCGCCCTCGATCACGTGGACGTTGGTGACGACCAGGCCGGACGCATCGATCATCACGCCCGAGCCGAGCGAGCGCTGCATCTGCTCCTGCGGGCCGCCCTGCAGGCCGAAGAAGCGGCGGAAGATCGGATCGTCGAGGAAGGGGTTGCGGTTCTGCACCACCTTGGCGGCATAGACGTTCACGACCGCGGGCTGCACGCGCTGCACGATCGGCGCATAGGACAGCCTGAGCTCGGCCTGGGATTGCGGCACGCGCCGGTCCTGCGCCGCGAGCGGAGACGCGGCCAGCAAGGAGAGCAGCAGGACCAGTGTGGAGCGAATCAACGTCATGCGAAAAATCCTGGACAATGAGGACTTCGATATAGGCGGAACGGCCGGTGCGGCCAAGCTCAGGCGGCCGGATGCGGCGTTTTGATGGTCTCCGCCACGGGGGCGCAGGACAGCCGCTCATGGTGCCGCTCGCCCCAGCTCCGGAGCACTTCGATCACCGGCCGCAGGCTCTCGCCGACCTCGGACAGCGTGTAATCCACCCGCGGCGGCACTTCGGCATAGACCTTGCGGACCACCAGCCCGTCCTCCTCGAGCGCGCGCAGCTGCTTGGTCAGCATCCGCTGGGTGATGCCCGGCATCAGCCGCCGCAGCTCGCCGAAGCGCTGGCTGCCGCCCTGCAGGTGGTAGAGGATTACGCCCTTCCACTTGCCGTCGATCAGATCGAGCGTGGCTTCGACCGCGCAGCCCGGTCGACGGGCGAAATTCTTCCGTTTCATCGCGTTCTGGCCCAATAGTATCCAAATGGGGACTAGTTCCCTGTTTTTACAGTACTTGCAGGAATGGCGCCAGCAGGACAATTTCGCCCCATCACCGGCCAGCCCAGGAGGTTGTTCATGAAGTCCATTGGTTACCAGCAGTCGCTGCCCATTTCCGAGGAGCGCGCGCTGTTCGATTTCGAGACCGCCAAGCCCGAGCCAAAAGGGCGCGACATCCGGGTCGCGGTGAAGGCGATCTCGGTCAATCCCGTCGATACCAAGGTGCGCAAGCGCGCCGCGCCACCCGCAGGCGAGACCAAGATCCTGGGCTATGACGCCGCCGGCGTCGTCGAGGCCGTCGGCCCTGACGTGACGCTGTTCAAGGCCGGCGACGAGGTGTTCTACGCCGGCTCGATCCTGCGCCAGGGCACCAACGCCGAATTCCATCTCGTCGACGAGCGCATCGTCGGCCGCAAGCCCGAGAGCCTGTCGTTTGCCGAGGCGGCCGCCCTGCCCCTGACTTCGATCACCGCCTGGGAGTTGTTGTTCGACCGGCTCGGCGCCGTCCCAGGCAAGAGCCTCGACAACCGCACTTTGCTCATCACTGGTGCGGCCGGCGGTGTCGGCTCGATCCTGATCCAGCTCGCGCGCCGTCTCACCGGCCTCACGGTGCTCGCGACCGCGACGCGTCCGGAGTCGCGCGACTGGTGTCTGTCACTCGGCGCCCATGCGGTCGTCGATCACGGCAAGCCGATGAAGGAGCAGATCGAGGCGCTGAAGCTGCCGCCGGTCGGCCTCGTGGCCAGCCTCACCCACAGCGACCAGCACTACAAGGCGATCGCCGAATTCATGGCGCCGCAGGGCAAGTTCGGCCTGATCGACGATCCCGCCGAGTTCTCGATCGCCCCGTTCAAGGGCAAGGCGATCTCGATCCATTGGGAGTCGATGTTTACGCGCTCCTCGTTCACGACGCCTGATATCATCGCCCAGCACAATCTGCTCAACGACGTCTCCGACCTGATCGACAAGGGCGTGATCCGCACCACGCTCGGCGACAACTACGGCACCATCAACGCCGCTAACCTCAAGCGCGCGCATGCGCTGATCGAGAGCAACAAGGCCCGCGGCAAGATCGTGCTGGAGGGATGGAGCTAAGTCGTAGCGCACGTAAGGTGGGCAAAGCAGCCGCCGTCAGGCGGCAGCGTGCCCACCGTCGAGCGGCAGGGCTTTTGCACGCGGTCATGCGGAGCTGTCTCGGCGAACGATCCTGTCGATGATTATCTCCGTCATGCCCGGGCCCGCCCCGGTCAACGGAGGGACTAGGTCCGCGTCGACGTCTTGTAGAACGGCGTATGCTGAGTGCCGTCGAAATAGCCGTCGTAGAACTGCTTGACGTGCGGAAACACGGCAAGGCCAAGCTCGCGGCGGGCAACCTCTTCGTCGCTGCGCGGCTTGGCCAGGATGCCGGCGATTTCGGCCAGGACCTCGTCGCGGTTGATGCGGGTGAAGCGGCCGCCGGCATAGACGACCTCGCCACCGACATAGACGGCGGCGACATGCTGCGACTTGGCGCGCTGCACCAGCGCATCGAGCATCGGAATGTCCGGATCCTGGAACGGATAGGTCGCGGCGTTCCAGTCGACCAGCACGGCATCGAACAGCTTGCCCTCGGCGAGGCGGCCGATGCTGTCGCCGAAGGCGGTGGTCTTCGCGCCGCCCTCGGTCGCCATGCGTACGATCTGCGGCGCGGTCGGCACCTCGTCGTCCATGCCGGGCGTGCGGTGGACGCGCAGCGCCAGCTTCAGCTCCTGCAGCATGTCGCGGTCCTCGTTGATCCCTGCTTCGTCCAACCCCATTCCGATGGTGATGCCCTTCTTCTCCCAGACATTGAGCGGCGCCAGCCCCGAGCGCAGCCGGAAGTTCGACGAGCAATTGTGACAGATGCAGGTCCCGGTGTGGGCGACGATGTCGATGTCCTCCTCGGTCAGCCAGACGCCATGGCCGAGGGTCATGTGCGGGCCAAGCACGCCGAGATCGTGCAGATGGCGCACGGCCGTCTTGCCGGTGCGCCGCCGCGCATATTCCTTCTGATACGCGGTCTCCAATAGATGCATGTGCATTGGCACCTTTGCAGACCGCGACTTCTCGTGCAGGGCCACGAGACCGTCGTCGGTGCACCAATGCAGATTGGCCGGCGCGAGCTGGATGCGTGTCAGCGTTTCGCCGGCATTATCGGCAGTGAGCACGTCGAACAGCTTGATGTAGTCCTCGAACGGCACCTGCTGTGCCTTCAGATACGCGGCCAGCCGCTCGTTCCAAGGCGACGGCAGCCGGGCGCAGAACGCCTCGTCGGCCTCGTAGACCAGCCGGTTCTGCTCGCGCACCGCGTAGCAATAGGAGGCGCGCATGCCGATCGCGCGATAGGCCTGCAGCACCTTGGTGGCGGCGCCATGGATCGCATCGAAGCCGCCCGCCATCCAGCCGTGAATGTGCTGCACCGTGGTGACGCCGGAGGCGATCATCTCGAACGCCGAGTACAGCGTGTCGAGATAGAGATCGATGCGGCGCGCCGGCAGCCGGCTCGCGAACCACAATTCCAGCGCATGATCGGGCGAGCCGAGCTGCAGCGGCGTCAGCCCGACATGGTGGTGGCTGTTGACGAAGCCCGGCAGCATCACCTGGTTCGGGTGGCGCGTCACGGTCGCCTGCGGCGCGAGACGTTCGAGCTCCGCGATCGGCCCGACCGCAACGATCACGCCGTCACGGGCGAGCACCGCGCCGTCCTCGATCACGACGGGCGTGTGGCGATCCTGGATGCCGGACACGACCCACTTCGCGCCAACCAACACTTCAGCCATGTCTCGTTCTCCTTCTCACAGGCCCGACTGCTCGGCGAAGGCCTTGTCGACCTCGGCCGCGAGCAGCTCGGTGAAATAGTCGCGATATTCGTGGTAGCGCGGCGAGCGCGTCGGCCGCGGCCGCGGCAGGTCGATCGGCACGATCTCCTTGACCCGGCCCGGCCGCGCCGTAAACACGATCACGCGATCGGCGAGGCTGATCGCCTCGTCGATCGAATGCGTGACGAGCAGCACCGAGGCGCGGCTGTCCTGCCAGATCTGCAGCAGGAAATCCTGCAGCTTGGCGCGGGTCTGGACGTCGAGCGCGGCAAACGGCTCGTCCATCATCAGTACGCGCGGCTGCATCACCAAAGCGCGCGCGAACGCTGCACGCTGGCGCATGCCGCCGGAGAGTTCATCCGGCTTCTTGTCGAGCACGTCGCCGAGCCCGACGCGGCGCAGGATCTCGCGCGCCTTCTCCCGGCGTCGCTCCGGCAGTTCAGCGCGGATGGCAAGGCCGAAGGCGACGTTGTCGAGAATGGTCAGCCAGGGAAACAGCGAGGCTTCCTGGAAGATCAGGCCGCGTTCCGGCGACGGACCGGCGATGGCGATGCCGTCATCCTCGATGATGCCGTCGCTCACCGTCTCGAGTCCCGCGATCATGTAGAGCAGCGAGGATTTTCCGCAGCCGGAGGGGCCGAGCAGGACGACGAATTCGCCCGGCGCGACGTCGAACGACAGCTCGTCGATGGCGCGCAGCGGCGGCCGTCCCTCGATGGTCCAGGTCTTGCCGACATTGCGAATGGAGACGGCCGGACACGCCATCACAGCCCTCCCCGGCTCGGCGCCACCCACCACAGCATGCGTCGCTGGATCTGGCGCAGGGCCCAATCGCTGAGAAAGCCGAGCGCGCCGATCACAGCCATGGTGAAGAACACGAGCTTGGCGTTGAAGGTCGCGCGCGCCATCGAGATGATCTGGCCGAGCCCGGTGCCGACGCCGACGGTCTCGGCGATCAGGACCACCATCCAGGCGCCGAACAGGTTGAGCCGGAGCGTCATGAACAGGCTGGGCAGGATCGAGGGCAGGATGACGCGCCAGAACATCTGCGTCTGGGTCGCGCCCATGATGCGGGCGACGTGGATGTAGTTGACCGGCACGCTCTCGATCTGCGCGGAGGTCGACAGCACGATGGCGAAGAACACCGTGATGAAGACCAGGAAGATCGCGGGCACGTCGCCGATGCCGAACACGAAGATGGCGACCGGCAACCAGGCGACCGGCGAGATCGGCGCCAGCAGCAGCACCGTCGGCATCAGGAGGTTGCGCAGCCAGCGCACGTAATGCAGCGCGGCGCCGACGGCGACGCCGCTGACGAAACCGAGCGCCAGCCCGGTGAAGACGCGGAACGTCGTCCAGAACATCGTGATCGCCAGCGCGCCGGCGCCGCCGCCCGAGGCGACCGAGCCGACGCGGTTGGAGCGGTCGAAGAATTTCAGCGTCCCCGGAATGTCCTGCAGGAACAGATGCGGCGGCGGCAGCAGCAGCGGGTTCACCTTGTCGAAGTACCACAGGGCTTCCCAGATCGCGGCGAACAGGCCGATGGAGATGACGCCCCAGCCGACTGCTGCGAGCTGGCGCTGGGCCTTGCGCCAGTTGCGCGGCGGAGACGCGGGAGGTGACGGCGCGTCCTTAGCCGGCGCGCCCATGGCTAAGGTGTCAGTTGGCAAGCGCATGATCTCCGTCACCCCGCATGAACCCTCCAAACCCTCACCCTGAGGAGCGCGCCGCTTGGCGCGCGTCTCGAAGGGCGAGGCCCGAGCTGTGGCCTCATGGTTCTCAAGGCGATGCGAGAGCATCGCCTGAACGCGCCGCGCACGACGATTACTGCAAAATAGCCACTGATCGGCGCGGCGCTCCTCACCATGAGGGTCAAAAGCCGAGGGCGGCGCGATCGCTCACGCCGATTTCAGCTTCAGCCCCTCATAGAGCGCCTTGTTGTCGGCGATGACGGCCTCCAGCAGCGACCAGTCGAAGGCGCCCTGGTCGGGCAGCTTCTTGACGTAGCCGAGCTCCTTCATCGACACGCCGCGGTCGATGATGAACTGGGTCTGGCTGCGCTGGTCGACCACGATGGGCTGCTTCGAGGAGGCGTCGATCGCCGCCTCCATCGAGGTCTTGTAGTACTTGCCGACGGTGTCCTTCAGCGCGGCGGTCTTGTCGGCCTCGGCCTGGCTCTGCGCGACCATCAGGGCCTTGATCACCGCCTTCACGGCCGCCGGGTTCTTCTCTATCAGCGGCACGCGCGCCGCCAGCACGCAGTCGGAATAGCCCTTGCCGTAGAGATCGGTGCCGTCGGACAGCACGGTCGCGCCCTTGCGCTGCTGCACGCATTGCGTCGCATACGGCTCGATATGGCAGATGGCGTCGAGCGCACCGGCCATGAAGGCCTGCGCGAGCTCCGGCGAGGTGTCGAGATATTTGATGTCGACGTCCTTGAACGACAGCCCCGCCTTCTTGAGGTAGTCGTAGGGCAGCACTTCGAGCGTATCGGCCTGGAACGTGCCGAAGGTCTTGCCCTTGAGGTCGGCGGCGGACTTGATGCCCTCCTTGGCGACGATGATGCAGCCCTGCACGCCTCCTCCGGCGACGATCTTCACCGGCGCGCCGGCATCGTAGAGCGTCATGAAGTTGGAGTATGGGATCATCGAGATGTCGACGAGGCCGGCGCCGAACATCGTGGTGATCTCGGTGTTCGACGGCGTCACGACGAATTCGAGGTCGACGCCGTCGGCGACCGTCAGGTTGCGCTCCTTGGCGAGGAAGATGCCCATGTTGCAGAAGCCGGAGCCATGGGTCGCCTTGATGACGGTCCCGGCCATCGCCGGCGTCGGCGTCAGCAGCGCGGCGAGAGAGGCGGGAACGGCGACGGTGGCGGCTGTTGCGGCCACCGAGGACTTGAGGAAGTTGCGGCGAGAGAAGCTGCGGTGGAAAGTTCCGTCACGATCGCACATGCGAGTCTCCATCCATGACGACGGGATGGACCCCATGATGGCGACGAGCCGAAAGCTCCATCGACGGCGGACGACCAACATCGTCTCACCGACCCCACGGGATCCCCGACGATGGGCACGCCAACCCAAGAGAGCGATGCTCTGCGCTGGACAACGCTACGCAAGCCGTGTGCCAGCGGGCCAATATTGAACTAACAACGGAATTTTTCGGTGAGCGATGCGAGCGCGGGCGGGCGCGCTCAATCTCGCATCAGTCTGCCCACCGCCGGAGCATCAGGAGGCCGGAGACGCCGGCGCCCTCTTGGCCTCGGCTTGCGCGACGAAGCCCTTGGCGAGCGCGTGATACAGCCCCTCCTCGCAGATCAGTTTCGAGGTGCCGTAGGCGATCAGCGACGCCGTCATCAGCGGCACCACCATGGCGTGGTTGTCGGTCATCTCGGTGACGATGACAAAGGCGGTGATCGGCGCCTGCACCACGCCAGCGAAATAGGCGACCATGCCGAGCAGCATGATCGGCGCCAGCGGCGTCTGCTGGAACAGGCTCGCCACATTTGCGCCGATGCCGGCGCCGACCGCCAGCGACGGCGCGAAGATGCCGCCGGGAATGCCGCTGATCGCGGCGAAGGTGGTGGCGAGGAATTTCAGCGCGCCGAAATCATGCGGCAGCGGGGTGCCGGTCTCGAGCGCGGCCTTCACCTGGGCATAGCCGGTGCCGTAGACCGTGTCACCGGAGGCAAGCCCGCACAGCGCGACCGCGAAGCCGCAGACGAGTGCAAACGGCAGCGGGTGCGCCTTGATGGCTCGGCCGATCGTGCCGGGCAGCCCGCGCGCCATGGTGATCAGGATGCGGCTGAACAGGCCGCCGGCGGCTCCGCCGATCACACCGCAGATCGGGACCGCGAGCCAGTCGATGCCCTTGGCCAGTGCGATCGGCGTCGTGCCGAAATAGGCGTAATTGCCCATCAGCGCCAGCGAGGTGAGACCGGCGGCGATCACGGTGGCGATGACCAGGCTCGATGTACGCGTCTCGAAGGCGCGGCTCATCTCCTCGATGCCGAACACGATGCCGGCCAGCGGCGTGTTGAAGGCGGCGGCGACGCCGGCCGCGGCGCCGGCCAGGATCAGTCCCGGCTGCCGGCGCGGCGACAGCCGGCCGAGCGCGAACATGATGGAGGCGCCGACCTGCACGGTCGGTCCCTCGCGGCCGACCGAGCCGCCGCACAGCAGTCCGAGCAAGGTCAGCAGCACCTTGCCGATCGCGATGCGGATCGACACCAGCGGGCTGCGCGCGCGGGTGTCCGTCAGATGCCGGGCGGCGATCGCCTGCGGGATGCCGCTGCCTTGCGCGTTCGGGAAGTAGCGCTGGGTCAGATAGACCGACAACGCAAAGCCGGCCGGCGTGACGATCAACGAGGCGTAGCGCGATTGCGACAGCAGCCAGTTGAAGGCGAGTTGGGCCCAATCGGCGAGTTCGGCCAGCGCTACCGCGGCGGCACCGACCACGAGCCCGCCGGCCACGAACAACACCCGCCGCTGCCAGCGCGCCGAGGTCAGCTTCAGCCAGCGCTTGCGGCGGGGATTGATCGTCAACATCGAGAGGAGCCGGTCCGGGCTTTACGCAGGTGCAGCACCCTCGACGAAAATCAGGCGGCGGTCCAGCGCCTTCCCGCGCTCGTCAAGCGCTGCCGCATATTCGGCCGACGCATACCATTCGCGCAGCCGGGCCATCGACGGGAACTCGACGACGATCAGGGTCTTGGCCGGCGGCCCGCCTTCGACCGTTTCGGACTCCCCGCCACGCACCAGATACCGGCCGCCATGTTGCGCGATCGAGCGCGCCGCAAGATCGCGGTAGCGCTCCATTGCTTGGGCATCGCGGACCTCGACCTCGGAGATGACGTAAGCAGGCATCTGGCTTGCCCCTGTTGTCCCTACGCGATCGTATCGAGGATGCCGCCCTCGGCGCGCAGCGCGGCGCCATTGGTCGCCGAGGCCTGCTGCGAGGCGACGTAGACGACCATGTTGGCGATCTCGTCGACGCTGGCGAAGCGCTGCAGCAGCGACGCCGGTCGGTGCTGCTTGACGAACGAGGCCGCCGCATCCGCCTCCGACTGATTGTTCTGCCGCGCCAGATCCTTGACGAAGGTCTCGACGCCTTCGGACATCGTCGGGCCCGGCAGCACGGCGTTCACGGTGACGCCGGTGCCGCGCGTCAGCTTGGCCAGCCCGCGGGAGATCGAGAGCTGCGCGGTCTTGGTCATGCCGTAGTGGATCATCTCGGTCGGGATGTTCAGGGCTGATTCCGAGGAGATGAAGATGATGCGGCCCCAGTTACGCGTCAGCATGCCCTGCATGTAGGCGCGCGCCATGCGCACGCCGGAGAGCACGTTGACCTCGAAGAAGCGGCTCCAGTCTTCGTCGGGAATCTCGAAGAAATCCTTCGGCTCGAAGATGCCGGCATTGTTGACGAGGATGTCGACCTCGGGGACCGCAGTGACGATGGCATTGCCGCCGTCGACCTGCGCGACGTCGCCGGCGACGCCGCGGACCTTGGCGCCGGGCACCGCCTGCTTCAGACGGGCCACGGCGTCATCGACGCGTCCCTGGCTGCGGCCGTTGAGGATCACCTCCGCGCCGGACGCGGCGAGACCTTTGGCAATGGCAAAGCCGATGCCGGCAGTGGAACCGGTGACAAGCGCGGTCTTGCCCGAGAGGTCGATATGCATGAGCAGCTCTCCGTTGTGCTGGAGCAACGCATGTAGGTCGCCGATGCGTTGATCCCAACGCGCAGAATGCAAAGCTGATCCTCAAGAATAAGACCAGGCAACCAGGATGCGCGCGCATGCTGGTAGATGGCTCATCTCCATCTACGCGTCATTCCGGGGCATCGCGCAGCGATGAGCCCGGAATCCATAACCACGAACGTCTCTGCATTCGAAGATAAGAGCCACGTACATCCCGCCCCGCAAAGCTGCCTGTGGCTATGGATTCCGGGCTCGCGCTCCGCGCGCCCCGGAATGACGCGCGGAGAGACTGCGGTGGCCATCAACAGTGAGAACCGCGGCCAAAATGGACGCGAGTCCATTTGTCCGATTATCCAGTGCGTACCAGGCGCCTTTAGCCCGGGCGTCCCTCAAAACGAAAACGGCGCCCGAAGGCGCCGTTTTAAAACTCGAACCGGAGCGCCGCTTACGCGGCTTCCGAGGTCTCCTGCACCGGGCCGGAATCCTGGCCCTTGGCATCGACGTCGCGATCGACGAACTCGATCACGGCCATCGCGGCGTTGTCGCCGTAGCGGAAGCCGGCCTTGATGATGCGGGTGTAGCCGCCGTTGCGGTCCTTGTAGCGGGGCGCCAGCACGTCGAACAGCTTCTTCACCTGGTCGACGTCGCGCATCTCGGCGATCGCCTGCCGGCGCAGCGCCAGACCGCCCTTCTTGCCGAGGGTGACGAGCTTCTCGACGATCGGCCGCAGCTCCTTGGCCTTCGGCAGCGTGGTGACGATCTGCTCGTGCTTGATCAGCGCAGCGCACATGTTGGCGAACATCGCCTTGCGATGCTCGGCGGTGCGGTTGAGCTTCCGATGAACCTTGCCGTGACGCATTGTCTTAAGTCCTCAATTTCAATCTGCCGCGACGGTTCGTCGGACATGTTGCTCAGGTGGGCTGCCTGCGTTCGCCCGGTGGTAGTCGTCCTTCCGGGGCGCCTCGAAGAGGCGAACCCGGAATGACAAGCCTCAGTAGTGATCCTCGAAGCGCTTGGCCAGTTCGTCGATGTTCTCCGGCGGCCAGCCCGGCACTTCCATGCCGAGATGCAGACCCATCTGGGCCAGCACTTCCTTGATCTCGTTCAGCGACTTGCGGCCGAAGTTCGGGGTGCGAAGCATCTCCGCTTCCGACTTCTGCACGAGGTCGCCGATGTAGACGATGTTGTCGTTCTTCAGGCAGTTCGCCGAACGCACCGACAGCTCGAGCTCGTCGACCTTCTTGAGGAAGGCCGGGTTGAAGGCGAGGTCCGGGATGATCTCCTGGGCGACTTCCTTGCGCGGCTCTTCGAAGTTGACGAACACGTTGAGCTGATCCTGCAGGATGCGGGCGGCATAGGCCACCGCGTCCTCCGGCGAGATCGCGCCGTTGGTCTCGATCGTCATGGTCAGCTTGTCGTAGTCGAGGATCTGGCCCTCGCGGGTGTTCTCGACCTTGTAGGAGACCTTGCGGACCGGCGAGAACAGGCTGTCGATCGGGATCAGACCGATCGGCGCATCCTCGGGACGGTTGCGCTCAGCCGGGACGTAGCCCTTGCCGGTCGCGACCGTGAACTCCATGCGGATCTCGGCGCCATCGTCGAGGGTGCAGAGCTGCAGGTCGGGGTTGAGCACGACGATGTCGCCGACGGTCTGGATGTCACCGGCGGTGACTGCGCCCGGACCCTGCTTCTTCACGACCATCCGCTTCGGGCCTTCGCCCTGCATCTTGATCGAGATGTCCTTGATGTTCAGCACGATGTCGGTGACGTCCTCACGGACGCCCGCGATCGAGGAGAACTCGTGCAGCACGCCGTCGATGTGCACCGACTGCACGGCGGCGCCCTGCAGCGACGACAGCAGGATGCGGCGGAGCGCATTGCCCAGCGTCTGGCCGAAGCCGCGCTCCAGCGGTTCGGCGACCACGGTGGCGAAACGGGTCGCGTCGGAGCCCGGCGTGACCTGGAGCTTGTTCGGCCGAATCAATTCTTGCCAATTCTTCTGGATCGTCACTGTTTCACCCATGGGCCAGTCCGTCTGGGGGACGACTGACTGGCGTTGGAGAACCGCGCATCGGATCGCGGCAATCGAAATGGTTCAAAAGCAAGAGAAGGCGGACATGCTGCCCGCCTCCTTCAGATCAGACGCGACGACGCTTGCGCGGACGGCAACCATTGTGCGGGATCGTCGTCACATCGCGGATCGAGGTGACGGTGAAACCCGCGGCCTGCAGCGCGCGCAGGGCCGACTCACGTCCGGAGCCCGGACCGGCCACCTCGACCTCGAGGGTGCGCATACCGTGCTCCTGGGCCTTCTTGGACACGTCCTCCGCCGCGACCTGGGCGGCATACGGGGTCGACTTGCGCGATCCCTTGAACCCCATCGTGCCGGCGGATGACCAGGCAATGGTGTTGCCCTGCGCGTCGGTGATGGTGATCGTGGTGTTGTTGAACGACGAGTTCACATGGGCGACGCCGGAGGCGATGTTCTTGCGCTCACGACGACGGACACGTGCGGCTTCCTTGGCCATATAAGTACCTTTCTTGAGATCTCAACGCCGCCGTAATGCCAGCGGCTACACCGAAATCGCGAATGGTGAACAGCGAGTAGCGAATAGGGATCTCCCCTACTCGCCACCCGCTGTCAGCAACTCGCGAAATTACTTCTTCTTGCCGGCGATCGCCTTGGCCGGACCCTTGCGCGTGCGCGCATTGGTGTGGGTGCGCTGACCGCGCACCGGCAGGCCGCGGCGATGACGCAGGCCGCGATAGCAGCCGAGGTCCATCAGCCGCTTGATGTTGATGCCGGTCTCACGACGGAGGTCGCCCTCGACGACGTAATCACGGTCGATGATTTCGCGGATCTGAAGAACTTCCTGGTCGCTCAGCTGGTTGACGCGGCGATCCTCGGCGATCTTCACCTTCTCGATGATCTCGCCCGCGATCTTCGGGCCGATACCATGGATGTACTGGAGCGCGATCAGGACGCGCTTGTTGGTCGGGATGTTGACACCGGCAATACGGGCCACGGACTTCTCTCCTGTCGCCGATCCCAGGATGGACCGGCCTTCATTCTCGCTATCTCGGGCAGGTGTCCGCAAACGCGAACAAGACGCCCACCCCTCGATTCGTGGGGCCCGGCATCTTCGAAAACCATCCGACTTGGATGCGGGCTTATTAATGGATTCACACGGCGGTCGTCAACCGCCCGTACAAGATTCGATCACCTCGCCGAACGCTTTTTTGCAGCCTTTGCAGAGGTTTTCCGGCTGCCCTTGGCCGACTTGGAGGCCTTGTTGGAGGCCTTGGCCGTCTTGCCGGCCTTCTTCGCCGCAGCTTTGGGAGCCTTCTTGGCGGCCTTTTTGCCGGCTTTGGCCGCCGTCTTGGCCGTCTTGCCAGCCTTTTTGGCTGGTGCGGCAGCCTTCACGGCCTTCTTGGCCACCTTTTTGGCGGCGGTCTTGTTGGCTCTGGCCGGCGCCTTGGCGCTGCGCTTGGCCGGGCTCGCCTTCTTGGCCGCCCGGCTGCCGCCGCTCTTGCCGACGGCGGCCAGGATCCGGCCGATTTCCTCGGTGACCTGCTCGATCGACATCATGCCGTCGACGGTCGCCAGCATCCGGTGGTCGGAATAATAGTGGATCAAGGGCTCGGTCTGCTCGCGATAGCTCGACAGCCGCTTGGTCAGGACCTCCGGCGTATCGTCCGCCCGGACAGCCTCGCCGCGCGCCTTCATTTCGGCCGCCCGGCGCTCGACGCGCTCCAGCAGCACGCCCTCGTTGACGCGCAGCTCGATGACCGCATCCAGCGTCATCTGCTTCTTCTTCAGGAGCTGGTCCAGCGCCTCGGCCTGCGGCACCGTGCGCGGGAAACCATCAAGGATGAAGCCGTTCTTGGCGTCGGGCTGCTCGATCCGGTCGGCGATGATGCCGACCACGACCTCGTCCGGCACCAGGCCGCCGGCGGCCATGATGTCCTTGGCCTTCAGCCCGATCGGCGTCTGTGCGGCCACGGCGGCGCGCAGCATGTCACCGGTCGAGAGCTGGACAATGCCGTACTGCTGGACCAGGCGCTGCGCCTGCGTCCCCTTGCCCGAACCGGGCGGTCCCAAAAGAATGAGTCTCATCGAATTCCGCCCCCCGGCACACGGTGGGCGACCCTCCCGCACACCTTGTTCTTGGCTTGTTGGTTCCCGGGCCGCGATCCGCCGCAACTAGCGGCGGCGCCCCCGCAACTTCGACTTCCTGATCAGGCCCTCATACTGATGGGCGAGCAGATAACCCTGAACCTGCGCCACGGTATCCATCGTAACGCTGACCACGATCAGAAGCGAAGTGCCACCAAAGTAGAACGGGACGGAAGCGTAGGAAATCAGAATTTCCGGGATTAGACACACGATCGCCAGATAGATGGCACCGATGACGGTGATCCGCGACAACACGTAATCGATGTATTCCGCGGTGCGCTCGCCGGGCCGAATGCCCGGGATGAAGCCGCCATGCTTCTTCAGGTTGTCCGCGGTCTCGGTCGGGTTGAACACGATCGCGGTGTAGAAGAAGGCGAAGAACAGGATCAGCGCCAGATACAGCACCAGGAACAGCGGCCGGCCATGGCCGAGCTGGGTGGTGATCCATTGGAACCACTCCCACCCCGAGCCCTTGCCGACGTTGAAATTGGCGAAAGTGGCCGGCAGCAGCAGCAGCGACGAGGCGAAGATCGGCGGGATGACGCCGGACGTGTTCAGCTTCAGCGGCAGATGCGAGGACTGGCCCTCGAACATCTTGTTGCCGACCTGGCGCTTCGGATACTGGATCAGGAGGCGGCGCTGGGCACGCTCCATGAACACGATGAAGGCGATCACGGCGACCGCCATCACGATGACGACCAGGATCAGGCCGGTCGACAGCGCGCCCTGGCGGCCGAGCTCGAGCATGTTGGCGAGCGCCGAGGGCAGCTCCGCCACGATGCCGGACAGGATGATCAGCGAGATGCCGTTGCCGATGCCGCGCGAGGTGATCTGCTCGCCCAGCCACATCAGGAACATGGTGCCGCCGGTCAGCGTGATCGCGGTCGACAGGCGGAAGAACAGGCCGGGATCGGCGACGACATTGCCGGCGCCCTCGAGGCCGACGGCGATGCCGTAGGACTGCACGGCGGCCAGGATCACCGTCAGATAGCGGGTGTACTGGTTCAGCATCTTGCGGCCCGCCTCGCCCTCCTTCTTGAGGGCTTCGAGCTGCGGTGACACCGTGGTCAGGAGCTGGATGATGATCGATGCCGAGATGTACGGCATGATGTTAAGCGCGAAGATCGCCATGCGGTGGATGCCGCCGCCGGCGAACATGTTGAACATGCCGAGGATGCCGCCGGACTGGCTACGGAACACCGAATCCCAGATGTTCGGGTCGATGCCGGGCAGCGGAATATAGGTGCCGAGGCGGTAGACCAGCAGCGCGCCGAGGGTGAACCAGATGCGCTTCTTCAGCTCATCGGCTTTTGCAAGCGCGCCGAAATTGAGGTTTGCCGCAAGTTGTTCCGCTGCTGAGGCCATATCTAGCTTTCTCCCGCCGCCCGTTCTTGACCGCATCAGCCCCGCGAGGGCTCGCGGGGCTTGGGCAGACGTCGGATATTATCTGGTACGCGAACGCGTTCTGTCCATTGCCCTGCCCTCTTCGGCGCAAGCCGGCCGCAGGGCAATGACGCAGAAGTTACGCCGCTTCGCCTTCATCCTTGGCGGGCGCCAGGATCTTGACGGTGCCGCCGGCCTTCTCGACCGCCGCGATCGCCGACTTCGAGGCGCCATACACCTCGATGTTGATCTTGGCCTTGAGCTCGCCGCGGCCAAGCAGACGCACGCCGTCCTTGGAGCGGCGCAGCGCGCCCGACTTCACCAGCGCCTCGGCGTTGATCACGCTGCCGGCGTCCAGCTTCTTGGCATCGATCGCCTGCTGGATCCGGTCGAGATTGATCTCGACGAAATCGAGCGCGAAGATGTTGTTGAAGCCGCGCTTCGGCAGACGGCGATGCATCGGCATCTGACCGCCTTCGAAGCCCTTGATGCGCACGCCGGAGCGCGCGGTCTGGCCCTTGCCGCCACGGCCGGACGTCTTGCCCTTGCCGGAGCCGATGCCGCGGCCGACGCGCATGCGCTTTTTGCGCGCGCCGGCGTTGTCGGCGATATCGCTGAGCTTCATCGCCCTTCTCCTTACTTCTCGTCGACGATGCGGACGAGATGATGAACCTTCGTGATCATGCCACGGACCGCCGGCGTATCCGCCAGCTCGGTCACGCGGCCGATCTTGTTGAGCTTCAACCCGATCAGCGTCTCGCGCTGCGAGTGATGCCGGCGGATCGGGCTGCCGATCTGCTCGATCTTGATCGTCTTGGCGTCAGCCATTGTCCTCACTCCGAGATGCGCCTGCCAAAGGCGGCGCGCGTTCGTTAGTCGGCGGCTGCCTCGGCATCGCCACCGACGCGGCGGGCCTGCAGGGTCGACACCTTGATGTTGCGGCGGGCAGCGACCGAGCGCGGGCTGTCCTGATGCTTCAGCGCGTTGAAGGTCGCGCGCACCATGTTGTACGGGTTCGACGAGCCGATCGACTTCGCCACCACGTCCTGGATGCCCAGCGTCTCGAACACGGCGCGCATCGGGCCGCCGGCGATGATGCCGGTACCGGCCGGAGCGGCACGCAGATAGACGCGGCCCGCACCGTGACGACCGAAGATGTCGTGGTGCAGGGTGCGGCCCTCGCGCAGCGCGACGCGGGTCAAATTGCGCTTGGCGGAGTCGGTCGCCTTGCGGATCGCCTCCGGCACTTCGCGCGCCTTGCCGTGGCCGAAGCCGACCCGGCCCTTCTGATCGCCGATCACGACGAGCGCCGCAAAGCCGAAGCGCTTACCGCCCTTCACGACCTTCGCGACTCGGTTGATGTGGACGAGCTTGTCGACGAACTCGCTGTCGCGCTCCTCACGCTCCTTGCGATCGCGACCGCCTCGTTCCCGTTCACCTGCCATGGTGCTATCCAATCTTCTGTGGGGCTCTCGCGCCCAAATCCGTTGATATTAGAAGCTCAGCCCGCTCTCGCGCGCCGCGTCGGCCAGCGCCTTGACGCGACCATGATAGAGATAGCCGCCGCGATCGAACACGACTTCCTTGATCCCGGCCTTCACCGCGCGCTCGGCGAGCAGCTTGCCCACCGCCTTGGCTGCATCGATGTCGGCACCGGTGTTGCCGGCCGCGCGCATCTCCTTCTCCATCGACGACGCCGAGGCGAGCGTCTCGCCCTTCTGGTCGTCGATGACCTGCGCGTAGATGTGCTTCGACGAACGGAACACCGACAGACGCGGACGGCCGCCGGCGGAGCGGCGCAGCGACAGCCTCACACGCTGCTTGCGCCGGGCATTCGTAACCTTTGCTCTCGACATGTCCGGCTCCGTTACTTCTTCTTGCCTTCCTTGCGGAAGATGAATTCACCCGCGTACTTCACACCCTTGCCCTTGTAGGGCTCCGGCGGACGGTAGGCGCGGATTTCGGCGGCCACCTGGCCGACGCGCTGCGGGTCGATGCCCGTGATCGTGATCTCGGTCGGCTTCGGCACGGCGATCGTGATGCCTTCCGGGATCTGGTAGACGACGTCGTGGCTGTAGCCGAGCGCGAGCTGCAGGTTCTTGCCCTGCATCGCGGCGCGGTAGCCGACGCCGGTGATCTCGAGCTTCTTCTCGAAGCCCTTGGTGACGCCCTCGACCAGGTTGGCGATCTGGGCGCGCGCGGTGCCGTAGAGCGAACGGGCGCGCTTGGTCTCGGAGCGCGGAGCGACCTTGACTTGGCCGTTCTCGAACTTCACCTCGACGTCGTCATGGACGAGGAACTGAAGCTGGCCCTTCGGCCCCTTCATCTTGACGGTCTGTCCGTCGACGGTGGCGGTCACACCGGACGGCACCGTCACAGGCTTCTTGCCAATACGTGACATGGCTCAATCCTTCTTAGAACACCGTGAAGAGAACTTCACCGCCGACATTCGCGTCACGCGCGCTATGGTCGGCCATGATTCCCTTCGGCGTCGACAAAACAGAAATTCCGAGCCCGTTGTTCACGCGCGGCAGGTTCTTCACCGAGGTGTAGACGCGCCGGCCAGGCTTGGAGACGCGCTCGATCTCGCGGATCACGGGCTCGCCGTCGAAATACTTCAGCTCGATCTCGATCTCGCTGCGGCCGGACGGATGCTCCAGCGTGGCATAGCCACGGATGTAGCCCTCGGACTTCAGCACTTCGAGCACGCTGGCGCGCATCTTCGAGCCGGGGGTCGTGACCTTCGACTTCGAGCGCATCTGCGCGTTGCGGATGCGGGTGATCAGATCGCTGATGGGATCGTGCGTTGACATGTTCGACCCTCCTTACCAGCTCGACTTCACGAGGCCCGGAACCAGGCCCTTGGAGCCGAGCTCGCGCAGCGCGATGCGGCTCAGCTTGTTCTTGCGGTAGTTCGACCGCGGGCGGCCCGTCAGCTCGCACCGGTTGCGGATGCGGGTCGTCGACGAGTTGCGCGGCATTTCCGCGAGCTTCAGGGTCGCGGCAAAGCGCTCCTCCATCGGCTTTTCCTTGTCGGCGATGATCGCCTTCAACCGGGCGCGCTTCGGAGCGGCGTTCTTCGCCATCTTCTTGCGCCGGTTGTTCTTCTCGACTGAACTCTTCTTTGCCATGCTTGGCTCCTGGGTATCCGCGTTTGAGAAGCTAGAAGTCAGCTGCTCACTGCCGGAACGGGAAATTGAATGCGGTCAGAAGGGCACGGGCCTCGTCGTCGGTCGTCGCGGTGGTGCACACCGTGATGTCCATGCCCCAGCTCTCCCCGGCCTTGTCGAAGTCGATCTCGGGGAAAATGATGTGCTCCTTGATGCCGAGCGAGTAGTTGCCGCGGCCGTCGAAGCTCTTCGGGTTCAGGCCGCGGAAGTCGCGGACGCGCGGCAGCGCGACGTTGATCAGGCGGTCGATGAACTCGTACATCTTGGCCTTGCGCAGCGTGACCTTGCAGCCGATCGGCTGGTTCTCACGCAGCTTGAAGGTCGCGATGGCGACGCGCGAATAGGTCACGACGGCCTTCTGACCGGCGATCAGCGACAGGTCGGCCGCAGCCGTCTCCGCCTTCTTGCGGTCGTTGACGGCCTCGCCGATGCCCATGTTCAGCACGACCTTGTCGAGCCGCGGCACCTGCATGACGTTGGCGTAGCCGAACTTCTCGGTCAGCGCGCTCTTGATCTTGCGGTCGTATTCCGTGCGGAGGCGCGGGGTGTAAGCGGTCTCAGCCATCGATCTCAACTCCCGAGCTCTTGGCAACGCGGACCTTCTTGCCGTCCGCCTGAATCTTGAATCCGATGCGCGTCGGCTTGCCGTCCTTGCCGACGTAGGCGACGTTCGACAGGTTGATGGGGGCTTCCTTGGTGATGATGCCGCCCTCCTGGTTCTGCGTCTGCTTCTGGTGACGCTTCACCAGGTTGATGCCGCGCACCAGCGCCGTGCCGGCGTCGGGACGCACCTCGAACACCTCGCCGGTGCGACCCTTGTCGCGGCCGGTCAGGACGATCACCTTGTCGCCCTTGCGGATCTTGGCAGCCATCACAGCACCTCCGGCGCGAGCGAAATGATCTTCATGTGGTTCTTGGCGCGCAGCTCGCGCGGCACCGGCCCGAAGATACGGGTGCCGACCGGCTCGGACTGGTTGTTGATCAGGACGGCCGCGTTGCGGTCGAAGCGGATCACCGAGCCGTCGGCGCGGCGGATGTCCTTGCGGACGCGCACCACGACGGCCTTCATGACGTCGCCCTTCTTCACCTTGCCACGCGGAATGGCTTCCTTGATCGACACCACGATGATGTCGCCGACGGTGGCATAGCGGCGCTTCGAGCCACCCAGCACCTTGATACACATAACACGGCGTGCGCCGGAATTATCGGCCACGTCGAGGTTGGTCTGCATCTGAATCATTGATGCACCTCGTCCTCTTCATATGCTGCGCAGGAAAGCTGCGCCTTTTCTGATCCCGAAAGCGAAACGGGCCCCTTCAATCAGGGCCGCGTCTCACGACTCAGGCGGTTTTCTTATGCTCGCCGCGGACCACCGTCCAGCGCTTGAGCTTCGAGATCGGCTTGCTCTCCTCGATCCAGACCATGTCGCCCGGCTTGAACTCGTTGTTCTCGTCGTGGGCGTGGTAGTTCTTCGAGCGGCGGATCGTCTTCTTGTAGATCGGGTGGGTGAAGCGCCGGTCGACGCGCACGACCACCGTCTTGGCCTGCTTGTCGCTGACGACAACGCCCTGGAGGGTCCGTTTCGGCATGTCGAGCCTCTTACTTCGTCTTGGCGCGCTGCTGCGCGGCGATGGTCTTGATACGGGCGATGTCGCGGCGCGCCTCACGCAGGCGCGCGGTGTTCTCGAGCTGCCCGGTGGCGCGCTGAAAACGCAGGTTGAAGCGCTCCTTCTTCAGATTGACGATCGCATCGTCCATCTGGTCGGGGCTCATCGCGCGAATGTCGGCAATCTTCATCTCGGCCATGACCATTACTCCGCAATGCGTTCGACGAAGCGCGTCTTGATCGGCAGCTTGGCAGCGGCCAGCGTCAGCGCCTCACGCGCGATCTGGTTGCTGACGCCGTCGATCTCGAACATCACCCGGCCCGGCTTGACGCGGGCCACCCACAATTCCGGCGAACCCTTGCCGGAGCCCATGCGGACTTCGGCCGGCTTCTTCGACACCGGCAGATCGGGGAACACCCGGATCCAGACGCGGCCGGCACGCTTCATGTGACGAGTCAGCGCACGACGGGCGGCCTCGATCTGGCGCGCGGTGACGCGATCCGGCTCCATCGCCTTCAGCCCGAACTGGCCGAAGGCCAGCGTCGCGCCCGAGGACGCAACGCCGTGGATACGGCCCTTATGCGCCTTTCGGAACTTGGTCTTCTTTGGTTGCATCATGGCTTTGAGCCCTCAAACCTGTCTTGTCGCGGCTGATCGATCAGGCCGCGTCGCGGCGCGAACGCGGCGACGGGCTTTCGCCACCGCCCTCGTTCATCCGCTTGTCCTGTGCCATCGGATCGTGCTCGAGGATCTCGCCCTTGAAGATCCAGACCTTCACGCCGCAGGTGCCGAAGGTCGTGAACGCGGTGGCCACACCGTAGTCGATGTCGGCGCGCAGCGTGTGCAGCGGCACCCGGCCCTCACGATACCACTCCATGCGGGCGATTTCCGCGCCGCCCAGACGGCCCGAGCAGTTGATGCGGATGCCCTCGGCGCCGAGGCGCATCGCCGACTGAACGGCGCGCTTCATGGCGCGGCGGAACGCGACGCGGCGCTCAAGCTGCTGCGCGATCGATTCGGCGACCAGCGTGGCATCGAGCTCCGGCTTGCGGATCTCGACGATGTTGATGACGACGTCCGACGAGGTGATGTCGGCGACGCGCTTGCGCAGCTTGTCGATGTCGGCGCCCTTCTTGCCGATCACGACGCCCGGACGGGCCGAGTGGATCGTGACGCGGCACTTCTTGTGCGGACGCTCGATCACGATGCGGGCGACGGCCGCCTGCTTGAGCTCCTTGTGCAGGATCTCGCGGATCTTGACGTCTTCATGCAGCAGCTTGCCGTACTCGGCCTTGCCGGCGAACCAGCGCGAATCCCAGGTCCGGTTGATGCCGAGACGCAGACCGATCGGATTGATCTTTTGACCCATCGTATTCTCCCAGCGCCCGGTTTAAGCGCTCGCCTCGACCTGACGAACAATGATCGTCAGCTGCGAAAACGGTTTGAAAACTCGGCCCGAACGGCCACGGCCGCGCGGCGAGAAACGCTTCATCACGATTCCCTTGCCGACGAAAGCCTGGGTGACGACCAGATCGTCGACCTCGAGCTCGTGGTTGTTCTCGGCGTTGGCGATCGCCGATTCCAGGCACTTCTTGACGTCGACCGCAATCCGCTTGCGCGAGAACTGCAGGTCGGCGAGGGCTGCCGACGCCTTGCGGCCGCGGATCATCTGCGCCACCAGGTTCAGCTTCTGCGGGCTCACCCGAAGCATCCGGGCCACAGCCTTGGCCTCGTTGTCGGGGAGGCTCCGTTCGCGCTTTGGTTTGCTCATCGCTTAATCCTCAAGCCTTCTTGGCTTTCTTATCGCCCGAATGGCCGTGGAAAGTGCGGGTCGGCGAGAACTCGCCGAACTTGTGGCCAACCATTTCCTCGTTGACCGCGACCGGCACGTGCTTCTGGCCGTTGTAGACGCCGAACGTCAGGCCGACGAACTGCGGCAGGATGGTCGAGCGGCGGCTCCAGATCTTGATGACGTCGTGACGGCCGGACGCGCGCGCCGCATCTGCCTTCTTGAGCAGCGACGCCTCGACGAACGGGCCTTTCCAGACTGAACGAACCATGTCCGTCGTTCCTTACTTCTTCCGCTTGTGGCGGCTCAAGAGAATGAATTTGTCGGTCGACTTGTTGGTGCGGGTCTTCTTGCCCTTGGTGGGCTTGCCCCACGGAGTGACCGGGTGACGACCGCCCGAGGTACGGCCTTCGCCGCCGCCGTGCGGATGGTCGATCGGGTTCATCGCGACACCGCGGTTGTGCGGGCGGCGGCCCATCCAACGCTTGCGGCCGGCCTTGCCGATCGAGGTGTTCATGTGGTCCGGGTTCGACACCGCACCGATGGTGCCGCGGCAACGGCCATGCACCAGGCGCTGCTCGCCCGAGTTCAGGCGGACGATCACGTAGTCCTGGTCGCGGCCGACGATCTGGGCGTAGGTGCCGGCCGAACGTGCGAGCTGGCCGCCCTTCCCGATCTTGACCTCGATGTTGTGGATGATCGTGCCGACCGGCATGTTGCCGAGCGGCATGACGTTGCCCGGCTTCACGTCGACATAGTTGCCGGCGACGATGGTGTCGCCGACGGCCAGGCGCTGCGGCGCCAGGATGTAGGCGAGCTCGCCGTCCTGATACTTGACCAGGGCGATGAAGGCCGTGCGGTTCGGATCATACTCCAGGCGCTCGACGGTCGCGGGAACGTCGACCTTGTCGCGCTTGAAGTCGACCGTGCGGTACGACTGCTTGTGGCCGCCGCCGAGGAAGCGGACGGTGATGCGGCCGGTGTTGTTACGACCGCCGCTCGACTGCTTGCCTTCGGTCAGCGCCTTGACCGGCTTGCCCTTGTACAGGGCCGAACGATCGACCATCACCAGCTGGCGCTGGCCCGGCGTCGTGGGGTTGAATGTCTTCAGTGCCATGGCAGCGTCGCCTTACAGTCCGGTGGTCACGTCGATGCGGTGGCCCTCTTCGAGGGTCACGATCGCGCGCTTGCTGTCCGATTGCGAACCGAGATTGCCGCGGAACACCTTGGTCTTGCCCTTGCGGACGAGCGTATTCACGCTCCGGACCTTGACGTCGAACAGCTTCTCGATCGCTTCCTTGATCTGCGGCTTGGTCGCCTTGGCGGCCACCTTGAACAGAACCTTGTTCTGCTCCGAGGCAAAGGTCGCCTTCTCGGTCACGACAGGCGCGATGATGATGTCGTAGTGGCGCGGATCGATGGTCTTCATTTGAAGCGCGCCTCCAGCGCATCGATCGCCGCCTTGGTCAGCACGAGCTTCTGACGGCGCAGGATGTCGTAGACGTTGATGCCCTGGATCGGCAGCACGTCCAGGTTCGGGATGTTGCGGGCCGCAGCGGCGAAGCCGTTGTGCAGCTCGGCGCCGTCGATGATCAGCGCATTGGTCAGGCCGAGACCCGAGAAATGGCCGATCAGCGCCTTGGTCTTCGCCGCCTCGAGGGTGGCGTTCTCCAAGACGACGAGATCACCGTCCTTGGCCTTGGCCGACAGCGCATGCTTCAGGGCGAGCGCACGGACCTTCTTCGGCAGGTCGGTCGCATGCGAGCGCACGACCGGACCGAAGGCACGGCCACCGCCACGGAACTGCGGCACGCGGGCCGAGCCGTGACGAGCACCGCCGGTGCCCTTCTGCTTGTACATCTTCTTGCCGGTGCGCCAGATCTCGGCGCGGCCCTTGGCCTTGTGGGTGCCGGCCTGGCGCCTGTTGAGCTGCCACTGGACGCAGCGCTGGATGATGTCAGCGCGCGGCTCCAGACCGAAGATGGCGTCGGACAGCTGGACGGAGCCCGCTTCCTTGCCCTCGAGCGTGGTGACTTTCAGTTCCATTTATGCGCCCTCCTGCACGGCCGGCGCTTCGGCAGCCTGCTCACCCGCGACCTTGAACTTGCCGGGCTTCGGCGCTTCCTTCGGCAGCGGCTTCTTCACGGCGTCGCGCACCGAGATCCAGCCACCCTTGGAGCCGGGCACCGCGCCTTCGACCAGGATCAGGCCGCGCTCGACGTCCGTCTGCACCACACGCAGGTTCAGCGTGGTGATGCGATCGACACCCATGTGACCGGGCATCTTCTTGTTCTTCCAGGTCTTGCCGGGGTCCTGCCGGCCACCGGTCGAACCGATCGAACGGTGCGAGATCGACACACCGTGCGTGGCGCGCAGACCGCCGAAGTTCCAGCGCTTCATGCCGCCGGCGAAGCCCTTACCGACCGAGGTGCCGGTGACGTCGACGAACTGGCCGACGACGAAGTGGTCGGCCTGGATCTCGGCACCGACCGGGATCAGCGAGTCCTCGCTGACACGGAATTCGGCGAGCTTGCGCTTCGGCTCGACCTTGGCGACCGCGAACTGGCCGCGCTCCGCCTTCGGCATGTAGACCGTCTTGCGGCTGCCGCTGCCGAGCTGCAGCGCGACGTAGCCGTTCTTCTCGGTGGTACGGTGACCGACCACCTGGCAATTGCCGAGCTTCAGCACGGTCACGGGGATATGTTCGCCGGTCTCCGTGAAGACCCGCGTCATCCCGACCTTTTGTGCGATCACTCCGGAGCGCATCGGCGTGCTTCCTGTTCTTCTCTATGTCCGCGAAAAGGCGAACGTGAATCCAAAAACTTAGAGCTTGATCTCGACGTCGACACCGGCGGCCAGATCGAGCTTCATGAGAGCATCGACGGTCTGCGGGGTCGGATCGACGATGTCGAGGAGGCGCTTGTGGGTGCGCATCTCGAACTGCTCGCGGCTCTTCTTGTCAACGTGCGGCGAACGGTTGACGGTGAACTTCTCGATGCGGGTCGGCAGCGGAATGGGTCCGCGAACCTGCGCGCCGGTCCGCTTCGCCGTGTTGACGATCTCGCGCGTCGACGTATCGAGGATGCGATGGTCAAACGCCTTGAGACGGATGCGGATGTTTTGGCCGTTCATTGCCGTATCTTTCTGTGAGTAGTGAGTGGCGAGTAGCGAACGGCGAATGGATCACCATTCGCCACCCGCCATTCCCTATTCGTGTTGTTACTCGATGATCGAGGCGACGACGCCGGCGCCGACGGTGCGGCCGCCTTCACGGATGGCGAAGCGCAGCTTCTCTTCCATCGCGATCGGCACGATCAGGTGCACTTCCATCGCGATGTTGTCGCCCGGCATCACCATCTCGGTGCCTTCCGGCAGGTGAACGACGCCGGTCACGTCGGTCGTGCGGAAGTAGAACTGCGGACGATAGTTGGTGAAGAACGGGGTGTGACGGCCGCCCTCCTCCTTGGTGAGGATGTACGCCTCAGCCTTGAACTTGGTGTGCGGCTTGACCGAACCCGGCTTGCAGAGAACCTGGCCGCGCTCGACGTCCTCACGCTTGGTGCCGCGGAGCAGCGCACCGATGTTGTCGCCAGCCTGGCCCTGATCGAGCAGCTTGCGGAACATTTCGACGCCGGTGACGGTGGTCTTCTGGGTGGCGCGGATACCGACGATCTCGATTTCCTCACCGACCTTGATGATGCCGCGCTCGACACGACCGGTCACCACGGTGCCGCGGCCCGAGATCGAGAACACGTCTTCGACCGGCATCAGGAAGGGCTGGTCGATCGGACGCTCCGGCTGCGGAATGTACTCGTCGACATTGCGCATCAGCTCGAGGATCGCGTCGTGGCCGAGCTTCTTGTCCGAATCTTCGAGAGCGGCCAGCGCCGAGCCCTTGATGATCGGGATCTTGTCGCCCGGGAATTCGTACTTCGAGAGCAGCTCGCGAACCTCGAGCTCGACCAGCTCGAGCAGCTCCGGATCGTCGACCATGTCGCACTTGTTGAGGAACACGACCAGCGCGGGAACGCCGACCTGGCGGGCGAGCAGGATGTGCTCGCGGGTCTGCGGCATCGGGCCGTCAGCGGCCGACACGACCAGAATCGCGCCGTCCATCTGCGCAGCGCCGGTGATCATGTTCTTCACGTAGTCGGCGTGGCCGGGGCAGTCGACGTGCGCGTAGTGGCGGTTCTTGGTCTCGTACTCGACGTGGGCGGTCGAGATGGTGATGCCGCGGGCCTTCTCTTCCGGCGCCTTGTCGATCTGGTCGTAGGCAGTGAACGTCGCACCGCCCGTCTCGGCCAGGATCTTGGTGATTGCAGCGGTCAGCGAGGTCTTGCCGTGGTCGACGTGACCGATGGTGCCGATGTTGCAGTGGGGCTTGTTACGTTCAAACTTAGCTTTGGCCATTTGACTCTCCGTTCAGTCGCTAACTTGAGCTCGCGACAATCAGGCAAACTTCTTCTGGACTTCAGCCGACACGTTGGCCGGCGCTTCAGCGTAGTGCGAGAACTGCATCGTGAAGGTCGCGCGACCCTGGCTCATCGAGCGCAGGTTATTCACGTAACCGAACATGTTCATGAGCGGCACCATCGCGTTGATGACGTTGGCGTTGCCGCGCATGTCCTGGCCCTGGATCTGGCCACGACGCGAGTTGAGGTCGCCGATGACCGAGCCGGTGTAGTCTTCCGGGGTCACGACTTCGACCTTCATGATCGGCTCGAGCAGAACCGACTTGCCCTTCTGCAGCGCCTCGCGGAAAGCCGCGCGGGAGGCGATTTCGAAGGCCAGTGCGGACGAGTCGACGTCGTGATACTTGCCGTCGACCAGCGCCACCTTGACGTCGACCACGGGGAAGCCCGCGACCACGCCTGCGCCGAGCACGCTCTCGATGCCCTTTTCGACGCCCGGGATGTATTCCTTCGGAACCGCACCACCGACGATCTTGGACTCGAACACGTAGCCGCCGCCCGGCTCGTTCGGCTCGACCACGAGGCTCACGGCCGCGAACTGGCCGGTGCCGCCGGTCTGCTTCTTGTGGGTGTAGTCCACATTGGCCGGCTTGGTGATGCGCTCACGGAACGCCACCTGCGGCGCGCCGATGTTCGCATCGACCTTGTAGGTGCGCTTCAGGATGTCGACCTTGATGTCGAGATGGAGCTCGCCCATGCCCTTGAGGATGGTCTGGCCCGACTCGTGATCGGTCGACACGCGGAAGGACGGATCCTCCGCGGCGAGCTTCGCCAGCGCGATGCCCAGCTTCTCCTGGTCGGCCTTCGACTTCGGCTCGATCGCGATCTCGATGACCGGCTCCGGGAATTCCATCTTTTCCAGGATCACCTGGTTGTTCGGGTCGCACAGCGTGTCACCGGTGCGGGCTTCCTTGAGGCCGGCGAGAGCGACGATGTCGCCCGCATAGGCTTCCTTGATGTCCTCGCGGTTGTTCGCATGCATCAGCAGCATGCGGCCGATGCGCTCCTTCTTCTCGCGGGTCGAGTTCACGACGCCGGTGCCCGAGGTCAGGATGCCCGAATAGATGCGGCAGAAGGTGATGGTGCCGACGAACGGGTCGTCCATGATCTTGAACGCCAGCAGCGACAGCGGCTCCTTGTCGTCCGCCTTGCGCACGACCTCGTTGCCCTTGTCGTCGGTGCCCTTGATCGCGGGAACGTCGAGCGGCGACGGCAGATAGTCGACGACGGCGTCGAGCAGCGGCTGCACGCCCTTGTTCTTGAACGCCGAGCCGCACAGCACCGGATAGAACGCGCCCGAGAGCACGGCCTTGCGGATGAGACGCTTGAGGGTCGCCTCGTCCGGCTCGGTGCCTTCGAGATAGGCCGACATGGCGTCGTCGTCGAGCTCGACGGCGGCTTCCACCAGCTTCTCGCGATATTCCTTGGCCTGGTCGGCGAGGTCAGCGGGGATCTCGACATAGTCGAACTTCGCGCCGAGCGACTCGTCGTTCCAGACGATCGCCTTCATGGTCACGAGGTCGACGCAGCCCTTGAAGTTGTTCTCGGCGCCGATCGGCAGCTGGATCGCAACCGGCTTCGCGCCCAGGCGGTCGACGATGTCGGCCAGGCACTTGAAGAAGTCGGCACCCGTCTTGTCCATCTTGTTGGCGAAGACGATGCGCGGCACCTTGTACTTGTCGCCCTGGCGCCAGACGGTCTCGGTCTGCGGCTCGACGCCCTGGTTGGAGTCGAGCACGCACACGGCGCCGTCGAGCACGCGGAGCGAACGCTCGACCTCGATGGTGAAGTCGACGTGGCCGGGGGTGTCGATTATGTTCAGGCGCTTGCCGTTCCAGAACGCGGTGGTGGCAGCGGAAGTGATCGTGATGCCACGCTCCTGCTCCTGCTCCATCCAGTCCATCGTCGCGGCACCTTCGTGCACTTCGCCGATCTTGTGGCTCTTGCCGGTGTAATACAGGATGCGCTCGGTCGTCGTCGTCTTACCGGCGTCGATATGCGCCATGATACCGAAGTTACGATAGTCTTCGATGGCGTGTTGGCGGGGCATGGATCTGTTCCCTGATTTCCGTTCGGGCCGCTGTTACCAGCGGTAGTGCGAGAAGGCGCGGTTGGCTTCCGCCATCCGGTGCACGTCTTCACGCTTCTTCACGGCGTTACCCCGGTTGTTCGAGGCATCGAGCAGTTCCGCCGAAAGCCGCTCGGTCATGGTCTTCTCGTTGCGGTCGCGAGCGGCCGAGATCAGCCAGCGGATGCCCAGCGCCTGACGGCGGGTCGAGCGGACTTCGACGGGCACCTGGTAGGTCGCACCACCGACGCGGCGCGAACGCACTTCGATCGTCGGCATCACGTTTTCCAGCGCCTGCTCGAACACCGTCAGCGGGCTCTGCTTGGTCTTGGCCTCGATGATGCCGAACGCACCGTAGACGATTCCTTCGGCGACCGACTTCTTGCCGGCGTACATCACCGAGTTCATGAACTTGGTGACGATGATGTTCCCGAACTTCGGATCCGGAAGCACTTCACGCTTTTCGGCTGAATGGCGACGCGACATCTGATCTGTTCCCGCTTCTCTCGAACGTCTTAGTTAAGCGACTTACTTGGGCCGCTTCGCGCCGTACTTCGAACGACGCTGCTTACGGTTCTTGACGCCCTGGGTATCCAGCACGCCGCGGAGGATGTGGTAGCGCACGCCCGGCAAGTCCTTGACGCGGCCACCGCGGATCATGACCACCGAGTGCTCCTGGAGGTTATGGCCTTCACCCGGGATGTAGCCGATCACCTCGAAGCCGTTGGTCAGGCGCACCTTGGCAACCTTACGAAGCGCCGAGTTCGGCTTCTTCGGGGTCGTGGTGTAGACGCGCGTGCAAACACCACGCTTCTGCGGCGACTGCTGCAGCGCCGGCACCTTCTTGCGCGACTTCTGCACTTCGCGCGGATTTGCGATCAGCTGGTTGATCGTCGGCATCTTGGCCTTCACCCTTCTCAACGTTCACACGGAAACCACCAGGGATTTCCGCAAATTCTGTTCGAGGTTCCCCGCCTCACCGGGCCGCCCAGCGCGACGAAAATCCGCGCAAAACGAAATCGCGCCAACCATTCATCGCTGAACGGAAAGCGCTTGACGCCACAGAGGACCGCGATCACCCTCCTCCAGCTTGCGCTGGCGGCGGCCTACCGAGGTCATGCATCCGAAATTGGTCTCAAGAGAACGAGCTCGAGAGATCTAAAATCGTTCTGGCATTGCCTAGCTATGATCGACAGCGTTTGAGCGGCATTCGTCGAGGTTGGTGCCCATTCTGCCCTGTAAGGGGCGGTCCGGGTGATCCGTACCGACGCTGGCGAAGCTCACCGCCTGTCGTTGAGTGCGCGCCTTTTATAAGCGGTAAATACCCAAGTCAAGCAAAACGACGCCGCAGGACGCGCAAACCAGCCGTTTCTATGTCGATGCCGGACCTTCAGGGCCGGCGCGCGGCCGCCGGGACCGGCACAGCTTACCTATTCACTCAAATGGGCAGGTCAAGCCCCTGACGTTATTGGAGATTATGGTGCCGTAGGCTGGGCAAAGCGGCGGCCGGAGGCGGCAGCGTGCCCACCATCTCACCGCAGAGCGTGACGCCCGATGGTGGGCACGGCGCCACGACCATCACGGGGGCGGGATTCAGCACGGCATCGCCTTTGCTCACCCTATTACTCCCCACGAATCTCCCCCCGTTCACCCTCCGCAACAATCTGAAACATCGCGGCTAAGGCTTTGTTCGGCTTTCGGAGCGAAGGATGGCGCTTCGACGAGGCGCCAAGATGACCCACTATACCGACATCGCGATCATCGGCGGCGGGCTGGCCGGCTCGCTCACGGCGGCCATGCTCGGACGCGCCGGCATTGCGGCGATTCTCGTCGATCCCCACGAGGTTTACCCGCCGGACTTCCGAATCGAGAAGATCTCCGGCGCCGAGCAGATCGGACGGTTCCGGCGCACGGGAGCCGCGGACCAGGCGCTGCACCGGGCGACCCTGGCGGCCGAGAACTGGATCGCCCGGTTCGGCTACGTCCTCGACAAGGCGCCGGTCCATCAATACGGCATCCTGTACGATGCGCTGGTGGCGGCCGTGCGCGAGGAGATCCCGGCGTCGGTCCTGCGAATCGTGGCCAAGGCCGTGGCGATCACGCCGAGCGACGATCGCCAATCGGTCGTGCTCTCCAACGGCGAGACGATCTCCGCCCGGCTGGTCGTGCTCGCCAATGGGCTGAACGTCGGCCTGCGGCATCAGCTGGGAATCACCCGGACGATCACGAGCGTCGCCCATTCGATCTCGGTCGGTTTCGACCTGGAGCCGGTCGGCCGTGCCGCCTTCCCTTTCCCCGCCATGACCTATTTCCAGGAACGGGCGAGCGCCCGCGTCCCCTACGTCACCCTGTTTCCGATCGGCGACCGCATGCGAGCGAATCTCTTCGCCTATCGCCCGGTCGACGATCCCTGGCTGCGGGCGGTCCGGCGCAACCCGGCAGAGATCCTGGCGGCCGCCCTGCCCGGCCTCCGGCGGATCACCGGCGATTACGCCGTCAGCGGCGAGGTCAAGGTCCGGCCGGCCGATCTGACCGTCAATAGCGGCATCCGGATGCCGGGCGTGGTGCTGGTCGGAGACGCCTTTTGCACCACCTGCCCGGTGACGGGTACGGGCTCCGACAAGATATTCACGGATGTCGAGCGCCTGTGCAACGTGCACATCCCGCGCTGGCTAGCCACCGACGGGATGAGCGAAGGCAAGATCGCCGCGTTCTACGACGATCCGGTCAAGATCGCCTGCGATGCGTGGTCGCTCGACAAGGCCTGGCGCTTCCGCGAAGTTTCGATCGGCACCGGCCCGTATTGGCTGGCGCAGCGCTGGGCGCGGTTTGCAGTCTCACTGGGCCGTGGCGTGCGGCACCGGCTGGCGAGCGCACCACGCGAAGCTTATTCGTCCTCGTCCTCGTCATCCTCGAAGTCGTCGTCCTCGTCATCGTCGGTGTCGTCGTCCGCCTGAGCGACCCGGCTCGGCTGATGGCCCTGGTCGTCCCAGAGCTTGCGATAGGTGCCGTTCTTGGCGAGCAGCTCGGCGTGGCTGCCGCGCTCGATGGCGCGGCCGCCGGAGATGACGATGATCTCGTCCATCTCGACCACCGAGGTCAGGCGGTGGGTCGACCAGATCATGGTGCGGCCCTTGGAGACCTTGAGCAGCGTGCGGTTGATCGCGGCTTCCGTGGTCTGGTCGAGCGCCGACGTCGCTTCGTCCAGCAGCAGCACGGAGGGATTGCGGATGATGGCGCGGGCGATCGCGATGCGTTGGCGCTGGCCGCCCGACAGGGTGTCGCCGCGCTCGCCGACCAGGGTGTCGTATTTCTGCGGCAGGCTCATGATGTAGCGGTGGATCTCGGCCTTCTTGGCCGCCTCCTCCACCTCCTCGTCGGTCGCGCCCTCCTTGCCGAGCCGGATGTTCTCGCGGAGCGACATGTTGAACAGCATGTTCTCCTGGAACACGACGGCCATGCTGCCGCGGAGCGAATCGCGCGTGACCTTCCGAATGTCGACACCGTCGATGGTGACCCGGCCCTCGTCCGGCACGTAGAGCCGCAGGATCAGGTTCAGCAGCGTGCTCTTGCCGGATCCGGAGGGGCCGACGATGGCGATGCGCTTGCCGACATCGAGCTTGAGGCTGAGATTGTCCAGTACCGGGGTCTGGCTGCCCTCGTACTGGAAGCTGACGCGCTCGAAGGTGATGTCATGGCTGATGCGCGGCAGGTCCGGCGCGCCGGGCCGGTCGGCGCCGCGGGTCGGCTCGTCCAGCAGCTCCTGCATGTGCCGGATCGCGGCGGCGGAGGAGATCGAGACCGGGACGAAGTGCATGACATGGGCGATGTTGTAGGACACCTCCCAGAACGCGCTCTCGAAGGTGACGAAGGTGCCGACCGTGATCTGGCCCTTGGTCGCGAGATAGGCGCCGATCGCGAGCACCACCAAATGCAGCAGCAGCACCGCGATAGTCACGGTGCGCTCGACCATGGTCGAGAGGAACATCGCGTCAGCGATCTTCCTCCGCGCCTCGTCATTGCGGAAGGTGAACCAGCCGAACACCTTGCGATGCAGGCTGAAGGCCTTGATCACCGCCTGCGCTGCGATGTTCTCCTGGATGACACCGAGCAGCGAGGCCTCGTTGAGCTTCTGCTCGTAATTGGCCTGGACCGCCTTGGGCGTCAGGATGCGCGGGCCGATCAGGGTGATCGGGAACACCAGCAGCGCAATCGCGGCGAGCTGCCAGTTGAGGAACAGCATCAGGATGATGCCGGCGATGAGCTCGAGCAGCGGCAGCGCGGCGCTGTTGGCGAAGGTCTTCACCACGCCCTCGAACGCCGACATGTCGACCGAGAAGCGCGACAGGATCTCGCCGCGCTTGGTGCGCTGGAAATACGCCGCCGGCAGGTTCTGCACGTGGTCGAACAGCCGGCTGCGGACGTCGGAGATGATGCAGGCCGCCAGCCGCGCGTCCCAGCGCTCGTACAGCACGGCGACGATCGAGGTGAAGATGCCGGCGACCGCGAGCACGCCGAGGATGCGGTAGAGCGCCTCGAAATCCTCCTCGCCGAGCGCGTCGTCGATCAGGAACTTGAGGCTGAGCGGCATGATGACGTTGAACAGCGTCTCGATCAGCACGCCGATCGTGACGAAGGCCAGCATCTTCTTGTATTTGCCGAGCAGCGGCGAGACGAAGCCGTAGATCGTGGCGAGCGCGCCGGCGGCCTCGCGGGCCGTATAGACGACCAGGTCCTCGTCGTCGTCATCGTCGTCGAGATCCAGGCCGGCCTCGTCGCCGTCCTCCTCGTCCTCATCATCCTCGTCGTTGATCGGCGCCTTGTCGCTCGCCAATGGCTTGGCCGTTCCGGCTTTCGGAACCGCAGAGCCGGCCTTGGCCGCGGCCCGCTTGTCCAGCTCATCAGCAGGTTCGGCTGCCGACCTGGACTTGGGATCTCCCGGCACTGATGATTTGGGCGACATTCAACGAACCGGTCCTGCACGGCCAGCATGACCGTAACGGATGAAAGCGGCTCGGCTTTATCATCTGCGAAAGTCGGCCGCCAGCATTCTCGCGACACGGCGCCGCACCCTCGCCGACCACGGCCCGGCCCTGTCGCGCAATCGGCACAGTCGGCGACTTTCAGCCCGGCCGACGCGCCAGGCCACGGCATGGCGGCCGGTGCTAGTCCTCGTCGTCCTCGACCTTGTCGAAGAACGAGTAGCGCAGGCTGTCGGCGTCGGCATACCACTGGCCGGGGCCCTTGTTGGCGGCCAGGGTCGCCGCCCACACCTCGTCGGTGCAGTCGCGCCTGTGCATCGCCAGATCGAAGCCGTTGCCGAAAAACAGCTCCGACCACTCCCACCAGGTGCCGAGCTTCTTCACCCCGCGCAACAGGTCGTAGCGGTCGACCAGCGCCGGCGCCATGTCAGAGGTGATCGAGCCGAACACGAGGCCGGTCTTGACCACGCGGTTGAGCTCGCGAATCGCGCGCGCGACCTGCTTGTCGCCGAGATGGCAGAGGCTGGTCTCAAATACGAAATCGAACTCGCCGCGCTTGAACGGCAGGTCGGCGATCGAGCCGAGCTTGTTGTATTTCTTGAGCGCCTTCGGCGTCTTGCCGTGGATGTAGCGGTTGTTCTCGATGCCCCAGGCATCGATGCCGCGGTCGCGCAGCGCACCGACCAGTTCGCCGCTCGCGGAGCCGGCGACGAGCAGCTTGTAGCCTTTGCCCTTGCTCTTGTTCCAGACGATCTTGATCAGGCTGAGCAGGTAGTCGGGATCGGTGAACTGCGACCACGCTTCGCTGTACGGCCCCTGCCCGCGATAATTGTCGAAATAGTCGCGGTCGATCTTGTCTGACAGCGGCTTCTCGGCCTGCGACCTGGCGCGGCGCAGCCGCATCATCTCGGTCAGGATGATGTCGGTCGCGGCATCCGAGGAATCGAGCAGCCCGTTGAGGGTCGAATCGAACAGATAGTCGCCGACGACCACGATCCCCGGATGCTCCTTCGGCTCGGGGCGGTGATTGGTCATGACGTCGCGCACCGGCAGGCCGCCGGGCAGCGCGTTGACCGACGACAGCCAGCGATGGATCTTGCCTTCCATGAAATGCGCCCTGGAATCGCCGAGCGCCGCCGGCAGCGACTTCAGCGCGGCATCGATCAGTTCCTGGTCGGACAGATTGGCGAACGCCAGCGCATCGGAACCTGCGATCAGCCAGTTCAACACGCCGTGCTTGCCGACGTCGTGGCGCGAGCCCTCGTTGTAGATGCAGCAGCCGCCGAAGGCTTCCGACATGAACCAGGAGCCCGGGATCTTGTCGCCCCAGAACGGGGAATCGAACAGGATCGAGACGCGCAGGTAGTGCGCGGGGCGATCGAAATAGGCGACGTGCTTGACCATCGACTGGCGCAGCTTCTCGCCGTCCCAGCCGACCGTCGACAGCCAGGAATGCGGCAGGCAGACTAGCACGAGATCGAACTCGCGCGTCTCCGGGCCCTTGCCGTTCATCATGTTGAGGCGGTAGCGGCCCTGCTCGGTCTTGCCGATGCGCAGCACGCGGTGATTGAGCTGGATGTCGGCATCGACCTCGGAGCGGAGGCACTCGATCAGCTGCTCATTGCCGTTCTGGATCGAATACAGACCGATGTAGTCGTCGATATCCATCACGAAGTTCTTGAGCGCGTTGAGGCCGTTGGTGTTGTGGGCCTCGGTCGCGATGTCGGAACGCGACATCACCTTGAAGAAGCGCTTGGCGGTGGGATCCTCGACCTCCTCGTCGAGCAGTTCCTCGCAGGTCTTGTAGGCCCAGGGATGCTCGTTGTCGTGGGCGCCGACGCCCTCGTAATATTCGACCGGCGACATCACCTCCGAGCAGCGCTTGCGGAACGCTTCGACGGCCGCGGCGGTCTTCGGCCCGTATTTGCGGCGCAAGCCGGGAACGTCGTCGAGCAGCTCGCCGTCGAGTTGCACCTGCAGCGCGTCCATAGGGATCGTCTGCAAACCGAAATGCTGGATCAGCTCACGCAACGGATCGGGGCCGGTCATCGAGTAGTCGTAGATCTCGGCTACACCGGCTTCATACATCGCCGGCGCGCTGTCGAACTTGCGCGTGACGATCTTGCCGCCGAGCCGGTCCGATGCCTCGAAGATCGTCACCTTGCAGAGATCGCCGAGCTTCCGCCTGAGATACCAGGCGCTCATCAGGCCGCCCGGACCGCCACCAACAATCGCAAGGTCAAGCATCGAAGTTCCGCCATCTCCGGCTGTCTGCAGCAGCGCCGGTCGTCCGTGTCACGGGTCCTGCCACCCTCGGGGCTCGATCGGCCATAGCCTACCCGGCCCGCACAGGGTTTGCGCCGGAGCAAATCGGCGCATCGCCACGAACGGTGGACGGACATCAGCTCAGCGGATCTGAGCCTCCCAGAAGCGCCTTTGTGCCTGAAGGGAAGATGAACAAGGGGGCAGCAGCGCGGCAACAGGAGAAGATCTTGTCAAAAAAAGGCCGGCAAGCGCCGGCCTTTTCTCTGGTCGATGAACGAGCGGCAGCACCTGACACCGTCAGGGGCTGCCGCAACGTTCCGTTTACTCTGCGGGCGGCAGCGCCAGCGGCTGCGGCTCGGGCTGCGACGGCACGATCGCGGCCTGCTTCTCGCGCTCGTCGAGAATCAGCTTGTCGCGCTTGAGAGCGACCTCGCGGATGCGGGCCATGGAGGCGCCGGTGCCGGCCGGGATCAGGCGGCCGACGATGACGTTCTCCTTGAGACCCTCGAGCGGATCGATCTTGCCGTTGACCGCCGCCTCGGTGAGGACGCGGGTGGTCTCCTGGAACGAAGCCGCCGAGAAGAACGACCGCGTCTGCAGGCTCGCCTTGGTGATGCCGAGCAGAACCGGATTGCCGGTGGCGGGCTTCTTGCCCTCCTCCTGCGCCTTCGCGTTCAGCAGATCGAACTCGATCTTGTCGACCTGTTCGCCCGAGATCATGTCGGTGTCGCCCTGGTCGGTGACCTCGATCTTCTGCAGCATCTGACGAACAATCACCTCGATGTGCTTGTCGTTGATGAGCACGCCCTGGAGCCGGTAGACCTCCTGGATCTCGTTGACCAGATAGGCCGCGAGTTCCTCGATGCCCTTGATCGCCAGGATGTCGTGCGGCGCCGGGTTGCCTTCGACGATGAAGTCACCCTTCTCGACGATGTCGCCATCCTGCAGATGGATGTGCTTGCCCTTCGGGATCAGGTACTCGCGCGGCTCCTCGGTCTTGTCGACCGGCTCGATCGAGATGCGACGCTTGTTCTTGTAGTCGCGGCCGAACCGGATGGTGCCGGCGATCTCAGCGATGATCGCGGCATCCTTCGGCTTGCGCGCTTCGAACAGCTCCGCCACCCGCGGCAGACCGCCGGTGATGTCGCGCGTCTTGGCGCTCTCTGTCGAGATACGCGCCAGGATGTCGCCCGGCTTCACCGTCGCCCCGACGTCGACCGACAGAATCGCGTCGACCGACAGCATGTAGCGGGCATCACCGCCACGGGCGAGCTTGAGCACCTTGCCGTCCTTGCCCTTGATCACGATCGCCGGACGCAGATCCGCGCCACCGCGCGTTCCACGCCAGTCGATGACCACGCGCTTGGCGATACCGGTGGACTCGTCGAGCGTTTCCGAGATCGATAGACCTTCGGTCAGATCCTCGAACCCGATCGTGCCCTCCGCTTCCGTGAGGATCGGGCGGGTGTAAGGATCCCACTCGGCGATGCGCTGGCCGCGCTTGATCATGTCGCCGTCGTCGACATGCATGCGCGAGCCGTACTGGATACGGTGCGTCGCACGCTCGGTGCCGTCGGGGTCGACGATCGTCACGACCATGTTGCGGACCATCGCGATCAGGTGACCTTCGCTGTTGCGAGCGATCGCCTTGTTGCGGATGACCACCTTGCCTTCGAAGTTCGATTCCACGAAGGACTGCTCGTTGAGCTGCGCCGCACCGCCGATGTGGAAGGTGCGCATCGTCAGCTGGGTGCCGGGCTCACCGATCGACTGCGCGGCGATGACGCCGACAGCCTCACCGTGGTTGACCGGCGTACCGCGCGCGAGGTCGCGGCCGTAGCACATCTTGCAGATGCCGTTGACGAGCTCACAGGTCAGCGCCGAACGGATCTTCACCTCCTGCACGCCAGCCTGCTGGATGGCGTCGATGTGGCTCTCCTCCATCAGGGTGCCGGCCTTGACCAGCACGGTATTGGTGGCGGGATCGCGCACGTCGTCGCAGGGCACGCGGCCCAGGATGCGCGAGCCGAGCGAGGCCACCAGCGTGCCCGCGTCGACGATGGCGCGCATCTTGATGCCGAGATGGGTGCCGCAATCGTCCTGCGTGATGATGCAGTCCTGCGCGACGTCCACCAGACGACGGGTGAGGTAACCCGAGTTCGCGGTCTTCAACGCGGTGTCCGCGAGGCCCTTGCGGGCGCCGTGGGTCGAGTTGAAGTACTCGAGAACCGAGAGACCTTCCTTGAAGTTCGAGATGATCGGCGTCTCGATGATCTCACCCGACGGCTTGGCCATCAGGCCGCGCATGCCGGCGAGCTGACGCATCTGGGCCGGCGAACCACGCGCACCGGAGTGCGACATCATGTAGATCGAGTTGATGTCGGCATCGGCGCCCGTCGCCGTCTTCTTGGTGACGGAGATCTCCTTCATCATCTCCTTGGCGATCTCTTCCGAGGCCTTCGACCAGGCGTCGACGACCTTGTTGTACTTCTCGCCATGGGTGATCAGGCCGTCATTGTACTGCTGCTCGAAATCCTTCGCCAGCGTACGCGTCGTGTCGACGATCTTCCACTTGCCCGCCGGCACGACCATGTCGTCCTTGCCGAACGAGATGCCCGCCTTGAAGGCGTTGTAGAAGCCGAGCGCCATGATGCGGTCGCAGAAGATCACCGTCTCCTTCTGGCCGCAGTGACGATAGACCTGATCGATGACGCCCGAGATCTCGCGCTTGGTCATCAGCTTGTTGATGATCTCGAAGGTCACGCGCGGGTGCCTCGGCAGCAGGTTGCCGAGCATGACGCGGCCCGCGGTGGTTTCGATCCAGCGCTTGGCGATCTTGCCTTCCTCGTTCATCCCCTCCCAGCGATACTTGATCTTGCTGTGGAGATGGATGGCCTTGGCGTGCAGCGCATGCTCGAGCTCGGCCATGTTGCCGAACGTCATGCCCTGGCCGGGCATGCCTTCGCGCATGATCGAGACGTAGTACAGGCCGAGCACGATG
Source organism: Bradyrhizobium sp. HKCCYLS3077 (assembly GCF_051167555.1). Classification (NCBI taxonomy): domain Bacteria; kingdom Pseudomonadati; phylum Pseudomonadota; class Alphaproteobacteria; order Hyphomicrobiales; family Nitrobacteraceae; genus Bradyrhizobium; species Bradyrhizobium sp. HKCCYLS3077. The sequence continues at coordinate 30,504 of NZ_JBNPTH010000005.1, read as the reverse complement.
TCCTGCGACGGCACGATGATCGGCTGGCCGTTCGCGGGATGCAGGATGTTGTTGGTCGACATCATCAGGACGCGCGCTTCCAGCTGCGCTTCGAGCGACAGCGGAACGTGCACGGCCATCTGGTCGCCGTCGAAGTCGGCGTTGAAGGCCGAGCAGACCAGCGGATGCAGCTGGATCGCCTTGCCCTCGATCAGCACCGGCTCGAACGCCTGAATGCCGAGGCGATGCAGCGTCGGCGCGCGGTTCAAGAGCACCGGATGCTCGCGGATGACCTCGTCCAGGATGTCCCAGACCTCCGGGCGCTCCTTCTCGACCAGCTTCTTGGCCTGCTTGACGGTGGTCGACAGGCCCTTGGCGTCCAGTCGCGAGTAGATGAACGGCTTGAACAGCTCGAGCGCCATCTTCTTCGGCAGGCCGCACTGATGCAGGCGCAGCTCGGGACCGACCACGATGACCGAACGGCCGGAGTAGTCGACGCGCTTGCCGAGCAGGTTCTGGCGGAAGCGCCCCTGCTTGCCCTTCAGCATGTCGGCGAGCGACTTCAGCGGACGCTTGTTGGCGCCGGTGATGACGCGGCCGCGACGGCCGTTGTCGAACAGCGCATCCACCGCCTCCTGAAGCATGCGCTTCTCGTTGCGGATGATGATGTCCGGCGCGCGCAGCTCCATCAGCCGCTTCAGGCGGTTGTTGCGGTTGATGACGCGGCGGTAGAGGTCGTTGAGGTCGGAGGTCGCGAAGCGGCCGCCATCGAGCGGCACCAGCGGACGCAGGTCCGGCGGGATCACCGGCACGACGGTCATGATCATCCATTCCGGCTTGTTGCCGGAGTGGCGGAAGGCCTCGACGATCTTCAGGCGCTTGGCGAGCTTCTTGTGCTTGATGTCGGAGTCGGTCTCCTGCATCTCGGCACGCAGCGTCTGCTCGAGCTTCTCCAGCTCGAGGCCGCGCAGCAGCTCACGGATGGCCTCGGCGCCGATCATGGCGGTGAAGCTGTCCTGGCCGTATTCGTCCTGCGCCTTGAGGTACTCGTCCTCGGACAGCAGCTGACGGTCCTTGAGCGCGGTGAGACCCGGCTCCAGGACGACGTAATATTCGAAGTACAGGATCCGCTCGAGATCCTTCAGCGTCATGTCCAGCAAGAGGCCGATGCGCGACGGCAGCGACTTCAGGAACCAGATGTGCGCGACGGGAGCGGCGAGCTCGATGTGGCCCATGCGCTCGCGCCGGACGCGCGACAGGGTCACCTCGACCGAGCACTTCTCGCAGATGATGCCCTTGTACTTCATCCGCTTGTACTTGCCGCACAAGCACTCGTAGTCCTTGATCGGCCCGAAGATGCGGGCGCAGAACAGGCCGTCGCGCTCCGGCTTGAAGGTGCGGTAGTTGATCGTTTCCGGCTTCTTGATCTCGCCGTAGGACCAGGACAGAATCTTTTCCGGCGACGCGATCGAGATGCGGATCTGGTCGAAGACCTGAGCCGGCGTCGTCGGGTTGAAGAGATTCATAATTTCTTGGTTCATCGTATTCTCCTCGCGGACCGATCGGGGGTCAGCCGCAAATTCGAAAATCTCTCTTGAGACGACGCCCTGCCCGACCCGCGGGAGGAAGGCGCCGGCACCCGGCCGCAAGCGGCGGCCGAGCCGGATCTCTTGAACTACTCGGCGGCTTCCGACGTCGGCGCCGGCCCGAGCTTGGAGTTGTGCAGGTCGACGTTGAGGCCGAGCGAGCGCATTTCCTTGACCAGCACGTTGAACGATTCCGGAATACCGGCCTCGAACGTGTCGTCGCCGCGCACGATCGCCTCGTAGACCTTGGTACGGCCGGCGACGTCGTCCGACTTCACGGTCAGCATCTCCTGCAGCGTGTAGGCCGCGCCATAGGCTTCGAGCGCCCACACCTCCATTTCGCCGAAGCGCTGGCCGCCGAACTGGGCCTTGCCGCCCAGCGGCTGCTGGGTGACCAGCGAGTACGGGCCGATCGAACGCGCGTGGATCTTGTCGTCGACCAGATGGTGCAGCTTCAGCATGTAGATGTAGCCGACGGTGACCTTGCGATCGAACGGGTCGCCGGTGCGGCCGTCATAGACGGTCGACTGGCCGGACGCGTCCATGCCGGCGAGCTTCAGCATCTCCTCGATGTCGCTCTCCTTGGCGCCGTCGAACACCGGGGTGGCGATCGGCACGCCGCGGCTCAGATTGTGACCAAGCTCAAGCAGCTCATTGTCGTTGAGCGTCTTGATGGTCTCGTCCTCGCCGTAGATGCGCTTCAAGGTTTCCTTCAGCGGCTTGACGTCCTGCTTCGACAGATAGGCATCGACCGTCTGGGCGATGCGCTTGCCGAGGCCGGCGCAGGCCCAGCCGAGATGCGTCTCGAGGATCTGACCGACGTTCATGCGCGAGGGCACGCCCAGCGGGTTCAGCACGATGTCCGCATGGGTGCCGTCCTCCAGGAACGGCATGTCCTCGATCGGCACGATCTTGGAGACGACGCCCTTGTTGCCGTGACGGCCGGCCATCTTGTCGCCCGGCTGGATCTTGCGCTTCACGGCGACGAAGACCTTGACCATCTTCATCACGCCCGGCGGCAGTTCGTCGCCACGCTGCAGCTTCTCGACCTTGTCGAGGAAGCGCTGTTCAAGCCCCTTCTTCGACTCGTCGTACTGCTTCCGCATGGCCTCGATCTCGGCCATCAGCTTGTCGTTGGCCGAGGCAAACAGCCACCACTGCGACTTCGGATACTCGTCGAGCACCGCGCGGGTGATCTTGGTATCCTTCTTGAAGCCCTTCGGGCCGGAGATGCCCTGGCGGCCATCCAGCATGTCGGCGAGACGGCTGTAGACGTTGCGGTCCAGGATCGCCTGCTCGTCGTCACGGTCCTTGGCGAGACGCTCGATCTCTTCCCGCTCGATCGCCAGCGCACGCTCGTCCTTGTCGACGCCGTGGCGGTTGAACACGCGGACCTCGACGATCGTGCCCTGCACACCGGGAGGAACACGAAGGGAAGTGTCGCGAACGTCCGAGGCCTTCTCGCCGAAGATGGCGCGGAGCAGCTTCTCTTCCGGCGTCATCGGGCTTTCGCCCTTCGGCGTGATCTTGCCGACCAGGATGTCGCCGGCGCGCACTTCCGCGCCGATATAGACGATGCCGGCTTCGTCGAGGTTCTTCAGCGCCTCTTCCGACACGTTCGGAATGTCGCGCGTGATTTCCTCCGGACCCAGCTTGGTGTCGCGGGCCATCACCTCGAACTCCTCAATGTGGATCGAGGTGAAGACGTCTTCCTTCACGATCCGCTCGGAGAGCAGGATCGAGTCTTCGAAGTTGTAGCCGTTCCACGGCATGAACGCGACCAGCACGTTGCGGCCGAGCGCGAGCTCGCCGAGATCGGTCGACGGACCGTCAGCGATGATGTCGCCCTTCTTGACGATGTCGCCGACCTTCACCAGCGGACGCTGGTTGATGCAGGTCGACTGGTTCGAGCGCTGGAACTTCATCAGCCGGTAGATGTCGACGCCCGACTTGGTCGGATCGAGATCTTCCGTGGCGCGGATGACGACGCGGGTCGCGTCGATCTGGTCGATCACGCCCGAGCGGCGCGCCGCGATCGCAGCGCCGGAGTCACGGGCGACCACGCCTTCCATGCCGGTGCCGACGAACGGCGCCTCGGCGCGAACCAGCGGCACCGCCTGGCGCTGCATGTTCGAGCCCATCAGCGCGCGGTTGGCGTCGTCGTTCTCGAGGAACGGGATCAGCGCCGCGGCGACCGAAACCAGCTGCTTCGGCGACACGTCCATGTAGTCGACCTTGTCGGGCGTCATCGGCACGACTTCGCCGGCATGACGGCAGACCACGAGGTCCTCGGTGAAGCGGCCCTTGGCATCGAGCGGCACGTTGGCCTGCGCGACGCGGTAGCGCCCCTCCTCCATGGCGGACAGATACACCACCTCGTCGGTGACGCGGCCGTCCTTGACCTTGCGGTACGGCGTCTCGACGAAGCCATACTTGTTGACGCGGGCGAAGGTCGCCAGCGAGTTGATCAGGCCGATGTTCGGACCTTCCGGCGTCTCGATCGGGCAGATGCGGCCGTAATGCGTCGGATGCACGTCGCGCACCTCGAAGCCGGCGCGCTCGCGAGTCAGACCGCCCGGTCCAAGCGCCGACAGGCGGCGCTTGTGGGTGATCTCCGACAGCGGGTTGGTCTGGTCCATGAACTGCGACAGCTGCGACGAGCCGAAGAACTCGCGCACCGCGGCCGCGGCGGGCTTCGCGTTGATCAGGTCCTGCGGCATCACGGTGTCGATGTCGACACTCGACATGCGCTCCTTGATCGCGCGCTCCATGCGGAGCAGACCGATGCGGTACTGGTTCTCCATGAGCTCGCCGACCGAGCGGACACGGCGGTTGCCGAGATGGTCGATGTCGTCGATCTCGCCCTTGCCGTCGCGCAGGTCGACCAGGGTCTTGATGACCGCCAGGATGTCTTCCTTGCGCAGGGTGCGCTGGGTGTCCGGCGCATCGAGCTCGAGGCGCATGTTCATCTTGACGCGGCCGACCGCGGAGAGGTCGTAGCGCTCTGCGTCGAAGAACAGCGACTGGAACATCGCCTGCGCGGAATCGAGCGTCGGCGGCTCACCCGGACGCATCACGCGGTAGATGTCGAACAGCGCGTCCTCACGCGTCATGTTCTTGTCGGCGGACAGCGTATTGCGGATGTAGGGGCCGACATTGACGTGGTCGATGTCGAGCAGCGGCAGGTCCTTGTAGCCCTGCTCGTTCAGCACCTTGAACAGCTTGTCGGTGATCTCCTCGCCGGCCTCGGCGTAGATCTCGCCGGTCTTGGGGTTGACGAGATCCTCGGCGATGTAGTTGCCGAGCAGCTCCTCATCCGACATGCGCAGCGCCTTCAGCCCCTTCTCCTGGAGCTGGCGGGCGGCACGGACGGTGAGCTTCTTGCCGGCCTCGAGCACGACCTTGCCGGTGTCGGCGTCGATCAGGTCGTTGACGGTCGAGTAGCCGCGGAAACGGTTGGCGTCGAACGGAACGCGCCAGCCTTCCTTGATGCGCTTGTAGATCAGCTTCTTGTAGAAGGTCGCCAGGATCTGCTCGCCGTCGAGGCCAAGCGCGAACATCAGCGACGTCACCGGCAGCTTGCGGCGACGGTCGATGCGCGCGAACACGATGTCCTTGGCGTCGAACTCGATGTCGAGCCAGGAGCCGCGATACGGGATGACGCGGGCGGCGAACAGGAGCTTGCCCGACGAATGGGTCTTGCCCTTGTCGTGGTCGAAGAACACGCCCGGCGAGCGGTGCATCTGCGAGACGATGACGCGCTCGGTGCCGTTGACGATGAAGGTGCCGTTCATGGTCATGAGCGGGATGTCGCCCATGTACACGTCCTGCTCCTTGATGTCCTTGACCGACTTGGCGCCGGTTTCCTCATCGATATCGAACACGATGAGGCGCAAGGTCACCTTAAGCGGCGCAGCGAAGGTCATGCCGCGCTGGCGGCACTCATCGACGTCGTACTTCGGCGGCTCGAACTCGTAGCGGACGAACTCGAGCATGGAGGTGCCCGAGAAGTCGGAGATCGGGAACACCGAGCGGAACACCGCCTGCAGGCCCTCATCCGGCCGCCCGCCCGTGGGCTCGTCCACCATCAGGAACTGGTCGTAGGACGCCTTCTGAACCTCGATGAGGTTCGGCATCTCCGCGACTTCCTTGATGTGTCCAAAGAACTTGCGAACGCGTTTGCGACCGGTGAATGTCTGCTGCGCCATCGTGGCCTCTCATGTCGTCGCCCGGAGGGGCGATCCTTCCGAAACAGCGGCTGCCACCGCCCTTCCGGGTTGAATTTCGATCCATTTCGAAGGTCTGAGGGACAGAGCGCGGAACGGAAACGCCCCAGATCTGTTCTTCACACCGCCAAAACGCAAAACGACGCGCGAGGCGCGAGGACGCACCCGCTCGTCAGAACCATCTCGTCACGGACTGCAAAAGCCCGAAATTGCCTATCTCCCAACGGCTTACGACGGAAACGCCACTCCATCGTCAAAACCGGCTTTTCGTGCTGCCGACCCAATATGGGTTGACATTAGTCGAGATTCGAGAGCGACGTCCCCAAATCTCCACACTTTTCCGTGTTCGGCCCGCAGCGAAGGTTTCCGTTGCACGCCTTTTGCAACGATTCCGGCCGCTCCGGATACCCCCGCAAACGTCTTTGTCTTTATGATGACCGGGCGATGTTACCACCCGGTCACCGAAATCGTTCGGAAGCGCCTCGCCCGGCCATCAGGCGGCGAGGCGCTCCATCAGGAGCTGCCGATTACTTGAGCTCGACCTTGGCGCCAGCCTTCTCGAGCTGAGCCTTGATCTTGTCGGCCTCTTCCTTGTTGACGCCTTCCTTGAGCGGCTTCGGAGCACCCTCGACGAGGTCCTTGGCTTCCTTCAGGCCCAGGCCGGTGATGGCGCGGACTTCCTTGATGACCTCGATCTTCTTGTCGCCGGCCGAAGCCAGGACAACGGTGAACTCGGTCTTCTCTTCCGCCGGAGCGGCAGCGGCGCCACCCGCGCCCGGAGCGGCGACGGCCACGGCGGCCGCGGCGGACACGCCCCACTTCTCTTCCAGGAGCTTCGCGAGCTCAGCGGCCTCGAGAACGGTGAGGGCCGAGAGGTCGTCGACGATCTTCTGCAGGTCAGCCATTGATGTAGTCCCTTAGTGTGGTTCGGTTCGAAACCAGGTTGTGAGTGTTTGCGAAGGGCGTCAGGCCGCTTCGCCCTTTGAGGCATGAGCCTGAATGACGCGCGCGACCTTGGCCGCGGGAGCGTTGGCGAGCTGGGCCAGCTTGGTCGCCGGAGCCTGGATCAGGCCGACGAGCTTGCCGCGCAGTTCGTCCAGCGACGGCAGCGAGGCGAGCGCCTTCACGCTGTCGACATTCAGGACGGTTGAGCCCATCGAGCCGCCGAGGATGACGAACTTTTCGTTCGCCTTGGCGAATTCGATGGCAACCTTGGGCGCCGCGACAGGATCGTTCGAAGTTGCGATCACGGTCGGCCCCTTCAACAGGGGACCGATGCCGACGACGTCCGTGCCTTCAAGAGCAATTTTGGCGAGACGGTTCTTCGAGACCTTCACCGACGCGCCAGCCTGCTTCATCTGCGAACGCAGCTTCTGCATCTGGGCCACGGTGAGGCCGGAATAGTGAGCGACGACCGCGACGCCCGTGGTCTTGAAGACCTCGTGCAGTTCTTCGACCGCCTCTTTCTTTGCCGCTCGTTCCACAGCAAGCTCTCTCCGGTTGGCGGCCTTCGCCCGAAAGCGGGACCGCCGGGTTAAACCCGCCGCCCGCCAAACCTGACCTCTGGACCGATGACCCCGAGGACACGCAAGGCAAAACGGCGATGAATAGCCTGCCCTTCCGCGCGCCTTGCGGCACGGGGAGTGTCGAGGTTCGAACCAAACCTGCATGCCACCACGACAAAGCGCAGAGGACATGCCGAAATCCGGTCTTCACCCGTCTATGCAGGCTGAATGATTAAGCCCTTGAGGAAATTGGATTTCCGCGCCGGCGCCTGCAGTCTCGGACAGGATTCGAGGGGATCGGCGGACCGACCTCCCCTGCGGCCTTCGAAAGCAGAAAGTTCCTTCTTCCTTCCGAGTCATCCGAATGGATATCCTCAAAAGGAATGCTGGCTCTCTCCAGGTCTTTCGGAATGCGCGCACAGGCGCGCCAGCAACAGCCGGCCCGCCTGGAAGACGGTTCTTTAACGGGTCGATGGCGACTTGCCAAGACCCTCAGGGCAAAATTCGCACCAATTAGAGGCGCGGCGCACCTGCGGGCAGCTCTTAAACTCGTTTATGAGCCCGCCGAGGACGCAGATACCGCGTAAGGCAGCTTCTCGCCGGCGAAGAAGGCCGTGAGATTGGCCACCACGCACGCCTGCATCGCCACATGCGACTCGCGGGTGTTACCGCCGATATGGGGCGTCACCACGACGTTCGGAAGCGCCGTCAGTTCATCCGGAGCATGAGGTTCCGTCTCGAACACGTCGAGCCCGGCGCCGGCGATGGTGCCGTCCTTCAGTGCGGCCACCAGCGCCTGCTCGTCGATGACCGAGCCCCGCGAGATGTTGACGACATGGCCATCCGTGCCGAGTTTCTTCAGCAGATCCGCATTGACCACGTGGGTCGTCTCGGCACTCGCGCGAACCGCGACCATCAGCACGGTGCACCATTCGGCGAGCGCCCCGAGGCTCGGGAAGTATGTGTACGGCAGCCCGTCGTAGCGGGTGCGGCTGAAGTAGCCGACGTCGCTTTCGAACGCCGCGACACGCGCGGCGATCTTGCGGCCGATCTCGCCCATGCCGTAGATGCCGACCTTGCAGCCAGCCAAGCTCGGCGGCGGCTTCATCAGCGGCGACGGCTTGGCGCCGGCCCAGCCACCGTCGCGGACGTAAGCGTCGGCGACCATCAGCCGCCGCGTGCTCGCGAGCATCAGCATGACCGCGACATCGGCTACCGCCGCAGCATTGGCGCCGGGACTGTGCCCTACCGCGATGTTGCGCGCCGCCGCCGCCTCCAGGTCGACGCCGTCATAGCCGGTGCCGTAGCAGACGATCGCGCCCAGCGCCGGCAGCCGGTCCATCTCTTCCGCGCCCAACCGCGTGGCGCCCGCCGTGAGCAGCGCGCGGACCTGCGCCACCTCCTCCGCCGCAAACACCTGGTGGGCGGGCTTCCCGCCGGTGTCGAGCAGGTCGAAGCGGTCGGCGAAGCGCTGGGTGAGGGATTTGGGGAAGCGGGAATAGATCAGGACCTTGTCGGGCATCGCGGCTGCGGACTCCAAAATGCGAAGGGCGGGATCGATCAACGATCCCGCCCTTGCTGTCTAACCTATGCGAGGCCGCTTACGCGAGCACGGTGCCCGGCTCGACCTTGACGCCCGGGCCCATCGTCGAGGACACCGCAACGCGCTGGACGTAGGTGCCCTTGGCGCCCGCCGGCTTGGCCTTCACGACCGCATCCGCCAGCGCCTTGATGTTCTCGACCAGCTTGTCCTCGGCGAACGAGGCCTTGCCGACGCCGGCCTGGATGATGCCGGCCTTCTCGACGCGGAACTCGACCGAGCCGCCCTTGGCACCCTTGACGGCGCCGGCGACGTCCATAGTCACGGTCCCAATCTTCGGGTTCGGCATCATGCCGCGCGGACCGAGCACCTTACCGAGACGGCCGACCAGCGGCATCATGTCGGGGGTGGCGATACAACGGTCGAAGTCGATGTTGCCGTTCTGCACCTTCTCGACCAGGTCCTCCGCGCCGACCACGTCGGCACCGGCGGCCTTGGCCTCGTCGGCCTTGGCACCACGGGCGAACACGCCGACGCGCAAGGTACGGCCGGTGCCGTTCGGCAGCATCACGACGCCACGGACCATCTGGTCGGCGTGACGCGGATCGACGCCGAGGTTGATCGCGACCTCGATGGTCTCGTCGAACTTCGAGGTGGCGCGCTCCTTGATCATCTTGATCGCATCAGCAAGCGGGTAGAGCTTGGTGCGGTCGACGCCCTCGCGGGCCTTCTTCAAACGCTTTCCGATAGCCATGGCCGCTTACCCCGCAACTTCCAGACCCATCGAGCGGGCAGAGCCCTCGACCATCTTCATGGCCGACTCGATCGAGTCGCAATTCAGGTCCTTCATCTTCTTCTCGGCGATCTCGCGCACCTGCGCCTTGGTCACCTTGCCGGCCTTGTCGCGACCCGGGGCCTTGGAGCCCGACTGGATCTTGGCGGCCTGCTTGAGGAAGAAGGACATCGGCGGGGTCTTCATCTCGAAGGTGAAGGACCGGTCCGCGTAAATGGTGATGACCACCGGGATCGGGGTGTTCTTCTCTTCCTTCTGGGTCTGCGCGTTGAACGCCTTGCAGAACTCCATGATGTTGAGACCGCGCTGACCGAGCGCGGGGCCGATCGGGGGCGACGGGTTCGCCGCGCCGGCCGGGACCTGAAGCTTCAGGTAACCGGTTACTTTCTTTGCCATTGTGATTCTCCAACGCGTTCGCGCTTTTTGCCTGATGCGAACGCACCGCCCTCCGGGCGACAAAACCCTTTGGGCGAGGTTTGGGACCGTGGTCCGGCGCGCTTTATTCCGGCTGGCAAAGCCGGCCGCGCCTCCCACGAACGAAATTGCCCCCCATTCGGGGAGCGAAGCGCGCCCGATACACGAGATCGGACGAAAAGGAAAGGGTCGAGCCGAAGCTCTCTCCTCCCGTCATTCCGGGGCGCCCGCAAGGGCGAGCCCGGAATCCATAGCCACAGGATGCCATCTGGGGCACGCTGGAGCTGACAGTTCGCCGTGCCATCCCGCCGGGGTTATGGATTCCGGGCTCAGCCCTTTCGGGCTGCCTCGGAATGACGGCGGAGAGACCGAGGATCGCCGGCCCTAGCCGACCACCTTCTCGACCTGGTTGAATTCCAGTTCGACCGGGGTGGCGCGGCCGAAGATCGACACCGCGACCTTCACGCGCGAACGGGCCTCGTCGATTTCCTCGACCACGCCGGAGAACGAGGCGAACGGGCCGTCGGCGACGCGGACGTTCTCGCCGATCTCGAACGACACCGACGATTTCGGCCGCTCCACGCCTTCCTGCATCTGGTTCAGGATGCGCATCGCCTCGCCTTCGGAGATCGGCATCGGCTTGTTCTCGGCGCCGAGGAAGCCGGTCACCTTGGGCGTGTTCTTGATCAGATGAAACGCCTCGTCGGTCAGCTTCATCTTCACCAGCACGTAGCCGGGGAAGAACTTGCGCTCGGCGTTGATCTTGCGGCCGCGGCGCACCTCGGTGACGTTCTCGATCGGCACCAGCACCTGCTCGAACAGCTCTTCGAGATTGCGCTGCTTGGCCTGCTCGCGGATCGACTCCGCGACCTTCTTCTCGAAGTTCGAATAGGCGTGGACGATGTACCAGCGCTTGTCGGACGAATGCGTTGCGGTTGCCATCAGTGGATGCCCAGCACGAGGGTGATGAGATAACGGATGATCTGATCGGCGGCGAAGAAGAACACCGAGGCCAGCGCCACCATCACGAACACCATGATCGTGGTGATGGTGACCTCGCGACGGCTCGGCCACGAGACCTTGGCGGTCTCCGAGCGCACTTCCTGCAGGAATTTGAACGGGCTTGTAGCCATCGTCAGGGGTCCTCGTCCGTCATCGGACGATTGAAGAGTTGACTGGGAAAACCGAACAGCCGACCGCTGCCCACCCTCTTGTCGGAGAGATGAGCCGGAAACCACGGGCTCGCTTGTTCGGGGAGTGAAAAGCCGCGCCGGATATCCGCTGTCCGCGGGCCGGCTGCAGGTCCCCGATATCTACTGTCGGACCGGCCCGAGGTCAAGATATGGGCAGGCCGGGTGTCCCCGGTCATATCAGCGGCACAGCCTCGACGGCTCCGCTTTACACCGGTTTTTCGCGCCACGGCAGGCCATTTCCGCACCACGGCAGGTTGAGCAGGTGCCGCGACGAAATGCCCGGGATGGAAGGTTTCCAGCCCTTGCCGCCCCTGCGACGCCCCCTCATGCTCGCGGGCACAAGAACAATCAGGAGGAAACCCATGACCTTTGCCACGGGCAAGGGACGGACGCGCCTTGCCGCCGTCGGTCTCGTTGCCGGCCTTGCCGCCCTCACCCTGACCGCCGTCCCTGCCCGCGCCCAGGCGCCGCTCAAGATCGGCGTGCTCGGCGACTTCTCGTCGGTCTATTCGGACATCGGCGGCCAGGGCAATCTCGAGGCGACCAAGCTTGCGGTCGAGGAGTTCGGCGGCACCATGTTCGGCAAGCCGATCGAGGTGATCAGCGCCGATCCGCAGAACAAGGCCGACATCGCCGCCTCGATCTCGCGCAAATGGTACGAGAACGAAGCCGTCGACATGATCATCGACATGCCGACCTCGGCGACCGCGCTCGCCGGCATGGAGATGTCGAAGCAGTTCGAGAAGATCATGATCGTGACGGACGCGGCGAGCTCCGACATCACCGGAAAATCCTGCTCGCCCTATACCCTGCACTGGACCTACGACACCTACGGCAACGCCCACACCGTCGGTCAGGCCATCGTCAAGAATGGCGGCGACAGCTGGTTCTTCATCACCGCGGACTATCTGTTCGGCCACTCGATCGAGCGCGACACCGGCGACGTCGTCCGCGCGGCCGGCGGCAAGGTGGTCGGCAGCGCCAGGCATCCCCTGAACAACCAGGACTTCTCGTCCTTCCTGCTGCAGGCGCAGGCCTCCAAGGCCAAGATCATCGGCATGGCCAATGGCGGCGGCGACACCATCAACACCATCAAGCAGGCCGCCGAGTTCGGCATCGTCGCCGGCGGCCAGAACCTCGCCGGCATCGTGATGTTCATCTCGGACATCCACAGCCTCGGCCTGAAGCTGGCGCAGGGCCTGATCATCACCGAGGCCTATTACTGGGATCTCAACGACCGCACCCGCGCCTTCGGCAAGAGGTTCTTCGACAAGATGAAGCGGATGCCGACCATGAACCAGGCCGCGACCTACAGCGCCACGCTGCATTACCTCAACGCGGTCAAGGCCGCTGGCACCCGCGACACCAAGCCGGTGCTCGCCAAGATGCGCGAGACCCCCGTGCGCGACGCCTTCACCGACAACGGCATCGTCCGCGAGGACGGCCGCATGGTGCACTCGATGTTCCTGTTCGAGGTCAAGAAGCCGGAGGAATCGAAGGGCCCGTGGGACTATTACAAGGTGCTGGCGGAGGTGCCCGGCGACCAGGCGTTCCGGCCGCTGAAGGACGGCAATTGTCCTTACGTGAAACAGTAAGTGCCGGCCAAAACGCATTCGGGGCTCGCGCATCGCGGGCCCCGGGCAAACTGTCTTCGTCGATTTTGGCTTTAAGTGCTTGATCTCGCTGGCAGCTGCCTCGCTGGCAGGAGTGGAGAGGCTCGAACTCCCAACCCCCGGTTTTGGAGACCGGTGCTCTACCAATTGAGCTACACTCCTAGCGAGCCGGGACTGCGTCGCCGGTTCGGGCGCTTTCAAGCATAGACCTCCCCCCCAATGCAAGGGTGCATTGGGGCAAATCGACTGGTCAGACCACAACTTCCGCGCCAGACTTGATGCAAGCCAACAACACTGCCCAGAACAAACCTGCCCAAGGGAGAGCCCATGACCCCGTCCCCCGCCCCCAGCATGCCGCTGTCCGCGCTCCGCTCCCTGAGCCCGCCGCTGCCGGATGACCGGCCGGAGGCGCTCGGACTGTCCGCGGCGCGCTTGCAGCGGGCGTCGGACGCGTTCAAGCGCGAGGCCGACAAGGGCACGATCCCCGGCGCCACCCTGCTGGTCGGCCGGCGCGGCCGGATCGGCTGGTTCGATGCGATCGGCCGGCAGGCGCCGGATGCGGACACGCCGATGCGCCCTGATTCGCTGTTCCGCATCTTCTCGATGACCAAGCCGATCGTGTCGCTGGGCATCATGATGCTGGCCGAGGACGGCGATCTCTTGCTGTCCGACCCGGTTGCAAAATTCATCCCGGAGTTCGGCGACCAGAAGGTCGGGATCGATAATGGCGGCAAGCTGGAGCTGGTGCCTATCGCCCAGCCGATGACGGTACAGGACCTGCTGCGCCACACCTCGGGTCTCGCCTATGAGCACACCGGCACCGGGCCGGTGCACCAGCTCTACAAGCAGTCGCGGGTGCGCAGCCGCAAGATCAGCAATGCCGAGCATGCCGCCATCGTCGCCGGCCTGCCGCTGATCTGCCAGCCGGGTGCGGAGTTCAATTACAGCCGCTCGACCGACATTCTCGGCCGGATCATCGAGGTCGTTTCGGGCCAATCGCTCGGCGCATTCCTCTCCGGGCGCATTCTGTCTCCGCTCGGCATGAACGAGACCGCCTTCTTCACCAGCGAGGCCAATGCCGGCCGGCTGGCCGAGCCGTTTGCCAGGGACCCCTGGACCGGCGAGGCCGTCAATCTGTTCAAGATGACCGAGCAGCCGGTGATGGAGTCCGGCGGCGGCGGCCTGGTCGCGACCACGATGGACTACGCCCGGTTCTGCGCGATGCTGCTCAACAAGGGCAGCCTCGACGGCACCAGGCTGGTCGGCCGCAAGACACTCGAGCTGATGGCCTCCGATCATCTCGGCCCCGAGGTGAAGACCGTCGGCACCCTGCTGTCGCCGGGTCATGGCTTCGGCCTCGGCTTCGCCGTCCGTCGCGACGCCGGCATCGCCCCCTTCCCCGGTTCGCCCGGCACCTTCTTCTGGAGCGGCATCGCCGGCACGTTCTTCTGGATCGACCCGAAGGAGGAGCTGTTCTGCGTGTTCATGGCCCAGGCCCCGGGGCAGCGCGACTACCTCCGCACGCTGGTGCGCGACGTCGTGTACGCGGCGGTGGAGTGAGCCGGCTGGATCGTTTGCCCGGATGCGACAACAATCACCGCCGTCGTCCCGGCGAACGCCGGGACCCATACCGCGTGATTTGTCGAGGGACGTCACTGCCAGTTGCCTGTCTCATGATGGCCGGTGGTTATGGGTCCCGGCGTTCGCCGGGACGACAGTGGTGAGTGTCTGTGGAGTGAGGGACGTATACTCTCTCCGTCGTCATGCCCGGGCTTGACCCGGGCATCCACGTGCATCGACACCCGCCGCTCGACGTGGATGGCCGGGACAAGCCCGGCCATGACGGAGAGCGCAGAGACAGCGTCGACCTCAACTGATCGTCGCGCCGCCGTCGATCACCATGGTCTGGCCGGTCATGAAGTTGCCCGCCGCCGAGCCCAGGAACACCGCGGCGCCCGCGATCTCGTCGGGAATGCCGATGCGCAAGAGCGGCGAGCGGGCGGTGGAGGCCTTCAGGTTGTCCGGATTGTCCCACAACGCCTTGGCGAAGTCGGTCTTGATCAGGCCGGGCGCGATGCAGTTTACGCGCACATTGTGCGGGCCGTATTCGCAGGCGAGATTTCGCGCGAGCTGCATGTCGGCGGCCTTGGAGATCGCGTAGGCGCCGAGGATGGTCGAGCCCTTCAGGCCGCCGATCGAGGAGACGATGATGATCGAGCCGTCCTTGCGTGCGATCATCTGCGGCACCACCATGCTGATCAGCCAGTTGTTGGCGACGATGTTGTTGTCGAGGATTTTGCGGAACTGATCGTCGGAGATGCCGGCGAGCGGTCCGTAGTACGGGTTCGACGCCGCGTTGCAGACGAGCACGTCGATCTGGCCGTAGATGCGGTTGGCCTCGTCGACGAGGTTCTGCAGATTCTCCTTGCTGGAGATGTTGGCGGCGACCGCCGCCGCAGTGCCGGCGCCGAAGCGGTCATTGAGCTCCTTGGCGACGGCGTCGCAGACATCGGCCTTGCGCGACGAGATCACCACCTTGGCGCCGTGCTCCGCCATGCGCTCGGCGATGGCGAGCCCGATGCCGCGGGTCGATCCGGTGATGACGGCCACCTTGCCGGTCATGTCGAACAGGGTCATGGGAGTCCTCCTGGTTGTTGTTAGGTAGTTATCGGGGCGACATTTGTCGTGAGGCGGATGGAAGCCGTTCCACCCACCGCCGTCATGCTCCGCGCAGGCGGAGCATCCAGTACGCTGCGGCGGTCATGAGACCCGGGAGGCCGGCGTGTACTGGATCGTCCGCCTCCGCGGACGATGACAGTTGAATGTGCGGGTGCACTGAGAGGCTCACCACCCATATTCAACCTGTCGAACACCCACGCGTCTCCTCACGCCAGCTTGCTCGTCGTGACCTCCGGCCCGGCCGGCTGATGCATCGCCTTGTGTGCGGCATCGGCGATCCAGGGCTGCTGGTTGACCATCGGCAGGCGCCACGTGCTGACGTCGCCGGCCACGATGTGATCGAGCCTCGTCACCGAGCAATTGTCGATATCGAACGCCAGCCCCTTCTCGACCAGGCCGCCAAGCGCCAGGCCGACCGCGGCCTTGATCGTGCCGCCATGGCCGACCGCGATGACGTCGCGGCCGGCTTCGGCCACCGTGATCCGCCCGATCGCCGCCGTGACGCGCGTGTACAGATCCATGTAGCTCTCGCCGCCCGGCGCGGGCTCGTCGATCGCGGCGAACCAATGGCTGCCTGCCGGGCGGCTCGCCAGGAACGCGGCGCGGTTCATGCCCTGCCATTGGCCGAGATGCTGCTCGGCAAAGGCGGCTTCCTTGATCATCGTATCGGGCTGCGGAAACCCGGCGGCCCAGATCGCCTCCGCGGTCTGATGCGTGCGCATCAGATTGCTCGCATACCACACCGCGCTACGCGGCAGGATTTTTGCGACCGCCTCGAACACCTCGCGATCCCCCGTGTCGCAGGCGATGTCCGACTGGCCATAGATGTTGCCGCCGTCGCTGCGCACCGGCGCGTGGCGCACCCACCACCAGCGCGTGGTGACCACAGAAGGCTTGCTTCCATCACTCGTCATCGCTCACCCTTCCCTCTGCCGGTCTCTCGCTGTACGTGAAGGCATCAGTCGTCTCAAGCCGCTTGCCGATCCCGGCACGTTTGAAACGGCGTTTGAATTCCGTTGCGCGGCACGCAACTGATCGCAACCACAACAGGAGGAAACATGGGCCGCCTCGAAGGCAAATCCGTCATCATCACCGGCGCCGGCAGCGGCATCGGCCGCGCGGCATCCCTGATGTTCACGAAGGAAGGCGCGCGGCTGATTGCGGTCGATCGCAGCGAGGCCGTCAAGGAGACGGTCGACATGGTCAAGCAGCAGGGCGGCATCGCCGAGGCCGTGCTCGCCGACGCCGGCTCCGAGGCCGATGTCTCCGGCTTCATCGATCGCGCGGTTGCGACCTACGGCAAGCTCGACGTCATCTGGGCCAATGCCGGCATCTCCGGCGGGCTGAAGCCGATCGCCGAGCAGACGGTCGAGCACTGGCAGGAGATCCTGCGCATCAATCTGATCGGCCCGTTCCTCGCGGTCAAATACGCCATGCCGCACATGGTGCGGCAGCAGCGCGGCGCGATCGTCTGCACGGCCTCGGTTGCCGGCCTGAAGTCCGGCGCCTCGGGCCATCCCTACGCGGCCAGCAAGGCGGGCGTCATCAGCCTGGTGCAGACCACCGCCTACTCGCTGTCCGGCACCGGCGTGCGCATCAATGCGGTCTGCCCCGGCCTGATCGAGACCGGCATGACCAAGCCGATCTTCGACGGCGCGAAAGAGCGCGGCACCGAAGGCAAGATCGGCCAGCTCAATCCGCTGAAGCGCGCCGGCCAGCCGCATGAGATCGCCGCCATGGCCCTGTTCCTCGCCAGCGACGAAGCCTCCTACGTCAACGGCCAGGCCTTCCCGGTCGACGGCGGCCTGACGGCCTCGATGCCGTATGCGGGCAAGCCGATTTAACTGAGCCACCGCTCCGTCCACCAGCGTCGTCCCTGCGAAAGCCGGGACCCATACCCCCAGGGAGCGGTTTGAGGCAGGCTGGTCATTGGCTTTTTGCCCAACAGTTCTGCTGCGGCGTATGGATCCCGGCTCTGCGCACCGCCAGTGCGTTCGCGCTGCCGGTGCTTGGCCGGGATGACGGTGCGTGTTGTGAACGTCATCGCGAGCGCAGCGACGCGATCCAGAGTTTTCGCCTGAGCCCTGGATTGCTTCCGCCTTCGCTCTTCGAGCTACGGCGGACAAGTCGCTGCGCTCGCAATGACGGAGTGAAATCATGCAGATTTGTTCCCGCGGCGCATCCACGCCCGAGTGATCCTGATAGTCACCGCCCCTCGCAATCGAAGGGCGCAGGGAAGGCCAGGCGTCGGCTGACGCCTGCGGCCCGCCTGCGAGAAAAAATGCAGGCGGCAGGTACCACAGGTGCAGCCGGACAACACCCGGCCTTCCCTGCGCGATGGTCTTCACGCTTATACGCAGTCTGCCTGGTGCGCCGGGCTTGTTGGCCACCATGGCTCGCGCGGCGCGCATGCGCCGTCACGAACGTAGCACCAGCATCGGGGTGCCAGCACGCTGCGACTTCACGTCCGCGCCCTGCCGTTCGTCCGCGTAGCCAGGCTACGCTGCGACAGGATCGCGGCCACCGCTCCCCGCCCCGCGTGTCGTGACGATCGCGCGCAACGCCCCTTCGGTGGGACGGGATGCGCGTATCAAATCATGTTATTCGGAAAAACGAAAGCTGAATTTTTCGTATCAACGAACTGAAAGCCGCGATCACCTTGATCGTGCTGGCGAACTTTTTTTCCTCGAGAACGAGTTGCTCTCGTCGCCGCGAAGGGTGATCGGGTTCAAGCCAGAACTCGAGCGCCAGCGAGATTTTTCCGGCCCACATCTTCGAACCCGCCGCGCGAAGCCGCCGTCGAACCTCGCAAGCGGACCATTCCGGCTTCGCCGAAACGAAGGATGGACACCATGTCGAGATTATCGAAGCTAGTCTTGATCACTTTGGGCGCTCTCACCGCCGGCGCGGCCATGACGAGCGCGAACGCGCGCGAGACCCAGTGGCCGGGCTGTGAACTCGTCTCCTGGACCGCATGCGGCACTGAGGTTCCGGTGCAGCAGGCCGGGCGGCGTCCCAATCGAGATACGTCGCCGATCTACATGAAGCAGACCGACCCGCGCTACAGCAGCGCGATGACCGCGGCCGGTGGCGGCGGAGGTGGCGGTGGCGGTGGCGGTGGCGGCGGGCGCTAACATACACCGAGGCGGCGGCCGGATCGGCTCGTAGGGTGGGCAAAGGCGCAGCCGTGCAATCTCCACATACGAGATCGTCGTGGCGCCGTGCCCACCATCCTTGCCAATGAGTTTGCTGATGAGTTCGCGGATGGACGGTGGGCACGCCGCCGCCTTTGGCGGCCGCTTTGACCACCCTACCCGCCATGCGTCCGCGCCGTCGACGGTGCCTGACTCAACGATGTCGTCGACGGTGCTTGGATCTGCGTAGCTACACTGCGCCCGCCTTCTGCGCGTATTCCCAGGCCTGCTTGGTCATCGGCACCATGCGCTTGACGGACTCGATCGCCTTGTCATTGGCGGCGGTGCCGTCGCGGATGCGGCCGATGATGCCCTGGAGAATGCCGGCAAGGCGGAACAGATTGTAGGCGAAGTACCAGTTGAGGTCGGGCAGCTCGGTCCCGGTGACGCCGCGATAGATTTCCGCCGCCTCCTCCATGGTCGGAATGTTCAGCGCCTTGAGATCGACGCCGGCGAGGCCGGGCATGATCCACTGCATCAGCAGATAGGTGAAGTCGGCCATGGGATCACCCAGGGTCGACAGCTCCCAGTCGAGCACGGCGATGACGCGCGGCTCGGTCGCGTGGAAGATCATGTTGTCGAGCCGGTAGTCGCCATGCACGATCGAGACGCGCTGCTGCACCGGCAGGGTGCGCGGCAGCCATTCGATCAGCTTCTCCATCTCCGGCAGATGCTCGGTTTCCGAGGCGCGATATTGCTTGGTCCAGCGGTCGACCTGACGGGCAAAATAGTTGCCGGGCTTGCCGAAATCGGCCAGCCCGATTGCGGCGGGATCGTAGGTGTGCAATTTGGCCAGCGTCTCGATCTTGCTGGTGAAGATCGCGCGGCGCTCGGGAGCCGCGACATGCGGCAGGGTCGGATCCCAGAACACCCGGCCCTCCTCCATCGACATGATGTAGAAGGCCGAGCCGATCACGCTGTCGTCGTTGCATAGCGCATAGGCGCGCGCGACCGGGAAGCCCTGCTTGCCGAGGGCTGCGATGACGCGGAATTCGCGATCGACGGCATGCGCCGACGGCAGCAGCTTGCCGAACGGCTTTCGCCTGAGCACGTAGGAGCGCGACGGCGTGTTGAGCCGGTAGGTCGGATTCGACTGGCCGCCCTTGAATTGCAGCACGGTCAGCGGGCCGGCATAGCCCTCGACATGCTCGGCCATCCAGGCCGCGAGCCTGGCCTCGTCGAAACGATGCCGCTCCTCGACCGGCTTGGTGCCGGAGAATTCTTCGTCCTTTTTGACGCCGTCGGCCACGACGAACTCCCTTGGTCGCTTGGTGTGATCTCTCATCCATCGAGCGGCGGCCATCTGCGCCATTCGATCCCTCCGTCATTGCGAGCCGGCGGGCGCGCGGAGCGCGTTCGCCGAGCGAAGCAATCCAGAGTCCCGGCGGAACCCTGGATTGCTTCGCTACGCTCGCGATGACGGAGATCGTGGTTGCGAGCGTGCCGAGAAACGTAGGGTGGGCAAAGCGAAGCGTGCCCACCGTCTTGCTTCAAACGCGAATGGTGGGCACGCATCCGCCTGCGCGCTGCGCGCACAGCCGGATGCTTTGCCCACCCTACAAGTTCGCGCTCAGTGGCGCGGCTCGTTGGCGTATTTCTTCATCTCGAGCCGGGCGATGGCGCGGTTGTGGACCTCGTCCGGGCCGTCGGCCAGACGCAGCGTGCGGATGTTGGCGTAGTCCTTGGCAAGACCCGCATCATCGGACACGCCGGCGCCGCCGAACGCCTGGATGGCGTCGTCGATGATCTTCAGCGCCATGTTCGGGGCGGCGACCTTGATCATCGCGATCTCGCCCTGCGCGGTCTTGTTGCCGACCTTGTCCATCATGTCGGCGGCCTTGAGGCAGAGCAGCCGGCACATCTCGATATTGGTGCGCGCCTCGCCGATGCGCTGCTCCCACACCGAATGTTCGATGATCTTCTTGCCGAACGCGGTGCGCGTCATCAGCCGGCGCACCATCTTCTCCAGCGACTCCTCGGCCTTGCCGATGGTGCGCATGCAGTGATGGATGCGACCCGGACCGAGGCGGCCCTGCGCGATCTCGAAGCCGCGGCCCTCGCCGAGCAGGATGTTCTCGGCGGGCACGCGCACGTTCTCGAGCAGCACCTGGGCGTGGCCGTGCGGGGCGTCATCGAAGCCGAACACCGGCAGCATCTTCTCGACCTTGATGCCGGGGGTGTCGAGCGGCACCAGGATCTGCGACTGCTGCTGATGCTTGGCGGCCGACGGATCGGTCTTGCCCATCAGGATCGCGATCTTGCAGCGGGGATCACCGACGCCCGACGACCACCATTTGCGGCCGTTGATGACGTAGTGATCGCCGTCGCGCACGATGCGTGTCTCGATGTTGGTGGCGTCGGAGGAAGCCACGGCCGGCTCGGTCATCAGGAACGCCGAGCGGATCTCGCCGTCCATCAGCGGGCGCAGCCATTTGCGCTTCTGCTCCTTGGTGCCGTAGCGGATGAACACCTCCATGTTGCCGGTGTCCGGCGCCGAGCAGTTGAACACCTCGGAGGCCCAGGAGATGCGGCCCATCTCCTCCGACAGCAGCGCGTATTCGAGATTGGTCAGGCCGGCACCGCGGAACTCGTCATCCTCGTGCGGCGACGGCGGCATGAACATGTTCCACAGGCCCTCGGCTTTCGCCTTGGCCTTGAGGTCCTCCAAGATCGGGATCACCTTCCAGCGGTCACCCTCGGCGTCCTGCTGCTTGTAGATCGGCACCGCCGGGCGGACATGCTTGGTCATGAAGCTGCGCACGCGCTCCAGCCATTCCTGCTGCTTTGCCGACATCGTGAAGTCCATGGGACTCTCCTTGGGTGTTTCCTCGAACCTTGTTTGGCCGCAGTGTCGATCCGCCGGCCGCGTCAGCGCAAGAGCGATCTTGCGCGGCACGGTTTCGCGGACACCGTCGCTGCGGTGCCGAAATCTCGCCCCGCGGAAGCACCGCGATTGACATTCCGGCCGTCTCAAACGATAGTTTCATACAATTGTTTGAAACGCAACGGGGACCCTATGGCGACCGACCAGACCCGGACTGCGATCCTCGTCGCCGCCGAGCGGCTGTATGCCGAGCGCGGCTTCTCCGACGTCACCTTGCGCGACATCGTCGCGGCAGCGAACGTCAATCTCGCCGCGGTGAACTATCATTTCGGCTCCAAGGACGAGCTGATCGCCGAGCTGTTCGTGACGCGCTCGATCGCGCTCAATCGCGAGCGGCTGCGCGAACTGCGCGAAGCCGAGGATGCCGGCGGCGGCCGCGCCGAGATCGGCGCCATCCTGCGCGCGCTGGTGGGCCCGATCCTGCGCGGCTGCCTGGGGCCACAGAACCAGCGCTCGCCGGTGGCGCAATTCATGATCCGCGCCTCGATCGAGAGCGTGCCACCGATCCGCCGCATCAAGACCAAGGAAATCGACCACTTACGAAAATTCGCCGCAGCGATGGCGCGCGCGCTCCCGGACAGTTCCGAGGTCGACCTGTTCTGGGGCCTGCATTTCGCGCTCGCCATGGCGCATCACACCATCCGCGAGAGCGAGCGGCTGACAAAACTGTCCGACGGCCAATGCGACCTCGACGATGTCGAGGATGTGATCGCGCGCGTGGTACGCGGCGCCGTGCTCGGCTTGACCGCGCGCGTGCCGGCGGCAAAGTCAGCGCCGAAGGTTGCGGCGCGCGAGGCGCGCTGATGAGAATGGAGCAAGCCTGATGACGCAGCGCCTGCGATTGATCATGGCCATCGCCGCCGCGGCGATCGTGATGGTCTCGGCCTGCGAGCCGGTGCTCGCGCGTGGTGCCGCCGCCAACATCATGAACTCCCCCGGCTATCAAAGGCGCCTGCAGGAATCGCGGCAGCAGCTCGGCGCGCCGCCGCCTGCGCCATACGTGGCAGAGCCGCGCTATCACCGGCCGAAACCGAAGCGGCACAGGCATCACCGTACACGTTAGCGGGGAGCAGTCCCCACCCACGCCCGCTGTCATTCCGGGGCATTCGCGCGCAAGATGGCGAAGCCATCTTGAAACAGCGCGAATGAGCCCGGAATCCATAACCACGAACAGCAATCGTTCGGAGACAGCGGCCACGTCCAGCTCGCTCTACCTTGACCGCTTGTGGCTATGGATTCCGGGCTCGCGCTTACGCGCGCCCCGGAATGACGAACGGAGAGAGCCGGGATTCGGAGGAGCTACACCACGCCCTGCTGCTTCAGCGCCGCGATCTTCGCCGCGTCGTAGCCGAGCCCGGCCAGCACGTCCTGCGTATGCTCGCCGAGCAGTGGCGGGGCGCGATAGTCGGTGATCGGCGTGCCCGAAAAGGTCAGCGCGTTGCGGATCACCGACAGTTGCGGCTCGAACTTGTGCTCGACCTTGACCTCCATGCCGCGCGAGCGGACGTGCGGATCGGCGAACACATGGGCGAAGTCGTTGACGGGGCCGCAGGGCACACCGGCCTTTTCCAGCTCCTCCAGCCAATGCGCGACCGAGTTCTTCAGGAACAGGCCGGCGAAGATCGCCATGATCTCCTTGCCGTTGACGACGCGGTCGTTGTTCTTGAGGAATTTGGGATCGGTGGCGAGCTCCGGTGCGCCCAGCACCGCGCAGGTGCGCGCGAACTGGGCGTCGTTGCCGACCACCAGCATCAGTTCGCCGTCGGTGCAGCGGAACACGCCGGCCGGCATGCCGCCATTGCCCCAGGTGCCGCGCCGCGGCGGCGACTTGCCGTTGATCAGGAAGATCTGCGCGTAATGCGACAGCGACGCGATCACGGTGTCGAACAGGCAGACATCGACGTGCTGGCCGCCGCCGCCATTGACGTCGCGGTGGTACAGCGCCGAGAGGATGCCGATCGAGGTGTTCATGCCGGTCATGTAGTCGACGATCGACGGTCCGACCTTCATCGGCCCCGCCCCCGGCTCGCCGTCCATGTGGCCGGTGACGCTCATCAGCCCGCCCATCGCCTGGAAGATCGCGTCATAGCCGGCGCGCGGCGAATACGGCCCGGTCTGGCCGAAGCCGGTGACCGAGCAGTAGATCACATCGGGATTGACCGCCTTGATGGCCTCGTAATCGAGACCGTAGCGCTTGAGATCGCCGACCTTGTAGTTCTCCATGAACACGTCGCAGTCCTTGGCGAGCGCGCGGATGATCTCCTGCCCTTCCCGACAGGCGATGTTGACCGTGACCGACTTCTTGTTGCGGTTGGCGCAGATGTAGAACGAGTTGTTGTTGTTGGCCTTGCCCTCGGGGTCTTTCAGGTAGGGCGGGCCGAAGGCGCGCGCGTCGTCGCCGGTGCCCGGCCGCTCGATCTTGATCACCTCGGCGCCGAGATCCGCCAGCATCTGGGCGGACAGCGGCCCGGCCAGCACGCGGGTGAGGTCGAGAATCTTGATGCCAGATAGCGGCAGCGCCGACATGGAGTTCCTCCGGGAGTTTATTCCTTGTGGCGGACATGCCCCGTGAGGCGCCGCCAGTCACCCGCGGATACACCATTTCGCGGCCCCGAGCACTGCGCTCTCGGCATGCCGCAATGTCGTTGGGGACGCATGCCCCTCTGCCGCCATCGAGGCCGTCATTCCGGGGCGTGCGCAACACGAGCCCGGAATCCATCCCTCTGCATCGCCTGCCGCCCGATGGATTCCGGGCTCGCGCTGCGCGCGCCCCGGAATGACACCGGTGGTGAGGCGACGGGCGGTGGCATCACGTTCCGCCCAGATGATTCCCGCAGATCACGACGCTACGCCGAGCGCAGTTGGCTCACGAACTGGTCGACGTCGTGGCGCAGATCGGCGGACAGCTTTGACAGCGTGCGCACGGAGTCGAGCACGCCGCCGGCAGCCTGGCCGGTGGCGGCGGTGGCCTCCGACACGGTCGAGATGTTCTGCGACACCGCGTTGGTTCCCTCGGACGCCTGCTGCACGTTGCGCGCGATCTCGCGGGTCGCGGCACCCTGCTGCTCGACGGCTGCCGCGATCGCCGAGGCGATCTGGTTGACGCGATGGATGGTCGAGGAGATCGCCTGGATGGCGTCCACCGAAGCCTTGGTGGCGCTCTGAATGCAGGCGACCTGCGAGGTGATCTCCTCGGTCGCCTTGGCGGTCTGGTTGGCGAGTGTCTTCACCTCGGCCGCGACCACCGCAAAGCCCTTGCCGGCCTCGCCGGCGCGCGCGGCCTCGATGGTCGCGTTCAGCGCCAGCAGGTTGGTCTGCTCGGCGATACCGCTGATCAGGGCGACGACGTCGCCGATCCGCTGCGCTGCATCCGACAGTGCCCGCACCTCGTCATTGGTCTTCTCCGCCTGCGTCGCCGCAGCGCTGGCGATCGAGGTGGACTCGGTGACCTGGCGGCTGATCTCGCTGATCGAGGCCGACAACTCCTCCGTCGCCGCCGCCACCATCTGGACATTGCCCGAAGCGCGCTGCGACACGTCGGCGACGGACGAGGCCTTCTGGCGGCCCTGATCGGCGGTCGCCGACATCGACTGCGCGGTTGCGTTCAGCTCGCTCGAGGCCGAGGTCAGCGTCTTCAGCGACGAGGTCACGGTCGCCTCGAATTGCCGGATCAGCGCATCGACGGTGGCCTGACGCTGCTCGCGCCGGGCCTGCGCCGCTTCCTTCTCGCTTGCAAGCTGGTCGCCGGCGATCATGCTGTCCTTGAATACGGCGACGGTACGCGACATCTCGCCGATCTCGTCGCGACGGGCGAGCCCGGCGAGCTCGATCGTGTAGTCGCGATCGGCCAGGCGCTGCATCGCCGCGGCCAGCGAGCGGATCGCCGCCGAGATGCGGCTCTGCACCACGACCATGCCGACGAGCGCCACGGCGAGCGCGATGCCCATCATCACGAGGTTGATGATCAGACTCTCGCGCGCCTCCCCGATGCGCCGGCCGGCGACCGCGACCATCTCCGCCAGCGCCGCATTGGCGGCGTCGACGCTGTAGGACAATAGCGCGGTGTTGAGCTTGGACAGCTCGGCGAACTTGAAGTCGATGCTCTGGTTGTTGCGCAGCGCCTTGACGAGCCCGGCCTGCTGCTCGGCCATGGCCGTGGCCTCCGCCTGCTTGGAGCGGTTAACGGCATCGACGAGCGCAGCAGGCGCGTCGGGCCGCGCGGCGGCCGTCTGCACCTGGCTCCAGGCCTGCGCCTGCCGGCCGGAATCATCAGCGCCGGCAACGATCTCGGCGACGCTCCACGGCTTACCCGAAGCCGCCGCGTTCTCGATCTTGATCGCGAACTGGCCGCCGAAATTGCGCGCCGCCCAGGCCGACTGCTTGACGTTGACCATCTGGTCCACGGCGGGATCGGCAAGCTTCATCGTCTCCTCGAGATCGGCGGCGATGACGAGCAGCGCATCGAGATAGTCCTGCGCGGCCTTGCGGAAGGCATCGGCGGTTTGCCCGTCGCGCGACGTCTTGGGCTGCCTGATGGCCCGCTCGGCGTCGGGCCGCAGCGAGGCCAGCCGGTCATGCGTCGCGACGAGCGTGCTGAGACGGCTCGCGATCTTGGCGTCGGCCACGCCGGACAGCGCCTCCTGCACCTGCTTGTAGGCCGTCTCGGATATCTGGCGGTTGGTCGTGATGCGCGTCTCCGCCGCCTGGTCGGCCGTCCCCTCCGCGGCCAGGGTGGCCAGGAAGGTGCCGCGCTCGAGCCGGAAGCCGATCAGGGTGTTGAACAGCTGCTGGTCGGCGCTGGCGAGCCGCGCGATCCGCTGCGCCGACTGATAGCGGCCGAGCGCGTCGACCAGGCCGGTGGCGAGGCTGCCGATCAACAGCAGCGCCAGCGCGCCGATGATCAAGCCGAGAACGGTTCGTATGGTCAGGCCGTCGAGCAATCGCATCTGATCAATCCACCCCGAACTATTGCGGGACTACTTTCATCTGTTGTCGTTAATAATTCGTCGGTCGCCGTCCGCCGCCGCACTTGCGAATGCTCCGCAAAATTACGGACATCGTCGACTTTCTTGCTTCGTTTTGTGTGCAACCCGCGGCCCGACACATCGGGACATACGGAACAAGACCCTGTTAAGCGCCCCGGTCGACAGCTTGAGGCAGGTTTGATGTCGCAACCTTCGGAGCACGCCATGACGTCGATCTCTGCCTCCTCCATGAGTGGCTTCTCGCCACTCGATTTGCTCAAGCAGGAGCTCACCAAGGAAGTCTCGGCCGGCAAGGTCAGTTCGACCGACCAGACCGCGTTGTCGTCAGCGCTCGACGACATCGATTCGGCGCTGACGAGCGGCAGCAGCAGCTCGTCCGCGTCGACGAGCTCCACGCCGCCCTCACCCAAGGAGATGCAGTCGAAGATCGACGATCTGATCCAGAGCGAGGTCGACAGCGGCAAGCTCACCTCGGACCAGGCAACCGAGCTGAAGAACGTGTTCGCCAACGCCTTCTCCGGCGGTCCGGGTGGCGCCGGCGGCCCGCCGCCCGGACCGCCGCCGAGCGACGACTCAAGCACCGACACCACGTCGAGCACCTCGTCATCGACGTCGACGGACTCCTCGTCGCAGATCGAGGAGCTGCTGAAGAAGCTGCTCGAGGCGCTGCAGAGCTCGAACAGCAGCACGACGTCGTCCTACAGCGCCAGCGGCAGCAGCTCCTCGAGCTCGACCAGCAAATCGCTGGTGGTGGATTTTTCGGCCTGATCCGGCCTTGCGCCGCGCAGCCAGTGCGGTCGCTTGGCGCATTGTCCTCTCATCCCAGTCATTGCGAGCGTAGCGAAGCAATCCAGAGTCCTTGCTCGGCCCTGGATTGCTTCGCTACGCTCGCAATGACGGTGGCGAGGCAGACGGGCTACACCACCGTCACTCCGGCGCGTTGAACGTGCGCGCAAAGTATACCGGCGCGGCCGCCTTCTTCAGACGGTAGAGCTGGGCCGGCCGGTTCGGCCCCTTGCGCATCTTGTCGATCGGCTCGATCAGGTCGGCTGAGAGCATGCGGGTGCGGAAGGCGCTCTTCTCCAGCGCGCGATCGAGCACGATCTCGTAGGTCCGCTGCAGCTCGGGGAGCGTGAACTCCTCCGGCATGAGATAGGCCGGCAGCGAGGTGTATTCGACCTTGTTGCGCAGCCGCTGCACGGCGGCCTGCAGGATCTCGGCATGGTCGAAGGCGAGCTTCGGCTTCACGCCTGTACCTTGAAGCGGAAACCATTGCGCATCGGCCGCCAATGCAGCCTCCGCCGCTGACGACGAGATCAGTACGAAATACGCATGCGTCGCCGACCAGCCGCGCGGATCGCGCGTGGCGCTGCCCCAACTGCCGAGCTGCTCCAGATACGGACTGACCACGCCGGTCTTCTCGGCGAGCTTGCGCCGGGCGCAGGCGGCGAGATCGGCATCCTTGGTCACGTCGACAAAGCCGCCGGGCAGCGCAAACGTGTCCGGAAACGGCTCGCCCTCGGCATGGCCGCGGCGCACCAGCAGCACATGCAGCGCCTCCTGTCGGATCGTGAAGATGACGACGTCGACCGTGGTCAGCGGCCGCGGAAAATCCAGGCCGGCCCTTCTGGCCCCCGCCTGATCGCCTGCTCCCCCGCCCTGCCCCTGCCGTCCCGCCATACCGCTGCCCCCGCCGATTTTGCCCCTTGACACTAGCACGCTTAGTTGTACTGTCCAACTTACTTAGTTGGCGTGACACACTTATGTCGCCAAACGTCAGGAGACCGCCATGTTCGGCTTACGTTTCATCAAGGCCCAGCCCACCACCTATTTGCTCAAGTACCGCGCCGGCACTGTGGTCGAGGAAGGCGCCGGGCTTTCCACCTTCTACTACGGGCCCGCGACCTCGCTGGTCGCGATCCCGATCGGCAGCCGCGACGCCGCCTTCATCTTCCAGCAGATCGCCCGCGACTTTCAGACGCTGACGATCCAGGGCCAGGTCACCTACCGCATCGGCGAGCCGAAGAAGGCGGCGGCGATGCTGAACTTCACCCTCAAGCGCGACGGCAAGACCTACGAGTCCGACGACCCCGAGGAGCTGCCGCAGCGCGTGCTCGGCGCGGTCGAGGTGCTGGCGCAGCAGGCGGTCAAGGACATGACCCTCCGGGAAGCGCTGCGCGCTTCCGACCGCATCGCTGAGGCGATCGCGGCCGGATTGAAGCAACGGGCCGACATCGATGCGCTGGGTCTTGAAATCCTCGGCGTCGCCGTGCGGGCGGTGAAGCCGACGCCGGAAACGGCAAAGGCGCTCGAAGCCGAGGCGCGCGAGGCGATCCTGAAGACCGCGGATGAAGCCATCTTCGCGCGGCGCAATTTCGCGGTCGAACGCGAGCGCGCCATTCGCGAGAGCGAGCTCGACACCGAGATCGCGGTCGAGCAGAAGAAGCGCTCGATCCGCGAGACGCAGATGGACGCGGAGGCCAGCGTGTCCGCAAAGAAGAACGAACTGCGCGAGGCCGGCATGGTCGCCGACATCGGGCTGGAGGCCAAGCGCAAGGACTTCGTGTCGTTGAATGCGGCCAACACCCGCACGCTGGCGGACGCCGAAGCCTACCGCGTCGGCGCGCTGATGAAGATCTTCGAGGGCGTCGACACCCGCGTGATCCAGGCGCTGGCGGCGACCGGCATGCAGCCGGGCCAGCTGATCGCGCAGGCGTTCTCTGGGTTGGCCGAAAAGGCCGAGAAGATCGGGCAGCTGAACGTCTCGCCGGAGCTGCTGAACAGCCTCATGCAGAAGCCCGCGGAGGCGCCCCGTGTCCGGCAATGACCGCAAGGTGATCCTGGTCACCAGGAGAACGCGGCTTGAGGAGCTGATCGCAAAGTTCCTCACCGCGGACCAGGCCCGCTTCTATGTCGAGCATCTCGGCGCCGACTTCTCCGACTACGAGCGCGAGCACGCGGCCTACCAGGCCGCGCGCGCCACGGCGACGCAGACCCTGGAGCGCTGGGGGCGCTACCAGATCGTCGACCGCGGCTTCCTGCCGAACTTCATCTTCGGCCCGGCTGACATCGTCGCGGCGCTCGGCCCCGACGGGCTCGTCGCCAACACCATGAAATATCTCGACGGCCAGCCGCTGCTCGGCCTCAACCCGGATGCCGCCCGCCATGACGGCGTGCTGCTACCGTTCGCGCCGGATGATCTCGCGAGCCTGCTGCCTGAGGTGGCCGCCGACAAGCGCGCGGCCAAGGCGGTGACCATGGCGCGCGCGAGCCTCGCCGACGGCCAGGTGCTGTACGCGGTGAATGACCTCTTCATCGGCGCCCGCACGCATGTGTCGGCGCGCTACGAAATCGCGACACGCGAGGCGGACGAGCGCCAGTCGTCGAGCGGGCTGATCGTGGCGACCGGGCTCGGCTCGACCGCCTGGTTCAAGAGCATCGTCACCGGCGCGCTGGCGATCGCCGGCAGCTATGGCAGCCATGGCGACGGCGACTACACCGCCCTCCCCTGGGACGCCCGCGCATTGCGCTTCGCGGTGCGCGAGCCATTTCCGAGCAAGACGTCGCAGACGACGCTGGTGTGCGGTGGGCTCGATGGCGCGGAGACGCTGCGCCTGCGCTCGCTGATGCCGGAGAATGGCGTGATCTTCTCCGACGGCATCGAGGCGGATCATCTCGATTTCAATGCCGGGACCGAGGCAGTGATCGGGATTGCGGAACGCCAGGGGCGGCTGATTGTATAGTCTGCCTCTGCAGGTCGCTCTGCCGATGGCGCGCCCCGCTCTCACCGCGTCATTGCGAGCGCAGCGAAGCAATCCAGAATCCCGCCCACCACCCTGGATTGCTTCGCTGCGCGTAACTGCCCAGGTGTCCGTCTGTATCGCTTGACTGGCCACATGTGTTTGTGAGTCAA
>NZ_JBNPTH010000004.1:0-908511 GCF_051167555.1 Bradyrhizobium sp. HKCCYLS3077 | reverse complement strand
AGTAGGGTCGCGACATGCCCGGCCAGCCGCTCCATACTGGCGGGCGCGAACATCTCGGCGTCGTATTCCAAAATGCCCTCGAGCCCGCCGTCGCCGGTCGGCTGCAGCGACAGGGTCAGCGCGAATTTTGCGACACCCGGCTCCGGCGGATGCATCCGCGTGGTGAGGCCGGCGATCTCCGGCGCGCGGAAGGCGGCGGCGTTCTGCAGGGCGAGCATCGCCTGGAACAGCGGGCTGACACCGAGCTGGCGGGCCGGCTGCAGCTCCTCGACCAGTTGTTCGAACGGCAGGGTCTGATGCGCGAAGGCGGCGAGATCGGTCTCGCGCACACGGGCCAGCAACTCGCCCAGAGTGGGATCGTCCGAGAGCCGCAGCCTTAGCACCAGCGTGTTGACGAAGAAGCCGATCAGCCCCTCGAACTCGCGGCGGGTGCGGTTGGCGATCGGCGTGCCGATGCTGATGTCGTCGCTGCCGCTCCAGCGCGCCAAGACGGTGGCGAAGGCCGCATGCAGGACCATGAACAGCGTGACGCCGTGGCGGCGGGCCAGCGCCTCCCAGGCCGCGACCTCGCTCGCATCATGACGCAGATGCACGAAGCCGGCGGGATGGCGCGGCGTCGTCGGACGCGGCAGGTCGAGCGGCAGCTCCAGCCGCGCCGGCGCCTCAGTGAGCGCCGCACGCCAAAAAGCGAGCTCGCGCGGGATCGGTCCATTGGGATCGGCGAGCAGCTGCCGGTGCCACAGCGCGTAGTCGGCGTACTGAACGGCAAGCTCCGGCAGCTTCGCAACCGCGCCGCTGCGAGCGGCCTCATAGAGCCGCGCCAACTCGCCGAAGAACACGCCGGATGACCAGCCGTCGAAGGCGATGTGATGGATGACGACGGCGAGCACGTGACGCTCGGCGGCCAGCCGGACCAGCACGGCATGCAGCGGCAGGTCGCGCGACAGGTCGAAGCGGTGCTGCACCAGACCATCGAGCCGGGCAGCGAGCGCGGCGTCGCGATTGGCGGGGCCGAGATCGGAGAGATCGTCGTGCAGCAGGCGGAAGGCGCTCGCTGGCCGGATGATCTGGATCGGCGCATCGGCCTTGAGCTCGACGGTGCTGCGCAGGCTCTCATGGCGCGCAACCAGCGCGGTCAGCGCACGATCGAGCGCCTGGGCGTCGAGTGCGCCGTCGAGATCGAGCGCGAATGGAATGAGGTAGGCGGCCGAGCCGCCTTCGAGCTGATCGAGGAACCACAGCCGGGTCTGCGCCGCCGACAGCGGCAGATCGGCCGGGCGCGGCAGCGCGACGAAGGCGGTGGCCTGATCATCGGTCTTGTCGTCGAGGGAGGCTGCGAGCCGGGCGATGGTCGGCTGCTCGAACAGCCGGCGCAGCGGCAGCTCGCGGCCGAACTGGGTGCGCAGCCGGGAGACGAGCCGGGTGGCGAGCAGCGAGTGGCCGCCGAGCTCGAAGAAATTGTCGTCGATGCCGATCCGGGCATGGCCCAGCAGTTCGGCCCAGATCGCAGCCAGTGCCTGCTCGGTCGCGGAGCGCGGCGCGCGATAGCTCGCCTCGGAAGCAGCGGCGAGATCGGGCTCGGGCAGGGCCTTGCGGTCGAGCTTGCCGTTCGGCGTGACCGGCAGCGCCTCCAGCGCCACGAACAGCGCCGGCACCATGTAGTCCGGCAGCAGGCTGCCGAGATGACCGCGCAGCTCGGCCGCCGATGGCGCCGCGCCGTCGCGTCCGACGACATAGGCGACGAGACGCCGTCCTTGCGCATGCTCCTGCGGCACGACCGCCGTCGCCGCCACGGCCTCATGCCTCCGCAACGCGCTCTCGATCTCGCCGGGCTCGATGCGGAAGCCGCGGATCTTGACCTGGTGGTCGGCGCGGCCGTGAAACTCGAGCGTGCCGTCGGCGCGCCAGCGCGCGCGGTCGCCGGTGCGGTAGAGCCGCGTTCCCGTCGGCCCGAACGGATCGGCGATGAAGCGCTCCGCCGTCAGTCCGGGACGGTTGATGTAGCCGCGCGCCAGCCCGGCGCCTGCGACATAGACCTCGCCAACGACGCCGATGGGCAGCAGGTTCAGCGCATCGTCGAGAATGACGACCGCGCGATTGGCAACCGAGCGACCGAGCGGCAGCGGTGTCGTGATCGCGGCGACGTCCGGCAGCGGATGACGGGTGACGAAGGTCGTCGTCTCCGTCGGACCGTACATGTGGCCGACAACGGTGCGGCTGTGGTCGAGCACGCGGCGCACGACCTCGGGCGATACCGTCTCGCCGCCGGTCAGCACCTCATCGACTCCGTCGAAGCAGCCGGGCTGTTCCTCCGCGACTGCCGCAAACAGCTGATAGGTCAGGAACAGGCGCGTCACGCCGTGATGGCGGATCGCCGCCGCCAGCCGGCCCGCATCGAACGCGCCGGTCGGCCCGATGGCAACGCTGTGGCCGTGCAGCAGAGGTGCGAACAGCTCGAAGGTGCTGGCATCGAAGGCCGGGTTGGAATGCAGCAGGATCGTCTGCGCTTGGCCGCTGTGCCAGATCGGATCGTCTGCCAGTGAGATGATGTTGCGATGGGTGATGCCGACGCCCTTGGGGCGGCCGGTCGAACCCGAGGTGAACATGATGTAGGCGAGATCGTCGGCCGCGCCGGCAATCTCCGGAGCGCGATCGTCGACTGCATCGGGGCGCGGCAACAGAACGCTCACGCCGGCCTGACCGGCAAGCTCCGCCGCCAGCGCCGGCGCGGCCACCGCAAAGCGCGCGCCAGTGTCGAAGAGGATGAAGTCGCGCCGGTCGCGCGGCTGTCCCGGCTCCAGCGGCACGTAGGTCGCCCCGGCCTTGAGCGCGGCCAGGACCGCGATCACGAACTCCGGCGAGCAGGCGAACAGCAGGGCGACGCGATCCCGCGGCCGGACTCCGGCGGCCATCAGCTCGTGGGCGAGCGCATTGGCGCGTCGGTCGAGATCACGATAGGTGAGCGTCCGGTGACCGGCGCGGATGGCGATCACGTCGGGCGTTCGGTTGGCCTGTGCGGCGAAACGTCCGGCGAGGGTTTCCTGCGATGCGATCTCGGTCACGCAGGCGGGCGCGCCGGGCTGCTCGGCTTGCGCCAGATCCGAAGGCACCAGCGCCAGCCGGGCCGCCGGACCCACCGGATCCGCGGCGAAGGCGCGCAGCAGCGTCTCGAACGCCCGGGCCCAATGCCGAACCGTCGCCGGCGCGAACAGGTCAGGATTGAACTTGAAATTGCCGAACAGCGCCGCGTTGGCTTCGTACAGTTCGAGAACGAAATCGAACTGGCCGAGCTGCTGCGGAAACGGGTCGCTGCGCGCAGCCAGTCCGCCCCAAATGCTCCAGCCGTCATTCGGCAGCGGCGCGATCAATCCCTCGACCGCCTGCTGACCGCGGAGTTGCAGGAAGTTGAAGCACGCCTGATAGATCGGCGTTCGCGCCGGATCGCGCCGGGTCTGCAGCCGCTGCGCAAGCAGCGAGAACGGATAGTCCTGGTGTTCGGCTGCTTCCGCTGTGGCGCGCCGTGTGGCGTCGAGAAAGGCCGCGAGGCTCTGGCCGTCCGTCAGCCGCGTGCGATGCACGACGGTGTTGACGAAATAGCCGACGGTCGCCTCGAAGGAGGCTTGCGTGCGGCCGGAGACCACCGAGCCGAGCAGGATGTCGTCCTGTCCGCTCAGCCGATGCAGCAGCAGGCTGTAGGCGGCAAGCAGCACGACGGACAGCGTGGTCTCGTGACGCCGTGCCAGCGCCTTGAGCTGGGACAACAGCTCCGGCGCGACGGTGAGGTCGATCTGTTCGCCGCGCTCCCGGCGCTGCGCCGGCCGCGGATGATCCAGCGGCAGGTCGAGCACCGGCAGCTCGCCGGACAGCAGCCAGTGCCAATACGACCAGAGCTGCTCGCCGCGCGCCCCGGCCAGCAACGCACGCTGCCAGCGGACGAAGTCCGTGTAGCTGCGTTCGACGGAAGGGAGCTCGGCGATGGTCCCCGCGGCCCTGGCCTGATAGCTCCGTCCGATCTCGTCGAGCAGGATGACGATCGACTGGCCGTCGATGACGATGTGATGGGCGAGCGGCAGCAGAACGTGGTCGTCGCTGCCGCGGCTGATCAGCACAGCCCGGAACAGCGGGCCGTGCTCGAAGTCGAACGGCTCGTCATAGGCGGCCTGCACCGTCTGGCGGAGCGCCGACTCGTCTGCGACCTGGACGTGGCGGAGCTCGACGGCCCGCGACGACACGGCCTGCATCGGTGTTCCCGCGCGCCAGGCGAATGTGGTGCGCAAAGCGGGGTGGCGGGCGGCGACGTCCTGCAACGCCAGCCGCAATGCCGCGACGTCGACCGGTCCGCGCAGCCGGACCGGAAATGCGACGTGATAGGCCGTGCTCGACGGATCGAGCTGGTGCAGAAACCACAGCGCCTGCTGGCCGAAGGACAGGGGATGATGGGCCGCCTCGGCGCCACGCCGCCGCAACAGCTCGGCCGCGAGCTTGCGCTTGCGCTGGAGCTCGTCGGTATCGACGGCGACGGCAGACCCGATCGGGTTGTCCTCAGGGGGCAGGCGCTCCGATTCTGCGCGTGAGGGGTCCCATCGGTCGTTCACGATGCATCACGCTGCAGATGAGCCGGCGGCATCTCGCTGGCGGCGAAGACTGAGCGGTCTCATGTCGGTCCAGGCGCTCTCGATGAAGGCGAGGCAGTCCGCCTTGTTGCCAACGGGCCCGGTCTGCCGCCAGCCGGCCGGGATGTCCTTGAATTGAGGCCAGAGCGAATATTGCTCCTCATCGTTGACGAGCACGACGAAGATTGCGCTCTCGTCGTCGAATACATTCACCATGTCGGCACCAAGGACGTAAGACATCGTTCCCTGTACCGCGAGGTACAGGGTCACTCAGATCCGCAGCTACTAACGGCAGCGGGGCAGGTGAAGGTTAAGCGGTGGCGGCCGCCTCAGTGGTGGCGCTCTTGCGCGACAAGCCGCGCTTGACCTGATCCTTCATCGACTCGAGATCGACCGACAACAGATCGCCGCCCTTCTCAAAGTGATTGACGAAGACTCGGCCGATGGCCCAGGTCAGGGCAGAGGCGAATGCCGGCACGACGGCGAGCCCGAGAAGCGGGCCGACGAAGGGGACATAGCGAACCGCGCGGATCGCAGCTCCGGAGAGCGGGCTGACCGGTACGATGCCGCCGATCAAGGCCGCGACATAGGACTTCACGGCGTTCTCGTTGAACGGGATCTCGTAGTTCTCAGCGAGTTCGCTGATCATCTTGACCTGAATGCCCGTCAACGCAAAAACATCGAGCAATGGCAAGGGGATGAGCCCGGTGATGGCTCCGAACCCGGCATTGCGCTTGACGATCGCCAGCGCCTGCTTGTGGCGTTCGGGACTGACTGCAGGAGTGACGGGCGGGGAAACAGTTTGGTCGCTGGAAGCCAAATTCGTCATGATGATTGATTCCCAATTATTAGTTGTAAGGTACCATCGTTCCACCAGCCTTGGAAGGGCTGTCGACCTGCTTGTCGTGAACTATCACCAGATAATGAGTCGTTACTACGCCGGTAGCCGGCGGTGCGACCGGTGATGCGACACTGAGTGATCGAGATGCGGCTGCCCGTCGACGTCTGGGCAATGCACAATAAGGTGCGGTTTGGTGTCCGTGGTGCCGATTGTCCTGTGAGCATCACGGGAACGACGCGATCTGAGCTGAGCCGGCACGACGTTGTCATGATACTATGCCAATCATTCGATGTGGGTCGATCCATGCCTGATGACGTGCGGCATTCGTTTGCTGATGACTGGCTCCTGTGTTTCAAGCCGAGGGCGGCGGCCCGCCGGCGACTGGTCTGCTTCGGGCCCGCGGGGGGCGGTGCCTCGTTCTTTCGCCGGTGGCCGGATCTGGTGCCGCCGGACGTCGAGGTGCTCGCGGTGCAGCTCCCGGGCCGCGAGACGCGCTTGGCCGAGCCGCCGGAGCACGACATCGTCGGCCCGGCGTTGGCCGTCGGCCGATCGTTGATGACGCGCAAGACGCTGCCGACCGTGCTGTTCGGCCATAGCATGGGAGCGCTGCTGGCGCTGGAAACCGCCCGCGGGCTGCGGCAAGCGCACTTTGCGTGCGATCTCGGTCTGGTCGTGTCGGGGCGCGAGTCTCCCGATCTTGCCATGCAGGACAGCGGCTTCATGGCGCTCGACGATGATGCGTTCCTGGCCGCCATCGATCGCCGCTACGGCGGCATTCCGCCGGCGGTGATGGAGATCGCCGAACTGCGCGAGCTGATCGCGCCGGTGTTGCGCGCCGATTTCGCCGCCGTGATTGGCTACCGGGACCGAGCGGCCGACCCGCTCGACATCGAGGTCACGGTCATGCGCGGCCGCGACGATCCGCAGACGGCCGATGAGCGGATCGCGGGCTGGGGCAGGGTGTCCGTCCGGCCGGTGCGCCGCCGCGACTTTCCTGGCGGGCACTTCTATCTGTCCGATCGTCCCGAAGCGGTGCTGGCTGAAGTGCTGTCGGCGTCGTTCGTCGCCGAGCCATCCTGAGCCGATGCCGGCGGGATCGTCATCGATCATGAATTCGTTTGTTTATTTGCAAGCCTCCCGCAGTGTGCCCTTTGCCGTCAACGACCGTTGTGATCAAACACATTGCCGATGGATTCGATTGCGCCATGCGGTTCGACCGCGCCGGCATGCCGCCGCGGGGGCTCATTTTATGGGGAGTCGCGCCTCCGTCCTTGGCTGACGGCGCGGTCCTGGGGTGTTTCAGCGTGGACAGAAGGCGGTTTGAACCTTGGACCTGATACGCTTCGTCCTCGCCTCCGCGGGTCCGATCCGCTTCCGCCTCATCGCCGGCATGGTGCTGACCAGCTTCGCGATGGGCGCGCTGATGGTCGTGACCAACACCGCGACCGCGCCGGAGTCGAGCGACGGGCCGGCGTTGGAGATGGTGCTGCTGTTCGTCGTGCTGGCGGCGCTGGTGATCGGCTCGCATCGGTACTCAATGCGGATGGTGACGGCGCTCAGCGAAGCCATCCTGCGCCAGATCCGCGACAATTACGTGCTCCTGGTCCGCCGCATCGAGCTGGAGGCGCTGGAGCGCACCGGCGTCGACCGGATCTACGACGTCGTCGCGCGCGAGACGATCCTGATCTCGGATGCCGCGCCGCAGATCGTCACCGGCATGATCTCGGCGCTGACCTTCGTGCTGCTCGGCGTCTACATCGCCTATCTCTCTTTATTTGCCATCGTGCTGCTGGTGTTCGCCTTCGTGGTGACCGTCTATTTCTACCGCTACAGCCAGCGCGGTTCCCGCGCGGCGCTGGTGGCGGCGAGCGCGCAGGAGACGCGCTTCCTCGACCTGATGGGCCATCTGCTGCACGGGTTCAAAGAGGTGCGTCAGAACGCCGCGCGCGGCCACGACCTGGAGCAGGACCATCTGCTGCCGGCCTCGGAGGAGATCGACACCAAGAACACGGTCGCGATGGACCACATCGCCTCCGGCATGAGCATCTCCTATATCGGCTTCTACAGCCTGCTCGCCGCCGTCGTGTTCATCCTGCCCGGCTACATCAAGGAGCACCGCACGGTGCTCCAGGTGCTCTATACCGTCCTCTTCATGCTCTCATCCCTCGACAACGTGCTGCGCTCGGCGGCCGTGCTGGCGCGCGCCAACCTGTCGATGGAGCATCTCCTGGACATGGAGAAGAAGCTGCTGGCCGCCGCGCGCGAGCCCGAGCCGTCGCCGGATGCCTCGCATCAGGTGTTCACCCAGGTCGAGCTGCGGGCGATCACCTATTCGCACACCGGCCGCGACGGCAAGGCCAACTTCACCCTCGGTCCGTGCGACCTCGTCGTCGCGCCCGGGCAGATCACCTACCTGATCGGCGGCAATGGCAGCGGCAAGTCGACCCTGATGCGGCTGCTGACCGGCCTTTATGAGCCGGCCTCCGGCGTCATCCTGTGGGATGGTCAGCCGGTGGACCATGCTCGGCGCGGCAAATATCGTCAGCTGTTCTCCTGCGTGTTCGCCGATTTCCATCTGTTCGACCGCTTCTACGGCGCGCGCACGATCGATCCGGCCAAGGTCAACGCCATGGTGGCCGACTTCGGCCTCGCCGAGAAGACCACGTTCCGCGACGGCGGCTTCACCCAGCTCGACCTGTCGACCGGACAGCGCAAGCGGCTGGCGCTGATCGTCGCACTGCTCGAAGACCGGCCGATCTATCTGCTCGACGAGGTCGGCGCCGATCAGGATCCGTCCTTCCGTCACCGCTTCTACACCGAAATCCTTCCCGACTTGCGAGCTCGCGGCAAGGCCGTTATCGTCATCAGCCACGATGATCGCTACTTCTCGATGGGCGATCGCGTTCTCACGATGCGGGACGGCCGGCTCGAGCAAGCCGAGGCTTTGACATGAGCATCGCGACATGAGCGTGGCCTATCCCGATCGCAGCTCCCGCAGCTCCCGCAACTCGCCGTCGCCGCTCAGGCCGACGCGCGGCCGGCTTCGCGACCGCATCGAGGCCTATGTGGTCGGCACCATCGCGCTGGCCGGCATCCTGGTATTGCTGCTGTGGCGGCTGGTGATCGTCGTCGTCCCCGCCGGCCATGTCGGCGTGCTCTACAGCCTGCTGGGAGGCGGCACCGTCATCGACGACGTCTTCCGCGAAGGCCTGGCGCTCAAGCTGCCCTGGAACAAGATGTATCTGTTCGAGACGCGCGTGCAGTCGCTGCCGCTCGACGTCGAGGCGCTCAGTCTCGAAGGTCTGCGCGTCGACGTGAAGGCCAATCTGATCTTCCACATCGACGGCAATGCGGCGCCACGGCTGCTGAAGGAAGTGGGCACCGACTACGTCAATCGGCTGATCATGCCGGTGACGCAAGGCGTGGTCCGCCGCGTCATCGGCAAGTTCGACAGCCACCGGCTCTACACTATCGACAGCGAGCTTCTGACCGGCCAGATGCTGGAGGCGCTGCGCGGCGAACCGAAGAGCTCGATCCTGATCTATGACGACATGGTCGTGACAAGGGTCATCCTGCCCGACGGCATGCGCAAGGCGATCGAGGACAAGCTGACCCAGGAGCAATACGCCGCGTCCTACGAGTTCATCCTGGCGCGCGCCCGCTCCGAGGCCGAGCGCCAGCGCATCGAGGCCATCGGCCTCGAGAACTACTACGCCACCGTGGCGCGGGCGCTGTCGAAGGACGTGCTGACCTGGACCGGCATCCAGGCGACGCTCGATCTCGCGCGTTCCAACAACAGCAAGGTCGTCGTGGTCGGCGGCAGCACCAATCAGATGCCGCTCATTCTGGGGTCCGAAGTCTCCTCCGGCAGCGCGACCGCGCCGAACCCGGGGATCATGGGGCTCGACAGCACCAAGCTGACCTTCCCGAAGGTCGAAAACCCCGCGCGCGATCCGCTCGAAAATCCGATCGGGCCCGGTCTGCCTGGGCGAGCCCGCATGACTCCGCTGGGCGTGCCGCCGGCGCCGACACGCCAGGGATCGCCAATTCCCGCCGCTCCGGTGCAGAATGCCCAGTAGCCGGTGGTCACCACGCATCGTCGTCAGCATGAGGAGCATGTCTTGATGTCCGCCTTCGTCATCATCTGCTACGTGCTGCTGTGCCTCCTCAGCGGCTATTTCGGCCGCGACTCGCGCATGGGCTTCTGGGGCTGCGTCTTCCTGTCGGCGATCTTCAGTCCGGTGCTGGTGCTGCCCGCGCTGTTCCTGCTCGGTGGTGGCCGGCGGCCGGCCTGAGGCCAGGCGCTCGGTCGTTTCAAAGGCCATCTCTGCAAAGGCGATCGGCGGTGACGCCCGACGGGCAAAGACCGCATGGCTCGCATGTGCGGATTGCCCGTCGTGCCAGTTTGTCGCGGGCACCTCGCTTGTGTCGTCGGGCAAATCACCGTCACATTCTCGCGCATCCCGGCTCGCTGAAGAGGGACGTTTCGCGATCGTCACGAACGTCGAGCTGGAGATGCGGTGGGCGTGTCGGTCCGCAGCGTGACTTGCTTGCGCGGACGAACGGAACGATGCGACGGCGAAATGGTGTGGTCCTGGCGCCCCGATGCTGGCGTCAAGTCGGCGGTGATGATCCGTCGGCGACGGGGGCAAGACAGCCGGTCCCCGAGGAGAGCGCCTATAACCCGCAAAACCATCGCGCAGGGAAGGCCGGGATGTCCGCGCCAAACCTGTGGTTCCTACCCCGTGCAATTTTCACTGCACGGGGGCCATGGGGGCGGCAGGCTCCCGGCCTTCCCTGCGCCTCTTCGTCTCCGAAGAGGACGAACGGATGCAAGACTCGGGCGCAAGACGCCGCGAGAACGCGACGTCATGTTTGCTCTTGTTGATTGGGCTGTTTGACTCGTGAAGCGGTTGACCTCCGGCCGGGCGTCGCAAATTCGTGCCGTGCCGTCGCGCCATGGTGTAGACTGACCGTCCGCCGATCCCGAGTGAAGAAGTAGCGTGCAGACCTGCCGATGAGGGCGATCGAAAATCTCTTTCAAAGCCCGGTCGTGGTGGCTGCGTCGTCTCTGTCGCTTGCCGATGACGGCCTCTTTCCCGAAGAGCGCGCGCATGTCGAGAACGCCGTCGCCAAGCGGCGGGCCGAGTTCGGAACGGCGCGCATGCTGGCGCGCAAGGCGCTGGCGGAGCTCGGGGCCGCGCCTGTGCCGTTGGTTCCTGGCCCGGATCGCGCGCCGGTCTGGCCGCAGGGCTACACGGGCAGCATGTCTCATTGTGCCGACTTCTGCGCCGTAGCGGTCGCGCGCAGCCGCGAGGTCCGATCGCTCGGGCTGGACGTCGAGGATCTGCGCCAGCTTGATCCCTCTCTGCTGGAGCTCGTGCTCACGCCCACCGAGCGGCGCTGGCTGCAGGCGCAGCCTGAAGACGTGCGGCCGATGCTGCCGATCACGCTCTTCAGCGCCAAGGAAGCCTACTACAAGTGCCAGTATCCGATCACGCGCGGCTTTCTGGATTTTCAGGACGTCGAGCTCGCGATCGATCCGGGGGCAGGGACGTTTGAAGCGCGCGTCGTCAGGGCGGGATGGTCGGACGCCGTCGCGCGTCTCGGCGGGCGTTTCGTCGTCGCGGATGGGCGGGTTCATTGCGGGGTGGAGTTGCCACAGGCTGGCGCCTAACGCTGCAGCTCCAGGTTGGCTCGTCCCGATTGCGCGGCATGCGACGCTGCGTCCCAAGCCGTGCAGAACCGATGGTCCCTGAGCCACTTGCTGCAGTCGCTAAACAAAAGGCGCTCGGATTTCGCTCGATTGGCGCTTGACATGTTTAGTCGGGGCAAATCTACTAAACAAAATACTTAACTCGGACGGTGATCCGAGGTGTCATGAGGAAACGCTTGCAGCTCCCGCTGTCGTTGTGACGGCGCATCTTGCTGCGGGCCACACATCGCCGGCATCCGTGCACAAGCGGGGCGGCGCCAACAGGGAGGGAGTGCCAGATGAAGTTGCTGCAGACATTTGCACTGACGGCGACCGTCGCCGCCGCGACAGTGCTCGGCGCATCCGCGCCGGCACGGGCCGAAGGAAAAACCATCACGCTGTGCTGGGCGGCGTGGGACCCGGCCAACGCGCTCGTCGAGTTGTCGAAGGACTTCACGGCCAAGACCGGCGTCAACATGAAGTTCGAATTCGTGCCGTGGCCGAACTTCGCCGACCGCATGCTCAACGAGCTCAATTCCAAGGGCAAGCTGTGCGACCTGATGATCGGCGACTCCCAGTGGATCGGCGGCGCCGCGGAGAACGGCCAATACGTCAAGCTCAACGAGTTCTTCGACAAGGAAGGCATCAAGATCTCCGACTTCATGCCGGCGACCGTCGCCGGCTACGCCGAATGGCCGAAGGGCACGCCGAACTACTGGGCGCTGCCGGCGATGGGCGACGCCAATGGCTGGACCTACCGCAAGGACTGGTTCGCGCGGCCGGAGATCCGCGAGGAGTTCAAGAAGAAATTCGGCCGCGAACTCGAGGTGCCGAAGACGCAGACCGAGCTGAAGGACATCGCCGAGTTCTTCCAGAAGCGGGTGATCGACGGCAAGACCGTCTATGGCGCGGCGATCTTCACCGAGCGAGGCTCGGAAGGCATCACGATGGGCGTCACCAATGCGCTGTATCCGTTCGGCTTCAAGTACCAGAACCCGAAGAAGCCGTATGACATGCAGGGCTTCGTCAACTCCGACGACGCGGTGAAGGGCCTCGAATTCTACAAGGCGCTCTACAAGTGCTGCACGCCGCCGGGCTATTCCAACGGCTACATGCAGGAGGGCCTCGACGCCTTCAAGTCCGGCCAGGTCGCGCTGCAGATGAACTGGTTCGCGTTCTTCCCCGGCCTCTACAAGGACCCGAATGTCGGCGGCGACAAAATCGGCTTCTTCGTCAACCCGGCCCAGAAGGAAAAGGGCTCGCAACTCGGCGGGCAGGGCATCTCGGTGGTGGCCTATTCGCCGAACCGTGCCGAGGCGCTGGCCTACATCAAATGGTTCGCCTCGCTCGACACCCAGAAGAAGTGGTGGGCGCTCGGCGGCTACAGCTGCCACAAGGGCGTGCTCAACGACCCCAACTTCAAGACCACCGCGCCGTTCGCCGCCGACTTCCTGGTGGCGATGGACCAAGTGGTCGATTTCTGGGCCGAGCCGTCCTACGCGCAGCTCCTGCTCGCGATGCAGAAGCGCGTTCACGACTACGTCGTCGCCGACCAGGGCACGGCCAAGGGCGCGCTCGACGGGCTGATTGCCGACTGGACCAAGGTGTTCAAGGAGGACGGAAAGCTCTGACGATTGCGCTTCTCAGTACCGATCTCTCCACGTGTCGTTCCGGGGCGCGCGAAGCGCGAGCCCGGAACCCATACCCCCCAGGAAGCCGCGTGAGGCACAGATGTCCGTTGGATCTCGCCCCAAAGAACGTCCTGTGGCTATGGATTCCGGGCTCGCGCTTCGCGCGACCCGGAATGACGAGAAGATGAAGCAGCTCCCCCAAGCAGCCACCGTGAAGCAGCCCCTCGCATGACCGACCAAACCGGATTGAGTGGCCTCGTCGACCGCGCCGCCCTGGTGACGCCGCCTGTCTTGGCGCGTCGCGCGCGCGGTCTGTCCGAGCGCGCCATCGCCTGGCTGTTCATCACGCCGACGATGCTGCTGCTGCTGGCGATCAACATCTTTCCGCTGATCTGGACCATCCGGCTGTCGTTCACGAACTACCGCGCCAATCGGCCCAACGCGACGGTGCTCGATGTCGGGCTCGCCAACTACCAGTCGATCCTGACCGATCCGGATGTCTGGGCGGCGATGACGGTGACGGCCCGTTTCGTGTTCTGGAGCATCCTGATCCAGACCGTGCTCGGCTTCGCCCTGGCCTGGCTGATCGACAAGAAATTCCGCGGTCACGGCCTGTGGACCACCTTGATCCTGCTGCCGATGATGCTGTCGCCGGCGGTGGTCGGCAACTTCTGGACGTTCCTCTACCAGCCGCAGACCGGGCTGTTCAACTACGTCGTTTCGGCCGTCACCGGCACGCCGGCATCCTCGTTCCAGATGCTGGCGCAGGTGCCGCTGGCGCCGTGGGCGATCGTCATCGTCGATACCTGGATGTGGACGCCTTACGTGATGCTGATCTGCCTCGCCGGCCTGCGCTCGATCCCGGACTACATCTACGAGGCGGCCGAGGTCGACCGCGCCTCGCCCTGGCGGCAGTTCTGGTCGATCACGCTGCCGATGGCGCTGCCCTTCATCATGCTCGCGGTGCTGTTCCGCGGCATCGAGAACTTCAAGATGTTCGACATGGTCAACCTCTTGACCGGCGGCGGACCCGGATCGACGACGGAGGTCGCCTCGATCACGTTGAAACGCGAGGCGTTCGAGAAGTGGCGCACCGGCTATTCCTCGGCG
The DNA here is from genome assembly GCF_051167555.1 of Bradyrhizobium sp. HKCCYLS3077. Taxonomy (NCBI): domain Bacteria; kingdom Pseudomonadati; phylum Pseudomonadota; class Alphaproteobacteria; order Hyphomicrobiales; family Nitrobacteraceae; genus Bradyrhizobium; species Bradyrhizobium sp. HKCCYLS3077. The sequence continues at coordinate 894,621 of NZ_JBNPTH010000004.1, read as the reverse complement.
TTCGCGATCATCCTGTTCGTCACCGTGTTCGGCCTCGCCAACATCTACGTCAAGGCGCTCAACCGGGTGAAAAGCCGATGACCGGTCTCGTCTCAGCCCATTCCGTGGTCGATCCATCGCCGCTGGTGAAGCGGATCGCGGCGGCCGTGGTGATCGCCTATGCCGTCGTCACGCTGGTGCCACTGCTGTGGATCGTGATGACCGGCTTCAAGTCGCCGTCGGACGCGATCGCCTATCCGCCGAAGATCATCGCCGAGCCGACGCTCGAGGGCTATTGCAACCTGTTCACGACGCGGACGCGGCAGGCGCCGGAGTATATGGCCAAGCTGCCGCCGGCCACCGGCCTGTGCGACCGCATCTCGCGCGAACGTAACATGGTGATCGCGGGACCGTCGAACTACATTCCGCGCTACGTGAACTCATTGGTGATCGCGTTCGGCTCCACGGCCCTGTCGGTCGTGCTCGGAACGCTCGCGGCCTACGCGTTCTCACGCTTCAAGGTGCCGCTGAAGGACGATCTGCTGTTCTTCATCCTGTCGACCCGTATGATGCCGCCGATCGCGGTCGCGATCCCGATTTACCTGATGTATCGCGAGCTCGGCCTGTCCGACACCAAGCTCGGCATGATCCTGCTCTATACGTCGGTCAACATCTCGCTCGCGGTCTGGCTGCTCAAGGGCTTCATGGACGAGATCCCGCGGGAGTATGAAGAGGCCGCGATGGTCGACGGCTACACGCGGCTGCAGGCCTTCTTCAAGGTGGTGCTGCCGCAGGCCACGACCGGCATCGTCGCCACCGCGATCTTCTGCCTGATCTTCGCCTGGAACGAATACGCCTTCGCCGTGCTTCTGACCTCCGGCACGGCGCAGACCGCGCCGCCCTTCATCCCGATCATCATCGGCGAAGGCGGCCAGGACTGGCCGGCGGTCGCGGCAGGCACGACGCTGTTCCTGATCCCGATCGTCGTGTTCACCGTGGTGCTGCGAAAGCATCTGTTGCGCGGCATCACCTTCGGAGCGGTGCGCAAATGAGCGAAGCCACGCAGAACCTTCCTGCCGAAACCGGCGCTCCGCGTTGGCCACGCGCGCTGCGCCGCGGACCGATGGAGACGGTGGCGACGATCCTGATCGCGGCCGGCGTGCTGATGCTGCTGCAGCCGTTCGCGCTGGTGCTCTACACCTATTCCTTTGTGACGACGCTCGCGGGCGTCGTGATGTTCACCATCGTCTCCAGGTTTCCGGATTGACGCCATGGCCGAGATTCGTATCGAAAACCTCGAGAAGCATTTCGGCGGCTTCGCGGCCGTGCGCGGCACCAGCTTCACCATCGCCGATGGCGAGTTCTTCTGCCTGCTCGGTCCCTCCGGCTGCGGCAAGACCACGACCTTGCGGATGATCGCGGGCCTGGAATTGCCGACGTCCGGCACGATCAGCCTCGGTGGCGAGGACGTCACCTTCCGCCGCGCCAGGGAGCGCGACATCGCGATGGTGTTCCAGCTGTTCGCGCTGTACCCCCACATGAACGTTCGCAAGAACATCGCCTTTCCGCTGGTGTCGATGGGCGTGCCCCGGGCCGAGATCAAGCGCAGGGTCGAGGAAGCGGCGCGTATCCTGCGCATCGATCACCTGATCGATCGTCCCGTCAGCGGATTGTCCAGCGGCGACCGCCAGCGCGTCGCGCTCGGCCGCGCCATCGTGCGTGAGCCCAAGGCGTTCCTGATGGACGAGCCGCTCGGTGCGCTCGACGCCGAGTTCCGGCACATCATGTGCGGCGAGCTGCGCGCGCTGCATGATCGCCTCAAGGCGACCACTGTGTTCGTGACCCACGACCAGCTCGAGGCGATGTCGATGGCCGACAAGATCGCGGTGATGAACCGCGGCGTGGTCGAGCAGTTGGGCACGCCGCAGGAGATCTATGACCGGCCGGCCTCGATGTTCGTCGCCGACTTCATCGGCTCTCCCGCCATGAACTTCATCCGCTTCGACGCAAAGCTTGCCGCGGGCACCGAGACAGTCCGGATCGATGGTGCTGACATCAGCGTGCCCGTGCTGCGCGAGGATGCCGACGGCAGCGCACTGGTGCTCGGCGTCCGTCCGGAGCAGGTGACGCTGACGACCGAGGGCGGCCTGCGCGGCGAGGTGTTCGGCGCCGAATATCTCGGCACCACCCAGATCGTCACCATCACCACCGCGCACGGCATCGTGAAGGCACGCATCCCGGCTGCGGTTCGAGTCGAGCGCGCGGAGCCGGTCGGACTGAGCTTCCGGGCTGACCGTCTCTCGCTGTTCAATGCCGCGACCGGCCGCGCGATCCGCACGGCGCTGTATGAGCAGCCGGCGAGGGGGGGCCGTCATGGCTGAGACGCGCCTCAACGCTGTCAGCAAATCCTTCGGCACCAAGCCTGCGGTGCGTGATCTGTCGTTGACCATCCGCGACGGCGAACTCGTCGTGCTGCTCGGGCCGACCGGCGCCGGCAAGACCACCACGCTGCGCCTGGTCGCCGGGCTCGAGACGCCGGACCGTGGCTCGGTGATCATCGGCGGCGTCGACCAGACCGGTGCGACGCCGGCTGCGCGCGACGTGACCTTCGTGTTCCAGCAATACTCGCTGTACCCGCATCTGTCAGTCTACGACAACCTCGCTTTTCCGCTGCGTTCGCCGGTGCGCAAGACGCCGGAATCCGAGATCAAGCGCATCGTCGGCGATGTCGCGGCGATGCTGCGGATCGAGGACAAGCTCGGCAACCGTGCCACGCAATTGTCGGGCGGCCAGATGCAGCGGGTCGCGATCGGGCGCGCGCTGGTGCGCCGGCCGGCGATCGCGCTGCTCGACGAGCCGCTGTCCTCGCTCGATGCCAAGTTGCGCGCCGATCTGCGCATCGAGCTGAAGCGCATCCAGCAGGATCTCGGCGCCACCATGCTCTATGTGACCCACGACCAGATCGAGGCGATGACGCTGGCCAACCGCATCGGTGTCATCGACCAGGGCCGGCTGGTGCAGGTGGGAACCCCGCGCGAGGTCTACGAGGATCCGGCCAATACCTATGTCGCGACCCGGCTCGGCAGCCCCGGCATCAATCTGTTGCCGCGCGGGCTGTTTCCGGACCTTGCAGTTCCCGGCGACGTCGCGACCATCGGCGCGCGGACCGAGCACATGACCGTGCGTCGCGCAAACGGAGGCGCGTCGGCGCGGGTGAAATGGATCGAGCATCTCGGCGACCAGAACCACCTGCACATCACGCTGAACGATCAGACAATCGTCAGCCTGGTCGAGCCGGACACGGAATTGAAAGTCGGCGACTCCGTCGCTATCGAGTTTACCCGGCCGCTGCTGTTCGACCGGGCGGGTCAGCGGGTGAGATAGAGATGGACCAGGCATTCAAGCGCAGACTGATCGTGGCGATGGCCGATGCCATCATTGCGCATGCCGAGGAGCTGACGGCGCTCGATTCCGCGATCGGCGACGGCGATCATGGCCTCAACATGAAGCGCGGCTTCGAGGCGTTGCTCGCCGACGCGGACAACATCACGGCCAAGCCATTGCCCGATGCGCTGAAGGCCGTCGGCATGGCCCTGGTGATGAAGGTCGGCGGCGCCTCCGGTCCGCTGTATGGCACGCTGGCGATGGGGTTGGGCAAGGCGCTGCCGTCGGAACCATCTGCGGCCGATGCCGCGGCCGCGCTCGGCCGGGCCATCGAAGACGTGAAAGCGCGGGGCAAATCCGAGGCCGGGCAGAAGACGATGCTCGATGTCTTGATTCCCGTGCAGGCGGCCTTTGCCGCCGGCGGCGACGATCTCGCGACGCGGCTGCCCGCGATCGCCGCCGAGGCCGCTGACGCGACGGTGCCGATGAAGGCGATCCGCGGCCGTGCGTCCTTTCTCGGCGAGCGCTCGATCGGGCACATGGATCCCGGCGCCCGCTCGTCCAGCCTGCTGGTGCAGGCGATCTGCAGTGTTTTCAACGAGGCCTGAACATGGGTGAGCAGAAGAACGTCGGCATCGTCATCGTGTCGCATTCCGCCAAGGTGGCGGAGGGCGCCGCCGACATGGTCAGGCAGATGGTCGGCGACAGCGTGCCGCTCGCAGCCGTCGGCGGCAATGCCGATGGCGGACTGGGCACTGATGTGGGCGCCATCATGGGCGCGATCGACAAGGCCTGGTCGGAGTCCGGTGTTGCCATTCTGGTCGATCTCGGCGGCGCCGAGACCAACAGCGAGATGGCCGTCGAGATGATGCCGGAGGAACGGCGCGAGCGCATCGTGATCTGCAATGCGCCGCTGGTCGAAGGCGCCGTCATGGCGGCGACGGAGGCCTCCGGCGGCTCCTCGCTGGATGCGGTCCGCGCCACCGCCGAAGAGCTGATGGCTGGATGAGTGGGAATGATGATGGCTGACGGTGGAGAGATCGGCATGCAGGACGTCAGGGCGCATGCGCTGTTGACCAACGAGGTCGGGCTGCACGCGCGCCCCTCGGTCAAGCTCACGCAGCTCGCCAAGCGCTTCGCTGCGACGGTCGAGATCGCAGTCGCGGCCGATGGTCCGTGGACCGACGCCAAGAGCCCGGTGAAGATCATGCGCGTCAAGGCGGCCAAGGGCGAGACATTGTACATGCGCGCGAACGGCTCTGATGCCGAGGAGGCGGTGCGCGCGCTGGCGGATCTCGTCCATCGCAAGTTCGACGAGGAGTAGATGGTGGAACGCTGCATCCGAGGTCGCGCAGCGTCGGAAGGCCTGGCCGTGGGGCCGGCGGTGGTCCTGCGCGCGCTCGAAGGCGCCAGCCGGGTCAAGGGCTCGATCGCCGAGGAGCACGCCGCGCTGGCGGCGGCGGTGGCGGGCGCGCGACTGGCGGTGGCCGATCTCATCACGCGCCTCGATGGCGACGCCGCCGAGCTGATCGGTTTTCAGCTCGCGCTGCTCGAAGACGATGCGCTGACCGAAGCCGCCTATGCCGGGATCGAGACCGGCATCGCGGCTGACGATGCCTGGCGCGCGGCGATGGCCGCGGAGATCGCGGGCTATGAAGCCGCCGATGACGAATATTTTCGCGCCCGCGCCAGCGATCTCGCCGACATCAGGGATCGCGTGCTGCGGCATCTGTTCGGACTCGAGGACAACGGCGCGATGCCGAGCGGGGCGATCATCGTCGCCCGCGACCTCGCACCGTCGGCCTTTCTCGGGATCGACTGGTCGAAGGGCGGCGGCATCGCGCTTGGCGAGGGCAGCCCGACGAGTCATGTCGCCATGCTCGCGCGCGGCCGTGGTGTTCCGATGGTCGTGGGGCTCGGCCACGTGTGGGAGAGCCTCTCCGGCTCGCTGCTCGTTGACGGTGGCGCTGGCCTTGTCGAGGTCGATCCGAGCGTTGAGCGGGTCGAGCGGGCGCGCTCGCTCGGCGCGGCTCTCCTGCAGCGGCGCGCCGATGCGACGGCACATCAGCTCGAGCCCGCTGTGACGCGTGACGGCACGGCGATCTCGGTGCTCGTCAACATCTCCGGTCCATCCGACATGACGGCGCTGCCCGCGGCGGCCTGCGATGGCGTCGGATTGGCACGCACGGAATTTCTGACGGGCAATCTGCTGCGAGACGAAGAGGCGCAATATCGGGCCTATGCCGAGCTGATGCGATGGGCCGACGGCCGTCCCGTGACGATCCGCACGCTCGATGCCGGCGGCGACAAGCCGATCCCGGGCTATACGGTCGATGGCGAGAGCAATCCGTTCCTGGGTCTGCGCGGTATCCGCCTGTCGCTGCGCCATCCCGACATCTTCCGCGTTCAGCTGCGGGCGCTGGCGCGCACGGCCGCGCTTGGGCCGCTGAAGGTGATGCTGCCGATGGTGACGAATGCGGCCGAGCTTGAGACGGCGCGCGCGCATCTGCGTGCGGTGCTGGCCGAACTCGGCGACAGCAACATCGCTTTCGCTGAGCCGGCTTTCGGGATCATGGTGGAAGTGCCCGCTGCAGCCCTCGCCGCACAGGACTTCAATGCCGATTTCCTCTCGATCGGCACCAATGATCTGACGCAATATGCGACAGCGGCGTCGCGGGACGGCACCGAGGTTGCCGACTATGCCGACGTGCTGCATCCCGGTGTGCTCGCAATGATCGCGCATGTCGTGCGCGCCGGCCGGGTCAGTGGCATCGATGTCTCGATCTGCGGCGATGCCGCCGGTGACGTCAGGACGATTCCGGCGTTGCTGGAGGCGGGTGTGCGCGCGCTCTCCGTCTCCCCCGGATTGTTGCCGCAGGTGAAAGCCGCGATCCGCGAGCTCGATCTGGCCACGCTTGCGGAGAGCGCATGAGCGAGCAGGATTCATCGGGAGCGTCCAGCCCGCTCGCCGACTACAAGGCCATCCTGCGCGCGGTGGTCGAGAGCCGCCCGTCCGGCACGCGGCAGCGGCTGGCGGAGGCGATCGGCAAGAACCGCAGCTTCATCTCGCAGATCATCAACCCGGCCTATCCGACGCCGATCCCGCTGCAGCATCTCGAAACCATCTTTCACATCTGCCATTTTTCGCCGCATGAGCAGCAGGCGTTCCTCACTGCCTACCGCGCCGCGCATCCGGGCCGGCTGGAAGAGGCCGAGACACAGCGGCCGATGCGGCGCCTCGTCGTGGAGTTGCCGGATTTCGGTGACGACGCGCTGAACGCCCATGCCGACCGCATCATCAGCGGCGTCGCGCGCGGCATCACCGCGCTGATCTCGGCCAATGAAAACAAGGACGAAACTGATCCGGGAGGGAAGCCATGAAGAAGCTGATCAACGCCGTGGACGACTTGCTGACCGAGAGCCTGCACGGTTTCGCTGCCGTGCATGGCGACATCGTCGCGCTCGGCGAGGACAACAAGTTCGTCCGCCGCAAGACCCTGAAGCCGGGGAAGGTCGCGCTGATCTCCGGCGGCGGCTCCGGCCATGAGCCGCTGCATGCCGGCTTCGTCGGCCAGGGCATGCTGGATGCCGCCTGTCCCGGCCAGGTCTTCACCTCGCCGACGCCCGACCAGATGCTGGCGGCCGCGCAGGCGGTGGAGACGGGCGGCGGCTCGCTGTTCATCGTCAAGAACTACGAAGGCGATGTGATGAACTTCGCAATGGCCGCGGAGATGATGGAGACCAAGGTTGCTGCCGTCATCACCGATGATGACGTTGCAGTGGAGACGTCGACCTATTCGACCGGGCGCCGCGGCGTCGCCGGCACACTGGTCGTGGAGAAAATGCTCGGCGCGGCGGCCGAGCAGGGGCGCGATCTGGATGCGCTCAAGGCGCTCGGTGACGAGGTCAACAAACGGACGCGTTCGATGGGCGTGGCTTTGACGTCGTGCACCGTGCCCGCGGCCGGCAAGCCGACGTTTGCCCTCGGCGAGGATGAGATGGAGATGGGCGTCGGCATCCACGGCGAGCCCGGCCGCCGCCGCGTGAAACTCGCCTCCGCCGATGCGATCGCCGAGGAGATGATGGGCGCGATCCTGGCCGATCTCGCGCCCAAACCCGGCACGCCCTGCCTGCTGCTGGTCAACGGCTTCGGCGGTACGCCGGCGATGGAGCTCTATGTGATGGCCAATGCCGCGCGCCGTCTATTGGAAGGCCGCGGGCTCGCGATCGCGCGCGGACTGGTCGGCTCCTACGTCACGTCGCTCGACATGGCCGGTTGCTCGCTGACCGTCACCGCGTTCGACGATGGGACATTGGCGCTGTGGGACGCACCGGTACACACCGCGGCATTGCGCTGGGGCTGCTGAGCGCGAGTTCAGCGGATCTCGTTCGAATAATAGTGATGCGCTGTCGTGGCGCGGTGCTGGCTGAGGATCGCCAGCGCCCCGGTCTGGTCATAGGCCTCTTCGTCGATGACCAGCACGGCGCTCGGAGAGGGCAGGCCCAGCAGTTTGCGATCTTCCTTGGTGGCGACCTCGGCCGTCACCTTCTCGCGCACCGCCGCGACTCGGATGCCATAGGCCTCGAGCAGGTGCCGATAGATCAAAGCGGGGACATTCTTAGGCTCGCGCGGAAAGTCCGGCATCCGGCTCGCGACCATCGCGATACGAGAGTACAGCACCGGCGCGCCCGCCACCCGACGGATGCGCTGCAGGTGCAGCAGCGGTTCGCCGTCGTCGACGGCAAACAGCGCGGCCTGGTCCGGTCCGGCAGGTCGGGTGGTCACCGACAGTACCTCGGCATCCGAGTGCAGCAGGCTGCCGTCCTCGCCGAGCAGCCGGAAATACTGAAAGAAGAAGCTGAGGCCGTGTCGTGACGCCCGGCCGGTCACCACCGTCCCCGTCTTCCGCCGCCGCATCAGCATGCCGCCGGCCGTCAGATCAGCCAGCGCCCGCCTGATCGTGCCGACGGCGACGCCATATTGATTGGCGAGCGCGACCTCGCCGGGCAGCACCGTGCCCGGCGCGAGATCACCGATCAGGATCGCATCCGCGATCTGCCGCTTCACATGCTCGTACAGCGGCACGGGCAGGGCTCCGGGACCCGCGCCCACGCTCTCTGCCGCTTTGCTGGCCACGCCTGCCTTTTTCATGGAATTGACAAGTGCCACATTGTGATTTTTATTTCTATATAGAATATAGGATTAAGCGCGCGACATGAAGCCTCAGGAGATCCCGGATCAGAGCGCGGCCAATTTGGCTGACGCTGACGCTTTCGCTGCGATCGAGCGGCTGTCGGACACGGCGGTCGATGATCTCCGTCGCATGGTGGCGGTGGATACGAGTTTTCCGCCGGGCGCCGGCTATGAGCAGTTCGCCGATCTGATGGAGCAATTCGCGGCACCGTTGGCGCTGGATTGCGAACGCGTCGTCGTGCCCGAGGAACTCTGGCGGGCTCCCGGCGCCGATGGACCGCGCACCAACGTGATTGCGCGGCGGCGCTCGGGCAGGCCGGTGCTCGGGCTGTATTTCCATGTCGACACGGTGCCCGCTGCGCCGGGCTGGATCAGTGATCCGCTGCAGCTCGCTCGCGAAGGCGATCGCCTCATCGGCCTCGGCGCCGCGGACATGAAGGGTTCGATCGCAGCCACGCTGCTCGCGCTGCGCGCCGCGCGGCAGACCGGCCTCGTGCTCGCCTATGATCCGATGCTGCTGTTGTGCACCGACGAGGAGGCGGGGCTCTATCCAGGCGTCCGCTATCTAGCAGAGCAGGGACGCCTCGAAGGGCACATTCTGAACTTCAACGGCAGCGCCATGCCCCGAATCTGGGCCGGCTGCTTCGGCCTGTTCACGCTGACGGTGCGCGTGCGCGGCAAAGCGGCCCATGCGGGTGAACAGCGCAGCGCTGGCGCCAACGCGATCGAGGCGTCGTTGCCGATCCTCAATGCGATCGCTGGCCTGAAGCCTGTCATCGCGCAGCGAACCTCCGGCTTGCCACCACCACCGCAGGCGGCCAGACCGTTGGCCGCAAGCCTCGACATCTCAGCCGTTCATGGCGGCCAGTGCGGCGGCCAGATCCCGTCGCAGCTCGAAATCCTGTTGTGCCGCCGCTATGCCCCCGAAGAGGATTTTGCCGCTGCGCGCAGCGAGATCGAGACCGCGATCACACAGGCCGCAGCTGGACTCGATCTCGAGATCATCCTGACCGGTCATCTGATGCCGACCGCCGATCCTGGAGGTCCGCATTGGCCGCGCTGGCAACGCGCGCTCTCGGCCGGGTTTGGCTACGCGCCTGAGGACTTCGCGCGCTGGGGCGCGTCCGGCTGCTCCGATTTTGGCTGGGTCCAGCAGGCCACCGGCATGCAGGAGGTCCTTCTCACCGGTCTTGGCAAGCCCGACAGCCGCATTCATGCGCCCGGCGAGGCGACCACGCTGACCGATATCGTCGCATTGGCGAAATCGGTGCTCGCTTATCTTTCAGCCGAGTTCTGTCCCGAACTCTCTCCCGAACACACGACGCCCTAAGAGGATTCCGCCTAGATGTCGTCCGTCACCCGCCGCCATTTCCTTGCTGGTACCGCGCTCGCGCTGGGCGCTCTGCCGCAGATCTCTCTCGCTACAGAGGCGCCGAAGCGCGGAAGCGTGCTGCGCATTTCCGTCGATCAGGGCGCTGCGGTGATCCATCCGCTATTGGCGCGCGTCAATCCGGAATATCTCGTCACTGAGCTGCTCTATTCCAACCTGACCCGGCTGAAGCCGAACATGGCGGTCGAGCCGGATCTGGCCCTGTCCTGGGAGCATGCGGCAGGCTTGACCGAATGGACGTTCAAGCTGCGGCCCAATCTCAGCTTCCACGATGGATCGCCACTCACGGCCGATGACGTCGTCGCGACCTTCAAGGCGATCCTCGATCCGAAGACTGCCTCTCCCGCGCGCACCAATGTCGGACCTATCCAGGACGTGGTTGCGATCGACGCCGCCACTGTCAAGTTCACGTTGTCCGTCTCCTTCGCCGATTTCCCCGTCGCGCTCGCCTACAACAATGCGCGCATCATCCCGGCGAAAGTTGTCGCCGCGGATCTCGCCAGCCTCGCCACCAAGCCGAATGGTTCAGGACCCTTCAAGCTCGTGTCCTATGAGCCGGACCGCAAGATCGTGGTCGAGCGCAACCCGGCCTACTACGATCCGGCGCGGCCCGCACTCGATCGCATCGAGATCCTCGTCTATCCCGACCGCACGGCCGAGGCGTCGGCCCTGATCTCGGGCGACATCGATCTGATGCTCTCGACCACGCCCGGCGAGTATGAGCGGCTCGGCAAGGCCTCCGGCATCAAGGCGTTGCGGATTCCCTCGGGACAGTTTCTCAACGTCAACATGGGCTGCGACCAGAAGCCGTTCAACGACGTTCGCGTGCGCCAGGCGCTTGCGCTGACGATCGATCGCGAAGCGATGGCTGGCTTCGTGGCTGGCGGCTATGGCACCCCCGGCAACGACACGCCGCTGAGCCCCGCCTATCGCTTTTACAAGGAAAGCAAGCTGAAGACGCCTGATATCGCCAAGGCCAAGCGGCTGCTCACCGAGGCCGGCTACCCCTCCGGCATCGACTTGACGATGGTCGCCTCCGACAAGCCGGACACGCGCACGCAGCTCGGTGTTGCGATCCGCGAGATGGCGGCGCCGGCCGGTTTCCGCATCAGCGTTCAGACCATGCCGCACGCGACCTATCTCGACCAGGTCTGGAAGAAGGGAAATTTCTACGTCGGCTTCTACAACATGCAGTCGACCGCGGATGCCATCTTCAAGCTGCTCTATACGTCGGACGCGGCCTGGAACGAAACGCGCTGGAACAATGCGCGCTTCGATGAGATCGTCAATGCCGCGCGGAGCGAGACCGATGACGCCAATCGCGCGGCGCTCTATGGGCGGGCCCAGACGATGATGAGCGAAGAGGTACCGTCGGTGATTCCGGTCTTCTTCGATATTCTCGCGGCGCAGCGGTCTTACGTCGAAGGCTATCAGTTGCATCCGCGCGGATCGGTGTTCCGGTTCGATCTGGTCTCGCTCGGCGCCGGTGCGCCGAAGCGCGCCTGAGGACGAGGTCCACCGGTGTCGCTTGCCTGGCTGCTGCGGCGGCTGCTGCTCATGATCTATACGGTCGCCGTCGTCTGTGTGCTGGTGTTCGCCATCACGCAGGCGCTGCCGGCTGATGCCGCGCAGACGTTGCTGGGCGAGAACGCGTCGCCGGAGGCGCTCGCGGCGGTCCGCGCACGGCTGGGGCTCAATGATCCTGTCTGGCTGCAATTCGTCCATTGGGTAGAGCACGCGGTCAGCGGCAATTTCGGCGTCTCCATGCGGACAGGTCTGCCGGTGGCGCCGGAGATGCTGACCGCGCTGTCGCGGTCGCTGTTGCTTGCCGCCGGCTCGCTTGCGCTCACACTTCTGATCGCGGTGCCGCTCGGGATGTTCGCCGCGCTCCGCCAGGGCCGGATGGCCGACACCGCAGCCAGTGTGATTGCCTATCTCGGCGTTTCCCTGCCGGAATTCGTGACTGCGACTGTCCTCGCTCTGCTGCTGACGGACATCCTGCCGTGGTTGCCGGCGACCGGCTACGTGTCGCCGCTCGAAAACCCTTCGCTGGCGCTGCGTCATCTGGCACTGCCGGTCCTGACCGTGTCGGTGATCCTCGTCGCGCATGTCATGCGCATGATGCGTTCTGAAACTCTCGACGTGCTGCAATCCGACTATGTTCGGGCCGCCCGATTGAAGGGCTTGCCGGAGCGCACGGTGCTGGTCCGCCATGTCATGCGCAACGCGCTGCTGCCGGTCATCACCATCGTTGCGCTCGACGTCGGCTATCTGCTCGGCGGCATCATCGTGATCGAGGAGATCTTTGCCATCCCCGGGATCGGCCGTGCCCTGATGATCGCCATCACCACGCGCGATCTGCCGTCGATCCAGGCCGGGGCGATGATCATGGCGGTGACCTACGCGATCACCAACACGCTGGCGGACATGGTCTATGCTCTGCTCGACCGGCGGATCCGCTATGACTGAGCTGCTCCGACGGATGATCCGCAAGCCGCAGGGCGCGATCGGCATCGTCCTGCTGGCCGTGCTCGTCGCGGTCTGCCTCCTTGGTCCGTGGCTTGCGCCGTACGGTCCGGAGAAGATGGATTTTCTCGGCCGCTTCCGGGCGCCGGGCTGGCAGAACCTGTTCGGCGCCGACCAGTTCGGCCGCGACGTGCTGAGCCGCCTGCTGTCTGGCGCGCGCGCCACCGTTCCGATGGCACTCGCGGCGACCTTGGCCGGCACCGCGATCGGCGCGGTCATCGGTATCGCCTCGGCATATCTCGGCGGAAAGGCGGATGAGTTCATCATGCGTACCAATGACGCGGTGATGGCGATCCCTGGCCTGCTGATGGCGCTGCTGCTGGTCAGCACGCTCGGCAATGGTGCCGGCAATGCCGTAACTGCGATCGCGATCGCCTTTGCGCCGGGCATGGCCCGGGTGACGCGCTCGGTGGCGCTCGCTGTGCGCAACCAGGACTTTGTCAAGGCCGCGGTCGCGCGCGGCGAGGGCGCCCCGCACGTCATCTTCCGCGAGATGCTGCCCAACGTGATGGGGCCCATCATCATCGAGGCGACCATCCGGGTGTCGTTTGCGGTGATGTTATTCGCGACGCTCAGCTTCCTCGGCCTGGGTGCGCAGCCGCCCGCGTCGGAGTGGGGCCTGATGGTCGCCGATGCACGGCAGTACATGCATCGCGCGCCATGGATCCTGATCGCGCCGTCGGCGGCGATCGCGCTGTCGGCGATTGCCTTCAATCTCGTCGGCGACGCGCTGCGCGATGCGCTCAACCCGCGAGAAGATCGATGACAGCCGCGCTCTCGATCACCGACTACGGCCTCGACTACGTGACGCCCGTGGGCGCGATCCCCGTGTTGCGCGACGTTACGCTGGCCATCGCGCCCGGCGAGGTGCTCGGCCTCGTCGGTGAATCCGGCTCCGGCAAGAGTTCGCTCGCCTGGGCTTTGATGCGACATCTGCCGGCCAATGCGCGCGAGGTCTCGGGCTCGCTTCGGCTCGGCGACATCGATTTGCAGGCGCTCGGACCAAGACAGTTGACGGAGGTGCGCGGACGCCGGATCGGCATGGTGTTCCAGGATCCCTCCACGGCGCTCAACCCGACGCTGACCATCGGCCGTCAGGTGACCGAGGCGCTGATGCGTCATCGGGCTCTGAACGGGCGGGACGCCAGAAATCTCGCAATCGAGCTGCTCGGCCATGTCGAGCTGCGTGATCCCTCCGCCATGCTGCGCCGCTACCCGCACGAGATCTCCGGTGGCGAGAAGCAGCGCGTGATCATTGCCACCGCGTTCGGTTGCCGGCCCGACGTGATCGTGTTCGACGAGCCGACCACGGCGCTGGATGTCATCACCGGTGCGCGCATCATCGACCTGTTCGGCCGGCTGCGCGCCGAGACCGGCGTTGCCGCGCTGTACATCTCGCATGACCTGGCGATGATGACCCGCGTCGCCGATCGCGTCGCGGTCATCCGGCATGGCCGGGTGGTCGAGCAGGCGAAGGCGTCGGAGATCTTCCGCAAGCCGCAGCACGACTACACCAAATCGCTGATCGCGGCCGTGCCGCGTCCGGAACGGCGGCTGGTGCACGATGCGCCGGGTTCGGCCGTGCTGCTCGAGGCCAGGGGCATCGAGGTTCACTATGGCAGGCGCAGCCTCTTCCGTGCGGCGCCGCCGCCCGCGACGCAGGCCGTCAATGTCGACATCCGCGCTGGCGAGATCGTCGGTCTTGTCGGTGAATCCGGCTCCGGCAAATCGTCGATGGCGCGGGCGCTGACCGGGCTCGCGCGATTCTCCGGCGCGATCAGCTTCGATGGCCGGACGCTGCATGGAGCCGGCGACATGAACCGAGGCTATCGCCGCGATGTCCAGATCGTCTTCCAGCATCCGGATTCCTCGCTCAACCCACGCCACCGTGTCGGCGAGATCCTGTCGCGGCCGCTGAAGCTCTATGGTGGCGATCTGTCGTCGGTGCCGCGGCTTCTCGAGCAGGTACGGCTCCCGGCATCCTATGCGGAACGCTGGCCGCATCAGCTTTCGGGCGGCGAGAAGCAGCGCGTAGCGATCGCACGCGCCTTCGCGGCGCGCCCGCGACTGGTGATCTGCGACGAGATCACCGCGCCGCTCGACGTCTCCGTGCAGGCCCAGATCATCGAGCTTTTGCTGGCACTCCGTGCCGAAACCGGCACGGCCTATCTGTTCATCACCCACGATCTGAATCTCATCCGGCAGATCGCCCACCGCATCGTCGTGATGCGTCACGGTCAGCTTGTCGACAACCGCGCCGTCGATGCCTTCGGCGCCGAGGATGTTCACCCCTATACACGCGAGCTGATGGCGGCTTCGCCCGTCCCAGTCGGCTGACCGCAAGGAATACATCACATGGACCGCAACGATCTGCTCGCCCGCATCGATGTCCCGGCTGCGCTCGCGCTGCTGTCGCGCATGGTGCAGCACAAGAGCTATTCGAAGACCGAGGGCGAGAAGCAGCTCGCCACTTTCATGGCCGATCAGATGCGCAAGATCGGTCTCGACGCCGCCGTTGCGCCGTTCGGCAACGAGGGACGCGTCAACGCAGTGGGGCGCTGGAAAGGAACCGGCGGCGGCAAGAGCCTGCTGTTCAACGGCCATGTCGACACCAACCCGGTGACCGAGGGCTGGACGGTCGATCCATGGGGAGGAAAGGTCGACGACAAGTTCATCTACGGCATCGGCGTGTCCAACATGAAGGCGGGCGACGCGGCCTATTTCTGCGCGGTCAAGACACTGATCGAGGCCGGCGTGAAGCTCAGAGGCGACGTGATTCTGACCTATGTGGTCGGCGAGCTGCAGGGCGGCGTCGGGACGTATTCGCTGATCGAGCAGGGGCTGCGCGCGGACTACTTCATCAACTCGGAGCCGACCGATCTCAAGGCGATGACCATGCACGCGGCGGCGTTCATGTTCATCATCGAGCTCGTCGGCAACACGCGCCATCTGTCGAAACGCGAGGAGGCGGTCGATGCGATCAGCGCCGCCTGCGACCTCATTCCGCGCCTCAACGCGATGACGTTCTCCGGCGCCCGCTCGCCGGCGCATGCGGCGATCAATCGCGTCCATGTCGGCGTCGTCCACGGCGCACTCGGCCGTGAACTGCATGAGTGGCGGACGCCGCAGGTGTCGGACTTCGTCCGCATCAAGGGCTCCGGCCGCTACGCGCCGGGCCAGACAGAGCAGGGCGCGCTGGCGGACATGCGGCGCGAGCTCGATGCATTGGAGGCGCGGTTTCCCGGCCTCAAGGCGCATCTGATGTCGGAGGACCGTGCCGGCGTCCCGACGATGCCGCCCTTCGAGGTCGCCCCGGACAGTCCGATCGTCCGCGCCATCAACGACGCCTACCGCGCCGTGCGCGGCGAGGCACAGCCGACCGGGCCGGTCGCGCCAAGCTGCTTCTATGGCACCGATGCCGGCCATCTCTATGCCTCAGGCGGCATGGAGGGCATCGTCTGCGGGCCCGGTGGCCGGTACAACACGATGCCGGACGAGCGCGTCGACATTCCCGACTATCTCGACATGATCCGCATCTACATGCTCGCCATTCTCGACATCTGCGGCTGAGTACGGCTCAAGCGGCGGCCGCCTGCTGCTGGAACTGCTCGAACGCGGCGATCGCGTCGGCGGCGTACATCAGCGACGGGCCGCCGCCCATGTAGATCGCCATGCCGAGCGTCTCCTCGACCTCCTGCTTGGTCGCGCCGAGGCGGACCAGGGCCTCGGCATGGAAGCCGATGCAGCCGTCGCAGCGGACGGCGACGCCGATCGCCAGCGCAATCAGTTCCTTGGTCTTCTTGTCGAGCGCGCCGTCAGCGCCGGCCGCCCGCGCCAGCGCGGAAAAACCCTGCATCACATCGGGGATGTCCTTGCGCAGCGTCCGCAGATTGCCGGAAATGCTCTTGCAGAGGTCGGGGAAGTTCTTGTCCATGATCGTCTCCTAGGACATCTTCGTGGTGGGTTTGCCAGGCTCGCGCAGCGCGATGTAGATCGCGGGGATGACGAGCACGGTGAGCAGGGTGGACGACGCCAGGCCGAACAGCAGCGAGATCGCCAGACCCTGGAAGATCGGATCGAGCAGGATCGTCGCCGCGCCGATCATCGCCGCGAGCGCCGTCAGCAGGATCGGCTTGAAGCGCACGGTGCCGGCCTCGAGCACGACGTCACGCAAGGTCTTGCCCTCGCCGCCGCTGTGCCGGATGAAGTCGACCAGCAGGATGGAGTTGCGCACGATGATGCCGGCAAGCGCGATGAAGCCGATCATCGACGTCGCCGTGAACGGCGCGCCGAGCAGCCAATGGCCGAGCAGGATGCCGATCAGGGTCAGCGGGATCGGCGTCAGGATGACCAGCGGCAGTCGGAAGCTCCTGAACTGCGCTACGACCAGCACGTAGATGCCGAGAATGGCGGCACCGAAGGCCGCGCCCATGTCGCGGAAGGTGACATAGGTGATCTCCCACTCGCCATCCCACAACAAGGTCGAGTGTGACTCGTCCTCGGGCTGGCCATGAAAGCCGATCACCGGCTTCGGCAGCTTGCCCCAGTCATGCGCGTCGATGCGGTCCGCTACCGCGAGCATGCCGTAGAGCGGCGCCTCGAAACGGCCGGCGAGTTCGGCCATCACCATGTCGGCAAAGCGGCCGTCGCGGCGGAAGATCATCGGCGATCCCTCTTCCATCGTCGCCTTCACGACCTGGCCGAGCTCGACCACGGTCTTGCTGCCGGGCACGGTGTTGGCCGGCACCGGCGTGGACGCCAAGGCTTGGCTCCAGCTCTTGGCGCGCTTGGGCAGCTTCACCGCGATCTCGATCGGGTTGCGGTCCTCGCCACGATGCGAGTAGCCGACCGAGATGCCGCCGAACAGCGTCTGGATGGTGTCGTAGACGTCGCGCTGCTCGACGCCGAAGAATTCGAGACTGTCCTGATCGATCGACAGCCGCAGCCGCGGTCGCCGCTGACCGATGGAGTCGTCGATGTCGACGATGAACGGGACATCGGCAAACACCTTCTTAAGCTCGGTCGTGACGGCCCTCCGGGTCGCGGCATCCGGGCCGTAGATCTCGGCCAGCAAGGTCGCCAGCACCGGCGGGCCGGGCGGCACCTCGACGACCTTGATGCTGGTGCCGGAGGGCACCGAGACCGCCTTCAGCCGCTGCCGCAGATCGAGCGCGATGTCGTGGCTCGAGCGTTTGCGGTCGCCACGCGCGGCGAGATTGACCTGGAGCTCGCCGAGCTCAGGCCGTTCGCGCAGGTAGTAGTGCCGGACGAGGCCGTTGAAGTTGAACGGCGCCGCCGTGCCGGCATAGCTCTGCACGTTCGTGATCTCCGGCAGCTGATGTGCGATATCGGCGGCCGCGAACAGCGTCCGCTCCGTATCCTCGAGGCTCGCGCCTTCGGGCAGATCGACCATTACGGCGATCTCCGACTTGTTGTCGAACGGCAGCAGCTTGACGGTCACGGACTTGGTCGCGAACAGCGTCATCGACAGCAAGGTGGCGATGCCCACGCCGAGCAGGAAGATCCAGGCGGAGCGCTTGCTGGCGACGATCGGTCGCGCGACGCTGCGATAGATCCGGCCGAGCCGGCCCTCGCCATGTGCGTCGTGATGCGCTCCGGCCCCCGCGGCGGGGGTCTGCTTCGGCGCGAGCCGCAGCATCAGCCAGGGCGCCACGACCATGGCGACGACAAACGAGAACAGCATCGCGGCTGACGCGTTTGCCGGGATCGGCGCCATGTACGGGCCCATCAGGCCCGACACGAACAGCATCGGGAGCAGGGCGGCGACCACGGTCAGGGTGGCGACGATCGTCGGGTTGCCGACCTCGGCCACCGCCTCGACGGTTGCCTGCAGGCGCGGACGGCCGTCGCGCATGCCCCAATGGCGGGCGATGTTCTCGACCACGACGATGGCGTCGTCGACCAGGATGCCGATCGAGAAGATCAGCGCGAACAGGCTGACGCGGTTGATGGTGTAGCCCGTCAAATTCGCGGCGAACATCGTCAGCAGGATCGTGGTCGGAATGACGACGAAGGTGACGAGCGCCTCGCGCCAGCCGATCGCGATCGCGATCAGGACGACGATGGAGATCGTGGCGAGGCCGAGATGGAACAGCAACTCGTTGGCCTTCTCATTGGCGGTCTCGCCATAGTCGCGCGTCACCGTGACCGCGACGTCGCTTGGAATGAGGCTGGTCTTGAGCCCTTCGAGGCGCTGCGCGATGTCGTGCGACACCACGACCGCATTGGCGCCGGCGCGCTTGGCGAGCGCAAGGCTCACCGCGGGCACGCGGTGCCACTCGCCCTTGTCGTTACGGGCGTCGTCCCAGACGCGGTGCTCGGCGAGATTGGGGCCGATGACGACATTCGCGACATCGCGCACATAGACCGGGCGGCCGTCGCGCGTCGAGATCAGCAGCAGGCCGATATCGGGAATGCCCGTCAGGGTCTGGCCCGCCGTGACGTTGCGGACGATGCCGCCGTCGCGAACGTCGCCGGCGAGGAAGGAGCGGTTGGCATCCTTCACCTTGGCGACGAGCTGCTGCAAGGTCACGCCGAACAGCGACAGTTTTTCGGGGCTGGGCTCGACGCGGATCTGCTGCGCGCCGCCGCCGGAGATGTAGGTGAGCCCGATATTGTCGACCTTGGTCAGCTCGGCACGCAGCTTGTCGGCGAGCTCATACAGATCTTTGTCCGTCCAGCGCTCCGCGGCCTCCGGCTTTGGCGACAGGGTGAGCACGGTGACAGCGACGTCGTTGATCCCGCGGCCGACGATCAGCGGCTCGGGAATGCCGACCGGGATTCGATCGAGGTTGGCGCGGATTTTCTCGTGGACGCGCAGGATCGCGTCCTCGAACTTGGTGCCGACCAGGAACCGCGCGGTGACCATGACACGGTCATCCTCGGTTTGGCTGTAGACGTGCTCGACGCCGTCGATCGCCTTGACGATCGTCTCCAGCGGCTTGGTCACGAGCTCGACGCCGTCAGGCGCGCGCAGGCCGTCGGCGTTGACGCGGATGTCGACCATGGGCACGCTGATCTGCGGCTCCTCCTCGCGCGGGATCATCACGACGGCGATAAGGCCGACCACGAGCGAGGCGAGCAGGAACAGCGGCGTGAGCGGCGAGGCGATGGTCGCCTGGGTCAGCTTGCCTGAGAGTCCGAGTTTCACGGCTGCACCAACTGGTCGCCGGCGCGCAGGCCGGACAGGATTTCAAGTCCATCGGGAAGGTCGGCGCTCGGCAGCGCGCGGCCGCGCTGCACGGGGATGCTGACCTGTTGCGCACCCTGCTGCAGTCGGACGTAGTCGATGCCGAAGCGGGTGCTGACATAGCGGGCAGGGATCACATAGGCATCGCGGTGGCCGCCGGAGATCCAGACCCGCAGCCGGTCGCCGACGAAGTACTGGCCGAGGCCGGGAACGATCGCGTCGGCGACGACGCGGCCTTCCTCGATCTGCGGATAGACGAGGTCGATCACGCCCCATTTGTCGCCGCTGTCACCGAACTCGGCGCCATCGATGCGGATCTTGTCTCCGGCCTTCAGGAACAGCGCATGGCGCTCGGGCACGCGCAGCCGCAGCTTGAAGTTCTGCTGCGCCACGGTGACGACGGGGTCGCCGGGCAGCACCACGGATCCGACGACCACGAGCCTCTTCAGCACGCGGCCATCATCGGGTGCCAGCACCTGGCCTTCGCTCATCTGCTGATTGACCACGGCGCGCTCGGCGGTCTTCGCCCGCAGCCCATTCTCGGCGACGTTCAGCGCGGTGCGGGTCTCGTCGAGCTTGACCCGGGGCAGGGTGCCGCGCTCGACGAGGCCCTCGGTGCGGGTGAAGTCGATCTGCGCCTGGTTGGCCTGCGCCTGCAGCGCCTCGATCTGGGCGTCGAGCGATTTGAGTTGCAGCGCGAGCTTCTCGTCGCCGATCAGGGCGATCGGCTGGCCGCGCTTGACCGGGTCGCCCTCGCGGACGGAGAGCTGAGCAACCGTGCCCCCGATGCGGCCGCGCGCCGGGACGACGCTGACGCTTTCCACGGTCGCGAACACCGCCTTCTCGTCGGCCACCTGGCGCGGGGCCACCGTGAGCGTCTCGGCCTTGGCGGGGACCATCTGCCAGCTCATGACGGCGATCAAGCTCAGGAGCGATAATCTGCGCATTGGCTTCATCCTGTTTTCATTTGAATCAAATGGGGCGGCCGAGCCAAACGGGCGGTCCAGACATCTCACCGGACTGCGGGTTCCCACTTGATGCTGCTCAACTTGCTTGCGGTGAATGGTCATAGTCTCGATCCGGATTTCGGCGGCGGCGCCGCGCAATAGACCTGATAAAGCGTCTTCAGGACCTCGCGGGCCGGCTCGCTGCTGATCGAATAGTAGATCGTCTGTCCGTCCCGCCGTGCGATGACCAGGCCATCCTTGCGCAGCAGCGCAAGATGCTGCGAGACGGTCGAGTCGCGCAGGCCGAGAGACGCAGCCAACTCGCCGACCGAGCGCTCAACGTCGACCAACTGGCAGATGATCAGGAGCCGATGGCGGTTCGACAGCGCCTTCAGGAGGTCGCTGGCCTGGTCGGCCGCCGCTTCCATGGTGTCAGCATCAAATTTCATAGTTGCGTATATACGAAGATGAGAATATATAGTCAAGGCCGGCCTGGGAGATTGAGGTTGAGCAGAACAAAAACGAAGGAAGGCGAGGAGGACCCAATGGCGGACGTCGTCGTGATCGGAGCGGGGCTGAGCGGCTCCTTGATGGCTTATGAATTGCTGCCCCAGATGCGAAAGGAGGATCGCGTGACCGTCATCTCGCAAGGGTCCTCGTATCATTTCGTACCCTCCAACCCGTGGGTGGCGGTGGGCTGGCGCAAGCGTGACGACATCGAGATCGATCTCGTTGACGTCATGCAACGCAAGGGCATCCGTCTGCTGACCCAGGGTGCCAAGCGGGTGCACCCGGACGACAACCAGGTCGAGCTGACGGACGGCACGATGGTGGCTTACGACTATCTCGTCGTTGCCACCGGCCCGGAGCTCGCCTTCGACGAGATTCCCGGTCTCGGCCCCGATGGCCATACCCAGTCGGTGTGCCATGTCGACCATGCCGCGCATGCCAAGGCGGCGTTCGACAAACTGGCCGAGAAGCCGGGGCCGGTCATCGTCGGCGCGGTGCAGGGCGCGTCCTGCTTCGGGCCGGCCTACGAATTCCTCTTCATTCTCGAGACCGAGCTGCGCCGCCGCAAGATGCGCGACCAGGTGCCGATGACCTTCGTGACCTCCGAGCCCTATATCGGCCATCTCGGCCTCGACGGCGTCGGGGATACCAAGGGGCTGCTCGAAAGCGAGATGCGCGAGAAGCACATCAAGTGGATCACGAGCGCGCGCGTCACCAAAGTCGAGGACAGCCGGATGGTCGTAGAGGAGGTGGCCGACGACGGCTCGGTGCGCAAGACCCATGAGCTGCCTTTCGCCTATTCGATGATGCTGCCAGCGTTTCGAGGCGTCGGCGCCGTCAGGGGCATCGATAAGCTGACCAATCCGCGCGGCTTCGTCCTCGTCGACAAGCATCAGCGCAACCCGGCCTATCCCAACGTGTTCGCGATCGGCGTCTGCGTCGCGATCCCGCCGATCGGGCCGACGCCGGTGCCCGTCGGCGTGCCCAAGACCGGCTTCATGATCGAATCGATGGTGACCGCGACCGCGCTGAACATCGGCACGCTGCTGCGCGGGCAAGAGCCGAAGACGCAGCCGACCTGGAATGCGATCTGCCTTGCCGATTTCGGCGATTCCGGCGTCGCCTTCCTGGCGCAGCCGCAGATCCCGCCGCGCAACGTCAACTGGTCGTCGAAGGGGGAGTGGGTGCATTATGCCAAGGTCGCCTTCGAGAAGTATTTCCTGCGCAAGATGAAGCGCGGCACGCCCGAGCCGTTCTACGAGAAGTTCCTGCTCGACCGGCTCAACATCGCAAAGATCAAGGAAGTCAGGACGGGCACATGAGCGAGACCTTTCAACTGGTGTGCGGCCATTGCGGGCAGATCAACCGTCTGCCCGCGGGCCGTGCGGCCACCCAAGGCAAATGCGGCAAGTGTCACGCGCCGCTGTTCTCCGGTCATCCGATCGAGGTCGACCAGGCCGCCTTCGCGCGCCACCTTGCGAACAGCGACCTGCCTTTGCTGGTCGATGTCTGGGCGCCCTGGTGCGGGCCGTGCCGGGCGATGGCGCCGATGTTTGCGCGCGCCGCGCAAGAGCTCGAGCCGCGCGTGCGGCTCCTGAAGCTGAATTCCGACGAGGCCCCGGAGGTCTCGGCCAAGTTCGGCATCTCCGGGATTCCGACCCTGCTGCTGCTGCACAAGGGCCGGGAGCTCCAGCGGATTTCGGGTGCGATGGATTCGCAACGAATCGTCGCCTGGACGATGTCCGGCCTGCGGCCGTGAGGCCACGGCACGGGCTTGATTACGCTCAAATGCAACCATGGAGGACCATGTCATGAACGTCGATAAAGCAGTTCTCACCTTCGCCGGGTTCGTCGTCCTGCTCAGCCTCGCGCTCGGCTGGTACGTGAATCCATACTGGTTCCTGCTCACCGCCTTTGCCGGCGTGAACATGATCCAGGCCTCGTTCACCGGCTTCTGTCCGGCGGCGATCGTGTTCAAGAAGCTGGGCTTGAAGAGCGGCAACGCATTCTCCTGAGCCGGCGGGAAGGTGGGGCGAGATGAGAATGAAGCGAGGACATCATGGCTGACTCGGACGAAACCTATATTGTCGGGCCGCTCTACAAGGCGCGCGACAAGGTCTATCCGGCTGCCGTGCACGGCCGCTTCCGGCGTATCAAATGGACGATCCTGTGCATCACGCTCGGCATCTATTATCTGCTGCCGTTCGTGCGCTGGGACCGCGGACCCGGAATGCCGAACCAGGCGGTGCTGGTCGATTTCCCGCATCGCCGCTTCTACTTCTTCTTCATCGAGCTGTGGCCACAGGAGGTCTATTACTTCACCGGCCTGCTGATCATTGCGGCCGTCACCCTGTTCCTGATGAATGCGGTCGCCGGCCGGCTGTGGTGCGGCTATCTCTGCCCGCAGACGGTGTGGACCGACCTGTTCTACGCCGTGGAGCGCTGGGTCGAGGGTGACCGGCGCGAGCGCATGATGAGCGACAAGAAGGGGTGGACCTTCAGTCACATCCGCAAGGTCGCGACCAAGCATGTCCTATGGATCATGATCGGCTGGTGGACCGGCGGTGCCTGGGTGCTGTATTTCGACGACGCGCCGACCCTGGTGAAGGACCTCGCGACGTTCCAGGCGCCGTTCACGGCCTATCTGTGGATCGGCATCCTGACCGCGACGACCTACATGTTCGCCGGCCATGCCCGCGAGCAGACCTGCATCTACATGTGCCCGTGGCCGCGCATCCAGGCAGCGCTGACCGACGAATGGGCGCTCAACGTCACCTACAAGGGCGACCGCGGCGAGCCGCGCATGTCGGTGAAGAAGGCGGAGGCGGCGCGGCTGCAGGGCGCGCCGGCCGGCGACTGCGTCGACTGCCATCAATGCGTCAATGTCTGCCCGACCGGCGTCGACATCCGCAACGGCATCCAGCTCGGCTGCATCCAGTGCAGCCTGTGCATCGACGCCTGCGACAGCGTGATGACCCAGATCGGCCGTCCGACTGGGCTGATCGGCTACGACACCGACATCAACGTGGCCAGGCGCAAGGAAGGCAAGCCGGAGATCTATCGCATCATCCGGCCGCGCACGATCATCTATGCGAGTTTCATCGCGATCGTCGGCGGCATCATGCTGTATACGCTGGCGACGCGCGGCACGATGGGCATCAACGTGCTGCACGAGCGCAATCCGCTGTTCGTGCAGCTGTCGGATGGCGGGGTGCGCAACGACTACACGGTGCGGCTGCTCAATAAGCGCGGCGCGCGCGACTTCGTGCTGGACGTGACCGGCCTGCCAAACGCCAAGGTCACGGTCGCCGGCGAGACGCGGGCGGCCGATGGGCGGATGGTGATCGATGTCGGCCAGGATCAGACCCGGGAGATCCGCGTGTCGGTCGAGGCCAAGGGCGCGGATCTGCCGGCCACACCCGTCGACATCGAGATCAGGATCACCGATCCGGCGACGGGCACCTCGGTCAGCGCGCGCGATCACTTCGTGCCGGCGACGCGATAGCGGGGCAATGGCCGAGTCGCCGAGTGCGGGGCCTCATGGTTCGAGACGCGCCGCGGACCACGATCTGACCTCGCATTCGCGCTCTCGGCGCGGCGCTCCTCACCATGAGGGGCGAGCGTCGAGGGCGATGCCGCACACCGGGCCATGAACAAGCCAAGAGCGTGTGCACGGTCCGGGTTCAGCTCCGCAGGCCCAATTGCACGTTGACGATGAGCGGACGACTTCCTCTCCTCACCCTGAGGAGGCCGCCCTCGGCGGCCGTCTCGAAGGGCGAGGCCCAGCTGTTGCCCACAACTCACAGCTCGACGAGTGCCAAGCCTGATGGGGACGTTCACGAAATCAAACAGCGCATTCAAGAGCGATCGTATGAACCAGACATCGTCAAGCGTTCCCGCGACGCGATGCGCCCGAGTGGCTCCAGGTCGTTTCGCCCTTCAAAAGAGAGGGCGCGGGGAATGCCGGGCGCTGGCCGCACCCATGGCCCGCCTGCAACACAAAAAGCAGGCGGCAGTCACCACAGGTTCAGCCGAAACACCCGGCATTCCCCGCGCGATGGTCTTCACGCTTATAACGCGATCTCCCCGGTGTCCGGCTTGTTAGCCACCGTCGCTCTCCGGATCATCACCGAAAAGCTTAGCGCCAGCATCGGGGCGCCAGGACCACGCGTCTTCACGTCCGCAGCCAGCCGTTCGTCGGCGCACTGAAAGCACGCTGCGACATGGCCGCGGCCACCGCATCCCACCCCGCGTGTCGTGACGATCGCGATGCGCCCCTCTCATGGGGCGGGACGGCGACACATAATCATGAATTCGGAAAAATGGCAATATAAATATCATTTGCCGAAGCGCGGGCCGCTCCATCTCGCCAAGCCACATCCGCCGCGGCGTATGGGTCCCGGGTCAGCGTCCGCCAACGCTTCGCGTTGTTGGCCTTGCCCGGGACGACGGGGAGAGTGTGGCGCGCGTGTGTGCCATGGGCGATGACGTGCCTGATGAGCTGGCGCCTTCATCGGCCAACCCCCCCCCCCCCGCTGTCGTCCCGGACAAGCGCGCTCAGGCAACGCGCAAGCGTTGTGCTGAGCGCGCGCCGATCCGGGACCCATACTCCCAGGGAGATGTGTGAGGCACGATGGCCACGCCATCTCGCCAAGCCACGTCCGCCGCGGCGTATGGGTCCCGGGTCAGCGTCCGCCAACGCTTCGCGTTGTCGGCCTTGCCCGGGACGACAGCGAGAGTGTGGCGCGCATGTCCGTCACTCGCAGCTCAGATGCGAGCTGTTGCGTCAATGTCCGGCTCAATCCGGCGCGGGCAATTGCGGCACGCGGGCGAGGCCGACGCCTGCCGTGCGGTGCTGGAACATGCGTGCGATCAGGTCCGCGGCCTGGCGCGCGGCGTCGGCCGGCGCGAGCCCGCCCTGGCGGACGTTGGAGATGCAGTTGCGCTCGGAATCGACGCGGCCGCGGCGCGGCATCCAGGTCAGATAGAGGCCGAGCGAGTCGGCGGCGGTGAGGCCGGGGCGCTCGCCGATCAGGATGAGCGAGGCGGACGCGCCGAACATTTCGCCGATGTGGTCAGCGAGCGCGACGCGGCCTTGCGACGCGACGATCACCGGCGACAGGCTGCGGCCGGTGGCGGCGAGCAGGGGCATCAAGGCGTCGAGCACGGGCAGGGCGTTGACCTGCACGGCGCGGCTGCTCAATCCGTCCGCGACCACCACGACGATGTCGGCTGGCGCGCGCGCCTCCGACAGCATCGCCTCGGACTCCGGCGACAGCAGGCGGCCGGCGTCGGGGCGTTGCAGGTAGACGCTGCGGTCGGTGGCACGGCTGTGGACGGCGAGCGCCGGCCAGCCATGGGCGCTCAACTCGGCCGCGAAGCTCTCGGCCTCGAACGGCTTCAGGACGGCATCGCGGGCTTCGGCATGCGCGGCCTGGAAGGCGAGATGCGCCGAGGTCGGCACGCCCGGACCGCATCGTCCGAGCGCGATGCGCGCCTCGGTGTAGCGCGACAGCGAGGTCCAGTCGTCGGGAGAGGACGTCGCAGGCGCCTTGATGTCATCCGAGCCGCTCATCACTCGGCCTCCAGCAGCGGCAGTGCGGGCATCAGCCGCGCCGGCTCGAAGCTCAGCTCACCTTTGGGATCGCTGATGCCGGTGGCCGCAAGCCAGGCCTCGAATTCCGGCGCCGCGCGCTTGCCGAGCACCTTGCGCACATACAGCGCATCATGGAACGACGTGCTCTGATAGTTCAGCATGATGTCGTCGGCGCCGGGGACGCCCATGATGTAGGTGCAGCCGGCGACGCCGAGCAGTGTGAGCAGGGCATCCATGTCGTCCTGGTCGGCCTCGGCATGGTTGGTGTAGCAGACGTCGCAGCCCATCGGCAGGCCCATCAGCTTGCCGCAGAAATGATCCTCCAGCCCGGCGCGCATGATCTGCTTGCCGTCGTAGAGATATTCCGGACCGATGAAGCCGACGACGGTGTTGACCAGCAGCGGCCGGTAGCGCCGCGCCACGGCGTAGCAGCGCGCCTCCAGCGTCTGCTGATCGACGCCGCAATGTCCTGCCGAGGACAATTCGCTGCCTTGCCCGGTTTCGAAATACATCACATTGCCGCCGTCAGGGCAGCGCTGCAGGCTTTGCGCGGCGGCGTAGGCCTCGTCGAGCAGCGCCAGCGTGATGCCGAAGCCGCGATTGGCCTCCTCGGTGCCGGCCAGCGACTGGAACACGAGGTCGACCGGCGCGCGGCGCTCGATCGCCTTCAGCGCGGTCGTGACATGCGCGAGCACGCAGGACTGGATCGGCGCGTTCGCGGCCAGGCGCAGCGTCTCGATCATGTCGAGCAGCCGGATCATGGTCTCGACATCGTCGCTCGCCGGATTGATGCCGATGGTGGCGTCGCCGACGCCATACATCAGCCCGTCGAGAATCGAGGCTGCGACGCCCTTCGGATCGTCGAGCGGATGATTGGGCTGCAGCCGCGTCGCCATCGTTCCGGGCAGGCCGATGGTGCAGCGGAAGCGCGTGACCACCTCGCATTTGGCCGCCACCGTCACGAGATCCTGCAGTCGCATGATCTTGCTGACGGCCGCGACCATTTCGGGAGTCAAGCCCGGCGACACGGCGGAGAGCATCGCCGCGTCGGTGGCATCCGACAGCAGCCATTCGCGCAAGCCGCCGACAGTGAGGCTTGCAATCGGAGCGAATGCGTTGCCGTCGTGCTGGTCGACGATCAGCCGCGTGATCTCGTCGCTCTCATAAGGAATGACGGCCTCGGTGAGGAAGTGCCGCAGCGGCAGATCGGCAAGCGCCATCCGCGCGGCAACGCGCTCCGCTGCATCCTGCGCGGCGAGCCCGGCGAGCACATCGCCCGAGCGCAACGGCGTCGCCTTCGCGAGCAGCGTTCTCAAATCGTCGAAGCGGTAGGTCGTGCCGCCCAGCGTGTGTGAAAAACCCATGGCGGCTCTCCTCACAAATTGGGCTGGAGTGACCCGGACGGCCGGAGCGATTCATTGCATGGCCGGGCCCGGAAAACGGAACGGGAGATCATGTCAGGGCCTCCTGGATGTCATGCAACGCATCATGCCGCTTATCATGCACGATATATGCCCGCATCCGATGACCAATTTGCTGCAGGGTCGTCTCTGGTCTGCCGGGTTGCGCCGGCTGCGCACATGGCTAAGGTCGCGCGCCGAACAACGCAATACGAGGAACTCCGCCATGGCGCGCATTCGCTGTATCACCGAGATGGGCATGGGCGTGGACGTCCATGGCCGCGACGCCACCAAGGCCGCCAGGCGCGCGGTGTCGGATGCGATCCGCCATTCCAGCCTCGGCTTCTTCCGCATGGTCGGAAAGACGCCGCAGGACATGCTGGTGGACGTCACCATCGGCGTGCCGAACCCGGAGGCGGTCGATACGGCGGCTGTCGCCAAGGAATTGCCTTACGGCACCGTGACGGTGACCGCGGTCAAGGGCGGGCTCGAGATCCCGGCCGAGGCGGGCAGCGACGCCATCATCATCGCCAACGCCGCGGTGCTGGTGCATCTCGACGACGGCAAGTGAGCGCTTGCGCTCACGGCGCGTGATGGTCCGCGACCGCGGCCTCGAGCCGCGGCTTCAACGTGCGGAAGCGTTCGTCGATCTCTTCGGGACGGTCGCGGTTGAGGGCGATCATGGCGCGGCGGGTCTCGTTGGCGCGGATCACCTCGCGGGCGCCGGAGAAGAGGCCGTCGACCAGCGCGTCGGCGACCATCTCGGGTGTCTCGCGCGCAAAGCCGAGCTCGGGACCGGCCTTGTTGCTCGCCATCATCGGGGTTTCGGTGGCGCCGGGATAGACGGTCAGGACGCGAACGCCTTCGTCGAGCAGTTCGCGATGCAGCGCCTCGCCGAACCGTGCGAGGCCGGCCTTTGCCGCCGCATAGGTCGCGTAGAACGGCGCGCCGACCAGGGCGATGCCGGAAGACACGTTGACGATTGCGCCGTCGCCGCCGGCGCGCAGCAGCGGCAGCGCCGCGCGGGTCCACAGGATCGGGGCGAGCAGGTCGACCTCGATCATGGCGCGGATGTCGGCGATCTCGGTTGCTTCGAGGCGCCCGGCGCGAACGTTGCCGGCATTGTTGACGAGGATGTCGAGCCGGCCGAAGCGGTCGCGCGCCACGGCCAACGCTTGCGTGCAGGCCGTGCTGTCGACGACGTCGCCGGCGAGCGTCTCGATCTTGACGCCGTGGCTCGCCGCGAGCGTGGCGGTCTCCGCGAGCTTGGCCGCGGTGCGGCAGAACAGCACGAGGTGAACGCCGCGGGCGGCGAGGGCGAGCGCGGTGGCGCGGCCGATGCCGCTGCCGGCGCCGGTGATGAGGGCGATCTTGCCGTCCAAGGTCATGGGATCAACTCCTTGTTCAAACGGCAGCGGGCATGGCGAGCGCGGCGAGCGCCGCATCGGGCTCGAGCCGGGTGCGATAATCCGGGCTGACATGGGCACGCAGGATGCGGCCGCCCTTGGCGATGACGTAGGTCGCGGGCATCGGCAGCGACCAGCGGCCGTCGCCATTGTGCACGGGCAGGTCGTGGCCGAATTTCTGGTACAGCGCCTTGATCGGCGCTGACAGTTCGTAGCGGATGCCGAGCGCGTCGGCGAGCCGGCCCTCGGTATCGGACAGGACGTCGAAGGCGAGCGCGTTCTTCTCCGCGGTGGTCAGCGTGTTGTCGGGCGTTTCCGGCGAGACCGCGACCAGCCGTGCGCCGCGCGCGGTGATCTCCGCGAGCCGAGCCTGATAGGCGCGGAGTTCGAGATTGCAATACGGGCACCAGCCGCCGCGATAGAATGTCACGATGAGGGCGCTGTCGGCCATCAGGGCCGCGAGGTCGGTGATCCCGCCTTTGTGGTTGGGCAGCGCGGGGGCAGGGAACGTCGCGCCCTGCTTGAGGGCACGCGCCGCGAGGTCTTCGAGCGTGGCGTTGTCGGATTCGACGAGTCGGGCGATGTCGTCGCCGACACGCGAGGTCCAGGCGGATTTGAAGGCGTCGAGTTCGGTTTGCAGGGACATGGTGGTGATCCTTTGGAGAGAATTCGGCGAGCGGCTTGCTCGGTCTGCACCTCTCCCCGCTTGCGGGGAGAGGTCGGATCGCATCGCCAGATGCGATCCGGGTGAGGGGGTACAGGTCTCGCCGCGGAGATTTCCCGTGCGGCTGCCCCTCACCCCGACCCTCTCCCCGTGAAGGACGGGGAGAGGGGGCGCAGCGTCGCTGGGGCAAGGGATTGGCTCACATCGAGCGGACTAACTACGCAGGGGCTGGGAGTTCTCCGACTTTCTCAGCGTTGCCCGGCCGTCATCTGCTGCACCAGGGCGTTGGCGCTGGCGCCTTCGAGGGCGAGGCCGTAGCCGACTTCGCGGACGATGCGCTCCTTGAGCGGCTGGACGAAATGGATGCGGCTGTTGCGGCGGGTGACTTCGGGCTGGCGCAGATAGAGCGCGGCGAGCTCGCGGGCGAAGGCGACCGTGTTGCCGTCGTCGGTGATGTGGTTGACGACGCCCCAGCTCAGCGCCTCCTGCGCCGACAGCGGCTGCGGGTTGAGCAGGAACGCCTGCGCGCGGCCGGCGCCGGCGCGATACGACCAGGTGGTGAAGATGCCGTCGCCCGGCACGATGCCGCCAGCGAAATGCGGCAGGTCGTTGAAGGTGGCGCTGCGACCGGCGACGATGACGTCGGCGAGCAGCGCATATTCGGTGTGGATGTGGGCACGGCCCTCGATCGCGGCGATCAGCGGCACGCGGATGTTGGCGATGTTCTCCAGGATCTGCGTGCCTTCGTCGTGAACGCGCGACCAGGCATTGGCGTCGCCGACATTGCCGAAGCTGGCGAAGTCGATCTCGGCCATGTAGTCGCCGACGCCGGTCAGGATCACGACCTTGTTGTCGCGGTCGCGGCCGATCTCATAGAAGGCGTCGGTGAACTCGGTGTGGTCGCGCGCATCGAAGCGGATCGGTCCGCCATCGCTGTGCATCTCGACCAGCAGGACTCCCTCCGCGTCGCGGCTCAGGCGCAGATGGGCGAAGCGGGTGAAGTAGGACGGGGTCATGGCTCTCTCCGTGGCGATGGGCGGCGACGTGCCGGCCGTTGCTGTCGGAAGGACAATCGCGCATTCGGCACGCTTGGATAATTGGCGGCGGTCAGATATCATTCATACGATTTTCGTATGGATGGTTGTCATGGATCTCCTGGGACCGATGCGGACCTTCGTGCGGGTGGTGGAGGCCGGCAGCTTCACCGCCGTCGCCACCGAGCTGAACACGACGCAGCCGACCATCAGCCGCCAGATCGGCGCGCTGGAGGATCACCTGCGGACGCGGCTGTTCACCCGCACGACGCGGGCGCTCACGCTGACCGACGACGGCCGGGTGTTCTACGAGCACGCGCTGCGCGCGCTGGAGGCGGTGTCGGAGGCCGAGGGCGCGGTTGGGCGCCGGCGGCAGAAGCCGTCCGGGCTGTTGCGGCTGGCCGCGCCGGTCGTGTTCGGCCGGCTGCATGTAGTGCCGCGGCTGCCGGCGTTCCTGAAGCGCTATCCGGACGTGTCGATCGATCTGATCATGAGCGACGGCTTTGCCGACCTGGTGGAGCAGGGCATCGACGCCGCCATCCGCGTCGGCGAGATCACCGATCCCGGGCTGATCGCACGGCGCATCGGCACGGTGCAGCGCGTGACCGTGGCGTCGCCGGCCTATCTCAAGGCCCACCGTGCGCCCAAGGTGCCGGCCGATCTCGCCGAGCACCAATGCATCGTCTACACAAGGCTCGCCACCGGAAACCGCTGGCTTTTCGAGGGCGCTGACGGACCGGTCGCCGTCGAGGTGAGCGGACGCTATCGCGCCGACAATTCGGAGGCCGTGCGCGACGGCGTGCTCGGCGGGCTCGGCATCGCCGTGATTCCAACATTTGCCTTTTCGCAGGAGATCGAGAGCGGGGCGGTCAAGGTGCTGTTGCAGGATTTTGCGCCGCGGCCGCTGCCGATGCACGCGGTCTATGCCTCGCGGCGGTTCGTGCCGCTCAAGGTACGCGCGATCATCGATCATCTCGCCCACGAATTCTCGCTCGACGCGCGGCTGTCATCCTACACGGCGTGATGCCGCTGGGGCGGTGCTGGAACAGCATCCGCCGCCCATGCGTTCGAACCGGCAGATAAGCCGACAACGATCGGCGACACGCCAGGAGATTTTTCATGGAACGCACGATCATCGGCCATTTCGCCACCCGCCGCGCCGCCGAGCTCGCCGTCGAGCATCTGGTGCAGGACCACGGCATCGCCCGCACCGACGTGTCCGTGCGCGCCGCAGGCGAAGCCAACAGCGCCGGCTCGAAGGCCGCCGGCGCCGACGTCGAGAGCGGCCATCCCGGTGTCGACAAGCAGGGGGCGCCGGAGCTCGAAGGCGAGATCGAGGTGTCGGTCGGCGGCCGCGCTGCCGGCTAGGCAGACGTGGAGGGCATCATGAGGGAGGCGGGAGCGCGGAGCGTCAGCGCGCACTGACGGCATCGGATGCGCCTCGCGCCGATCTCAAACGCAAAAAGGCCCGGGCGCGTGTTTGACGCGTCCGGGCCGGTTGTTGTCAGTGCAGCGTGCTCCCGCGAGAGCTTTCCTCCTGCGCCGCGATCCAGGCGATCACGGCCTCGGAGAAGCCGTTGACCCGCGTCCAGGGTCCGTATCCGACCCCGTGCTGGTACGACGCCACGTTGACCATGGTCCCGCGCGCCTTGGGCTGCGGCACCGCATCGTGGCTCTGCTCGTCCGTGAAGACGATCAGGCGGTCGCCCTTGCGGTCGACCTCGCCCACCGCACGTCCGAGATAGGTCCCGGAATGCGGCTGCGATCCGAGGATCGCATCGCGCAGCGCGAAGCCACGCCGCGGCGGCACCTTCACGACCTTGTCGCTGAACGTGAAGATCTCCACCTCGTCGCAGACCTCGCGGGCGAGGATCGCAAGCCCGCACGCGGCCTCCGCGCGCGTCATCTCCGACTGCGCGGACAGCCTTGCGAACATCGAGCCGGACACGTCGATCAGGAGCCGCGTGCGGCCTCGCAGCCGTGCATAACCCTTGATCGACTTCAGCATCGCCTGCTCGAGCTCCGGCTCGACATCAGGCGCGTGCCGCGCCGCCGTGATGAACCGATACGGCAGGACACGGTCCGTCCGCATCGTCTCGATCGCGGCCGCGATGGCCTCGCGCGACACCCCGGCCTGACGCATCAGGCGCAGGTTGCGCAGCAGCGCCAGCGCTCCGAGCCGCCTCTCGGCGAGCAGCCGCTCGAAGCTCTCCCGCTTGTCCGCGCCAGTCGAGAGCGCGACCTCCCAAGTGTCGGGCGAGGGCAGCTCGCCATCGACGAGCTGCTTCCACACCGCCTCCTGGGCCACGTCCTTGGGCCTGGCGTGCACCAGGAACAGGACGTCGCGCAGTCGCACCGGGCCCTCGCGGTCATATTTCGCGAGCTGATAGGCGTCGAACTTCGCGAACGCCTTCGCCAGCCCCTTCTTGACCTGCGCCGACACCGGCTGCCGCTTGCGCTGCTGCTGCGGCCCGAGGGAGTCTGCCCAGTAGATCGCGAGTAGCTCGGTCATCTCGTCCGGCCGCTGGATGATGCGCGCAAGCGTCTCGGCGACCAGCGCACGGTGCTGGGGCAGCCGCGCCATCTCGCGGGCGACGAGCAGCGGCGCGTGCCGCAGCTTCATCTCCTCGCGCGCGCGGACCGCAAGCCCGGCGACCTCGCGCGGCTCGACCTGCGCTACGAGCGACGTGATCCGATCGGCGATCGCGACCCCGTCCTCGTAGAACTGGTCCTCCCACAACAGGCAGCTCATCAGCGTGCGCTGCAGCGCCTGGACGGGCGCGAGCTGCCGGGACGGCGCACCCTCATGGGTGAAGGCGCGCAGGGACTTGTTGAGCCTGACCATGATGGCCTCCTCTTGGCTTGGGTTGATGATGGATGGAGTCGCCGGAGTACCGGCCAGTGCGCATGATGTCGGTTGAGATCGCATGCGATAGGAACCACGCGCCGGGAACGG
The DNA here is from genome assembly GCF_051167555.1 of Bradyrhizobium sp. HKCCYLS3077. Classification (NCBI taxonomy): domain Bacteria; kingdom Pseudomonadati; phylum Pseudomonadota; class Alphaproteobacteria; order Hyphomicrobiales; family Nitrobacteraceae; genus Bradyrhizobium; species Bradyrhizobium sp. HKCCYLS3077. The sequence continues at coordinate 860,425 of NZ_JBNPTH010000004.1, read as the reverse complement.
GCGAATGCTGAGGTCCGCTCCACTCGCGTGGAGCGGCTAGTGCTCTGCCGCTGAGCTACCGGCGCATGGAACGCCGGGTGGGAGTCGAACCCACGACCTCTCGATTAGCAATCGAAGTATCAGCACTCTTCACCACGGCACGTGGAGAACGGGACGCAGAGGATATCTGCGCCGTCTCTGAGATGACCGCCTTTCGTCGACGATCGGTGACATGGATCACGAGCCGGGAACGGGCGACGACTGTACCCGGTCCACTCGCGTGGACCGGACAGTGCTCTACCCCTGAGCTACCGGCATTTGCGCCGGGCGGGACTCGAACCCGCGACACCTGGCGTGGCAAGCGAAGTAACAGTCGTCTTCACCACGGCTCGTGAAACTGGTCGGCGGGGAACGGGTGATGCTGTTGCTGCCCCAAGGGAGCGCTCGGTTTCAACGAAGTAACAGACATCCTCACCACCGCTTGGCCGCCCGGCGGTCGCTGGACGGCGTTGTTGGCTTGCTGGGGAACGGGCGATCACGGCAATACGACGATCGAAACGCAGGCTCGACATCAGCCTCACCGTAGCCCGCGACTCACCCATCTCGCTTGACGGATTCCACGGTACGATCGATCGAAGGCGGCTCATCGCCGCGTTGACGCGAAGGATCCGCGATCTTCACCACCAGCAGCTCCCGGCCGCGAACGGCCGGGAAGTCAAATAGCTTGTCTGCGGCGCTCATTGGCGCCGCGCGTTGCGAGCTCCTTGGAGCTCGCTCTGTCATCGGTGTCCGGCGTCACGCCTCGTTCCCTCCGACAGGCCCCGCGCTCTTGGGCACGCGCGTCACCTGCGCGAGCCCCGAGATCCGGGTCTCCCGTTCCGGCTGGTCGCCGGGACAATTTGTAGTTCGCCGTGCAGCCGGCTCGCGAAGGGCAACAAAAAACCCTCCGGAGCGGCTGGCTCGGGAGGGTCCGTGTGAACAGGACAATGGATCTTGCGTCAGGCAAGATCGCTCCTCCGAGCATGGCGTGCGTCATCCGACGGCCCAAAGCCGCTGGACGTGCAAATCATGTGTTCGTCACCGAAGGACATCGTCGTTCTCATTGTTAGTCGCGGACGCAATCGCTCGCGAGGTCGCGGGGCATACGCTCGTTTGTTGTTGCTGTCAACAGTGCGTTGCGGACTTTCTCGCTCACTTCTGGCGATGTTGATTTGAAACAAGACAGGACGGCGTTGCGCGCCTATCATTGTTGTCATGAATTCGGCGGGCATGTGGTGATGAACCGACGGCAGATCCTGTTAGGAGCGAGCAGCGCGCTGACAGCGGCTGCGCTCGGCGCGGGCGCCTGGCGCTCGGCCACCGGGGCGATGTCCGCGTACGAGAGCTACAGCGCGCGGCTGCGTGCGCCTCTGTCGGGCGAGATCGCCGACGTGATCCGCTACGCGACCTTGGCGGCCAACGGCCATAATACCCAGCCGTGGCGCTTCGCCGTTTCGGCCGATGCGATCACGATCGCGCCCGATCTGTCGCGACGCACGGCGGTGGTCGATCCCGACGATCATCATCTGTATGTCAGCCTCGGCTGCGCGGCGACCAACCTTGCGATCGCGGCCGCCGCCAGCGGCCGTCCGGGCGAGGTGATCATCGATGGTCCGCTGGTGCGCTACGTCTTCACCGGCGGCCGGCGCGATGACGTCGATCCGCTATTGGCCGCCATCAGCCGCAGGCAGTCGACGCGCGCCGACTATGACGGACGCGAGGTGCCGCCGCGCGATCTGTCGTCGCTGCAGGTCGCCTCGGCGGTGGCCGGCGTCGATCTCGCCATCGTCACGGCGCCGACTGATATCGCCGCCATCCGCGACCTCGTGATCGCCGGCAACAGCGCGCAGATGCGCGACGCCGCGTTCATGCGCGAGCTGAAGGAGTGGATCCGGTTCAATCCGCGCAGCGCGATGGCGAGCGGCGACGGCTTGTTTGCTGCAGCGAGCGGCAATCCGTCCTTGCCGACGACGCTGGGCAGCCTTGCCTTCGATCTCCTGTTCGATGCTGCGGCCGAGAACGACAAATATGCGCGACAGATCGCATCCTCGTCAGGCATTGCAGTGTTCGCCGCCGAGCAGGCCGATCCCTCGCACTGGATCAGGGCGGGGCAGGCGTGCCAGCGCTTCGCGCTCGAAGCGACGCGCCTCGGGCTCAAGCTCGCCTTCATCAATCAGCCGGTCGAAGTGGCCGCGTTGCGGCCCGAGCTGGCGCGACTGATCGGGACGACGCGGCGGCCGGACCTCGTGCTGCGTTTCGGCTACGGCCCCACGCTGCCATTCTCGCCGCGCCGGCCTGTCGATGCGGTGGTGGGTTCATGAGTCGTTCCTGTCAATCTTGACGGATTCGCGACTCGGTGCATTGCTTCATGACATGTTCGAGAACACCCGATTGGCACGCATGAGCGACGGGCATTATTGCCTGGTGCGCGACCTTGGCCTGGTCAAGGGCGGCAAGGGCATGCGTCATCATGAGGTGGTGGTGGACTTCAGCTATCGCGGCCTCAAGGTGTTTGCCAAGCAGGGCGCATCGACCCTGATGCGCCGCGTCGCGGCGAAGCTGGCGCAGTACGAGGCGACGGCGAAGCTGCCGGCGCTGCTGCGCGTGCGTCTGCGCGAGCCGCAGTAGACGTCACCGCCTGGGCTTGCGCTTCGGATCGTACGGACTGTCCGGGTTGACGTCGAGATCGACATCGGCGACGCAATATTGCGGCTGGCTGTGGCTGCGTCCCGAATGCCAGCGGCCCTCGCGCAGCTCGACCTCGCTCATCCCGGCAACATCGAAGCACTTCCATTGACCGCCCGGTGGCAGGCCGCTGCTCGCGCCGCCCGCGAACTGGAAGGCGAGCACGCGCTCACGGCCCGCGGTGTGGCCGAGGACGATCGGACAGATCGCGCGGGCGTGGCCGCGATAGAGGCACAGCACCTGCCGGCGCTTCATCATCGCCTGCATGATCAGGTCATAGGTCGAACTCGCCATGCGCCATCTCTGCACGTCTATTGCACGATAAGACCATGCTCCCGCACCGGTTCCCAGCCCATGCCTTGCGGCGCGAGCGCATGGGCTTAGATTGAGCCTTCAACGCAACAGGCGAGCCAAGCCATCATGTCCGACCTTTCCAGCTTCCCGATCACCAAGCGCTGGCCGGCGCAGCATCCCGACCGCATCCAGCTCTATTCGCTGCCGACGCCGAACGGCGTGAAGGTCTCGATCATGCTGGAAGAGACCGGGTTGGCCTATGAGCCCCACGCGATCGATTTCGGCAAGGACGACCAGAAGACGCCCGAGTTTCTCTCGCTCAATCCGAACGGCAAGATCCCGGCGATCATCGATCCCGCTGGTCCCGGCGGCCAGCCGCTCGGCCTGTTCGAGTCCGGCGCGATCCTGCACTACCTCGCCGAGAAGACCGGCAAGTTCCTGCCCGCCGATCCGGCGCGGCGCTGGCAGACCATCCAGTGGCTGCACTTCCAGATGGGCGGTGTCGGGCCGATGTTCGGCCAGCTCGGCTTCTTCCACAAATTCGCCGGCCGCGACTACGAGGACAAGCGGCCGCTGCAGCGCTACGTCGCCGAGAGCAAACGGCTGCTCGGCGTGCTCGAAGCCAGGCTCGACGGGCGCGAGTGGATCATGGACGGCGACTACACCATCGCCGACATCGCCACGCTTGGCTGGGTGCGCAACCTGATCGGCTTCTACGGCGCGCGCGAAATCACGGCCTTTGACGAACTGAAGCACGTGCCGGCCTGGCTGGAGCGCGGCCTGGCGCGGCCGGCGGTGCAGCGCGGGCTGGAGATCCCGAAGCGGCCGTGATCGTCAGCGAGGCGGATTTCGAGCGTTGCCTGGATGAGGTGCTGTCGGCGCCCGCTGTCGTCGGCGACGGCGTGCTCGGGCCCGACAGCGTGATGTGGCGGGTGCATCGCGAGGCCGCGCTGTTTCTCGGCGCCGGCCGCGCACTGCTGCTGCAGCTCGCTCATCCCTGGGTCTCGGCCGGCATCGCCGAGCAGTCGAAGGTGTTCGCCGATCCGCTCGGCCGCTTCCACCGCACCTTCAGCATCGTCTACACGATGGTGTTCGGCACGCGCGACCAGGCGGCCGCCGTGGCGCGGCGGCTGTACCGGCGGCATGCGGCTGTCGATGGCGTGATGACGGAAACGGCCGGGCCGTTCGCGGCCGGCTCGCGCTATCGCGCCAACGATGTCGACGCCCTGCGCTGGGTGCATGCGACGCTGGTCGAGACGGCGATGATGTCCTACGGTCTGCTGTGTCCGCCGCTGACCGATGCCGAGCGCGAGCAGTATTGGCGCGACGCGATGCGCTTCGCGGGCCTGTTCGGGATTCCCCGCGAGGTGCTGCCGCCGGACTGGGCGTCCTTCAAGCTCTACACGGCCGAGATGATGGAGTCGGAGACGCTGACGGTCAGCACCGCTGCGCGCGACATCGCCCAGCGCATCTTCTCCGGCGAGGCGACATGGATCGGGCCGCCGCGCTGGTTCACGGCGCTGACGGCCGAGATGCTGCCGGAGCGGCTGCGGCTGGCGTTTGATCTGCCCTATGGCGAGCGCGACCGCCGCAGCGCCGCGCGCGCCCGGATCTGGCTGCCGCGCATCTATCGGTCGTTGCCGGAGCGGCTGCGCACCGTCGGGCCGTATCAGGAAGCGATGGCACGTATTCACGGCGAGCCGTGTCCGTCCTTCACGCGCCTGCTCAACCGCGGCTGGATCGGGCAGCCGCTCATGCCGGCTGCGAACGCCGGTGGCGTGCGGCGCCCTTCCGCGCAGAGCTGACCTCGCGTCGCGCGGTTGGGGCCAACAGGCGCGCCGTTCCTCGGAGATATCCCCAGGCCGCAGGTCCACGCCCATCTTTCGGCGCTGATCGTGCTACATGGGTGCTGCGCAGCCACGTTGGCATGCGTCAGGTTCACCATCATGCCGCTTCCCTTCAAAAAGCCCGGGGCCATCCGTTCGCTCTTCAGCCATGCCGCCTTTCAGAAGGCGGAGCTCCTACAGCGCAGTGGCGGCGTTTTCGATTTCGAGATCAGCGACGACGGCCTCGAACTGGCCGCGTCGGTGAAGGGCTCGCAATCCTGGCCGTATGAGGTCGAGATCAAGCTGAAGCCGGACAAGCACGGGCGCGTGGGCGTCATCGGGACGTGTACGTGCCCGATGCAATTCAACTGCAAGCATGTCGCGGCAGTGCTGCTCGAAGCGACCGAGCCGCCGGAGGATGACGACGACGACCTGAAGACACGCGCGAAGCCGGAGAAGGCGAGCCGGGTGGTGCTGCCGCCGGAGATTACGACCTGGCTGAACAGGATTGGCGCGGTCAGCCGTGGGGAAGCCTATCCTCCCGCGGTCAAGCAGAGGCTGATCTATGGTGTGCAGCCGCATTCCGAGTCCGGAGGCCCAGCCTATCCAGTCGTCCGGCTGTGGTCGGTCCGGGTCGGCAAGGACAACAGCTTCTCCGGAGCGTTCTCGAAGGTCGAGAGGATGCCAGCAGGCGCCGATTATGCGGCGGCGTACTACCGCGACAGCGATCTCGATATCGCGACGCGGCTTGGACCCCACGTCTTTCTCGACGGACAGTGGGCCTTCCGAATCGGCTCTCCCGCGCTGTTGAAGCGGATCGTCGACACGGGGCGGGCCTATTGGCGCGATCATGCCGGCCCGCTGCTGCGCTGGGGCGACAAGCGCAATGGCCGGATTGAATGGCAGCCGGTCGGCCTGCGAGGCGTCGGTGCAAGGCTCGTCGTCGAAGGCGTGACGGCGCTGCATGCCAACCCACCCGTGTACGCCGAGGAAAAGACCGGAATCGTTGGCGAGGTCGATCCCGGGATTGATCCGCAAATGGCGCAGCACCTGCTGAGTGCGCCGACGCTGCCGAAGGCGGTGATCGGCGAGGTCTCGCGGCATCTCAGCGAGCGGCTGCCCGCGCTCGATCCCGCTCTGCTGCCGTCGCCGCCGAGCGAGGTCGTCCGGATCGAGGCCAAGCCGGTGCCGATCCTGCACCTGCGACGCGGACCTTATCCGGGCTATGGCTTCCAGGGCGTCCACACCAGCGGGCTTCCGCTCGGCGTGGTCCGCCAAGTCTACCGTTATGGTCCGATCGAGATCGAGGCCGACCAGGGCGGCAGCGAGATCGAGATGTTCCACGATGGCCGCGTGCACGTCGTGACGCGTGCCAAAGCGGACGAGCGCAAGATCTCCAAGCGGCTGACCGAACTCGGCCTCGTTCCGCTCAGGAAAGTCCAGACCTACAGCTTCGGCGGATTCGGCGGTGATCTCACTTTTGCCGACGAAGGCCGTTGGCTGCAGTTCATGCATCTCGACCTCGACCCGTTGCGAGCGGAGGGCTTCGAGATCCGCATCGATGACACCTTCCCGTTCCGGATGGCCGACTCTTCCGGCATCGTCGACATGGAAATCGAAGGCAGCGGGATCGACTGGTTCGAGTTCGGCTTCAAGATCGACATCGACGGCAAGCCGCACGATCTCGCCGAGCTTCTGGCGCGGCTGCTCGCGGAGCCTGGGATCGTCGACGCGCTGGCGGAGGCCGACTCCACCGCGAAGCACATGTATGTACCGCTGCCCGACGGCCGGCACCTGGCGCTCGCGGCCGGTCGTTTCCTGCCGGTCCTGCTGGCGCTGCAGACGATGGGGCTGAGTGGCGGCAGCTTCGATGCCTCCGGCAAGCTCCGGCTCTCGCGTGCGCAATTGGTGCCGCTGCTGGCGCATGACGCGGAGGCGTTCAAGGGACCTGACGATCTGCGGCGGCTGGCCGATCTGCTGCGGCAGCGTCAGCCTGACGACATCGAGCTGCCTGCCGGCTTCAAGGCCAAGCTGCGGCCGTATCAGCAGCACGGCGTCGCCTGGCTCGATCTCTTGCGGCAGGCCAATCTCGGCGGCGTGCTCGCCGACGACATGGGCCTCGGCAAGACGGTGCAGGTGCTGGCGCTGCTCGCGCTGGAAAAGGCGCGCGGCGCGATCACGGCGCCGGTGCTCATCGTCGCCCCGACCAGCCTGATGACGAACTGGTTCAACGAGGCTGCCAAGTTCGTGCCTGATCTGAAGGTCCTGGTGTTCCACGGCGCCGCGCGCAAGGAGCTGGTCGATCAGATCCCGCAGCACGACGTGGTGCTCACGACCTATCCGCTGATCGCGCGCGACCATGAGCTGATCCTCGGCCGCGACTGGCACATGGCCATTCTCGACGAGGCGCAGACGATCAAGAACCCGAACGCCGCGACGACGCGCTGGCTCAGCGCGATCAAGGCCAGTCATCGCTTCTGCCTCACGGGCACACCGATGGAGAACCATCTCGGCGAGCTCTGGTCGATCATGAGCTTCGTCAACCCCGGCTATCTTGGCGACAAGAGTGCGTTCACGCGCAACTGGCGTTCGCCGATCGAGAAGGAGGGCGACCAGGTGCGGGCCGCGGCGCTGACGCGCCGGGTCAAGCCGTTCTTGCTGCGACGGACCAAGGAGGAGGTGGCCTCCGAGCTACCCGCCAAGGTCGACATCGTGGAAACGGTGGCGATCGAGGGCAAGCAGCGCGACCTCTATGATTCGATCCGTGCGGCGATGGCCAAGAAGGTGCGCAAGGCGCTCGACGAGCGCGGGCTCGCCCGCAGCCACATCATCGTGCTGGAGGCGCTGCTGCGGCTGCGCCAGGTCTGCTGCGATCCGCGGCTGCTGAAGCTCGACGACAAGACCGAGCGGCCCTCGGCGAAGCTCGACCGCCTCATGGAGATGGTCGAGGAGTTGCTGAGCGAGGGACGCAAGATCATCATCTTCTCGCAATTCACCTCGATGCTGGCGCTGATCGAGCAGCGCTTCAAGGAGCTGGAGATCGGCTACGAACTTCTCACGGGCGATACGCGTGATCGCAAGCGCGCGATCGAAGGGTTCCAGAAAGGGAAGAGCCCGGTCTTCCTGATCAGCCTGAAGGCCGGCGGCGTCGGGCTGAACCTGACGGCCGCGGACACGGTGATCATCTACGATCCCTGGTGGAATCCCGCCGTCGAGGCCCAGGCGATCGACCGCGCCCACCGCATCGGCCAGGACAAGAAGGTCTTCGTCTATCGATTGGTCACCGCTGGGACGATCGAGGAGAAGATCGGCGAGCTGAAGCAGCGCAAGCAGGCGATCGCCGATCGGCTGTTCGACAACGAAGGCAATATCGGCAAGGCGCTGACCGAGGACGATATTGCCGCGCTGCTGTCTTGAGGCAGTGGCACGCGATCGGCCGTGTTCCGATCACGCCAGCGCAATGTCCTCGCGGTCCCTGGTCTCCTCGACCCAGGCATGGGCGGCGAACCATTCATGATAGGTCCGGCAGTGCGGGCAATAGGCGCGCGAGAAGAACACGGGCATGCGCCGAAAACGCGCGGCATCCATTTCCATTCCCGTCTCGATGCTGCGGCCGGTCTGCGGACAACGCACCATGATCTTGCCCATTCGCGGTCTCCTGTTCGCGCGCCAGATACGCCGGGGATGCGAAGAAAATGTAATGCTCAGCCGACACTTTCATGGCAAAGCTCGGAGTGAATTCCGACTGTGGAACGAACGGCGTTCGCGCATCAAAAGCGGGTGAATCGCACTGCAAAATGCGGGGCCGATTGTCGCAACATGAGACATTCTTCGGCATCGCACACGAAGGGTTGAGGACGAGTGGCATGAGCATCACGATCTACGGAATCAAGAACTGCGACACGATGAAGAAGGCGCGCGCCTGGCTCGACGAGCACGGCGTGGCTTACGACTTCCACGACTACAAGACCGCCGGAATCGACAAGGCGACGTTGAAGGCGTGGAGCGACGAAGTGGGCTGGGAGGTTTTGCTCAATCGCGCCGGGACGACGTTCAAGAAACTGCCGGATGCGGAGAAGGAGGGGCTGACCGAGAGCAAGGCGATCGCGCTGATGCTGGCGCAGCCGTCGATGATCAAGCGCCCGGTGCTCGATCTCGGAACCAAGCGCGTGGTCGGCTTCAAGCCGGACCTCTACGCGAAGGACGTGAAGGCCGCCAAATAATAGCTGGCTGCCACCACCTTCGCGCTCGCGAGTTTCGGGGACGCGAGCGGATGTGACAGAACGACGGTGGTCCGTTACTCTATGTCCGCGGGTAGGACACAGCAGAATCAACGCGAGGTTCAGAAGGCGCCCCGCGACCGCGTTGCCCAGCTTTCCGCCTTGCTTAACTCCCTCGATTGACGGCATATTCCGGCCCGAAGCGGTCGCGGAGGGCGGCGCGGAATCGTTCAAGCCCTCCGGTAGAGCCGCCGTACAGGAAGAAGCGAGGGCCGGGCGCCATCCGCGCCGGCTCGGGGGGAATCTGTTTGGCTGACGAGTTCATTCTCGAAACCCACGGATTGACGAAAGAATTCGCGGGGTTTTTTGCCGTTCGCGATGTTTCGCTCAAGATCCGCCGGGGCACCATTCACGCGCTGATCGGCCCCAACGGGGCCGGCAAGACGACGTGCTTCAATCTCCTGACCAAGTTTCTGCGGCCTTCGGCCGGCAAGATTCTCTATAAGGGGCAGGATATTACGGCTGTGGCGCCGGCCGACGTGGCGCGTCTCGGGCTGGTCCGCTCGTTCCAGATCTCAGCGGTGTTTCCGCATCTGACCGCGCTGGAGAACGTCCGCGTCGCCCTGCAGCGCCAGCATGGTTCGTCGTTCGACTTCTGGCGCTCCAAGAGCGTGCTGAACCGCTTCAACGGCCGCGCGCTGGAGCTGCTCAATGATGTGGGCCTCAGCGAATTCGCCAATATTCCGGCCGTCGAAATGCCCTATGGACGCAAGCGCGCGCTGGAGATCGCGACCACACTCGCGCTCGATCCGGAGATGATGCTGCTGGACGAACCGATGGCCGGCATGGGCCACGAGGACATCGACAAGATCGCAGCCCTGATCAAGCGCATCTCGGCCAAGTACACGATCCTCATGGTGGAGCATAATCTGAGCGTCGTCGCCAATCTCTCCGACACCATCACCGTGCTGACGCGCGGGCAGGTGCTGACCGAGGGACCTTATTCCGAGCTCTCCAAGGATGAGCGCGTCAAGGAAGCCTATCTGGGAGCCGGACATGCCTGAGGTGATGACGGCGACGAAAACAGGCCAGGCGGCTGCCACCAGCACCATTCTCGACGTCAAGAATCTCGAGAGCTGGTACGGCGAGTCCCACATTCTCCACGGCATGAACTTCAACGTGAATGCCGGCGAGGTCGTTACCTTGCTCGGGCGCAACGGCGCCGGCAAGACCACGACCCTGAAGTCGATCATGGGGATCATCGGCAAGCGCACCGGCTCGGTTGCCTTCAACGGTCAGCAGCTGATCCGCATGACCTCGGACAGGATCGCGCGGCTCGGCATCGCGCTGTGTCCGGAAGAGCGCGGCATCTTCGCCAGCCTCGACGTGCGCGAGAATTTGCTGCTGCCGCCGGTCGTGCGGCCGGGTGGGCTGACGCTTGACCAGATCTTCGAGCTGTTTCCGAACCTGAAGGAGCGGCTGAAGAGCCAGGGCACCAAGCTCTCCGGCGGTGAACAGCAGATGCTGGCGATCGCGCGCATCCTGCGCACCGGCGCGAGCTTCCTGATGCTGGATGAGCCGACCGAGGGCCTCGCGCCGGTCATCATCCAGCAGATCGGCCACACCATCGCGCGGCTGAAGAAGGAGGGGTTTACGATCCTCCTCGTCGAGCAGAACTTCCGTTTCGCCTCGACGGTGGCCGACCGCTACTACGTCGTCGAGCACGGCAAGGTCATCGACGGATTCGCCAATGCCGATCTGTCCGCCAACATGGACAAGCTGCATACTTATCTCGGCGTCTGACCGGCGCCGGGACTGTTTCTTGGAATTTGGAAAGTTGGAAATGAAGAGCAAATTCATCGCGTCATTGCTGCTGGGCACGGCGCTGACCCTGGCCAGCGGCAGCATCGCTCTGGCGGGCGACAAGGTCGTCAAGATCGGCGCGTTGTCCGATCAATCTGGCCTGTATTCCGACCTCGGCGGCCCCGGCTCCACGCTCGCGACGCAGATGGCGATCGAGGATTCCGGCCTCACCGCGAAGGGGTGGAAGATCGACGTCATCTCGGGTGACCACCAGAACAAGCCCGACATCGGCACCTCGATCGCGCGGCAGTGGTTCGACGTCGACAAGGTCGACATCATCGTCGACGTGCCCAATTCGGGCGTGGCGCTGGCGGTGAACAACGTCGTCAAAGAGAAGAACGGCGTCTACATCAATTCGGGCGCGGCGACCTCCGACCTCACCAATGCGCAGTGCTCGCCGAACACCGTGCACTGGACCTACGACACCTACATGCTGGCCCACACCACCGGCCAGGCGCTGGTCAAGGCCGGCGGCACCACCTGGTACTTCCTGACCGCGGACTACGCCTTCGGCGCGGCGCTGGAGCGCGACACCACGGCGGTGGTCACCGCCAATGGCGGCAAGGTGGTCGGCACCGTCAAGCATCCGCTCAACACCTCCGACTTCTCGTCCTTCCTGCTGCAGGCGCAGTCGTCGGGCGCCAAGGTGATCGGGTTGGCCAACGCCGGCGGCGACACCACCAACTCGATCAAGCAGGCGGCCGAGTTCGGCCTCACCAAGGGCGGTCAGAAGCTCGCTGCGCTGCTGCTGTTCCTGACCGACGTGAAGTCGATCGGGCTCGACATCGCGCAGGGCCTCAACTTCACCGAGACCTTCTACTGGGACATGAACGACCAGACCCGTGCGTTCTCGGCGCGCTTCTCCAAGCGGATGAAGAACGGCGCGCCGCCGACCATGGTGCAGGCGGGCGTCTATGCAGGCCTGTTGCATTACTTCAAGGCGCTGGAGGCGCTGGGCGAGAACCCGCATGACGGCGTGAAGATCGTCGACAAGATGAAGTCGATTCCGACCGAGGATACGCTGTTCGGCAAGGGCGAGATCCAGCCCAACGGCCGCACCATCCACACCGCCTATCTGTTCGAGGTCAAGAAGCCGTCGGACTCGAAGGGCCCGTGGGATCTCTACAAGATGGTCGGCTCGGTGCCGGGCGACCAGGCCTTCACGCCGCTCGACAAGAGCGCGTGCGCGCTGTTGAAGAAATAAGCCGCTGCGGTCCCGGCGGTTCGCCGCCGGGACTGTCGTTTGACCCTTGGGAAACGCCGAGAAAAATAGAACAAGACGATGCAGGCTCTCTACGCACAGCTCCTGGTCGGACTGATCAACGGCTCGTTCTACGCGCTGCTCAGTCTCGGGCTTGCCGTCATCTTCGGCATGCTCAACATCATCAATTTCGCCCATGGCGCGCTCTACATGATGGGCGCGTTCTGCGCCTATTTCCTGCTGAATCTCGGCGGCATCGGCTATTGGTGGGCCCTGCTGCTGGCGCCGATCATCGTCGGCATCTTCGGCATGGTCCTGGAGCGCACGCTGCTGCAGTGGCTCGCCGGGCTCGACCATCTCTATGGCCTGCTGCTCACCTTCGGCATCGCGCTGATCGTGCAGGGCCTGTTCCAGAACTATTTCGGCTCCTCGGGCCTGCCTTACGCGATCCCCGACTATCCGCAGATCGGCGGCTTCCGCGGCCTTCAGGGCGGCATGAACCTCGGCTTCATGTTCCTGCCGATCTATCGCGGCTGGGTGGTGATCTTCTCCCTCGTGGTCTGCCTGGCCACCTGGTTCCTGATCGAGCGCACCCGGCTCGGCGCCAATCTGCGCGCCGCCACCGAGAATCCCACGCTGGTGCGCGCCTTCGGCATCAACGTGCCGCGCATGATCACGCTGACCTACGGGCTCGGCGTCGGTCTTGCGGCGCTCGCCGGCGTGCTGTCGGCGCCGATCAACCAGGTCCGGCCGCTGATGGGCGCCGACCTGATCATCGTCGTGTTCGCCGTCGTCGTGATCGGCGGCATGGGCTCGATCATGGGCTCGATCATCACCGGCTTCGCGCTGGGGGTGATCGAGGGACTGACCAAGTATTTTTATCCCGAGGCTTCCAACACCGTGGTCTTCGTTCTGATGGTCCTGGTGCTGCTGGTGAAGCCGACGGGTCTGACCGGACGGGCGGCCTGACATGACATCGATCACCGACGAGACCCTGCCGATCACCCCGCGCGCGATGCGCGACGAGATGATCGTGTTCGTCATCATGGCGGCGCTGCTCGCCATCGTGCCGTTCACCGGGCTGTATCCGTTCTTCGTGATGCAGGCGCTGTGCTTCGCGCTCTTGGCCTGCGCCTTCAACCTGCTGATCGGCTATGGCGGGCTGCTGTCGTTCGGCCACGCGATGTTCCTGGGCACCGCGGGCTATTGCAGCGCGCATGCGCTGAAGGTCTGGGGTTTCCCGCCGGAGCTCGGCATCCTCACCGGCGTCGCCGGCGCCTTCGTGCTGTCGCTGGTCACCGGCTACATCTCGATCCGCCGCCAGGGCATCTACTTCTCGATGATCACACTGGCGCTGTCGCAGCTCCTATACTTCGTCTACCTGCAGACGCCGTTCACCCACGGCGAGGACGGCATCCAGGGCATTCCGCAGGGCAAGCTGTTCGGCTTCATCGACCTGTCGAAGCCTGTCACGCTGTACTACGTCGTGCTGGTCGGCTTCCTCGCCGGCTTCCTGCTGATCTTCCGCACCATCAACTCGCCGTTCGGCGAGGTGCTGAAGTCGATCCGCGAGAACGAGCAGCGCGCGATCTCGCTCGGCTACAAAACCGACCAGTACAAGCTCTTGGCCTTCATCCTGTCCGGCACCATCGCGGGCTTCGCCGGCTCGCTGAAGGTGTTCGTCGCCCAGAACGCCTCGCTGACCGACGTGCACTGGTCGATGTCCGGCGAGATCGTGCTGATGACGCTCGTCGGCGGCCTCGGAACGGTGTTTGGCCCCGTCGTGGGAGCCTTCGTGATCATCGCCATGCAGCAATATCTGGCCGGGTTCGGGCAGTGGGTCACCGTCATCCAGGGCGTCATCTTCGTCGCCTGCGTGCTCACCTTCCGCCGCGGCGTGGTCGGGGAAATCGCCCATTTGTTCAAGCGATCCCTGTAAGCCATTGATCTAAAATAAGATTATGTGCGGGGCAGAAAGTGGTGGATCATCCGTCCACCGCTTCTGCTGCGGCGTGATCCGGAGTATGACACTTCCGTGACAGGCCAGCCCTGGCCCGTTTCGGAATGGATGGATCTCGTCCCATGCTGAACTGGTTTCGCGCCGTCCTCCCCAAGGAGGAGCGGTTTTTCGATTTGTTCGCCCGCCACAACAAGGTGGTGATCCAGGGCGCGCATGCGCTGCAGGACATGCTCAAGGGCGGCGACGATGTGCTGACCCACTGCCAGCGCGTCAGCCAGCTCGAGAACGAGGCCGACAACATCACCCGGGAGGTGCTGACTGCCGTTCGCCGCACCTTCATCACCCCGTTCGATCGCGGCGACATCAAGAACCTGATCACCTCGATGGACGATGCCATCGACCAGATGCAGCAGACCGCCAAGGCGGTGGTGCTGTTCGAGGTCAAGGAGTTCGAGCCGACGATGCGCGAGATGGGGACCTTGCTGGTCGACTGCGCCAATCTGATCGGCCGCGCGCTGCCGCTGTTGCAGGCCATCGGCCAGAACGTGCCGATGATCACCGCGATCACCGAGGAGATGACCAAGCTCGAGGGCCGCGTCGACGATCTCCATGACATCGGGCTGAAGGAACTGTTTCTCAAGCACCGCAACGCCAACACCATGGACTTCATCGTCGGCGCCGAGATCTACGATCATCTGGAGAAGGTCGCCGATCGCTTCGACGACGTCGCCAACGAGATCAATTCGATCATGATCGAACAGGTCTAGGGTAGGGACGCGCCGTGGACGCTCATCTCGGCCTTCCCATCCTGGTCGGCCTCATCGCCGTCGCGCTTGCCTTCGACTTCCTGAACGGCCTGCACGATGCCGCCAATTCGATCGCGACCATCGTCTCGACCCGCGTGCTGCGGCCGCAATACGCGGTGTTCTGGGCGGCGTTCTTCAATTTCATCGCCTTCGGCGTGTTCGGCCTGCACGTCGCCCAGACCATCGGCACCGGGATCATCGATCCCGCCATTGTCGATGCGCAGGTGATCTTCGCCGCCCTCGTCGGCGCCATCGTCTGGAACCTCGTGACCTGGGCGGCCGGCATTCCCTCGTCGAGCTCGCACGCACTGATCGGCGGCCTGGTCGGGGCGGGGATCGCCAAGGCGGGACTCTCGGCCGCGGTGTGGAGCGGCCTGTCGAAGACGGTGCTGGCGATCGTGCTGTCGCCGCTGGTCGGGCTGATCCTGGCGATGATCCTGGTCGCGATCGTGTCTTGGGCCTCGGTGCGCTCGACGCCCTTCGCCGTGGACCGCGCCTTCCGCATCCTGCAATTCGCCTCGGCGTCGCTGTATTCGCTCGGGCACGGCGGCAACGACGCGCAGAAGACGATGGGCATCATCGCCGTGCTGCTGTACTCGCAGGGCCATCTGGGCGAGCACTTCACGGTGCCGTTCTGGGTCGTGCTGTCGTGCCAGGCGGCGATGGCCTTGGGCACCCTGATGGGCGGCTGGCGCATCGTCCGCACCATGGGCCTGCGCATCACCAAGCTGAACCCAATGCAGGGCTTCTGCGCCGAGACCGGCGGCGCCATCACGCTGTTCCTGGCGACCTTCCTCGGCGTGCCCGTCTCGACCACCCACACCATCACCGGCGCCATCGTCGGCGTCGGCGCCGCCCGCCGGGCCTCTGCCGTGCGCTGGAACGTCGCCGGATCCATCGTCTATGCCTGGATCTTCACGATTCCGGCCTCGGCGATCGTCTCGGCCGCAACCTTCTGGCTGGTGTCGGTGCTGCGGCACTGATCCGGCGGGACAGCCGTCTGGAGGCGTTCGGGGCCTCATGGTTCGAGACGCGCCGCAAAGGCGGCGCTCCTCACCATGAGGGTTGGGATTTTGCCGAGTCTAGGTATTTCGCTGCACATTCGGACCTCGTCCTGAGGAGCGCGCCGTTTTGCGCGCGTCTCGAAGGACGGCCGCGGGCGGGGTGCCAGTCCGGGCGTGCCCGGCGGGCAGCTGTTTAACTCCCCGGTTGGAGTTGCGGTGCAAAACGCCTATATGGAGGGCGCGCGGCGGCCGTGAGCCCGCGCTTTTCCCACGACATCGCCGCTCTTTGGCCCCGAACCGACGTCCGCCGCCCCATGTCCGATACCGCCGTCACCACCGAACAGCCGTCCCGTTCGCCGCTCTCCGACGAGGTGGCGCGCCGGCGCACCTTCGCCATCATCTCGCATCCGGACGCCGGCAAGACCACCTTGACCGAGAAGCTGCTGCTGTTCGGCGGCGCTATCAATCTCGCCGGCCAGGTGAAGGCCAAGGGTGAGCGGCGCAACACCCGCTCCGACTGGATGAAGATCGAGCGCGACCGCGGCATTTCGGTCGTCACCTCGGTGATGACCTTCGAGTTCGAGGGACTGGTCTATAACCTCCTGGACACGCCGGGCCACGAAGACTTCTCCGAGGACACCTATCGCACGCTGACCGCGGTCGACTCCGCCGTCATGGTCATCGACGCCGCCAAGGGCATCGAGGCGCGCACGCGAAAGCTGTTCGAGGTCTGCCGCCTGCGCGACATCCCGATCATCACCTTCATCAACAAGATGGATCGCGAGAGCCGCGACACGTTCGATCTGCTCGACGAGATCGAGAAGACGCTGGCGCTCGACACCACGCCGATGACCTGGCCTGTGGGGCGCGGCCGCGACTTCATCGGCACCTACGACGTCAGGGATGGCGGCGTGCGCCTGCTCGAAGGCGGTGGCGCCAAGACCGGCGCGGCACAGCAGATCGAAATCTCGGAGCTCGGCAAGCTCAACGCCAATCTCGACATGGGCCAGATCACCGACGAGCTCGAACTGGTCAAGGAAGCCTGCAAGCCGTTCGAGCTCGACGCCTTCCGCGAGGGCCATCTGACGCCGGTCTATTTCGGCAGCGCGCTGCGCAATTTCGGCGTCGGCGATCTCCTGGAAGGTCTCGGCCGCTACGCGCCGTCGCCGCGCGCGCAGGAGTCCAATTTGCGCAAGGTCGACGCCGCCGAGCCGCGCATGAGCGCCTTCGTGTTCAAGATCCAGGCGAACATGGATCCGAACCACCGCGACCGCATCGCGTTCGCGCGTCTCTGCTCGGGCAAGCTGAACCGTGGCATGAAAGCGAAGCTGGTGCGCACCGGCAAGACCATGCCGCTGTCGAGCCCGCAATTCTTCTTCGCCCAGGACCGCTCAGTCGCGGACGAAGCCTTCGCCGGCGACGTCGTCGGCATTCCCAATCACGGCTCTTTGCGCATCGGCGACACGCTGACCGAAGGCGAGGATCTGACCTTCGTCGGCGTGCCGAGCTTCGCGCCGGAAATCGTGCGCCGCGTTCGCCTCACCGATGCGATGAAGGCGAAGAAGCTCAAGGAAGCCCTGCAGCAGATGTCGGAGGAGGGCGTCGTGCAGGTGTTCCGCCCGCGCGACGGCGCGCCCGCGCTGGTCGGCGTCGTCGGTCCGCTGCAGCTCGACGTGCTGAAGGCGCGGCTCGATGCGGAGTACTCGCTGCCGGTCGAGTTCGAGATCTCCGAGTTCTCGCTGGCGCGCTGGATCTCCTGCGACGACAAGAAGAAGCTGGAAGCCTTCATCGCCTCCAACAATTCCGGCGTTGCCGACGACGTCGACGGCGATCCGGTGTTCCTGGCCAAGAACGAGTTCTATCTCGGCTACACCAAGGAGCGCGCCGAGGGCATCGTGTTCTCCAACGTCAAGGACGTGAAGAAGAAGGCCTGAGCCCGCGTCCTCGTCGTCGGGACTAACGGTTGCGGCCGAAGACCTCGAGCACCTGCAGCAGCTGCCGGTGTCCGTCGGCACCGACCTTGTCGATCAGCCGCTGCTCATGCTCCTGCACCAGGCGGTCGGCCCGCGCCAGCAGCGCGGTGCCGGCTGCGGTGAGATGCAAGGCATTGGTCCGCCGGTCCGACGTCGGCAGGCGCTCGAGCAGGCCCCGCGACTGGAGTTCGTCGAGCGGCGGGATGATTCCGGAGCGGCTGATGCCCAACACCTCCGACAGCGCCATTTGCGACAGCCCGGGATTGTCGCGGACGATCACCAGGATCGAGTATTGGGCGGGACGCATGTCGAGCGGCGCGAGCGTGGCGTTGAAATCCTCGAAGACCCACAGCTGCGCCTGCCGGATCAGATAACCCGCAAGCCCCGTAAGGCCGACCACGCTGATCTCGGGCCGGTCCTTGCCAGCCTCAGGGCCGAGAGAACGCCGTTTCGAACGCGCGAGTGCGCCCCCCACGGCGAGTTGAGTCCGATCCGCCAAGTGACCCCTCATGTCTGATGCATCGAGGCCACACACTGCCTCAACGCGCGGTCGATTCAAACTGAATGTGTAATTGTTCTTGACATGAACAGATCATCCAATGAACATTATGTGCACAAGAGCGACCATATGACGCGCTGACGTCGGGATGACGATACCCCTGAGCAAGGCTGGGGCGTCTGACCCCTCCGGAAGCGTGTCCACAACGCGATCAACGCGACGGCGCTCATCAGGGGAGAGTCAAATGCGCAATGTCGTGGGGCGACGCGGGTCCAAGACCGCCAGCAGCAAGCACATCGATCGCCAGGGCCGGAGCAGAGCGGGGCGCGCATCATCGCGCAGCCGCTGGGCCATGGCTGCGGCGGTTGCGGCTGTGGGGATGATCGGCAGTTCGACCGGCTCATCAGCTCAGACCTATACGCCGATCGCCGTCGTTCCGACCCCGGATGCCTATGCCTACATCCAGCAAAATCCATCTGTTCAAGGGCTGTTCGGCCCGACAGTCACGGGCCAGTTCACACGACTGACGGTGTTCGGCGACAGCTACGCCGACTGGGGAAATGCGCTGCGGGCCGGGTCGGCGGTCCCGCCGAGTGGCCGCTACAGCGCGGGACTGTCGATGGCCGACGCGCTCCAGCTTCACTACGGGCTTCCCACCTCGGCAGTCGCCAACTACGCGACCGGTGGCGCGATGAGCGGCGACACCAATGTTGGAAACCTGTTGGGGCCGCCCGTTCCGGTGCTGCCGGGCACCGGCACGGAAATCAGCACGTTTGTTGCGGCGGGCGGGCGTTTCGGCCCGCAAGACCTCGTCAGCATCATCACGGCAGGCGGCAATGACGGTGTGCCGATCCTGTTCAACCCGGCGATCACGCAACCCCAGATGAACGCGGCCGCTGCGCAGACCACGGCCAACATCATGTCCGGCGTTCAGAAACTGGTTCAGGTCGGCGCACGCAACCTCGCGATCATGTCAGTGGGTGATCTGTCCTATCTGCCGATCGCCCCCGGCAATCAAAACATCCACTACTTCCAATCCACGTTGACGCAGATGGAGCAGGCCAACCTGGCGCCGCTGGCGCGCTCCGGCGTTCGCATCTTCTTCTTCGATCTTGCCACCCTGACGCGGAACGTCGTCGCAAACCCCGCCCTCTATGGGTTCACCAACGTCACCCAGGCCTGCACGGCCGTTCCGTCCTGCGTCGGTGGCAGTGTCGCGGCGCAGAACCAGTTTCTGTCCTATGACGGCCTACATTTCACGACTGCAGGCTTCGCCCTGATCGGGCGCTATCAGACCAACCAGATCGATGCGCCGTTGACGGTGGCGCCGCAGGGCGACGTGGCGATGTCGATCGCCAACGGCTTTGCCGGCTCGGTGTTCGGCCATATCGACGCCTATCGCAACGTCGCCGGCGCCGCCAATGCCATGAACGCGATGGCGGCGGACATGCCGGTCAAGGCGATCCGCGCGGCCTCAGCCGGCGTGCAGAACCCCTGGTCCGTCTACGGCGACGTCGCCTATGCCGGAGGCAGCCGCGACTCCCAGCAGTTCCTGTCGAGCTACACCTATCAATCACTCGGCGGACGGATCGGGCTCGACTATCAATTGTCGCCGGACCTGATGGTCGGCGGGCTGTTCAGCTACGCCCAGCCGAACGTGAACCTGTCCGTGCAGAACGCGCATCAGAAGATCGATGCCTATCAGATCGGCGGCTACGCGGCCTATAGCCGCGCCAACTGGTTTGCCGATGCGTTGCTCGCCTATGGCCGCCAGGCGATCGCCACCGATCGTCAGGGCGTCATCGATACGATCCGCGGCTCGACCCATGCGGATACGTTCGCGGTCGCCGCCCGCGGCGGCTATCTCTGGGATCTCGGCGCCTTGCGGATGGGGCCGATCGGCGGCCTGTCCTACACCAATGCGCAGATCGCGGGCTATACGGAGACTGGCGACATCCTGCTCACCAACGTGGTCAACCGCCAGAGCCTGGAGAGCCTCACCGGCAGTGCGGGCGTCCAGTTTCGCGCGCCGTTCACGACCGCCGGAGCGTTCTACAATCCCTATCTGAACCTGACCGTTGAGCACGATTTCATCGGTTCCGCACGGACGCTGATCACGACCCAGGTGACGACGCCCTTGTTGCCGGTACTGACGCCGATCGATGGACGCAAGGCGACCTACGGGAAGGCCGCGGCCGGCCTGGCTGCGGCGATCACCGACAAGATCAGCATCAATCTCGGCGTGATCAGCACGTTCGCCAGGTCCGACCGCAACGACTATGGCGTGAACGGCGGAATCAAGATCGCGTTCTGAGCGCCGGTCCGGACGCGCTCGGACGTCCGGTCGATACTGCTGGCGTTGAAGCTAGGCGCGGTGCATGCCCCGCCTGGCTTTCGCGTTGCGGAACGCAAGCTCCGGCGCGGATTTCCTCGGGTCTTGCCGCTTCGCGCTTCTCGGTAAATCATCCCTGGGTTACGCTCGGCGTGGTCGTCAGCAAAGGGGAGGGCGAGCGATGTCAGTCCGCCGACAGATCGCCACGCTGTTCGCTGTCGTGAGCTGTTTTGCGGCTGCGACGGTCGGAGCGACGGAGGCCGCCGAGGTCGTCGCGCTCGGCGCCAGCAACACCTATGGCAAGGGCGTCAATCGCGGCGAGGATTTTCCGGCGCAGCTCGAGGCCATGCTGCGCGCCAAGGGCGTGCAGGCGAGCGTTGCCAACGCCGGCATCAATGGGGACACCACCGCCGGCATGCTCTCCCGTTTCGACAGCGCGGTCGACGGTTCAACCCGCGTCCTCGTGCTGCAGCCCGGCGGCAACGATGCTCGCAAAGGCGCAGGCGATCAGCGCGCGGGCAACATCGGCGCCATCATGGCCAAGGCCTCGCAGCGCCGGATCAAGGTGGTGATGGTCGAGAACGGCATGTTCCGCGGCCTGCCGCACCAGGTCGACGGCGTGCATCTGACGCCCGAGGGATATCGCATGCTGGCCGCGTCTTTGCTGCCGCGCGTCATGGGCGGCCTGCGCAGGTAGTTCGTTGTCCAATCGCGAAACGCGGCGCGCTCCGGCAATCTCAGAGCTCGATGATCCCGCGCCGCGCGGCATGCGCCACCGCATCGGTCCGGCCGGTGGCGTCGAGCTTGTCGAGCAGCGAGCCGACGTGGAATTTTGCCGTGTGCACGGAGATGCCGAGGCTGCGCGCGATCTCCTTGTTGGAGCATCCTTCCGCCATCAGCGCCAGCACGTCGCGCTCGCGCGCGGTGAGCTGGAAGGCGTCGCTCGCTTCGCTGCGACGCTCGCCGTTGTCACGCGTATCGCTGGGAGGCGCGACGACCGCGACATCGGCACTCTCGCCCGCCGCCACGAGCCGCAGGCCGGCGACGCCGCCGAGCAGCGCCGCCAGCCGGTCGGCCAGTTCGGCATCATCGATCGCGATGGCGATCGTGATCGGCGCGTTGTCGTCCGCGCTCACGCGGGGCGCTCGCCGATGGTCAGGGCCAGCTGCAACGGCTCGCCGCCGCGCAGCGCCGCGATCTCGACCACGGCGCCGACGCTGTCCGGACCGAGCTCGCGCATCAAGGCGCGCATGCCTCGGAACGGCTCCTTGTTGAGCGCGGTGATGACGTCGCCCTGGCGCAGGCCGGCGGCAGCGGCGGGGCCATGTTTGTCGATGCTCATCACCATCGCGCCGAGGCCGTCATCGAGCCGGACCGGCTGCAGCCCCGCGCCGAGATAGCCGCGCGCGATGCGGCCATGGCTCTCGAGCTTGCTTGCGACGCGCGTGATCGTGGCGGCGGGAATGACGAGCGTGCGGCGCGGTCCGCGCACGGCCATGCCGATCGCGCGCCCAGTCGCGTCGAGCACGAGCCCGCCTTCGGAGCTGTGCCGCAGCCGTGTGTCCAGCTCGATCCGCGCGTCGATGTCGCCGCCGCGCAGGCTGCGCCAGGGCCCGCCTGATTTCGACACCAGCGCGAGCGCCGCGACCGGCGTGCCCTGGTCGGCGGCGACGATGACGGCGAGCGCGCCGAGTGGCGGGACATCGATGGCGAGCGGCGCGGCAGGCGCGTCCTTGCCGTCGAAGCGGAGCAGGGCGATGTCGGTGGTATGATCGCGGCCGGCGATGGTTGCGGCGCGCGCGGTGCCGTCGGAAAAGGTCAGCGAAATCTCGCCTTCGTCCGCGAGCGCCTCGTCGGCGGTGACGACCAACCCGGACTTCCAGACAAAGCCGGAGGCACGCGAGCGGTGCGAATGAACGGACACGAGCGACGGCGCGGCAGCGGCGACGGTTGCAGAAAGTGCTGACGACAGCGCGGAGAGGGCAGAGAGGTCGGACATCGAAGGCTCCATGGTTGAAACCAATGTGGAGCCTCGGCCGGCGTTTCGGAACTCCCCGGGTGGGCAGGATGAAGCGCTCTAGCCCGGATGAGCGCAGCGACATCCGGGTTCTCTTCCGACGTCTGCGATGAACCCGGATGTCGCTTGCGCTCATCCGGGCTGCGTCATCTCAAATCGTCGTGCGCGCCTTCGGCAGCGGAAACGCGAGATCGCCATGCTTCGACGTCTTCAAGCCCAGCCCGACCAGCGCCTCGGCGAAGCGCACCGCGGCGGCGACGCCGTCGATCACGGGAATGCCGAGCTCGGTCGAGAGATCATGCGCGAGATCGGCCATGCCGGCGCAGCCGAGCACGATGGCGCCGATGCCGTCGTCGCGCAGCGCCGCCCGGCATTCGCCGAGCAGGGTGCCGCGCACGTTCGATTCCGGCTTGTCGAGATCGAGCACGGCGACATCGACCGCACGCACCTTGCGGCAGTGATGCTCCATGCCGTAGTTGCGCACCAGGTGTTCGGCGATCACCTTGGTGCGCGACAAGGTCGTGACGACGCTGAAATGCGTCGCGACGAAGCTCGCCGCATGCATCGCCGCTTCGGCGATGCCGAGCACCGGCACCGCCGACAATTCGCGCGCCGCCAGCAGGCCGGGATCGCCGAAGCAGGCGATCACATGCGCGTGGGCGCCTTCGGCGTCGCCGGCCTCGATCTCCTTGAGCATGCCGACGGCCGCGATCGCCTCATCATAGTGGCCCTCGATCGACGCCGCGCCGAACCGTGCCGTGCGGCCGACGATCCGCGTGCCCGGGCTGGCGCTGGCCTGCGCGGCCTTCGCGATCAGCTCGGTCATCGTCGCCGTCATGTTCGGGTTGATGACGTTGATCACGGTCTCGCTGGCGCGGCTCATCATTGCATCCGTCTGCTGTCGGGTCCTGCCGTGTTCTAGCCGAGTTCCGCAGGCATGGTCGAGAGCCGTCGGCGACGCGGGAACGCACGGATGTGAACGGGATTGAGCTTGCTTATTCCCTGCCCAGAACCAGCTCTCAATCATCCATTTCGAGCGAGCCATGCTGCGTGCCGTCATCCTTCTCCTGTTGCTGTTGGCCGCTCCGGCCAGCGCGGACGCGCGCCGGCGTCAGATCAACCCGGTGCCCTTCGCGCACACGCCGTGCAGCGTGCTCGACGAGCAGCCGTGCACGCCGTCGTTCTGCAGCGTCTACGGGCCGTGGCCGTGCATTCCCGAGATGAACTATCCCTATGGCCAGAACCTGCAACTGACGATCGAGAGCCGGCCGGCCAAGGACCAGGCAGCCAAGTATGAGAGGCCGGATCACGATCTCGACACGATCGGCGATCTGTTCGCGGCGCTGCGCTCCTGCTGGACTCCACCAGCGGAGAGCGACGCCCGTGCCGGCATGCAGATGACGGTACGCTTCAGCTTCAAGCGAACCGGCGACATGATCGCGCCGCCGCGCGTGACCTTCGCGACCTCGGGCGCGTCGTCCGACACCCGCGAGACCTATCTGAAGGCGATCAATGCCTCCCTGGACTCCTGTCTGCCGCTGAAGTTCACGAAGGGCCTCGGCGGCGCGCTCGCCGGCCGGCCGATCGCGATCCGCTATGTCGACAACCGCGAGCTGAACAAGACGTCGCAGCAGCAATAGCTCCACGGCTCCGCGCTATCGACCGCCGTCATTCCGGGGCGACGCGTCAGCGTCGAACCCGGAATCCCGAGATGGTCTGCAAAGAACGCAAGCCGAGCCCGGGATTCCGGGTTCGGCTCTGCGAGCCGCCCCGGAATGACGGCCGGCCATGGGTAGCGTGATCCGGGGCTCGGTCGACGAGCAATCCTGCCAGTTAGTAATTTCGTCATGCCCGGGCTTGTCCCGGGCATCCACGTCGTTCTCAGCATGCCGAGCGACGTGGATGGCCGGGACAAGCCCGGCCATGACGATGCGGAGAGAGGGAGGCGCAAAACTTGGACGGTCAAATGCGATAGCCATGTCGCAAAGCGCCGCCCACGTTGCGAGGCCGCCCCCGAAGATGATACCCAGTTCCAATCGTTTGCGTGCACGAGAGGGGGACGTCGTGGGACTTGTGGTGATGGTGGTGGGGCTGGTGCTGTTTCTCGGCGCCCATGTGTTCACGACCCGGCGCGAGGCGCGGGCGCAGGTGATCGCGAAGCTGGGCGAGGCCCCGTACAAGCTCGTCTACACCGTCGTGGCGCTCGCGGGGCTGGCACTGATCGTGTGGGGCTTCGCCGAGTATCGCAACGGCGGCGGCTGGATCCAGGTCTGGACGCCGCCGAAGGCGCTCAAGCACATCAATCTTGCGCTGATGCTGCCGGCCGTCATCATGATCGTCGCTTCCTATATTCGCGGCCGCATCTACACCACGCTGAAGCATCCGATGCTGGCCGGCGTGAAGCTGTGGGCGTTCGGCCATCTGCTCAGCAATGGCGATCTCGGCGGCATCATCCTGTTCGGCTCGATCCTGGCCTGGGCCGTGTTCGACCGCATCTCGCTGAAGCGCCGCGCCGACGCCGGCGGACCGCCGATCCCGGTCGGAGGCGTCGGCAACGACGTCATCGCCGTCGTGGTCGGCATCATCGTCTATGCGGCGCTGGCCTTCGCGTTCCATCCCGTCGTGCTCGGTATTCCCGTCATCGGCAATTAGCGGTTCTCGGCGGACGCGTTCTGCCGCACACTTCTCGGCGTCGCCCGGATCCGGGCGACGTCCATGACCGGCGTAAGCCGGCGATCAACATGACCGGCGCCAGCCGGCAATCAACAAGAACACGACAGGGGAGGCGATCCGATGGAGTGGTCGCAACATGCCGCCATCCCGCCGATGCGCAGCGAGCAGCGCTTCGGCGACCGTGTGGTGCCGCTCTTCGCGGAGCGTCCGGCCAGCATCTGGGCGATGGTGCAGGACGCCGCCGCGCGCCATGGCGACGGCGAGGCGCTGGTCTGTGGGGCCCGGAGGCTGTCGTGGCGCGAGACCGCCGCGGCCGCGACACGGATCGCCGGCGGACTGCGGGCGAGGGGGCTTCAGAAAGGCGACCGGCTGGCACTCCTGCTCGGCAATCGCATCGAGTTCGTGCTCACGCTGTTCGCGGCCGCCAAGCTCGGCCTGATCACGGTGCTGCTGTCGACCCGGCAGCAGACGCCTGAAATCGCCTATGTGCTCAACGATTGCGGCGCGCGGCTGCTGTTGCACGAGGCGGCGCTCACCGATCGGCTGCCGCTCGCGGCTGACACGCCCCAGCTCGCCGGTCGTACCGCAGTCGATGACGATCCGGCGCGCTCCGGCTTCGCCGCGCTCGCCGATCACGCGCCTGAGGCCGATGGGGTCGCGGTGGCCGAAGAGGACATCGCGATGATCCTCTACACCTCCGGCACCACCGGCCGGCCGAAAGGTGCGATGCTCGCCCACTGCAACATCGTCCACTCCTCGATGATCTACGAGGTGTGCCTCGGGCTGACGCCGGCGGATCGCTCCATCGCCGCGGTGCCTCTGGGCCACGTCACCGGCGTCGTCGCCAACGTCACCAGCATGGCGCGCTGCGCCGGCACCTTGATCATCATGCCGGAGTTCAAGGCCGGCGAGTATCTCAAGCTCGCGGCGCGCGAGCGCGTGACCTACACGGTCATGGTGCCCGCGATGTATAATCTCTGCCTGCTGCAGAGCGACTTCGACAGCCATGATCTGTCGTCCTGGCGCATCGGCGGCTTTGGCGGCGCGCCTATGCCGGTGGCGACCATCGAGAAGCTGGCGGCGAAGATCCCGGGGTTGCGGCTGGTCAACGCCTACGGCTCGACCGAGACCACCTCGCCATCGACGTTGATGCCGCCTGACCTGACCGCCCGCCACATCGACAGCGTCGGGCTGCCGTGTCCGGGCGCCAGCATCCTGGTGATGGATGCGCAGGGGCGGGAGCTGCCGCGCGGCGAGATCGGCGAGATCTGGATCGGCGGCGGCCAGGTCATCAAGGGCTACTGGAACCGACCGGAGGCGACCGCGGAGAGCTTCACCGCCGGCTACTGGCATTCCGGCGACCTCGGCTCGATCGATGCCGACCATTTCGTGCGGGTGTTCGATCGCCAGAAGGACATGATCAATCGCGGCGGGCTGAAGATCTATTCGGCCGAGGTCGAATCGGTCCTGGCGGGCCACCCGGCCGTGGTCGAGAGCGCCATCCTGGCCAAGCCTTGCCCCGTCCTTGGCGAGCGGGTGCATGCCGTGGTCGTCACGCGCGGCCCGGTCAGTGCCGAGGCGCTGCGCAGCTGGTGCCGCGAACGGCTCTCCGATTACAAGGTGCCGGAAACATTGATCGTCACGCCGGACCCTTTGCCGCGCAATGCGAACGGCAAGGTGATGAAACGGCAGTTGCGCGAGTCCTTGACGGCGTGATAGCCGCCTTGCGACGCCGTGGCCAAACCGGGGAGTAACGCCTTGATTCGGCTGGACTCGCCTTGCCACCGCCATACCGATGCGGTATCCGCGCCGGCGCGTGGGCAATCGGCGGCCCGCGCGGCACCTCACGACCACTGGCGCGCGCTCCTAGCGAACCTGACGGGATGTTCATAAGTGTCTGAATTTATTGATGAAGTAGACGAGGAGGTCCGCCGGGAACAGCTCAAGAAGCTGTGGGACCGCTACTCCATCTACATCATTGCGGTCGCCGTGCTGATCATTGCCGGCGTCGGTGGTTGGCGTGGATACCAGTATGTCGAGGGCCAGAAGGCCGCCGAGGCGGGGTCTGCCTTCAACAAGGCGATCGAGCTGTCCGAGCAGAACAAGCACGCCGAGGCCGAAAAGGCCTTTGCCGACGTGGCGGCCACTGCCCCGTCCGGCTACCGCATGCTCGCCCGATTCCATCAGGCTGCCGAAGCCGCGGTGCGCGACAAGGCGGCTGCTGTCAAACTCTATGACGACCTCGCCGCCGATCGCAGCATCGGCGCGGAGCAGCAGTCGATGGCGCGGCTGCGCGCGGCTGGCCTGCTGGTCGATACCGCGCCCTATGGCGACCTGAAGCCGCGCCTCGAGGGCGATACGGTGGCGGGCGCGCCATTCCGGCACGCCGCCCGCGAGCTGCTGGCCCTGTCGGCCTGGAAGGCCAATGACGCCGCGGCGGCCCGCCAATGGCTCGACATGATTTCGCTGGATGCTGAGACGCCGCCCGGCCTGCGCTCGCGCGCCGAAGCGCTGCAGGCGCTGCTGCCTGCCGTGGCCAAAAGCTGATCGCTGATATCGCGACGGCGAAACTGACCGGATTGGAAGACGACCATGCGCCGCCAACGTCTCATCGCCTTGACCGTCCTTGTCGCGCTCACGGGCGCTCTCGGCGGCTGCGCCAGCGGCGGCAGCTTCGACCCGTCCGACATGCTCGACTTCCTCGATACCAAGAAGAAGCTGCCGGGTGACCGCAAGCCAGTGTTCCCCGAGGGCGTCCCCGGTCTCGAGCAGGGCGTGCCGAAGGAGCTCTACAAGGGCGCGCAGCAGCAGAACGCCGATCCGGCCGCCCAGGCCGCCGTGCCGCCGCCGGCTCCTGCCGAGGAGCCGAAGGCCAAGAAGGGCGCCAAGGGCCGGCAGCAGGCCGCCGTGAGCAATCCGACGTCGGCCGATCCGCAGGACGGCGAGGCCGCCGCGGTCGAGGAGGGGGCCGCCGCCGTGCCGCCCGCGCCCAAGCCCAAGAAGATCGTCCGCCGCCGGACCACCGCACCGCCGCCGGACGACGCGGCCCCCGTGCAGCAGCCGCCGGCCCAGCGGTCCAGCGGCGGTTTCCCGGCGCCGATGCCGAGCGGCTCGTTCAGCCGTTAATCTAAGGCCCGCGAATCCAGCGATCAGGCGTTCGGTTTTGCGCTCCGATGCGCTAAAGCTGCGCGCTCACGCGCACGGAACATCATGTCCTTCACCATCGCCATCATCGGCCGACCCAATGTCGGCAAATCGACCCTGTTCAACCGCCTGGTTGGGCAGAAGCTGGCGCTCGTCGACGACATGCCGGGCGTCACCCGCGACCGCCGCGAGGGCGAGGCGAAGCTCGGCGACCTCCATTTCACGATCATCGACACCGCCGGTCTCGACGAGGGCCCGAAGGGCTCGCTGACGGCGCGCATGCAGGAGCAGACGGAGACGGCGATCGCACTCGCCGACGCGCTGTTCTTCGTGATCGACGCCCGCATTGGTCTCACGCCGGCCGACCGCGCCTTCGCCGATTTCGCCCGCCGCGCCGACAAGCCGGTGCTGCTGCTCGCCAACAAGAGCGAGGGCAAGCATGGCGAACTCGGCGCGATGGAGTCCTACGCGCTCGGGCTCGGCGATCCCATCCAGATCTCCGCCGAGCACGGCGAGGGCATGGGCGAGCTCTACGACGCGCTGAGCCGGATCGTGCCCGAGAGCGAGGACGAAGACGACGAGCGCGAGGAGACCGACGAGGAGCGCGCCAACAGGCCGATCCGCGTCGCCATCGTCGGCCGCCCCAATGCCGGCAAGTCGACCCTGATCAATCATTTGCTCGGCGAGGAGCGGCTGCTGACCAGCCCCGAGGCCGGCACGACTCGCGACTCGATCGCGGTCGAAATCGAGCACAAGGGCCGCAGCTTTCGCGTCTTCGACACCGCCGGCCTGCGCCGCCGGTCGCGGATCGAGGAGAAGCTGGAGAAGCTCTCGGTGGCCGACGCGCTGCGCGCGGTGCGCTTCGCCGAGGTCGTCGTGCTGATGATGGATGCGCAGCACCGCTTCGAGGAGCAGGATCTTCGCATCGCCGATCTGGTCGAGCGCGAGGGCCGGGCACTGGTGCTCGCCGTCAACAAATGGGACCTGATGGAAGCCCAGCCCGGCCAGATCTCGATGCTGCGCCGGGATGCCGACCACTGGCTGCCGCAGGTGGCGGGCGTGCCGATCGTCGCGGTGTCCGGGCTGATGGGCGAGGGCATCGACCGCCTGATGCAGGCGATCGTGGAGGCCTATGCGGTGTGGAACCGGCGCGTGCCGACGTCGGCGCTGAACCGTTGGTTCGAAGGGGCGATAGCCAACAATCCGCCGCCGGCGGTGTCCGGCCGCCGTCTCAAGCTGAACTACATCACCCAGACCAAGGCGCGGCCGCCGAGCTTCGTGCTGTTCTGCTCGCGCGCGGACGCAATCCCGCAATCCTATCTGCGCTATCTCACCAACTCGATGCGCGAGACCTTCGAGCTGCCGGGCACCCCGGTGCGCATCACCCTGCGCGAGAAGGCCAACCCGTTCGCGCACAAGCGCAAGCGGCCGAACTAGGCCGGCTGATCAGCAAGCGCTGCCTGCTGCTCCGCAGGGCAGCGTGACCATCGGCACATTCCCGTCGCTCCCGATAGCGCTAACCCGTGCCTCGCCCCGTCATGTCGACGAGGCGACTGGGATTTCGCTGTGGCCTCGCGTTTCGTCGCGTCCGTCCAAGCTCACGGCCTCCTGCGATCGTATGAGATCGCATGGCGGTGAGCTGTCGGGCGCGCGGCCTGAAGGAGGCGAGGAGAGGTTGCGATGGCGCAGGCCGACGAGTTGCTCGATCTGATCGGAGACATCTACCATGCCGCGCTCGATGCCTCGCGCTGGCCCGATGTCGTCGGCCGTGCCGGACGGTTCGTCGGCGGGCAGGTGGCCTCGATCTTCTCCAAGAGCCCGATCGCCGGCGGCGGCGACGTGCTTTGCCAGTCCGGCATCGATCCGCATTATTGCCGCTTGTACTTCGAGAAATACGTCAAGCTTGACCCGGCCACGACCGGGCAGTACTTCGCCGAGGTCGGGCAGCCGATCGCCGTGTCCGACCTGATGCCGCAGGATGAGCTGCGCGAGAGCCGGTTCTATCAGGAATGGGCGGCGCCGCAGGGCATGGTCGATTTCATCTCGACGGTGATCGACAAGTCGGCGACGACGGCCGCGCTGTTCGGCGTGTTCCGCTTCGAGCAGGATGGTCTCGCCGATGATGCCGCGCGCATGCGCATGCAACTGATCGCGCCGCATATCCGCCGCGCCGTGCTGGTGGGGCGGCTGATCGATCTGAAATCCGCGGAGGCCCAGGCCTTTGGCGCGGCGCTGGAGCGCATGACCGTGGGCGTCGGCCTGGTCGACCGGCTCGGGCGGCTGGTGCATGCCAATGCCGCCGCGCGTGCTTTGCTCGAGGCTGGCGATCCGCTGTTCACGCGCGATGGCCGCGTCGCGGTCCGCGATGGCCGCTCCGATCAGGCGTTGCAGGATCTCATCACGAGATGCGCGGCGGGCGACGCGGCGCTCGGCACGGGCGGCTCGGCGATGCTGATGACGGCGCAGGATGGCACGCATCACATCGCGCATGTGCTGCCGCTGACGTCGCACGCGCGCCGTGCGGTCGGACGGATGGTCGAGGCGACTGCGGCGATCTTCGTCCGCAACGCAGCGCTCGAACCGCCGCAGGCGCCCGAACTGATCGCGAAGGCCTATCGGCTCACGCCCGCCGAATTGCGGGTGCTGCTCGGCATCGTCGATGTCGGCGGGGTTCCCGAGGTCGCCGACCTCCTGGGCGTGGCCGAGACCACTATCAAGACCCATCTGCGCCGCGTCTTCACCAAGACGGGGGCGGCGCGGCAGGCCGACCTCGTGAAGCTCACGGCCGGCTTCGCTCTGCCGGTGTCCGCCTGACGCCCGCCGATTGCTGGTCCCGATGGCGCATGTATAAAGCGGCGCCCGCGTCCGCCGGACGGCGGCAAACCAGGGGCCGCGATGGTCGAGACCGGACTGACGAGTTCCGCTGACGTGCCGTCGCCGCAGGCACCGCGCCGCGGCGCGGTCGCCTTCATCTTCGTCACCATCCTGCTCGACATGCTCGCGCTCGGGCTGATCATGCCGATCCTGCCGAAGCTGATCGAGAGCTTCGTCGGCAACGACACCGCGAGCGCGGCGCGCATCTTCGGCCTGTTCGGCACCGCCTGGGCGGCGATGCAGTTCGTGTTCTCGCCGGTGCTCGGCAGCCTGTCCGATCGGTTCGGCAGGCGTCCGGTGATCCTGCTGTCGAACTTCGGCCTCGCCGCGGACTACGTGCTGATGGCGCTGGCGCCGTCGCTCGCCTGGCTGTTCGTCGGGCGGCTGATCTCAGGCGTCACCTCGGCCAGCATCTCCACCGCCTTCGCCTATATCGCCGACCTGACGCCGCCTGAGCGGCGCGCCGCGATCTTCGGCCGCATTGGCGCAGCTTTCGGTGCCGGCTTCGTGCTCGGCCCCGCCACCGGAGGTCTGCTCGGCGACATCGATCCGCGGCTGCCGTTCTGGGCCGCGGCAGGCCTCAGCTTCGCCAACGCGCTCTACGGCCTGCTGGTGCTACCGGAGTCGCTGCCATCGGAGCGGCGCAGCCCGTTCCGCTGGCGCAGCGCCAACCCGCTGGGCGCGCTGCGCCTGCTGGGCTCGGATCGCATCCTCGCGGGATTGTCGACCGTCAACTTCATCACCCAGCTCGCCCATGTCGTGCTGCCCTCGACCTTCGTGCTCTACGCCACCTATCGCTATGGCTGGGACACGCGCACGGTCGGGCTCACGCTCGCGATGGTCGGCGTTTGCGCGATGATCGTGCAGGGCGGGGCGATCGGGCCGATCGTGCGGATTTTCGGCGAACGCGGCGCGCTGATGCTGGGACTGTCCGCGGGCATGGTCGGCTTCTTCATCTTCGGCGCGGCGCCGACCGGACCGCTGAGCTGGCTCGGCATTCCCGTGATGGCGCTGTGGGGCGTCTCGGGCGCGGCGCTGCAGGCGCTGATGACGCGGCTGGTGGCACCGGACAAACAGGGGCAGTTGCAGGGCGCGACGTCGAGCGTGCAGAGCGTGGCGCAGCTTGCGGGGCCCTTCCTGTTCACGCTGAGCTTCGCTTATTTCATCGGTAGCAGTGCGCCGCTGCATCTGCCCGGCGCGCCGTTCCTGCTGGCGTCTGCGCTGATGATCGTCGCGATCGTGATCGCAGTGCGGACGCTGCGGGCGGCCAACGAAAAACCCTCATCCTGAGACGCGCCCGCGAAGCGTCTGGGATGGGGGTTGATCGAGATCGGGGCCTCATGGTTCGAGACGGCGCTGCGCGCCTCCTCACCATGAGGATCTGGAGATGAGGCCTACTTCTTCACCAGCGGGCACTCGCTGGCTTCGAGCGGCTTGGCGGCATCCTCGGGAGCGATGGTCGCGACCAGCTTGTAATAGTCCCACGGATATTTGGATTCATCCGGCTTCTTGACCTCGAACAGATAGGCCGGGATCAGGCGGCGGCCGTCGGCGCGCAGCGGGCCCTTGCCGAACAGCGGATCGTCGGTCGGGATCTCCTTCATCTTGGCCACGACCTTGGCGCCGTCATGCGGATTGCCGCCGAGCGCTTCGAGCGCCTTCAGGTAATGCAGCGTGCCGGCGTAGTTGCCCGCCACCGTCATCGACGGCATCGTGCCCTTCGGCGACAGCTTCTGGAAGCGCTTCGACCATTCGCGGGTCTTGTCGTTGAGATCCCAGTAGAAGGATTCCGTGAACGTCAGGCCCTGCGCGACCTTCAAGCCCAGCGCATGCACGTCGTTGACGAACAGCAGCAGCGCGGCGAGCTTCTGGCCGCCCTGGACGATGCCGAACTCGGAGGCCTGCTTGATCGAGTTGGTGGTGTCACCGCCGGCATTGGCGAGGCCGATGACCTTGGCCTTCGACGACTGCGCCTGCAGCAGGAAGGACGAGAAGTCGGCGGTGTTGAGCGGATGCTTGACCGAGCCCAGCACCTTGCCGCCATTGGCGGTGACGACGGCCGAGGTATCGCGCTCCAGCGCCGCGCCGAAGGCGTAGTCCGCGGTGAGGAAGAACCAGCTGTCGCCGCCCGCCTTGGTCAGCGCCTTGCCGGTGCCGTTCGCCAGCATGTAGGTGTCGTAGGTGAAGGAGATCGTGTTGGCGTTGCAGGCCTTGCCGGTGAGGTCGGCGGTCGCGGCGCCCGAGTTCAGCAGGATCGAGTTCTTCTCCTTGACCAGGTTGGAGACGGCCAGCGCGACGCCGGAGTTCGGCGTGTCCATGATCACATCGACCTTCTGGGTGTCGATCCACTGCCGGCCGATATTGACGCCGATGTCGGGCTTGTTCTGGTGATCGCCGCTGATGACCTCGATGGTCCAGCCCTTGGCCTTCAGGCCGGAATCCTCGACCGCCATGTTGACGGCCGCGACCGAGTTCGGGCCGCCGATGTCGGCATAAAGGCTCGACATGTCGTTGAGCACGCCGATCTTGACGACCTTGTCGTCGGCGAAGGCGGAACCGGCAAAGCTGAGAGCGGTGGCAGCAAGCAGCGCGGCAATGCGCCGCGCATGAGACGTCGTCATCAAAGTCCTCCCTGGTGTCGTGTCGCGGCGGGGCATCTTGGGCGCCCTTTGCCGTCTGCCATCCTGATTAGCCGGTCTTGTGAGTTGCGGCAATGCGCCAAAAGGGGGGAGGACCGCCCAAGCTTTGGGCGGATGGCGCAAGCGTTAACGCAGCGCGTCCGAGGTCAGCCTGAATTTCTGGATGCGCTTTCCGGTGTCGACCTCGGCGGTATAAACGTTGCCCTGCTTGTCGACCGCCATGGCATGGACCCAGTGGAATTGGCCGGCATTGCGGCCGTTGTGGCCGAAGCTTCCGACCACCTGGCCGTCGGCTCGCCGGATGATCCGGATCTCGTTGTTCTCGCCATCGGCCGACAACAAATAAGTCTGCTTCGGGTCGGGCCAGATCGCAATGTCCCACACCGCGCCATTGCCGAGGGTGTTTTTTTCGAAGAACCATTCGGTCACGAAGGTGCCATCCTTCTTGAACACCTGGATGCGGTCGTTGATGCGGTCGCAGACATAGACCAGGCCGTCGTCCGCGAGCTTCACGCAGTGCACGGGATTGCCGAACTGCTGCGACACCGGCGCCTTGGGATCATAGGCCGGCTGCTTCGCATCATCAGGCACACGGCCATAGGCGCCCCAATGGCGCTTGTAGGCGAGCGTCGTCGCATCGAACACGATGACACGCCTGTTGCCGTAGCCGTCGGCGACGTAGATCTCGTTGGCTTCCTTGTCGATCGCGGTCTCCGCGGGCTTGCCGAGCTGCGTGGTGTCGTTCGAGCCCTTGCTCGGTGCGATCGCTCCGATCTGTGCGACGAATTGGCCGTCGAGGGTGAATTTCAGGATGGCGTTGTCATTGTCGGCATTGCCGCCGATCCAGACGAAGCCGCGCTCGTCGACCTCGATGCCGTGCTCGCGGCCGACCCATTCATAGCCGGGACCGGGCCCGCCCCAGGCGCGCAGCAGATTGCCGTCGGCATCGAATTCGAGCACAGGCGGCGCAGGGATGCAGCATTTGGAGCGCGGCGGATTGAGTGCCGCACCCTTCTCGTCGTCAGTCAGCGAACGCGGCCGGTGGATGACCCAGACGTGGCCTTGCGCATCGACGGTGATGCCGCCGACCTGGCCGAGGATCCAGTTGTTGGGAAGCTGCTTCGGCCAGGACGGCTCGACGGCGAAGGCCGGGATGTCGGCGGCGCCGGCGCTGCGCGGCAGCAGGAGAATGGTGGCTGCTAGCGCGGAGACTAGCGTCATCAGGGCAAGATTGAGCGCGCGTCTGCGCGGTGCTCGCGTCATGGCATCCTCCCCGAGATCGGCTGCGACCGGCCGCTTGTTGCAAGCAGTCAATCGTGCGCAGGGGAGGGTGTCAATTGAAGTGCAGGCGGGCGTCAGCTGTGAGCGGCCGTGTGCCTGGTCGCCGCGGGCGGCGCAAGGAAGCGTCTCAGCATGATCCGCAGATGCGCGCTGCTCGCCGGAATGTCGACGGCCGGATTGCGGATCGGCAGCGCGCGGGCGCCGTCGACGATGGCGAGCAGAAGATTGGCCGTCGCCTCGGGATCGAGCCCGGCATCGATCTCGCCACGCTGCTGCGCCTGGACGATGAACTCGACCAGGAGCGTACGCATCGCGCACGTCTGGGCGTGGACGATCGCCGCGAAGTCGGGATTGCGGCAGGCCTCCGCCAGCGCCTCGGTGCTGAGCATCTGGGCCTGCGGCTGGTGGAGGCTGGTGTTTTCGAGTTCCTGCACCAGCGCGTCGATCACATCAGGCGCTGCCAGCACGGCCTGGAGCCGGGCCTCGGCATGGCTGAGGTTGATCTCGACCAGCGCCTGGATCACGGCCTCCTTGCTCGGGAAGTAGTGATAGAGGTGGCCCGGGCTGATTTTGGCCGCAGCGCAGATGTCGGTGGTGCTGGCGCCGTGAAACCCGCTCCTGACGAAGCATGACAGCGCCGCCTGGAGAATCTCCCGGCGCTTCTGTTCATGCTTGACCGGATCGACCTTCCGCATCGCTTCAATTCCGTCGCCCAACTCTCGCCAAAATCGCGGGCTCCCGACAACTCATTGTAATATAAAATAATATTTCGCGCCGCTGTAATCTAGAGAATTTGATCTAGCTTTGTTGGACAAGCGCCGAGGCTTGTGAGAATAAATAGAGTAAGTTCTCTATCAATGGAATTCCCGCGTCATGCGTGTCGCATCGCTGCAATGGACGGCGCTTCTCTCGGTGGCCCTGTCGCAGTCGGGTTGCGCGACCGCACCGCTGGAACGCGCCGGTTCGCTGCGGAATTACGACCGGCTCGCTGACGCCAACGGTCTCGTGACCCGGGCTCAGATCAAGGCCAACAAGCAAGAGTTGATCGAAGCGAAGACCATCCGGATCGAGCCGACCGCATTTCCGCCGCGTCCCGACGTCACCCTTGACGAATCCGAGCGCAAGCTGGTGGCCAATGTGATCAGCCGCGAAATGTGCCTGCGCTTGAGCGAGCGCTTCCGCATCGTCTCGCCGGGAGAGGATTCCGACCTGACGGTGAAGGCGACCGTGACTCATGCGACCGCCACCAACGCGACCGCATCCGCGGCCTCGCAGGCGGCCTCGGTCGCCAAGAGCGTGGCGCTTCCGGGCGTGCCGGTGCCCGTGCCGCGGCTGCCGGTCGGGCTGGGAACATTGTCGGTCGAGGCCGAGGCGCGCAACTTCGCCGGCTTCCAGGCCGCGGCGATGGTGTGGGCGCGCGGCGCCAGTTCGGTCTCGACGGCCCGCATGGCCAATGACGGCGATGCCTACGATCTCGCGTCCGAGTTCGGTGCCGATTTCGCCAGGCTGGTGTCGACCGGCGAGTCGCCGTTCGGCGGCCTGCCGTCGCTGCCGTCGGCGTCGAGCCTGCCAGCCAAGCTGGGCGGCGCGCCGAAATATGCCGCGTGCGAGCAGTTCGGGCGCTTTCCGGGCGTGAAGGGGTTTGTCGGTGCCGGTCTCGGCCTGCCTCCGGCCTGGACCGACAAGGGCGCCGAGGAGGCGAGCTCCACAGCGCAACCGCCGCCGCCGATGGTCGCGAGCATGGAGCAGAAGCCCGCGCGATGACCCCGGCCGTTGATGTCCGCACCGTCGTTTCGCGTGTGTTGCTGACGCTTGCCGTCGCGCTGCCGCTGGCGGCCTGCGCCGCCATCGTGCCGCGCAATGCCGCGCCCGAGCTTGCGGCCGCCAGCGCCGAGCCGGTCGGTTTTCGCGACGTGCGCTATTGGGGCGATGAGCCGGCGCCGCGCTTTGCCGAAGCTTCCGTGCAGCGCGCCTCGGCCGTGCTTCCGGCCCAGCGCTCGCTGAACTTTCTGGCGATCTCCGGCGGCGCGGAGAACGGCGCGTTCGGCGCCGGGCTGCTGGTCGGCTGGAGCGAGGCCGGCAACCGGCCGAACTTCGACATGGTGACCGGCGTGAGCTCCGGCGCGCTGATCGCGCCATTCGTCTTCCTCGGCCGCGCGCATGACGACCGGCTGCAGGAGGTGTTCACAGCCTATGAGCGCAAGGACATCTTCACCTCCAACATTCCCGGCCTGCTGCAAGGCACCGCGCTCGCCGACAACACGCCGCTGTCGCGGCTGATCGAGAAATACGTCGATCGCGACTTCCTGCGCGACGTCGCCCGTGAGAGCGCCAAGGGCCGGGTGCTGCTTGTCGGCACCACCAATCTCGATGCGCAGCGGCCGGTGCTGTGGGACATGGGCCGCGTCGCCGCCGCCGACACGCCGGAGGCGATCGAGCTGTTCCGCAAGGTGCTGCTGGCCTCGGCGACGGTGCCCGGCGCGTTCGCGCCGGTACGCATCAAGGTGCGGATCGGCGACAAGGATTATGACGAGCTGCATGTCGACGGCGGTGTGACCCGGCAGGTCTTCATCGGACCCTCGGTGCTGCGCCTCGTCTCCGGCCGCGGCCCGCGCCGCAGCGTGAACGGCGCGCATCTCTACGTCATCCGCAATGCCCGCATCGATCCGCAATTCGAGAGCGTCGGTGCCGACATGCTCTCGGTGACGCAGCGCTCGCTCGCCACGCTGATCAAGAACCAGGGCATCGGCGATATCTACCGGATCTACTCGGTGGCGAAGTTCAACGGCATCGACTTCAACCTCGCCAGCGTGCCCGGCGATTTCCAGGTCAAGGCCGACGGCCCGTTCGACCGCACCTACATGACCGCTTTGTTCGATCGCGGCCGCGACATGGGCCGCAGCGGCTATCCCTGGGTGAAGGCGCTGCCGGGACTGCAGTCCAATGAGCATGGCATCACGGCGCAGAGTTCGGCGCCCACGATGGCGCTCGCGCGATGATGTCGCCTCGTGGTCTATCAACGATGGGGCGGACGGCGCTCGCGGCCGCGCTGTTGATGCCGCTCCTG
Organism: Bradyrhizobium sp. HKCCYLS3077; assembly: GCF_051167555.1. Lineage (NCBI taxonomy): Bacteria > Pseudomonadati > Pseudomonadota > Alphaproteobacteria > Hyphomicrobiales > Nitrobacteraceae > Bradyrhizobium > Bradyrhizobium sp. HKCCYLS3077. The sequence continues at coordinate 822,049 of NZ_JBNPTH010000004.1, read as the reverse complement.
CTCGGCGGCTGCACAACGACCGGCACGACGCCGACGTCCGACAGCGCGCAATACGGCGCCGCGTACAACTATCTCCCCGTCAACGACGTGCCGCATGATGATCAGCGTCCGGTGCTGACCACGGAGCAGCAGGAGAAGCTGCGCAAGGAGTTGGCGGCCGTGCGCGATCGCCAAGTGCCGGCGGCGGTGAAGGCCACCGCCGCAAAATCGGCGCCAGCAAGTTCTTCCACCTCTACTGTGAAATAGCCGCGGCTCACATCACGCGCTTCATCTTCAGGCGAGATGGTTCTCCACCCCGTCATTGCGAGCGCAGCGAAGCAATCCAGAGTCTTCGCGGGACCCCTCTGGATTGCTTCGCTGCGCTCGCAATGACGGAGGATAGAGGAATGGACGCTCTCGACAGTCGTTGTTCAGGATGTACTTGGCAAGCGGACGACTACGCCGGCGGCTGAAAACTCTTCAGCGTGCGGGTCTTGTACTCGTAGATCTTGCCGGTCTCGGTCCAGGACGGCAGACACATCGGCAGGATGAACTCGGCGACCTGCTCGGGCGTCTCCAGCGTCATCGGGTCCTCGCCGGGCATCACCGTGGCGCGCATGCGGGTGCGGATCGGGCCCGGGCTAAACAGATTGACGCGGAGCGGCGTGCGCTCGGTCTCGTGGGCCCAGACGCGCGCCAGGGTCTCCAGCGCGGCCTTCGTGACGGCGTAGGGGCCGAGATAAGCCTGGGCCTTATGGGCGGCGCCCGAGGTCAGGAACACCGCGCGGCCGGCGTCGGAGGCCTTCAGCAGCGGCTCCATGCAGCGGATCAGCTGGAAATTGGCGGAGAGGTTGACGGCGACCACGTCGTTCCACGGCTTCAAATCGATATGGCCGAGCGGCGAGGACGGGCCGGGCACGGCGGCGTTGCCGACGAGGATGTCGAGCTTGCCGTGGCGCTCATGCAGCGCCGCGCCGAGCCGGGCGATGCCGTCGCTGTCGGTCATGCTGAGCGGCACCAAAGTGGCGCCGTTGCCGGTGTCTTTCCGGATCTCGTCGTCGAGCTCCTCCAGCCCTCCTTGCGTGCGGGCGACGGCCACGACATGCGCGCCGGCGCGGGCGAGCGCACGGGCGGTCGCATGGCCGATGCCGCGCGAGGCGCCGGTGACGAGGGCAATCCGATTGGCGAGGGGAAGGGTCATGGCCGCAGGTCTCAATTGTCGTCATCCCCGCGGAAGCGGGGATCGATACTCCGCGGCGGTTATGAGGGAGTTGGCTGGTCGTGGCTAGTCCTGCCGGCCAAACGACGTTCGGTGGCTATGGGTCCCGGCTTTCGCCGGGACGACTGCCAACCTTATGCCGTCATTCCGGGGCGTGGCCGCAGGCCTCGAGCCCGGAATCTCAAGGTGAGTCGCGCAAGACAATGTCGAGATTCCGGGTTCGATGCTGCGCATCGCCCCGGAATGACGTCGTGAGGAGAGAGAGCCTCAGCTCGCCTCGGCCAGCAACGACAGCTGATGCTGGGTCGGCTCGACCAGCGACTGGTCGGTGAGGTTGGTCGGGTAGCTGCCGGTGAAGCAGTGGTCGGCGTATTTCGGCGCCGCGGGGTCGCGGGCCGGTTCGCCCATCGCGCGGTACATGCCGTCGATCGACAGGAACGCCAGCGAATCCGCGCCGATCAGCTCGCGCATCTCCTCGAGCGAATGCGTCGCCGCCAAGAGGCCGCCGCGGTCCGGCAGGTCGATGCCGTAATAGTCGGGATAGAGGATCGGCGGCGAGGCCAGCCGGAAGTGCACCTCGGTGGCGCCGGCGTCGCGCATCATGCGCACGATCTTGCGCGAGGTGGTGCCGCGCACCAGCGAGTCGTCGATCAGGATGATGCGCTTGCCCTCGATGGCGGCGCGGTTCGCGGAATGCTTCATGCGCACGCCGGATTCGCGGATTGCCTGGGTCGGCTGGATGAAGGTGCGGCCGACATAATGATTGCGGATGATGCCGAGCTCGAACGGCACGCCCGAATATTGGCTGTAGCCGATCGCCGCCGGGACGCCGGAATCCGGCACGGGGACGACGACATCCACCTCGGGATGGCTCTCGCGCGCGAGCTGCGCACCGAACGCCTTGCGCACCTCGTAGACCGAGCGGCCGCCGACCACGGAGTCGGGACGCGCGAAGTAGATGTATTCGAACACGCAAGGACGCGCCGGCTTCGGCGGGAACGGCTTGTGGCTGTGCATGCCGGTCTCGTCGAAGATCACGACTTCACCCGGCTCGATGTCGCGGATATACCGCGCGCCGATCATGTCGAGCGCGCAGGTCTCCGATGCCAGGATCGGGCAGCCTTCGAGCTCGCCATAGACCAGCGGACGAATGCCGAGAGGATCGCGGGCGCCGATCAGTTTCTTGTTGGTCATGCAGACCAGCGAGTAGGCGCCTTCGATCGCGCGCAGCGCCTCGATGAAGCGGTCGATGAAATTGCTGCGGCGGGAATGCGCGACCAGATGCAGGATGACCTCGGTGTCCGTGGTCGACTGCATGATCGCGCCGGCGCGCACCAGCTCGCGGCGCAAAGTGAGGCCGTTGGTGAGGTTGCCGTTGTGGCCGACAGCAAAGCCGCCCGCGCCGAGCTCGGCGAACAGCGGTTGCACGTTGCGCAGGATCGTCGCGCCGGTGGTCGCATAGCGGACATGGCCGATCGCGGCATTGCCGGGCAGCCGCTCGATCACCTCGCGGCGGGAGAAGGTATCGCCGACCAGGCCAAGACGACGCTCGCTGTGGAAGCGCGCGCCGTCATAGGAGACGATGCCGGCGGCTTCCTGACCGCGATGCTGGAGCGCATGCAGGCCGAGCGCGGTGATCGCAGCGGCATCGCTGTGCCCATAAATGCCAAACACGCCGCACTCCTCGCGCAGCGTGTCTCCATCTAGGTCTGGGTCTCTGGTGTAGGCTTGGGGTCCGAAGTGCAGATCCGCGTCGGAGTCCATGTGGGCTTGGCCTGAAGAGTGTTGGCCGGAAGAATCGTGGTGCTGGTCCATCGCGCCTCTCTTCTGGGCTTGGCTCACTTGGCCGCGGGTTTCTCGATCAGCTTCTTCAAGCTGTCGCGGGCAGGCTTGCTGTACCCATCGCCGCCCGCTCCGGGCGACTCGGTGTCAGTCTGGTCTTCGTCCGGCTTGTTCTTCTTGAATTTCTTTAAAATGGTGTTCTCGGGATCATCAGGCAAGAGCGACATCAGCCAATCCCCGGTTCCCTGCAGGACCACACGGGATTTTGCGCCTGTAACCCAGTCTGGACGCTGCTTGTCCGGCACCAGCCAGCTGAAGAACAGGAACGCGACCACGACGATGAGCAGGCCGCGGCCCAGTCCAAACAGGAAGCCGAGGGTGCGGTCGAGCGCGCCGATCCGCGAATCGAGGATCATGTCCGAGATCTTGACGGTGATGATCGAGACGATCAGCAGCGTGCCCACAAAAGTACCGGCGACCACGACGACGCTCGCCACCGTATCGTTGTTGAAATAGGTCTTGGCGGTCGGCAGCAGCTTCGAGAATGAATAAAGCGTGACCAGAGCGGCCGCGCCCCAGGCGGCGATCGAGAGAATCTCGCGCATGAAGCCGCGGACCATCGCGAGCAGCCCCGAGATCAGCATGACACCGAGCAGGATGAGATCGAGGATCGTTACGGGCATCGGCTGCTCAGGTCCGCTTCACAGGTCCAAGGTTCGCTTCGAATCGCCCGGGATCGCTGCTGCTCCAGGTGGAGCGGAGCAGGGTTCCCCAGCAAGTCCGGATCCGGCACGATGCCGTGCGCGCGCCCGGTTGCGGCGTTGTATAGCGGCGAGTCACGGGAACGTCACGGTCCGGCTAGCCGTCCTGGCGGCGGAATCTCGCTGGTGTGGCATTTTTTTCGGCATGGCTCGGGGCGCGGCGGCCCTGATCGCGCGAATCGTCGTCGTCTCGGCCGCTGCTGTGGCGCGCGCGTGGCGTACCGCGCGCGGCGATGTCTGCAACCAACGAGGTGAGTCCGCCGACGGTATTGAGGTTGAGGCCGGCATCGCCGCCGGCCTCGCCGCGGGCGCGCTCCGGCAGCACGACGCGGAGAAAGCCAAGCTTGGCGGCTTCCTTCAGCCGCGCGGACGTTTGCGCCACCGGGCGTACGGCGCCGGATAGCGAGATTTCGCCGAAATAAACTGCGTCGGGCGGCAACGGCGCGTTCACCAAGGAAGAGACCAGTGCTGCAGCCGCCGCTAGGTCCGCGGCGGGCTCGTGGATGCGCAGGCCGCCGGCGACGTTGAGATAGACGTCGTGGCCGGACAGCTTGACGCCGCAATGCGCCTCCAGCACCGCCAGCACCATCGACAGCCGGCTCGGATCCCAGCCGACCACGGCCCGGCGCGGCGTGCCGAGCGACGTCGGCGCCACCAGTGCCTGCATTTCGACCAGTACGGGCCGCGTGCCCTCGATGCCGGCAAACACGGCGGTGCCGGGGCTGCCGAGATCGCGCTCCGACAGGAACAGCTCCGAGGGGTTGGTGACCTCGCGTAAACCCAATCCCGTCATTTCGAACACGCCGATCTCGTCGGTCGGGCCGAAGCGGTTCTTCACCGCGCGCAGGATGCGGAACTGCTGCGAGCCTTCGCCCTCGAACGACAAGACAGCATCGACCATGTGCTCGACGACGCGGGGACCCGCGATCTGGCCGTCCTTGGTGACGTGGCCGACCAGGATGATGGCGGCGCCGGATTTCTTGGCGAACCTGATCAGCTTCTGCGCCGAGGCGCGGACCTGGGTCACCGTGCCCGGGGCCGATTCCACCGTGTCGGTCCACATCGTCTGGATCGAATCGATCACGATCAGCCGCGGCACAGTGCCTTCGGACAGGGTCGAGATGATGTCCTCGACCGAGGTCTCGGCCGCCAGTTGCACCGGCGCATCCGCAAGCCCCAGCCGCTCGGCGCGCAGCCGCACCTGGGCGACGGCTTCCTCGCCCGAGATGTAGACGGCGCGGTGGCCGGCACGCGCCATCATCGCGGTGGTCTGGGTCAGCAGGGTCGACTTGCCGATGCCGGGATCGCCGCCGACCAGGAGAATGGAGCCGCGCACAAAACCGCCGCCGGTGACGCGGTCGAGCTCGGTCATGCCCGACGACAGCCGCGGCGCATCGATGCTCTTGCCGGTCAGCGATTCCAGCTGGAAGGTGCGGCCCTTGCGCTTGGAGCGCAGCGACACCGGCGCGGAGGTCGCACCCGTGGTGTCTTCCTCGGCCAGCGTGTTCCACTCGCCGCAGGCCTCGCATTTGCCCTGCCAGCGCGAATAGGCCGCGCCGCAATTCTGGCAGACAAAGGAGAGGGCGTTCTTGGCCATGGGGAAGAATCGATGCGGTCAGGAATGGGTGGCGTTCCATAACATACTTAGGCCCGCGGCCAGCATGATGCCATCCATCACCAGCCGGAACACGTCCGGCTTCATGTGCAGCACGAAGCGCTTGGCGACGAAGGCGCCGGCCATCAGCGAGCCGCCGGCGATCAGGCCTTTCAGCAGGATATCCGGCGTCAGCGCGCCGAACCGCTGGAAGGTGATGGATTTCGAAACGTAGAGCCCAAGCGAGCTCGCCGCCTCCGTGGCGAGGAAGGCGCCCTTCGACAGACCATAGAACAGAAACAGCGGCACACTGAGCGGTCCGGTCGAGACCACGATGCCGGTCAGAAATCCGATCACCGCACCGCCGAGCGCGAGGTGCCAGAGGCTGGCCTTGATCTCATGCCGCGCCAGCCAATGCCGCACCGGCACCATGGCCATGAGAAACAGCCCGATGGTGATGTCGACGGCGTGTGACGGCAGGATCAGGAGCGTGCGCGCGCCGAGGGCCGCGGCGGGAATGCCCGTCACCGAATAGGCTGCGCAGGCGCGCCAGTCGACCTCGCGCCACCACGCCAGGATGCGCGACAGGTTCGCCATCACGGCCGCCACCGCCATGATCGGCACGGCTTCTTTGGGCCCGTACTGATAGGCGAGCACCGGCATCAGCATGATCGAGGAGCCGGTGCCGACGATGCCGGACAGCGTGCCGGCGACAAGGCCGACGGCGAGGACGAACAGGAAGCCCAAGGGTGTCGTCCTCCGCAGGGATGAGGCACGACCTTTCCGCCCGTCATTGCGAGGAGCGAAGCGACGAAGCAATCCAGGGCTACGCCCGCGGCCCTGGATTGCTTCGCTGCGCTAGCAATGACGGAGGAGAGAGCTGCGCCGGTGGTTAACGGGTGGTTCGACCCGACTCGAAATCGCCGATGATTGTGCGTCTGCATCTTTAAAAGTTGAAGCGTATTCGTCGCAACACGATCCGATGTTTTCGAGCGAGACGACGATGCGCAGCGACCACCGGCCGAGACTTACGCCATCCGCATCCGCGTTTCCGCTGTTCGCAGGCGCGATGCTGGCGATGGAGGCGGGCGAGGTGATCCGCCTGCGGCTCGAGAAGTTCGCGCGCTGCGATCAGGACGCCTCTCAAGAGGCGCAGTTGATGGTGGCCGAGAAGATCGCGGCCGCCTTCGAGGCCGCGGCAAGCCTTTGCGCCGGTGCATCTCCGGCGTCGATCGTCGGCCGCTATCGCGAGCACGTCGCGGCCAATGCGCGACGGCTGTCAGCCTGAGTTGGACTGCGCGCGCCAGTCGCGCGGGCGCTGGCCGAAGCGCTGCTTGAAGCGGCGCGTGAAATGCGACAGATCCGAAAATCCCCAATCGAACGCGATGCGGCCGATGTCGCGGTCCGCGCAGGCGGGATCGCGCAAGTCGCGCGCGACGCCGTCGAGCCGGCGCGCCATCACGATCTCCGAGAAGCTGGTGCCGGCGCGCGCCAGGAGCTTGTGCACGTAGCGCTCGCTGATCCCCACGACGGACGCGATGGTGGCGACCGTCAGGCCGGGCTCTCGCAGCCGCTCGTGAATGGCGCGGCGCAGCGCCAAGGTCGTGGCATCCGCAAACGAGGCCGTGGCATGCGCCTCCCCGCTGCGCGACACGCTCAGCGCGACCAGATCGAGCAGCACGTCGAACAGCGCCGTGGCGTCATCAGCCGAGAGTCGCAGCGCATTGGCATTGAGCGAACGGGCGGTCTCGACGATCAGCGCGCCGAGGCAGGGATCGTCCGACAGACGCGTCGGCACGATGTCCTGAACGGCCGGCAGCCGGCCGAACAACGCAGTGGCGGGCACGCGAAACGAGATGACGCCGAGCGACGGGCCGCGATCGTGCTGCAGCACGAAGGTGCGGTCGCTGTCGAAAATGCCGACCTGTCCGGCCGACAGGCTGACCTCGTGCTCGTCCTGCTGGATGGTGCAGCGGCCGGCGAGCTTGAGGTTGAGGTAGAAACAGCGCTGGTCGGAGGCCGCGATGTCGGTGCGCGAGCGGCGCACGATGTGCTCCGGGAAGGTGACGCGATTAATGGCGCCGCTGCCGAGGCTGACATGCTGCACCTCCGCCGTAAAGCCGGTGCCGCGCGCGGGCTCAGGCGTAAGGTTCATGAAGGCCTGGCAGATCGCCTCGCGATAGTACGAGAACTGCTCGGCCGGCCGCACCGCCGCCGTATTCCAGCTCCGCTGACGCTCAGCCTCCACGCCCGGCATCGGTTCACTCCGAGACCAATTGGTTCAGTTGCAGCCAAGCGCGGCGACCGCGGTCCGGCCATCCTCCTTGCACCGTCCCTCATCGTGCAAAGGAACAAGATCATGTCAACCTACGTCCTGGTCCACGGCGCCTGGCATACCGGCGCCGAGCTCGAGCCGGTCGCTGCGCCGATCCGCGCCGCCGGCCACACCGTGCATCTGCCGACCATCCGCGGCAACCGTCCGGGCGATCCCAAGACCGTGGGCCTCGACGAGGCCATCAGCTCGATCGTCGACTACTTCACCGCGCACGACATCACCGACGCCGTGCTGATGGGTCATTCCTATGGCGGCATGGTCATCACCGGGGTCGCCGATCGCATCCCGGAGCGCATCCGCCGCCTGATCTACTGGAATGCGTTCGTGCCCAATGACGGCGAATGCCTCAACGACATGGTGCCGCCGCACTATGTCGCGCTGTTCGATGCCGTCAGTAAAGAGCGCGGCGACGGCTCGGTGGTGCTGCCGTTTCCGATCTGGCGCGAGGCCTTCATCAACGATGCCGATCTCGCCACTGCAACGCGGACCTATGAGATCCTCAATCCGCATCCGAACAAGACCTTCACGGATCCGATCAAGCTGAAGACCAATCCCGCCGAAATGACGATCGCCAAATCCTACATCAACTGCACCGAGGACACGGCGCTGCCGCACAGCCTGTCATGGCATCCGCGCCTGTCCGGCAAGCTCGGCCTGTTCCGGCTGGTGCAGGTGCCCGGCAGCCACGAGCTGTGCTTCTCCGATCCCGCGCGGCTGGCGCAGGCGATCATGGATGCCGGGCGGGACTGACGCCGCGACGGTTCTCCGTGTGACGCCGGTTCGACAATCATTTCTGGTTGTGACCGGCGTCACATTCGCTGGGCGCGGGACCTGTCAGATTAATCTCCGATGAACGGACCCGGTTGGTCAGCAGTCTCTGTCACAGGCATCGGAGAACGCAGTCATGGCCCAGCTCCATCTCACCTCGTCCAAGCTTCTCAGTTCGAAATCGGCCGCGCCGTCGGGCGGATCGAAAACCGGCTGGCTCGCGATGGCCGCCGGCGTGATCACCACGGTGTTCGCCGCGATCGGCGCGGTCAACAGCGTCATCCCCGCCGCCGCCAATGTCGGCACCAAGGTGCTCGAGACGCTGAACCTGCCGGCCTGCCTGCGCTACAGCGACCGCTATGAGGGCACGCAGAGCGCCTTCCGCAAGGAGGGCAAGCTGTGGCGCGAATATCCGCGGGGGTCGGAGACCTTCAGCTACGAGTTCAAGGAGATCCGGCGCACGCCCCAGGAGATCATGCTGTGGAACGTGACGCCGCGCGCCAACGTGCCGGATGCGGCAAGCCTCGTCGTGCATCTGCCGGTGTGCGGCGGCATGGCGGTGCTGACGGAGGGGCTGCCGGAGCACTCCACCAATCTCGAGCAGGTCTGGCCGGATCGCGGCTGACGCCGTGACGCGGCCGCGCCTACTTCAACACGATCCAGGCCGGCGCGTGATCACTGGCGCCGTCCTCGCCGCGAATGGCGCGATCGACGCCGGCTTTCTTGAGCCGCGGCGCGAGTTGCGGGCTGAGCAGCAGATGATCGAGCCGCAGTCCGGCATCGCGTGGCCAGCGGTTGCGCTTGTAGTCCCAGAACGTGAACATCGGCGCCTCCGGATGCAGCATGCGGATCGCGTCGCACCAGCCCTGATCGACCAGCGCGCGAAAGGCCGCGCGGCTCTTCGGCTGGATCAGCGCATCCTTGTCCCACGACTTCGTTGGGTAGATATCCAGCGGTGTCGGCGCGACATTGTAGTCGCCGGCGAGCACGACCGGCAGATTGTCCTTGATGAACTTGGCCGCATGCCTGTGCAGCCGCTTGAACCAGGCGAGCTTATAGTCGAATTTCGGCCCCGGCTGCGGATTGCCGTTCGGCAGATAGAGACAGCCGACGACGATGCCGCGCACGGCGGCCTCGATGTAGCGCGCCTCCTTGTCGGCGGGCGCGCCGGGCAGGGCGGTGCGGATCAGCACCGGCTCCGCCTTGCGCGCGAGGATCGCGACGCCGTTCCAGGTCTTCTGCCCCTGCCACACCGCGCCATAGCCGGCCTTTCCGATCTCATCGATCGGAAATTCGCCTTGCGCACATTTCAGCTCCTGCAGGCAGACGATGTCCGGCTTGGCGGCGCGCATCCAGGCCAGCAAGTTGGGGAGACGCCGCCGGACATTGTTGATGTTGAACGTCGCGATCTTCATGATGCCGCCGCTTGGGGGAAGGGTCGGATGAAAAAGCTCGCAACCGCCATTTTGTTCACGCTGACGATTGCCGCCGTCCCTGCGGCGCAGGCGCAGCGGCTGCCGACCGACGAGGAGCGTGCCGCCTGCCAGGCCGATTACGACAAGTTCTGTATCGGCCTGATCCCCGGCGGCGGCCGCATCATCGCCTGCCTCACGCGGAACTATGCGCAACTCGCCGACGCCTGCAAGAAGATGGTCGACGCCTACAAGGCCGAGGTCAAGGAGTAGATTGCATCGGAGATGCGTCCGGCGCTCAGTGCTGCTACGCTGGCAGGATCAATGCACGAGTACGTCCCATGGCCAAGCCGCCGATCCCGCATCCGATCCTGTCGACCTCGCGGCTGACGCTGCGCCAGTTTCGCCCCGATGATGCGGAAGGCCTGCATCGCTGCTACGGCGACGCGGCCGCGATGCGGTTCTGGAATCACACCGCTCACACCAAGCTCAGCGAGAGCGAGCGGAGCGCCCGCCGCTTCATCGATTGCACGCCGTCCTACTACCGGTTCTGGGCCGTGGCGGAGGCCAAGAGCGACCGCTGCATCGGCATGGTCAACTATCACGACGGTCAGATGAAGAGCCGGCGCGTCACGATCGGCTACATCGTCGATCCCGCCCGGCAGCGCGAGGGCATCGCCTTCGAGGCTGTGGCTGCGATGCTCGACTTCTGTTTCGGCGAGCTCGGCCTGCGTCGGGTGCAGGCGCTCATCCATCCCGACAACGCCGCCTCGCGCGGATTGGCGGAAAAGCTCGGCTTCCACTGCGAGGGCCGGCTGCGCGATCATCTGCGCGTCGGCGGCGAATGGCGCGACGACATGCTCTACGCGCTGTTGGCGACGGACGCGCGCGGGTGGACGCCGGGTCTCCGGACCACCTGAGCGCGGCGCCCCGCCGGTTGTGTCGGGCGTGTTTGGGGGCCATGCGGCCGAATGCGGTCGCCCGCCTTTGGCCAGGCTTGCCGCGGGGGATCTCGCGCGGGCCGCATGCGGCGCGTTAGGAGGATCTTAACTACGATCCGGTCGCCGCAACTATCGAGCTACCGCTCGAAGTGTTTCTGAATGTATCATGTAACCTCTCACTCTTGACCCTCACCTCGGCAACCCACGAGCCCCAGGCGGCCAGACGCTCGCCTGGATGTTCGACCTCAGGTCGAGAAATGGGAAGAGCGCCATTCAAGAATTGAAACGCGCGAGATAGTGACATGAATGTTCCTGCACTTCTGATTGCGACCGCTTTCGGCGCGGCATTTCTGGCCGCGGAGCTGCGCTGGCAGATCCATCCGTCGACCACGATCAGCCCCACCGTGGTCATGAGCGCCCTGTCTTCCGAGCACATGAAAGCGCGAACGGCGGTTCGCAATGTGCTGCTCGACCCGGACTCGGCGCAGTTCGAGAGCATGCGCTCGGTGACCGAGGGCACCTCGAAGCTCGTTTGCGGCCTCGTCAAGGCGAGGGATCGAAGCGGCAGTCTTTCCCAGGCCGCCTTCGTCTATGCCGTCGACATCGATTTCGCCCGTGTCGATGATGGCGGACGGATGACGCGCCAGCAGTCGGCCTACAGGCCATGTCCGGCGCCGGAGGCCGAGCAGACGATCGCGCAGACCGACAAGAAACTCACGCTATCGCCGACCGCGCTCGCTCTGGTGAAGACCGCCCAGAAGCTGATCCCCGAGGGCGATCCCGCGACCTTGACCGAGTTGTCGGCGACGCTCGCACCTGGGGGAGCCTCCGGTGGAGGCGGGGCAGGCGGCCAGCGCCTGGAGCAGCAGATCGGCGCGCTCGCCGCGCGCACGGCGCTTCCCGCGTCGGGCGGCATTTCAGGGCAGGGTGGCGCTGGGACCGAAAGAGTCGCCGTCAGCAAGCCGGTCGAATGGCGCGCCGATCAGCCGCCACGTGCCTGGCCAAAGTTTCCGCAAGGCCATCCGCTGGCGGAGCCGGCGCCGAAGCGACCGCCGGCGGACGCGCTGGCCATGGCGAAAGACGTCGAGGAGCGCTGGAAAAAAGCGGAAGCCGCCGGCGATCCGCGGCTGCGTCCGTCATCGAAGCAGATCAGGGAGGCCTGCCGGGCGCTGCTGACGATCGACACCATCGACATCGAGTATCGCCAGGCCTGGGCGGCGTTCGTCCGCCTGCAGGAGATGGATAGGGTCGTCGCGGCTGGCTAGTCCGCCGGGATCACCAGCATCGGGCCAAACGAGGCTACGCGACCGCCCCGTAGCCAGCGTGAGCGTCGTGACAGGGAGGCCGGCCTGTCATGCGCGGTTTGCGTCGCATGTCGCTGCAGGCGACCGAGGCGTGGAACGCCGCAACGACGAGGGAGAGCGCCGCGCGGTCACGGCGCGGCGAGCCGATCCTGTGCGGCCGCGATGATCTCGTCCTGGAGCGGCGAGGGACCGAGCGCGCGCGCCATCACGACCGTGCCGACCAGCATCGTCAGCGTGCGGATCGCGTCCGCGCGCGCCGCCTCGGTGGCCACGCCGCGCGCAACCAGGCCGGCCGTCACGCGGGCAATCAGGTGTTCGGCGCCGTCGGCAAACTCCGCGCCGAGCACCTCCGGCATCCGTCCGGCGTCGGTGCCGAAGCCCGCGGCAGGGCAGCCCATGCCCGGGTTGGCGACGTGCTCGCGGGACAGATAGCGCGCCACATAGGCGGAGAGCGCGGCGTCGGCGCCGGCCGCGTCGATGTCGCGGTCGATGCCGCTCGCCATGGTCGCGAAGGCGTGCCGCGAGGCGGCAGTCAGCATGTCGTTCTTCGAGGCGAAGTGCCGATAGAAGCCGCCCTGGGTCATGCCGGCGGCCGCCATGACGTCCGCAATGCTTGCGCCTGCGACCCCGCGCTCGCGCAGCAGCCGCGCCGCCGTTTCGATGATTTTCTCTTTGCTTTCAGCGGCTTGTTCTCTGGTCTTGCGCATCCGGTCGAGCCTGTTCCGTTTCGCTTGACAATTTAGCGGTCGTTCGACATCTTTGCAATTAGAGTTCGATCGTAATCTAAAAGGGGTGATCCATGACCAGCCGAGTTCAATTGCCCCTGGCCGAAGCCCAGCGCCTCCGGCGGGCCTATGGGGCCTGCGCGGTCGTCACCGGAGCGTCTGACGGGATCGGACGGGCAGTGGCGATGCGGCTCGCCGAAGCCGGCTTCGAGCTCGTGCTGGTCGCGCGGCGTCTGGCGGTGCTGGACGCGCTCGCCGATGAACTGGCGCCGCAGATGCGCGTCCGTCCCTTCGTGATCTCAGCCGATCTCTCGCGGCCCGACGATGTTGCCGGTGTCGCGCAGCAGACCGCGCATCTCGATGTCGGCCTGCTGGTTGCGGCCGCAGGTTTCGGCACCTCTGGTCCGTTCGTCGAGGGTGATCTGGCAGCCGAACTCGACATGATCGACGTCAACTGCCGTGCGCTGGCGCAGCTCACGCATCTGTTCGGCCGCCGCTTTGCCGCGCGACGGCGCGGCGGCATCGTGCTGATGAGTTCGCTGGTGGCGTTCCAGGGCGTGCCGCGCGCCGCCAACTACGCGGCGACCAAGGCGTTCGTGCAGAGCCTTGCCGAGGGGCTGGCACCGGAGCTCAGGCCGCTTGGCGTCGACGTCCTGGCCTCGGCGCCGGGGCCTGTGATGAGCGGCTTCGGCCGGCGCGCCCGGATGACGATTGCGAGCGGCCAGACGCCCGACGAGGTCGCGGTCGGCACGCTCAAGATGCTGGGCCGCCGCACCACGGTGCGGCCCGGCTTTCTCGCCAAGGCGCTGGAGGCGAGCCTGATGCTGCTGCCGCGCTCAGGCCGTGCCGCGATGCTGGCGCGGGTGATGGCCGGCATGACGAAGACGGCGTGAGCCGATGCGTCCCAAAGCCCGGAGCGCGAAACCATGACCACCGAGACGCTGTCCGCCTTTGCCGTTCCGTCGCCTGCGCCGCCGCGGCTCTCGGCCCAAGAGCTGCTCGATCTCGCCCGCGCCTGCGGCGCCGACGATAGCGGGCTGGCCTCGATCGAGGATCCCAGCCTCGCCGAGGATCGTCCGCATATCCTCGCGGCGTTTCCGAAGGCACGGACGCTGCTGGTGCTGGTCGGGCGAATGCATCGCGAGCCGGTCCGCTCGCCCGCGCGCTCGGTCGCCAATCTCGAGTTTCATCGTTCGGGCGACCACATCGACGAGGTCGCGCGCGGCATCGTGCGCGCGCTCGAGGATCGCGGCATCCGCGCGCTCAATCCGGCGATGGCGTTTCCGATGGAGATGGACAACTTCCCGGACCGCGCCTGGATCGTGTCGCACAAGCGCGCCGCCGAGGCCGCCGGGCTCGGCCGCATGGGCATCCATCGCAGCGTGATTCATCCGCGCTTCGGCAGCTTCATCCTGCTCGGTACGGTGCTGATCGCCGCCGAGGTCGATGCGGTCGCAACCCCGCTCGATCACAATCCATGCCTGGAGTGCAAGCTGTGCGTCGCCGCCTGCCCGGTCGGCGCGATCAAGCCCGACGGCGCGTTCGACTTCTCCGCCTGCCTCACCCACAATTATCAGCAGTTCATGGGCGGCTTCGTCAACTTCGTCGAGGACATCGCCGAGGCGAAGTCCGTGAAGGATTTGCGCGGCCGCACCAGCTACGCCGAGACGGTGACGCGCTGGCAGAGCCTCGCCTATGGGCCGAACTACAACGCCGCCTATTGCCTCGCGGTCTGTCCGGCGGGTCACGACGTCATCGGCCCCTATCTCGCCGACCGCAAGCAGCACGTGACGGATGTGCTCGAGCCGCTGACGCGCAAGACCGAGCCGGTCTATGTCGTGCCCGGAAGCGACGCCGCCGACTACGTGACGCGGCGCTTTCCGCACAAGAAGGTCCGCTTCGTCCGGTCGAGCGCGCGGGCGACCTCGATCCGCGGCTTCCTGCAGGGCATGCCGCTGACCTTCCAGCCCGGCAAGTCGAAGGGCCTGGAAGCGACCTATCACTTCACCTTTACCGGCCAGGAGGCGGCGCAGGCCACCGTTACCATCCGCGACCGGCGTTTGACGGTTCAGCCGGGCCATGTCGGCAGGGCCGACCTCAGCATCACCGCCGATGGCAAGGCGTGGCTGCGCTTCCTCGCCAAGGAGATCTCGGTGGCGCGGCTGATCCTGACCCGCGCGCTGCGGCTGAAGGGGCCGGTCCGCCTGATGGCGGCGTTCGGCAAGTGCTTTCCGTCCTGATGCCGGACAAGGCGTCAACCCAGTGAGGCAAGGAAGCGCTGTTGCCGGGATTTCACACGGTCCGGTCGGATCGGTGGTCCTGATGAAGCGGTCCTTCGCTCACCTGACGGTCGTCATCCGCCAGGCTGCTGTGGTTTGATGGTTGTTCGGCGCTGGTGCCGCCGCCCGTGTCTGTCGAGGCGGCAGGCGCGTCAACGTGTTGCTCCTCTGCCGGCGATGAAGATGGTTGCGGTTGATCGTCGTCGCGACCGCCGCGCAGACGCCGGTGCAGCTTTTCGCCCTGGTCGAAGATGATGCCGAGCAGCCAGCCGGCGATCGGCCGCGCGATCGCGCGGAACGATCGGGCGATGATGAAGCCGCCCTTGACGTTCTCGATCGGGAAGGCAAGCGCGTTGATCAGCGTGTCCGCTGTGACGTGCCGGTAGTTGTTCGCCAGATGCTCGGAGTTGATCAGCATCTGGATGGCAGGCTTGTCGTCGTCGCCGTTGACCAGGATCTTCGCGAAGAACCTGACCGACCCGGTCACTTCATTGGCGGCCGCCGCGGGGAGGGGATGCAGGCGCACCACGCTGGCTTCGGTTTCCTTGCGGTAGTGGATCGCGAGCGTGAGCTCGCCCATCTGCACGGCGGCCAGCAGCGTGTCGAGGTAGGCCGCATCGATCTCGGGGCGCTCGAATTTGACGCCCGGCACCATCTCGATGATATCGAGAATGCGGCCGAGATCCGCCGCCGCCGCCGCACGGGTCGCGAGGCTCGCGGCGAGGTCGGCAATGGCGCTGGAGGCTTTAGCAAACTGCCCGCCGACGCTTTTGGCGGCGCCGCTGGCAAGATCCTTGAGCTTGGAGAACACGGCTCACTCCCCTCCGTGACCATGCGGCAGCATTATGCGGTTGCCTCATGGGCCGCCATCAGCATCTGCTCGACGATCGCATCGAATTCTGACTTGCCAATGGGATCGGTCGCAGCCAGTTCGTCGTACGATTTGCGGTAAGGCTCCCACCAATGGTGATGAACTCCCGCGCGATGAAGCACCCGAGCAGCGGCCTCGACTTCTGCCAATGATGGCCGCCACATGCCCGATACCCCCTGAGCCGCGTTCTGTCGACGGACGGTCCGACTGATAGCTTTTCACGCCGCTTGCCTGATTTGGAGGGCAAACATGATCGTTGCAAGAGCGTGTACAGCCGAAGGGTGCGCCGAGATGCCAATTTGTCGAATGATCTCAAGGCGACTCACCCTGTCCAGTGCTACGCGGAAAAATATTTGCCTTTCGTTTTTCCGAAAATCATGATTGTATAGCGCCGTCCCGCCTCGATACGAGGGGCGCATCGCGATCGTCACGACACGCGGGGTGGGATGCGGTGGGCGCTTCGGGTCGCAGCATGGCTTGGCCGTGCGGACGAACGGCTCGGGGCGCACGTCGAAAACGTATGGTCCTGGCATCTCGACGCTGATGCTACGCCGGCGGTGATGATCCGCTAGCTACGGGGGCAAGAACGCCCGATCCCCGGGGAGAGTACGCATAAGGCGTAGACCCATCGCGCAGGGAATGCCGGTTGACCGGCTGGACCTGTGGTGACTGCCGCCTGCTACATTTTCTGCAGGCGGGCCATGGGTTGCGGCCAGCACCCGGCATTCCCTGCGCCCTCGTTTTGAGAAGAGGGCGAAAACGAGATGCAAGCCTCGGCGCAAACTGCGCGCGAGAACGATGAGACGTGTCCTGTCATGAGGCGGAATGACAGCTCTTCAAACGCGGTCGTCATCCCCGCGAAGGCGGGGATCCAGTACGCCGCGGCCCATCGAGAACTCACAGCTGTCTCTGGAATACTGGATCGCCCGGTCAAGCCGGGCGATGACAGCAGAGGGGGCGGACGATCATCGGGCTTGCAGGCGCAGAGCAGCGCAATTGGGCTACGGCCGCGAGAGGCGTCGCAAATTCGGGCCGATATCTATCAGTTCGTCATTGCGAGCGTGGCGAAGCAATCCAGGGCGGCGGGCGGGATTCTGGATTGCTTCGCTGCGCTCGCAATGACGTCGAGGAGGCAGCAACGCAAAACAACGTCGACCGCCGCTGCGAAAACTCAGCTCTCCGCGAGCGCCGCACCACCTTTGTAGATGCGATGATAGCGCCGGCCGAGATTGGTCAGGACTTCGTAGCCAATGGTGCCGAAATGATGCGCGAGTTCGTCGACGGTGATGCCTTCACCCAGCAGGGTGGCGAAGTGGCCGCGGCGGGCGGCTTTCGGCGGCAGGTCAGTGACGTCGACGGCGATCAGGTCCATCGACACGCGGCCGGCGACCGGGCAGCGCTGGCCGGCGATGATGACGTCGGCGCCGCGGGTGCCGTCGTTGGACGAGGCCGCGCGGAAATAGCCGTCGGCATAGCCGGCGGAGAGAATGGCGATCTTCGTCGGCCGGCGCGCCGTCCAGGTGCCGCCATAGCCGACCGTGTCGCCGCGGGCGAGGTCGCGCAGCTGCACGATGCGGGCCTTGATCTCGGCGACCGGCTGCATCGGGTTGTCGGCCTCCGGCGTCGGGTTGACGCCGTAGAGCGCCGCGCCGGGGCGCACCATGTCGAACTGGAAGGAGGCGCCGAGGAAGATGCCGGAAGAGGCCGCGAGCGCGGCCGGCACGCCGGGGAACACGCTGGTGACCTCGCGAAAGGTCGCGAGCTGGCGCGCATTCGCGGGGCTGTTGACCTGCTCGGCGGAGGCGAGATGGCTCATGACGAGGGTGATGCCATGGTCGCCGCTCTGGATGCGCGGGATCATGCCTTGCGCATCAAGCGGCGTCAGGCCGAGCCGGTTCATGCCGGTATCGACATGAATGGCGGCGCCGCCCTTCCAGCCGGTGCGGCGGCAGAACATGTCCCACTCGGCGAGCTCGTTGAGATCACCGATCACGGGGCGGCAATTGATCGCGGCGTAGTCGTCGCCGGTGTTCTGGAAGAAGCCGTCGAGCACATAGAGCGCGGCCGAGTCAGGCAGGGCGCTGCGGGCGACCTTGGCTTCGCCGAGCGTGGCGACGAAGAAGGTCTTGCAGCCGGCCGCGGCCAGCGTGCGCGCCACCTGCGGGATGCCGCAGCCGTAGGCGTCGGCCTTGATCACGCCGGCGCATTCGGCCGGTACCGCGGTCTTTTCCAGCTTGCGCCAATTGGCGGCGAGCGCGTCGAGATCGATGGTCAGCACGCCGGTGGCGCTGGCGGGGATGTCGTCCACCGCCGAAGCGGAGGGCTCGGCGGGTTTCGGTTCGGGAACAGTCATGCGGCGCTTTTACGCGCCGCAGCGCATCCGTTCAACAGCACACGGTCAATAGTCGTGATGCTGCGGCGGCATACCATCATGCGCAAGATCGCCGAACCGGGTGACCGAGGCGTCGAAGTGCAGCTCGACGGTGCCGGTCGGACCGTGACGCTGCTTGCCGATGATCACTTCGGCCTTGCCCAGCGCCTGTTCCATTTCCATCTGCCACTTCTGGTGCTCCTCGGTGCCGGGGCGCGGCTCCTTGGCGGCGAGGTAGTATTCGCCGCGGTACACGAACAGCACGACGTCGGCGTCCTGCTCGATCGAGCCGGATTCACGCAGGTCGGACAGTTGCGGCCGCTTGTCGTCGCGGTTTTCGACCTGGCGCGACAGCTGCGACAGCGCGATGATCGGAACGTTGAGCTCCTTGGCCAGCGCCTTCAGGCTGGTGGTGATCTCGGTGATTTCCTGCACGCGGTTGTCGCTGCCGCGTTTGCCGGAGCCGGCAAGCAGCTGGATGTAGTCGATCACCAAGAGGTCGAGGCCCTTCTGACGCTTCAGCCTTCGGGCGCGCGCCATGACCTGAGAGATCGAGATGCCGCCGGTTTCGTCGACATAGAACGGCAGCGACTGCAATTCGATCGAGCATTCGCGCAGCTTCTCGAAATCGGCCTCGGTGATGCCGCCGCGGCGGATCATGCTGGAGGGAATGCCCGAGCGCTCGGCGACGATACGGGTGGCGAGCTGCTCGCCGCTCATTTCGCACGAGAAGAACCCGACGACGCCGCCCTGCGCCGCCTTGTAGGTGCCGTCAGGCTGCAGTTCCGGAACGTAGGCCTGGGCGACGTTATAGGCGATGTTGGTGGCGAGCGAGGTCTTGCCCATGCCGGGACGGCCGGCGAGGATGATCAAGTCGGAATGCTGCAGGCCGCCCATCTTGGCATCGAGGTCGCGCAGTCCCGTCGAGATGCCCGACAGCTTGCCGTCGCGCTGGAACGCCTTCGCGGCCATATCGAGGGCGGTGGTCAGCGCCTGCGAGAATTTCTGGAAGCCGCCGTCATAGCGGCCGGATTCGGCGAGCTCATAGAGCCGGCGCTCGGCGTCCTCGATCTGGTTGCGCGGCGCGAAGTCGACCGGCGCGTCATAGGCGACGTTGACCATGTCCTCGCCGATGCCGATCAGGTCGCGTCGCAACGACAGGTCGTAGATGGTGCGGCCATAGTCCTGCGCGTTGATGATCGTCGTGGCTTCGGCGGCGAGCCGCGCGAGATATTGCCCGACGGTCATGCCGCCGAGATCGACGTCCGCCGGCAGGAATGTCTTCAACGTCACGGGCGTGGCGATCTTGCCCATGCGGATGAGACTCGCCGTCGTCTCGAAGATCGTCTGGTGCAGCGGCTCGTAGAAATGCTTCGGCTCAAGGAAGTCGGAGACGCGATAGAACGCGTCGTTGTTGACGAGGATCGCGCCGAGCAGACCCTGTTCCGCCTCGATGTTGTGAGGCGCGCTGCGATAGGTCGGCGTCGCGGCGTCCGTCGGAGCAAGCTTGAGTACGTTCGAATCGGTCAATGCCATGGCCGTGTTTAGCAGCTTTGAAGGGGAGGGGATAAAGCGCCAGTCGCCGACGAAGCGGAAGCGAAAGCTGCGCGCTATTCACCGTCCGGTAAATTTGGTGGATGAATCCGGACTCGCCAGATGCCGTGCTTGACGGAACCTGGAGGACTCAAAGCCGCACTGGCCGGAATTCACGTTTCATGCCGGGGAAGGGTGCAGCACGTTCGATGGTCTGCGAGACGGAGACAGGAACTGGCGCGTCCACTGCGGCGGCGCGTGGACCGGCGCGGCGGGTCAGACCAGCAGCAGATAAATCAAGGCGATGAGGGACGCGCCCACACCGGCAGCAATCAGCGCGTAGTCGGTGCTGAAGTCGGTCTGAGGTTCCAACATGGCTCGTGCAGTGCTCTGGGACATGCCGGGACTTTACGGCCGGAGTTCACCGGGGTCTGTGAGCCAGTTCACAGACCGCACGGTTTGTTCGAAAATTTGAGACGGATCAGCGGGAATTCGTGCTGGAGATGTCTCTTTACAATTTGTCAGCCTGAGATTGAGGCGCCGCGCGTCCTACTCGCCCGCCATCCGCAACGCCGGCCGATAGCCCCGCTCGACGGCGCGCAGGCGCGCCTCCTCGCGATGGATGTAGTCGCGCGTCATCGGCACGATGCCCTGCCGCTTCGTCAGCTGGATCTGGAAGTTCATCATGTTCTGCTTGCGGAACGCCATTTCGGAGGCGGCAAGGTAGAACTCCCACATCCGCGCGAAGCGCTCGTCATAGAGCTGCACGGCGTCTTCGCGGCGGGCCATGAAGCGCTCGCGCCACGCCTTCAGCGTCTCGGCGTAATGCAGCCTGAGGATCTCGATGTCACACACCAGCAGGCCGGCGCGCTCGATCGCGGGCAGCACTTCCGAGAGCGCCGGAATGTAGCCGCCGGGGAAGATGTATTTGGCGATCCACGGATTGGTGGAATCCGGTCCCTCCGAGCGGCCGATCGAGTGCAGCAGCATCACGCCGTCGTCGTCGAGCAGCTCGGCGCAGCGGCGGAAGAACGTATCGTAGAACGCGACGCCGACATGCTCGAACATGCCGACCGAAACGATGCGGTCGAAGGTGCCGGGCACGTCGCGATAGTCCTGCAGCAGGAAGCGCGCGGATGCGGAGAGATCGCGCTCGGCCGCGCGGGTGTTGGCGACCTGCAATTGCTCGGACGACAGCGTGACGCCGGTGACGTCGGCGTTGCACATCTCCGCGAGGTAAAGTCCGAGCCCGCCCCAGCCGCAGCCGATGTCGAGGATCCGCTGGCCGGGATCGATCAGCAGCTTTGCCGCGAGGTGGCGCTTCTTGGCGAGCTGGGCGTCATCCAGCGTGGTGTCGGGCGTGTCGAAATAGGCGCAGGAGTATTGCCGGTCGGCATCGAGGAACAGCGCATAGAGCCGGCCGTCGAGATCGTAGTGATGCGCAACGTTTTGGCGCGACCGTGCCCGGATGTTGAGCTGGCGCAGATGCCGGACGAGGTAGCGCAGCCACCATTGCGGCTTGGCCCATTCCGGCATCACGGCCGGCTGGCTCATCACGATGGACAAGAGGTCCGTGATCGATCCGCGCTCGATCACGAACGTCCCGTCCATATAGGTCTCGCCGAGGGCGAGCTCGGGATTGACGAGCAGCCGGCGCTCGGCGTCCCGGGTCAGAAAACGCGCCGCCACGGGGACGCCGGTCCCGTCTCCGCAAGCGAAGGTAACACCGTCGGCGGTCGTGAAGCTGATCGACCCACGGCAGATAAAACGACTCAACAGACTACGCAGCAAACGGTCCATTCCCACCACCCAACGAGCTATCCCCGTGAGATGCTGACTTGCCCGGCCGTCGCACTCGACGCGTTGAGAACCGATTGGTTCCCATTCTACCTTTCCATATGTTAGTCAGCAGGCATAAAGCGTGCCATGGCCACGGACACAAAGCCGTTATTCCGAAATCACATGAGCACGGGACATCTCCGCGCAGGAACACATGTGCGCTTTCAATCCCGCCGCAATTCGCTAAAAAGGCCGCGGCCAACGGCCTTTGGGCCGGTGTCCGGCGGGGGAGCCGGGCCAGGTCTTCGAGGGTACGTCGTCGACGATTGCGAGACGGCGTGAAGGGAACACGGTTGCGGATGTCGCGCAGAACGGCGCCGTGTGGGCAGAACCATAGCTGGAGAATGAGAATGGTGGGCCGAGCGCTCAATTTGGCGACGGTGGTGGCTTTGTTCTGCATCGGCTTGGCCGGTGCGGCTGCGGCGCAGGAAAATCTCGACGCGGGCAAGAGCCCGGCGCAGATCTTCAACGGCACCTGCGTGGTCTGCCACAAATCACCGCGCGGTCTCGCCAAGAACACATCGCCGGGATCGCTGCCGGGCTTTCTGCGCCAGCACTATACCACCAGCCCCGAAATGGCCGGCGTGCTCGCCAACTACCTGATCTCCAATGGCGCCACCGATGCCCGCTACATGGGGCATTCGGGCAAGGACGCCCGCGAGACGCGCTCCGAGCGCCGCGCCCGGTCGGCCGCGACCGAGCCCGCCGAGGCGAAGCCGGAGGCCGATGGTGCTGCTCAGCAGGACGGTCGCCGCGGACACCATTCCAAGCGACGGTCGGCCCCGACCGAGGCCAAGCCGGAAGCAGGGGCTGAGCCGCCGGTGGCGGCGCCCGACGGCGAGGCGCGTCCGAAGAGCAAGGGCAAGCGCAAGAAGCCGGACCAGGACGGTGCCTCCTCCGAGGACACGCCGAGCGAAGCGACCGGCGCGACCAGGGCGTCGGCCGTGCGCGGCGAGAGTGCGGCGCGCTCCGAGCCTCCCGCGCTGGAGACGCCGAAATCGAGCGATGCAGCGCCTGCGCTGCGTGCCGATCCGGTTCCGCCGGTGACGCCGGCGCCGGCCAAGGACTGAATGAAAAAAGCCCGGCTCGATGAGCCGGGCTTCGTTTTTTGGCAGATGCCGCGCGGCTTACTGCGCAGCCGGCTCGGCAGCGCCTTCGTCCTGGGCCTCCGGATCGAAGAACTCGCCGGCGGCGGCGATGGCTTCGGCGGCGGCGTCGAGGTCCTCCTGGCGGGTCGAGATGTCCTCGCCGCGCTTGATGCGCTCGGCCTCGTCGGCGCTGCGGGCCACTGTCACGGTCACCGAGGTCTCGACCTCCGGGTGGATCGCGATGGTGATCTTCTGCTGGCCGATGGTCTTGATCGGCGCATCCAGCCAGACCTGCGGACGGCTGACGGTGATGCCGTCGGCGGCGAGCGCGTCGACGATGTCGCGGACCGAGACCGAGCCGAACAGCTGGCCGGATTCGGAAGCTTGGCGGATGACGACGATGTCGCGGCCGTCGATCTTCTCGGCAACCTTGGACGCCTCGCCCTTGGCCTTGATGTTGTTGGCCTCGAGCTCGGCCTTCATGCCCTCATACTTGGCCTTGTTCTCGGCGGTGGCCCGCAGCGCCTTCTTGCGCTTGAGCAGGAAGTTGCGGGCGAACCCGTCCTTCACTTTGACGATCTCGCCCATCTGGCCGAGCTTGGCGACACGTTCCAGCAGAATGACTTCCATCGATGTTCTCCTTCAAGATGTTCGGAAGCGGTTGGTGTGAGGTTGGTCTTTCAGGGCACCGGCAACGGCGGCGGCCGCCGCGGCCCAAACCGGTGGCGGAGGTCGAAGGCGGCGTCGGCGAGGCCGAGCGCGACCATGGCGAAGACAGGGATTGGCCAGATGAAGGTCAGCATCAGCGCATAGGCGAGGCCGAGCCAGAGCGGGCGGGTTCGCAGCGGCAAGGTCAGCGTATGCAGCACGGCAAAGCCGGTGAGCGCATAGGCCGTCAGCAGCGCCGCCGCGGCGATCCGCGCCAGCAGGCCGATCAGGCCGTCCGGGAAGCAGAAGGCGATGATGGCGAACAGCGCGGGGAGCGTCATCACCGGCAGCTTGGTCTCGCGCAGACGCGGCCATGGGCGCATCAGCCGGCCGGAGATCGCGGTGATCTTGGCGGCGATCACCACGTTCAGCGCCAGCACCGTGGTCATGATCATCGCGACCATCATCGGCGCCAGGAAGACCAGCAGGTCGAGCAGCCGGGGAATGTCGACGCCGTCGGGCGCACCGGTCTTGGCCAGCACGCGTTCCAGCATCCGCCTGAAGGATTGATTCGTGGCCGTCGCATCCGTCCCGAAGGCGAACGCGATGATCAGCGCGGCGATCACGGCGATCCAGAGCAGGATATGGCCCGCCGGATACCATTCGACGAAGTCTTGACCCGATGGGCCGGTCGTCGCCCGGCCGAGCAGGATCAGGTGGCCGAGCCACCAGGCGGGAAGGGCAACGGAGATCGCAAAGATCTCGGCGCGCGTAAAGCTGAAGGCGGCCAGAACGCAGGCCGTCGCGAACAGCCCGCCGATGACGGCGCAGAGGCGGCCCCAGGTGATGCCGGCGACCAGCAATGGAACGGGAGCGAACAGCGCGAGCACGATCGACATCATCACGCCCGACATCGTCGAGGCGAACATGACAGCGGAGGCAGCGCCTGCCGCGAGCGCGATGAGAATCTGTGCGATCATCAGCTGTCCCGCTCCCTTCGAGCGGTTAGAGGCGACGGGGCCCCAACCATCGGCGACCGGACGACCCGGAAGCCTTATGAGAATTCGAGAAAGAGAACCGGCGGCGCGAGGCCGCCGGTCTCGGGTCCACTATCAGCGGATGACGTAGGGCAGCAGGCCGAGGAAGCGGGCGCGCTTGATGGCGCGGGCCAGCTCACGCTGCTTCTTGGCCGAGACGGCCGTGATGCGGCTCGGCACGATCTTGCCGCGCTCGGAGACGTAGCGCATGAGCAGCTTCGAATCCTTGTAATCGATCTTCGGCGCGTTCGGGCCCGAGAACGGGCAGGTCTTGCGGCGGCGGAAGAACGGGCGACGTGCGGGGGCTTCAGCCATTGATGTTACTCCTCGTCCGCAGTTTCTTCGTCACGGGGCCGGCGCGGGCCACGATCGCCACGGTCACCGCGATCGCCACGGAAGCCGCCGCCATCGCGCTCACCACGGAAGCCACCGCCACGGTCGTCGCGCTCACGGTCGCGATCGGCCTTGCGCATCATCGCCGACGGGCCTTCCTCGAGCTCCTCGACGCGGACGCTGAGGTAGCGGATGACGTCCTCGCTGATCCGCTCCTGGCGCTCGATCTCGGCGATCGCCGCGGACGGCGCGTCGATGTTGAGCAGCACGAAGTGCGCCTTGCGGTTCTTGTTCATGCGGTAGGTGAGGGAGCGAACGCCCCAATTCTCGGTCTTCGTGACCTTACCGCCGAGACCCTCGACGATACCGGTCATCTGAGCCGTCAGTTCTTCCACCTGCTGGGTGCTCGCGTCCTGACGCGCGAGGAAAACATGCTCGTAAAGCGGCATGGCTGTCCTTTCCAAGTTGGCGCAAATCCCGGCGTCAAGCCCTTCGAGACCTTGTGGAAAGGACTCGCAGACGTCAGCTCAGAAGGCGGGAACACGGGACGACGGGCCGACTGGCCCTGCCACATCAAAGCCGCCTGGACGTCCTGGAGGTTGGAATTCCCCAGGATGAAGCAAAGCGATTTTGCTGGGACCGTCCGTTCAGCTCCCGGCTCGGGATTCACGGATGGCGGGCCTTATACCGATTTTCGCAGCCGAGGCAAGGGAAAGTGGTCGAAGTGCGCCCGTCGCGCGCTTGACATCACGGGGCCGGCCAGTGTCTTTCCGGCCAAAGTTACTCAATTCCAGGGATTTTGGAACGTTCAGGGAGCGGCCATGACGGCAGCATTCACTTTTCCGGGGCAGGGGTCCCAGGCCGTCGGCATGGGCAAGGCGCTCGCGGACGCGTTTCCGGCGGCCCGCGCCGTGTTCGATGAGGTCGATGCCGCGCTCGGCGAGAAGCTGACCGCGACGATCTGGGAAGGCCCCGCCGAAACCTTGCAGCTGACCGAAAATGCCCAGCCGGCCCTGATGGCGGTGTCGATGGCGACCCTGCGCGTGCTGGAGACCGAGGCCGGGTTCGCGGTCGGCCGCGACGCCGCCTTCGTGGCAGGCCATTCGCTCGGCGAGTATTCGGCGCTGGCCGCCGCCGGCAGTCTGACGATCGCCGATACCGCCCGCCTGCTGCGGACGCGCGGGCTGGCCATGCAGAAGGCTGTTCCCGTGGGTGTCGGCGCCATGGCTGCGCTGCTGGGGATGGATTACGAGGCGGCGGTGGCTGTCGCCGAGGAGGCGGCCCAGGGCGAGGTCTGCCAGGCAGCCAATGACAATGGCGGTGGCCAGGTGGTGGTGTCCGGCAACAAAGCTGCCGTTGACCGCGCCGTGGAGATCGCACGCGGCAAGGGCGCCAAGCGCGCCATGCTGCTGCCGGTCTCCGCGCCCTTCCACTGCCAGCTGATGCAGCCGGCTGCGGACGTCATGGCCGAGGCGCTGGCGAGGGTCACGATCAAGGCTCCGGCCGCGCCGCTGGTGTCCAACGTCCTGGCCGCGCCGATCAGTGATCCCGAGGAGATTCGCCGGCGCCTGGTCGAGCAGGTCACGGGAACGGTGCGCTGGCGCGAATCGGTCGCCTATATGGCGGGTCAGGGCGTCACGCGCTTCTTCGAGATCGGCGCCGGCAAGGTGCTGAGCGGGCTGGTCAAGCGGATCGCCGACGGCGCGGTCGGCGTCGCCGTCGGCGGGCCGGCGGATATTGCGGCGGCGAAGGATGCGCTGGCCGCGGCGAAGGCATCGTAAGAGGCTGCGTCAAAGCGGCAGTGAGGAGAGTTGAATGTTCGATCTGAGTGGCAGGACCGCACTGGTGACTGGCGCGACCGGCGGCATCGGCAATGCGATCGCCAGGGCGATGCATGCCCAGGGTGCGACCGTGGCCATCTCCGGCACGCGCCGCGAGGTGTTGGAGACGCTGGCGGGCGAGCTGGGCAGTCGTGTGCACGTGCTGCCTTGCAACCTGTCGGACGCGGCCGAGGTCGAGGCGCTCGTTCCGGCGGCCGAGCAGGCCATGGGACAGCTCGACATTCTCGTCGCCAACGCCGGAATCACCCGGGACAACCTGTTCGTGCAGCTGCGCGACGAGGACTGGGACGAGGTCATCAAGGTCAATCTGACCGCCACCTTCCGGCTGTCGCGCGCCGCCACCAAGCTGATGATGCGCAAGCGCTTCGGCCGCATCATCGCGATCACCTCGATCGTCGGCGTCACCGGCAATCCGGGGCAGGGCAACTACACCGCGTCCAAGGCGGGCATCATCGGCATGATCAAGACGCTCGGCGCCGAATACGCCAAGCGCGGCGTCACGGCCAACTGCATTGCCCCCGGCTTCATTAAGACGCCGATGACGGACGCGCTCAACGACAAGCAGCGCGAGACCATTCTCGCCAAGGTGCCCGCTGCCCGACTCGGGACTCCCGAGGATATTGCTGCAGCTGCGGTCTATCTCGCCTCCAACGAGGCCGGCTACGTGACCGGCCAGACCATTCACGTCAACGGCGGGATGGCCATGATCTAACCGGCGCCCGCGGGGCGGAATGCGGCGAAAAAACGTCGCATCGGCCGCCCCGGATGCCGTGGGCAATGATTCGCGTGTATGGTAACCGGAGCACTCACGGCGGACCGAAGAACGCCATTGCAGGATTTCGAAACCCTGTATATTGGCGGGGCGAGCTGCCATCGTTCGCCGGGCCTCCGACGGCTGGTGCTGCTGATCCGGGTTCCTGTTTGAGCGCTCGGGGTTGGAGGCGTACCGGACTCAAGGAGTCCTCAGGATTGGAGTTTGTGAGTGGCCCCGTTTCCGAAGTTTTCGGACCGCAAGTTGTCCGCCAAACTTCGGTAAAGGGGCGCTGCGGGGCAAATCTGGTTTTGCGCGATCGCGAAGGAAGTTTAACGGCCGGGGTGACGCGGATCATCCGGGGGTCGGGTCTTAAAGGAACAAGCACGAGGTTGAACGATGAGTGAGATTGGCGAGCGGGTTAAGAAGATCGTGGTCGAACACCTTGGTGTCGAGCCCGAGAAAGTGGTCGACAACGCGAGCTTCATCGACGATCTCGGTGCTGACAGCCTCGATACCGTTGAGCTCGTGATGGCGTTCGAGGAAGAGTTCGGTTGCGAGATTCCGGACGACGCCGCCGAGACGATCCTCACGGTCGGCGACGCCACCAAGTTCCTCGAGAAGAACGCCAAGAGCTGACGCTCACGGCGAGAGTTCTTTGAAACCGGCCGATCGTCACGCGCGGTCGACCGGTTTCTTGCTGTTGGCGGCGTTGTTGCGGCTGCTGCCGCCAGCCACCGGCGTACGACCAGCAAGCTCCGTCATGCGCCGGGAGAGTGTTGCTCGAAACGATGACCCGAGGCGCAGGTGTCGGCCGCAAGCCCACCGGTTGCGCGCGAGGGCTGTTCTGGAGAAACGGATATGAGGCGGGTTGTCGTCACGGGCCTTGGCATGGTTTCGCCGCTTGGCTGCGGGGTGGAAACGACCTGGCAGCGAATCCTCCAGGGCAAGAGCGGCGCCCGCGTGATCCAGACGTTCGACGTTTCCGATCTGCCGGCCAAGGTGGCCTGCCAGGTGCCGCGTGGTGATGGCACGGACGGCACATTCAATGCTGATCAGTGGATGGAGCCGAAGGACCAGCGCAAGGTCGACGACTTCATCATCTTCGCGATGGCTGCGGCGCGCCAGGCGCTCGATGACGCCAACTGGCATCCTGCGACCGAAGAGGACCGCTGTGCTACGGGCACGCTGATCGGTTCCGGTATCGGCGGTCTCTCCGGCATCGCCGACACCGCGATCCTCCTGAAGGAGCGCGGCCCGCGCAAGGTTTCGCCGTTCTTCATTCCCGGACGTCTCATCAACCTGGCCTCGGGCTATGTCTCGATCGAGCACGGGCTCAAGGGGCCGAACCATTCGGTGGTCACCGCCTGTTCGACCGGGGCTCACGCGATCGGCGACGCGAGTCGTCTGATTGCGCTCGGCGATGCCGACGTCATGGTCGCGGGGGGCACGGAGTCGCCGATCTGCCGGATCGGCATGGCCGGCTTCTGCGCGGCGCGCGCGCTGTCGACGGGCTTCAACGAGACGCCGGAGCGGGCCTCGCGTCCCTATGACAAGGATCGCGACGGCTTCGTCATGGGCGAGGGTGCCGGCGTCGTCGTGCTCGAGGAGTACGAGCATGCGAAGGCGCGCGGCGCGCGGATCTACGCCGAGGTCTGCGGCTACGGCCTGTCGGGCGACGCCTATCACATCACCTCGCCGTCTCCGGATGGCGATGGCGGCTTCCGCAGCATGAGCGCGGCGATGAAGCGCGCCGGAATCACCGCCGCCGACATCGACTACATCAACGCCCACGGCACCTCGACTCAGGTCGGCGACGAGATCGAACTCGGCGCCGTCGAACGCCTTCTCGGCAATGCCGCGTCGAAGATCTCGATGTCCTCGACGAAGTCCTCGATCGGGCATCTGCTGGGAGCTGCCGGCGCGGTCGAAGCGATCTTCAGCATTCTCGCGATTCGGGATAACATCGCGCCGCCGACGATCAATATCGAGAACCCGTCGGTCCAGACCGCGATCGACCTCGTCCCGCACACGCCTCGCAAGCGCGAGATCAACGTGGCGCTGTCGAACTCGTTTGGTTTCGGCGGCACCAATGCGTCGGTGATCCTGCGGCGCGTGGTGAACTAGTGCGGAAGGACGGACTGCCGCTTGGGCCCGTTATCTCTTGGTCACGCGGATATCCGACTGCAGCCACACTAGAACCCAAGACTTCGCGTGTGTTGACTTCGCGTGTCTTGACTTCGCATGTCTTTCGCCGATCGGACGCTGGCCGACGCGGGAGGCAGATGCGCACGGCGGCAAGGCCCGGCGTAAACACCTTTTCGCCGTATTCGATGACGAATCGTTAGGATGGGCGTGGACTTCAGGTCGCTTGCGTGGGGAGCGCACGGCCGCGACGAGAGCGACAGGACTGAAGGTTGCATCGATGAGTGAACGGCCGCCCATCTCGCCCCGTAGTCCGCGCGCAGCGCTGGAGCCCGAACGCGTGCCGCCGCCGCCGCGGCGCTCGGAGCGCGCCCGCAATCCGTTCGTTGTCGTGGGCAATGCGATCATCACGCTGCTGTTGTTCGCGATGCTCGGCGCCGGCGCCGCCTACTACTACGGGCGGCAGATCCTGGAGACGGCCGGACCGCTGCAGGAGGACAAGATCGTCAACATTCCGCAGCGTGCCGGCAAACGCGACATTGCCGACGTGCTCGCGCGTGAGGGCGTCATCGACGTCAATCCCTGGATCTTCATCGGCGGCGTGTACGCACTGAAGGCGAGTTCCGACCTCAAGCCGGGCGAGTATGCATTCCAGAAGAACGCATCGCTGCGCGACGTCATCGGCGTGATCGTCGAGGGCAAGGTCGTCCAGCATTCGGTCACGGTGCCCGAAGGTTTGACCTCGGAGCAGATCGTCGCCCGCCTGTCCGAGAACGAGATCTTCACCGGCAGCGTGCGCGAGATTCCGCGCGAGGGAACGCTGCTGCCCGAGACCTACAAGTTCCCGCGCGGCACCAGCCGCGATCAGGTGATCCAGCGCATGCAGCAGGCGCAGAAGCGCGTGCTGGCCGAGATCTGGGAGCGCCGCAGCGCGGACCTTCCGGTGAAGACGCCCGAGCAGCTGGTCACCCTTGCTTCGATCGTCGAGAAGGAAACCGGCAAGCCGGACGAGCGCAGCCGTGTCGCTGCGGTGTTCGTGAACCGGCTCAAGCAGAGGATCAAGCTGCAGTCCGATCCGACCATCATCTACGGCCTGGTCGGGGGCAAGGGAACGCTGGGGCGCCCGATCAAGCGTAGCGAGATCACGCAGCCATCGCCTTACAATACCTATGTGATCGAGGGCCTGCCGCCCGGGCCGATCTCGAATCCCGGCCGTGCCTCGCTCGAGGCGACTGCGAATCCGGCGCGCACGCGTGACCTCTATTTCGTCGCCGACGGCACCGGCGGTCACGCCTTCACCGAGACCTACGACCTGCATCAGAAGAACGTCGCCAAGCTCCGGGCGATGGAACGGCAGACCCAGAACGACACTGTCGAACCGGACGAGGCGCCGGCCCCGGCCGTCGCCGGCTCGCCGGTGGATCCGGCTGCCGGAGCGGCGTCCCCGCGGACGCCGGCCGGCGCCAAGAAACCGCCGGCCAACCGCGCAACCGGCGGCGCCGCTCCCGGCAACGGTGCGCGGCAGGGCGCGGCCCAGCCGAGCCCGCCGGTCGTTCAGCAATAATTTCCCACGCAGACCGGCCGCGCAGAACCGGGCTTAACATTTGCCCAAAAGACCGTAAGGTTCGCGCACTTTTGGCGGGCGAGTCTGTCGCCCGTGCTGATCTGCCGGAGACATTGACGAAATGGCGCTGTCGAGCATGACCGGCTTTGCCCGTCACCACGGGGCAAGCGGTCCCTACTCGTTCGAGTGGGAGTTGAAGTCCGTCAACGCCAAGGGATTGGACGTCCGGGTGCGGCTACCGCAGGGCTGGGACGAGGTCGAGGCCTTCGCGAAGAAGCGAGCCACCGAGGTGCTGTCGCGCGGCACCGTCTATGCGAACCTCACCGTCAAGCGCACCGAGACCGGCTCGACGGTGCGCATCAACGAGGACGTGCTGGCGGCGGTCGTGAAGGTGGCGAGCTCGCTGTCCGGCCGGATCGACGCGGTCGCGCCGAGCATCGACGGGCTGCTGTCGATCAAGGGCGTCATCGAAGTGGCGGAGCCGGAGACCGACGAGGCCGAGGAGAAGGCCGCCAAGGACGCCGCGATCGCGGCGTTCGAGACCGGGCTGAAGCACCTCGTCGAGATGCGCCGGCGAGAGGGAGATTCGCTGGGCCAGATCCTGAACCAGCGCGTCGATGAGATCGAGGCGCTGGCGAAGCGGGCGGAAGCGTCGCCCGGCCGCAAGCCCGAGGCGATCAAGGCACGGCTCGCCGAACAGGTCGCGGCCCTGCTCGAGACATCCGACCGTTTCGATCCCGATCGCCTTGCGCAGGAGGCGCTGCTGATCGCGGCCAAGGCCGACGTGCGCGAGGAGCTCGACCGCATCGCCTCGCACATCGCGCAGGCGCGCGAGATGCTCGGCAAGGGCGGACCGGTCGGCCGCCGGCTCGACTTCCTGTCCCAGGAATTCCATCGCGAGGTCAACACCACCTGCTCGAAGTCGAACGACATCGAGCTGACCAATATCGGCCTCGAGCTGAAGACCGTGGTCGAGCAGTTTCGCGAACAGGTTCAGAATCTGGAGTGATCCATGGCGGCTCACGACGGAAGCTTCGATGGAGTTGAGCGGCGCGGCCTGATGTTCGTGCTGTCGTCGCCCTCCGGCGCCGGCAAGACGACCTTGTCCCGCCTGCTGATCGATCGCATGCCCGGACTGCAGATGTCGGTCTCGGCGACGACGCGGCCGATGCGGCCGGGCGAGGTCGACGGCCGCGACTATCACTTCGTCGACCGCGCGCGCTTCGAGGAGATGGTCAAGCGCAGCGAGCTGCTCGAATGGGCGACCGTGTTCGACAACCGCTACGGCACGCCGCGCGGTCCGGTCGAGGCCGCGCTCTCGGCCGGCAAGGACGTGCTGTTCGACATCGACTGGCAGGGCACGCAGCAGCTGCGCGAGAAGGCCCGGCAGGACGTCGTCAGCGTGTTCATCCTGCCACCGTCTGCCGCTGATCTGGAAAAGCGGCTGCACACGCGGGCGCAGGATTCGCACGAGGTCATCCGCGGGCGGATGAGCCGCGCCAGCCATGAGATGAGCCACTGGGCGGAGTACGACTACATCGTCATCAACCGCAACGTCGACGATGCCTTCGCCGAGGTGCAGTCGATCCTCAAGGCCGAGCGGCTGAAGCGTGAGCGGCGCACCGGGCTGACGACGTTCGTACGCGAACTGCAGAGCCAGCTCGACAGCTGAAGCGCTTCGTCAGGCCCGGCGGCCGAGGCGCGCCAGGATATCCTGGATGCCGTCGAGCGACTCGTCGTGCTGAATGCTGTGCGCGCGCGGCCGCAGCGCCTGCGGTCGCGGGATGAAGTCGAGCGGCGGCGAGGCCGGATCCTCGAACGGCGCGGGAGCGAATTGCGGACGCCGCTGCTGAACCGGTTGCTGCCGCTGTGGCTGCTGCTGCCGTTGCGGCGGTGGCTGCCGCTCCACGGCAGTCGGTGCGGCGGGTATGCTGGACCGTGACTCCAACATGCTCAACAACTGAGCCGCCGGATCTTCGTGGAAGTGGGCAACGGTCTGCGGCGGCTCGGGCGCCGACGTCTCGGGCGTGTCCTGCGCCGTGTCCGGCTCCAGTTCATCTTCGGGCAGTGAGAACCGCGACTGTAGCAGATTGATCAGCGCCGCCGCGGGATCGTCGAGCTCGTCGTCCTCAGCGGACGCGGGCGCGTTCGACATCGGCATCCGCCCGGCCGGGGTGTCGTGCTCCTGGCCGTCCCGCTCATAGGTCGGCTGCCGCGCGGCATGGGCGCGAAGTGTCTCGATGAGCGCAGCGGCCGGATCGCCTGACTGAGCAGCCTCAGGTGCAGCCATGGCCTGAGCCGGCATGAGGGGAGCGGGCTGTCCGGCTTCCTCTCTGCCGTCCCGGAAGCGATCGATGAGATGCTGGGCGGCCTGCATCGTCTGCACCGCGGCAACATCGGCCGCCGGCTGCGGGGCCGCCTGGGTCATGGCGCCGGCAGCAGGGCGCGCGGCACCGGCTTCGTCTGGACCAGATTGAGCCGCGCGCCGCTTGGCGGCGCGCGACACCAGCAGGGCCGCGATGACCTTGGCGGCGTCCACCGGCGCGCCGCCGCCGGCTGCAGGGCCGGCTTCGCCCGCGCGGGCCTTGCGCAGGGCTGAAACGATTTCGCCCACGTCGACCGGTGCCGGTGGGGCGGATGCGGGTTCCGGTGCAGGGGCAGGCGCGAACGGCATGGCCGCTCGGTTGGGGGGCGGACCGGCCGGCGCACCTCTCTGTGCGTTCGGCCAGGGCTCTACCGGCGGCATCGGCGCGGTGTGGTAGGGCGGACTTTGTTGCGGACCGCTTGCGGCCGGGGCGTTGCCGGCGGGGATCGGGGGTGCCGCGATCTTCGCGTTGGCGGCCTGGGCGGCTGCCATCTGGATTGCGGTGACCTGGGCGGCCGTCATTTGCGTCCGTGGCGTGGGTGCAAGATTAGCTGTTGCGAACGGTTGTGCGTCGGGCGTCGGTGCTGGTCGTGCCGCGTCCACGGGCCCGCCATGCGACGGGATGCGGTCGGCGAGTTGATCGACGGCCTGCCAAACCGCCTCGTCGTTGGCCTGTGTCCGCTGCATCTCGTCGGCTGCGTCGCGGTCACGCCGGCGCGCCGCCAGCGCGGGATGGTCCTGTTGAGGGGCCGGATGGGCAGGGCGGTACACGCGGGGATCAACCGGCTCCGGGTCGGCCGCGGACAGCCGCGCGCTGGCGAGGTCGAGCGCCGACTGCGGCGGATACGAGCTGCGTCCGCCGCCCGCCGGGGCCGCTGAGCCGCCGCGGTTTCCGCGCATGGCGGTTTGCGTCGCGGTGTGCGTTTTGGGCCGCGACTTCATGCGGCCACGTCGCGCTCTTGCGTCCGCATGCCAGCTGCCGTTGCGCCGCCGCTGCCGTCCCATCCGGCTGAGCCGATAGAGCGCGCTCGCCAGCAGGCCGGAGATCGCCAGCGCGCCGATCACGACCAGCATCAGCACATGGATCGGCGCTTCCGGCTTGGACGACTTTGCGGGTGAGATGATCGGACCATCCGCTGACGGCGGCGTGTTGGCGTCCGGGTCGAGGTTGCCATCGTCGGCCATCGCCGCGGGAGCGACGCCGGTGGTCGTGGGCTCAGCCGGTTGCGGTGGTGCGGAGGACCAGGGTGAGGTGTCGAGGTTACGCGGCAGGCTGGCGTCCGACGCGGTGAGCGTCGTCGGCGTGATCGCAACGTTTTGCGGCCGCGGCGTGCCTCGCACGGCAAGGTCGGTGCGCAGGCGCGGCTGCGGCGTCTCGGCGAGCGCGTCGCTGCTGCGTACCACCGGACCGTCGGCGCGCTTCGGCGTCAGCTTCGGTGGGGCGGGCTGGGCGAAATCCCACGGCGCCGGCTGCTGCCCGGCGCGCACGGGAGCCGTCGTGTTGCCGTTGGCATCCTTCAGGTACCAGCAGCGGCGGTTGGTGCCGCGGTCGAAGCGGTAATACCAGCGCTGCGCATCGGTTTTCTCGCCGGTGGGCTCGGTCAGACAGTCCTCGGCAGCGACGACGGCGCGCGGCACCACCAGCACAGCCGTTCCGAGGAATCCGGCTGCAATGGCGAATGCAACTCCTGCCGTTCGGCTTGCCATTGACGACTCCGGATACGCGACGCAACGGCGCGTTCTCGGAAACAAGTTGGGTCGCAATGAGCCGCAATTCCGGATTAATTCTGTCTCGGTTTTTTCGCTGTGGACTGCGTCTTTTTTCCCACAAGAGAGTCTGCGCGGCGTCGCGATTTCGGCCGCGATGTCGCGCCAAATCGGTCACATCGGTGAAGATCGACGGCGTAACTCGGCTATGCGGATCATCGACGTCGAATCCGCAATCCCCGGCGTTTGTGGACAAATGATCTGCGCCGACGTCACGCGGCTGAGTTCCGGAATCCGGGCGTTGCGGTCGCAGAGCAGCGGATCAAAACGGCGAGCCGCAGGCGGCAACCGCATTCGCGGCTCGCCGCAAAGTCGTCGGCTCCATCATCGTGTCCGATCCAGGCGATGAGCAGAGGAGAAGCGAGCGGCGAGGGTGCAAGCACCGCCGCCCGCCAGTTCGAACGACGAACTAATCAGTTCGTCAGCACCACGCGGCCGACGACGTGGCCGGCGCGCAGCGCGTCGATCCATTTCTGGACGTCGGTCATCGGCTCCTCGCGCATCGGCGGCGGCTTGATCTGACCGGCGCGCGCCAGCGCCATCAATTCATGGCCCTCGGCCAGCGTACCGACCATGAAGCCTTCGATGGTCATGCGCTTGTACACCCATTGAACCATCGGCAGCGTGAACTGGCCGCCCATCAGGCCGGAGACGACGATCTTGCCGCCGCGTGCGACGGCCGCGACGGCGAACGCCATCGACTTCTCGTTTCCGGCGAAGTCGACGACCTCGTCGAACCCACCCCCGGTTTCCTTGAGGATGCGCTTGATCACGTCCGGTTCGGCCGGATCGTAGGCCGTGGCGGCACCATTCTTGAGCGCGGTCTCGCGCGCGGCGGCCGAGAGATCGGCCACGGAAATCGGCTGCTTGAACATCGCCTGCGCGAACGACAGCCCCATCATGCCGACGCCGCCGAGACCGATCAGCAGGAGATTGCGCTGGCGCGGACGATCGACGAGGCGCTTGAGCGCGCCATAGGCCGTGACGCCCGAGCACATCAAGGTCGCGGCCTGGTTCACCGGCAGCGGGTCATATTCGAGCAGATATTTCGCGTCGGGCACCAGCACATGCGTGGCGAAGCCGCCGTCGATCGAGACACCGAGGAAACGCTGCTTGGCGCAGAGGTTCTCGTCGCCGTTGACGCAGTCCCGGCATTGGCCGCAGCCGATCCACGGAAACACCGCGCGCTTGGCGCCGATCAACTCCTTCGGCACGTCGGGGCCGACCTCGTCGACGACGCCGGCGATCTCGTGTCCGAGCGTGAAGGGCAGGGTCATGCCGCGCGTGGTGTCGAGGCGCTTGCCGCCTCCGAGATCGGCATAGCCGTCCTGGATGTGCAGGTCGGAGTGGCAGAGGCCACAGCGCTCGATGCGCACCAGCACCTCACGTCCCACGGGCTTCGGTGTCTCGACGATGGTTTCGCACAGCGGCGCATCGAATTTGACGAGCGACTGACGGCGCATCAACGCCATGATGACTCTCCCTGAAATGCTTGTTGTTTAAGTCTTGTCGTCGTTGCGACTATTGGTCAATTCGCGGGCCATGGCAACAAAGCCGGACACCGGAATGGTCTCGGCGCGGCGGGTGGGATCGATGCCCGCGGCGGCGGCGAGACGCGCGGGATCGGCGGGCAGAGACTTGAGGCTCTGGCGCAGCATCTTGCGACGCTGGCCGAAGGCAGCGGCGGCAACCTGTTCGAGCGCGCGCCGATCGCACGGCTCAGGTGACGGGCGCGGCACCAGCCGCACCACCGACGAGGTCACCTTCGGCGGCGGCACGAAGGCCGACGGCGAGATGTCGAACAGGATCTTGGTCTCACAGCGCCAATTGGCCAGCACGCCGAGCCGGCCATAGGCCTCCTCGTTCTCGCGCGCGACAATGCGCTCGGCGACCTCGCGCTGGAACATCAGCACCATCATGTCGTACCAGGGCGGCCATGGCTCCGCGGAGAGCCAGCCGATCAAGAGATGCGTCGCGATGTTGTAGGGCAGGTTGGCGACGATCTTGGCTTTGGTGCTGCCGAGATAGGGCCGGACGTCGAAGGTGCGCGCGTCGGTGCAGACGATCTCGAGCCGTCCGGGGTAGCGATCGGCGATTGTCCGCAGCGCGGGAATGGCACGCTCGTCGTGCTCCACGGCGATGACGTGACGGGCGCCGAGCGCGAGCAGGGCCCGCGTCAAGCCGCCGGGACCGGGGCCGATCTCCACGACGGTGGCGTCCTCGAGCGGGCCGGCCGCACGCGCAATCCGCGCGGTGAGATTGAGGTCGAGCAGGAAGTTCTGGCCGAGCGCCTTGCGCGCCGACAACTGATGATCGCGAATGACCTCGCGCAGCGGCGGGAGGTCGTCGATCGCGCTCATGATGATTGCTGGGCCATGCGCGCGGCGAGGCGCAGCGCCGCAATCAGGCTCGCCGGATTGGCGGTGCCCTTGCCGGCGATGCCGAACGCCGTGCCGTGATCCGGCGACGTCCGGATGAAGGGAAGGCCGAGCGTGACGTTGACGCCGTCGTCGAACGCCAGCGTCTTGATCGGGATCAGGGCCTGGTCGTGATACATGCAGATCGCGC
This sequence comes from Bradyrhizobium sp. HKCCYLS3077, assembly GCF_051167555.1. NCBI lineage: Bacteria > Pseudomonadati > Pseudomonadota > Alphaproteobacteria > Hyphomicrobiales > Nitrobacteraceae > Bradyrhizobium > Bradyrhizobium sp. HKCCYLS3077. The sequence goes on along the minus strand of NZ_JBNPTH010000004.1, from coordinate 784,229 downwards.
AGTCATAGGTCCTGCGCGCGGCGTCATGGAACATCGTGTCGGCAGGCAGCGGTCCCTGCACGTCGAGCCCGGCGTTGCGCAAGGTCGCGATGGCCGGTGCGATGATCTCGTCCTCCTCGGTGCCGAGCGTGCCATCCTCGCCGGCATGCGGATTGAGACCTGACAAGGCGATGCGCGGCCGCGACACGCCGAAATAGCGGCGCAAGCTGGCGGCAACGATGCGCGTCGTCGACGTGATCAACGGGCTCGTCAGTTGCTCGATCGCCTCGCGTAACGCGACGTGGATGGTGACCGGCACGACGGCCAGCGTCGGCGACCACAGCATCATGACGGGTTGCGGCACGACACCGCCGTCAGCGGCGAGCTCGGCGAGAAATTCGGTATGACCGGGATGGGCGAAGCCGGCGCGATAGAGCACGGCCTTGGCGATCGGATTGGTCACGACGGCAGCCGCGTGCCCCGCCTTGACGTCGGCGACGGCCTCGCGGATCGAGCCGATGGCGGCCGCGGCGCTGGTCGCGTCCGGACGCCCGGGCAGGGCGGTGACGGGGTGTCCGGTGGACACCACGGGCAGTGCCGTCGCGAAGGCTTGCGCCGCCTGGCCCGGGCGCACCTCTTCGACCGGAATCGGCAGATCGAGCAGTCTGGCCCGGTGCGCCAGGAAGGCGGCATCGCCACGCACATAGAAGGCGGGAAGTCCGAGCTCGGCGCGGCGCAGCCATGCCTGCAGGGTGATGTCGGGTCCGATGCCGGCCGGCTCCCCCAGGGTCAACGCGAGGGGCTTGGTCATCAGCGATATTCGATCATCGCCGCCTTGCGGACTTCCTGCAGATAGGCCTTCGACGTGGCCTCGTACTTCTTGGTGTACATCTGCTCCTTGATCTCGCGCTTCTTCGGCGTGTCGATCGTGGTCGGCGTGCGCGAGCAGAGGGCGACCATCTGGATGCCCTGGCGGGTCGCTTCCGGCGGCGTGAGGTGGCCGATCGGGGTATCGTCGAGCAGCTTGCGGAGATTGGGCGGGATGTCGGCGGAGGTCTTGACGACGATCTCCTTGATCACGGCGTTCGCCGTGGTCTTGAACACGTTGTTGGCTTCGGCGCAGGTCTGCACGCGTGCGCGCAGCGCCTCGGCCTCCTTGTGCCGCGCTTCCATCAGGCCCTGGTTCGACGCGTTCGACACGATCAGCACGACCGGCTGCATCTTGTATTCGTAAGCCTGGCCCTGCTGGTCGCCATCGCCACCGGCGGCGGCCACGGCAGCGGCCACGTCCTTGTCGGATACGATCAACCGCTCCTTGTAGCGGCCGCGCACGAGGCTGCTCCAGACGATTTCCGCCTTGATGCGCGACTTCAGCGTCTCCGGACGGACACCCTGGCTCTCGAGCGACTTGGTCAGCTGCTCGGGGCTGAGCCGCATGCGCGAGCCCATGCCGGCGAACGACTGATCGACATCGGAAGAGCTCGGCTCGACACCGAACTTCTTGCCTTCCTTGATCTTCACCCGGTCATCGATCAGCTCGTTGATGATCTCCTGCCGGGTCTGCTGCTTGCGGGTGCTCAGGAAGTTCAGCTTCGTTCGCTGCTGGATGTCGAAATCGGTGATGGGGTCGCCATTCACCATGACGACGATGCTCTGGGCGCGGGCCGGAGAGGTTCCGGCGCCGCAGGCCAGTGCCGCAAGACTGCAGACGGCCAGGGCCCGAAGGCGGAGAAGGAACGCGATCGTCATGACCAAGCTTCGCTGTTCGAAATGGATCCAACGGGAAGCGGCACCACGGCTCTCGACGAGGAACTCTCGAGCCCGGCGGAACCGTCGGGGGGCTGGCGCGCGCTACTGGATACCAGCCCCGGTCCCCGTGGACGAGGAGTTCGCAAGCGTCCGAAGTCCGATCTGGAGCATGTAGGCGTGGCTCAGAACGGGCGGAGTGGTGCCTGCCGTGTAATTATAGGACGTAACGTAGTTTGCGGCCAGCACGAAACAATCGTCCACGTAGCCGGCGCCGATCACATACTGGTTGATCTTGTTGGCGGCCAGATCCCAGCGCGCTGCACCCGTGACGATCCAGTTCGGCGCCACCTTGACGGAGCCGCTGCCCAGGATGCCCTCACGCCGGTCGAGGTAGCCGAGCGCCGGATCTGCGGCATAGTTGCCGTAGGTCAGGGCCACCGACCAGCGGTCGAAGTTCGCCTTCGCCTCGGCCTCGAAGCGCTGGATGTTCAGCGTCTGCTGGTCGAACCGGCTGCGCATGCTGAACGTGTAGGTCCGGTTCGGCGAGTAATCGACGCGGGCGACGTAGTCCGAGACGTTCTTGTCCAGGCCCGACCCGATGCCTGTGTTGTTCATGTCCTGAACCGCGTACGAGTTCAGCCCGAACAGGTGGTAGGACTGGCCGAACAGCACGTTGATGGTACCGCCGCGGTCGAACTGCGTGGTGGCCTGCACGCCGACATTGGCGCGGCCGCCGCCCTCGACGCGGTCGTAGCCGGAGAACTTGTTGACGCTGAACAGGTTGCTGGCGTCGTACACCATGCTCTGCGCGTCTTCGTTCGGCAGCCTGCCGGCATAGGTCTCGTTCGGCCGGATGATGACCTGCGCGATCGGCTCGATCGTGGTGGTGCCCCACGGCTGCACGTTGATGAACGGGTAGCGATATTCGAGGCCGACGGTCGGCATCAGGCGCAGCGCCTGGGTGTCGCCCGTCTGCAGGAAGTTGCCGACGCCCGGCTGGTTCGAGACCTGCGCGTTGATCGCATCCGCGCGCAGGATCGCGAACGGCGTCCAGATCTGGCCGAACGGGTCCGTGAACGAGCGCCGCCATTCGGCCTGTGCCGTCAGCCGGGTATAGGTGCCGGGCGTGGCGCGCAGCAGGCACTGGGTGGGCAGGCGAGCGCGCGGATCAGCCGATGTCGTGGTGCACAGGCCGGCGGTGTTGGCCGTCGTCGTGATCGGATCGAACACCGCGGTTTCGCGGCTGAGATTGACGAAATTGGTCTTGTAGCTGACCTCGCCGCCGAACACCGGATAGTTCAGCACGTTGAAGTAGTCGAGCACCGGGTAGACCACCGGCACAGTCTGCTGGTTGCCCGAGAAGCTCAGATAATGGATCGCCCGGACGTCGAAGAAGCTGCGGCTGCCGACGCCGGTCAGGTACAGCTGCGAGATCGCTTCCGTCGGCAGGCTCATGAACGAGTTGAACGGGTCGCGATACTGCGCCAGCCGGTAATCCGACAGGAACATGTAGTCGGACAGCAGGATGCCGTCCCAGCCCCACACCCATTTGTCGTTGATCGCGAACTGGCCCTTGGTGTCGACGCCGCCGCGGAACTGGCGATCGCCCGGCTGGCCGGCGAACGCGTTGCGGTTCAGCTGGTCGATGCCGTACAGGCGCACCTGGTAGCCGCCATTGCTGAGGCGCTGGCGGAATTCGGTCTGCACCAGCACGCCCTGCTTGGAGGTGATGCGCGGCGTGAACGTCGCGTCGTAATCCGGCGCGATCGCCCAGTAATAGGGGATGTCGACGCCGAAGCCGTAGCCGCCCGTCTGGGTGAAGCCCGGCATCAGGAAGCCGCTCTTGCGCTTCACCGTCGGATCGGGCGTCGAGAAGTAGGGAATGTAGGCGAGCGGAACGCCGAAGAATTCGAGCTGGGCGTTCTCGAAATACAGCATCTTCTCGGTCTGGTCGTGGATGATGCGCGCACCCTTGACCTGCCACAGCGGCGGCTTCTTGGGATTGTCCTTGCAAGGCGCGCAGGCGGTGTACACGCCGTTCTCGAAGACGGTGTAGTTGCCCTTGGAGCGGTCGGCGCGGGTCGCCGCCATCCGCGTCTGGTCCTCGGTCTCGACCCGCAGCGAATCGACGAAGCCGTCGCGGTAGTCGTCGGAGAGATCGAGGCTGTTGGCGTAGGTGATCTTGCCGTCGGCGTCGGTCATGCGGATGTTGCCTTCCGCATGCAGGCGCTTTGTCTTCTGGTCGTAGATCACCCGGTCGGCCTCGACCGAGGTACCGTTGTAGAACAGCTGCACGTTGCCGACGGCCGACACGCGCGAGTTGTTGTAGTCGTAGTCGACCTCGGTCGCCTGCACCAGCATCTGGTTGTCGTTGGCGACGCGCGGCGGCGGCGCCTTGGGCGGCCGCGGATTGTAGGTGAAGCTCTGGGCAGCGGCAGGAGACGGGGCCGCGATTCCGACGGCGAGCGCCAGCAGCAGGCCGAATCCTCCGGCCACGACGAATCCGGTAGCGGCAGACGCGACGAAGCGCGCGCGCGCGCAGGCGCTGCGCGCGGCAACACGCTGCCGAATCGCGGCGAGCGCGGTCTGACGGACGGCAACGAACGACACTAGCCGTCCTCCTGGTAGAGCAAGGCCATGAAGCCGGTGAGGCCGCCGACGAACACCGGCAGCCACGCCGCAGCGATCGGATTCATCAACTCAGCCTTGCTCAAATCTTCAGTTACTTTCGACAGAACGTAGAGCAGAAACCCGGCGCCCACGCCACTCAAAACCATCTTTTGAACGCCGCCCATTCGGAAGAACCGCAAGCTTACGGATGCGGCCAGCATGACCATCGCAGCCAGCAGAAACGGCTGTGCGATCAGCTTATGATACTGCAGTTTGTACCCCGCGGTCGCGAAGCCTGAACTCTCCGAGGAGCGGATGTAGGTCGGAAGTTGCCAAAACGACACAGTTTCGGGGGTGGAGAAGCTGTTTCGGACCTGCGCCGGGGTCAGGCTTGTGGGAAGAATGAACGTCGGTTCGTCCACCGGCGGCGCATCGAGCGAGAATCGGCGCACCGAGCGGAAGACCCAGCGGCCTTCCTCCAGCGTCGCCTCGCGCGCTTCGATTCGGTCCTTGAAGCGCTTGTTCGTGTCAAAACGAAACAGGGTCAGGCCGGTGAGCCGCACGCCCTGCTGTTCGCTGCGCGCGGCGTTGATGATGACCGAGCCGTCCGGATTGATCTGGTTGAGCCAGAAGCCGGCCGCGTCCTGCACGCCGCCGCCAGGGGCGGAGCCGAACAGCTCGGCCTCCATGCGCTTGGAGAGCTCGCGCAGATTCGCCGACATCGGGTTGTACAGCGTGGTTGCCATCAGGCCGAGCATGATGGCGCTGGCGAGCGCGGGCGCGATGAATTGCCAGGCCGAGACCCCCGCGGCGCGCGCCACCACGAGCTCGAGCCGGCGCGACAGCGCGAGGTAGCAGGTCATCGCGCCGATCAGCACGCAGAACGGCATCATTTTCTCGAGCAGCTGCGGCACGCGGAAGAGGGAGGTCTCCGCCACCATCAGCGCCGAGGCCGAGGCCAGCCCGGAGGTCTTGCGTACCATCTCGATGTAATCGACGAGCACGAGCAGGATGAAGATGCTGGCGAACACGCCGACCGCCGAGACCAGGAAGCGGCCGGCGAAATAGCGTCCGAGCGTGTTGGTGACCATGCTCATGCGGCGACCGGCCTTCTGAACAGCCGTGCGATGCGCGCGTTCGAGCGGTTGATCGCCTCCATCAGCCTGGCCGGCGGCTCGACCACGACGCCGCCGACGATGATCCAGATCGACAGGCCGAGCACGCCGAACAGCATCAGGTATTGCACCAGCGCGGCCATGGGGGTCTTCACCGTCATGACCGAGCAGGCAAAGCCCGCCATGCGGACGCCGAACACGGCCAGGATGGCGCTGCCGAACGAGAAGTTGCGGCTCTGCCGCGTCGTGCGTGGCGCGCCGAGGAACGCGAAGGTGAGGGCGGCAAAGGCGAACGGATAGATCGGCGCCAGGAAGCGGTCATGCAGCTCCTGCCGGAACTGTCCGGGGATCTGCTTGTAGATCGGATCGTTCTCGGCGGGCGCCATCAGCTCCCAAAGATAGCGCTCGCGAATGCCGAGCGTGACGTCGCGGCCCTGGTTCGAGAACTTCGACATGTCGAAGGCGTAGCGAGCGAAAGCGACCATCGCCGGCTCGCGCTTGCCGAGCTCGAAGCGCTCGAGATTGCCGTCCTCCAGCACCAGGAACGAGCCGTCGGCGTTCTTCACGACGGTGCCCTTCTCGGCGATGATCGTGATCCGTTCCTTGGGGTCGCGGCGGTCGTCGATCAAAATGCTCTTCAGCTCGCCGCCGGGCGAGCGTTCGCCGATTCGGATCGTCAGGTTCTGGTCGAGCTGCGCGAAGCGTCCCGGCTGCAGGATGTTGGCGAGCACGTCGGCGGTGATCTCGGCGTCCCATTGCTTGATCCGGCGCAGGCCGTCGGGCGCGAAGAACGAGGCGATCAGGGTCACCAGGATCGCGACCACGCAGGTCGCGTAGGCGAACGGGACGAACAGCCGGATCGGCGACATGCCGGCGGCGTTCATGACGATGATCTCCGAATCGGTCGCGAGCTTGTTGAGCGTGTGCGAGACCGCGATCATCAGCGCGATCGGCGCGATGACGCCGAGCAGCGAGGGAATCACGAGGCCGGTGATGCCGAGGAAGGTCAGGATGGTCTGGCCCTGGCTGGTCATCAGGTCGATGCCGCGCAGCGCCTGGGTAATCCAGATCACGCCGGTGAGGCTGACCAGCACCAACGCGAACGACGCCAAGGTCGTGCGAAAGATGTACCTGTCGATGGACCCCATCGTGTGCGCTCGAATCCCCAGTCAGCTGTCCCAAACGAGCGCTGCAGCCAACCCTCGCAACGGGCCCCGAGGCTGCTGTCGCCGTCACGTTCCGAAGGCGGTGAGTATCTGTACCATCCCTTTGATCCGTCGACAAAATGGCTGTGACATGGCGCCACGAAAATACGGTTAAAATTTCATCATTGTGACCACTCCGCCACGCGACCTTTCATGGGCCCCTTGGCAGGTCCGGCCACGGCGGGCCATACTGTTGCCAAGTTGGGTTCTGAACAGCCGCCATCCTCGTCTGGCCCTTGAAGTTTTCGGCCGGACGTGGCGGCTCATCACGTCGAAATCTGGAGGATTGCTTGATGTCCGACGCCGTCAAGGTCGGCTTCGTCCCGCTGTCGACCGCTCCCCGCGGTATCGTGGTGGCGTTTTGCGATGACACCCTGCGACTTGGAGTCGCGACCGAGAAGGCGCTCGGGGGAGCCACGGACCTGATCAAGCGCGCCGCTGGCGCCGCGCGGTTCAAGGGCAAGGACGGCGCCGTGCTCGACCTGCTGGCGCCCGAGGGAATCAAGATTCAGCGCTTGATCGTGATCGGCACGGGCAAGGGCGCCGATCTGAAGGACAAGGATTTTCTCAAGTACGGCGGGACTTTAACCGGCAAGCTGAATGCCGGAACTGAAGCGGTGACGGTGCTGGCCGAACTGCCCGCGGGGCCGATGACGCCGGACCAGGTCAGCTCGCTCGCGGAAGGCGTGCGGCTGCGTGCCTATCGGTTCGACCGCTACAAGACCAAGAAGAAGGACGAGGAGGGCGGCGTGTCCGCCAACCTGTCGGTCGCCGTCGCCGACGTCGCTGCCGCGAAGAAGGCGTTCTCGCCTCGCGCGCATGTGACCGATGGCGTCATCCTGGCGCGCGATCTCGTGAACGAGCCGCCGAACGTGCTTTACCCGGAAGAATTCGCCAAGCGCGCCGCCGCGCTGCGCAAGCTCGGCGTCACCGTCGAGATTCTCGACGTTCCCGCCATGAAGAAACTCGGCATGGGCGCGCTGCTCGGCGTCGGCCAGGGCTCGGCGCGGCCGAGCCGCACGGTGGTGATGCGCTACGACGGCGGCAAGAAGGGCGAGCCGCCGGCCGCCTTCATCGGCAAGGGCGTCTGCTTCGACACCGGCGGCATCTCGATCAAGCCGGCCGGCTCGATGGAGGACATGAAGGGCGACATGGGGGGCGCAGCCTGCGTCGTCGGCCTCATGCATGCGCTCGCCGCGCGCAAAGCCAAGGCGAATGTGATCGGCGCGATCGGCCTGGTCGAGAACATGCCCGACGGCAACGCCCAGCGTCCCGGTGACATCGTCACCTCGATGTCGGGCCAGACCATCGAGATCATCAACACCGATGCCGAGGGGCGGCTCGTGCTCGCCGACGTGCTCTGGTACGTCGCGACCAAGTACAAGCCGAAATTCATGATCGATCTGGCGACGTTGACGGGGGCGATCCTGGTCGCGCTCGGCACCGAGCATGCCGGCCTGTTCACCAACAACGACGATCTCGCCGACAAGCTCGTCAAGGCCGGGCAGGAAACCGGTGAGAAGGTCTGGCGGATGCCGCTCGGACCCGAATACGACAAGCTGATCGATTCGCAGTTCGCCGACATGAAGAATACCGGCGGACGGCATGGCGGCTCGATCACTGCCGCGCAATTCCTGCAGCGCTTCGTCAACGACACGCCATGGGCGCATCTCGACATCGCCGGCACCGCGATGGGCGCGCCGAAATCGGAAATCAACCAGAGCTGGGGGTCCGGCTACGGTGTCCGCCTGCTCGACCGGATGGTGTGGGACGCCTACGAGGCCAAAGCAGGCGCCAAGGCTTGAACCTGCGATGACCGAAGTCCTGTTCTATCATCTGCAGAACATGACGCTCGAATCCGTCCTGCCGCCGCTGCTCGAGAAGTCGCTCGAGCGCGGCTGGCGCGTGGTGGTGCAAGCGACCTCGGAGGAACGCGCGGATGCGCTCGATGCGCATCTGTGGACCTATCGTGACGATTCGTTTCTGCCGCATGCCACCTGGCGGGTGGCCGATGCAGCCGACCAGCCGATTCTGCTGGCGGTGGAGGAGAGCAATCCCAACCGCGCGCATGTGCGATTTCTCGTGGACAACGCGCCGTTGCCGTCCGACTCACAGAACTATGAGCGCATGGTTCTGGTGTTCAACGGCGACGATCCGGATGCGCTTGCTGCAGCGCGGTCGGCATGGACCGATTGCAAAGCGCGCGGATTCGAGGTCACTTACTGGCAGGCCGATGAGCGGGGACGGTGGCAACGTCGGCAGTAGCAGCCGGTTCATTGCTGGCCCGGTAATAGCGGCACATCGTGATTAATGATAATCTGCCGATTTGCCGGCCAAGCGTTGGCAAAGTCACGAACGTGCCGCAAAGTGATGTTGGGACAACATCTTAGAGTGTCCACAGGTTGCAATTCAGCAAGGTTCATCGTGCGAGATCACAACAAACAGCTGACGCGCGTTCTGGCGTTTCTTGTGCTGGCACCGGTCATGGCCGGATGCTCGAGCACGCCGGAGTTCCTGTCGAAGGACGCCGAATGGTTCAACCGGCCGCAGCGCCTGTTCATCAAGAACATCTCGATCGACGCGCCGCCGTTGACGCCGGATAAGCCGGTGTCGCCTGAGGATCTCGTCAGCGCGGATGGTGCGTGTCCCGGCATGGCGCCTTCCGGCGCCAATGCGATGGCGAATGACGCCGCGGCTGCGCCGCCGCCGACCGCCGGGGGCACTGTTGCTCTCGGCCATACCGAGTGCGACGTCGTGCGTGGCATCGGTGCGCCTGACAACGTCAACATTTCGAGCAATGGCGGTGAGCGTGTTGCCACCGTGACATGGCTGCGCGGCGCCCGCGCCGGCGTCTACACCTTCAACAGCGGCCGGCTCGCGTCGGTCGAGCGCGCGCCCGATGCCGGACCGGCGCCGAAGGTGGCGAAGCCGAGCAAGGCGAAGAAGCGCGCCACTTAAGACCAAGCCTGTAAGACCAAGCTTGGTGCCGCGCTACCCGTGAGCAGGCGGGCGAGGGAATTCGTCCGCCGATGCTCTTTCAGCTTGTCGCCTCATCTTGCAGCGTGCTGGCTTCCAGCCATTGCTCCTCGGCGCGGGCGAGCGCATCCGCCGCATTGGCGCGCGCCTTGGAGAGTTGCGCGGCCTGCTTCGGATCACGCGTGAAGATGTCGGGCAGCGACAACGCGCTGTCGATCTTGGCGATGATCTCGGTGATGCGCGCGATCTCGGCCTCTGCCGCGGCGATCTTCTGCTTCAGCCCGCTGCGCTTGTTGTCGCCGCGCGGCCGCTCGGCTTTCTCCGACGGCTGAGATCGCTCGTTGTCGCGCGCCGGCGCGCCGCTGCGCGTTGACAGGATCATGCGCCGGTATTCGTCGAGGTCGCCGTCATAGGTCTTGACGGTGCGGTCGGCCACCACCCACAGACGGTCGGCGCAGGCCTCGATCAGATAGCGATCATGCGAGACCATGATCACGGCGCCCGGGAATTCGTTGATCGCCTCCGCGAGCGCGGCGCGGCTGTCGATGTCGAGATGGTTGGTCGGCTCGTCCAGGATGATCATGTTCGGGCCGTAGAAGGTCGCCAGCCCGAGCAGCAGGCGCGCCTTCTCGCCGCCGGACAGGCTCTTCACCGAGGTGTCCGCCGCCTTGCCGGAGAAGCCGATCGCGCCGGCGCGGGCCCGCACCTTCGATTCCGGCGCATCGCCCATCAGCTTGCGGACATGGGTGTAGGGTGAGCCGCTCTCGTCGAGCTCATCGAGCTGATGCTGGGCGAAATAGGCGATCGACAGCTTGTCGGCGCGCGTCACTTTCCCGGAGAACGGCGCCAGCCGTCCTGCCAGCAGCTTCACCAGCGTCGACTTGCCGTTGCCATTGGCGCCGAGCAGCGCGACGCGATCGTCATTGTCGATCCGCAAGGTGACGCGGTTGAGCACGGGCTGTGCCGGGTCGTAGCCGACCGATGCGTTGTCGACCGCGATGATCGGTGGCGACAGCAGCTTCTCGGGCGCCGGAAACGTGATCTCGCGCACGTCCTGGGTGACCAGCGCGGTGATCGGCTTCATGCGCTCCAGCATCTTCACGCGCGATTGCGCCTGCCGCGCCTTCGAGGCCTTGGCCTTGAAGCGCTCGACGAACGCCTGCAGCCGCGCGCGCTCCGCCTCCTGGCGCTTCACCGCCTTGGCGTCGAGCATCTCGCGCGTCGCGCGCTGCTCCTCGAAGGACGAGTAGCTGCCGCGGTAGAGCGTGAGCTTGCCGCGGTCGAGATGCAGGATCTGGTCGACCGAGGTTTCCAAAAGGTCGCGGTCGTGGCTGATCACGATCACCGTGCGCGGATAATGCGCCAGGTGATCCTCGAGCCACAGCGTGCCTTCGAGATCGAGATAGTTGGTCGGCTCGTCCAGCAGCAGCAGGTCGGGCGCGGCGAACAGCGTCGCCGCAAGTGCCACGCGCATGCGCCAGCCACCGGAGAATTCCGAGCAGGCGCGGGCCTGGTCGGCCGCGGAGAAACCGAGACCGCTGAGGATCGCGGCCGCGCGCGCCGGCGCCGAATGCGCGTCGATGTCGACGAGGCGTGTCTGGATCTCGGCGATCCGGTCCGGATCGTCGGTGGTCTCGGACTCGCGCAGCAGCGCATCCCGCTCCAGGTCGGCGCGCAGCACGACCTCGATGAGGCTCTCGGGACCGCTCGGGGCCTCCTGCGCCAAGCTGCCGATCCGCCACCGCGGCGGCAGGCTGATACTGCCGTTCTCCAGCGACAGTTCGCCGCGGATGGCCTTGAACAGCGTCGACTTGCCGGTACCGTTGCGGCCGACCAGGCCGACGCGCGCGCCGGGCGGGATCTGCACCGAGCTCTGGTCGATGAGAAGCCGTCCGGCGAGGCGGATGGAGATGTCGGTGATGGAAAGCATGCGCGCCTTGTCACCGCGCGCGCCGCCAAACGCAACCGCTTTATCGTGTTTTCAGGTGCCGGCTGGTCAGTCAAAGCGCGCGGCCGCGTCGTCCTGCTTGCGCAGTTCGTTCAGCAAATGGGCCAGCGACGCGGGCAATTCGGAGCCTTCTGGCGGCAGGCTGCGCTGCAGCCTTTCGCCCACGGCCTCACAGATCGATCGGCTGGTCTTGCGATCGAGCGCCTCGCTGTAATCGGCGGTGCGGCCAGACATGACGGAGTTCCACGAGCAGTTGCAATTCAGTGTCTTACCAAGTCGTGGGAGGCCGAATTGTTTCCGCGCAAGCTCCGAGAAGGCCGAAAATGGGTTGATAACACACGAAAAAAGCCCCGGCGTGGGGGAGACGCCGGGGCAATGCGAGTTCGGAGCGGCGGGGGCGGATGCCGTTCCTAGGCTCGTATCAAGGGAGTTCTCAGTAGCAGCGGTTGATCCAGCGCCAGCGCGGCCCCCATGGGGTCGGAACCACGCGGCGCACGTAGCAGCCGCCATAGCCGTAGCTGTAGGCCGGGCCGCCGACGAACACGCGCGGACCATAGAACGGACGGTGCCAGCCGTAGCCGCCGTGCCAGCCGTGATGCCAACCGCCGCCGCCATGCCAACCACCGTGCCAATGGGCCGATGCGGCAGTGGGGGCGAGGGCAGCTGCGCCCAGGGCAACCGTGGCCGCGGCGATGAGTGAGAGTTTGCGCAACATGATCGTCTCCTGGATGACAGCGCTGGCGGCGCCGAAATTGTCCGAGGGATGAGGCTGGGAGAAGGCGGTCAGCCGGATCGCGGCTGGCTCGTCATCGCCCGATAGTGCACACGATAGGGCAAGACACCTGAACGAGGAGCGCACGAGCCCTTCAGACAATGTTCAGAATCGTGAAATTGTCGTAAGGCATCGCGCCTCCGGGAGGGCTCCGGTCGCTTGCCGTCGACCCATGGCGTCGATATAAGCCCGCAACCCACCCAAATCCCGCACCTCCAAGGACGATATCATGGCGATTGAGCGCACCTTTTCGATCATCAAGCCCGACGTGACCGAGCGTAACCTCACCGGCGCGGTCAACGCGCTGATCGAGAAAGCCGGCCTGCGCATCGTGGCCCAGAAGCGCATCCGCATGACCCGGGATCAGGCCGAGACCTTCTACGCCGTGCACAAGGCGCGGCCGTTCTTCGGCGAGCTGGTCGACTTCATGGTCTCCGGCCCGGTCGTCGTCCAGGTTCTCGAAGGCGAGGGCGCCATCCTGAAGTACCGCGACGTGATGGGCGCGACCGATCCGTCGAAGGCGGCCGACGGCACCATCCGCAAGCTGCACGCCAAGTCGATCGGCGAGAACTCGGTGCACGGCTCGGATGCGGCGGAAACCGCTGCGATCGAGATCGCGCAGTTCTTCTCCGGCAACGAGATCGTCGGCTGACGCTGAACATTGCGGCGGGGCCTGGCCCCGCCGCATTGTTTCCGGCCGTGCAATTCCCGTCGAACACATCTGGAAGGTCTGGCCGTGAATTGGCTGTCGCAGCTCGCTGATCCCGCCACCTACGGTCATCTCCTCGCTCAATTCGAAGCCGATCTGCAGAGCCCCGGATTCTGGCTCGCGCTTGGCAAGATCATCTGGATCAACGTGCTGTTGTCGGGCGACAACGCGCTTGTCATCGCGCTCGCCTGCCGCGGCCTGCACGGCAAACACCGTTTCTGGGGCATGGTGGCGGGCTCCGGCATCGCCGTTGCACTCCGTATCGCGTTTACCGGCATTGTCGCCACCCTGATGGCGCTGCCCTATCTGAAGCTGATCGGCGGCCTTGCCCTGCTGGTGATTGCCGCCAAGCTGCTCGTTCCCGAGGACGAGAACGACGACATCGCCGCCGGCACGACGCTGTGGCATGCGGTGCGCATCGTCGCGCTCGCCGACCTCGTGATGAGCCTCGACAACGTCATCGCGGTCGCCGCGGCTGCCAACGGCCAAGCGTCGCTGCTGATCATCGGGCTGGCCATGAGCATCCCGCTGATCATTGCGGGCGCCGCGCTGATCATGCTCGTGCTCGATCGTTTCCCTCTGCTGGTCTGGCTCGGCGCCATGCTGCTCGGCTGGGTCGCCGGCGAAGTGATCGCCACCGATCCCGCGATCGAGCCGATGCTGCATCATCTGCTCGACGGCACCGTCAATATCAGCATCGATGCCACGTCGGCGTTGTTCACCGGCGCCTCGAAGCTGACCAGCCACGTCGACGTCATGGAGACCTTGATGTCGCTGCTCGGTGCCCTGGTCGTACTGGTGGCCGGCTCGATCTGGCGCGGCCGCGCGCTGCAGAACAAGGGCAAGCACGAGATCGAGGCCGCTCCGGCGCGCGGCGTCGAACTGCCCTGACTGCGGGTCAGTGCATGAAGCCGTCCACTTCGGACCAACAGCAAGGCCGCTCGTCGCACGAGCGGCCTTGTTCTTTGGGTGATCAGGGACGCGCGCCGGTTGTGATGACCGAGCCGACATGATGGCCGCGCAGCGCCGCCGTCAGCCGTCCCGGCACCAGGCCATTGATGATTTGCACACGCGAGAGGTGGCGGGCATTGGCCATCACCTCGAGCAGCGTGCGATCGAACGGCAGCGTGCCCTGTTGCTTGGCCAGCGCGTCGTGGCTGGTCTCGCGCAGCAATGTCGCCTTGGCGGCGTCGGGCCCGTTCGGATCGGCCGTGTACACCCCATCCACGTCCTCGACGATGGTCAGTCCCGCCGCGCCGAGCGCGTCGGCGATCAGGAAGGCTCCGGTGTCGGCGCGGTGCGTCGGCAGCCGCGAGGTCGGGAATTCGTGGTGGTGATAGGGCGGGAAGGCGCTCCCGACGACCGCACGCGCTGCCGTCAGATGAATGGCGAGCTGGTTCGCAATGGTCGGGTGCTCGATATAAGAGACGCCCTCCGCGGCCAGCAGCGCTGCCAGGATGTGTCCGTTCTGTCCGGCTTCGCTGGCCGCGAGCGGCGCGAGCGAGCCGACCGGAAGGCCGAGATCGAGGCCGACGCCGTAGAGATGGCGTGCGCGGATGCCGGCGCCGGTCAGGATCAGCAGGCGATGCTCGGGCAGCAGCTTCCTGATCTCCTCGACCAGCGGAAGGATGCCGTCCGCGCCGCGGTCCATGATCGATCGGCCGCCGATCTTGACCACTTGCAGCCAGGGCAGCAGCGCGATCGGGCGCTTGCCGGCGACGGGACGTGTCAGCTTGTTGTCGAGCAGAGTCTGGCGCGCGAGCGGCGAGGCGACGTGCTTGATGGTGTTGGTATCGGCCATGGCGGTCGTGTCCGTTAGCGTGCGGTGATGATGGTGCCGACGTGCTCGCCGGCAAGCGCGCGCGTGAGATTGCCGGGGACGAGGCCGTTGACGACCTGCACCTCGCGGACGTGGCGGGCGGCTTCGAGCAGATCGAGCATCGGGAATTCCAGGATGGAGTCGGCAAGGCCCTTGGCCTTCATCTCGGCGACCGAGATCTTCGGAATGAAGGTCGCGTTACTATCGGTCTTCGGATTGGCGGTGTAGAGGCCGTTCTCGTCCTTCACATAGATCATCGCCTTGCAGCCGAACTGCTCGGCCACCAGGAAGCAGCCGGCGTCGGTGCGGTAGGGCGGGATGACGCCGTCGGCCGAGGGACGCATCCACAGCCCGTAGGGCGGCATGCCGCTGAACACGACGGCGTTCACCTCGGCGAGATACAGCGGCACAGCGGACAGTCCGGCGCCCTCGACCGCGGAGATGCCGTGTTTCGCGAGCAACTGACCCAGCATCGCCGCGTTCTGGTCGGCGACCGACGCGCCGAGTTGCGACAGCACGCCGGCAGGCAGGTTCAGGCCGGCGGCGATCGAATACAGGTGCCGCGCCCGGGTGCCGGCGCCAGTGCCGATCAGCATCTTGTGCGTTTTGCGCGCGGTGACGATCTCCTCGACCAGCGGATAGACGGCGGCACGGCCGCGATCGATCATGCTCTGTCCGCCGATCTTGATCACGGTAGCATCAGGGAGGATGCGGAAATCAGCCGCCGTCTCCGCCGCCGCGATCAATTCGGCGTCGGTGAGCGAGCGCTGCATCAGAAGCTGCTCGAGCTCGGCCGTCGTGGTTGCCATGAGACCATCGTCCTTTTGCTGTTGGCAGAGCCGGCGGCGCCCTCGGCTCCGCGCGGCGACCCTTGCGGCAACGGCATTAGAATGATCTTCGAGTCACCGAAAGCTATATTATGAGAAATATAGATCGCTCAGCTTTGTCGGATTTCTGACAGTTCGGACCGAGCGCCCATAAACTGATCATGATGCTCAGCGTCTCATCTCGCGATCCCGCTCAAAAGGCGGGCACGGAAAATCCGCTCGCACGACGAACGGGACGTCGCGTCCGAACGATGAAGCGGTGTGGGAGATGTTTAAACGGCTGCGGCACGGTGCCGCGCCTCGGACAAATACGCATGGCTTGGTCGTTCGCGTCTCATAGTCTTGAACCGGATCGTCGCGTAGCGACACCACCCATCGTACTTCGACCGATTGTCCCGCCCGACTGATTGAATCGGATTTGTGAATGTTGACTGCAGAGGAGATCGGCCATGTCAGGTCGTCGTTCGACATGGTGTTTGCCAACGCTTCGGAGATGACCTCGACGTTCTATAACCGTGTTTTCGAGCTCGCTCCGGAATGCCGGCAGCTGTTCCCGGCCGACATGGAGGTCCTCAAGCGGGACTTCATCGCGACGCTCGCGGTGCTCGTCGGCAGTCTCGACAAGATGACGGGGCTGTTGTCGAGCACCGACATTCTCGGCCGCAATCACGCGCGCTATGGCGTCAGGCCGGAGCACTATCCAGTGGTCGGCGAGGCGCTGCTGTGGAGCCTCTCCAAGGGTCTCGGGCCGCAATGGACCGAAGACGTCGAGAACGCCTGGCGCAAGGTCTACGGCATCATCGCCCAGCGCATGATCGCGATCTCGGCCGGCGTGCCGCCGCAACCCCGCTAGCGCCTTCAGAGCCGTTGGACTCGCCTAGCTCAGCACCACCGAGCCGGTGCGGCCGACGAGGCGCGCCAATTGCTTGAAGCGCCCGCCGACGCGGTCGGCGACGAGATCGACCAGGTGATGTTCGAACACCAGCATCAGCTTGCGGTCCTGGGTCCGGAAATGCGTGGCGGACAGCACGCCCGGCCGCGCCGCCGAGATCAGATGCGCGACGCGGAAGGCGGTGCCGAGCAGGCGGGCGCGATCGATCTGGGCGGGACTGAGTTGCTGGGTGAGGGCAGGGGCCGCGGCCTCGTCGCGCTGACCCTCGTAGCGGAAGAACACCGAAAGCGCGACGAAGATGCGGCCCTCGTGGCTGATCGTGCCGAAATTGCCGTTGAGGATGATGCCATAGGTCTGCTCGCCGCGATGATCCGGGTGCATCCGCCAGCCGATGTCGGACATCAGGCAGGCGGCGTGGCGCAGCCGGCGTTCGTCCTCGGTCTCGCGCACATGGACGACGCGAAACAGCCGGTCGGTCCAGTCGATCAACTCGCGGGCATGCTGCGCCGAGCGCGACAGCAGCTCGTTCAAGCCTTGCGCCGCGCTGAGCAGGCCGTCCTTGGCGCGCTCGGCATCGGGCAGCTTGGAGTAGAGCAGGCCCTCGCGCACGCCGAAGGTCGAGAACACCACGGTGGTCGGCTTGGCCACGCGGATGACGTATTCCAGCACGAGCGCGGCGTAGGCGAGCAGCGGGCGGCGCGCCTCGGCGATGGCCTCGATGTCGGCCAGCATGTCTGCGGCCACGAGTCGGCGCAACCGGCGCACGAAGGCGAGCGCGTCCGCGGCGGGGATCGCATAGCCGTGCATGACGCCGAGCGGATAGCCGCTCTGGATGATGTGGATGCGCGCCAGCGCGCGCCAGGTGCCGCCGACCGCGTAGAAGGTGCGGCCCTCGCCAGCGGCGAGCTGTGGCAGGTCGGTGAGCGCGTCGCTGACGATGCGCTGCGCCTTTTTCAGCGACTTCTCGGCGAGGTCCTGCAGCGCCAGGCTGCCGAGCGGCAAGGTGACGCCGCTGCGCACCTGATGGCCCCGCACGTCGATCAGCTCCAGCGAGCCGCCGCCGAGATCGCCGACGATGCCGTCGGGCTTGTGGATGCCGGAGATGACGCCGAGCGCCGAGTAGCGCGCCTCCTCGGGGCCGGTGAGGATCTGGATCGGCACGCCGCAGATCTTCTCGGCCTTGGCGATGAAGTCGGGGCCGTTCGAGGCATCGCGGCAGGCGGCCGTGGCGATCGCATGGACCTGGCCTACCTTCTGCACCTTGCAGAGCGCACGGAACCGCTTCAGCGCCGTCAGCGCTTTGTCCACGGCGTCGGCAGCGAGCAGGCCGGTGGTCTGCACCTCGCGGCCGAGCCCGCACAGCGCCTTCTCGTTGAACACGGTAACGAGACTGCGCTCCATCGCCTGGTAGACGACGAGGCGGACGGAGTTCGAGCCGATGTCGATGACACCGACATTTCCGGCCCTGGTCGCGGGCCGTTTCACCGCGTCATTCCCTTGAGAAGCAGGTCGCTAGGACGAGTTGCGTTCGTTCCGGCGCGTGAGCCGGCGCGGTGATGATTCCTTGAGCGACTTTCCACGGCCGGACAGACTCGGATTCGTCATGAAGTAATTGTGCAGGTTGAACGGCTCCTCGCCCTTCGCGGCCTTCATACGCGTTGACGACCCATCCGGCAACAATTGCCAGCTCTGCTCGGTGTCCTTGAGGTTGGCGACCATGATCTGCTCCAGCACCTGCTGGTGCACGGTCGGGTTCTGCAGCGGGCACAACACCTCGACGCGGCGGTCGAGATTGCGCGGCATCATGTCGGCCGAGGAGATATAGACGGCGGCCTTGGCGCTCGGCAGGCCCTGTCCCATGCCGAAGCAGTAGATGCGGCCATGTTCGAGGAAGCGGCCGATCACCGATTTGACGCGAATATTGTCGGACAGGCCGGGAATGCCGGGCCTGAGGCAGCAGATGCCGCGCACGATCAGGTCGATCGAGACGCCGGCCTGCGAGGCCTCGTACAGCGCGTCGATGATATCAGGATCGACCAGCGAGTTCATCTTCATCCAGATCACGGCCGGCTTGCCCTGGCGGGCAAAGCTGGTCTCGCCATGGATGTGCTCGATCATGCGCTTGCGAAGCGTGAGCGGCGACACCGCCATTTTCTCGATGTCGATCGGCTCGGCATAGCCGGTGATGTAGTTGAACACCCGCGTCACGTCGCGGCCGATCACCGGGTCAGAGGTGAAGTAGGACAGGTCGGTGTAGATGCGCGCCGTCACCGGATGATAGTTGCCGGTGCCGGTGTGCACATAGGTGGTCAGGCTGCCGCCCTCGCGGCGCACGACCATCGACAGTTTCGCATGGGTCTTCAGCTGCAGGAAACCATAGACGACCTGCACGCCGGCGCGTTCGAGGTCGCGCGCCCAGCGGATGTTGGCTTCCTCGTCGAAGCGTGCCTTGAGCTCGACCAGCGCGGTGACCGATTTGCCGGCCTCCGCCGCTTCCACCAGCGTGCGCACGATCGGCGAGTTATTTGAGGTGCGGTACAGCGTCTGCTTGATGGCGACGACATCGGGATCGCGCGCCGCCTGCTGCAGGAATTGCACGACGACGTCGAACGACTCGTAGGGGTGATGGACGATCAGGTCCTTCTGCCGGATCGCAGCAAAAATGTCGCCGCCATGGTCGCGCACCCGCTCGGGATGGCGCGGCACATAGGGCGCGAATTCCAGGTCGGGCCGGTCGACGCGGGTCAGCTGCGACAGCTCGTTCATCGCCAGCACGCCGTCGACCACGAACACCTCGTCGTCGGTGGTCGCCAGCGCATCCTGCACGAAGTGGCGCAGCTCCTCCGGCATGTTGGCCTCGATCTCGAGCCGGATCACCGAGCCGCGGCGGCGGCGCTTGAGCGCGGTCTCGAACAGCCGCACCAGATCCTCGGCCTCTTCCTCGATCTCGATCTCGCTGTCGCGGATGATGCGGAAGGCGCCCTGGCCCTTGACCGTGTAGCCGGGGAACAGGCGGCCGATGAACAGGCTGGTCGCCTGTTCCAGGGTGATCAGGCGGATCACGCCGTCCTTGGCGCCGGGGAAGCGGATGAAGCGGTCGATCTTGCCGGGCATGCGGATCAGCGCGTTCATCGGCCGGCCGTCGGCGGTGCGCGTGAGCTGCAGCGCCACGGTGAAGCCGAGGCTCGGGATGAACGGGAACGGATGCGCCGGGTCGATCGCGAGCGGCGTCAGCAGCGGGAAGATGTTGGCGAGGAAGTGGTCCTCGATCCAGGCCCGCTCGCTCTTGGTGACATCCTGGCCGTCGACCAGCACGATGCCGAGCTCGGCGAGAAACTTGCGCAGGTCGCGCCAGATCGCCTGCTGGTCGATCGCGAGCTGCGACACGGTCTCGTTGATCAGCTTCAGCTGCTCGATTGGCGTCAGCCCGTCCGGGCTGCGCTCGGCAATGCCCTCGCGCACCTGGGCGCGGATGCCGGCGACGCGGACCATGAAGAATTCATCAAGGTTGTTGGCTGAAATCGACAGGAACCGCACCCGCTCCAGCGCCGGGTGCCGCGGATTGACCGATTCCTCGAGCACGCGACGATTGAAATGCAGCCAGGACAGTTCCCGGTTGATGAAGCGCTCGGGGCTCGAGGCGATCTCGATCCCGGCAGCCGTAACCGACTCTTGTGCTGCAATCTCAGTCACTTGCTCAATATCCATCAGAACTCGATCCATATTCGGTCACGGCGCCAAATCAGGGCGCGAGTGCCAACCAGTAGCGCAAGCCGTATGACAGAGGGATGACGTCGCCGGCACCATTGAGGTTCCGGCGAAGGCCGCCGTCAAGATGGCCGGCGGTCACACGCTGCGGAGCAGCTCGGCCGCCAGGGCACGGGTAACGGGCCGTCCGAGCCGCAGCGACTCATTGTCGAGCATCGCGATGGTCTCGCGCGCAGCCGCATAGGATCGCTCGATGCGGCTCGCCAGGTAGCTCACGACCGTCTCGTCGATCGAAAGCTGCCGGTCGGCCGCGAGCTTGACGATCAGGGCTCGGAACAGCTGGTCGTCGGGCGGCAGCAGGGTGACCACCGGGACGGCGCGCAGCCGCGACCTCAGGTCGGCCAGCGCAATCGGCAGGCTCGCCGGTGCCTCGCGGGCGGTGATCAGCACGAAGGCTTCGTCCTGGCGCGCCAGGTTCAGCAGATGAAACAGGGCCCGTTCATCGAGATCGGCGGCCGTGAGGTCCTCCAGCACCAGCGCGCCGGTGGCGAGCGCCCCGGGGACGGCGCCGGCCTCCAGCGCATGCGCCGACAGCGAGCGGGCGCCGGCCTGCTCGGCCCAGATCGCGGCGAGATGGCTCTTACCGGAGCCGTCGGGGCCGACCAGGAACATCGTCCGGGCCGGCCATTCCGGCCATGCGTCGACCAGAGCGAGCCCGGCCGCGTTGCCGGGACCTTCGAAGAAGTTGTCCCGCGTCAGGCTCTCCTCGTGCGGCAGGGCAAGGGCCAGCTGGCGAGGGGGAATGTGGCTGGCCAAGATCGACGTGCTCCGTAACGTGGCGTGCCCGAGGTCCGCGACAGCTCTTGAGAGGATCAGCGGACTTCAATGGTGCTCATGTGGCGCACCCAGTCGACCAGATACAGCCCGACCGACACGAGCGTAAAGACCGTGACCAGCACCATCAGCACCGCGTCGTAAGGCTTGGGCTCGAAGCCGAAGCTGAGTGAGGCGAGCACGAGCGCGGCAAATCCGACCTGGGCTGCCGTGTTCAGCTTGGAGACCATCAACGGCTTCATCGCGACCGGCCGGTCGAACAGCCAGGAGACGATCACCGCGGCCACGATCATGATGTCGCGCGAGACCACCAGGATGACGATCCAGCGCGGGATGGCGCCCCAGATGCCGAGCGTGACGAAGATCGAAACCAGCAGGGCCTTGTCCGCCAGCGGGTCGAGCAGGGCGCCGAGCTCGGAGCGGAGATTGAATCGCCGCGCCAGGAAGCCGTCGACGGCATCGCTCACGCCGGCCACCACGAACACCAGAAACGCGACCTCCATCTCTCCGGCCGCGATGGCCCAGACCACGATCGGCACCAGCAGGATTCGGCCCAGCGTAATCAGATTGGGGATAGAGTGGGGAATGGTCACGCAGCTGGTCCCGACGACAACTCGATCAAAACTTAACCCACTTCCGTGCGAAGCGAACCGGTCGGTTCCTAGATAGGGTGGGGACGAGCCCCCTGCGAGCCATTGCGCGCAGCCGGATTCCGACGTAACCAGCGGTCAGATTAGGGGTTTTTACCATGACCGAGCGCAAGAACGGGCTCACTTATGCAGATTCGGGCGTCGATATCGATGCCGGAAACCGTCTGGTCGATCTGATCAAGCCCATGGTGCGCGCCACCGCCCGCGCCGGCGCGGATGCCGAGATCGGCGGCTTCGGCGGCCTGTTCGATTTGAAGGCCGCCGGCTTCAAGGATCCGATCCTGGTGGCCGCGACCGACGGCGTCGGCACCAAGGTCAAGATCGCGATCGAGACCGGGCTGCATGGCGGCATCGGGATCGATCTCGTTGCCATGTCGGTCAACGATCTCGTGGTGCAGGGCGCCGAGCCGCTGTTCTTCCTCGACTACTTCGCCTGCGGCAAGCTCGATCCCGAGGCGACCGCCTCGATCGTCGCCGGTATCGCCGAAGGCTGCCGCGAATCCGGCTGCGCGCTGATCGGCGGCGAGACGGCCGAGATGCCGGGCCTCTACAAGGATGGCGACTACGATCTCGGCGGCTTTGCGGTCGGCGCAGCCGAGCGCGGCACCCTGCTGCCGTCGCCGGACATCGCGGCCGGCGACCTGGTGCTCGGCCTGGCCTCCTCGGGCGTGCATTCCAACGGCTACTCGCTGGTGCGCAAGATCGTCGCCCAATCGGGCCTCGGCTTCGACGCGCCGGCGCCGTTCGCCCCGGTGCTCACGCTTGGCGCGGCGCTGCTGACGCCGACCCGGCTCTACGTGAAATCCTGCCTGCGCGCGATCCGCGAGACCGGCGCGGTGAAGGGGCTGGCGCACATCACCGGCGGCGGCTTCACCGACAACATTCCGCGTGTGTTGCCGAAGCATCTCGGCGTCTCGATCGACCTGACGCATCTGCCGGTGCTGCCGGTGTTCAAATGGCTGGCCGGGCAGGGCGGCATCGCCGAGCGCGAGCTCTTGCGCACCTTCAATTGCGGGATCGGCATGATCGTGATCGTCAAGGCCGAGGCCGTCGACGCCGTCACCGAGGTGTTCACCGCCAATGGCGAGCACGTCGCCCGCCTCGGTGAAGTGGTCGCGGCGTCGGGCGAGGAGCGCGTGATCTACACCGGCGCGCTCGATCTGGCTCTGTGAGACGAGCTGCCACGATGAAGCGCCGCGTCGCCATCCTGATCTCCGGTCGCGGTTCGAACATGGCCGCGCTGATCCGCGCTGCGACGCAGCCGGGCTTTCCGGCCGAGATCGCCGTCGTGATCTCGAACCGCGCGGACGCCGCCGGACTGCAGAAGGCCGCAGAGAGCGGCATCGCGGTCGAGGTGATCGAGAGCAAGCCGTTCGGCAAGGACCGCGCCGGCTTCGAGGCCAAGCTGCAGGCGGCGCTGGACGCGCGCGGCATCGAGATCATCTGCCTGGCCGGCTTCATGCGGCTGTTCACGGCCGAGTTCGTGCAGCGCTGGTATGGCAGGATGCTCAACATCCATCCCTCGCTGCTGCCGTCTTTCCCTGGCCTTGATCCGCACGGCCAGGCGCTGCGCGCCGGCGTGAAGCTCTCCGGCGCGACCGTGCATTTCGTGATTCCCGAGACGGACGCCGGCCCAATCGTGATGCAGGGCGCGGTCGTGGTGCGGGACGACGACACCGCCGACACGCTGTCGGAGCGCATCCTCGGCGTCGAGCACCGGATCTATCCGGAAGCGCTGAAGCTGCTGGCGAGAGACCAGGTGCGGCTGGAAGGCGATCTCTGCAAGACCACCGCGACGGAGCAGGCGGACCAGATGATGATCTGGCCGATGGTTTCGTAGTTGGGGCGTTGTTGCCGGGTGAGGGATCTTGTCTGCGGAGAGAGTGCGCTCGCGGAAAGAACCCCTCGCCCGAGTGAGTATGACGCTGCCACCGTCTGGCCCTCTCCCCCCCTGGCGAAGCTTTGCTTCGCCAGGGGGGAGAGGGCATCGCCGGCCGATCTGCGGGCTCGCTTGGGTGAGGGGTTTCTTTCCGCAGGAACAGCCGTGTATCGCCCGCGCTGAGCCTGCGTTCGGACAAAAAAATCCCCGGCAGGGCCGGGGGCGCATCAAGGGCTGACGAAGTCTGGTCATCCGCGTAGTAGCCTTGCGCGGAGTTCGTTAGCTGAGGGCGGCCCACATCACGGCGCGTCCGCCCGCGCACAGGTTCACGACAGCTTCAAATTCTCCGCCGACGTCTTCCCGCGGCTCTCCACCAGGTCATATTCGATCGGCTGGTTCTCGTTGAGCGTGGTCAATCCGGCCCGCTCGACGGCCGAGATATGGACGAACACGTCCTTGTCTCCGCCGGCCGGTTTGATGAAGCCGTATCCCTTGGTCGGGTTGAACCATTTCACGCTGCCTTTGTAGGTCGGCATCGTTGTTTCCTCCGTCTAGACGAAAAAAAGACGCGGCCACGCTCGCGCGTGCCACGCCACAAACGGGCTTCCCGGGATCTGCTTGATTTTCGAAGTCACGAAACGCACAGTCGAACGGCCAATCCGATTGTATCCGAGATTGCAACACGATTTTCCGTCGATATCAAGTTTGCCGGACTGATGAGAACGCGTCGCGGAGTCGCAAGCACTGCTGCGTCGGCGCCTCGCGACGTTGTGGCGCCGGAACCACAGAGTTCCGCACGACCGGGCCGGACCGGAACATCCGGATTGACCATCAGGGAGAACTGCAGGCAAATCCCGACGGTTGATATTTAATCAATTCGGGGCGGGCATCGATGCGCGGCGGATCTCGGGCTGCAGAGACAGGACGCTCGCGCGGGTTCGCACGCGCACTGGCTGGTGTCGCCGCACTCGGGCTGACGCTCGTGCTCTCCGCTGGCGCCGCCGGCGCGGCAAGCCTGCCAAGCCCGTCGGCAAGCCCCACGCCCACGCCAAGCCCGACCCCCGTTCCTGTTCCTGTCCCGAAGGCAAGCGCGCTGAATGCCGATCTCTCGGCGGGCCAGTCGGTGCTCAATCTCGGCTCCAGCTTCTTGGAGCGGCTAGGGGCCGAGGCGACGCATGGCGGCAGCCGGCTCCAGCGCAGCAATCCCGGCGGCGGCGGCGGCGCGTCGGAGGCGGCGGAGCAGCCGCGCTTTCGGACCTGGGGCGAAACCTATGGGGTTTGGGCTCGCAGCCAGCCCCAGGGCGATTTCGTCGGCGACCGCAGGTCGACCTGGGGCGGCGTTGCCGGTATCGGCATGCGCCTCGCGCCCGGCGTGAATGCCGGGATCTCGGTGGACCAGAGCCGCACCTGGGTCGACGTGCCGCTGGCGCTCCAGTCAGCCACCCTCGACCTGACGCAGCTGGGCTTCAATGCCTCCGTGGATCAGGGACCCTGGACCTGGGCCATCGCGGTGGTCCATGGCTCCGGTGGGATCAAGGCGCAGCGCGGCACCAGCCTGGGTGCGACGCGCGCAGCCTACGGCGCCCACATCACCGGCGTCCTGAGCGAACTCGACTACTACTGGAGCTTCGGCGAAAGCCGGGTCGTGCCGAAGCTCGCCTTCGAATATGCGCGCGCAACCACCGCCGCATTCCAGGAAAGCGGCGGCCTCGATCCGCTCATTGTCGGCGGCACGTCGCTCGAGCGCGCGCGCTTTCTCGTTGGCGCGGAAGTCGGCCGCTATTTCATTCTCGATGGCAAGATCCTCGACCTCTCGGCCTACGCCAAGTTCGTCGACAATGTCTGCCAGAACCTCGGCTCCGTCACCGTCAGCCTCGGTCCGCAAAGCATCACGCTCCAAGGGCTGGGCGAGGGCCGCTACGGCGCCGACACCGGAGCGGCGATGTCGCTGTCGCTGAGCAGCACCTCGCGCATCAATGTGAACTACGACGCCAAGCTTCGCTCGGCGCTGCAGTCGCATCAAGGCACGCTCGGCGTCGAGTTCAAGTGGTAGGCTCTCAGACCGGGCTGGGCGCGACGTAGCCGCCGAAGCCGACCACCTCCCGTGCCTGCGCCATCAAGGGGACCAGCTCCAGCGGATGGATGAATTCGTCCCGGAAGCAGGCGTGGACCTTCGGATCGAAAATGCGCTTCAGCCAGTCGATGACGATCTTGTGCCGGTCCGAGTTGCGAAACTCCTTGTGGTAGGTCAGCCACAGATCCATGTGGTAGTTGATGCCGAGGTCCACCGGAACCAGCGGCGCGCCGAGCGCGACCGCGGATGTCGGCAGGAAGCCGATGCCGGCGCCACGCTCGACGGCGTAGAGCACGGCCACGCTCGAATTCGTCGAGATGCCGACGATGCCTTCGAGGGACTCCAAGCCGAGAATGCGGGCGTAGCCGGTCTCATCCAGTTGCACGCCGTGCTGCTTGATGATGCGGTGGTTCCTGAAATCGGCGAGCGTCTTCGGCAGTCCATAGGCGTCGCGATAGGATTCCGACACGAAGCCGTAGATGTGAAGGCGGCCGAGCTTGGCAACGATGACATCGGGATTGGTCGGCGGCTCGAACTGAATCGAGATGTCGGCCTCCAGCCGTGAGACGTCCGCCTGCTGCATCGCGCAGCTCAGATCGACCGTGATCCTGCGATAGGTCCGCTGGAAGTCGATCAGTCGCGGCAGGATCCAGAAATTGCCGGGGCCTTCGGTCACCGCGACGCGCACGGAGCCGCGGGTATCGGTCGAGAGCGAGGCGCGCCGGAAGATGTTGAAGCTCAGCCTTTCCATCTGTTCGACGTCGAACAGCAGCGACCGCCCTTCATCGCTGAGCGACAGGCCGGACTGATCGCGAATGAACAGCTTGCAGCCGAGCTCTTCCTCGAGCCGGTCGATCTTGCGCATCAATGTGGTGGCCGTGAGCCCGAGCACATCGGCGGCATGTCGAAAGCTGCGGTGCCGGGTACAAAGGAGAAATGCTCTTAAATCTTCCCACGATGCATTAAGCGTTTCGTCAGGTTTGCGGCGCTGCGTCAGCGCAGCGCCCCGATGCAAATGTTGCGGCATACACACTCCAGCCCCGACTAGTATGGTGACGTCATCAAAGCCAAGCTGGAAACATAGATGCAGAAGCCGCAGTGCGGAAGCACAGAATACAGCGTCCGACATGACCTCGACGCATTGCCGCAGTCAGATATCGTCACGGCGCACGCAGTCACGCGTGACCGACTGGCTGAGCTCGCCGCGCTCGCGCGGCAGGAAATCCCTGGCGTGCGCGCCACCGAGCACGAGCTCGCCGAATTCCTGCGCTACGACCCGGACTCCATCTTCATGCTTTGCCGCGGTAGGAACCTGCTCGGCGGGATCGCCTTTCTCTATCTGAATTGCGCCGGCCTCGATGCGTTGCTGCTGGATGAGTTCAATTTGATTCAACCGCCGCGCCAATTTCTGGCGCGGCCCGGCGAGCAGGCCGCGGCGATCTACGTGTGGGCGCTGGTCGCGCAGGGCCGGGGCGCCATCGGGCTCGGCAATGTCGCCCGGATGATGCGCGAGCCCAGGTTTCGCGCCGCCGACTACTACGCGCAGCCATCGAGCGCGGAAGGACGCGCGTTTCTCGGCGCGCTTGGCTTCTCGCCGGTTCCTAGCTTTCAACCGGATCTCTGGTGGTACCAGCGGCCTTGGAACCGGATGCCGGAGCTGATCGACCCGGCGATACGGATGAATCAATTTGTGGAAGGGAGTGTTGCGGATGCACGGCATTAGTACAGCCAAGACGGCCAAATCGAATTCACGCGCGATCACGGTGCGCATCGCGCGCGATCCGAACGACCTGATGCTCGTCACTGCAATCCGCTCGGCGGTCTATCTGTCCGAGCAGGACTGCCCGATGGAGGAGGAGTTCGACGGCAACGACCTGGTCGCGGCGCATTTCCTCGGCTTCGTCGGCAATCAGCCGGCCGGCTGCGTGCGCGTGCGCTTCTTTGGCGAATTCGCGAAGGTGGAGCGGCTCGCAGTGCGCCATCAGTACCGGCGCTCACGGCTGTCATTCAAGCTGGTCCGGGAGGCGCTCGACTATTGCCGGCGCAAGGGCTTCAAGAAGGCGTATGGCCACGCGCAGGATCGTCTCGTCGATTTCTGGGCGCATTTCGGCGCCAAGCCGCTCGGGCACAATCGCAAGCTGACCTTCTCGGATTTCTCCTACACCGAGATGGTGCTCGACCTCGAGCCGTGCAACGACGCGATCACCCTCGACAGCGATCCCTACATGATCATCCGGCCCGAGGGCGACTGGGATCGGCCCGGCGTGCTCGATCTCTCCGCAGGCCGGCCGGCATCTTCGCCGCTGCGGGATTTCTCTGCAGCGAGACCCTGATGTCGAACCGGGAGCTGTTCGGCGCGACCGACACGGATCCGCCGGTTCTGGTCTGCGCCGATCTGCAGCGCGAATATCTCGCGCTGGGACGCAAGCACCTGATCGCGGACGGCGACGCCACCATGGCGCGCTGTCGGCAAATGGTCGCGTTCTGGCGCGAGCAATTGTGGCCGGTGATCCATCTCAAGCGGATCGCGCAAGCGGCCTGGTTCAACCCGGCATCCAATCTGACAGAGTGGATCGACGACTTCAGGCCGACGCCCGGCGAGATGGCCTTCGAGCATCCGCTGCCGTCAGCCTACAGCTCGGCGCGCTTCGCCGACTACATGTCGAACATGCGCAACATCCGCTGCGTCATGCTCGGCTTTTCGCTGGACGAGACGATCCTGTCGACGGTGGTCGACGGCTTTCATCGCAGCCAGCGCTATCAGGTGATCAGGGACGCGGTGGCCTGCCGCCAGGCCTGCGTCGGGGACGCCACTTCCTACAAGCTGGTCGTCACCAAGGTGATCGGCAACTTCGCCGGCGTTCTCGACAGCGCCGAATTGGTCGGAGCGGGCGGACGGCTGGCGGTGTGAGCGGCGCCGGCGTGGTGTTCAGCCCTCGGCGAGACGCTCGGCCAGATCGATCACCATGCGGCGGTCCGACGGATCGGTGATCTTGTTGAATGCAACCACGAGGCGCAACGCCTCCATCACGTGCAAATCAACAGGATTTTCGCTCAGCAGCCGCAGCAGCTTCTGTTCTGGCGGCTCGCAATCGTCTTTGCTCACACGGGCAGCTCCAGCACCGACATCACCACCGAGACCGCGACATGACCCGAGAGGAAGAGCTCAAAGAGCTGGCGAGCAGCCTCCAGGCGGCCATCGCGAGGGCGCGCCAGCTCAACCTGCCGACCAGCGCCTACATCCTTTCGTTGGCTCTGGTTGAGGTGTCCCAGACAATCGAGGCGGAGTTGAGGGGGCGGGCCGATTCCGAGTGAAAGTGTGGCAAATTCGCCGCGTATGCGGCGCTCCGCAATCAACTGGGTAAACGCCCGGAGCTGCAACCGGTCGTAGCGGCCAGGTCTGATCGCCGTCAGGCCCGGTCGACGCGGATGACGCGGCCCTTGTCGATCGCCAGCGCGAGCTTGCCGTGCTTCAGCGCCAGCGCCGCCTCACCGAACAGCTCGCGGCGCCAGCCCTGCAGCGCAGCCACATCCGCCTGGTCGTCGGCGGCGATCTGTTCGAGATCGTCGACGGTGGCGATGACCTTGCTGGCGACGGCGTGCCGCTCGGACGTCATGCGGAGCAGCACCTTCAGCAGCTCGACGATGGCGGCGCCATTGGAGTTGTTGCGCGGCTTTTCCAGCTTCGGGAGCGCGGCGAGATCACGCGCCAGCCCGCGCTGCACGGCGGCGACGATATCGGAGCCCCATTTGGAGCGCTCGAAGCCCTTCGGCAGCGAGCGCAGGTTGCCGAGCTTCTCGATCGTGGTCGGCGCATGCGTGGCGATGTCGCCGACGGCATCGTCCTTCATGACGCGGCTGCGCGGCACGTCGCGGCTCTGCGCTTCCTGCTCGCGCCAGGCGGCGACCTCGATCAGCACCGCGAGCTCCTTGGGCTTGCGGACGCGGGTCTTCAGCCGTTCCCAGGCGCGCTCGGGATGGAAGTCGTAGGTCTTCGGCGAGGTCAGGATCTCCATCTCCTCGCTGACCCAGTCGCTGCGGCCGCGCTTCTTGAGGTCGGCATCGAGCGCGGCAAAGACATCGCGCAAATGGGTGACGTCGGCCTCGGCGTAATGCGCCTGCTCCTTGGTCAGGGGGCGGCGCGACCAGTCGGTGAAGCGGTGGGTCTTGTCGGGGCGATGGCCGGTGATGCGCTCGACCAGCTGATCGTAGGCGATGCTGTCGCCGTACCCCAGCACCATCGCGGCGACCTGGGTGTCGAAGATCGGGTGCGGCACGATGCCGGCGCGGTGCCAGATGATCTCGATGTCCTGGCGCGCGGCGTGGAAGACCTTCAGGACCTTCTCATTGGCCATCAGCTCGAAGAACGGCTTGAGATCGATGCCTTCGGCCAGCGCGTCGATCACGAGGGCCTCGTCCGGGCTCGCCATCTGCACGACGCAGAGCAGGGGGTAGTAGGTGGTTTCCCGCAGGAACTCGGTATCGACGGTGATGACCGGGTGTTGGGCGAGACGGGCGCAGGCGGCCGCGAGGTCCGCGGTGGTGGTGATCAAGTCCATGAACGATCCATGACGAGGCTCTTACGCCGTCGTCCGAAAACGCTGACAAGTCAAGGGTGTCGGCAAAGGGTACGAGACGAAATTCATCTCTGCTTGTCGGCCTAATCAGGCCGGAAGGCAAGCGCTGCCGTGTCCGCCGATCGCTCTATGGTTGATGATGGACGGGCCGGCGGGCCGTCAATGATGCCGGACGCGGCCGGAGGGCCTCCGTCCGGAGGGGACCGCGAGCACGATGAGGCACAGGGCGACCATCGCCAGACCCAGGAATTCGAACACCAGCGCGTCCACGTCTCGGACCTCCCCGACTTGTTGCTTCAACTTGTCGGGGCTGCGTTGATCGTTTCTTAAGGACCCAGGCGCGGTCGCCGCGATGGTGGACGTGGAGTTAAGAGCGCGTGTCAGGTGCCGCAGAAGGTCTGCAGCACCCGCTCCTCGGGCTCGGGCGGCTGGGCATAGTCGGCCCGCTCCGGCTGGTCCTCAAAAGGCTTTGCAAGCACCGCATGCAGCTCCTCGAACGGCACGTAGTCGTCGTTCTCCACCGCCGCGCTGATGACGGCCTCGATGCGGTGGTTGCGTGGAATGAACGCCGGATTGACCTTGCGCATGGCGTCGCGCCGCTCGGCCGGGGTCTGCGGTTCCTCGGCGAGGCGCTGCTGCCAGCGCGCCGCCCATTCGTCGAATCCCGCGGGATCCTCGAACAGGGCTCGGACCTCGCTCAGATCGCCGCTGCCGGCGGCATCGCTGAGACGGCGGAAGGTGAGGGTGAAGTCCGCCTTGGCCGCGGCCATCGTGTCGAACAGCGCCTGCGCCAGCGGCTGGTCGCCTTCTTTCTGCGTGAACAGGCCGAGCTTGCGGCGCAGCCCGGCCTGGTGCGCCTCGGTGAACTGTGTGGCAAAGCCGTCGAGCGCGGCCTCGGCCTGCTTGATCGAATGGTCCTTGTCGGCGTCGAACAGCGGCAGCAGGCATTCGGCCAGCCGAGTCAGGTTCCACATCGCAATGCGCGGCTGGTTGGCAAAGGCGTAGCGGCCGAACTCGTCGATGGAGGAGAACACCTGCTTCGGATCATAGGCGTCCATGAAGGCGCACGGGCCGTAGTCGATGGTCTCGCCGGAGACCGACGTGTTGTCGGTGTTCATCACGCCATGGATGAAGCCGACCAGCAGCCAATCGGCGATCAGTCTGGCCTGGCGCGAGATCACGGCATCCAGCAGGGCGTGATAGGGCCGCTCAGAGCCGGCGAGATCCGGATAGTGCCGGCTGATGACGTGATCGGCGAGCCTGCGGACTGCCTCGGTGTCCTGGCGGGCGGCGAAATACTGGAACGTGCCGACCCGGATATGGCTGGTCGCGACCCGCGTCAGCACGGCGCCGGGCAGGGCGGTGCCGCGATAGACCTGCTCGCCGGTGACGACAGCGGCCAGCGAACGGGTGGTCGGGATGCCCAAGGCCGCCATCGCCTCGCTGACGATGTACTCGCGCAGCACGGGCCCCAGCGCCGCCCGGCCGTCGCCGCGGCGCGAGAACGGGGTCGGGCCGGAGCCCTTGAGCTGGATGTCCCGGCGGACGCCGTTGCGGTCGACGACCTCGCCGAGCAGCACCGCCCGGCCGTCGCCGAGCTGCGGCACGAAATGCCCGAACTGGTGCCCGGCATAGGCCATCGCGATCGGCTCGGCACCCTCGGGCACGGTCTTGCCGGCGAGGATCTCGGCGCCCTCGGGCGTCTCCAGCTCGGCCGGGTTCAGCCCGAGCTCCTCGGCCAGCGGCAGGTTCAGCTTGATCAGCCGCGGCGCGGCGACCGGGGTCGGGGCCACCCGGGCAAAGAAATTGTCCGGCAGCGCGGCATAGGAGTTCTGGAAGGGGAAATGCACGGTCATGGCTCCAAGATAGGCGCAAGGCGGCCGCTTTTCGAGCCCAAACGGCCGTCAGATGAGCGCTTCGGCGCCAGCCCAATTCGGCGGCAGCAGGGGAGGTTGCAATGAGAGCCCGGGTGGCCGGCCTCCGGGGCGGAAAAGCCGTTCCTGCGGTTGCCGCGCCGGGGCGGCTCGGCTAAACCCAGCGCGCATTCGGCCTGCGCCTTCAAGGCTGCGCCGATTCCCTTTTCCTCACGCCGACCATTCAGGACGACCATGCATCGCTACCGGACCCATACCTGCGGCGCGCTCCGCGACAGCAACATCGGAGAGACGGTCCGGCTGTCCGGCTGGTGCCATCGCATCCGCGACCATGGCGGCGTGCTGTTCGTCGATCTGCGCGACCATTACGGCATCACCCAATGCGTGGTCGATCCCGACTCCAAGGCGTTCGGCCTGGCCGAGAAGCTGCGCTCGGAGTGGGTCGTGCGCATGGAAGGCAAGGTCCGCCGCCGTCCCGAGGGCACCGACAATGCCGAGCTGCCGACCGGCCAGGTCGAGCTGTACGTCGCCGACATCGAGGTGCTCGGCCCCGCGGCCGAGCTTCCGCTGCCGGTGTTCGGCGAGCAGGACTACCCCGAGGACATCCGGCTGAAGTACCGCTTCCTCGACCTGCGCCGCGACAAGCTGCACCAGAACATCATGACCCGCGGTGCGATCATCGATTCGATGCGCCGGCGGATGAAGGAGCAGGGCTTCTTTGAATTCCAGACGCCGATCCTGACCGCGTCCTCGCCGGAGGGCGCGCGCGACTTCCTGGTGCCGTCGCGCATCCATCCCGGCAAGTTCTACGCGCTGCCGCAGGCGCCGCAGCAGTACAAGCAGCTCTTGATGATGTCGGGCTTCGACCGCTACTTCCAGATCGCGCCGTGCTTCCGCGACGAGGATCCGCGCGCCGACCGCCTGCCCGGCGAGTTCTATCAGCTCGACGTCGAGATGAGCTTCGTCGAGCAGGAGGACGTGTTCGCGGCGCTGGAGCCGGTCATCACCGGCGTGTTCGAGGAGTTCGCCAAGGGCAAGCCGGTCACCAAGGGCTGGCCGCGCATCCCGTTCGCCGAAGCGCTGCGCAAATACGGCACCGACAAGCCCGATTTGCGTAACCCCATCGAGATGCAGGACGTCTCCGAGCACTTCCGCGGCTCCGGCTTCAAGGTGTTCGCGCGCATGCTCGAGGACCCGAAGAACCAGGTCTGCGCTATTCCCGCGCCGGGTGGCGGCAGCCGCGCGTTCTGCGACCGCATGAACTCGTGGGCGCAGGGCGAAGGCCAGCCCGGCCTCGGCTACATCATGTGGCGCGAGGGCGGCGAGGGCGCAGGCCCGCTCGCCAACAACATCGGCCCGGAGCGCACCGCGGCGATCAGGAGCCAGCTCGGCACCAAGGAGGGCGACGCCGCCTTCTTCGTCGCCGGCGATCCCGACAAGTTCTGGAAGTTCGCAGGTCTCGCCCGCACCAAGGTCGGCGAGGAATTGAACCTGATCGACAAGGACCGCTTCGCGCTGGCCTGGATCGTCGACTTCCCGATGTACGAGTACAACGAGGACGACAAGAAGGTCGACTTCTCGCACAACCCGTTCTCGATGCCGCAGGGCGGCCTGGAAGCGCTGACGACCAAGGACCCGCTGACCATCAAGGCGTTCCAGTACGACATCGCCTGCAACGGCTACGAGATCGCCTCCGGCGGCATCCGCAACCACAAGCCGGAAGCGATGGTGAAGGCGTTCGAGATCGCGGGCTATGGCGAGCAGGAGGTGGTCGACCGCTTCGGCGGCATGTACCGCGCCTTCCAGTACGGCGCGCCGCCGCATGGCGGCATGGCCGCCGGCGTCGACCGCATCGTGATGCTGCTGTGTGGCACCACGAATTTGCGCGAGATCTCGCTGTTCCCGATGAACCAGCAGGCCATGGACCTGCTGATGGGCGCGCCGTCGGAAGCCTCGACCAAGCAGCTCCGCGAGCTGCACATCAAGCCCAATTTGCCGGCCAAGTAGGTCGGCAGAGCACGATCGACGCTTTACCAGGCGTCATTGCGAGCGAAGCAATCCAGAGTCCTCGCGACGCCCTGGATTGCTTCGTCGCCTTCGGCTCCTCGCAATGACGGTCGGATTCGGGCGACATCATCACGCCGCCGGCCGCCCCGGCAGCATCCGCGTCAGCACGCCGTCGCGGCGGACGATGTGGTGAACCAGCGCGGCGGCGACGTGCAGGGCCACCACGACCCAGGCGATCCATTTGCCGATGAAATGGTGGATCGCGTCGACCGGCGGCTCGAACGCCTCCCACGACACGCCCCAGCGCGTCTCGATCCAGCCGAACAACGCGGTCTCGCGGAAGCTCGGCACCGCGAAGGCTCCGAAATCGGTCGGCGCATCGGTGCCGATATAGCCGGTCAGCGGCATCACGATCAGCAGCGCGTAGAGGCCCCAATGCGCTGCCTGCGCAAGCCACGCCTCGGCGGGAGATGAATGCGGCGCCTCCGGCTGCACATTGGCGAGCCGCCACAGCAGCCGCGGGACCACGGACAGCCCGACGAAGATGCCAAGCACCCAATGGACATTCAGCACCGGCAGCACCTCCGGCGCGGTGTCATCCATGAACCAGATGACGTAGTACACGACGATGTAGGCGGCGATGAACGCCGCCGCGCTGGTCCAATGGAAGAACTTGGCGACGCCGCCGAACTCCAGTCTGGTATTCTTCCACGGCACGGCGGATCCCCTCTGCACTCACACGAGATAGGCTGCTGCTAGCGTCAAAACGGGCGCCGATCCAGCCGCCTGCGAGGGCCTCGACGGCTGCTGCATTCAATTAAAACTCACCCGATTGTCATCACGGCTTGTGGTGCGGCACGTCGTCGCCAACAGGCGCAAGGTGAGCCCGCCTTCAAGGCCGGCGCGCGCATTTGATCGTCCTGCGTTAGCGGCGGTTAACACTGCAAGCAACTTCCCGCCCTCACGTCTGAACGCCTCCGTGCCGCGAGAGGGCCTCGCTTCCGGTCGCGCGCGAACCGCGAGCCGCCTGTCATGCGATGTCGCAAGCCGTTGTTTCCTGGCGATAATCGATCACGGCGGCTGTTAGTTCGCGACGATGCAGGGCCACCAATGTCAGCGATCGCGCGACAGCCATCGCCGCGGCGTTCCTAGGCCGACGCTCAGTGTGATGGAGCTTGCGGTGTCCTGCAACCTATCCTTAATACGATTGCTGTCTCACTCATGTAGTCGAACAACGCCAACCAAACAAAAGAAGACGGGTAGTCAGATATGACCGTTCGCTGGTGCGTGCTCCTTCTCGGAACCTGCTTGTTAGTGCCGACCGCCTCCGCTGCTCCCATCTCTCCCGATACGGTTCGTGATCTCGCCTCGCGCGTCGGCCCGGTGGTCGGCCAGGCCGCGACCTGCCGCGAGATCGCGCAGGGGCGCGTCCAGACCATCATCGATCAGTTCGGCGAGGTGATCCGCCAGGCCGCCACGAACAGCAGCGATCGCGACGGGCTGATCCGCAGCTTCAACAGCTACATCGCCGAAGGCCGCGGCCGCGTCGCGTCCTCGCAAGTCAATTGCCAGACCGCCGAGCGCCAATTGTCGGATCTGGAGCGCTCGCTCGGCCAGCAGCAGTCGGCGGCACCCAGCCTGTCGTTCACGCTGGCACCGTCCGCGGCGGCGGCGTCGACGCAGCCCACCGCCAATCTGCCGCCGCCGCTGCCGCGCGGCGTCAGCGACACCGAGATCCGCTTCGGCACGGTCATTCCGTTCTCGGGCGTCCGCAAGGAGTCCGCGCGCCAGATGAAGGTCGGCATCGAGACCGCGTTCAACCGCGCCAACGACGCCGGCGGCATCAACGGCCGCAAGCTGCGGCTGATCGCGGCCGACGACGCCTACGACCCCTCGAAGACGATCGGCGCGATGACGCACCTTTATGAAAAGGAGCAGGTGTTCGGCTTCATCGGCAACATGGGCACCGCCAACAATGCGCTGGCAATCCCGTACGCGCTCGAGCGTCGTGCGCTGTTCTTCGCGCCCTATAGCGGCTCGGCCATCGTGCGCCGCGATCCGCCCGACCGCTACGTCTTCAATTACCGTGCGAGCTACGCCGAGGAGACGGCGGCGATCGTCCATTACTTGATGAAGGTCAAGCGCATCCCGGCCAAGCAGATCGCGGTGTTCGCGCAGAACGACGGCTACGGCGACGACGGCGCCAATGGTGTCGCCAAGGCGTTCCGCGCGCAAGGCATCACCGATCCGATCATCCGCTACGGCTTTCCGCGTGGCACGCTGGAGGTCGACGAGGCCGTCAACCAATTGAAGGCGCAGACCAAGCCGGCGATCAAGGCGGTCATCATGATCGCGACCGACCGCGCGGCGGCGAAGTTCATCGAGAAGACCCACGACGCCGTGCCCGGGCTGATCTACGCCAACATCTCCGCCGTCGGATCGTCGTCGCTCGCCGCCGAGCTGAAGCTGCTCGGCCCGAAATACACCAAGAACGTGATCGTCACCCAGGGTGTCCCGTCGGTCGCCGGCTATTCGAGCCTGGTGCTCGACTACAAGACGGCGCTGGAGAAGTACTTCCCGGGCGAAGCGCCGGACTATACCTCGCTCGAGGGCTTCATCTCGGCGAACATCCTGATCCAGGCGCTCAAGCAGACGACGCCGCTCGATACCGAGCGTCTCGTCGATACGCTGGAATCGATGCAGAACATCGATCTCGGCCTCGGCAGCAAGCTGTCGTTCGGCCGCGCCGAGCACCAGGCCTCGCACAAGATCTGGGGCACCGCGCTCGACGAGACCGGCACCTACCAGGCGATCGAGCTGGAGTAGGGCGGGCGGGGCAACCGCGCCCATGCCCGACCGCCAGCTCAGCTCGTGCGGCGCGCCAAGAGCAGCGCGCCGCCGAGCCCGCACATGACCGCCCCGGACATCTGACGCATCCGCGTCACGAGGCTCGGCCGCCGAACGAGCCCATGGCGCGCCTTGGCCGCCCAGACGGTGACAACGAGGTCGACAGCGGTGTTCAGAGCGACCGAAATCAAGCCCAGCACGATGAACTGCGTGGCGACGGTGCGGGTGGGCTCGACGAATTGCGGGATGAAGGCGAGGAAGAACGCCGCCGTCTTCGGGTTCAGCGCCTCGACGATGACGCCCTCGCGAAAGGCGCGCTGGCTGCCCGTGGTCGACACCTCCGCCGGAGCGGCGATCTCTGCTTCGCGCCAGGTCTTGATGCCAAGCCAGATCAGGTAGATCGCGCCGGCGATCTTCAGCGCGGTGAAGGCCTCGGCGCTGGCCATCACCAGCGCCGACAGTCCGACCGCGCCGGCCATCACGTGCACGAGACCGCCAAGGCCAAGACCCACGCTGGACGCCAGACCTTCGCGGCGTCCACCGGCCAGTGTCCGTGCGACGATGTAGAAGATGCCCGGACCAGGCGTCAGCGCGACGACCAGGGCAGCGGACAGGAACAGGAGAGACGTGTGCAGGTCGGGCATGACGTGATCTTCTCCGGCAAGTCCGCGACCTCTAGAGCAATTCTTCCGCCGTTGCAAAATAGGATGAGGCCGTCCGCGTCGCGATGGCTGGCAGGCGCGCCGGTCGGCATGATAGGAGCAGCGCCGACGAATGTGCTGAAGAGTCGATCGCATGTTGACGATCTCACCGGAAGATCCGGCGTCCGCCGACGCCGCGGCCCTGATCGCGGACCTGTCCGCGGCGCTCGCGCGCATCACCGGTGACAGTGGCCGGTCGTCATTCGATCCGGATGACGTCCGGGGGCCAAGAGCCTGCTTCGTGATCGCGCGTGACGGATCCGGGCAGGCCGTCGGTTGCGGTGCGCTCCGTCCGATCGATGCCGGGATCGCCGAGGTCAAGCGCATGTATGCGCGTCCAGGCACGCGCGGCGTGGGGGCTGCGATCCTCAGCCATCTCGAAACGGCCGCCGCCGGGTTCGGCTATGACGCGATCTGGCTGGAGACGCGGCACGTCAATGCGCGCGCCGTGAGCTTCTACGAGCGTCACGGCTATGGCCGCATTCCCAACTATGGCCGGTATGTCGGCCGACCCGAGGCTGTGTGCTTCGAGAAGCGGCTGTGGCGTCCAGCCTAGCAGCTCTTCTGTCGCAGATGCTGAACGCAGGTGCAACTCGCCGAGGCCGGGTATTTGACGTCGTAATAGGGGAAGCTCGACGTCGACGGACTGTTGGTCGAGCAGCGCGGAAACAGATAGTAGCTGTCGGAAATCGTCACCGGGCCGGTGACGCCCGATCCGAGATTGGGCTTATAGGAATAGGACACCTCGCCCAGAATGAGCGAAATGTTGGCGTTGATCGGGCTCGTATTGGTGAATGCCGATAAGGTCATTTTCTGACCCACGGCCCTTGCGGCGCCGGATTTGGTCGATGTGCTCCATTGCACGGTCGCGTTGCCGTTGGCGTCGGTCGAGACTTCGGAGACCGTCACCGTCATCAGCGAGTTGCCTCCGGCCTCGCTGACCGGATAGGGCGCCATGATCGATGTCGAGGCCAGCAGGATGTTCTGCATCTGCGCCGCGGTGATCTGGGTGTTCTGCGCCACCATGTCGGCGACGCTGTGCGATGTCTCGCTGACCTTCACACCGATGGCGAGGCCATTGCCGAGCTCGACACCACCCAGCAGCAGTGTCAGCATGAAGGGCAGCACGATGGCGAACTCGGTGGCCGCCACCGCATCGTCATCGGCGTACAGCGTGCGCGCACGGCAGGTCAGATGGGCGAGCATGTTCGTTCCTCTCACGACTACGGCTCATTCTGGAAGGCGGCGGTCGCCATGATCAGGCGGTTGCCGCTCGACAGGTTGGACAGATTGAATCCCAGTGGGCCCAGCATGACCGGCCAGACATACATGACCCTGAGAACGACGATGTCACCGGGCCCGCCTGGACTGAATTTCCAGGTGTTCGTGACCTGGCCCTGGCTGTTGTAGGTCAGCGACGGCATGCCCGTATTGGCCGACGACCAGGCATTGGCCACCTGCAGGTCGACCATCAGGCCACTGCAGTTGAAGAAGATGCGGATCTTCTTGCAAACCTCCTGCTTGAAGGCATCCTGGCTCAGACCTTGGAGCTGCACCTGCTGGGTCATCACCAGGCGCGCCGATTGCTGCACGACCGCTTCGAGCAACTGCTGGGCGAAGAAGACGAGGAAGGTCTGGATCAGCGCGACGACGAGGGCGAGGAAGGGCGCCGCCACAAGCCCGAACTCGACCGCCGTTGCGCCTCTATTGTCCTTGACGAAGGCGGTGCAACTGACGTCGTGGGCTGTCTGCAATTCTGCTGCGGGCGGTGTCATGACGTGACCTTACTGCACGAGGCTCGCGGTACTCGATGCGACCTTCAGGAAGAGGTTGGTCAGCGCCGTCGAGATGTCGCCGCCGGTCTGGACGTTCGCGAACAGGCCGGGTGAGGCGCAGGACTGCAGCCGCTGCGCGATCGCGCCGGTCGACGAGGATGGATTGTTGAACTGCGCGATACGGCTGTTGTACCAGCTGTCGCTCAGCTGCAGATACTCGGTGTAGAGGATCGCGATGCGGATGCCCCGGTTCTTGATGGCGTCGCAGGCCGCGGTGTTGAGCGGCTGCTGGCAGCGCACCTGCGTTCCCGCCGAGGGCAGCGGATAGGTCGCATTCGGATCGCAGCTCGCGGTCTTGGCGATCAGCTTGTCCTCGACGCCGTCGGTGACCAGGAACACCACCTCCTGCGGCGTGTCGCCGGACTGATTGGTGCCGGAGCCCGGCGCGGGCATGATGGCGTTGAGACTCGTGAGCGCGCCGGAGATGTCGGTGCCGAAGTCGGTGTTGCAGATCGCGGTCGTGACGCAGTTCTGATGGTCGACCGTCATCAGCTGGATGTTCGAAATCTTGGTGCCGGCAGACGACGGCGAGGTCAGTGTCTGGATGGTGTTTAGATTGTAGTCGAACGTGTAGATCGCGGCCTTGTAGGTCGTGCTGTTGATGGCCGACATGCACTGCATGACGCCGCCGGACACGTTCGCCTGCAGGCATGACCAGGGGCCGACCAGCAGCTGCTTGACCGCGTTGACGACGAGGTCGATCCGGAGAGTGATGTTGTTCGCCCGCGCGACGCTGAGATTGTCCTTGGTCGACGAATTGGCTCCGCTGTCGAGCTGAGGGTTCGTTTCATGGCAGGCGAAAGCGCAGTTCTTCGATCCACCCGGCTGCTTCGATGTGGCGGAGATCAGCGCGTTGATGTCGTTCTGGGTGGCGGCGATGGCCATCGACGGCGAGTCGTCCAGCAGCAGATAGAAGTTCATGTTGGGCGCGCTGGACGCCTCGGCGGTCGCCGAGCCCTGCACCTTCCACGACGGCGCGCCGAGCACCGATGGGAAGTTATTGATGGATTGCGCGACGTAGGACACCTTGATCGTGCGCTTCAGCCCGGAATCCGTGACCGTGATGTCGGGTGTCGGGACGACGGTCAGGCCCGGCATATTGGCCTTGGCCGCAAACACGGCAGCCGCCGTCGCCTTCACGGCGTTGGCGTCGGTCACGGTCAGCATCGCCGGTCGGACGGCGGCGATCGCCGCGGCGTCGGCCGCGGCGTCGAGCTGTCCCTGCTTGCGCAAGGCCTGCGTATAGTCGAGCGCCATGCCGGCCAGGTAGATCGTCGGCACCAAAGTCAGGGCGAAGATGACCGCGACATTGGCTTTGCGATCCCGTGCGAAGCGAAGCACCAGGCCGTGCAGCATGACCCCTCACACTCGTTTGGTCGACATTGGCCATCTCGGCATTTCCGAACGCCGCCCCGACTGTCTCGATGGACAACAGGTGTTGGTTCGTTGCCGATTGTTTCCCGTAGTTTCCACGATAGAGGGTATCGGGTTAAGTAAGGCTTACTGTATTCTGATAATGCAACCGTAGAGTTTGATGTGTTGCGGGTACGCCGGTGCTGCGCGAAGATCCGTTCGACTTTGAATCAAATCTGCATTGTTTCATTCGTCACCGACCATCACGGCGAGCAGAGCGGGTCACGGCGCGTCTCCATCCGGGAGGCGCAAAGGCGTGGCTATGGACGGTTGCCGTGCGAAACGCTGCGGCCCGACGCATTGACGGCTAAAATGGTGAAGTCTTGAAGCCCGATCTTTTGAGTTGCAGCGTCTCCGTTCCAAAATAGTAGAACGATTTGTCCTCCTTCGTCAGACATCTCCTGGTCTTCGCTATCAGCCGCTCCGACCATTTCAGGAAGCTGTCGTTCTTTCTGGCAATCCGACCGTGGGCGTCGAAGTAGCTGTTGACGACATAGAGGCGGCCATCGCTGATATGCTCGTCGCCCAAGTAGCATCGGTTGAATTCGATGACGGGAGATCGGATCACGTCGATGGACTTGTCGTTCTCGCCTTCATTGAAGACGATCGTGTCGAGATCAGCCGCACGAGCGATATAGATGCCGAGCGGCTCTTGCCCCATCTGGCGAACCACGGCCGTGGGGAGGATCTGCATCTGGTCGTACAGGCACCTGCGAGCGAGGTAGACGAACTGACCGTCAGGATCGAGTCTGCGCAGCAGCTCCGCCTGGTCGTCCGGCGTCAGGAAGAAGTTGATCTGGCGGCTTCGCATGGGCACGGACGCAAAGAGTTGATGCTATGGATCATGGGAGCCTACATAGGACTGGTCCGATGGTGAAGCGCTGACCAATCTTGGGAGATGCAACGTCTTGATTCCGCCGCCATGAGCTAGGCTGGCTGTATGGCGGTCTGCCCGACGGGCAATCGCCGCAGCCCTCTCATGCGCAAACTGCCCGTCGTGTTAGTTTGTCGCAATCAATCCGCTTGTCTCGTCGGGCAAATCACCCTCACATTTCCGGCCATCCCGCCTCGATGAAGAGGGACGGTTCGCGGTCGTCACGAGACGTGAGGTGGGGAGGCGGTGGCTGCATCGTGTCGCAACGTGCTCATAGCGCGTGGACGAACGGCACGGCGCAGGCGGTCAAGTCGCGTGGTCTCGACACCCCGACGCTGGTGTCAAGCGCAAGGCGTTCGAAGCGCATTGTCGTCATGGTGGCCAACAAGCCCGGTGCACCAGGGAGAGCGCGAAGCAGCCGACAAGCCCACCGCGCAGGGAATGCCGGATGACCGGCTGAACCTGTGGTACCTGCCGCCTGCATTCTTGTTCGCAGGCGGGCCATGGGTGAGGCCAGCACCCGGCATTCCCTGCGCCCTCTTCGATTGAAGAGGGCCGAACCAACCGGACCAACTCGGGCGTTTCAGCCGCGGGATCGTGGACGTGTGTGCTGACGGCGAGGTGCCAACCGTGCGTCTTGATCAGCGAGCGCGATCTCTCCGCGTGCAACGTTGC
The DNA here is from genome assembly GCF_051167555.1 of Bradyrhizobium sp. HKCCYLS3077. Taxonomy (NCBI): domain Bacteria; kingdom Pseudomonadati; phylum Pseudomonadota; class Alphaproteobacteria; order Hyphomicrobiales; family Nitrobacteraceae; genus Bradyrhizobium; species Bradyrhizobium sp. HKCCYLS3077. The sequence continues at coordinate 741,680 of NZ_JBNPTH010000004.1, read as the reverse complement.
CGCCTGATGGCACACTCTCTCCGCCCGTCATTCCGGGGCACGCGCAGCGCGAGCCCGGAATCCATAGTCCCGGAAGGCCCTCGTGAAGGAAGGCGTCAGCTATCTCGGGGCTCACATGCGGTCGTGGTTATGGATTCCGGGCTCGCGCTTTCGCGCGCCCCGGAATGATGCGTGGAGAGAGAGAGGCGGACTCACGTTCGGTTTCAACACGCCGTTCCAGTCGTCGCCGAACTCACGGCGCCGTCTGCGCCTCGATCTTGAACTGCGCCAGCGCGCTCGGCGGATCGATGGCGATGAGCTGGGCGAGCTGCATGGCGGGCACCTTGGCGCGGGGCGAGAGCTTCAGCGAGAACGTCTGGCGCGGCTTCTCGACGAAGCGGCTGAGAGCGTCGACCGCGGCGGCAACGTCGGCATTGTCGGCAGCGAACTGGGCGCCGATCGCCTTGATGCTGTCGACCAGCGCCTTGCGCGCGGCGTCACGCGGAATCGCATGCGTCCGCGCATAGTTGGCGACGAACACGTCGACGGCGCCGAGATCGCGCAACGTCAGCTCGATCCCGGACGCCTCGATCTGCGCCGCCGCCGTCGTCGCCTGCTGCAGATCGACCGTGAACACCTCGCGCGGCACGCGCGCCAGCGAGACGCTGGCGGAGGCACCGATCAGATTGCTGACCTCGAGCTTGAACGGCGACACCGCGAAGGTGCCGGCGCTCTCGGTCCAGCCAAGGCCGAGATCGGCATCGAGCGCGGCGGTGTCGATGCCGGCGACCAGCAGCGGCAGGAATGCCGGGTTGGAGGGATCGAGCGGCCCGGCCATCTTGGCGACGAGCCGCGCTTGCGTCGGGATCGGGCCGACATATTGGCCCCAATCGAGGCTGATGGCGTCGATCTGCACCGGCTTGTCGCCGGTCCTGTAGGGCGCCGTCAGCGCCTTCAGCTCGACGCCGGCGAGCAGCTTGAGCATCTCGGCCGCATCGGCCGGGGCCGGCTTGGCGCCGGCGGTGGAATACTTGGCGGCGAAATGCATCAGGCCGGCGAGATCGAAGCTCTTCAGCGCGAACCGGCCGAGCTTGATCGGTCCGTTCGGGCCGCGACCGTCAAACCCCTCGACGGCGATGTCGCCCTTGCCGTCCTGGAGATCGAGGCGGAACGCGGCCAGCTTGGCAGGCCCTTGCGGCGTCTCGATGGAGAAGCCGCGAAGCTCGGCATTCTTGACGGCCATGCCCTCATAGATGCCGGCGACCCTGTCCATCAGCTCGCGCGCCTGCTCGGGCGTCGGCTGGGCGGCCGGCGTTGCCGGCAGGACGGCGAACAGCGCGGGCAGCTGCAGCCGGGACGGCCGCACGCTGAACTCGTCGGCGCTGGCGCTGTCCATGCGCATCTTCAGGCCGGAGTCCGTGGTGATCTCGTAAGCGCCCATCGTGAACTTGCCGTTGACGCGATAGGTCTTGTCGTCCTTGGCGGCGTCGGGGTTGAGCACGGCCAGGATCGCATTGGCGTCCATGTCCTGATGGACGATGCCGGCCATGCGGCCCTGCATCTTGTCGGCCTTGCCGCCCGGCTGCTGCGGGGTCATCGTGAAGGTGACCTCGTCGAGCTTGTAGTTGGCAATGCGGCCGGCCTTGATGTTCTCGAAAGTGAGCCCGGAATAGGCGAATTCGGCCGGGCCGGCGGAGGGGCCGCCGTCCATGGTGCCCGTGGTGCGCGGCACGGAGATCGACGCGGCGCTGATCGTCACGAACTGCTGGGCAAGCGCCCGGTAGGTGTCGAGCATGCTGGCGCCGGAGGGGATCGCGGCAAACCGCGCCGGACCGGCATAGTCCTTCACCACCAGCTGCGGCAGCTTGTAGCTGAGCCGCATCGGCGCCGCGCCGGCCAGACTGCCGGCCATGGTGACGTCATTGACCTCGATGCTGGACGCCGTGACGTGCTCGCTGTCGGGCTGGTTCAGCCCGGTGGCGACGATGCTGCCGAAGGTCACGCTCGCCGGCGGCTGGCTGGCCGATTCCAGCTTGACGTCGGCGATTGTCAACTTGCGCGACCAGAGGTCGAACGTGACCTTGCCATGGCTGGCGCTGGCGCCGTTCTGGCGGATCTGGGCGAAATTGGCCTCGACCTCGCGCTCGGCGCGCGCCTGGGCGTACCAGGGGACGCCGATCAAGCCGGCGCCGCCCAGGGCTACCGCGACGAGGACTGCGATCACGACACGTTTCATTCGATATGCTCCGCCCAACGCTTAGGCAGCAGGAGGGTGATGGTCTCAGGGAAATCGATGGAGTAGGGATGTGCTTCTGCGAACTAGGGAATCGCTGGCCCGGGATGCCGACGAGCATGGTTTCGGATGTTGCATGAAGGCCGTCCAACGTGCATCACATGCGCTTCCACCGGCCGGAAAAACCGACGTCTGAACGAAACGCAAGAGACCAAGAATCCGGGTCGGAAACGCTGGAGCACGTATGTCGTCGTCCTATTCTGAAGATCTTCGTTCCGCAGCCCTGGCCTATCACCGCCTGCCGCGGCCCGGCAAGCTGGAGATCCAGGCCTCCAAGCCGCTCGCCAACCAACGCGACCTCGCGCTTGCCTATTCCCCGGGCGTGGCCGCTGCGTGCACCGAGATCGCCAACAACCCGGCCGAGGCCGCCTCGCTGACCGCGCGCGCCAACCTCGTGGCCGTGGTTTCCAATGGTACGGCGGTGCTCGGGCTCGGCAATATCGGCCCGCTGGCGTCCAAGCCGGTGATGGAAGGCAAGGCGGTTCTGTTCAAGAAATTCGCCGGCATCGACGTGTTCGACATCGAAATCGCCGCCGACACTATCGACCGGGTGGTCGAGACCGTGGCGGCGCTGGAGCCGACCTTCGGCGGCATCAATCTGGAAGACATCAAGGGACCGGAGTGCTTCGAGATCGAGGCGCGGCTCAAGGAGCGGATGAAGATCCCGGTCTTCCACGACGATCAGCACGGCACCGCCATCATCGTCGGCGCCGCGATCAAGAATGCGCTGTCGCTGGCCGGCAAGCAGCTCTCAGAGGTCAAGATCGTGACCTCGGGTGCCGGTGCCGCGGCGATCGCCTGCCTGAATCTGCTGGTGTCGATGGGCGCGCAGCGCAAGAACATCTGGGTCTGCGACATCGACGGCGTCGTGCACGAGGGCCGCAATACGCTGATGGACCTGTGGAAAGCGGTCTATGCGCAGAAGACCGACAAGCGGACGCTCGCCGATGTGATCGGCGGCGCCGACATCTTCCTCGGCCTCTCCGCGGGCGGCGTGCTGAAGCCGGAGCTGTTGAAGCAGATGGCCGAGAAGCCGCTGATCATGGCGCTCGCCAACCCCAATCCGGAGATCATGCCGGAAGAAGCGCGCGCGGCGCGGCCCGACGCGATGATCTGCACGGGGCGTTCGGACTTTCCGAACCAAGTCAACAACGTGCTGTGCTTCCCGTTCATCTTCCGCGGCGCGCTCGACGTCGGTGCCACCGCGATCAACGAGGCGATGAAGCAGGCGGCGGTCGATGCGATCGCGCAGCTCGCGCAGGATCCGCCGTCGGACGCGGTGAGCCGCGGCTTCGACACCGGCGAGACCCAGGGCTTCGGTCCTGGCTCGCTGATCCCGTCGCCATTCGATCCGCGCCTGATCCTGCGCATCGCGCCGGCGGTGGCGAAAGCCGCGATGGAGTCGGGCGTCGCGACCCGGCCGATCACCAATTTCGACGAATACACCGCGCTGCTCGAACGCTTCGCGTTCCGCTCCGGCCTCGTGATGAAGCCGGTGTTCGCCAAGGCCAAGGCGCAGCCGGTGCGCGTGATCTATGCGGAGGGCGAGGACGAGCGCGTGCTGCGCGCCACCCAAGTGGTGCTGGAAGAAAAGCTGGCGCGGCCGATCCTGGTCGGACGTCCGAGCGTCGTCGAGGCGCGCATCAAGCGCTTCGGCCTGTCGATCAAGGCCGGGCGTGATTTCGACCTCGTCAACCCGGAAGACGATCCGCGCTACCGCTCCTACGTGCAGAGCTACATCGAGATCGCCGGCCGCCGCGGCGTGACGCCGGATGCAGCGCGCACGGTGGTGCGCACCAATGCGACCGTCATCGCCGCGCTCGCGGTGGTCAGGGGCGAGGCGGATGCGATGATCTGCGGCGTCGAGGGCCGCTACATGAGCCATCTGCGTCACGTGCGCGAAATCATCGGCTTCATGCCGGGGGTCAGCGACTACGCGGCGCTGGCGCTCACCATCACCAGCAAGGGCGCCTATTTCATCGGCGATACCCAGGTGCGCCCCGATCCGACCGCCGAGGAGCTCGCCGAGATGGCCTCGCTCGCGGCCAATCACGTCACGCGGTTCAACATCAAGCCGAAGATCGCTTTTGTCTCGCATTCCGATTTCGGCGGCTACGATACCGACTCCTCGCGCAAGATGCGGCAGGCCACGGCGCTGCTGAAGCAGCATCGCCCGGACCTCGAGGCCGACGGCGAGATGCAGGGCGACACCGCGCTGTCGGCGACCGCGCGCAAGGCGATCCTGCCGCATTCGGATCTCGAAGGCTCGGCGAATGTGCTGATCATGCCGAACCTCGATGCCGCCAACGTGGCCTATCAGATGATCAAGGTGCTGGCGGATGCGGTTCCCGTCGGCCCGATCCTGATCGGCCCGGCGCGGCCGGCGCACATCCTGACCCCGTCGGTGACGGCGCGCGGCATTCTCAACATGACGGCGGTGGCCGCCGTCGAGGCCCAGGAGCGGGCGGGGAGGGCGCAGCCGACGCTGTTCGCGTGATCGTCTTGGTGTGATCGTCTCGGCGTGATCGTCCTGGCGTGATCGAAGTGTGGCGGAATTCGTCCGGTTTCGGTCGCATTCCGCCCGCCTTTGTTGGTGAAAAGCGTTCGCGATGTCACACATCCGGCCGGAGAGGCCGGCGGTATCTGTTTGAACTTCATCCGTGAGGGCGAGAATGCCGGGTTTCATTACGTTCGGGCGCGTTCTGTTTGCCGTGATCTTCATCTACACGGGCGCGACCAAGCTGTTCGGCATTCAGGCGACCGCCGATCTCATCGCCGCCAAGGTGACGATCCCGCCGCTGCTCGCGCCGTACGCGGCGCAGCTCGAAGCAGCCGCGAAGATGCCGATGCCGCAGATCCTTGCGATCGCGGCCGGCGCCTTCGAGGTGCTCGCCGGCGTGATGATCGCGCTGAACTTCCTCGGGCGGTTCTTCGCCGCGCTGATGATCATCTTCGTCGGCGCGACGATCTTCTACTTCCACGATTTCTGGAACCAGACCCCGCCCGATAACGCCAAGACCCTGATCGACGCGCTGAAGAATCTCTCGATCATCGGCGCGCTGTTCATGATTTTCGGCTACGGCCGCGGCCCGAAGGAGCCGGAGCAGAGTGCCTATGGCGACATCTGACGGCGCGGCTCAGGCCGCGCGCTGAAAGGCGGTGACGCTGACGTCGTGGGCGGGATCGAGCATCAGCTGATTGGCCGGCGTCAGGCCGTGGGCGGTCAGCACCTGCTGCGGCGAGCGGCCCGGGCCGACCGCGGGGAAGCAGGGCGCGCCGCCGGGAATGGTGACGTGGGGCGCGAACGACAGGAAAAAGGTGTCGTAGCGGTCCATGAACATGTCGAACACGACCGGGCCGCCGATGATGGCGACGGTGCCGGTCGTCACACCGGCGGCCTCGCAGGCCTGATCGAACGAGGCGCCGGCCGGGTTCCACAGCGTCGAGTGCGGCTTGTCGGGATCCGGCGCCAGCGCAGCGACCTTGCGGGTCACGACCAGCCGCCGGCGCTTCGGCGAGTTCGGCTGGTCCTCATAGGAGTTGCGGCCGTGGACGATCAGATCGGCGCCGTCCAGCGCGCTGGAGAAGAACTCGGCGTCGCCCGGGAATTTGAGCACCCCGGGCATTACATTGGCAGCATCGGCCAACATGCCGTCGGCCGATACGATCACATAACCTTCGATACGAAGCTTGGTCACTGACGAAAGGAATCCTGTCTCATTCGGACACTGTCGTCACAACGCTCGACACCGGCCGTTGGCTCACCGTTGGCAGCTTCGCGACCTTGTAGAGCTGCTCGTCATATTGCGGCAGCGACTGCACCGGCGCCTTGGCGCGCATCGCGACCACCTTGTAGCCGCCGGCCTTCAGGCGGCGCAGCATCTCGGGCAGGGCTTCGGCGGTGTGCTTGTGGAAGTCATGCATCAGGATGATGCCCTTGCCGAGCTTGTCGAGCTTCTTGAAGGTGACGTCGATCACCGCCTGCGCATTGCGCGCCTTGAAGTCGAACGAGTCGAGGTCGCAGGAGAAGATGCCGATGTTGCGGGTGCCGAGATAGGTCACCATCTCCGGCGGGTGCTGCAGCGCCGGGAAGCGGAAGAACGGTGCGGGCGAGTTGCCGCCGAGCGCCCATTTCACCGCGCTGATGCCGAGCTCGATCTCGTCCTTGCGCTGGTCGTCGGTCAGCTTCTTGTTGGTCAGCGCCGCATGCGACCAGGTGTGAGTGCCGACCGTGTGACCGGCGTTGTAGACCTGCTTCAGAATCTCCGGGTAGTAGGTCGCGTGCTTGCCGATGATGAAGAAGATGCCGGTGGTGCATTGGTCGGCCAGTGCCTTCAGGACGCCGGGGGTGTTCTCAGGCCACGGGCCGTCGTCGAAGGTCAGGACGACTTCATGATCCTTGAGGAAATCGAGGTCCTTGAAGTGCTCGAAGCCGAAGCCGGGACCGCCGGTGGTGTCGATCTCGACGGTGCGGCCGACGCCGAGCGCCTCGGGGTTCATGCAGGGGGCGCGCGGCGGCTGGGCCTGGACCGGCGCCGGAGCAGCGGCCGGCGCGGGAGCGGCCGCCGGGGTCGGCGCCGCCGCCGTGCGCTGCGCCTGCGACCAGGCGGCTCCAGACATCAGCAGCGATGCCGCCAAAGAGCTTGCGAACACCAGTCCAGTCGCAATCCGCATCGTGTTTCCTCGAGGTTGTTGCAACGGGAGCGCCACGCCGGGAGTCGCTCCACCATCCAGGGCGGAATACTAGCCCAGCGGCCGGACCGGCGCCAAAAGGAAACGAGGCAAAAACACGGGGAAGTTGCCAGCTTCCGCCGCATTCTTGCAGAGTGTTGCCAAAAGTGCTGCTCAGCCGTCGGCGAGCATCCGGGCGATCGCGGTCTTGACCCGCGTGTCGGTCGGCTCGACCGAGGAGGCGAACACGTCGGCGATGTAGCCGTCGCGGCCAATCAGGTATTTGTGGAAGTTCCAGCGCGGGGTGTCCTTGGGCCGCGCTTCCGCCGCCCAGCGATAGAACGGGTGGGCGTTGGATCCGGTGACCACCGCCTTGGCGGTCATCGGAAAGGTAACGCCGTAGTCCTTATTGGCCAGCGCGGCGATGTCGCTGCCGACCCCGGGCTCCTGATTGAAGTCGTTGGAGGGCACGGCGATGATCGACAGGCCGCGCTCGTGGAACTCGCCCCAGAGCTTCTGGAGACCGACGTATTGGGGGGTGTAGCCGCACTGCGAGGCCGTGTTCACGACCAGAACCGGCTTGCCGGAAAACTCCGACAGCCTGATCGGCTCGCCCGACGGCACCGGGAAGGAGAAGCGGTAGGCGGTCGTCTTGCTCACCGCATTGTCGGCATGGGCCGCACGCGACGCGAGCATCGCGCCGGACAAGGACGCACCGAGGCCGAGAACAACCATCCTGCGATCGATCATGTGTATCTCCCTGTGCAGAGCCAGCCCCGTCAGCATGACTGCGCCCGCGCCCGACCGGCCGTTTCTTCAACGGCCGCGACGCTGCGTTGGATCAGGCTGCGTCCCAGCAAGGGGATACCCTCGCCGTGGGGCGGAAACAGGGAGGTCGTCGGTCGTCAGCGCAGCGAAAGGATGAATTCGGTGCCCTCGCCGGTTTCGCCCTGGTTGATGCCCTGATCCGAGACGATCAGCGAACTTCCGGCCGACAGCGCCTCGCCGAGCCAGGCCATGACGTCAGCCGGAATCGTGATCCGGTCGAGCGCCTCGGCGGCGCTGCTCAACTGGATTGCGGGCTTGGCATCGACGTGTGCTTCAATCGGCTTCTTGCCGCGACGGACGGCTTTCTCCGCCCCATCATTTGCCGCGATGCTGCGCGCGGAGGCCGGCAGCGAGACGACCGACCAGCGCATCGTCGCCGGATCGGCCTTGTCGGCGATGGCGGTGAACACATGCGTGCCGAGCGGCTTGTCGCTCGGAGCGATCGTGATCGGGGTGTTGAACACCGGCGCGAAGTTCTGCCGCACGTACAGCTTGGAATCCTTGCGGCTGATGAAGATCGCAACCTGACTGTTGCGCTTCAACTCCGGCTTCGGTGCGATCGGCTTGTCCGGCGCGGCGACGCGCGACTGATCCTTGGAGAGATCCTTGAGCTCCGAAGGCTGCGCCGGAGCATCGGCGGTGGATGTCGCCGGCGTGACAGGTTGCTCCGCGGCCTTGACGTCGACGGGCTTGGTATCGACGGGCTTCACTTTGGCAGATCCGGTCGCCTCGATCTTGCTCGTGGCGTCGGCCGGCTTTTCGGGTGCCGCCGCCAGCGCGGGGCTCGACGGTTCAGCCGCTGCGTCGGCGGAGGCGGGATTCGCCTCGTTCTGGGCTGTGTCGGCAACCGGTTCTGACTTGGTCGCCATCTCCGGGACCGTGATCGGGTCCACGGCCTTGGCTTCGGTTTCGGCGACGGCTGGCTTGATCTCCGCTGAAGCAGCCGGGGTGTCGGTGGCCGTTGCCGGAATGCTCGTGGCGTTGCTGGCGTCGGCCGTGCGCGTGGGGCGGGCGGCCACAGTTGCCTCCGCGCCGAGCCGCATGCCATCCGCGTGGCCGATCGTCGCGCGCAGATCCGTCGTGGCCACGGTGATCGTCGGCGCTGCGGCGGCACCCTTGTCCGACTTGATCGATGCAGGCGAATTGCCGTCGGGCTGAACCGAGGCACTCGGCTGCGGCGCCTTGAATGCGGTCAATAAAGGATGCGAGAAGCTGGCCGGAGCGACCTCGCCGGGCGTGACGAGCACGCGCGATCCCATGCGCGTCCAGCCGTAGATCCGGGTCGCGAAGCTTGCGGGCATGCGGATGCAGCCATGCGACGCCGGATAGCCCGGCAGCACGCCGGCGTGAAGCGCGACACCCGACCAGGTAATGCGCTGCATGAACGGCATCGGCGCGCCACTATAGATGTTGGAGCGATGGAATTTCTGCTTCTGGATGACGCTGAACACGCCCATCGGCGTGGAGTGGCCCTTCATGCCGGTCGACACTGGCGCCTCCGCGAACAGCCCGTTCGCGTCGTAGACCTTGAGCTGCTGCTTGTGGATCGACACGGCCACCATGACCGGCCCTTGCGGCTTGGCGGCCTCCTTCTCGATCATCGGCGCCTTTGGCGCGCGGCGAACCTTGGGCTTGCGCGGCAACAGCGGAGCGTCGGCTGGAGCGATCGCGATGGGCTGCGAGTCGTTCCAGTAGTAGTAAGGCGCTGCGCCTGCCTGTGATGTCGCTGCTAGGACAAGCGGGACTGAAACGATTGCTGCACAATAAAACCGCCCCCTGGCGGCTGCACGAACGCAGAGCATTCCGGCAAATCCTCAAGAACCATCTGGCATTTAGTGTCGCAGACCGAATCCGCGTTCACCAGCTTGGGGCTTCTGCCCTGCGATATTTTCGTTCCGATCGTAGCAGAAAAGCCTCACATCACGTTAAACGAGCAATCGAAGCCGGCTGACCGATTGTGCCTTTCTTGCAGGCATTTGTGTTCCTACATGGGCGGTATGCCGAGCCATCGGCGGTATAACGGAGACCGACATGTCGTTCAGAGCCACCAAACGGTTTGACCTGTGGCTGAAAACCCTAGCTTTCCTGCTGCTTATCGGAGTGTCCTCGCCTGTGGTGTCAGCCTATGCCGCTGACGAGCCCGATCTGATCTTTCGTCGGTCGACAGTGTTCAAACTGCTCAGCCCGAATGACAAGCTCGCGACCTATGGCGTTGACGATCCAGAGGTCGAGGGTGTCGCGTGTCATTTCACGGTGCCGCAGAAGGGTGGATATGCCGGCTGGCTCGGGCTTTCCGAGGAGGTCTCGGACATCTCGCTGGCGTGCCGGCAGATCGGGCCGATCCGGTTCAAGCGCAAGCTCGAGCAGGCGGACGACATGTTTCGCCAGCGGCGATCGCTGTTCTTCAAGAAGATGCAGATCGTGCGCGGCTGCGACGCCAAGCGCAACGTGCTCGTCTACATGGTCTATTCAGACAAGCTGATCGAGGGCTCGCCGAAGAACTCGACCTCATCGGTGCCCGTCATGCCGTGGGGCAGGTCTGACGACGGCGAGGTTCAGAAGTGCGGAGACTTCATTCAATAGGATAGTCGCCGGCGGTCGATCGGCTGTCCGCGGTCTTGTCAGGCGCGCAGCGCTGGCCTCGATCGTGGCAGCCGATCAGCCGGACGAGGCGTTGCTGGGTGGACTCAGAGAAGTTCTCGGGCCGCTGCTGGGCCATCGGCATCGCGACAGCTTTTCGTGGTGGCGCCGACGTCAGGGCGGGGGCGCGTCCGAGGGGCATGGCAATCCGGGTTCGACAAGCATCGCTCAACGCGCAGCCCCGGTCGGGGTTGCTTTCGATCGCGCCAAATGACGGCGGACCGCAGGGTTGCAACACAGAATGCTTAAGAAGTCCTGCTGTCGCCGGATGGCCCATGCTTGGGTCTGAGCTCGGCCGAGGGGCCTTCAGCCACGTTGCTCCGATTGATCGGGCGGCCGATTTCGTTCTCCGGCTGCATTTTGTGTCGTCAGCGCGAGCGGAAGAAGCAATCGGGATCCGCGACGAAACCATTTTGGGCTTGCGGCGCAAACCGGATGAAACATTGACGGCGTATCACGAAGCAGCAGGGATCGGCGCAACGGCTCAGATCCGGCATCGACTCCAGCGAATCATTGACGAGATCAGCGAACCCAAATGCATCGTCGACTGACTCTTGCCGCGCTAGCCGTCCTGTCGTTCTTCTCATCCTCTGTTCATGCACAGCCTGCTGCGAAGCTGCCCGAACCGCGCAGCGCGTTTGTCAGCCAATGCGCGCCGCACATGCTCGGACGGTGGCTTCATCCTGACGCAGTGTGCAGCTGTCTTCATGACCAGGCCGTGGCCGTGATTGAGGATCAAGACCTGCGCGAGGCGCTGCTGCGCGGCATCAGCGAGACCGGCGTTCCCACGATCGAGGCAGAGTGGCTGCCAGCCACCAAGCGTGCCGAGATCGGGCCGACCTTCACACGGATCGCAAAGCCCGCCCTGACGTGCATGTTCGATCCGCCCAAGTCGTGAGCGGATCGAACGCTCAGCCAAATCAAGATTGATCCTGGTCGTCCTGATCAATCCAATCCGTATTGCGACATCAGAGCCTGCACGTCCGGACGACGCATGATGCGCGAGATCTGAGTGTCGATCGACGCGCCATTGCCGCGTGCGGACGACTTGGGCGTCGACTTGTGGGCTGCGCGTGTCGGAGCGGCCTTGGCAGGGGTGACCTGACGCTGCGTCTCAGAAGTCTTGCTGACGGTGGCGGCGGGCTGCGATTGCGGCCGCGTTGCTTCCTGCGCCTGCGGCGCAACTGGCGTGACAGCGGGAGCCGGTGCCGCAGCCGTCGCAGCGGGAGCGGGCGAGGGTGTGACGGCCGGCGCTGCGGCGCGCGTATCCACGTTGACGGGGATGGCTGCCGCCGGCTCGGGCGCCTTCACCGCTTTGACGGCCTCCGGAGCCGGCATCATGGCAGCTGGCATATCACCGCGGCTCTGTTTCGCGGGCAGTTCGGGGGCGGCCAGCGGCGCCGGCAGCGCTGAGAGCGTGATCGACGGCGGCGCGACCGGTGCCGGCGGTTCGATCACCGGAAGCGGCGCGGCGATCTTGGCGGGCGGCGCGAGGGCGGCGGTCGTGATCTTGTCGCTGCTCTCCGCGGCCTGCGCGGGCGTCCTGACATCGGCGGGCGGATTCAGCGTCTGAGTCTGCGCATGGGCCAGCATCTGCCGCGCGGTCATCGGCGTCTCAGCCGACGCCGAGACCGGGATGAGCACGGCGGCTGCGAAGGCCAATTGGAGGGCAGTCTGGCGAGAGGTGAACTTGATCATGGCAGGCTCCTTGTCGTCTCTGCGAAATCGTTGTGTTGCTCAGGCCGCTGCGCTGGTGTTCGCCTTGTCGTGGGCGACGACCACGCGCTGGCCGCGCATCTTGGCGATCACCTCGTCGCGCGGGCCGAATGCCAGCGACTTTCCGAAGGCCATCACCATGACGCGATCAACATGCGCCAAAAGCTGCGGACGGTGCGTGACCACGATCACGGTGCGGCCGGCGGCCTTCATCTGCGCCATGGCATGAGCCAGCGCCCGCTCACCATCCTCGTCGAGGTTGGAATTCGGCTCGTCGAGGATCAGCAGCCGCGGATTGCCGTAGAGCGCGCGAGCCAGGCCGACCCGCTGGCGCATGCCGCCCGACAGCGCCACGCCGCCTTCGCCGATCGGGGTGTCGTAGCCATTCGGCAGGCGCAGGATCACCTCATGCGCACCGGCGGCCTTGGCGGCGGCGATCACGGCCGCTTCGTCGACCTTGGCGAGGCGGGCAATGTTGTCGGCGACCGTGCCGGAGAACAGCTCGATGTCCTGCGGCAGATAGCCGATGTGCTTGCCGAGGCGGTTCTGGTCCCACTGGCTGTAGGCGGCGCCGTCGATGCGGATCACGCCTTCGCGCAGCGGCCAGACGCCGGCCATCGCGCGGGCCATGCTGGACTTGCCGCTGGCCGAGGCACCGACGATCGCGAGGCTCTCGCCGGCCTTGAGCGAGAAGCTGACGCCCTTGACCGAGGGACGGCCGGCAGCCGGCGGCCACACCACCGCATTCTCGACGTCGATGTCGCCGCGGGGCGTCGGCAGCGCGGTCGGGGCGGCCGTGACGGGAAGCGCCTGGAACAGCTCCTCGAGCCGGCGATAGGCGGAGCGGAAGGCGACGATGCGCTTCCACTGGCCGACGACCTGCTCGACCGGCGCCAGCGCGCGGCCCATGATGATCGAGGTCGCCATCATGGCGCCGGGCGAGATCTGCTGCTCGATCGCCAGCCACGCACCGATGCAGAGCAGGGAGGTCTGCACCGCCATGCGGGCAAACTTGGTGACCGAATGCATCGCCGCGCCGCGCTCGACCAGGGTCGAGTGCGCGTCGACCATTGCCGACTGCCGGCAGCTCCAGCGATCCAGCACGATGTCGCCCATGCCGAGGCCGCGCACGACCTCGCCATTGCGCAGCGCCGATGCGACGAAGCGTGAGGCCTCATTGGCCAGCGCATTGGTGCGCTCGACGCTTGAGCGGGTGTAGAACTCGGTGAACAGCGCCAGCGAGAACAGCACGATCGCGCCGAACAGCGACAGGATGCCGAGATAGGCATGCTGCAGGAAGCACAGCGCGACGAATACGGGGGTCCAGGGCAGGTCGCAGGCGATCGCCGCCGTGCCGCTGGAGATGCAGTCGCGGATGGTCTCGGCGTCGCGGATGATCTGCTGGCCGTAACGATGCCGCGGCGACAGCTCAGCCTTCATCATCGTCTCGAACAGCGGATGCCGCAGCGTGCCTTCGAACTGCACGCCGGCCCGCGCCAGCACGCCGGAGCGGGCGAATTCGAGCACGCCGTAGAGGATCAGGAACACGCCGACGATAAGGGTCAGCATGACGAGGGTGCTGACATTGCGGCTGGTCAGCACGCGGTCGTAGACCTGCATCGAGTACAGCGGCGAGGCCAGCATGCTCGCATTGATGAACAGGCTGAGCACGAAGGTCGCGGTGAGCGCGGGAAAGCAGGCGCGCAGTGCGGTTCCGAGCGGACTGCGGGCGGTGGTCGTGGTCATGGCTGATCCCCTTGGCATTGGCGCTCCGACCTTCGCCCAGCCAAGCGCCTTCGACCGTGACCGGCGTCACATAGGGTGACGCCGATTCACGGGCGCTTGAGTTGGCGAGATGCAGCCGCTACCGGATGGGTCAGCCGTGCTCAGAGCTCGAAGTTGGCCTCATTCGCAGTGACCTCATGCCTGCCGTAACGTTTCAGACCCTCCGGCTCGTCTCGGGCCTCATCCTGTTTGCATTCGCGGCGACCCACTTTCTCAATCATGCCGTCGGCCTGTTCAGCCTCGAGGCGATGGACGAGGTCCAGGAATGGCGGCTTCTCGTCACCCGGTCCTGGCCAGGGATGATCGTGCTGGCGGGGGCGCTGCTGACGCATGCGGCGCTCGCGTTCGCCAAGACGATCCAGCGCGGCACCTGGCGGCTGCCGCCGTGGGAGCTGATCCAGCTCGCCACGGGATTTGCGATTCCCCTGCTGCTGCTGCCGCATCTCGTCGAGACCCACGTCGCCCATGCGCTGTTCGGCGTCCAGGACGGCTACCTCTATGCGCTGGCGCTGCTGTGGCCGAAGGCGGCGTGGATCCAGACCGCGCTTTTGCTGCTGGTCTGGACTCACGGGTGTCTTGGCCTGCACCACTGGCTGAAGTTCCGCAGCTGGTACCGGCTGGCGCAGCCGCTGCTGATCATTCTCGCCGTAGCGCTGCCGATGGCCGCGCTGATGGGCTTCATGGTGGCCGGGCGGTCGGTCGCTGCGCTGTTGAGCGATCCAGGAATGGCTGAGCGGATGCGCGAGGTCACGCATTGGCCGGGTGAGCTCGATGCGAAATGGCTCGGCCTGTTCAAGATGTCGGCGTGGATTGCTGCGGCGGCATTGCTCGTGGCGGGTGCGACGATCGTCGTTTTCCGCCACATTGCGCTGCTCGCCGCGCCGAAGGTCGCGATCACGTTCCCGGGCGGAGCGACGCTGCAAGCGGCCATCGGCCCGACGCTGCTCGACAGCATCAGGAGCCACGATCTCGCCGATCCCTCGGCCTGCGGTGGGCGGGCGCGCTGTGGTCTGTGCCGTGTTCGCGTCGAGAAAGGCGCGGAGAGCCTCGCGGCGCCCAGCCGTGCCGAACGCGCCGTGCTGGACGAATTGGCGGCGCCGGGCAACGTACGGCTTGCCTGCCAGATCCGCCCCGCAGCGCCGCTCACCGTCACGCCGCTGATCGGGGAGGTCGAGATGCTCGCGCCGATTGCGGCGCAGGATGGTGGCCAGGGCGAGCGCCGCGCCGTCTGCCTGGTCGATATCCGCGTGCGCGCCTTCCCGGCGATCGCAGCTGATCGCTTGGCCTCGGACCTCGCCTTCATCCTGAACGAGATCTTCGGAGCCGTGGCTGACGCCGTTGACGCCCACGCCGGCCGCATCGACCGTTTCCTCGGCGATGGCGTGCTCGCCGTGTTCGGCGAGCTGCGGGGGCTGGATCAGGGCTGTCGCGATGCGCTGCAGGCGATCCAAGCGATGGATCTCGCGATGGATCGGGTGAACGAGAAGATCGGAGCCGAGATCGGCCGCCCGGTCGAGCTTGCGATCGGCGCGCGCGCGACCGAAATCGTGGTCGGGCGCCTTGATCTCGGACGGTTGACACAGATCGCCGTGCTCGGGCTCGGGACGGAATGGCCGGCCCGCATGGCGCAGCTCGCGGACACCCGCGGCTGGCAGCTTGTGCTTTCGGGCGACGTCGCGAGCCGTGCGGGCTTGGGTGACCTCGGCGATGTGAGCCGTGAAACCCTCGCGGCCGGGCAGGGCGGGGCACTTGAGGTGATCGGCGTGAGCCGCGCCCGGGACATCGCTGTCCCGAGCGCGGCACTGGCGAACCCTGGTTAGACGATCGCTGATCATTTTTCGCGGAACGTCTTGGCGAGCGTGTTGAGCAGCGGACCGACCAGATATTCGAGCACGGTGCGTTCACCGGTCGAGATGATCACGTCGGCCTGCATGCCCGGCATGATCTTCTCGGCGATCTCAGGCGGAATGGTCGAGTAGTCGATCACGACGCGCGCCGAGTAGTAGCTCTGCTTGCTCGCCTCGTCGGTCATCGCGTCCGCTGAGACGCTCGCGACCTTGCCGAAGATCGTCGGCGTGCTGCGCGAGGAGAAGTTGGGGAAGCGCACCTCGGCCTTCTGGCCGATGGCGACGCTCTCGATGTCGCGCGGCGACACATGCGCCATCACATCGACGCCCTCGCCGACCGGCACGATCTCGGCGAGCGTATCGCCGGGCTTCACGACGGCGCCGACAGTGTGGACCTTCATGTTCATGACGATGCCGTCGCGCTCGGCGCGGATGTCGACGCGGCGGAGCACGTCCTCGGCAATGACGATCTTCTCGCGCAGATCCGACAATTTGGCGCGGGTTCCGTCGAGCTGCTGCCCGACCTCGGTCAGGTACTTCTGCAGCGTCTGATCGATCTGGAATCGCGTCTGGCCGATCGTCTGCGTGAGCCGCGCCACGTCGGCCTGGGCCTGGCCGAGATCGCCCTCGACGCGGGCGCGATCGCGTTCCAGCTCCAGGAACTTGTTGCGCGGATAGTAGCCTTGCGCGACCGCCGGCCGGACATTGTTCATCTGGGTATCGAAGCTTGCCAGCTGCGAAGTGAGCGAGGCCCGTTGACGGTCGCGGCCGGCGAGCTCCTGCTGCTGCTGGGCGATCTGCGAATTGAGGATGTTTATCTGGCTGATCAGCCCGTTGCGCCGCTCGATGAACAGGCGCTGCTGGTCGGCGATGGCGAGCACGGCTTCCGGCACGTTCTGCCGGTTCAGGAGGCTCTCGGGAAAGGTGATCATCCGCGCATTGCCGCGCTCGGCCAGCAGCCGCGCCTCCTCGGCGAGCGCAGCATCCATCTGCTTGCGCAGGAGATCGGTGTTGGCTTGCGCCTCGGTCGGCTGCAGCCGGAACAGCAGGTCGCCGCGATGGACCGCGTGGGTCTCCTTGGCCAGGATCTCGCGGACGATGCCGCCCTCGCGATGCTGGACGACCTTGTGGTCGCCGGAGACGGACACCGTGCCCTGCGCGATGGCGGCGCGGTCGAGCGGCGCGAGCCCGGCCCACACGCCGAAGCCGCCGAACACGAGGGCGATCGAGGCATAGCCGAGCAGGGCGTAGCGTCTGAAGTCGGCTTTGTTCGGCTCCGGCCGGGCCGCCGGTTCGATGAAGTCGTTTTCCTGCACCAGTGACATCGACATGCTGCGTCCCCGCGTTTTCTCGTCGGACGCCAGCATCGGCAAACCATGCCTGCAGCACTGTGCGGCATGTCACATTGAGAGGAAAGGCGGCAGGAGATGCTGTTGGTGGGGCCGCCTACTTCTTCTTCGGCCCGAAGCGCGGCACGCATTTCACGCTGCGGACGATGCCGGTTTCCGCCATCCTGGAGCCGGAAACCTCCTTGACCTGGCCGGCAGGGCAGGTGCCGTCATCGACCATCACGCGCTGCCCGAGCCGGAGATCGGTGATGTCCTGCTCGCGCCCGACATATTGGGCTTGTGCGGGGGCGGCGAGAAGACTCGCCGAGACGGTCAGGCCGAATACAGCGACCGGCAAGCGCAAAGACAGCACGTCACGCATCACTTCCCCTCGATCTTCACACCGTTCGGGCCGACATTGATCTGGAATCCGTCGGGCTGCCGCTTCGACTGATAGAAGTTGTAGCCGAGCACGACGACAGCGGCGGTGAGAATGCCGAGCAGGAAATAGAGAATGTTGCGATGGTCCGACATGCCGAGTTCCAGAATCCGCGCTCGCGCGCATGCGCCAATGTACGGGGAGACCTGCGATTCTGAAAGCAGCGGCAAATTGGGTGCACGGACGCGCGGGATTGTGATTTGCTGCGGCCTTCAGCAATGGGATTTCGGACCAGCATGATTACTTCGGACACCACGCAGCGCATTCTCGACGCAGTCGACGCCGGCTTCGACCGCCAGCTTGCGACCACCAGCGACTTTGTCGCGATCCCCTCGACCCGCGGCGCCGAAGGACCATGCCAGGACATGTTCGGCGATCTCCTGCGCGAACGCGGCTACGAGGTGGACGACTGGCACATCGATCTCGACGAGCTCAAGGACATGCGCGGCTATGGTCCGATCGAGCATGATTTTTCGAAGGCTCGCAGCGTGGTCGGAACCTATCGGCCGGCGACCACGGCCGGACGCTCGCTGATCCTGCAGGGGCATTGCGACGTGGTGCCCGCGGGCCCGCTCGACATGTGGGAGACGCCGCCGTTTTCACCGGTGATCCGCAACGGCCGGATGTATGGCCGCGGCGCCTGCGACATGAAGTCGGGCACGATCGGCGCGCTCTACGCGCTCGATGCGATCAAGGCCGCCGGCCTCAAGCCGACGGCGCGCATCCATCTCCAGTCGGTCATCGAGGAGGAGAGCACCGGCATCGGCGCGCTCTCGACCTTGCAGCGCGGCTATCGCGCCGATGCCTGCTTCATTCCGGAGCCGACCAGTGAGAAGATGGTGCGATCCCAGGTCGGCGTGATCTGGTTCCGCATCAAGGTGCGCGGCATTCCGGCCCATGTGTTCGAGGCGGGTATCGGCGCCAACGCGATCAAGGCGAGCTATCATCTCATCCATGCGCTGGAGAAGCTCGAAGCCGACTGGAACGAGCGCGCCAAGCGCGACCGGCACTTCAAGACGCTGAACCATCCGATCAACTTCAACCCGGGCATCATCAAGGGGGGCGACTGGGCCTCAAGCGTGCCGGCCTGGTGCGACGTCGATTGCCGCATCGCGATCCTGCCGGGCTGGTCGGTCAAGGAATGTCAGAACGAGATCCTCGCCTGCATCGCCGCCGCCTCGCGCGATCATCGCTTCCTCTCCAACAACCCGCCCGTCGTGGAATGGTCCGGCTTCCTCTCGGAAGGCTACGAGCTGACCAACTCGGCCGAGCCCGAAGCCGCGTTCGGCCGCGCCTTCAGTGCGGTCTTCGGCGGCGAAGTGCAGGACCTCGTGTTCACCGCGCTCACGGACACGCGCTTCTACGGCCTCAACTACGACATTCCGAGCCTGTGCTTCGGCGCGACCGGCGCGGCGATGCACGGCTTCAACGAATATGTCGAGATCGACTCGCTGCGCCGCGCGACCAAGACCATGGCCTTGTTCATTGCCGAGTGGTGCGGAATCGAGAAGGCGTGAGCCGGGAGAGTCACCCCGGAAGCAATGACCTCTGAGGTCATTGCTTCCAGTTGGACGCTCGGCTCATCAGATGCGCTGAAGGCACGCGAAGAGGTGCCGTGCGATGAAGAGGAGGGAGAAGCATGACGCCGCTCGACAAGATCAAGTCGATGAAGATGCCGTTCGCGGAACTGAAGGGCGTCGTCTTCACCGAGGCCAGCGCCGAGCGGGTCGTTGCGGTCATGCAGGTGCGTCCCGACCTCTGCACGCTGCATCAGACGATCCATGGTGGCGCCGTCATGGCGCTCGCCGATTCCGTTGGCGCGGCAGCGACGGTCATCAACCTGCCCGAGGACGCCAAGGGCACCACCACCATCGAGAGCAAGACGAACTTCATCGGCGGCGCCAGGGAAGGGACCGTCGTGACCGCGACCGCGACGCCGGTGCATCGGGGCCGCCGGACCCAGGTCTGGCAGACCCGAATCGAGACCGGTGACGGTAAGCTGGTGGCGATCGTGACACAGACCCAGCTCGTGCTGTGATGATTCGTACACAAACGAGTTGTTAACTCACGCGATCCGCGCATGGCCGCATGATCTCACCGTAGAGAGCAGGGCTTGCAATGGATGCTGCGATGCACAATATAGCCCCTGTCTAGGGAAAGACGTCTGTGCGGGAGGGCTTCGAAGAGGAGTCTTTGGCAGTGTCACAGGTAGATACTTTTCGTCCCCGGCCGGGCTTCGGCTATGTGCGGACGCTCAGCCAGCACGAGGAACTGCCGCTGCTGCGCGATCATCTGTTGCGGCTCGATTCAGAAAGCCGGCATGATCGTTTCAACGGCTTCCTCGATGACAGTTTCATCGAACGCTACGCGGCCCGTTGTGCGGCTGACGGCACCATCGTCGTCGCCTACATGGAAAACGGCATGGTGCGCGGCGCAGCCGAATTGCATCCGCCGGAGCAGTCCGAGGACGGGCTTCCGGAGATCGCGTTCAGCGTGGAGTCGTGCGTGCGCCGGCGCGGTGTCGGCAGCCTGCTGTTTCAGCGCGTCATCTCGGAAGCGCGCTGGAAGGGATATCGCAAGCTGCGCGTGACGACGGGATCGCAGAACCACGCCATGCGTGCGCTGGCGCTGAAGTTCGGCGCGCATCTCGCATTCCGCCATGGCGAGTCGACCGGTACGATCGATCTCACCGAGCAACCGCAGGACGAACTGACGAAGCTCGTCATCGACACGCCGATCGCCGCGGCCCGCGCGTTCTTCAACCTGAACCGCGCCTGCTGGAAGCTGATGACGCGCATGTACGACAAGCGCGCCGCTTGATCTGAACGGTTCGGCGACACAAAAAGCGCGGCAGCTTCATGGCTGTCGCGCTTTTGTCGTTTGATGAAGCAGGGCGGATGAAACGAATGCGCGCGCCGGTGAGCTGTGCGCGCAAGCGCCTCAGGTGCCGGTGCGCTTGTCGAAGTTGAAGCGGCGCACCGTGCGGCGCTCGACCACCACGGCGCGCTGCTGCGTGCCCTGGTCGGCGGTGATGACACGGGTGTTGGTGCGCGCGGCGACGCGGCTCGCCTTCTTGACCTCGGGCAGCACCTGCTCGAGCGGCATTCCCATCAGCGCCGAGGCGATCTCGGCCTGGGCCTGGACGTCGTCGGTGATGCCTGACGCCGCGAAGATCGCCTCCTCCAAAGTCGGGGGATCACGCCTGACGCGACGCGTACCGTACTTGGTGTTCCAATCTTCGCTCATGGTGGCCTCGTGAATCGTCCGGGATACCTAGAAGCAGCATTGTTGCATTGCAATATAAAATCCGCTGGGCAGCCCAGCTATGCATTCACCATGTCGCGATCCGGCAACGCTGCCGTGGGCATGTGGATATCCTGAGGCCACCGGCGCAAGGCCGCGTGTCCAGCTTTCGTCAGTCCGTACACGCCGCGCTCGGCGCGATCGAACCAGCCATAGACGTTGCGCTGGAGGATCTTCGATGCGTCCGGAATGTCGGCGCGCAGATCCTTGATGCGCTTCGGTCCATCGGATAGGGCCGAAGCGCAGGCCAGCGCCTGCTGGCGGTATGCGGTCATGATCGGCGCGCGCGTCGATCCTCCGGCGACGGGGTCGCCCTTGCGGCGCTGATGCTCGATCACCAGACGCGAGCGCTTCTTCGGGTTCTTGCGCGGCGCTGTCGTGGGCGGCGGGACCAGCACCTCGACCTGGCCCGCTGATGTGACGGCCAGCATGCCGAAGCCGAGGCGGCGGCACAGGTTGCGATAACGCGCGTCGCTTTCCCGGCCCTTGCCGCGCGCGGACAGATTGGCCGCGACCCAGACCTCGTCGCAGGCGCCGGCACGATCGACCGCCTGAAGCAGCAGTTCGAGGTTGAAGGCCTGCTTCAGCTCGCAGATCACGACCACCGGCGGATCATCGCCCTTCAGCCCGACGACGTCGCAGCCGCCGACCTCGCCCTTGACCAGGAAGCCAAGGTTTTCGAGGAAGCGTTTGACGGGGAGGTAGAGCGCGGTTTCCAAGGGCGGTCCATGAGTGCGACTCAGCGCGCGCGAGTCTAGCCCGGCGAGACTCGTCGTGTCAGCGTCCAGTATTCGATGTGACGCGCGGGCTCTACACCCGGCCAACCACCGGTATCAGCGCGCCGGTCACGCCGCTTGCGGCGTCACTGGCCAGGAACAAAATGACCTCCGCGAGTTCCTGCGGTGTCACCCATTTGTCGAAATCGGCCTTCGGCATGCTGGCGCGGTTGGCCGGCGTATCGATCGTCGAGGGCAGCACCGCGTTGACGGTGATCTTGCCCTTCCATTCGGCAGCCAGCGCCTCGGTCAGCCGATGCACGCCCGACTTGGAGGCAGCATAAGGACCCATGCCGGCGCCGGCCTGCAGCGCGCCCATCGCGCCGATGTTGACGATGCGTCCCGTATTGGAGCGCACCAGATGCGGAATGGCGGCGCGGGAGGCGTGCAGCGCGGTCATCAGGTTGCGTGCATGCATCTTGTCCCAGACGCTGTCGTCGCCCTCGGCGGTGGTCTCGAATGCAAATGCGCCGGCGATGTTGATCAGGGCGTCCAGCGTGCCGAAATGGGCGGCCACGGAGTCGATGGCGACCTTGGCCTGGTCCGGATCGGAGAGATCGACGCCTCCCAGTTCGATGCGGTCGTCGCTTGCCGGAATTTCAGCCTGCGCGTGATCGATCCCGGCCACATGCGCGCCGCGCGCCAGCGCGAGGTCGGCAACGCTGCGCCCGAGCGCTCCTTGCGCACCGGTAATGACAATCACTGCTCCGTTCATTCCGTCCCTGGTCCCCGTTCACACGCCCCGCAGCGCCACCGTCTAATACTATTGGCAAGCCGACGAGTTGCAATGGCTGCGCGGACGCGGCATGGAATTGCAATCAGAGAGCGTGGTTTGCCAGGGGTGACCATGACCGCGGCACAAGACATCGATTTTCCCGACGTTTTTATTACTTTCCCTCATTCGATCAGACATTTCCGGCAAAGTCTGGAGATCAGGCGCAAGACCCGGATCGTGGCGCTGGGTTCGTCGTCCACGGCTGGCACAAATGACATCGTCGCATTTCCGGCCCGTCTCGAGCAGTCGCTGCGCAAGGCAAACTTCGGCTGCATGATCGACGTTATCAATCGCGGCATCGGCGGACAGGAGTCTCCCGAGGAACTGTCGCGCTTCGAAAATGACGTGATCGCCGAGAATCCTTCCCTCGTCATCTGGCAGGTCGGCACCAATGCGGCCTATCGGCCTGAGGTCTACAGTCCCGATGCCGTCGAGGCGGCGTTGCGGCGTGGCCTGCAATGGTTGGCCGGGCTATCCGTCGAGGTCATCGTCATGGACCTGCAATACACGGCAGCGATCGTGACCTATCAGAACCGCCTCGACCGGGCCGAGGAGATCCAGCGGCGGATAGAAAAGGTTACGTCGGCTGCCAAGGTCAATCTCTTCCGGCGCTGGGACCTGATGAAGGGCTGGCACAAGACCGGCAAGATCCCACTGTCGGCGCTCGACGACGGGCACGACGATCGCCTTCATCTGAGCGAAGCGGCCACGGCGAAGATCAGCTTGATTCTGGCCCGTGCCATCATGGCGACGCCAGCGCCGCTGGCCTGATCGCTAAAATTTTCCGGACTTTCGTAAGTGGATCGCCAGCGTGGACGGCTAGCCTGACGCTGTGCCGCTTGAGGGGCGTTGGAGCTTTGTCATGATGAGACATCTGCCGGACCATGGTTTGCCGCTGGTGCAGTTGAAGGAGCAGCGTCGCGATCTCGTGGTGGCCTTGCAGAACCGTGCGGGTCCGGTCACCGGCTGGGAATTGATGCAGATCGCGGCTGTGCAACAGGCGATTTCCGCCTTCGAGGAGGTGATTGCCGATCTCGATGCCATGGAAGCTGCCGAAACGGCCGACATCGAGGCGGCCTGATCGACGCGCGCGAGCGCGTCTGACCACCGCTCGCTCGTCCTTCAGCGAATACAGCAGTTGCAAGACCGCAAAAGTCCGGCGTGCGCCCCATGGGCCCTGCAGCTAACATGCTGCGCCATGCGCCGCCTCGCCACCCTCGTCGCCGTTGCCTTCCAGACACTCTCGTCGTGTCTCGCCGCTGGGGCGGCCTGCATCCCTGATCAGTCGCGCAGCTTCATCTGCGGCGAGGGCAGGGATGCCATTTGGGTCTTTCCTGACACCATCGCTCCGTCGCGCAAGCTCGCTTTCGGCTGGCGAACGTCAGCCGGACTGCCGTCGGGCCAGGCCGAGCCGCCTGGTGACGTCGAGAATGTGCTGATCAAACTGCCGGAGGGCGACGTTCTCGGCCGGCTCGGGGGCGCCTATTGGGCGACCGGCGAAATGCGGGCGAACCGCTACGACTTGGTTGCGGCCTGGTCGCCGGACAGCCGAGCGGTGGTCGAAGTCGCGAACAGCCGCTGGCAAACCGACTCGTTCCGGTTCTACGCGATCAGCGATTCGTCGGTCGTCGCGCTCGACCTTCACGATCTGACAGAAGGCGCTGTCCGCGCCAGGAGCCCGCAAACATCCGACAAGAGCCGTGTGTTTCGGATTCGGGAGGATCTGCCGGTGAAGCTCGGCGCCGACGGGCATCTCAGCTTCGCGGCGATGTTGTTCATTCCAAAGAGCGCGAAGCCAGCGCTCGGCTTCCGGGTGGAGATGACGATCAGGACCGTCAAGTCCGCCGCTGCGGCGCGCATCGTGACAGTCGAGCGCGCCAAGCTGCCTGATTGAAAGGGCGCCTCATGCCGTAAGGTAGCGCTCCCGCAACGCCGCGCGCGCCGGATCGTCGAGACCGAGGCCATCACCCAGATAGGTGTCGATGTCACCGAAATCGTCGCGCATGGTGTCGAATGCCGCCTCCAGGAACGAGGCCTGCACCGTCCCGATCGCCTGGAAGACTTCGAGGGGGAGATCAGGGTGGGCCACGCCCTCGCGGCGATACAATTCGTTGGTCAGCAGGTAGTCCTGCAGAATGATCTCGTGGGGGACGTCGAGCGCCTTCAGGATGAGCGCACACGCGACGCCCGTGCGGTCCTTGCCGGCTGTACAATGGATCACCAGGGGAGCGTCGTCCTGGATGAGATGATCGAACAGCGCGCGGAAGCGGGGCGTGTAGCTGCGGATGTAGTTGCGATACGACTCCCGCATGAGGTCCAAGGCAGCCTCGGCCGTGAGCTGCCCGGCCGCTGCCCGCGCCCGCAAGGCGGGAACGACGCTCGGCTCGATCGGCACGGAGCGCACGCTGATCTCGTCAAGCGCGCAGACGCCGGCCAAACGCTCGTCGCGCCCACGGAAGTCGAAGGCCGTGCGGATGCCGAGCCCGCGCACGGCTGCGATGTCGGTCTCCGTCAATTGGCCGAGATGGTTCGACCGAAACAGCTGCCGCCAGCGCACATGCCCGCCAGCGCGGCTTGGATACCCGCCCAGATCTCTGAAGTTGCTGGCGCCGTGAAGGCCGAGATGGCGGGGCTGAGGATCGGACATTCCGGTAGTCTATGACACGCAGGCTTCCTGTGCGAAAGTTCGTGCGCGCTGTTTTCAGCGGGGAAGCGCATGCGTAGCAGAGAGCAGGGGGCTCGATGAAGTGGATCATGACCACAGCCGTGTGGTTCGCAGCGTTCGCGGGCGCTGCGGTGCCTGCGGTCGCGCAGTCTGTCACGAGCTATGGCTGCGCCGACGGCACGCGATTCATCGTCGGCTTCTATCCTCACGATGCCCGGGCCTTCATGCAGATCGACGGCGGCGAGGTGACGCTGGCGCGCAGAATGGCCGTGTCGGGCCAACGTTATGCGGGCGGCGGTGTCACGTTGATCCTGACCCGCGACGGCCGGACCATGATCCGGCATGCGCGGCGGCCCGCGGCCGTTTGCGAGCGATTGTAGCACATCCGGACAGGATCAAAAAGCAAAGGGCCGCAACCTCATCGGTGCGGCCCTTCAGCAGTGGCGCGATTGCGTCAACGTACAGCCTGACATTAGCGATCCCATGCCGGCTTGGCTTCCTGGATGGCCTCGTCGTGATACCAGCTGCCGCTGTAGATCGTCGGTTGGATTGACGGCGCAACCGTCCGCGCAGACGTTACTCCGGGTGAGCGGGGCGCAACACCGGCCCGCCCTCCGCGCGGAAATTGATAGATCCGTGCGGATCCCTCGTTCACATTGGTGTCCATACTCCAAGTCTCCTTCCCATCGGGCAATGATGATGGTGCGCCCGACTCGTTCTCTTGTGGTTACCACTTGCGATATCGGCGGCTGCCCCGGGGAATGCAATATGATGAAAACGAAATCACATTTTGCGCATTTCTTAGGCATTCATGGATTTGCCTCCTGCAAAGCAACGGGCACCTGACTAACCCTTGAGCCGGACTGAAGGTTGCGAGGATTGGCGGTAATCTTTTCAAAAATGTCGAGGAACTGCTGACGCCTTGTTCGCGGCGTTTTTTGCGCCGCCGCAATGCCAAGGAATCAAGCGGGTTTTTGACAACACCGTTCCGTCGCCATGCGCTCCGTGCAATCCCGGGCGCGCCGCTTTGCCGCACCCTGTGAGTGTGCCGGTAGGGCCGTGGGGGGCCGGGATTGCGCGCCTTGCCTGCGGCGGGAGGTCGCGGCAGTTGGCACGTTCCGTGCTTAAGAGTGCGCTGGCCGATCGTGGCCGGGTAAGCGGGGAGCCTTCGATTGCTGGGCTCCCACCTTTCGATAAGACAGAGAGGCTCAATGACGAAATACAAGCTCGAGTACATCTGGCTCGACGGCTACAAGCCGGTGCCGAATTTGCGCGGCAAGACACAGATCAAGGAATTTTCCTCTTTCCCGACCCTGGAACAGCTGCCTCTTTGGGGCTTCGACGGCTCGTCGACGATGCAGGCCGAAGGCCATAGCTCCGACTGCGTGCTGAAGCCGGTCGCCGTGTATCCCGATGCCGGCCGTACCAACGGCGTGCTGGTGATGTGCGAAGTCATGATGCCCGACGGCAAGACCCCGCATCCGTCGAACGCCCGCGCGACCATCCTGGATGATCCGGATGCATGGTTCGGCTTCGAGCAGGAGTACTTCTTCTACAAGGACGGCCGTCCGCTCGGCTTCCCCGAGTATGGCTATCCGGCTCCGCAGGGTCCGTACTACACCGGCGTCGGCTTCAAGAATGTCGGCGACGTCGCCCGCAAGATCGTCGAAGAGCATCTCGACCTCTGCCTCGCGGCTGGCATCAACCACGAAGGCATCAACGCCGAGGTGGCGAAGGGCCAGTGGGAGTTCCAGGTGTTCGGCAAGGGCTCGCGTACCGCCGCCGACCAGATGTGGATGGCCCGCTACCTGATGCTGCGCCTGACCGAGAAGTACGGCATCGACATCGAGTTCCACTGCAAGCCGCTCGGCGACACCGACTGGAACGGCTCGGGCATGCACTGCAACTTCTCGACCAAGCACATGCGCGAAGTCGGCGGCAAGGAGTACTTCGAGAAGCTGATGGACGCCTTCAAGGAGGCCCGCGCCGACCACATCGCCGTGTACGGTCCGGACAACCACATGCGTCTGACCGGCAAGCACGAGACCGCTTCGATCGACACCTTCAGCTGGGGTGTGGCCGACCGTGGCGCCTCGATCCGCGTGCCGCATTCGTTCGTGAACAACGCCTATAAGGGCTATCTGGAAGACCGTCGTCCGAACTCGCAGGGCGACCCCTACCAGATCGCGTCTCAGGTCCTGAAGACGATCGCGACGGTTCCGACCGGCGCGAAAGCCGCAGCCTAAGACGCCGAACATCATACCCCGGGGCCGGGGCTGACGTGATGATCCGCCGGAGCAGCCGCTCCGGCGGATCATTCGTTTTAAAGGTCGGTCGGCCGAGGCCAAGCCGGTATGGCCGCCCTTGATCAATCGCAAGTCCCGTGCGCTGGGACGGCGGTATGTCCATCTCGGATCGCAGTGGTTCGGATCTGGGAAGCGAGGGATCGAATGACGTATCGCAAGTGGGCTGCAGGTGTGGCGCTGGCCTGTTCGATCGTGTCGCTCGCGGCGGTGCCATCGCGCTCCAGTGCAGACCAATATCTGCCGCGTCTCGGCGACATCATGAATCTGGTGCAGGTCAGGCACGCCAAGCTGTGGTTCGCCGGCCAAGCCAAGAACTGGGATCTGGCCGGCTATGAGCTGGCCCAGTTGAAGCAAAGCCTCACCGATGCGGCGATCTTCTATACGGGTCTTCCGGTGAACAACGTGACGACCCTGAGCCAGCCGATCCAGTCGATTTCGGACGCGATCGCCGCCAAGGACGGCAAGCGCTTCGCCTCCGCCGTGACCGAGCTGACCTCGGGCTGCAATGCGTGCCACGCCACGATGGATCGCGGTTACGTCGCCATTCGAATCCCCACCGACAAGCCGTTCGGCAACCAGGATTTCCGGCCGCAGGGGCGGTGACAGGGGCCGCCGGAGGCGAAAGTTGCGGTGCAAAATTGCGCCTTCCACCGGGGGCGCGCATCGACTAAGAGCGGCGGCATCCCGTCCACCGCCTGAGCCCACATGATCCGCCTCGATAACATCAGCAAGCAAGTCGGCCACCAGATCCTGTTCATCGAAGCGTCCGCCGCGCTCCAGCGCGGCGAGAAGATCGGGCTGGTCGGCCCCAACGGCGCCGGCAAGTCGACGCTGTTCCGGATGATCTCGGGCCGCGACCAGCCGGATGAGGGCCAGGTGTCGACCGATCGCGGCATCTCGATCGGCTATTTCAATCAGGACGTCGGCGAGATGTCCGGCCGCAGCGCCGTGGCCGAGGTGATGGACGGGGCAGGGCCGGTATCGTCGGTCGCCGCCGAGCTCAAGGAGCTCGAGGCGGCGATGGCCGATCCGGAGCGTGCCGACGAGATGGACGAGATCATCGCGCGCTATGGCGAGGTGCTGGCGCGGTTCGAGGAACTCGACGGCTACGCGCTGGACAGCCGCGCCCGCGAGGCGCTGGCCGGCCTCGGCTTCTCCGAGGAGATGATGGACAAGGACGTCGGCCTCTTGTCCGGCGGCTGGAAGATGCGCGTCGCGCTGGCCCGCATCCTGCTGATGCGTCCCGATGTCATGCTGCTCGACGAGCCGTCGAACCATCTCGATCTCGAAAGCCTGATCTGGCTGGAGCACTTTCTCAAGGGTTACGAGGGCGCGCTGCTGATGACCTCGCACGATCGCGAGTTCATCAACCGCATCATCAACAAGGTCATCGAGATCGACGCCGGCCAGCTGACGACCTATTCGGGCGACTATGACTTCTACGAGCAGCAGCGGGCGCTGAACGAGAAGCAGCAGCAGGCGCAGTATGAGCGCCAGCAGGCGATGCTCGCCAAGGAGATCAAGTTCATCGAGCGCTTCAAGGCGCGGGCGTCGCACGCGGCCCAGGTGCAGAGCCGGGTCAAGAAGCTCGACAAGATCGAGCGCGTCGAGCCGCCGAAGCGACGGCAAACCGTGGCGTTCGACTTCCTGCCGGCACCGCGGTCGGGCGAGGACGTGGTGGCGCTGAAGAAGGTGTCCAAGAGCTATGGCAGCCGCCGCATCTATGAGGGGCTGGATTTCACGATCCGCCGCCGCGAGCGCTGGTGCGTGATGGGCGTCAACGGCGCCGGCAAATCGACCTTGCTGAAGCTCATCGCCGGCACGGCCGAGCCCGATGACGGCTCGGTGACGATCGGCGGCAGCGTCAAGATGGGCTACTTCGCGCAGCACGCGATGGATCTCCTGGACGGCGAGGACACCGTGTTCGAGTCGCTGGAGCATTCGTTCCCGCAGGCCGGCCAAGGCTCGCTGCGCGCGCTGGCGGGCTGCTTCGGCTTCTCGGGCGATGACGTCGAGAAGCGCTGCCGGGTGCTGTCGGGCGGCGAGAAGGCGCGGCTGGTGATGGCCAAGATGCTCTATGATCCGCCGAACTTCCTGGTGCTGGACGAGCCGACCAACCATCTGGACATGGCGACCAAGGAGATGCTGATCGCCGCGCTGTCGAACTTCGAGGGCACAATGCTGTTCGTCTCGCACGACCGACACTTTCTCGCCGCGCTGTCCAACCGCGTGCTGGAGCTGACACCGGACGGGCTGCATCAATATGGCGGCGGCTACACCGAATATGTCGCGCGTAGCGGCCACGAGGCGCCTGGCTTGCGCAGCTGATCGTTCGTCCCTTCATTGTTTGACCCATTCGAAGGCCAGCGGGGCGGCACGACGCAGCGTGTCGTCCATCGCCGGGCCGTTGCCCGGAATCGACTGCCGGCTGGCGGCCGGCTCATCGAAGCCGTGCGTCGCGCCGGGGTAGATCGTGACATCGATCGCCGTGCCGGCTTGCCGGGACCGATCGGCCATCGCGCTGCACAGCGTCGGTGACACCTCCTCGTCGTCGGCCGCGAGAAACAGCTGGATCGGCACGCGCGAGGTGAGCGTCGGGCCGAGCAGCGATTTGTCGCCGCAGCCGGGGTAGAACACCAGCGCGCCGCGAAAACCTGCTGTCTGCGTGCCCTGGCGGAACAACACGTTCAGACTGGTGCTGCCGCCGTTGGACCAGCCCTGCAGCAGGATGCGGCTCTGCGTGACGTCACCGCGCTGGCGCAGATAGGCCAGGGCGCCCTCGGCGTCGAGCGGCCGCACCGTCCGTTCATTGACATCGTCGCGGTCGGCATCGTCATGGGTGTGACGGCCGAAGCCGTGCGCCTTGCCGCGCGGTCCGAAACTGTCGGGCAGCAGCGCCACGTAGCCGCGCTCCGCCCAGTAGTTGCCCCACATCATGTGTCGCTTCGACAGCGAGCCGGCATTGCAGGGCGAAGCCGGTGCGGTGCGGGCGACGAGCGAGCAATCCTTGTTGACGTTCGACGAGTAGGGGCCGCCGCGTCCATGCAGCATGACGATCGCAGGGAAGGGACCCTTGCCCGCCGGCTTGAACAGATAGCCCGTCAGCTCAGTGCCGTCGCCGCTGGTAAAGTAGACCGTCTCCGGCGCCGCGGCGAATGCCGATCGCGATAGCAACAGCGCCAACAGGCTAAGTCCTGCAACGGCCGCATGCCGCCAGAGCGGGATCATCGGTGACCTCTCTCCATCTTCAGCTCTCCAGCATCTCCCTGACGCGTCCTGCCAGCGCCTCGACATCGAACGGCTTGGTCAGCACCTGCATGCCCGGCGCAAGCTGGCCGCTGCCGAGGATCGCATTCTCGGCATAGCCGGTGATGAACAGCACCTTGAGGTCCGGCCGCGTCGCGCGCGCGGCGTCGGCGAGCTGGCGGCCGTTCATGCCGCCGGGCAGGCCCACATCGGTCACCAGCAGATCGATCTGCGCATTCGACTGCAGCGCGGCCAGTCCGGTCGGCCCGTCCTTGGCCTCGATCACGGCATAGCCGCGCTCGTCGAGCACCTCCATCACCAGCATCCGCACCGTCGGCTCGTCATCGACGACGAGAATGGTCTGTCCGGTTCGCGCCGACGTCGCGGCGCTTGCCTGCGCAAGATCAGTGGCTTCCGCCTCGCCGACATAATGGCGCGGGAAATAGAGACACATCGTCGTGCCCTGATCGATTTCGGAATAGATCCGCACCTGTCCGCCGGATTGGCGCACGAAGCCATAGACCATCGACAGGCCAAGGCCCGTGCCCTGGCCGATCGGCTTGGTCGTGAAGAACGGATCGAAGGCGTGCTCGATCACGTCGGGCGTCATGCCGGTGCCGGTATCGGTGACGCAGAGAGAGATGTATTGGCCGGGCGGCAGGTCGCGCTCGCGCGCAGCACGGTCGTCGAGCCATTTGTTGGCGGTCTCGATCGTGATGCGGCCGCCCTCGGGCATCGCGTCGCGCGCATTGATGCAGAGATTGAGCAGGGCGCTTTCGAGTTGCGAGGAATCGATCAGCGCCGGCCAGAGACCGCCGGCGGTCACCACTTCGAGATGAACCTGCGGGCCGACGGTGCGGCGGACCAGTTCCTCCATACCCATCACCAGCCGGTTGACGTCGGTGGGCTTGGGATCGAGCGTCTGGCGGCGCGAGAACGCCAGCAGGCGGTGCGTCAAGGACGCCGCGCGCTTCGAGGCGCCCTGGGCGGCGGCGACATAGCGGTCGACCTCGGAGAAACGGCCTTGCCGCATCCGCGTCTGCAACATTTCCAGCGAGCCCATGATGCCGGTCAGCAGATTGTTGAAGTCATGGGCGATGCCGCCGGTGAGTTGCCCGACCGCCTCCATCTTCTGCGACTGGCGCAGCGCCTCCTCGGCCTCCCGCAGCCGCGCCTGCTCGCGCAGACGCTCGGTGACGTCATAGGCGAACTGATGGGCGCCGATCTGCTGTCCGGTGGCGTCGCGCAGCCCGGAGAAACGCAGCTCGTAGAAACGGCGGTCGCGGCCGCTCACACCGAACTCGCCGACCTCGACGAATTCCTCGCCCGCCAGGGCGCGCGACCAGACGGCGCGGACGGCAGCCTGGTGCTCGGGAAGATGGTTGAAGAGCGCGACCAGATCGTCGCCGACTTTCGGCTGCAGGCCGAAGATGCGTTCGAACTCCTGGGTGGCGGCGCCGTTGATCGCGATCAGCCGGAACTGCATGTCGACGACCTGCACGAAGGCGTTGGTGCCCTCGACGATGTCGGCGAGCAGCTTGCGCTCGGCCAAGGCGGCGACGACGCGCGCCTCCAGGGTGTCGTTGATCTCCTGCAGCGCGGCCTCGGCGCGCTTGCGCGCTGTAATGTCCTGGAACAGCACCGCGACCTGCCGCCTCGTGGCCGGCTCGACCCTGAAGGCCGCGAGCTCGAGGTAGCGGCCGGTCGCGACCAGCTCGCGCTCGAAGCGGATCGGCTCACCGGTGCGCAACACGCCGCCATACAGCTCAACCCAGCCGTCGGCTTCATCGGGCACCATCTCGCGCACCTTCTGTCCGACAACGTTCGGAATGCCGGCATGCAGCGCATAGGCCGGATTGGCCTCGACATGGACGTAGTCGCTGAGCGGGCCGTGCGGGCCGTCGAAGAACTCGATGATGCAGAAGCCTTCATCGATCGAGTTGAACAGCGTGCGGTAGCGCTCCTCGCTTTCGGCGAGGGCCGTTTCGGCTTCGGCGCGCTTGCCGGCGTCGGCGGCGAACCGCGCCTTCAGGCGGGCATTCTCGGTTTCAAGCTCCAGCAGGCGCTGGCGGAGCGCGTCGGCCTCCACGGAACTCACGCGGTACAGGCCTCGTTCGGCGTCGACATCAGGATGGTGGTGAAGGACATGAGCAGCTCGATGTGGAGTTCGGCTGACAATATACCATGTCAAAGAAGGCTGCGGTACGCTCCCTCCGATGGAACCTGCGGGATGGTTGTCAATCACCCCGCCGGCTTCCCGGCGGGGTGTCAGTGTCGCGAGCGGATCTCTCAGCCGCCAGCCTCGCACTTCTTCATGAAGCTGGTCTTGGCAGCGCCGGCGAGTTTCTTGCCGTCGGAGCCGACCGCCTTCACCTCGCAGGCATCGGCCATGCACTTCTTCATGAAAGAGGTCTTGGCCGCGCCGGACAGCGCCTTGCCGTCCTTGCCGACGGCCTTGGTCTCGCAGCTGTCCTCGGCGAAGGCGGAACCGGCGGCGAAGGTCGCGAGCGCGGCAATCAGGAAAAACTTCTTCATGAGCGTGTCTCCTTGGGACAATCAATGCGGCGGATGGGAGCCGCAAATCTTGGCGCGATCAAGTTTCGCATTCCGGCTATCACCTGAAATCCGGCGGATGCGGCTGTCGCTCATCAGCATGCTACCGATGACGCCGCTGTGACGCGCGGCGCTAGGGGCTGCCGCGTTGCAGAAAGGCCAGGGTCTGCGGATCGCGCTCGCCATCGCAGTAGCGATCGAGCGCGGTTGCGAATTCCGCGTTTGGACGCACCGAGTCGAATAGCGTCATGCAGGAACGGAATTTCACATCGTCGGGCGAGCCCATGATCTCGCGCAGCGATCTGCCTTCCACGGCGAGGACGAGACGGGTGCATTCGACCAGCCGGCTGCCGAGCACGGCATCGGCCAGATAGGTCTCCGCCTCCGCCCGCGACTGAATCGCATAGCGCTGCGCCATCGCGGAGCTGCCCAATCCTGCAACCTGCGGAAAGATGAACCACATCCAGTGGCTTTGCTTCCGTCCGGCCGCAAGTTCGGCGGTCACGCGGGAATAAATCGAACTCTGTGCCTCGGCAAATCGGCCAAGGTCGGCGGCATCTTCGGTCATCGGCATCTCCAACCTGTTGAGATATCGAAATAATCGCTGAGGCGCCCCGGCATCCCCCGGGTTTTGCCGGGCGCCATCCGGCCGCTGTCCGGGATCAATCGGGGCTGGCCTTTGTCTAGATTATGCCGCACTCTTGCCATCCTATGTCATGACGGGTCGAATCGTACCCCTTGGGGTCGGACATCCTCCGCGGGTGGTCCGAAAGGGGGGTATATCGGGGACGTGATGGCTTCCAGTGAAGCAAGCGTAGAGGTGCTGTTGACGCGTGGCCGCTTCGGGCGCTCCGAAGCGATCGCGCTTGTGCTCGCCGCCCTGGCCATCGCCGCGGGCGCAGCCGCATGGGTGGGTGCGAGCAGCGAGCAGGCGTCTGTCGCCACCGCCACGGCGCCCGCCGCACCGCCGCCGGCGATCACCTTCGAAACCCGGTTTGCGCCGGCGTCTGCCTCGGCGACTGCCTATTCCGAAAAGGACGCGGTGCGCGCGCTCGACCGCTTTGCGCTGCGCGGCACCGATCGCCAGTTGCTGGATGCCCGTGCCGCGCTGGTGAAGGGCATGGAGTCGCGTGATCCGAATGCGCGCGATCCCAACAATGCCGACTGGCGGCCGATGCTGACGGAAGGCAATACGGTTGCGATGCCTGCCCCCGGCGTTCCGCTGCCGCGTCCGCGCCCGTCGCTTGCGAACATGCCGACCAGCCTGGTTTCGGCGAGCGCGGCCGAAGCGGTGGGGCGCGCCGATGACCGGTCGATCCTGCAGAAGCTGACGGATCTGCTGCCGAGCCCGACCAAGTTCGCCTCGCTCGGCCCGGACGCCGGTATCGTCCGCTCCGGCGTCGATCTCGCGGCGCTCGGCTACGAGAGGACCGCCGTCTACGACATCAAGGCCAAGATGGTCTATCTGCCCTCGGGCATCGGGCTCGAGGCGCATTCCGGAATGGGCAGCCTGCGCGACGATCCGGAGCACGTGAACCAGCGCATGGTCGGCGCGACGCCGCCCGCGACCTACGACCTGAAGCCGCGTGAAAAGCCGTTCCACGGCGTTCGCGCCCTGCGCATGAACGTCGTGGAGGGCACGACGCTCGGCCGGGTCGGCTTGCTGACCCACCCTTACATGCTGGGTCCCGAGGGCGATTCGAATGGCTGCGTCTCGATCAAGAATTACGATCGCTTCCTGAAGGCGTATGATGACGGCGAGTTCAACCGACTCGTCGTCGTCGTCGGGCTCGAGGCTGGTACCCCGACGCGGACCGCGCAGAAGACCGAGTGACGGCTTGTTGCTTGGCCCCGGCGCGACCTCGGCGGCAACGCCGGTCGCATCTTCCGGAAGGTCTTCATGATTGATCCCGCAAAGTCGGAAACGCGTCTGCGTACAACGTTCAACATCAAGGTGAACGGCAAGCCGGTCGTGATTTCGACGGTCGGGCAGGCGCATCAGTTCCTCACCAGTCTCAACGCCGTCGAATGGATGGAGTTCAAGTCGCTGCACGACGCCGCGATGTCGGCGCTGCAGGCGGCGGCCGACAACGCCATCATGACCGTGCAGGCGACCAATGCGGTGCGGACGCTGTTCGTAAGTGCGAAACTGTTGTGACGGGGAATTGTGCCGGGGACTGTGCGTGGCTTGCTCCTGCCTGGGTTGGCCGTCTGCTCCCACTCCAAACTCACCGTCATCGTCCGGCTTGCCGCGTTCGCTGAAACTGCGGCGCGCCCTTGCAGTGGTAGCCGCGTCGAAGCCCATCGGGATCGACCGAGAAGCCGCGGCGTACTGGATGCCCGCCTTCGCGGGCATGACGGCAGTCGGTGGGGCCACGGTCTTTCCACATCGTCATTCCGGGGGCGCGCGCAGCGCGAATCCGGAATCTATAACCACGAGCGGTCGTGTGAGGCGTGCTGGTGGCTCCAGCTCGCTCAACGACCCCGTTCGCGAGTATGGATTCCGGGTTCGCGCTGCGCGCGCCCCGGAATGACAGCGGGGGGTGCCGAGGCATCTCGCAAAACTCGGGCTTTCTATCATTCGCAAATGATCTCGCATTCTCGCGACGCGCGGCGTCCGAGTGATCCGTCCGTTTTGCCCTCCTCATAAACGGAGGGCGCGGGGAATGCCGGGCTGCTGGCCGCAACCCATGGCCCGCCTGCAACAAGAAAAGCAGGCGGCAGTCACCACAGGTTCAGCCGAACAACCGGCATTCCCCGCGCGGCGATCTTAACGGCTGCTTCGCGTTCTCCCCGGTGCGCCGGGCGTTCTGGTCACCGTTGCGCATGATGCTTTCGCACCAGCGCGGCATCAGCGTCGGGATGCCAGGACCACGCGACTTGACCGTACGCGACGACGGCGTTCGTCGGCGCAACAAGCGCTGCGCTGCCATCGCGTTCACCGCTCCTCCCGCTCAACGTCCGTGACGACCGCGAACCGCCCCTCCTGCGAGCGGGAGATGGCCCTAGAAGACCACCGAATCCGGATTAGGAAAAGCGGAATATTTGTGACAGCGGGACTGGACAGGCCAAATCAGCTTGATGCGTCGATAGAAAATCGTTTCTGCGCGCAGTGCTGGATCGCTCCAATCAACCTCCGGATGTTCAGATGTCCTGAAAGAATTCGTACTGATTTGCCCGACGGGCAGTATCATTGTTCTTATTTCGAGATTGTTCCGAGTGGTGGACAGCCGAAATTCGCACTTATTAGTTCGCATCCGGCGGCGAGGTCTCGTGCGACGGAACCGAAACAGGGGCGGAAGCAAAATTGATCCACGTCGCGCCAAACTACGGAAGACGTTTTTACCTCCTCATTCAAAAAGAGACGGTCTTGGACTCGCTGCACCAGCACTTCTCTGCGACACTTCGTGCGTCGGTCGAACAGTGATTGACAGAGGGGATTTGCATGATCGGCAACAACGGCCATGACTCCAGCGATGCGTTTTCGCGCATGAATGGAAGCCTGTTGCGCACGGTCTGCGCCTGGTTCTGTTGATGCACTGACATGACGGCCGAGGCGCGCGACGCCTCGGCACCTGGCAGGCATGGCCTGCTCATCACGCGACATCATCAAGTCAACCGAAATGTGCTGCCGAGCCGGCAGCGCAGAGGCCGGCGGCCGTCCTCATCGAGGCGGAACGGCATGCATGACGATCAGGACAAGTGAGGGAAGCCTATGACGACCAAGGATTCGTCGATCAAATTCGCCTATTGGGTGCCCAACGTTTCGGGCGGCCTCGTGATCTCCAACATCGAGCAGCGCACGAGCTGGGACATCGGCTACAACAAGAAGCTGGCGCAGATCGCAGAGGCGAGCGGGTTCGACTACGCGCTGAGTCAGATCCGCTTCACCGCCGGCTATGGCGCCGAGTATCAGCACGAGTCCGTCTCGTTCAGCCACGCGCTGCTGGAGGCGACGACGAAGCTCAAGGTGATCGCGGCGATCCTGCCCGGCCCCTGGCATCCGGCCGTCGTCGCCAAGCAGATCGCCACCATCAATCATCTCACCGAGGGGCGCGTCGCCGTCAACATCGTCAGCGGCTGGTTCCGCGGCGAGTTCGCCGCGATCGGCGAGCCCTGGCTCGATCATGACGAGCGCTACCGCCGCTCGGAGGAGTTCATCCGCGCCTTACGCGGCATCTGGACCGAGGACAATTTCAATCTGCGCGGCGACTTCTATCGCTTCACGAACTACTCGCTGAAGCCGAAGCCGATCGATCCGCAGCCGGAGATCTTCCAGGGCGGCAGCTCGCGCGCGGCGCGCGACATGGCCTCGCGCGTGTCCGACTGGTACTTCACCAACGGCAACTCCGTCGAGGGCATCAAGGCGCAGGTCGACGACATCAGGGCCAAGGCGAAGGCCAACAACCATCAGGTCAAGATCGGCGTCAACGCCTTCGCCATCGCGCGGGACACCGAGGCCGAAGCACAGGCCGTGCTCAAGGACATCATCGACCACGCCAATCCCGAGGCCGTGCACGCCTTCGCGCATGAGGTGGCCAATGCCGGCAAGGCCTCGCCGGAGCGCGAGGGCAATTGGGCGAAATCGACCTTCGAGGATCTCGTCCAGTACAATGACGGCTTCAAGACCAACCTGATCGGAACGCCGCAGCAGATCGCCGAACGCATCGTCGCGCTCAAGGACGTCGGCGTCGACCTCATTCTGCTCGGCTTCCTGCATTTCCAGGAGGAGGTGGCATATTTCGGCAAGCACGTGATCCCGCTGGTGCGCGAGCTCGAAGCCAAAGCCGCGGCCAAGGCTGGCGTGCAAGTCCAGGCGGCGGAGTAGGGCGAGCGCGATGCTGTTGAGCGGGCTTACCACTCCGCTGGATGTGCTGGCTCTGGAGACCTGGGCTCCAGGAGCAGCGCGTCAAGTGCTCGCGATGGAGCAGGCCGACGCGTCGGCGCAGACTGCAGGCGAGTCGCGCGCGGTACTGCGGCTCGCCAACATCTCGCTGTCGTTCGGCGGACTCACGGCGCTCCGCGATGTCGATCTCGACGTCGCGGAGGGCGAGATCCGCGCGGTCATCGGCCCGAATGGCGCCGGCAAGAGTTCGCTGCTCAACGTCGTCAGCGGGCTGTACCGGCCGGACCAGGGCGAAGTCTGGTTCGGCGGGCATGCGTTCCGGCAGGTGCCGACGGCGCAGCTCGCGCGTCACGGCGTCGCCCGCACCTTCCAGAACCTCGCATTGTTCAAGGGACTTTCGGTCTTCGACAACGTGCTGATGGGGCTGGCGCATCGGGTCCGCGCCGGCTTCCTTCGACAGCTCGTCGGCACGCCCGCGGCGCGGCGGATCGAAGCCGACAATCGCGCGGCGGCAGAGGAGGTGATCGGCTTCCTGCATCTCCAGGAGGTCCGCGACCGCATCGCCGGCACCTTGCCTTATGGCCTGCAGAAGCGGGTCGAACTGGCGCGCGCGCTCGTCGCGCGTCCGAGGCTCCTGCTGCTCGACGAGCCCTTCGCCGGCGTCACCTTGAGCGAGAAGCAGGAGCTGGCGCAGCACGTGCGCGGCGCGCGCGACCGCTACGGCACCACCATCGTGCTGATCGAGCACGACATCGGCATCGTGATGGATCTCTCGGACCATATCGCCGTGCTCGATTACGGCCGCAAGATCGCCGACGGGCCGCCGGCCGAGATCAAGACCAACCAGGCGGTAATCGATGCCTATCTCGGCGTCGCCCACGAGGACGAGACGGAGCTTGCGATCTGATGTTCGACTATCAATTCCTGATCGAGGTGCTGGTCGGCGGCCTGCTCTCCGGGGTGATGTATTCGCTGGTCGCGATCGGCTTCGTGCTGATCTACAAGACTTCGGGCGTGCTCAATTTCGCGCAAGGGGCGATGCTGCTGTTCGCGGCGCTGACCTTCGTCAGCCTGGTCGAGCGCGGCACGCCGTTCGCGCTGGCGCTGCTGGCGACGCTCGCCATCATGGTGGCGCTCGGCATCACCATCGAGCGCGCCGTGCTGCGGCCGCTGATCAATCAGCCGCCGATCACGCTGTTCATGGCGACGCTCGGGCTGTCCTATGTGATCGAGGGCGCTGCGCAATTGCTGTGGGGCACGCAGGTCCACGGGCTGGAGATCGGCGTCAGCGACATCCCGTTCGACATCGGCGGCGTGTTCATCAGCCGCTTCGACCTGTTCGCCGCCGCCGTGGCCGGCAGCCTGGTGGCGCTGTTCACGGTGTTCTTCCGCTACACCCGGACCGGCCTCGCGTTTCGCGCGGTCGCCGATGATCAGTTCGCCGCGCTCGCGGTCGGTCTGAGGTTGCCGCGGGTCTGGGCCGCGGTGTGGACAGCGGCTGGCATCGTCGCGTTGGTGGCAGGGCTGTTGTGGGGCGCGCGGCTCGGCGTGCAGTTCTCGCTGTCGCTGGTGGTGCTCAAGGCGCTGCCGGTGCTGGTGCTCGGCGGCTTCGATTCCATCACCGGCGCGATCGTCGGCGGCCTCCTGATCGGCGCGATCGAAAAGCTCGCCGAAGTCTATGTCGGGCCGTTCTTCGGCGGCGGCATCGAGGCGTGGGCGGCCTATGTGGTCGCGCTGGCGCTGCTGCTGGTGCGCCCCTCCGGCCTGTTCGGCCAGAAGCTGGTGGAGCGGGTGT
This sequence comes from Bradyrhizobium sp. HKCCYLS3077, assembly GCF_051167555.1. NCBI lineage: Bacteria > Pseudomonadati > Pseudomonadota > Alphaproteobacteria > Hyphomicrobiales > Nitrobacteraceae > Bradyrhizobium > Bradyrhizobium sp. HKCCYLS3077. The sequence continues at coordinate 701,889 of NZ_JBNPTH010000004.1, read as the reverse complement.
GATGAGCACGATCACCGAAACCGCTCTGACGCCTTCGCGGCTCGCTTGGCTCACTCCGAACCTGCTCGGCGTCGTGCTGCTGCTCCTGCTCGGCTACGGCGTCGTGCCGTGGATCGGCTCGGACTACCTGATGGACGCAGTGCTGACGCCGTTCCTGGCGCTGGCATTGGCTGCGGTCGGGCTCAACGTGCTGACCGGCTATGCCGGCCAGGTGTCGCTGGGCTCGGCGGCGTTCCTCGCGGTCGGCGCTTATGCGGCCTACAATCTCAATCTGAGATTGCCGGGCCTGCCGCTGCTCGCCGATATCGTGCTGGCCGGCGGCATCGCCGCTGCCGTCGGCATCGTGTTCGGCCTGCCGAGCTTGCGGCTGCGCGGCTTCTATCTCGCGGTCTCGACGCTGGCGGCGCAGTTCTTCGTGCAGTGGGCGCTGACCAAGTTCGGTTGGTTCTCCAATGACAATGCCTCCGGCGTCATCGACGCGCCGGTGCTCCGCATCGGCAGCCTGACGTTCTCCTCGGCCACCGGCCGCTACGTGTTCTCGCTGACGATCGTGACGATCGCGACCGCGCTGACGGCACGGCTGCTGGCCTCGCAGACCGGGCGCAACTTCATCGCGGTGCGCGACCACGAGGTCGCGGCCAAGGTGATCGGCGTGCCGCTGTTGCGGACGAAGCTGCTCGCCTTCGGTTTCTCGTCGTTCCTGATCGGCGTCGCCGGCGTGCTCTGGGCGTTCGCCTACCTCCGCACGGTCGAGCCGGCCGGTTTCAACCTCGATCGCTCGTTCCAGATCCTGTTCATCATCATCATCGGCGGGCTCGCCTCGCTGCGCGGCGCCTTCATCGGCGCGGCCTTCATCGTGGTGTTTCCGCTGCTGCTGTCGCGGCTCGGGGCCGCCGTGCTCGGCAGCGTGTTCGACTCCGGCGTGCTCGAGATGAGCCAGCGCATCGTGATCGGCGCGCTGATCATCGCCTTCCTGATCGCCGAGCCGCGCGGCCTGGTCGCGCTGATCGACCGTGCCGTCGCGGCAGTGCGCCGCCTCCGTTCATCCCAGTCCTGAAACAGTCACACACAAGGAGAGACACGATGACGACATTCAGACACGCAAAGCTGGCCAGGAGACTGACCTTGGGGGCGGCGCTCGCCCTCGGGCTCGTCACCAGCCTGCCGGCGCAGGCCGACGAGCAGTTCTTTCCGCTGCAGAGCTATCGGGTCGGACCGTATGCGGCGGGCGGCACCGGATTCTTCGGCGGCTTCATCGACTATCTCAATCTGATCAACATCCGCGACGGCGGCGTCAATGGCGTCAAGCTGACCTGGGACGAGGGCGAGACGCAATACGAGGTCGAGCGCGGCGTCGAGGTCTATGAGCGGCTGAAGAGCCGGCCGGGTGTCGCCGCCTGGAACCCGCTCTCCGTCGGCATCGCCTATGCGATGATCGACCGCATCGGCAAGGACAAGGTGCCGCTGATCACGATCAATCACGGCCGCACCGACTCCACCGACGGCCGCGTCTTCCCTTACGTGTTCCCGCTGCTGCTCAATCCCTACAGCGAGACCTCGGGCATCGTGAACTACATCGCCACCCGCGAAGGCGGGCCTGAGAAGCTCAAGGGCAAGAAGATCGTGGTGCTGTATCACGGCTCGCCCTACGGCAAGGAGACGATCCCGATCTACAAGCTGTTGTCGGACAAATACGGCTTCGAGCTCGAGCAGATCGAGGTCCCGCATCCCGGCAATGAGCAGCAGTCGCAATGGCTGTCGATCCGCCGCGCCAAGGCCGACTACGTCGTGCTGCGCGGCTGGGGCGTGATGAACCCGGTGGCGCTGAAGACGGCGCAGAAGACCGGCTTCCCGGTCGACCACATCATCGGCAACGTCTGGTCCAACTCCGAGGAGGACGTGATCCCGGCGGGCGACGCCGCCAAGGGCTATGTGGCGATCACCACGCAGGCCTCCGGCGCCGAATATGCGGTGCTGCAGGAGGTGATCAAGACCGTCTACGGCGCCGGCAAGGGCAATCTCGACGACAAGAAGCGCATCGGCAGCGTCTACCACAATCTCGGCATCGTGAACGGCATCCTCAACGTCGAGGCGGTCAGGATCGCGCAGGAGAAGTTCGGCAAGCGGACCCTGACCGGCGACGAGGTGCGCTGGGGCTTCGAGCATCTCCAGCTCGATCCGGCACGGGTCGAGGCGCTCGGCGCCAAGGGCCTGTTCCACTCGATCAACGTCACCTGGGACAATCACGAGGGCAATGGCCGCGTGACCTTCCAGCAATGGGACGGCGCCAAGTGGAAGGTCGTCTCCGACTGGATCTCGCCGGATTGGGCGGCGCTGCGGCCGATCATCGAGAAGTCGTCGACGGCCTACGCGCAGGAGCGCGGCATCAAGATCCGCACCTCCGGTGACGATCCGGTCGGGCAGTAAGAGCAGCATGCGCGGGGGCGGTACTCCCGCGCACTGATCGGGGCCTCATGGTTCGAGATGGCGCTGCGCGCCTCCTCACCATGAGGGTTCGGATCCCTCCGCGACTTCGGACCTCGTCCTGAGGAGCACGCCGTGAGGCGTGCGTCTCGAAGGACGGCTACGGGGCAGCTATCGGCGGGCGCTCTGCGCAGTGAAGGAGTCTTTGTCATGAGCGATGTGCTGCTGTCGGTCGAGCATCTCGCGGCGACCTATGACCAGGCGATCCGCGCGGTCAGCGACGTGTCGTTTGCGGTCCACGCCGGCGAGATCGTCGCGGTGCTCGGCGCCAATGGCGCGGGCAAGTCGACGACCCTGCAGGCGGTCTCAGCGCTGTTGCCGGCGCGGCGCGGCCAGATCACGGGTGGACGGATCAGCTATGACGGACGCGACGTGTCGTCGTCCTCGGCGGCGCAGCTGGTGCGCGCTGGCCTCGTGCCGGTGCTCGAAGGCCGGCACTGCTTCGCCTCGCTGAGCGTCGAGGAAAATCTGATCACCGGCGCGATCGGCCGTGATGCCAGACGCGGTGAGATCAGCGCGGACCTCGAACGTGTCTACGCATTGTTTCCGCAGCTCACGCGGCACCGCCGCTCGGTGGCCGGCCTCACCTCCGGCGGCGAGCAGCAGATGACGGCGATCGGCCGCGCGCTGATGTCGCGGCCGCGGCTCCTGGTGCTCGACGAGCCGTCGATGGGGCTCGCGCCGCTGGTGGTCGAAGGCATCTTCCGCGCTCTCAAGACGCTCAATGCGGAGGAGGGGCTGTCGATCCTGGTGGCCGAGCAGAACTCCACCGTGGCGCTGCGCTTCGCCGACCACGCCATCGTGCTCGAAGGCGGCTGCAGCGTGCTCGCGGGCCCCGCGCGCGAGCTCAGGCAGCGGCCGGATATCAAGCATCTCTATCTCGGCGGCGCCACCGCGCCGGCCGCGACCACCCAGGCCGTGGCCTGATTTCATTACAGCAACAGGAGACCGTTCATGGCGACCAGCACTGCCGCACGCAAGATCGAGGACAGTCCATATCCGCAGCTTGACGCCGTCGTCGCTGACGTCATCAAGGCCCATGCCGATCGCAACGACCGCGAGGGACGTTTTCCCCGCGAGAACCTGCTGGCGCTGGCCGAGGCCGGCTGGACCGGGGTGCTCAACGATATCAGTTTCGGCGGGCTCGGGCTCGGCCATGTCGACTTCGCCGAGGCCGCCTACCGCATCGGTCAGGCCGATGCCTCGACCGGGCTTGTCTATGTCATGCATGTCGGCGCGGCGCAGACCATCAATCTGTTCGGCAATGACGACCAGAAGGAGCGCTGGCTGAAAGCGAACAATGGCCGGCTGCTCGGGACCTATTCGACCAGCGAGCGCGCCACCGGCGGTCACTGGTGGTACAATCTGTCGGAGGCCGCGCGCGACGGCGAGGATTATCGCCTGAACGCCGACAAGTCGTTCACGACCAGCTCGGGCCAGGCCGACTTCTACGTCGCCCAGACCCGCAGCCCCGGCGCCAAGGATCAGGCCGACATCATCTTCTTCATCGTCGACGGCAAGGCCGAGGGCATCGAGTCCAGGCCGTGGGAGGCGCTCGGGGTGCGCGCCAATCATTCCGGCGGCATCAGCTACAAGAACGTGCACGTGCCCAAGCGCGACCGGCTCGGCGCCGAGGGGCAGGGCAAGGAGATCATCTATGACGGCGTTTCGCCGGTCTATCTGATCGGGCTCGGCGCCGTCTGGGAAGGGCTGGCGCGCGGCGTGCTCAATGCCGCGGTCGCGCACACCACTGGCTTCGTCCACAAGGACCGCAACAAGAGCCTCTCCGACTACCAGGCGATCCGGCAGGAGCTCGGCGCCGCCAAGGTGCTGGTCGAGAGCCTGCGTCCGTGGCGGATCGAGCTGGCGCACAAGCTCGATGAGCTCTGGCGCGCCGGCAAGCCGCAGAGCGAGATCCTGATCCCGCTGACCGAGTTCAAGGTGCATGCGGCTGAAGTGGCCAACAAGGTGGCCTCGACGGCGCTCACCGTGACCGGCGGCTATGGCTACCACCGCGGCCCGATCGAGCGCGCCTTCCGCGACGCCCGGGCGGCGATCGCGATGGGGCCGTCCAACATCATCGCGCGGGAGTGGATCGGCAAGGCCCAGGTCGGGCTGCCGCTCGAGCTGTTTTACGAAGGCGGGGAGTAAGTCTCGCCGATGCTGCGGCGCGGCCGCAGCATCAATCCGCCATCTCGGCGGCGTCGAGCGCGATCTCCTCGCGCTCGGCCTTCTCGGCCGGCACCGCGTTGGCGGCCTCGGCCGTTTCGAAATCGTCCTCGGCGATCTCCTTCACCTCGGCCACGGCCTCCGTCTCGACCGCCTCGGCTTCGAGCTCGGCGGCGACGACGGCTTCCGGCGTGGCGTCGTCATTGGCCGGCTCGGAGAACAGGTTCGGTCCGGGAATGGTCGTCGGCACCACCGGCCGCGACTTCGGCTTGTACCAGGACGAAAACTTCTGCGAGAGGCCGGCTTCGAACTCGGCGAGCGGCAGGCTGTTGCCGTCCTCGTCGGTGATCACCACGGTCCAGCCTTCCGCCTCCATCACCTGGGCATTGGCGATCACGATCAGCGCGCTTTCGCGCTGCTTGCGGATCTTCTGCTGCTCTCGCTCGGCGATCATCGTGTACGCCATGGCCACAACTCCCACACTTTGACGAAGGGCGTGATGGCCCGAAGCACCATCAGGACGCCGTCACTACGCCGCGAGACTGTGAGCGTCGCTGGGCCGGATTGCGTTCGCCTAATGACAATTTGGCGGCGTCGCACAGGTTCCGTTCGGCAAAAGGAGTCGAAGATGCAACAGCCGGCAAAATAGTGGTGCAGGACCGAGGGCGCTTGTTGAAGGCGCGCGGCCCTGTGTCATCATTTGATTCTGCGGCGGCAACTGCTTCGCGACAGCAGCGCGGGCAGCGGGTGATCAGGACAAACAGCGGGCGAATTGGGGACAACGATGCGAGCTCATCTGTTCAGGATGCGGACTTGGAATGTGGCAATGGCGGGGCTTGCGTTGGCGATGGTCGCCAGCCCGCGCGCGGGCCATGCCTTCACGGAAGACGACCAGCGGCGGCTGTGCACCGGCGACGTGTTCCGGCTGTGCTCGTCGGAGATTCCCGATCGCGAGCGCATCATCGCCTGCATGGTCAAGCAGCGCGCCAGTCTGAGCGACGGCTGCCGCAGCGTGTTCGGCCGTCCGAGCGAGCGCTCGGCATCGGCGACGGTGACGCGCTGAGTTCACGCCGCTCGATCTGAACGACGACGCGCCGCCGATCGGTCGATCCGCGGCGCTCCCCACCATCTCATCGTTCGCAATGCGGCGTGGTAGGCTGGCACGGATCGACCGGCCAGGAGTTGACCCGCCATGAGCAATCGCATCCTCGTCTTCTACGGTTCCTATCGCTCGGACCGGATGGGTATCCGGCTCGCGCAGTTCGTCGTCGACGGGTTGCGCGGCAAAGGCCAGGACGTCGAACTGATCGACGCCAAGGCGGTTGGCCTGCCGATGCTCGACCGCATGTTCAAGGAATACAAGCCGGGCGAAGCCCCTGCGGCCATGGCGGAGCTCGCGGCGAAGATCCGCGCGGCCGATGGCTTCGTGTTCGTCACCGGCGAATACAATTGGGGCATGCAGCCCGGGCTGAAGAACCTCACCGACCACTTCCTCGAGGAATGGTTCTGGCGGCCGGCGGCGATCGCGAGCTATTCGGCCGGCCGGCTGTCGGGCGCCCGCGCCGCGACGGCGTGGCACGGGACGCTGTCGGAAATGGGTATGGTCGTGGTGTCGAGCACGCTCGCGGTCGGTCCGATCGGACAGGCGCTATCGGAGGACGGGACACTGGTCGGCGACGCCGGCAAGGCGCTTGCGCATGCCTTCCCGCGCTTTGCCGACGATCTCCTGTGGTGGGTCGAAGCGGGCAGGGAGCAGCGCGCGCGCAGGACGCCGCCGTACTAAAGGTTGCTCTGGGTGACTGTCGCCAACTGCCTAAGATGACGATGGCAAGCGCGGCGATCTCAGTCTCACCCTCCCCTGGAGGGGGAGGGTCGCTCGCACGCGAAGCGGGCGAGCGGGGTGGGGTGAGCCGCGGACACCGGTGCAAGCGGAGAGATCACCCCACCCCGGCTCACATTCCGCTGCGCTCCATGTGAGCCGAACCTCCAGGGGAGGGTGACAGCGGGGCTGCCCTCCGATTGGATGGTCCGGCGGAGCCGGCTACCGGGTTGCGTTGGTCGGCGTCGTGGTCACCGACTGCTGCCGGCGTGGCGCCGCTGCGGTCTGGCCCTGACCCTGGCAAGGCAGCTCCTTCCAGGTCCCGTCGGGCTCCTGCTGGTAGGCCCGGCAGGGCATCGATGACGTTGCCTGCTCTTCAGGCTTGGGGGTCTGGGAGTTCTTCGCCAGTGCGGGCGCGGCCGTCGCGACGAGGGCTGCCAGCGAACCGACGAAGATCAATCGATTGATCCGCATCTCAAGGGTCCTCCTGCTCGAAGCACGCTCGATTCAGAGCCGGAATGTGGAAACTTTGAGGCAAAGTGTCTCGACGGGTTCGGTCACGCTTAAGGATCCATATCCCGGCCGCTCAGCGCGTTAACCGACCGGCCTTGCCGCGCCGTCGCAAGGCGACTGTGCCTTTATCTGGGCTGGCGTGACGCGGCCCGTGAGGCTAAGAGCGACCAACGCGCGAAAGCGCCCTCATGCCTCAGCGGCGCTCCGATCGGAGCGCTCGCGTTCGATCAACGGACGTCGCCGACGTGGCCGGCGTTCCGACATCAGCCGCGTGACCATTGATGGTGGCGCACGCCAACAGGCGGCGAGGGAGCGGTTCGCGCAGGCGGACGACTGTGCGAGCATGACGCGACCTCGATTGCCCTCTCTCATCGCGCTGCGTGCCTTCGAGGCCGTCGGCCGCAAGGGCAGCGTGCGCGCCGCCGGTGACGAGCTCGCCGTCAGCCACACCGTCGTGTCGCGTCATCTGCAGAACCTGCAGCGCAGCCTGGGCGTGGCGCTGGTGCGCGCCGAGGGCCGCGGTCTGGCGCTGACCGATGCCGGCCGGCAGTTCCACGCCGAGGTCACCCAGGCCTTCGACATCATCGCCCGCGCCACCACGCAGGTGCGCCCCGCAGCGCGGCCGACGCTGAACATCTGGTGCATTCCCGGCCTTGCCAACCGGCGGCTGCTGGCCCGGCTGCCGGAGCTGACCGGGCCGCCGCGCAATTGGGACATCAACCTGCAGCCGACGCTCGCGCATCCCGACCTCGCGCGCGGCGAGGCCGACGCCGAGATCGTCTATGCCGAAGCGACTGAGATGCGCAGTCCGCTGACGGCGGAGGCGCTGGTGCGGCCGCGCGTCTTCCCCGTGGCGAGCCCGGCCTATCTCGCGCGCTTCCCGGCGATCGCGACGTTGCCCGGTCTCGCCAAGGCGTCGCTGATCCACGAGGAGTCGACCGCGCAATGGGAGCAGTGGTTCGAACTGGCCGGCCATCCGGACCACGTCACCCTGCGCGGCCAGCGGCTGTGGCATGCGCATCTCGCGATCGAGGCCGCCAGAATCGGGCAGGGTGTCGCGCTCGCCAATGAGGTGCTGGTCGCGGATGACATGCGCAGCGGCGCGCTGATCGAGGTGATCCCGTCCACGATCCACATGGGAGCCTACCAGCTGGTCGCGCTGCGGGAGCGCTGGGACGAGCCGGCGATCGTCGCGCTGCGGGCGTGGCTGAAGAAGGTGCTCGCTCCTCAGCTGTGAGCGGCAGTCCCGGGGTCTGGTGCATTGGAGTCACCTGTCGGCGGGAACAAGCTGATTGATCGCGACCGCCACGCTCCTAGCCTGCGTCTCGACCTTTTTCCTGCGAGGAGTCGAGCCCACATGACTGCGAAGGCTGCAAACGAAGACCTGCTGGCGCGTCGGCACGAGGCCGTCGTCAGAGGCGTGAGCTACGCGACGCCGCTGTTCGCCGACCGCGCCCTCAACAGCGAAGTCTGGGATGTCGAAGGCAAGCGTTATGTCGACTTCGCCGGCGGCATCGCCGTGCTCAACACCGGCCATTGCCATCCGCATGTCGTGGCGGCGATCCGCGCCCAGCTCGACCGCTTCACCCACACCTGCTTCCAGGTGCTGCAATACGAGCCTTACGTTCGCTTGAGCGAGCGGCTGAATGCGCTGGCGCCGATCGCAGGCCCCGCCAAGTCGATCCTGCTCACGACCGGCGCCGAGGCGACCGAGAACGCCATCAAGATCGCGCGCGCTGCGACCGGGCGCAGCGGCATCATCGCCTTCACCGGCGCTTTCCACGGCCGCACCGCGCTCGCCAACGCGATGACCGGCAAGGTGATGCCCTACAAGAAGCCGTTCGGCCCGCCGCTGCCGGGCGTGTGGCACGCGCCGTTCCCGATCGCGGGCAGCAACGTCTCGGTCGAGGACACGCTGTCCTACATCAACTTCATCTTCAAGGCCGACATCGATGCCTCGCAGGTCGCGGCCATCATCATCGAGCCGGTGCAGGGCGAGGGCGGTTTCCACCAAGCGCCGCCGGAGCTGATGCGCGGGCTGCGCCGGATCTGCGATGCCAACGGCATCGTGCTGATCGCGGACGAGGTGCAGACCGGCTTCGGCCGCACCGGCAAGATGTTCGCGATGGAGCACTACGACGTTCAGCCCGACCTGATCTGTGTCGCCAAGAGCCTCGCCGGCGGCATGCCGCTGTCGGGCGTGATCGGCCGCGCCGCGATCATGGATGCGGCGGAGCCGGGCGGCCTCGGCGGCACCTATGGCGGCAATCCGCTGGCCTGCGCGGCCGCGCTCGCCGTGCTCGACGTGTTCGTGCAGGAGAAGCTGCTCGACCGCGCCAACGCGATCGGCGACCGGCTGCGCGCCGCGATCACCCGTTTCTCGCGCGCCAACAATCTGGTTCCGGTTTCCGAGCCGCGCGGTCCTGGCGCGATGGTTGCATTCGATATCCTCAAGCAGCGCGGCAGCGATGAGCCGGATGCGGAGATGACCAAGCGTGTGACCCGGGTGGCGCACGAGAACGGACTCATTCTGCTATCCTGCGGCGTGACGGCGAGCACCATCCGCATCCTCGTGCCATTGACGGCGTCGGACGCGATCGTGGACGAAGGGCTCGCGATCCTGGAGAAATGCCTGGCCGCGTGACGCGGGCAGGGTGAGTTGGGAAGGCTGGAGGCTTTGCGTGACTGACACTGCGGCGGCTGTGCCGAATGACGTGATGGAGCGGCTCGCCGCCGCTGTGGATGCCAACTTCAAGCAGCAGGTCGCCTTCCTGCAGCAGCTCGTGCAATTTCGCAGCCTGCGTGGCGAAGAGGCGCCGGTGCAGGAGTGGCTGGCAAGTGAGTTCGAGGCGCGCGGCTACAAGGTCGACCGCTTCAGCCTCGCCGATGTCGACCTGATGCAGCATCCCAAGGCGGCGCCGATGGATACCATCGCGCTCGACGGCTCCAGGCAGGTGGTGGCGACGCTCGATAGCGAAGGCAAGGGCCGCAGCCTGATCCTGCAAGGGCATATCGACGTCGTGCCGGAAGGGCCGACCGATCTGTGGGGCGATGCGCCCTATGGGGCCATCGTGCGCGACGGCTGGATGATCGGCCGCGGCGCGCAGGACATGAAGTCCGGCGTCTCCGCGATGATCTTCGCGCTCGACGCGATCAAGGCCGCCGGCTTCGTGCCGGACGGGCGCATCCATCTGGAGACGGTCACGGAGGAGGAGAGCACCGGCAACGGCGCTCTCTCGACCTTGATGCGCGGCTACACCGCTGACGCGTGCCTGATCCCCGAACCGACCGGCCACACGCTGACGCGGGCTCAGGTCGGCGCGATCTGGTTCCGGCTGCGCGTGCGCGGCACGCCGGTGCACGTTGCCTATGCCGAGACCGGCACCAACGCGATCCTGTCGGCGATGCATCTGATCCGCGCCTTCCAGGAGCACACCAGCGAGATCAACGCGCGCGCCACCTCGAATGCGTGGTTCTCGGGCGTGAAGAATCCAATCAAGTTCAACGTCGGCATCATCAAGGGCGGCGACTGGGCGAGCTCGACGCCGGCCTGGTGCGATCTCGATTGCCGTCTCGGCGTGCTGCCCGGCGAGACGCCGGCGCAGGCAATGGCCGGCATTGAGCAGTGCCTTGCCAAGGCGCAGGCGGCCGACAGCTTCCTGTCGGAGAATCCGGTCGAGCTGGTGTGGAGCGGCTTCCAGGCCGATCCCGCGGTGTGCGAGCCCGGCAGCGCCGCCGAAGCCGCGCTCGCCGAAGTGCATGCGCGCGTGTTCGAGCAGCCGCTCGACGTGCGGCTGTCCACCGCCGTCAACGACACCCGCTACTACTCCGTCGACTACGGCATCCCCGCGCTGTGCTACGGGCCCTATGGCATCGGACCGCATGCGTTCGACGAGCGCGTCGACCTCGACAGCGTGCGCAAGACGACGCTGTCGATCGCGATGTTCGTTGCGCAATGGTGCGGGCTGCGCAAGGCATGATCACCGTCGCTTTGTTGAGCCGTCCCGGGCTGATGGATCCGATGAAGGCCGTGCTCGCCCGCGAACTGCCCGGCGTGACCGTCGCGTCGTGGCCGGAGCCGGCCGCGCGCGAGGCTGAAATCGCGGTGTGCTGGAAGCCGGAAGCGGGTGCGCTTGCGTCGATGCCGCAGCTGAAACTGATCCATGCGATCGCGGCCGGCGTCGACAACATCCTGTCCGATCCGACGGTACCGGACCTGCCGCTGTGCCGGATCGTCGATCCCGACATCACCTCGGCGATGACCGAGTTCGTTCTGTGGAGCACGCTGTACTTTCATCGCGATTTCGATCGCGTGGTGAGCAATTCGCGCGACGGCGTGTGGCAGCGCTATGAGCAGCGCGCGGCACGGGACCGCAAGGTCGGCATCCTCGGGCTCGGCGAACTCGGCGCCGCGGCGGCGTCGCGTCTGGTCGAGCTCGGCTTCACCGTGAGTGCGTGGTCGCGCTCGCCTAAGACGATCGCGGGCGTGCGCGCCTATCACGGCGCCGATGCGCTCGATGCGTTCCTGAGCGAGACGGAGATTCTGGTCTCGCTGCTGCCGCTGACAGCCTCCACCATCGGCCTGCTCAATGCCGAACGTCTGAGCCGGCTGCCCAAGGGAGCCGCGCTCGTCCTGTGCAGCCGCGGCGAGCATCTCGTGGCTGATGATCTGGTGGCGCTGTTGCGCAGCGGCCATCTGCGCGGCGCAGTGCTCGACGTGTTCGAGCAGGAGCCGCTGCCGGCGGATCATCCGCTGTGGCGCGAGCCGGGCGTGCTGGTCACACCGCACATGGCGGCGATCGCCTCCTGGGAGACGATCGCGCTGCAGGTGGCTGAGAATGCGCGGCGGCTGCTGCGCGGCGAGCCGCTGCTTAACGTTGTCGATCGCGCCCGCGGCTACTGAGCCGCCGGCGTCGACCTATTCGAGCGTCTGCACCGGCGGTGCGACGGGACCGCGCGGCTCTGGCGCAGGCGGAACTGCGGCCGCGGTGCGCGCCGGCGGAGCAGCCATCCGGGGCGCCGTCTGCTGCGGCTGCATCGGCTCGGTCATTGCAGCCTGGCTATCCCGCACCGGACGCCGGACCTGCTGCGAGCGCGCGGCGCGCGAGCGGCGGAAGCCCCAGGAGCGCGCGATCGACGGACCTGCGGTGTAGCCGACAACGGCGCCAGCAACTGCGCCAACGGGTCCGAACACCACCGCGCCCGACAATGCACCCAATGCGGCGTCCCCGCCGCGGTGCTCGTCGGCAACAGCCGTCGATGCCATCAAGGTGAGCGCCAGGGCCGAGGTGGCCAACAGTCTGGTCATTGAATGTCCCCTCCGTCGCAACGGCGACGAAATGGCGGACAAATGTGGCGAGAACAATGCGATGTGCGGCGCTCAACTCACCTCAAAGCGGCCGTATTGTCGCCGCTGTCACGACAAGCGCGCAGTGCCGCTCAATGCATCGCGCCGAGCACGTCCGTGAACGGCATGGCGATGATCTCCTCGCCGAGATCGTCGGAAATGTGCACGACCCATTCGCGCCAATCCTCATCGCTCTCGGAGGCGATGAGCGAATGCATCACGCGCTCGGCATGATCGCAGGCTTCGGCGAGGTCGAGCACCGCGGTTCCACGGCGATCGATGAGGAACTCATCGGGATTGGAGCAGTGAAAGAAGACCTGCGTCATGTCCGTCTCCTCAAATCGCCCTCAGGCGAATCGCCTCACTGGCATAACAGCGCACGCATCCGCGCGAAATCGGATTGAGCACGTAAGGTAAATTACGGGAGGTAGCTTGTGCCGCTGGAACCCGTCGCGCAGTGACGCAGCTCACGGAACGCATCATGCCGGCGAGGGTTGTCGCCGAGATTTCCAATTCGCGAGAGGAGCCAGGCATGATGTCTGAAATCCAGATCCATGCGATCGCCCGGCAGATGCTCGAGATGCACGGTGCGGGCGCAGTGGCCCAGGCGGCCCAGAAGGCGCAGCAATGCGAGGGCAGCGGTGACACCGAGGAAGCCCGCGAGTGGCGCCATATCGTGGACGCGATGAAGATGATGCGCGGACCGCATCAGAGCTGACGGCGATTTCCGAAAATCAGCTGATGCAGGATGCTGTCCGGTCGATTCTGCCGAGCCGACGGCGGGGCGCGCTGCGGACCGTCAAGAGCTTGTGCGCCGTATCTCATCCTGGTTTCCGACCCAATTTCCACGCAAGAATCGGGCAACATGATTCGGCAGTCGATTCGCTGCCGACCAACGTTGCCGGCGCGCCCGCCGTGCAGGGATGATTGCCATGGTCTTCTTCAAGCGTGAGCTGAGCCCGGTCGAGATTTTCGAGCGCGCGCTGAAAGACAAGCAGGCGGCGCGGCAGCGGCTGACGGAACGCCTGCGCGTGGCCGAGCAGGCGCTGGAGGAAAAGCGCGTCGAGGCGGAGCGGCTGGCGAAGGCCGGCGCCAGCAATGGCCAGCTCGACCGCGCCGAAGCGAAGATGCAGTCCGTCGAGCAGAAGGCCAAGGCGCTGCGCGCGTCCGTGGCCGAATATGACGAGCAGATCATTCTCGCCGAGCGCGCGCTTGCGGAGGCGATCGCGCAGCGCGATCGCGACCGCGCGGCCAACGACATCGAGGCGGTGGCGTCCGCGATCGAGCAGGCCGTGCCGCGTTTCGAGATCGGCGCGGCGGCGCTGGTCGATGCGGTCACGCGCGGCCGCGCGGCGTTGAGCGAGGCCAGCCGCTTCGCCTCCGATGTCGACGACATCAGGCGTGAGGTGCTCTCGGCGGCCGAACTGATCTGCTGGGAGCTTCGCGCGGCGGCGACGCGCACGCGCGCCGGCAACATCAACGTCGCCCTGCTGGCGCCGCCCGAGACGAGGCAACTGCCGGCGCCGGAGACCGACCGCCAGATGATCTACACGCTCAGCCCGCTGACCTGGAAGGAGGGCGAGGAGGTGAAGCGCGTCGCGGCCTACACGATGACGGCGCTGCCCAAGGCGCTCCTGCCGCTGGCGCTCGCGCATCAGCATGTCGACTATCTCAATGCGCGGCGGGTGCAGACGCTGATGCATGTGCATGGTGGCGGCCAACAGCAGAGCGAGCCTGCGGCGGACGATCCGGCGCTCGTCGACCTCGATGTGCTGGCTGCGCCGGCCGAGGAAAGCCCCCGCGCGGACGTCGCCTGAGTGGAGGCGCGCCCGATGCAACTGCAATCGGTGCTTGTGCCGTCGCCGCCGGCCCGAGGCCTGAAACGTGTCGGTGCGCGGGGCCCGAGGTGATCCGGATCAGCACCGCAGCGCCGCGAACATGAGCTGCTCAGGTGTGGCGGACAAGCAATCTTGCCCGCAAATTCCCGGTCCTCGTCATCCGGATGTGGCCGACCCCTGCGACCTGGGCTATGCTCGCCGGCATCAGCGGACGGGACGCCGCGACGTCGTGAGCTGACGTCGTTGCCGTAGCGGCCGCAGTGCCATGCTGAGCCGCGCTTTCGTGATTTGTGTTTTCGGGCGTTGCGTCTTTCATAGTTGTGTTTGGGCTGTCTGAGGCGGGGGCAGCAACGATGATCACCTTACCGGAGCTGGCGGCAGAGGCGTTGGAGCGGTTTCTCAGCTCCTACATGCGCCGTCGCTTTGGCTCCTCGGAAACGCAACTGGCCGAGATCCTGCCGGGCGCCGCACGCGTCGCGCTGGAATGCATCGGCAACAGCGACGCGCTCTACCACAATGTCGAGCACACGCTGCTGGTCACGCTCGCCGGTCACGAGATCATGCGCGGACGGGCGCTGCACACGCACATGACGGCCGACGACTATGTGCATGTCATCATGGCCTGCCTGCTGCACGATATCGGCTATGTCCGCGGCCTGTTCAGGGAGGATGATTCAGACGGGTTCATCGTCGATCGCGGCGGCCGCAAGATCTGCCTGCCGCGCGGGTCGTCCGACGCCAGCCTGATGCCGTACCACGTCGATCGCTCCAAGCTCTATGTGATCAACCGTATCGAGGGCATGGCGCCGCTCGACAAGGACCGCATCGCGCGTGCGATCGAAGGCACGCGCTTTCCGCCGCTCGCCGGCCAGCAGTTCGACGAGGAGCAGTCGATCGTACGCGCCGCCGACCTGATCGGACAGCTCGGCGATCCCAACTACATCCGCAAGGCCAACGCCCTGTACCACGAGTTCGAAGAGGTCGGCATCAACCGGCAGCTCGGCTACGAGTCGCCGGCCGACATCGTCAACCGCTATCCGCAGTTTTATTGGAACAGCGTCGCGCCGCACATCCAGACCGAGATCCGCTACCTCAACATGACCTCGACCGGACGGCAGTGGATCGCCAACCTCTACGCCAACGTGTTCCGCGCCGAGCGCGACATCTCACTCTCAGGCCCGCAGAGCTGACAGCGCGGCGCGATCTAGCGGCGGCCGCCGACCTCGTCGATATGCTCGAGCAGGTCGGCGGGATCCTCATAGACGCGGATGGCGCCGGACTGACGCAACTCCTCCGAACCATAGCCGCCGCTCAGCAGGCCGACGCCGAGCGCGCGGCAGCGCGTTGCGGCAAGCATGTCCCAGATGCTGTCGCCGACCACCACGGCACGCTCGATCGGCGCGTTCAGGCGGGCGGCCGCGGCGAGAAACAGGTCGGGATCGGGCTTTGCGTAGCGGACCTCGTCGCGCGTGACGACCGGGCTCTGCCCGGGATCGACGCCCAGCGCGGCGAGATTGACGGACGCCGTTTCCATCCGGCCGCTGGTTGCGATCGCCCAGGGAATGCCGGCGTCGGTCAGGAAGGCGAGCAGCTCGCGCGCGCCGGGCAGCGGACGGACCTGACCGCCGAGCTTCCGGTAGGCGTCCGCATGCGCCTGCCGCAGCCGCTCGATCCGATCAGGTTCCATGGCAAGGCCGGTTTCGCGCAGCAACTGGTTCGTAAACAGGCCGCCGCTCATGCCGATCTTGCGATGGATGCGCCAGACCGAGAGCTCGATGTTCTCTGCATCGAGTGCCGTCTTCCAGGCGAGCACGTGCTGATAGACGCTGTCGACCAGCGTGCCATCGAGGTCGAACAGGAAGGCCGTCTCGAGGCGCATGGGTCTTTCTCCGGGCGGACATGAGGAGGGCCGCTGCGAGCCAAGCGGCAGCGGCCGTCATCGGTTCCTGTCAGCCCACATCAGCCCTTGGGTCGGATGAAACCGGCCAGCGTCTTCTTGTGCTCCTCGCACCAGTTCGTCATGCCGAGGCGGCGCTGATCCATGTCGATGGCCTGCGTGGCGACGGCGACCTCGGCCATCAGGTCATCGTCCTGCTTCTCGCCCATCTTGCCGCCGGTGTGCATGTAGGCGATGGCCTTGCGGACCTTTTCGGTCGTGCCGTCGGGCAGGTGCATGTCCTGCGCCTTCTGCACGAGGTCCTGATAGACGACATCGATCCCGGGGCATTCGACCTTGGTGGCGAACGCCTCCAGCACCATGGTCGTGTAGGTATGGCGCGGCTCGGCGCGAGCTGAAGACGTCGCCGCCAGCATTGCCGCGATGATCAAAGTGCAACGCACACCATTTCGCATACCCTGGCATCCTCCCATTTGTTTTCAGGGAGGCTAGCCTGCGGGTCTGCCAGGAGCAAGTTTCAGCGCGCTGCAACAGGCGCGATTTGATCGGCCGCGAACCGGACGAACGACCAGCTACTTGTTCAGCCGTCGCTCCTGCTCCTTGAGCAGGACCTCCAGTTCCTCGCTCTGTTGCGCGAGGCGGTCGGCATTGCGTTCCTCATCGGCGGCGCCCGACTGCGACGCGGCCTGCTCGGTGATCTGTCGGATGTTGTCCCGCAGGATCGCGATGCGGTCTGCGAGGTCGGAGGCGGACAGGCTGGTCGGATCGGTCAGGCTCATGAGTTCCTCGGCAAATGCGCATGTCAGGCGCAATGGCTTAGCTCCAAAAGCCTCGTGGCCACAAGTTCCGTTGATCTCCGTAGGTGGGCGCGGGCAAGCGATGTTCCGGGCCAGAATTCACCCAGGGCCGCCCGGGTCAGCGCACCGGCATCGGCGGACGCACCACGGGCTGGTCCGGGTCCTGTGCCGGAGCGGACGGCAGCGCCATCGGAGCCGGCGGCGGTGGAACCATGCTGGCCGTGGACGGCGCCGCGGGACGGGGCCGGTGCGGCACGGCGGCCGCTGGCTGGGCCGGCGTCACGGCCGCTGTCGCCGGGCGCGGGGCAGGGCGCGGCCGGATGGCCTGCTCGATCACGCGCTGGTCGAACGGCCTCGCTTCCGCCGTCCGTTCGCTCGGGCGGTCGGCCGGCTTGGCCTCGGCGACCCGGGCCATGTCGCGGACCATCTGCTCCTGGCCGGCCTTCAACTGCGCCAGACTCGATTTCAGCTCGCTGATCTGCTGGTTCAGGGCGGCAAGGTCGTTGGCCATCGACTGCAGCAGCTGCGCCTGGTCCTGGCCGCCGGTCGGGCCGATCGCGCCCGTCGTCGCGTGGTCCTGCGCCGGTGCCGCGGCAACGGTCTCCTGCGGCGACGTTGCCGTCGGCGCCGCGGAGCCATCCTTGTCGGCATTCGACACCAGGGAGATCCGCGGCATCCAATGCGCGATCATCTCCTGCGCCTGGTCTCCATAGCTCTGCCAGGCGGCGGCTGCGACGGCGCTGCCGACCGCGAACAGCACGGCGAGAACGGTGCGGACGACCCACGTTGCCAGCGTGCTCCGTTCTCGAGATGCGGCGGGATTGCTGCTGGCCTGCGCGCGGAATTCAGGATCGATCTTGGGAAGAGGAACGTCCGGCGGCCGTTGCGCGCTGCGGCGCTCGCCTTCGACGGTTGCGCGATCCGCGCGCGCGGCCAGCACGATATCGGGATCGATCATCGCATGAGGCTGCTGATCGCTGTCTTTCGTGGTCGTCGTTGCAAGCATTGACGCTCCGTCCTCCGTTGTCGTCCGCCTCGGCGGCGGCGCTCGGCTCTGTCCCGATGGTCGTCGTACCAACACGTCGTCGTACTAACGCTGTCGTACCAACGCTTCATCGTCCTGCGCCCGATGGCCACGCGGCACATGACGCTGACGTCATGCGACGCTCGGCCGATCGGCCGCATCCGCACAGAACCTGGATACCGGTTGTCCCTCGTGCTCACACTCTTGCGTGAGCACGGCGATCGTAGTTGCTGGCTAAGCCGGATGCCTCGGAACGTCCCATCATCATTCCGCGGCCTCGAGGCTCGGCGAATTCACTGTTTTGCGCCGCGCTCAGCCGTATCAGCCCAAACCTGGGCGAAGACAAGGCGGTTGCGCGATGCCAGCGGCCTCTACCTCAGGCCGCAGGCTTGAAGCATAGCCCGAATGAACGGCGAAGGCTATGCCGATGGCGCGGGGCTGCTGGAACCAGACCGGCCATTACTGCCGACTGTCGAAGCCATACGGGCTCGCAAGAGGCGCTTTCAGCGCTTCAGGATGTCGGCGGCCGGCAGCCGAATCTCGCAACGCAGCCCGTTCGGTTCGAAGCGTCGATCGACATGCGCGCCAAGATCGTAGGGAAGCATCTGCTCCAGCAATATCGTCCCAAAGCCCGACCGTGACGCGTCGAGCGGGCGGCCCGACAGGCCGGTCTCCTTCCACGTGATCACCACCCAGTGGTCCGCATCGCTTTCGTCGAGGCGCCATTCGATCCTGATGAAGCCGCGCGGCACGGTCAGCGCGCCGTATTTCAAGGCGTTGGTCGCCAGCTCGTGGATGGCGAGCCCGATGCTCTCGGCCGCCTTGGCGTTGATCCGCACCGGCGGGCCGGACAACGAAATCTGCCGGTCCTCGCGCGCGGCGCCCGCACGCAGCTCATCGGCGATCAGCTCAGCGAGATCGAAGCCGGCGAGCGGGTCGCGGGTGACGACGGTCTGGACCCGCGACAGCGCCGCGATCCGCCCCTCGAGATGACTGGCGAAATCCTCGACATTGTCACTCGAATCTCCGGTCCGCCGGATGATCGAGCGGATCACGGCGAGCAGGTTGCGGACGCGGTGCTGCAGCTCGGCGCGCAGCAATTTCTCGTCCTCGGCCGCCGAGACCAGCGCCGTGATGTCCTGGGTGATGCCGCCGATTCGCTGCACGCGGCCGGCGTGATCGACCATGGGAAAACTCCGGATGCGCAGCCAGCGCGCGGCGCCATCCGTCCGCCTGATGACGCGAAAGTCGACGCTGTCGCGCTCCCCTTGCCTGACGCGCTCGAGGCCTTCCATCACGCGTGGCCGGTCGTCCTCCTGCATCAGCTCGAGCCAGGATGTGAGGTGGTCGCCTTGCAGCACGACATCGCGAGGGACGCCATAGATCGCCTCGAAGGCCGGGCTCAGATATTCCCATTGCAGGCTGTCGGCGTTTCGGATCCACACCACGTCCGAGGACGCCTCGCCGAACTGGCGAAAGCGCGCCTCGCTGTCGCGCAGGGCGGCTTCGGTGCGCTTGCGGTCGTCGATGTTCATCGCGAGCTCGACGAGCGTGCCGTCGCCGAGATCGCGGCCGGCAAACATCATCCAGGACCGCTCGCCATTCTTGCGGAAGTATTCCTTCTCATAGGGACCGATCCGGCCGGTCTGTCGCAACAGCTCGACCTGGGCGGCGGACCGCTCGATCCATTCCGGCGGCGTCAGGACCTGCCATGTCAGCTGGCGGCTCGCCACGTCCTGACGGGAATAGCCGGTCATGTCCAGGAACGCGTCGTTGGCATCGATCAGGGTGCCCTCGGCATGGTCGAAGAACAGCACGCCGACCGAGTCGATCTCCAGCAGGCGCTGCAGCCGGTGATCGCTGGCGTGGCTGCCGTTCGGCCCGGAGGCGGCGGGACGCGAGTCCGCGGCCGCTGCAAGCTCTTCGAGGCGCAGGCTCTCGGCAAGTTCGGGTGCGGCCTGGAGCAGGGCCTGAATGTCGGGGTCGATCCTGAGGTCTGGGTGCATGTCGGCCCAGAACTGCGCCATCCGCAAATAGGTGAGCAGGGCGGCGAGCAGCTCGAAACGGTCGCTGCCCAAGACGCGGCGGAGGATGCAGCGCGCCCTGTCCGCAGCGTCCCCCTGTATGAACAGTGCCGCTGCCGCGTCGAACAGGTCGGCCTCTCCATTGCTGTCGGGCGCGGGAATATCCAGCGGGGCCGGGCCGGCTTCGAGCCGGTCCAACGACGCCCCGATACGCACTGGGTCGGCCAGGGGGCGCGTCAGCAACGGCCGGGCGCGTGCGATCGCCTCGGGGTCGTACGCATGGGCGCCTTCAGGGTGCCCCTGTCCGATCAGGAAACCGAAATGCCTGGCCAGGCAATAGGGCGAGCGGCCAAGACGGGACAGGTGGACCGCCAGACGCGCCTTGAACAGGTCCGGAAGGGGAGCATCGAGATAGGCCGATTTTGCGAACTGCCATAGCTGCCGGGTGCTGTCCGGTGCGGGTGGCGCCGGTCTGAACAGGTTGGGCACCAGGCCGAGGCGCTGCACGATCTCCTGCTCGAAGCTGCCGTCAACCATCCGCTGTTCGACCATCGCCGTTTCCCCGGCAGAGTGCCCGAGCCGGTCAGCACTGCGCAATCCGTCTTGCCGAGCGTGCCGACCGTCTCATTCATTCGCGTCGAGTTGACGACCTTCGCGCTCCAAATGCAAATAATTCGCGTTGAACAGGCCGGCGCTCATCAGGCGCTCGAGGTCGGGGAGTACCAGCATCTTGCCCTTGAGCACGATCAGGTTGCTCGCCCGCAGCTCCTGGAGCGTGCGGTTGACATGGACCTTGGAAAGCCCGGTCGCCTCGGCGAGATCGGCCTGGGTGAGCGGGAAGCTGCAGCTGTTGGCGTCAGCGAGACCGGCGAGACGGAGCCGGAAGTACAGCTCGCACAACAGATGCGCCATCCGCTCGGACGCCGTACGCTGCCCGAGATTCATGGTCCATTCGCGCTGAATCGCGGCATTGACCAGCGTCTCCCACCAGAAGGCTGTGGCGATCCGCGGATAACCGGCGCTGATCTCGTCGAAGAATTCGCGCGGCAGGTCGGCGATCGAGACCGAGGTGATCGTGCCGATCGAGTGATCCATCTCGCGCAGGATGAAGATGTTGAGATCGCAGATGTCGCCCGGCAGGAAGAACGACACGATCTGGCGGCGGCCGTCCTCAAGCTGCTTGTAGCGGCAGGCCCAGCCGTTAAGGATCAGATGGACGTCCTTGGGCTTCTCGCCCTCGCGGGCAATGTCGGTCCGCGGCGCGAAAGTCCTCACCCGCTGCGCCGCGGCGCGGTTGAGCATCAGGCGGTCGGCCGCCGAAAGGCGGACGAAATTCTCGAGCTTACGGACGAGATGACTCAAGGAGCGGTTCCCCCAATTGGGCTTATAGGGGTTCCAGGACGTCTTGCTTCAATAACCTATGTTAGCACGGCGACACATTGAAGCTGCATCTTTCTCGATGAGCGATGGAACCATTGAGAAGGAGCGGCCCAACGAACTCATCAGCGGAGCGGAACGGCAACGATATCGGCCGCGGGTGAACTGGCGTCGCACTAATGAGAAGGGCAATCAATCCGGGTACAACCAGCGAGCCGATGTTCCGACAATGGCTCGCTGGCCCGAAGATCTCATGCAATCCGCAATGGGTTTGACAAACAATAACTGAAACAGGTCGCGCTCGTCTGGCAAAGCATCGCCTGACCCGTGCCCGCTGGCGGCCGCGCGGCGCGAAGCGCGGGTGGTGAGCGCTGGACCGCGAGGGACCAGCGCTCGTTCGGTCGGCCCGGACGATCCGAGCAGGGCGCGCCGTTTCGGCACCGGCGCGACGTCGTTCACTTGGCCTTGTCGAGATTCTGCGCCATGTCGAGATGGTGTTGCAGGGCCGGGAGAGTCTTGCCAGCCCAGTCCTTCAAGGCGGGATTGTCGCCGCCCTTGGCATAGCGCTCGAACAGCGACACCGCGTCCTTGTGGGCGCTGACCTGCATGTCGGAGAAGTCGTCGCTGAACTCCTTGCCGTTGGCGGCCTTCAACTTGTCCAGCTTGCTCAGATGCGCGCTGTCGAGCGCCGTCGGCAATGTCGCCTTGACCTTGCCGCTTTCGACCATGCTCTTCAGCTCGCTGGAGGTCTTGGTATGGTCCTTGACCATCTGCGCGGCGAAGGTCTTTTCCTGCGCGTTGCCTTTCTGCTCGCCGAGCTGATTCGATTGCAGTTCGAACATGTCGCTGATGGCGACCTGCTTGACGAAGTCCTCCGTGCTTGGCGCGATGCCGAGCGCCGAATTGACGCCGGTCTTCTCTCCGACGGATTGAGCAAGGGCAGGGCCCGCCAGCATCAGGCAGCCGAGCGCAATGAGCGTGCGTCTCATGGATCGTTCCTCTCGTTTGGTTGCAGACCTAAACCGAGAGCTGACGCCGATGTTCCTTGCGAGACCCGCGACGGCCGTCGTGACCGGACGCATCTAATTGGCGTCGTAGCCGCAAAGCGTCGGCGGGAGCCGCACTCTTCTGGTCGTTGTCGAAATAGACGTAGACGTCGATGCCGTGGGCCGACCACGCACGGATGCGCTTGGCCCAGGCCGCGAGCGTTGTGTCCGGGTAGTTGTCCTTGTAGCGGCCGCCGGGCCCGTGCCCACGCACATAGACGAAATCGGCGGTGCGCCGCCACGGCGCCGGTGCATCGTGATGGTCCGACAGGCACAGCGAGATGTTTGCATCCCGCAGCAGGCGCATGACGGCCGGCGTGTACCAGCTCGGGTGACGGAATTCGAAACTGTAGCGTCGGTGGGCCGGCAGCAGTTTTAGAAAAGAGCCGAGACGGTCGGTATCCGCTTCGAATTGCGGCGGCAGTTGAAACAGCACCGGCCCGGCCTTTTCGCCCAGCAGGGACAACCTGCTCTCCAGCAGTTCGAGACTGTTGGCCGAGCGGGCGGACAGCCGTTTCCAATGTGTGATGAACTTCGACGCTTTCCAGGCGAAGACGAAGTCTCGTCCGGTCTGGTCGTGCCAGCTGCGCACCGCCGCGTCCGTCGGCGTCCGGTAGAAGACGCCGTTCAGTTCCGTCGTGTCGAACTGACTGGCGTAGTAGGACAGCTGGTGTCGGATCAACAAGTTCAGGGGAAAAAAGGCGCCGCGCCAGGAGCCGTAATGCCACCCCGATGTGCCGACCACAACACGCGCCATTCACGCCTCACCGAGCGTCCGATCTCGGAAAGACGCGCTGGAATGCCGCTTGTTCCAACAATGATTGGCAAGGGAAGATCAGGCGGGGCGCAACATGTTCGACGCGAATATCCGCTCGTCAGCGCTGTGCGGCATGCATGACGGGTGCGCTCAGCAGCTCGTTGATGTGCGCGGCCGTCTCGGCCTGCATCGCCTTCTTCAACATCAGATCGCGTTCCGGGCCAGAGGGAAGTCGTGCCGCAGCCTGCCGCGCCGCGGCAGCCGCCCGTTGAAGTCTGTCGCCGAACGAGATCGTATGCTTCTGTCGGTTTCTCTTCATCACCATCGCGGATCTCCTGTGTCGACCCCCACAGAAGCTTCCGACGTTGGCGTGTCGCTGTCGCTAACCCACGTTAGTGTGCAGATCACGATCCGCGGAACGACAATCGAGCGCGGCACAGCATAGATTAGTTGTTCGAACGATCCGGATCGTTCCCGGGAATGCTCAGATGGACCTCATGGCCTTGCTTGATCGCCAGCGTTGCTGCCGCTGCCGCGGACTCGAAGGCCGCTTCCTTGGTGGCGTAGTCGCCATGCGCGTTGCCGTCGTGCAGCACGCTCCAGTGATCGCCGACCGCGACGATCGCGTATTGTGCCAGTCCCATGCCGTTCTCCATTCTTTACAAAGATGCTTGAGCTTCCGGACGTTGTGACGCGCCAGACCGCATTTCCGACGCCGTCGGCAATCATGCTCGCCGACGAAAGCGCCCGTTGCCTGCCCGCGGAGAACTTCGGGCATCAGCGTGCGTTCCGATCGCGCTTCCCAAATCGGTGATGCTGCGCCCAACAGATGGGCAGGAGACGCCTGCGTTTTGCGATTGCCTGCGTCCGCTCGCAGCACGATGATCGACGATGGGCCGGAGGTTCTCGCGCATCGTGATGGTCAATCAACGTCTGTTCTCGTTCGTCGGCGGAGCCGAGGGAGCTTGGTCGGTGGTGGAGATTCGCGCCTTTCGCGGCGCGCCGCTCCCCACGGTCGACCGGTTGCAGGTGCGGTCCGGCCGCGTTGCGGCGGAGCATGCTGTGTGGTCGCTGAGCGGCGTGACCAGCAACATGCGCTACACGACGCGGACCGAGCAGGGCGCGCTCGGCTCGGTGCAGGCCGGCCTCGGACGGACCGAGGCGACCTGCGCGGCGCTGATCCCGATCCGCAAGTCCGGCGCCTGGTGGGATCTGCCGCAGGACGAGCGGCGGGCGATCTTCGAGGACCAGTCACGGCACACTAGCATCGGGCTGCGATATCTGCCGCCGGTCGCGCGGCGGCTGCATCATTGCCGCGATCTCGAAACGCCGGAGCCCTTCGACTTTCTGACCTGGTTCGAGTTCGCGCCCGAGCACGGGCGCGCCTTCGACGATCTTCTCGCCGAGCTGCGCGCCACCCGGGAATGGGACTTCGTCGAGCGGGAAGTCGAGATCAGGCTGCGGCGGCAGCCGGCCGGGAGCGACTAGCGCCGCCCGCCTCGGTCATTGGCTCTTGTTGAGCGGGGCCGCGCCGCGCGCGCTGTCACTGCCGGTGTCATTGCGCGGCGCTGCCGGGGCCGGAGCGGCTGGCTGGCTCTGGTTCGGCGCGGCGCCCGTGGTCTGCTGGCTTCTTGTCTGCGGGGCGTTGCCCTCGGCAGCTTGGCGCGGGCCGCGGTCGCCGGCGAAGGACCACAACATCAGCGCAATGGCGCCGATGACCACGACGATCGGAATTAGCAGCGCATAGGGTGTGTTGCTCTGCATGCCCGGCACATGTGAGCCGGCGCCGCTGACGCGCTCCGCCCGGTCATGCGCGGCGAGTGAGTCCCGCGTCCGTTCATCGAGCCTGGCGCGTTCGCCGGGCCGCAGGCGCCCCGACCGTGTCGCCGCATAAGCGAGGATCAGGCCGAGGATGACGATGCCGATTCCCCAGCCCCAGAATGTCGCTGCTCCGCCGTCCATGTCCGCCTCCGCGCTGCTGCGCCCGGCGCGTCCATTGGGCCGAGCCAACGACCAACGGAAGCTGCTCGCATCCGTTCCTGTGCCGCCGGCCTGGGGTCTACCCGGCCGCGCGATAGCCTGTTAAGCACGGGCGCAGAGCGGGGCAGGGTCCCCTCGGACAAGCGACGGAGAGGCAGCAGCAATGATTCAGACGGTCGGCATCATCGGGGCAGGCACCATGGGCAACGGTATCGCGCAGGTCTGCGCGGCGGCCGGCGTACCGGTCGTCATGGTCGACATCTCCGAGCAGGCGGTGGCGCGTGGGCTGGCGACGGTGGGCTCCAGTCTCGATCGCCTGGTCAAGAAGGACAAGATGGCCGCCGCCGACAAGGACAAGGCGCTTTCGCTCATCACGGGAACGACCGACAAGGGCAAGCTGTCGAGCTGCGATCTCGTGATCGAAGCTGCGACTGAGAACGAGGAGTTGAAGCTCAAGATCCTGAAGGATCTCTGTGCGGCCCTGAAGCCCGAAGCGCTGATCGCGACCAACACCTCGTCGATCTCCATCACCAAGCTCGCCACGGCCACCGACCGGCCCGACCGCTTCATCGGCATGCACTTCTTCAATCCGGTGCCGATGATGGCGCTGCTCGAACTGATCCGCGGCCTGCAGACCTCGGATGCCACGCATGCGGCGGCCGCCGATTTCGCCAAGCGCATCGGCAAGGTCGCGATCACCGCCAAGAACAGCCCGGGCTTTGCTGTGAACCGCATCCTGTGCCCGATGATCAACGAGGCAATCTTCGCGTATTCGGAAGGCATCGCGACGGCCGCCGATATCGACGAAGGCATGAAGCTCGGCTGCAATCATCCGATCGGGCCGCTCGCGCTGGCCGATCTCATCGGTCTAGACACGATGCTGTCGGTGATGGAGGTGTTCTACAACGGCTTCAACGATCCGAAGTATCGTCCGGCGCCGCTGCTGAAGGAGATGGTGGCCGCGGGCCAACTTGGACGGAAGACGGGCAAGGGCTTCTACGACTACAGCAAGTAACAATGACGCATGGGTCGTGCGCGATGGCTGCGGCCATCGCGCCACTCCGTTCTGGCAAAGAGCGTTGACGCCCGGATGCACGAAGGGGGCCGGACATCCGGCGCGCCAGATTTCGGCTCGCGACGATCGTTGAAACGATCGCCTGGGCTGGATAGCTGGATAATGGACAGCTAACGCGATTGGGCTGACGAGGGGTGACTGACGAGAGGTGACTGCCGAGAGTTGACTGCCGAGAGTTGACGCCGCGCGTCGAAGGACGGACGGCACAGCGCCGGGTGGGCAAGGGGCCATGCCTCGCTGATGTAGCCCGCTAAGCCGGGCCCGGCGTGCCGTTCGCGATGGGCGCTCTGCGATGGTCCGAAACGATAACCGTCGCGATCAGCGCGCTTGGTACTGAGGTGGAGTCATCGAGCCTCCTTGTCATCGGTTCGTTTTGTCATCGGTTCGTCCGTTGCACTTCGGACATCGCTCCCGCCATCATCGACGGCAGCGAACCAACCGACGCGCACAGCACGGTCCTCCTGCCGGCGGAGCATGTCAAGCTGCATCGTGACACGATGATGAATTCGGCGTTACATCCGCGTCGTTGCTGCCGTGCAACGCTTCCGGAAAATCCCGGATTTCACCCGATGACATCTGACCTGAGACGATTACATGCTGTCGACCGCGAGCCTGCGTGGATCGTTGCTGGCGAGGATGAGCGTCTTCGCTCGAACGGATGATGATCACTGGCGCGGCAAAGGGCCGCGTTGAGCTTCATGTGAAGTTCAGGTTCCGGGAACCAAAGAATTCGTGGTGTTTTGTTTGCCGCGAAGCGAAGCAGGAGAACAGCGATGAAGGCAGTTGGGATCACTCTGGCGACGATGTCGATTCTCGCGTCCGGTCTGCCCGCGCTTGCCGCAGAGCAGGGTACGGCGGGGATGGTGACCAGCATCAATCGTCTGAACGGCACCATTGCGATCAAACGCGTTCAGAATGGAACCGTCGGCGCGAATGCGGCTGGCGCGGCTGAAGAGTTCAAGGTCAAGGAGAGCGCGATGATTGAGAACATCCATGCCGGCGACCGCGTGACGTTCACGACCTCCGACAGCGGAGCGACGAAGACGATCACCAAGCTCGACCGGCAGAAGTAGTTCGCGATTGACGGCGATGACCCGGCTCGGCGTTCCGCGCTGGTGGATGTCGTGGTGTCTCGGGCTCTGGCTTGCGGTCGGAGCCTTCAGCATCGCGGACGCGGAGACCGACAGTCTCTATCAGGCGCAGACCGTCGTGACCGGGCAGGGCGCGGACAATCGCCAGGTCGGTTTCGCAGCATGCCTGGAAGACGTGCTGATCAAGGTCTCCGGCGCCTTTCAGCTGAGCGGCGATCCGCGGCTTGCTCCGCTGAAGGCGCGCGCGGCTGAGTTCGTGACGCGCTTCGACTATCACGATCAGATGTCGGGCAAGCCGAAGCGCGATGAGCAGGGCACGCGCGACCGGCCATACGATCTCACGGTGATGTTCGACCGCCCGAAGATCGACGATCTGCTAGTTGGCCTCCACGTCAAGCCGTGGCTGGCACGGCGTCCGACGATGGCGGCGATGATCGTGATGACGCCGGGCGGTCGTAGCTATGCCGTCGTCTCGGATGGCCGCCAATCCGATCTGCAGCGCGACGCGCTCTATGCCGCAGCCGGCAAGCGTGGTCTCGACGTCGTTCTGCCGAACTCTAGCGCGGTGGCGAATGTGGGCTTCGACGGCATCGATCTCATTCAGGCCACGCCGGCGGCCCTCACGGCTCACATGCCCGCGGCCGACGTTCAATTGTTCGGCCATCTTACGTGGGACGATGCCGAGCTGGCCTGGTCCACTCAATGGCGCCTCGAAAACGCCGGCAAGTCGCACCGGTGGCAATTTCGCGGCGTAACGTTCGACGAGGCGTTCCGCCGCGCGCTCGGCGGCGCCGCGCAGATTCTATCGGACAACGGATCGCCGTGAGGTTGCCGCGATAGGCTGTAACCATCCCTCCCGCCGCATGCTCGAGCTCGCACAGCCACGATGACGTCCATCGTGGCTGTGGTGGCTCCGGACAACCATCAGGAGGATGCCGTGGTGAAGCTCAGGACATATCTCGTTGCAGCGCTGCTGATCGCGGCGCCGGCCTCCACCGCTCTGGCCGCCGCTCCAGGGCTGCTCCGCACCGCCGCCACGATGCGCGCCGGTCCGGGCCCCGGCTTTCCGGCCGTCGAACGCATTCCGGCCGGCGCGCGCGTCACGGTTCATGGCTGCATCGACGGCGGCGCGTGGTGCGATGTCAGCTCTGCCCGCGAGCGCGGCTGGGTGGCGGCGAGGACGCTGGCCTATCTCTATGGCGAACGCTACGTCTATGTGCCCGACTACGTCGAGGTGGTGCCCGTCGTCCCGTTCACGCTGACGACCTACTGGAGCAGTTTCTACATCGGACGTCCCTGGTTCCACCGGCACGCGTTCTGGCACCGCTACTGGCAGCGGCATCCGCCGGTCGTTGCGCATCATTCACCGCGGCCCGGTATGATTGGCGGAGCGCCCGGCGGCGTTGCTCACGGTGTTGGCGGCGGCGGGATGGCAGGTGGCCCGGTAATGCCCCCGCGCATGGCGACTGGGGCAACACCGGCGCCGGTGGCGGGGCCCGCCGGGCCTCGCATGCCGACAACACCAGCCCCCGTGGCCGCAGCTCCTGCCCGGGCTCCTGCGCAAGTCATGCCTGCGCGGACCGTTGGGCTGGTCGGGGTGCCGCAGAGCGCTCGCGCCCAGATGGGCGGAATGCGGGTGACCGCCGGAAGCTCGGCGCCGCTCGGGATGGCCCATTTCGGCGGCGGTCCCGCGATGGGGGGATCGCGCATGGCCGTCGGCTCTCCGCGCGGCGGAGGTGGTCGCGTCGGCGGTTTCCGGCGGCACTGACGCCGGCGCCGCGCGCGGTGTCCGGATTGTGAATGTCGCGCACCGGTAGGGTCGATCGCTAGCGCTGGCGGCAGCGGCCGTGATGACTACATGGGTCGTATTGCCGTTCGATCCATTGTCATCACCCGCCGTGAAGAAACTCGTGCTCGTCTTCCTGCTGCTCATCATCGCCCCCATCTCGATCTCGGCCGCCGCGTATCTGCGCGGCGACCACCGCGGCAGCTGGCAGACCGCGGACCGGTCCAGCGCCGGGCTGTTGCCGCCGCCTTCGCAGCATGCGGATGCGGTCATCCGCGTGTTCGCTGCGCGCACCGTGCGCTGGCGCGGCATCTTCGCGGTCCATAGCTGGATCGTGGTCAAGGAGAAGGGTGCTCAGCGCTACACCCGCTACGACTACACGGCCTGGGGCGAGCCGATCCGCGTGGACGGTTTTGCTCCCGACGGCCGCTGGTTCGGGGCCTTGCCCGAGACCGTGCTGGCCGTCGATGGCGAAGCGGCCGAGCGCGTCATTCCAAAGATCCGCGGCGTGATCGAGAGCTATCGTTTCCGGGCCTATGGCGACTACAATGCCTGGCCGGGACCGAACTCGAATACCTTTGTGCAGGCGGCGCTGAATGCGGTCCCCGAGCTGAACGCAGTGCTGCCGCCGACGGCGATCGGCAAGGACTTTCCTTACGATGGCTGGTGGGGCCGGACGGCCTCCCGAACGGGCGTGTTCGTGTCGCTCGGCGGCTATCTCGGCCTCACCATCGGCTGGATCGAAGGGGTCGAGCTGAACTTCTTCGGCGGGGTGCTCGGGATCGACATGAGGCGGCCGGCGCTGAAGTTTCCGGGGATCGGCCGCGTCGGGATGTCCTTGGTCTGAGCGGAGTGTTTGACTCCAGGCTGGCATGCGGCTTGCTGCACGCGACCTTCAGGCGATCATTGTCGCGAATGCGCCAGAAGCGCCGGAGGAGCAGGTGATGAGTACGCTGTTTGCGATCTGCGCGACCTACGAGGTGGACGACGGCACGGCGCGGGGCTTCATTCTTCAGCGCCGCGAGCCGGACGGCAGCGCCAAGCCCTGGCCCATCCTGGTCACGCGCAAAGGCAACAATTTCTACGGTTTCGAGAATGCCTGTCCGCATCAGGGGGCCCGGCTCGACAAGAGCCCGGGTGAATTCATGGACGAGGAGGGCAATTTCCTCGTCTGCGGCCAGCATGGCGCTCAGTTCGATCTGGATACCGGCCAGTGCTTCATCGGCCCATGCCAGGGCAAGGCCCTCACCGCTATCGAGCTGATCATCGATGACGGCGACATTTGCCTGTCAGGCATCGATCTCGACGAGGAGGACGGGCTCGACATCGACGATCCCGAGGACAACGTGCCCGAGGTGCAGATCACCTCGGATTAGCACCGGCGAATCGCCGTCCGGAGGTCAGCGTTTCTTCCGTTCGGCTCGGCTGAAATTGCTGAGATGCCCCTCGCGGGCCGCCTGGGCGCGCGCTGCTCGGATCAGGCCGGGGCTGCGCGCCGGCGGCGCCGGGAGCGAGGGCAGTCGCGTGAGCTTGCGGCCGCCACAACTCGGACAGACCGGCTTCTCGGACATTCCGATCAGCAGCTCGATGTCTTCCGCACAGGTGGCGCAATGAAAACTGTAGAACGGCATGGCGCAATCCCTCCTTGGCCGAGGGAGCATTGCACGAAGCGGGCCAGCGCCGCGAGGGCCGGAGTCGCCAAGAAAACTGCGTCGGATGCAGCTCGTTTGCATGCGAACGGCTTGTCCGCAGGACTAACCGTGTTCTGAACGCGACGCGGCTCGCGTCGAACATGGGACATCCCTGGAGCCTTGCGCGGGGGCCGGATCCGGACACCCGGAACCGGCCCGCCGCGACGGGCCGTCAGACGCTGGTTCAGCCGTTGGTCTCAGGCGTTGGTCTCACACGTTGGTCTCACACGTTGGTCTTGGGGACGTACTTGCCGGCGACGCACTTGTAACTCTGCAGATGCCACTCGTGATAGGGACCCTTGGACATCCAGTCGGCGATGCCGATCTGCGCATTGACGGCACAGGACGCCATCGTGATGCCGGACATCTCGCTGTTGGTGACGACCTTCTCCATGCAGAGCTGGCCGTTGCAAAGTAGTGCGACGAGAGTGACGAGCACGTTGAAGCTGCCTCCGATGAGTGTGACCCGGTGAGGATCGGGAAAGCAGAGTTCATGCCAAGTTATGAATCCAGGCCGTGCTGCTACGGAAGGGAGTGGTACGGGTGTTACTTCGCAGCGACAGAAGCGTGACGAGTTGGTTGCCGAGATCACGCAAGATTCAGCATCTTCAGATCGTGCGCTGCTGATGAAGAGGTTGGATCATCGTGGCTGCAGCGTTCGGTCATGTCACTCCGCCGAGGCCTCGTCGTACGACATCAAACAACAGGCAAAACAACAGGCAGCTTCTGTGCAGTCCCGCGGCGCCTGAACGAGATGTTCCATGCTCCAATACCTTTCGTCGTGAGTGAACTCCGAATGTGCGCGGCGTGAACGTCAACTCCACCGAGTGTCACGGGCTCGTGACGGCGCAGGCCCGCGCCGGTCTTGCGCGAGCGGCAGGCAGTTCCGTAGGAAGACGGGGCATTTCTGGGGGATATGATGACAATCGACGTCACGCGCCGCATGTTGCTCGAGCTCGCCGGCGCTTCATCGCTGATGATGGCAGCTATCGGCGCCGCTCGCGCCGAAGGTGGCGAGGGCGCAGCGGCCGGCCCGACCTTCGCGAGCCGTACGCCGATCCGGATCGGCATGGTCACGCTTCGCGTCAACGATCCCGACAAGGTGGCGGCGTTTTACCGCGACGTGATCGGTCTCACCGTCCTCCAACGCAGCGAGGCTGCGGTCCGTCTCGGGGCTGGCGGAGTGGCCCTGATCGAGCTCGAGCCAAAGTCCGAGGCCGCGCGCGAGTCGCCGCGGTCGGCCGGCCTGTTTCACACCGCCTTCCTGATGCCGACGCGCAAGGATCTCGCGCGGTGGCTGGTGCATGTCGCGCGCAATCGCACGCCGTTGACCGGCTTTGCCGACCACAATGTCAGCGAGGCCGTGTATCTCGACGATCCCGAGGGCAACGGCGTCGAGGTCTATGCCGACCGTGCGCCGGAGCTCTGGCAATGGCGCGATGGCTCCGTTCGAATGGGCACCGAGCAGCTCGACGTCGACGATCTCGTCAGTTTAACCGATACCCGCACCAGCAACTACGCCGCGGCCCCGGACGGCTTGCGCATCGGTCATGTGCATCTGAAAGTCGGGGATCTCAGTCAGGCGAGCGAGTTCTACACCGGGTTGATCGGCCTCAATCCCACCCGCAGCATCGATCGCGCCGCCTTCCTCTCGTCGGGGCGCTATCATCACCACATCGGCGCCAATACCTGGCGCAGCGCGGGTGCCGGCCGTCGCGATGACCGGACGACGGGCTTGTCGTGGTTCTCGTTCGAGGTGCGCGGCGAAGCGTTGCTGGCGGCGCAGGAAGAACGGTTGCGCAAGGCGGGGGCTGCCCTCACGACGTCATCCGATGGACTCGAGACGGCTGATCCCTGGGGCACCAGGGTCAAGCTGATTCGGATCTAGGCAGCTCAGGATTCGTTGAGGCCGGCACCGCGATCGGTCAAGACCTTCTGGCCTTTCGACGTCAGCTCGAAGACGTCACCATCCTTGGTGACGTATCCTTCGCGAATCAGGCCGTCGAGTTCGTCCTGTCGATCAGGTGAGAAGGCGATCGCCTGGCCGATATCTGAGAGCGTCGCGATCTGGTCGTCCGTCAACATGGCCATTCTCCCGTTGTCCATGCGAACGCCGCGGCGGTTCGAATGTTCCGGGACTTGGCCTAGGCCTTGCGGACGAACTCCGACTTCAGATTCATCTGGCCGATGCCGTCGATCTTGCACGCGATGTTGTGGCCGTCGGTCGCGTCCTGCAGGCGGATGTTGCGCACCTTGGTGCCGCCTTTCACGACCGAGGACGAGCCTTTGACCTTGAGGTCCTTGATGACGATGACGCTGTCGCCGTCGGCCAGAACGTTGCCATTGGCGTCGCGGATGCTCGTATCGTCCGCCGCGGCAGTGGCCGCTTCGCCGCTCCATTCGTGACCGCACTCCGGACACACCCACAGCGCACCGTCCTGATAGGCGTGCTCGGAACGGCATTGCGGGCAGGTCATCGCGTCGGTCATCTCGTCCTCGGGACTGCTGGAATTGGGTGCAGCGTTAGAGGCTCGGATGGAACCCGGCAAGGGAAATCCGGGAGGCGGGGCGCGCGCAGCGAAGCAGGCCGCGCGCAACCATTGTCGATCAGGGCGGACTTTACGCCGCCTTCTTCTCTGGCACCTTGGTCTGCTCGGTCTCGGCCGCCTCGATGGCGCGCAGATAGGTGTCGAGCAGCGTCTCGTGCTCGTCGCGCTCGTCCTGGTCCTGCTTCCTGAGCTTGATGATCTCCTTCAGGATCTTGACGTCGAAGCCCTCACCCTTGGCCTCGGCGAACACTTCCTTCTTCTGCTCGTTCAGCTCCGCCAATTCGGTATCGAGGTGCTCGATCCGCTCGATGAAGGACCGCAGCCGCGCGCCGGGAACGCCGATCTCTGACATGGTGACTCCTGTACTAATGGGAGCCTGAAAATGCGCGGCACTTCGTTGCCAATGTGTTAACGCGCGCGCTTTGCCCACACCTGCACAGCCGACGTGCTTAACGCCGATACGACCGGGCTGCCGATGTTGCCGGGCGCGTGTCATCCTCGCTCCGCAGCGCGCTTCTGGAACTGCTTCTTCATCGCATTGACCTTGCTGAGATAGAGCGCAACGGAATGATCGCCGCAGCGCTCGCCATCCTCCGGCTTGAAGCCGCGGCGCACGAAGCCGGCCGCGGGCCCGGCGCCGCAGAGATGGATCAAGGCTGCGAGATCCTGCTTCTGCTGCGCGCTTGCCTTGGCGGCAGGCTGCCGCGCCAGCACGGCCGCGACCTGGCGGTCGAGCGAGATCACGGTCAGCGCCACCGCGTGCGCCGGCCAGGCGCGGACGTAGAGGCTCGGCGAGCCGCAGCCGTCGCCGACCACCTCGTGATCCCGGATGCAGAACCGCGCCGCGTCGGCGAAGTTGCCGTCGGTCATTTGGAACAGGCCGACGGCGCTGGAAGCCGGTTGGTACAGCGCGAACGGATTCCAGGCGAAGCGCCAGCGCCAATAGGTGCGCGCGACCGGATTGCCCGAGCTCTCGGTCTGCGCCAGCGCCGCGAGCAGCTCCGGCGTGATCGTGCGCGTCGCGTGGTCGCGGAACAGCGCGCCATATTGCCGCCAGGTCTCGTCCGGCGCCTTGTCGAGCGAATGCCCGGTCACGGCGAACAGCTCGGTCGGCTTGCGCACGACGTGATAGGCCAGATTGACGAGTGCGAAGGCTCCG
The DNA here is from genome assembly GCF_051167555.1 of Bradyrhizobium sp. HKCCYLS3077. Lineage (NCBI taxonomy): Bacteria > Pseudomonadati > Pseudomonadota > Alphaproteobacteria > Hyphomicrobiales > Nitrobacteraceae > Bradyrhizobium > Bradyrhizobium sp. HKCCYLS3077. The sequence goes on along the minus strand of NZ_JBNPTH010000004.1, from coordinate 667,466 downwards.
AGGGCCGCCGCCACGCCGGCCGCGACCTTCAGCCATCGCGGCGCCGCGCCCGCCAGCCGCAGCATCCACCGCCCGCCGCGCTGCGCGATTTGTCTGGCATTGCGCCGCCACGCGCGCCAGCGAGACGTACGGCGCGGCTTACGCACTTTCTGTTGCGGTGGAGGAGGGCTGTTCGGCAACTGATTACCTCGGGGCTCCCGTGTGGCGGGTCATGGTTAAGGAAGAATTTGTGCAATTGCTCCATTCTGCCACTTTGTGGTGTGGGGAATTGCGTGATGAAGAAGTCGGTCAGTACGCTTTTGATGGTGCTGTTGTCGGTGCTCGCGGCGGGCATCCTGGTGTCGACGGCGATCCTGATGAGCGGCGCGGCCGGCCGCTATCGCGAGAGTGTCGCGACGGAGCAGCTGACCGCGGCCGACAAGGCGATCTTCCAGAACGTCCTCGTCATGCGCGCCCATCGCGGCGACATCCAGAGTGTCCTGCTGAGCGAGGAGGATCCGCGCGCCAAGCTTACCGAATACCAGGGCATCGAGGCCAAGGGCTATGACGGCATCGTCACAGCGCTCGCCGGCGTCGACATGCCCGAGCGCGACGACCTCACGGCCCGGCTGAAATCGAGCTGGGAGGCCACGGTGCCGCAGTTCAAGCTGCTGTTCGACGAGGCGGCCAAGCCGAAGGCCGAGCGCGTGCTGGCGCGCACGCAAGCCTGGTACGACGCGATGACCAAGACGCTGGATGCCGCCAACGCCGCCTCGCTTGCCGTGTCCAACCGCGCCTGGATGACCGATCCGGCGATCGCCAAGATGGTGCAGGCGCGGCGGCTGGCCTGGCAGGTGCGCGACCGCTATGGCCTGCAATGTTCGGCCTTGCGGCCCAACATCAACGCCTCCAAGCCGCTCGAGGAGGCGCAGAAGGCCTCGGTCGCGCAGTGGCGCGGCACCATCGGCGCCGGCTGGTCTGGGCTCGACGACCTGCTGGCCGGCGCCGGCAGCGCCGAGCTTGCCTCCGTCGTGAAAACCTCGCGCGGCGAGGTCGAGGCGGCGCATCAGCGCATGGACCAGCTCGTCAAGGGCTTTGACGGCAGCGGCAAGCCGGCGATGCCCGCGCCGGAGTGGAACGCATTCTGCCAGGGCCCGTTCGCCGGCATCATCGCCGTCGGCATCAAGGCGCTCGACGCCTCGATCGCGCGCGCCGAGGCGATCAGGACGGCGGCGCTGACCAGCCTCATGCTGCAGTCGATCGCCTTCGTCACCGCGCTCCTCGTCGCGGGCGCCGCGCTGCGTGCCGTCCGCGTGCGCCTGGTGCGCCCGGTGGCGGCGCTGATGCAGGCCATCCACCGCATCGGCCAGCGCGACTACCAGACGCCAGTGCCGCAATTCGCCCATGCCGACGAGTTCGGCGCCATGGCCGCCGCCCTCGAGGGCCTGCGCGAGAGCGCCGCCACCGCCGACCAGCTGTCGCGCGAGCGCGAGCTCGACCAGGACAAGCGGCTGGAGCGCTCGCAGGCGATCGACAGCGCCTGCCGCAGCTTCGACGACACCGTGCAGGCGGTCATCGTCAGCATGAGCAACTCCACCGGCCAGCTCGATCACAGCGCCTCCGACGTGCGCAAGCTCGTCGACGACTCCACCGAGCAGACCGCGGCGGTGGCCAGCGCCGCGGAGACCGCGACCACCAATCTCGAGACCATCGCCGCCGCCACCGAGGAGCTGACTGCCTCCGTCTCGGAGATCGCGGCCCAGGTGCAGGCCTCCGCGGCGGAAGCGCGCCAGGCCGTCGAGCGCGCGGCGCAGACCAACGCCACCGTCGAGATGCTCGACCGCGCCGCCAACCGCATCGGCGAGGTGGTCAAGATGATCACCGCGATCGCCAGCCAGACCAACCTGCTGGCGCTCAACGCCACCATCGAGGCGGCGCGCGCCGGCGAGGCCGGCCGCGGCTTCGCGGTGGTCGCCGGCGAGGTCAAGAACCTCGCGTCGCAGACGGCGAGCGCCACCGACGACATTACCCGCCAGATCGCCGAGATCCAGGCCGCCACCGGCGAGTCGGTCGAGGCGATCCGCGCCATCAGCCACAACATCTCGGGGATCGACGAGAAGATGACGGCGATCGCGGCCGCGGTCGAGGAGCAGCGCGCCGCCACCACCGAGATCTCGCGCAACTTCCAGCAGGCCGCCCAGGGCACCCGCGCCGTCACCGACACGATCGGCGCGGTCGCGGCGCTCAACCGCCAGACCGGCAATGCCGGCGCCGCGATGGTCGAGTCCGTGCGCAAGATGTCGGGCGATGCCGATCGCTTCCGCGTCGCGGTGGAAGGCTTCCTCGGCACGGTACGCCGCGCGTAGACCGCAGCGCCGCGCAACAGACGCATCATCACGTTGTCAAACAGCGACGTGGTCGGCCGAGCGCGCAAGGGTGCGCGAACACGTTCCCGCGGCGCGATGCGCCCGAGTGCTGCCGGTCGTTCGCCCTCGATCAATTGAGAGGGCGCGGGGAATGCCGGGCGCTGGCCGCACCCATGGCCCGCCTGCAACAAGGAAAGCAGGCGGCAGTCACCACAGGTTCAGCCGAGTCATCCCGGCATTCCCCGCGCGATGGTTTTCACGCTTATGTCGCGATCTCCCCGGGGACCGGCTTGTTGACCCCGTCGCCAGCGGATCATCACCACCGGCTTGGCCTCGGCACCGGGAGGCCAGAACCACGCGTCTTCACGTCCGCAAACGGCTGTTCGTCGGCAGGCATCACACCCGCTGCAGCACGCCCACGGCCACCGCATCACCGGCCCCACGTCTCGTGACGATCGCGAAGCGCCCCTCTCGTGGACCGGGATGGCGAGAGATAATCACGAATTCCGAAAAATCGCAAGACAATTATTGTTGTCGGAAGACTTGCCGAAAAGCCGGCCAATGATGCGCAGGGACTGTGCCCCGCGTCATTGCGAGCGCAGCGAAGCAATCCAGGGTCCCGCCCACCATCCTGGATTGCTTCGCTGCACTCGCAATGACGGCAGGCAGAGTCAGCGGCTCGTCCTCGAAGGCCCGTGTCAGTCGGAACCCTTGTCCCGACCGTCGGTTTAAACAGCCTCACACCAGCCACGGAGTAGCTTCATGCAGGACATCAAGGAACACATGGAAGTCATCGGCGCCGACGGCGTGCATGTCGGCACCGTCGATCGCGTCGAGGGCAATCGCATCAAGCTGACCAAGAAGGACAGCGGCGAGGGCAGCCACAAGGGCCATCATCACTTCATCGACAAGGGCCTCGTCGCCGATGTCGAAGGCGACAAGGTGCGTCTGTCGGCGGTCGGCTCCGTCGCGGTGACGATGGAGGAGGAGAAGTAGTCACGGCTCTCCGTCATTGCGAGCCACCCGGTCCGCGCGTAGCGCGGCCGGATGACAGGCTCCGCGAAGCAATCCAGGGCCCAGCAAGGATTCTGGATTGCTTCGCTGCGCTCGCAATGACGCGCCGTGAATCGTAGGGTGGGCAAAGCGGCGCCGTCAGCGGCGCGTGCCCACCATCGGTGGTGGTTTGGACGGTGGGCACGGCGCGCGCAAGAGCGCGGCTCACAATCACGTCAGCGGCGCGCCTTTGCCCACCCTACATCCGCGCTATTCCGCTGACGCCAGGATCGTCTTCAACAGCTTCGGGAACCGGGCGTTCAGATCGGCCTCGCGCACGACGTTGCGATGCTCGACGCCCTTTTTCGTGGTCTGGATCAGGCCGGCCTCGCGCAGGATGCGAAAATGGTTCGACAGGGTCGATTTGGGAATGTCGGGGCAGGGCGCGGCGGCGGTGCAGGACATGCAGTCGTTCTGCTCCATCAGGCCCTTGACGATGCGCAGCCGCATCGGGTCGGCGAGGGCTGAAAGCACGCCGGCCAGGGTAATGTCGTCCCGTGACGGGTGAAACAACTGCGCCATGAAAAAAGATATAGCGATGGCCTTGCGCCGGTTCAATAGTTCACTAGTTCTGAACTATTGAAGCAGGCGCCGCTGGCGCAGGGGAGATCGAGATGAGCAGACTGGCAGGCAAGGTGGCGCTGGTGACCGGCGCCTCGAAGGGGATCGGCGCTGCGATCGCGGCGCGGCTGGCGGCGGAGGGGGCGGCGGTCGCGGTCAATTACAGCGCCAGCAAAGAGGGGGCCGAGCGCGTCGTCGCCGCGATCACCGCCAAGGGCGGCAAGGCGGTCGCGGTCGGCGGCAATCTGACCGACCCGGCGCAGGTGACATCCGCCGTCGCCGACACCGTCAAGGCGCTTGGCCCGATCGACATCCTCGTCAACAATGCCGGCGTCTACGAATTCGCGCCGCTCGACGCGATCACGCCGGAGCACTTCCACAAGCAGTTCGATCTCAACGTGCTCGGCCTGCTGCTGGTGTCGCAGGAGGCGGCGCGGCACTTCAATCCGGCCGGCGGCAGCATCGTCAACATCTCCTCGGGCGTGTCGACGATCGCGCCGCCGAACGGCGCCGTCTACACCGCCACCAAGGCCGCCGTCGATGCCATCTCCTCGGTGCTGTCCAAGGAACTCGCGCCGCGCAAGATCCGGGTCAATACGATCAATCCCGGCATGGTCGTGACCGAAGGCGTCGTCGCCGCAGGCTTCCACGAGGGCGACATGCGCCAATGGATCGAGTCCGTCACGCCGCTGGCCCGCGTCGGCAAGGCCGAGGAGATCGCCGCGGCTGTGGCGTTCTTCGCCTCGGACGATGCGTCCTATGTCACCGGCGAGACGCTGCATGTGACGGGCGGGTTGCGGTGAGGGATGACGACCGCTGGTCTTAGTGTGCCGTGAATCTTAGGGTGGGCACGGCGCGCGAGCGAGCCCGGATCCCATCAAGGCCGGTGGCGCGCCTTTGCCCACCCTACGCATTCAGCGATTGCCCTCGCTCTATCAGCGTCATTGCGAGCCACCCGGTCCGCGCGTAGCGCGGCCGGATGACAGGCTCCGCGAAGCAATCCAGAGTCGTTAGCTCGGTCCTGGATTGCTTCGCTGCGCTCGCAATGACGGTCGTGAGTCGAGAGGGCGAGGGCAATCGCACCTCACTCCACCACGATCACCGCGTCCCGCAACTCATAGCCGCTGCTCACCGGGTTGATCGTCTTGGTCGGCCGCCGCTCCAGCCTCACGCCTGGCACGCGCATGAGTTCGGCCAGGAAGATCGCGGCCTCGTGCAGCGCGACCGAAGCGCCGGGGCAGCGGTGCGGGCCGTCGCCGAAGCTCATCAGGCTGGCGCTGCCCTTGGCCGGGCGGGCGCGGTCGGGATCGAGTTGATGCGGGCAGGCGCCGGCGGCGGCTTCGTCGCGGTTGGCGGCGCCGATATCGATCTCCACCAGGCTGTGGTCCGGGATCGTCATCGTGCCCGCATCGCTTTCGATCGTCACCGCGCAGGCGGTGCGCCGCTTCAGCGTCGACACCACGGGCTCGAGCCGCAGCACCTCTTCCAAAATGGTCATGCGCTCCGGCTCGCCGGCGGCGAGGAAGCGTGCGCGCAGCGCGTCGTCCTCGAACAGACGCAGGGCGGCCATCACGATGAATTCGCGCGTCGTCGCCATGCCCGCGGCGCCATAGGTCAGGCATTCGGTCAGGATCTCGCGGTTGGAATAGCCCTCGGCGATCAGATGCGAGATGACGTCCTCGCGCGGCCGAGCGCGGCGGGCGCGAATGGCCGGGCGCACGTCGCACCAATGGAAGGCGAGGGTGCGGAGCTGGCCGAACACGGCGTTGCGCAATGTCGCGAGCGAGCCATGGCCCGTCGGCGCGGTGAAGAAGCGGTTCAGCCGCGCCGCCATCGCATCGCGCGGACTGTTGGTCAGCCCGATGATGTCGGCGGCCACGGCGACGGCGAGCGTCAGGCTCAGATCATCCAGCCGGGCCCGCCGCGCGGCGCGGAACTGCGCCACCAGCTCGCGGCTGGTCGCCTCCATCAGCGTGCAATAGCGCGTCGCGACGACGCGCGGCGTGAAGAACCGCGCGGTGGCGCTGCGCTGCTTCTGATGCGGCTCGCCGTCCTGGTACAGCACCGGCGCATGGCGCGGGCCGATGAAGCGATGCACCAACTCGGCGTTGAAGCCGGCCTGCCGCATGGCGTCCGAGCGCAGCACCGCGCGCGCGGCGGCGAAGCTGTCGATGCGGATGGCGGGCGATGGTTCGCTTCGCTGCGCGTCGGTCGATCCGCCGGATGAGGCTGGTGCGGTCATGCTGAAGCTCACGTCGGTTTGGAACTCGTGATCGCCCTTAAGCGTGGCGGCTCGTGACCTGAGTTAGGGCGGTCGTGCGCCGGATCAATTGCTGCTCGCGGGATGATGATTGGCCTGCGAAAGATGGAACGAAATGGGCGGCGCGTGTTGAAGGTCGCGCGCGCGGGATGGCGTTTGCGATCACCCGTCGCACTCTCCACGTCATTGCGAGCGCAGCGAAGCAATCCAGAGTCCCGCCCACCACCCTGGATTGCTTCGCTGCGCTCGCAATGACGGGAGCAAGTTCAAGGTGCAGAGGTAAAACAACTTTAGGTTGATTAATCGTTGGAGATCGGTTCAAATCCGTCCTGCCGAGTCCACTCTGCCATCACGCGTTTACGAAGACGTTTCGACCTTTCATGTCGCGGACAGGGCCGTTGTCCATGCGCCAGTTCGCTTCGATCTGATTTCACATCACCAAGGAGTTTTTCATGCGCACCGGCTTTGCCGTCTCGACCCTCTCCATCGTCATCGGATCAGCCGTTCTCGGCTTGACTCTCACCACGCCGCGCCCGGCGCAGGCGTTCCTGGAGGACATCTGCATCCCGCGCGTCAGGGACGGGCTGAAGAACTGCATCGCGCCGGCCAGCGCCTGCAAGGATCCGGCGGAGGCGCTCAACCGGAGCTGCCTGCTCGAGGCGGCGCAGTTCGCGGCGATCCCGCCCGGCCGCAGCATGATCCACGCGGATTCCACCTATTTCATCGCCCAGGCGCTCGGCTATCGTGCCGACGTGGCCTATTGGATCGCGGCGTACAATGAGAACTCGGACTACGGGCAGTATCTGCCGATCGATCAGTGCGGCGGGCAGGCGACGTCGACCAATTCCGGCGCCAGCTACATCACGGCTGCGTTCAACGGATTCAAGCGCACCAACAACACCACCGACGGGCCGCTGTATCATTACCTCCTGAACTTCTCGCCGAACGGGCAAGGCACCGACGTGCACGGCGCCAGCGGCGTCCAGGCGGTGTATCCGTTCCACTACCCGCCGCCGGGCTATCCCATCACCATCGACAGCGTCTACCAGGGCACGCTGTATGATCTCCGGCAATGGGCGATGAAGGGCGACGAGGCGCCGGGCCTGTTGTGCACGGCCGGCTACACGGTGCCGAACGGCTCCTCGAATTTCAGCGGTCCCAAATGTCTGGCGAACGTGCCGCTGAGCGGCAATGTGCCGCTGCTCGAGAACTACGCGATCGGGCCGGCGATCAACGTGATGTCGGGGCCGAAGATTCTCGACAACAGCGACACCAGCAATGTCGTCGACTACACCAGGCTGAAATCCTGGCTCGACGACAAGAGCCGGACCACCGGCGTGCTGTTCGACGACCCCAAAAAGCCGCCGGTGCCGGTGCAGATCGCCCGCATCGGGCTCTATCTGCACAGCCTGCAGGATGCCTCCTCGCACGGCACCTTCTGCGGCGACGACGCGCCGTCGCCGCCGGGCGGCTCGGACGTCGGCAGCTACATGTTCATGAGCTCGGGCAGCATCAAGCTGGTGTTCGGCACCTATTGCGCGACGGGACCGCATCTGGCGAGCCACGTCCAGGAGACCGGCACCGGCGACACCAGCCTGCCGCTGCGCGACTACGTCGCGCTGAACAACACGGTCGACGAGCTGATCCTGTTCGGCAACACTATCGCCAAGCCGCGCGGCTGGATCGTCAATCCCAGCCTGCTGCCGCCGAACGTGGTCGGTGGCAAGAGCGCCGCCGGCGACAGCGCCGCCGACCTGAAATCCCGCCTCGTCGGCCGCATCGTGCAGGGCGTGCAATGGTCGCGTGCGGAGGTGTATGCATCAGGCGTCATCACCGCGCCGCTCCAGCGCACCGACGCCCAGGACCGCCTGAACACGATGAACGCCGCGCTGGGGGCCTATTCGAAGCGGCTGACGAATGCCAACCCCAAGCTGACACCGCTGCGGCCGATGCCGGGCAATTCGTTCGACTCAAATGATAAGTCGGTGTGTTTCAAGTAGCGCCGCGGCCCGAGTCGGCAGAAGGGTTCGCGCTCTCTCCCCACGTCATTCCGGGGCGCGCGCAGCGCGAGCCCGGAATCCATAACCACGATCGGGTATGAGTTGCGAGATGCAGGCCGCGATCATGCGCGTCCACCATAGCAGCCGGTGAGTATGGATTCCGGGCTCGCGCTTTCGCGCGCCCCGGAATGACGGAGGAGAGAGCCTGCCCAGCCACGTGCGGGGTGCAGCGATGCGTCGCGTGCACCTCTTTGCCGACCGACGTCACGGCAGACCACACTCAACGCGTTAACCCTCTGGAGTCCAGGGTTGTGCCGCTCCGGTCAAGCGGCGGATTACGCTCCGCTAATCCGCCCTACGCGTGCTGTCCGCATCGCTCGGGATGAGCGCAGCGACAGCCGGGATCGTCGCTCTGCTCGGGATGAACCCGGATGTCGCTGCGCTCATGCGGGCTACACGACATCACCCGACAGCCTTCAAGCCAGCGGAGCGGGAGAGCGGGTCCGAGCCTCGTGGGTCAGAATGGAAGCGCGGGCATGATGACACGCCACCGCCCCGGCAGATCGAACATCACTCGCTGCGGCCGAACTCGCATCCCGCATGCGCGTAGGACGCGCGGCGAATGCCGTACTCGTCGTGCCGATACACCGGCTTGCAATAAGCCTCCCACTTCGCCGCCTCGGCATCCCTGGCTTCTTCTTCCTGGCGCGCGGCCGGCGAGGGGGTGAAGGACACGTCGCGAGCGGCGGGCGGCAGCTCGGTGTGCGTATAGGTGCAGCGGGAGTAGCCGTAGAACCGGGACCCCTGGCAGACGCTCCTGTCGACCCATGACCTCGCCTGCACTGGCGAGACGGACAGCGCGAGCAGCGCGGGAATGAGGATGTTCTTGACGGCCATTGTCCTGAACGCGTGTGCCATTTGCAATCTTGTGTCCCGTATTGGGACGATCTTACACCGGAATCCGGCGATGTAAGGCATGATTTGCAAGGCACGGACCGGACGGGATCGTGGCCGTTTCGGCGCCGCAGTGGAGCTGGACGCGTGGTCGAGCGGCCGAAGCAAGGGTCACGGGTGACGTCCCAACTCTCTCCACTCGTCATTCCGGGGCGCGCGAAAGCGCGAGCCCGGAATCCATACTCACAGGCGGTCGTGGTGGAGACACATCGTCGCGGCCAGCATCTTGCGACCTCATGACCGATCGTGGCTATGGATTCCGGGCTCGCGCTTCGCGCGCCCCGGAATGACGGCGGAGAGAGACGTCCCAGCGACGCCGAGGGGGACTACGCGACCTCCACCACCAGCGTCGGATCGAAATCCGGGTTCTCGCGGCCATAGCCGTGCGGGTTGCAGATCACGCGGGTGGCGCCGAGCAAATAGTCCGATTGCGTGTGGATGTGGCCGTGGATCCAGAGCGAAGGCCTCGTCGCCAGGATCAGCGCCGAAAGGTCCGAGGCGTAGGCGGCGGTGACGCGGTCGTTCTGATACTTCTCGGCGACCGAGCCCCAGCCGGGGGCGTGGTGGGTGACGACGATGGTCGGGCCGTCGAACGGCGTCTCCAGGAGGCCCGTGAGCCAGGTGCGCGATGTCCGGTGCAGGCCGAGCGCCTCCTGCGGCCGGAAGCGCAGCCAGGGCTGTTTGCGCCAGGTGATGCGGCGATGGTCGTTCATGCGGTCGCGGCAGACCGCCATGGTGTGGACCTCGGAGCCGGGGCCGAAGATCGCATAGTCGGTCCACAGCGTGCAGCCGGCAAAGCGCACGCCCGCGAGCACGACCGCCTCGTTCTCCAGGAGATGCACCCCGAACCGCGCCGCCTCGGCGCGCGCCTGCTTCAGCTCCTCGGGAAAAGTGCGGTGATAGAATTCATGATTGCCCATCACCATGACGATCGGCACGTCCTCAGCCACGATCTCGCGCAGCCGCGCAAACCCGTTCACCGCCCCCTCGCACACATCGCCGGCGACCACGACGACATCGACCCCAGGCAGGGCGTCGATCGGCTTGATGTCAGCCATGTCGGCGTGGAGATCGGAGAAGATGTGGAGGTGCATCGATATCTAAAGATGCCCGATTACCGCGAGCTACGTCTCTTGAAGCTGGTCAGCGAGAATAAGCCAGCCGGATCAATGATGTCTAAGGATCACAATCCTGTCAGCGGTGTTCCATAATGAGGCAAAAAACTTACGCCGTGCAAAGTCAGTAGGGTGTCTTCGTCCGTTTTTATCCATCAATTCAATGGGGTGCTCTCAAACTCGCTTGGGGAGCAAGTCCGCGCTAAACTATTGTTTGTCCATACGCCAGCATTCTGTGAAAGAATCGAATATAAATCTTGGCTGTGGATCACTTCGGGGACATCTCTGTTGAACGCTGGAGTGACGGTCCTACCAATCCCTACAGTTGCAGCCAAAGCTCGGCAAAAAAGCTAACCAGAGAACAGCTGATCTTGGGGGCAAGATATCTGAATGGGAATACAATTATGACGGTCAAATCGGAACATATGCTGCACATCTTAGAGCAGACCGTCGACGATCCGGTGGCGGGTTTTACGTTCAAGTTTTTACTGGCGGAAGGTGCAGAAAATCCATCTCGGCTGCTCTTTAAAAAGAGCGCAGATACAGTGTGGCGAGAATATTCCTTCGACACAGACGGCGAGTTCGCGGGCGCGACGAGTCGGATCAGCGCAGCTAATCAGCCCTCATCGCTTCGTCTGGTGAAGTAGCCGCGACAGATTAACTCACCCCATTCGTCTCCGAGGAATGCGGCCATGCGCCCTAGTGTATTGCCGAACGAGTTCAGCCTCTCGGGTTAGGGGAGCATTGTTAATCTCCCACCCAATGAAGGTGGCACCGCAAGTTACGCCTCCTTCATAGCCCATCCAGTGGCTACGAAAGATCTTACGCAGGGACTTTGTTGCCGAGCCAAGAAGTAGTAGCTCGCCATCATCGGCGAAAAACGCATAAACGCCCGCAGCTTCTGGCGTGAGCTCAATTGCGTCCGGCGTGAAACGCCAGACAATCTGCATGTTCAGGTCATTGGTCGAAGCGCTCTTGATTTTCATCCGAGATATTACCCTCTCTTTTGGTTGGCGATTGTCTGTCCGTCTGATTTGTCTTGTTCATACTACTTCCCCCTTTGATGTAGAGATTTGGCGCACATTGGAGTGGTCCCGTTATGTTCTCTCAGCATCAGCCGCTGAAAAAACTAACGCAATAACCTTGTCTGCGACCAGCTAGGTTGCGTTGGACCTAACTGTCCGGATCGCAAATCACTCTGCCCTCAAGATATTCCTCTTCCCGAACAACAGCACAACAAGCAGCTTTTTTCCACAGGAACTTAGCTCGGTAGGGCGGTGCGACTTGCTATTCAGATTGGTGCCGAACATTGGTAATAATTGCCAGCTACTAAGCGACTACGAAAATTTCCGTTATTTAAGGCCGTCGCATCCTGGTTTAGTTGTTAGTGGAAGCGGTGTTTGGCTCCCGCAATCCTTCAGGGTCTCCGCCATTTGTCGGGTGACCCACGTGACGTGTTTCTAACTCGCTCGACGTGAGGTTGGGCGTCAGGATTTAGCTCCTTGGCACGTTGAATTGCCTCCCGCTGAGTGGGCAAAACGTCGCTTGCTCGCTCCGAACCGGGCCGTCGAACAGCGTAGTCGCCTTCGGGACGGCGTTCGACGTAGATACGCTTATCTTTCATCTGCGCTCTCCAGAGACTGAGCCCTCTCGGAAAGGAATGCCTGAGTATGTTACGCAGGCATTCCTAATTCTTCTCGTTACGAACACCCCGTCGTGCTTCCGCACGTATCACACTTCATACAAGTCCCGTTCCGGACCAGCGTGAAGTTGCCGCACTCCGAGCACATCTCGCCTTCGTAGCCCTTGGCCTTGGCTTCGGCGCGGCGTTCGGCCTTGGAGGCGACCTGGGTCGCGGCCGTGCCGGCCTTGCTCCATTGCAGGGCCTCGAGCTTCTCGGTGGGCGAGAGGTCGTGCTGCGCCTCCTGCTTCAGGGCGACGGCGCCTTCGATGGCGTCGCCGGCGCGAGCAGAGGAGAGGGCGGAAAGAGTCACCCCACCCCGATCGGAAGCGGTGCTTCCGATCGACCCTCCCCCTCCAGGGGAGGGTGACGACGAGCCGCCGCGCATCACGACGAGGTTGTCGGTGCGGGAGCGGGTCAGGCCGCGGGAGACGTATTTCGCGGCCTGCTGGCTGGGGCCGTCCTCCGACGGCTTGCCTTCGTCGACGCCGCGGCCGAGCGCATCGAAATTGCTCTCGGACGGGTCGACATGGGCGAGGTCGAAGCGCGACATGTAGCTGACGGCGAGCTCGCGGAACACGTAGTCGAGGATCGACGTCGCATATTTGATCGAGTCGTTGCCCTGCACCGGGCCGGCCGGCTCGAAGCGGGTGAAGGTGAAGGCGTCGACATACTCCTCCAGCGGCACGCCGTACTGCAGACCCAGCGACACCGCGATGGCGAAGTTGTTGATGAAGGAGCGCAGCGCCGCGCCCTCCTTGTGCATGTCGATGAAGATCTCGCCGAGGCGGCCGTCATCATACTCGCCGGTGCGCAAATACACCTTGTGGCCGCCGACGACTGCCTTCTGGGTGTAGCCCTTGCGGCGATCCGGCATCTTCTCGCGCTCGCGCATCACCACGATGCGCTCGACCAGCTTCTCGACGATCTTCTCCGAGACCTGGGTGGCACGCGCGGCCATCGGCTTCTCGTAGAAGGACTCGACCGCATCGTCCTCGTCCTCATCGTCCGAGATGAGCTGCGAGTTGAGCGGCTGCGACAGCTTCGAGCCGTCGCGGTAGAGCGCGTTGGCCTTCAGCGCGAGCTTCCAGGACAGCAGATACGCCGCCTTGCAGTCCTCGACCGTGGCGTCGTTCGGCATGTTGATGGTCTTCGAGATCGCGCCCGAGATGAACGGCTGCGCCGCCGCCATCATGCGGATGTGGCTCTCGACCGAGAGATAGCGTTTGCCGATCTTGCCGCAGGGATTGGCGCAATCGAACACCGCGTAATGCTCGGCCTTCAGGTGCGGGGCACCCTCGACCGTCATCGCGCCGCAGATGTGCACGTTGGCGGCCTCGATCTCGCGCTTGGTGAAGCCGATGGCGGCGAGCAGCTCGAAGGTCGGGGAGGCCAGCGCGTCCGCCGAGACGCCGAGCTGCTTGGTGATGAAGTCCTCGCCGAGCGTCCACTTGTTGAACACGAACTTGATGTCGAACGCGGTCGGCAGCGCCTTCTCGACCTTGGCGATGGCTTCGTCCGTAAAACCCTTGGCCTTCAGGGTCGAGGCGTTGATGCCGGGCGCGTTGGACAGCGAGCCGTGACCGACGGCATAGGCCTCGATCTCGGCAATCTCGCTCTCGCGATAGCCGAGCGCGCGCAGCGCCTCCGGGACGGCGCGGTTGATGATCTTGAAGTAGCCGCCGCCGGCCAGCTTCTTGAATTTCACCAGCGCGAAGTCGGGCTCGATGCCGGTGGTGTCGCAATCCATCACGAGACCGATGGTGCCGGTGGGGGCGACCACGGTGACCTGGGCATTGCGATAGCCGTTGGTCTCGCCGAGCGCGAGCGCGTCGTCCCAGGCCTGGATGGCGTGGCTGACGAGCGAGACCTGCGGGCAGTGGGCGTGGTCGAGCGGCACCGGGTTGACCGACAGCGCCTCATAGCCGGTGGCTTCGCCCTTCGCGGCGCGGCGATGGTTCTTGATGACGCGCAGCATGTGCGCGGCGTTCTTCTTGTAGCCGGGGAACGGGCCGAGCTCGCCGGCCATCTCGGCCGAGGTCTTGTAGGCGATGCCGGTCATGATCGCCGACAGCGCACCGCACAGCGCGCGGCCTTCCTTGCTGTCGTAGGACAGGCCCATGGTCATCAAGAGGCCGCCGATATTGGCATAGCCCAGGCCGAGCGTGCGGAACTCGTAGGACAGCTCGGCGATCGCCTTGGACGGGAACTGCGCCATCAGCACGGAGATTTCGAGCACGATGGTCCAGAGCCGGCAGAGATGCTCGTAGGCGCCGACGTCGAAGTGCTTGGTCTGCGTATTGTAGAATGTCAGCAGGTTGGCCGAGGCCAGGTTGCAGGCGGTGTCGTCCAGGAACATGTATTCCGAGCACGGATTGGACGCGCGGATGTCGCCGGACGCCTTGCAGGTGTGCCAGTCGTTCATCGTGGTGTTGAAGTGCAGGCCGGGATCGGCCGAGGCCCAGGCGGCGTGGCCGATCTTTTCCCAGAGGTCGCGCGCCTTCAGCGTCTTCACGACCTTCTTGTTGGTGCGGCCGACGAGATTCCAATCGCTGTCGGTCTCGACCGCGCGCAGGAAGTCGTCCTTCAGCGACACCGAATTGTTGGAGTTCTGGCCGGAGACGGTGAGATAGGCCTCCGAATCCCAATCCGTGTCGTAGATCGGGAAGTCGATGTCCTTGTAGCCCTGCTTGGCGAACTGGATGACCCGCTTGATGTAGTTGTCGGGCACCAGCGCGCGGCGCGCGAGCTTGATCTCGCGGCGCAGCGCCGGGTTCTTCTCGGGATCGAAGCAGTCGTCGCCGGAGCCCTCGCAATTGACGCAGGCCTTCATCACGGCCTTCAAATGCTTCTGGTTGATCTTGGAGCCGGTGACGAGAGCTGCGACCTTCTGCTCCTCCTTCACCTTCCAGTCGATATAGGCCTCGATATCCGGATGGTCGGCGTCGACCACGACCATCTTGGCGGCGCGGCGGGTGGTGCCGCCCGACTTGATCGCGCCCGCGGCGCGGTCGCCGATCTTGAGGAAGCTCATCAGGCCGGACGAGCGGCCGCCGCCCGACAGCTTCTCGCCTTCGCCGCGCAGCCGCGAGAAGTTGGAGCCGGTGCCGGAGCCGTATTTGAACAGGCGCGCCTCGCGCACCCACAGGTCCATGATGCCGCCGTCATTGACGAGGTCGTCCTCGACGCCCTGGATGAAGCAGGCGTGCGGCTGCGGGTGCTCGTAGGACGATTTCGACTTGGTCAGCTTGCCGGTCTTGTAGTCGACGTAATAATGGCCCTGGCCGGGGCCGTCGATGCCATAGGCCCAGTGCAGACCGGTGTTGAACCATTGCGGCGAGTTCGGCGCGACCATCTGCTTGGCGAGCATGAAGCGCAGCTCGTCGTAGAACGCGACGGCGTCTTCCTCGGAGGAGAAATAGTTGCCCTTCCAGCCCCAATAGGTCCAGCAGCCGGCCAGGCGGTCGAACACCTGCTTGGCGGAGCGCTCGCTGCCGTAGCGCTCGGATTCGGGCAGGGCGGCCAGCGCGTCGGTGTCGGGCACCGAGCGCCACAGCCAGGACGGCACGCTCTCTTCCTCGACCTTCTTCAGGCGCGCGGCGACGCCAGCTTTCCGGAAATACTTCTGCGCCAGCACGTCGGAGGCGACCTGCGACCAGAACTCGGGCACTTCGACATTCTCGAGCCGGAACACCACCGAGCCGTCCGGATTCCTGATCTCGGACGTGGTCAGGCGGAAGTCGATCCCTTGATAGGCCGACTGCCCTTCGGTGGTGTTGCGCCGTTCAATCCGCATCGCGAGCCCCAATTGTTCTTGCCGGACCGCGTTTGGCGGCCGGGATCATTGCATCCAAAGGCGGTGGCGAGCGAGTCCCATCCCCGAGATCTCGTGTGCCGCCGCAGTTCAACCGGTCGCCCGGTCCCGTCTCTCTTCAACGCCTCACGCGTGCCGTCCGGCTCCATCGCCGCTGCAAGACAGCCCCCACATCTAGTGGGGGCCACTGCTGCCCCGTCATCGCGACCACCCCGCCGCGGGACAGACGACGAGCCGCACGCCGGGCCTGTTGGCCTTCTGGCGCGGTCATCCTCAAAACCCTTCTGGGAGCGGCCGGCGAAACGAGACACACGATGAAGCGCCGAACCGGGCCGGAAGCTAGGACGACTCCGCTTCCCCCGTCAAGGACTAGTGGGGGTTCCCTAACCAAACACTAAATATGGGGGAAAGTGCGGGATAACCAGGGCGCGTGCCGGTATCGTGATGGCCGTAACTATCGACGAGTCCACACGGATTCGAAACCAAAAAAATTTGCTTCGGGTGCTGTCCACAGGGCTTCGTCCCGCTGTTCACAGGGACAAATTTATTCGCGGCACGCGGGTGTGTTTTGCTTGCATCGGCGGGACTCACGGCGGCTTACGGGCAGGGCGCGGGGCAGGCATGCCCCACAATCCCTGGTGTGGTCAGGAAAACGCCGGCAAGCTGATGGTCCCACAGACGGCGCCGGTTGATTCCATGACAGACAAGCCAACGGCCAGCGGGCGGATCACGCCCGCCGGGCTGATGTTCCTCGCCATCACCTCGCTCGGCTGGGGCTTCAACTGGCCGGTGACCAAGCACCTCGTCGGCGTGCTGCCGCCGCTGACCTTGCGCGGCACCACCGGCGTGGTCGGCGCGCTGCTGCTGGCGCTGCTCGCGGTCATCCGAAGCCAGAGCCTTGCCGTGCCGCGCGAAATCTGGCCGCGGCTGATCCTGGCGGGGATGCTCAACGTCACCGCCTGGATGGTGCTGATGGGGCTGGCGCTGTTGTGGCTGCCGGCCAGCGAGGCGGCGCTGATCGCCTACACAATGCCGGTGTGGGCCTCGTTGCTGGCCTGGCCGATCCTCGGCGAGCGGCCGACTGCGTTGCGCGTGCTGGCGCTGGTGCTGGCCTTTGCCGGGCTCGCTTCGATCATGGGCGCCAACGGGCTGAACGCCAGCCGCGACAAGCTGCCGGGCATCCTGATGGTGCTGGGCGGCGCGTTCGGCTTCGCGCTCGGCACGGTCATGGCCAAGAAGCTGCCGATCAAGCTGCCGCCTTTGTCGGCCGCGGCCTGGCAGATCGGCATCGGCTGCGTGCCGATCGTGATCGCAGGCTTCGCGCTCGAGCATTCCGACTGGACGAAGCTCGACCAGCTCGACTGGGCGCTGATGTTCTACTCCACCGTGATCCAGTTCTGCGTCGCCTATGTCGCCTGGTTCGCGGCGCTGTCGCGGCTGCCGGCCTCGGTGGCGGCGATCGGCACCATGGCGGTGCCTGTGATCGGCGTCGTGGCGTCGGCGATCGCGCTGCGCGAACCGCTCGGGGCCGGGCAGATCGCCGCGCTCGCCTTCACGCTGGGGGCGGTGGCGCTGGCGACGCGGGGCTAGCGCCAGCGGCCGGTGCCTCGTCGAGGGCGCGGCGGACCATCTGGGCGAGTTCGGCGCGGCGGTAAGGCTTGGTCAGCAGCAGCGCATCGGGCACGAGCAGCCGGTTCTCGATGATCGCATTGTCGGTGTAGCCGGAGGTGTAGAGCACGCGCAGCCCGGGCCGCGTCGCCCGGATGGTCTCCGCGAGCTGCTGCCCGCTGATGCCGCCGGGCATGATGACGTCGGTGAACAGCAGGTCGAATGGCTCGGCCTCGGCGATGCTCAGGGCCTCCGCGGCGTGCGCGGCGGCGAGGAGGGTGTAGCCCAATCCGCGCAACTGCCCGAGCACGAAGTCGCGCACCAGCGGATCGTCCTCGACCACGAGAATGGTCTCGTGGCCATTCGGCAGCGTGTGTTCGAGCTCCGGCTCCGACGGCTGCTGGACCCTGGATGCCGGCAGATACAGCCGGATGGTGGTGCCGCTGCGCTCCTCGCTGTACAGGCTGATATGGCCGCCCGACTGCTTGACGAAGCCATAGACCATGCTGAGCCCGAGGCCCGAGCCCTTGCCGGCCTCCTTGGTGGTGAAGAACGGCTCGAAGGCGCGGTTCTTGACCTCGGGCGGCATGCCGGCGCCGGTGTCGCTGACCGCGACCAGGACATAGCGGCCGGGCGCGACGCCCGGATTGGCCGCGGCATAGGCCTCGTCGAGCGAGGTGCTCATCGTCTCCAGCAGCAGCTTGCCGCCGTCCGGCATCGCATCGCGCGCGTTGATCGCCATGTTCACGATGGCATTTGCCAACTGCGCGGAATCGACGTGAGCCACGAGCTCCTCGTCGGCGAGACTGGTCCTGATCTCGACCTGCTCGCCAAGCGTCGGCCGCAGCAGCTTGGCGATGTCCTGCACGGTGGCATTGACGTCGATGTCGCGCGGCCGCAGCGGCTGCTTGCGCGCAAACGCCAGCAGATGACGGATCAGCTCGGTGCAGCGATCGGTAGCTCTGCTGATCAGTGCGGCGAGCTCGGCCGCCGCCGGCCGGTCGCGGACGATGTCGATCAGCATCTCGATCGAGCCGGTGATGATCGTCAGCATGTTGTTGAAGTCGTGCGCGACGCCGCCGGTGAGCTTGCCGATCGCGTCGAGCTTCTGCGCCTGCTGCAGCAGTCGCTCGATCTCGCGGACATCGGTCACGTCGTGATACACGAGCGCAGCGCCGTTGATCGCGCCGTCGGAGCCGCGCAATGGCCGGCCGCTCACCATCAGGCGGAAGTGCGGCCGGCCATCGGTGGGCTTGACCACGACCTCGCGGCGATCGAAGGACAGCCCAAGCAGAGCGCGCGCGATCGGCAGCTCGTCATTCGGGATCTGCGTGACGCCGTCGCTCTCGTAGAACAGATTTTCGACGACCATCTCGGCGAAAGTCTTGCCGACGTCGGTTCCGAGAAATTGTCCCACAGCCTGGTTGGACAGGAGGATCGTGCCCCCGGGATCGATCACCAGCACGCCCTCCGCCATGCTGTTGAAGGTGCTCTCGAGAATGGCCGAGGAGCGGCGCAGCTCATCATAGGCGGCGGCGAGATCGCCGCGCTGCTGCAGGGCCTGAGCCTCCAGCGAGGTCGCGACAGCTTGGGACCGGGAGAGGGATGAGCGTAGCGCCCGGTCGGACAGATAGGCACGGCGCACGAGATAGGCTGCGATCAGGAGCAGAAGGCCGATACCGGCGAGGTCGATCGTCAGCAGCCACGCTCCCGTTCGGCGCGAGATCGCGGCCCGTTCCGCAAGCAGCCGGCGCTCCTCCTCGGTGAACGCGTTGAGCGTCTGGTTGATCGTCGTCATCGCTGTGAGTCCGGCCGAACTCGCAGCCAACGCCTGCAATCCGTCGCGATCATGTGCGGCATGACGGCGAATGAGTTCACCGGCCAGCGCGATCCGCCGCTGCACGACATCGGCGACCTGTCCGAGCCGTTCGGCTTGGCCGGGATTGTCGCGCACCAGTTGCCGGAGATCTGTCCAGGCGGACGGAAGCAGGTCTCTCGTCGCCTGAAACTCGGAAATGAAGTGCTCGTCGCTCGTCAACGCAAACCCGCGCGAGGCGGCCTCGGCCTGCCGGAGCAGGACGCGCAATTCGGAGGCTTTCTCAAGGACCTCCATCGTGTGCTCGACCCAGGCGTTTTCCTTGCGGGCCTTGATGTCAAGCGCGGTTGACGCGGCTCCGATCGCCAGCAGCGTACCAAGGCCGAGCCCGATCGCCACGCGCCGGCGAATCATCGGCAAGCTCCAAGGGCGCGCAATGCGCTCGCTGCGTCGAGCATCATCGTGATGATGAGGTACCTATCGTGAATGGCGAATGTTTCGGTTGGCAAATGTCATGAGTTGTAATCAACGGCAGGCGTCCTGCCAAACTCATTTTTGAGTTCCAACTAATTCCATCGCTCTGGCTTCATGCAGCGACGGATGCCCTTCGTAGTTCCAATTCCGCGACGCGGTCAGGCGGAGTGTGCCTGCTGCTGGGTTGGCGAGACGTCCGCAGAACCGTTCAGCGCAAGGCGGACCATTTGAGCGAGCTCCGACTTGCGATAGGGCTTGGTGAGAAGCAAAGCGGTCTGATCGATACGGCCGTGCTCGATCATGGCATTGTCAGTATAGCCCGACGTATACAGAACCTTGGTGCCGGGCCGCTGCCGGAGCGCTTCCTCGGCGAGTTCCTTGCCATTGACCCCGCCGGGCATGATGACGTCGGTGAACAGCAGATCGAACGACTGGCCGGCTTCGATCTTGGCCAGCGCCTCGACGCCCGTCGACGCCGTGACGGTCTTGTAGCCGAGACTCTGAAGCTGCGACACGACGAAGTCCTGCACCAGAAGATCGTCTTCCACGATGAAGATCGTCTCCTCGCCACGCGGCGGCGGCAGCTCGGGTGCAGCCGGCGTCACGACCTGCTCGGGAGGAGCGGGGATGTAGAGGCGGATGGTGGTGCCCCGGCCTTCCTCGCTATAGATCTTGATATGACCGCCGGACTGCTTGACGAAGCCGTAGACCATGCTGAGGCCGAGCCCCGAGCCTTTGCCGGCCCCCTTGGTCGTAAAGAACGGCTCGAAGGCGCGGTCGCGCACTTCGGGCGACATGCCGGTGCCGGTGTCGCTCACGGCCACCATGATGTAGGAGCCCGGCGCCACCCCGGCATTGGCGGCGGCATAGGCCTCGTCGAGCACGACACGGCGGGATTCCAGCAACAGCTTGCCGCCATTGGGCATCGCATCGCGCGCGTTGATCGCCATGTTGACCAGCGAATTGGCGAGCTGCGCGGAGTCGATATGGGCGATCAGCGTCTCCTCTTCGAGGATCGAGTTGATCTCGATCTGCTCGCCGAGTGTCGGGCGCAGCAGCTTGGAGATATCGAGGATCGTGCTGTTGACGTCGCTGTTGCGCGGATGCAGCGGCTGCTTGCGGGCGAACGCGAGCAGATGCCGGATCAACTCGGTGCAGCGGTCGGCCGCCTGGCCGATGAGCGCCGCGGTGGCGGCGGCGGCCGGCCTGTCCCTGACCTCGTCGGCCAGCGTCTCGATCGTGCCGGTGATGATCGTCAGCATGTTGTTGAAGTCGTGCGCGACGCCGCCGGTCAGCTTGCCGATGGCGTCGAGCTTCTGCGCCTGATGCAACAGCCGCTCGGTCTCATGAGCCGTGGTGATGTCGTGATAGACCATGGCCGCGCCGGTGATGTTGCCGGCCGTATCGCGCAGCGGACGGCCGCTGATCATGAGCCGCAGCGTCTCGTCGCGCTCGGGCAGATGGACGATCAGCTCGCGGCGGTCGAACGACTCGCCCCGCAGCGCGCGCGGGGTCGGCAGGTCCTGGGGCGCAATCGGCGTCATGCCGTCGCTCTCGTAGACGCGGAGCTTGGACCGGACCTCCGTGAGATTGCTGCCGGGGTGGTAGCCGAGCAGGCGCTCGACGGCGGGGTTGGAGAACACGACGGTGTCGGCGGCATCGATCACGAGCACGCCTTCGGCCATGCTGTTGAAGGTGCTCTGCAGGATTTCCGCGGAATGACGCAGCTTCTCATGCGCCTCGACGAGGTCGAGGTGCTGCTGCTCCGCCTTCTCGGCCAGCGACATGGCTTCTGCCTCGGACCGCACCAATGATGCGCGAAGCGCCCGGTCGTGGAGATAGGCCCGGCGAATGAGATAGCCGGCGAGCAGCAGCAGCAGGGCGAGGCCGGAGAGATCGATTCCGAGCAGCAGCGAACCGGTGGTTCTCGATGTCGCCGATCGCTCCGCCAGCAGTTTTCTCTGGTCGGTGACAAAGCGGTCGAGATTGGCGGTGATCGCGCTCATGGTGGCCGGACCCTCGCCGCTGCGCCGGAGCGCCGCAAGGCCCTCACTGTCCGACGCCGCGCGCAAGCGAACAAGTTCGGCGGCGAGCTCCACCCTGCGCGCGATGAGGGCCTGGGTTTCGGAGAGAAGCTTTTGCGGATTGGGATTGTCGCCGACCTCGCGCTGCAGATCGGCGACCGCGACCGGTATCTTGCTGACGACCTCGGCGAACTCGGTCTTGAATTGATCCTCCCCGACGAGCGCATAGCCACGCGACGTGGCCTCGGCCTCGCGCAGCAGCAGACGGAGATCGGAGGTCTTCTGCAGGATGTTCAGCGACGAGTTCACCCAGGCCGAGTCGTGGCGCGACTTGATGTCGAGCGCTGTCGACGCGGCGCCGATCGCGAGCAGCGTTCCAAGACCAAGACCCAAGACCGGGCGCTGACGGATCATCCGCATGTTGCCTTCGTCGACCTGAACCGGCTGCGCTCGGGCGCGCGACGGGCCGACCGGTGAAAGGCTCGGGGCCCGGAGCGTCGGAGGTCATGAAGATATGTCTGCAAGGCGCGCCTCCTTGTTCGAAGTTCCCGGCGCGTTCGAGGGCAACAGTCCAGCCCGCGGGGAAGCGGTACTGCGCTGCGCGGATCTCGCGGAACTCAA
Organism: Bradyrhizobium sp. HKCCYLS3077; assembly: GCF_051167555.1. NCBI lineage: Bacteria > Pseudomonadati > Pseudomonadota > Alphaproteobacteria > Hyphomicrobiales > Nitrobacteraceae > Bradyrhizobium > Bradyrhizobium sp. HKCCYLS3077. Next base: position 645,140 of record NZ_JBNPTH010000004.1, on the reverse strand, counting down.
GTGGTCTCTACGGAAAGCAAAAACTCAGGTGACATCGCCCACGAACAGAATCACGAGCTCAATGATATTGGACCGGAACGCCGTGTTCCTCTGCACGTCGGGTAGCACAAATTCGAAATTTCGGCAAAAATCCGGTGGTAACGTGGCGTGACGGACACACGACGAACAAGCATCGGACACAAAATGAAAGCGGCGAGGGGAGGCCTCGCCGCTTTCGCTGTTTCAAACGTCGATGTCGGCGTTACGGGCAGGGATGGCGGTTGCCGTCATAGCCCAGATAGGTCCCCGACGCCGGATCGTAGGAGCGGTAGCGGCGTGCGCAGTAGCTCGCATCGCGACCCTCGGTGCCGACGACTGCGACGGGCTCGGAGTCATCGTAGTACGAGTAGTCGGAGTAATAGCTCGGGCCGTAATAATACGGATCATTGTAGTAGGCGTAGCTGCTGCCAAGACCGATGCCGACGCCGACACCGACACCCGGCCAGAAGCCGCCGCCACGATGATGCCAGCCGTGGCCACCGCGCCAGCCGCCGCCTTGCCAGTTGCCTCCGCCGCCATGCCAGTTGCCGCCGCGGTTCCAGCCGCCGCCGCCGACATTGGCGGCAACGCTGCCCGCGCCCGGTCCGCCGCCGCCACGACCTGCGAATGCCCCTCCGCTGATTCCCGGACTACGGCCGGCAAAGCCGCCGCCCATGCTTGGGCTTGGTGCCGCCGACAGTCCGCCACGTCCGCCACCGCCCATGGCTGCGCCGCCACCGCCGCCGACGGCTGCACCTCCGCCACCCATCGCTGCGCCGCCACCGCCACCGATGGCCGCGCCACCGCCGCCGCGCGCACCGCCAGGGCCGCCACCTTGTGCAAAGCTCGTCGTCGCCGTCGCGAGCGGCAGCATCAGCGCCATCGCCGCCACGGCGCTCAATGTCTTAAGCTTGGTCATCGATCTGACTCCATCAGGGAAAGTGATCCAACCGCCGGCGGGGGATGTCGTTCCCCGGGCAAAGCGGTGCAGGACCGCGGCCAATCGCCCGCAACACTGGACAAGTCGCAAGCGGGGTGGCATCAGAGCCCATCCTCACAGAACCGGCCTCGGCGCATGAAACAGTTCTTTCTCAAGCTCTTCACGTGGTGGAACGGCCAGACTTTCGGCACCCAGCTGTGGACCTGGCGTTTCGGCGAGCTCGTGGGGCAGGATGCGCAGGGCAACCGCTATTATCGGACCGCCGGCGGCAAGATCGATCCGGTGCTGCATTTCGAGCGCCGCTGGGTGATCTACAACGGCTTGGCCGAGGCCAGCCGCATTCCGCCGGAATGGCACGCCTGGATGCATCATACGGTCGACGTGCCGCCGACTCAGGACGGCTACAAGCCGCGCGAGTGGGAGAAGCCGCATCAGCCCAACCTGACGGGCACCGCGCTGGCCTATCGTCCGGCCGGCTCGACCTTGGCCAGCGGCCGCCGTCCCAAGGCGACCGGCGATTATCAGCCCTGGACTCCCGGCAGCTGATTCGAAATTGCTGTGGATGATCGGCAACAGGCCGTCCGGCTCGCGGGCGGCCTTTTTGTTGCGCCGCGACCATTCCGACGAAGCGCTCCCGTTGCTGTGAGTGAATAGCCAGCGGCCGACGGTCACGATGGCAACGCGCCGCGTCTCGGTCTCACCCTCCCCTGGAGGGGGAGGGTCGATCGCGCGCGGAGCGGGCGATCGGGGTGGGGTGAAGCCATGGAAATCGGTGCGAGTGGAAAGATCACCCCACCCCGGCTCACACGCGCTTCGCGCCTATGAGCCGACCCTCCCCCTCCAGGGGAGGGTGGCAGCGGGGCTGACCTCGAAGCTGCACGCTGCGGAAGCGTTCGCGAGGCGGGCAGACGCGATTCCCTGGAAACACATCATGTTGAGGGGACGGCTGCCTTCAAGGATGTTGAGGGGACGGCGGTGTTCAAGGCGGCCGCGGCGCGCTCCGCCGCTTCGACACGCCGCGTCCGGAAGGGCGCGATCCGCTCCAGCATGCGTGACAGCACCTCAGGTGGCGCCGTGTCCGGCGAGCCCGCGGTGAAGGGCGGCTCGGGGTTGTATTCGAGCCTGAGCTGAATCGCTTCGGCCGTCGGCCGGTCGACGAGCTGCGCCACGACGGTCAGCGCGAAATCGATGCCCGCGGTGACGCCGCCGCCCGTGATGCGGTTGCGGTCGATGCAGACCCGCTCCTTGCTCACGGTTGCGCCGAACAGCGGCAGGCACTCGCGCGCGCTCCAATGCGTCGCGGCGCGATAACCGTCGAGCAGACCGGCCGCGCCGAGCGCCAGCGAGCCCGTGCATACCGAGGTGATGTATTTGGCTCCCTCGGCCTGGCAGCGGATGAAGCCGATCACCTCGGCATCCCCGAGGATGGCGTCGACACCGAACCCGCCGGGAATGCAGATCACATCGGCTTGCGGGCAATCGGCGAAGGTCGTCGTCGGCATCAAGGTGAGCACGGAGTCCGTCGGAATCGGCTCGATTCGCTTCCAGACGAGATGCAGCGTGGCCCCGGGCACGCTCGAGAACACCTGGACCGGGCCGGTGAGGTCGAGCTGGGTCAGGTTGGGAAACAGGACGAGGGCGATGGACAGCGGTTCGGCCATGACGGCGCTCCCTGACGTTACGGGTTGACGGGAAACACCCTGCATGATCCGCTGCTTGTCTTATATGGCGAAGTTCCCTCGATTTCAGCCAAGCCATTCAGTCAGTCCCTTGGTGGAGCGACCCGCATGATCGGCGTGCTCATCTTTCCCGACTTCCAGCTGCTCGATGCCGCCGGGCCCATCTCGGTGTTCGAGATCGCGGCCCGCTACACGGGCGCCGCGCCTGCGATCAGGGTGGTCGCCGCGACGCCGGGGCCGGTGCGGTCGTCATCGGGCGCCGAGATGCTGGCGCGCAAGTTTGGTCGGGTGTCGGGACTGAAGACCCTGCTGATCGCCGGCGGCGAGGGCGTGGAGGCGGCTAGCCGCAATGCCTGCACGCTCAATTTCGTGCGCAAGGTCGCCCAGCGCGGCACCCGCATCGCCAGCATCTGCTCCGGCGCCTTCGTGCTGGCCGAAGCCGGCCTGCTCGACGGACGGCGGGCAACGACGCATTGGCAGCGCACCCGTCAATTCCTGCGCATGTATCCGAACGTCAAACTGGAGCCGGACAGCATCTATGTCCGTGACGGCCAGGTGTGGAGCTCGGCGGGCATCACCGCGGGCATCGATCTCGCGCTCGCCATGGTGGCGGACGACCACGGCGAGGAGATCGCGCAGAAGACGGCGCGACAGCTCGTGCTGTATCACCGGCGCAGCGGCGGCCAGTCGCAATTCTCCTCGCTGCTCGAGTTGAAGGCGCCGAGCGGGCGTTTCGCCGAGCTCTTGACCTGGGCGCGCGAGCATCTCGACGAACCGCTGACGGTTGATGATCTCGCGGATCGCGCCGGCATGAGCACGCGCCACTTCACCCGTGCTTTCGTCGCCGAGACCGGCACCACGCCGTCGAAGGCGATCGAGCGGCTCAGGCTCGAGGTCGCGCGCGATCACGTCCAGGCCTCGCATCAGCCGATCGAGCTGGTGGCGGAGACGACCGGTTTTCGCGATCCCGAGCGGATGCGCCGCGCCTTCATCCGCGCCTTCGGCCAGCCGCCTCAGGCCTTGCGGCGTGCGGCGCGGGCCGGATAGGCTCAGCCCGAGGTCCGTAAGAGATCGCGGAGGTCGCGCGATGGCCGGCACTTCGATGGGCTTGGGGATCATCGTCCCGTCGCCCTATGTGATCGAATTCTCCAAGCTGCGGCAGCAGCTGGAGGAGGCGCATCTCGCCTGGGCGCTCGAATGGAAGCGGCAGCAGCAGGACTTCGTGATCGAGAACATCCGCTTCGCGCATGACCCGCACTGGAAGCAGCGCGTGTTCAGCGTGCAGGCGGCGCGCGACGGTAACAATTGGGTCTGGCGCGCGACGCGCGTCATTCTCACGTGCAGCGGATTGTCGGTCTGAGCGGAGCGGCGTGGTCTCACCAGATGAAACTCGCAGCCGCAGAAGGTCCGCTGCAGGGCCGGCGTGCTTTGTAGATGTTCAGGCATGTCGGCGCGTGGTTTGCATCCGGCGATGCCGGACCTATAGTCCGCGGCTTGAAGATATCAGCAGATCGGGGTCATGCGCGTTTCCATCATCACCGGTAGCGGAGCCGGCATCGGCGCTGCCGTCGCGCGCCGTCTCGCAGGGCCGGGGCAGGGCCTGATGCTTCACGGCCAGGGCGCTGATGAAGCTGGGCTTGCGAGGTTGCATAAGGTCGCCGAGAGCTGCCGTGAGGCCGGGGCCGAGGTGGCCATGCATCGCGGCGATCTCGCTACTGCGGGCGCTGCATCTGATCTCGTCGGGGCTGCGCGTACCAAGTTCGGCCGTATCGATGCGCTGGTCCATGCGGCGGGCTTCGCCGATCGCCGCGGCTTTCGCGACCTGCCGCGCGAGGGGCTGGAGCGCTCGCTCCAGGTGATGCCGGCGGCCTTCCATGAGCTTGCGAGCGCGGCGCTGCCGGAGCTGTTGCAGAGCGCGCAGGCGCGGGTGGTCGCGATCTCCAGCTTCGTGGCGCATCGCTTCGTGCCCGGCGGCACGTTTCCGGCCTCCGCGGCCGCCAAGGCGGCTCTGGAGGCGCTGGTGAAATGCCTCGCGGTCGAATTGGCCGCGACCGGCGGCTCCGCGAACGTCGTGATGCCCGGCTATACGCGCAAGGACGAGGGCCGGCTCGGCTCGCTCGATCCGGCGGCGTGGCAGAAGGCGGCGGCGGCAAACCCGCAAGCTCGCCTGGCTGAGCCCGACGATATCGCGGCCGCCGTGACCTTCCTGCTGTCGCCCGACGCCGGCCACATCACCGGCGCGGTGCTGCCGGTCGATGGCGGCCTGACCCTGATGTAGATGGATCGATTGATGATGCAGAATGGACTTGAGACCGCCGACATGGTCGTGCTCGGCGCCGGAATCGTCGGCGTCTCCACCGCTTTCGCCAACCGCGAGCGCGGGCTGTCGGTGGTGCTGGTGGACCGTAAGCTGCCGGGCGAGGAGACCTCCTACGGCAATGCCGGCATTCTGTCCTCGGGCTCGATCCTGCCGCTCAACAAGCCCTCGCTGTTCAAGGCGCTGCCGTCCTATCTCGGCAATCAGAACGCGGCGCTGCGCTGGAATCCGTCCTGGACGTTGCGCAACCTCGACTGGGTGCTGCGGTTTCTTGCGAATGCGGTGGAGTCCCGCGTCAAGCCGCGCGCGATTGCGCTGCACGGGCTGATCGGCGCCTCGCTCAAGCTGCATCGCGACTGGATCGTCCGCGCCGGCGAACCGCAGCGCATCCGCGAGACCGGCTGGCTCAAGGCGTGGCGCAGCGATGCGCTGGCTGCCGCCAAGGCCGAGCAGGCGTTCCTGGCCGAATACGGCATCAAGAGCGAGGTGCTCGATCGGCAGGGCATCTCGGCGCTCGAGCCTAACATCGTGCCGGTCTACAAGGTCGGACTGCAGCACAGCCAGACGGCGTCGGTGGACTCGCCCGGCAATGTGACGAAAGCCTATGCGCGGATGTTCGAAGGGGCGGGCGGTGTGTTGCGCCAGTCCGAGATCCGGGCGCTGCTGCCCGACGGCGACGGCTGGCGCGTGCTGCTCGGCGACGGCGAGATCCGCGCGCGCAACGTCGTCGTCGCGCTCGGGCCGTGGTCGCCGGATCTTTTGCGGCCGCTCGGCTACAAGGTGCCGATGGCGTTCGAGCGCGGCTATCACCAGGAGTTCACGCCGAACCCGAACCGCACGCTGTTGCGGCCGATCAACGATGCCGAGGGCAGCTTCCTGATGACGCCGATGGAGAACGGCGTGCGCGTCACCTCCGGCGTCGATCTGACCGATCGCGACGCGCCGTCGAACTTCTCCCAGCTCGAACAGGTGGTGCCGCAGGCGCGCGGCGTGATCGAGTTCGGCGACGCGGTGGCGCAGCCCTGGCGCGGCGCTCGGCCGACCTTGCCGGACTCGCTGCCCATGATCGGGCGGGCGCCGCGGCATTCCGGCCTGTGGCTTGCATTCGGCAACCAGCACATCGGCTTCACCACGGGGCCGGCCACCGGTGCTGCGATCGCCGCGATGATCGCGGGCGAGGCGCCGTCCTTTGACGCCTCCGCCTTCGCGCCAAGCCGGTATCTCTGATGAGCCGCGACCGCGTCATGCCGGAGCTGCGATGAACTACACCTGGGACTTTGCCATCCTCACCAAGTACAGCCATCTGTTCTGGGTGGGGCTGGGCTGGACCATGGCCTATACGCTCGGCACGATCCTGCTCGGCAGCATCATCGGGCTGCTGGTCGGCATCGTCAGGCTGCGCCGGCTCGTCGTGATCGACTGGCTCCTGATCGGCTATATCGAGCTGTTCCGCTGCACGCCGCTGCTGGTGCAGATCATCTGGTTCTACTACGCATTCCCGGTGGTGATCGGCGTCAACATCCCGGCGCATGTCGCGGCCGTCACGGTGCTGTCGCTGTATGCCGGGGCATTCTATGCCGAGATCGTGCGCGGCAGCATCGAGAGCGTGCCGCGCGGGCAATGGGACGCGGCCCGGGCGCTGGGATTGCGTCCCTGGCGGATGATGCGGCTGGTGATCCTGCCGCAGGCGCTGAAGCCGATGCTCGCGCCTTACGTCAACCAGTCGGTGACGCAGCTGAAGAACACCTCGCTGGTGTCGGTGATCGCGGTGCCGGATCTCGTCTACAACGCGACCCTGATCAATGCTGATACCTACCGACCGCTCGAGGTCTACACCATCATCGCGATCATCTATTTCGCGATCCTGTTCCCGGCGACGTTGTTGAGCCGCCGGTTCGAACGGGGGATGAGCTACGACAAGGCGTGAGTTCGTTGCATTGGCCCCGCCGTCATTGCGAGGAGCGAAGCGACGAAGCAATCCAGAGTCGCGCGCGCGGTCCTGGATTGCTTCGCTTCGCTCGCAATGACGGCGGAGAGAGCGCAGCTTCCGTCAGATATTCACTTCCACAGGCACGTCCTCGGCCTTGACGCCGGCGAGGCCGAGGCCCTTGACGAACCATTCGCGCATCTGGCCGATGCCGCGGTTATAGTCGACCCACACCGCGAGGAAGTCGCGCCAGCGCTTGTCCTGTTCGCGGCGGACGCCCATGCTGGAGGGGATCGCGACCGACGGCGATTGCAGGATCTTGTAGGTGCCGAGATTGGGGTTCTTGGCGATCGCCGTCAGCCCCAGGATCAGCGCGTTGACGACGACGTCGACGCGGCCCGAGGCCATCTCCAGCATCACCTCGTCGCGCGACTTCAGCGACTTGATCGTGGCGTTCGGCGCGAACCGCCGTGCCACGGCCTCGTTGGCGGAGCCGACGTCGACGGCGATCTTGACCTCGGGCTTGTTGATGTCGGCCCAGGTCTTCGCTTCCATGCCCTTCTTCAGCATGGCGCCGAACGGATGCGGGAACACCGTGCCGCAGAAGTCGATGACGAGCGCGCGCTGCGGCGTCGGGTTGAGCGCGAAGCCGAGATCGATCTTGCCGGCCTGCAGGTCGAGCACCGAATTGCCGTAGGTCGATTCGACATATTCGAGCTTCACGTCGAGCAGCTTGGCGATATCGTTGGCCATCTCGATCGAGAAGCCCGACCAGGTGCCGGACGCGAGGTCCTTGTTGAAATAGGGCAGCTCGCCCGGCAGCACGGCGATGCGTAGCACCTTGTTGGCGCGGACGCGGTCCAGCGTGTTGTCTCCGGCCGCCTGCGCCGAGGCGGGCGTCGTCGTCATCGCCGACGCGAGCGCCGCGCCGGAGCCGATCGCGAGCGCGTAACGCAGCGCCTCGCGGCGGTCCTCGGAAATCTTCTGATCGTCTGATGTGGTCACATCAACCTCCTGCACCAATGGCGCGGAGCGTAGCGTCGGCGCCGCACGCCAGCAACAAGCATCTCGGTGCTGATAGCTGTCCTACGCACGACACGCAGCCGTGATGCTGCGCTGCCTCATTCGCGTGCAGGGCTGATCGCACCGTGATCAGTCCCGCCGGATGGAAGTGATGAGGATCGCAAGCGGTCGACGACAGGTCGCAACAATTGCGGCGCGAGGTGAATGGGAAACTGGCTCATCGCAAAGTAGAGCCACGTCATGCCGGGAATTGCGCCGTCGGTCGCCGCGAGCATCAGCCCCATGTTGCGAAGCGACACCATCACGCCCAGCGCCATCGCCCGCTCGCGGCCAAAGCGGCGAAACAGCAGCATCGTGATACCCAGAAGCAGGAAGAACACCGCGAAGGCGAGCACGGCCAGTCCCAGCATGCGGAACGGGCTCGCGACCAGGTCGATCAGGAAATGCGCCATGATGGCGGAGGCGAACACGAACAGGATGAGGATATTGAAGCCGTCGATCGGCGCGCGGTAGCGGCGGATACGGTCGCTGCCGAAGGCGAGGCGGATCACGGCGGCGACCGCCAGCGCGGCTGCGAGGATGCCGGCGAGCTTCAGCCCCAGCGCGGCCGGCGACAGCGCCAGTGTCTCTCCGAGAAAGACATAGGCGAACAGCGGCGCCGTGAAGGGCACCAGCGCGGTCGATGTCACCAGCGTGATCAGCACGAGCGTCGCATCCAGCCCCATCAGCGCCGCGAGCGCGGGCGATGCCATCATCGGCGAGGCCGAGGCCTGCAGCATCAGCGCGAGATAGAGATCCGGCGCGGCGGCATCGGCGCCCGTGATGTGCCCGATGCTACCGACCAGGGCAGGGACCGCGATCGTGGTCCAGGCGGTCGCCAGGAGCACCAGCCGCGGCCGGCGCAGATGCGCCGACAGCATCGCGATGTCGACGCGCATGAAGGAGATGCAGAGCAGCAGGAAGATCGCGTGCGTGACGTAGGGGCGCGTCAGCTCGCCGACCGGCGGCACGGCGATCGCGACCAGCAGCACCGCCGCGACGGCGCGGGTGCCCTGGTTGCCGAGCCAGCTCAGGGCCCGCAGCGGAACAGCGAGTGGCCCGGAGAACGGCATCGGAATTCCAGTCGATGTGAATCAATGAACGCGCGAACCATGGGCTGGCCGCGCGTTCATGCAAAGTCACATCTCGTTACGGACGATGTCGGCGCCTGATCTCACTGCGCGCTGGAGCCGCCGACCACGATCTTCTCGTTGAGTTTGAAGTCGACGGTCTGCACGGTCTGGTCGATCTCGGGATTGGGCATGCCGATCTGCTGCGCGATCAGCTTCACCAGCAGGTCGACACGCTCGATGAAAGGCGCGCCGGCGGCGACCGCGCGCGCCGCCGACGACGGCTTGAGCAGGCTCTCGGCCGCCTTGGCGTATTTCTCGAACGGCACCTGGTCGCTGGGATCGGCGCCGAGCTTGCGCGCGATGGCATCGACATGCTCGTAGATCGCCTTGGACTGCGCGAGATTGCCGTGCACGGCGTCGCGGATCGGCTGCGGCTCGCCGCGCGTGATGCAGCGGTAGTTGCCGGTCAAGAGCATCGACCATTTCGCCAGCGGCACGAACAGCGAGTCGAACACCTTCAGCTTGACCGGCACGTCCTGGCCGTCGAGCGTGACGGCATCGATGTCGCGCTCCAGCTCGCGCAGCAGCGCGTTGTGCTTGGCGTCCTCGAAGGCCGCGGCCTTGAAGTTCGTCGGCAGGCCGACATGCAGCACGTTGGCGCCTTCCTCCGGCGGACGAAACGCCTGCGGATCGGGCGAGCACAGCGTGACGAGGCCGGGCGTGAAGCGCTCCCACACCGAGGCATTGGTGTAGGCCTCCTCGAGGTCGACGTTGGCCAGGGCCGGAATGCGCTTCAGATAGGGCAGCGGCGGCATGTTCATGATCGACAGGCACGGCAGCTTCGCCTCGGCGATCTTGACCATCAGCACACGGATCGTGTGATTGGTGTATTGCGGCTCCTGCATCGCCAGGCCGACGAGATCGTAGCGGGAGAGATCGACGGCTTCGGGCGAGACGGCGTCGAGCTTGCCGGGCAGGTCGCGCGAGAAGATAGAGCGATGCGCGGGCTCGTCGCGCAGCTTGATGCGGACCTCCGTGCCCTCGCGATTGATCAGCTCGGCGGTCTTCTTGCGGCACACCAACGTCACGTTGTGGCCGGCCATCAGCAGCTTGGTGCCGAGCAGGGAGCCGTAGGAGGCTCCGAGAATCAGGATATTGCGTGCCATTCCTTGGTTTCCCCAGTGATTGGTTTGCGTTCGCGCTTTTTTATTGGCGATCATGTCGCTCAGACGCCGCCGGACGCCACGGGCCCGGCGAAGCGGTATCCCCGGTTTCGATGTCCGTGGCATACCACGGCTTTCATCCCATGGAATGGGCGATCTGGCAAGTGCAGCGCACCAAAACCGCGGGCCGGCGCAGCCTTCAGCTCAGCGCCATATAGCGCCCTGGCTTGTGGTTGATCGCGATGATGATGTTGACGATCACGATGCCGAGCACCGACAGGGCCAGCCGGTCGACCGGGATGACGAAGAACGCCGCGAGCATGATGAGCCCGTCGACGGCGAGCTGGAAGTAGCCGGCGCGGATCTTCCAGTTCTCCTGCAGATAAAGCGCCAGGATGTTGATGCCGCCGAGGCCGGTGCGGTGGCGGAACAGCATCAGCAGTCCGGTGCCGGTCAGGCCGGCGCCGATCACCGTCGCGTAGAGCGGGTCGATATGGCTGATGTCGACCCACAAGGCCGTCAGCCGCGAGAACAGCGCGACGAGCCCAACCGCGACGAAGGTGCGGATCGTGAACGGCCAGCCCATGCGCCGGACGGCCAGCGCATAGAACGGCAGGTTGATCAGGAAGAAGCTGACGCCGAAGCCGTAGCCGCTGACATAGCTCAGCAGCAGCGACAGGCCGGCGGTGCTGCCGACCAGCAGCAATGTCTTGCTGTAGATGAGCATGCCGAGCGACACGAACAGCGTGCCGAGCGTCAGCGCCATCGCGTCCTCGTAGAGCTTGTGACGCTCCTGCACCGCGGCCTCGGTCACGCCGGTCATCTCGACGCTCGCTGCCCTCAGAGCGACTTGAACAGGCCGGCGACGCGCGCGACGTCGGCGAGCTTCAGGCCGGCGATGTTGATGCGGCCGGAGGTCGGCATGTACACGCCGTGCTTCTCGCGCAAGGTCATGACCTCCGCCGGCGTCACCGGCAGCAGCGAGAACATGCCCTCCTGGACGCCGATCGCCACGGTGTTGGACCAGCGGCCGCCGAGCGCCTCTGCGAAGGCGCCGCGTAGCGCCGCCAGGCGCTGGCGCATCGTCTCGAGCTCGCTGCTCCAGTCGGCGTACAGCTCCGGCGTGCCGAGGATCGTCTTCACGATCGCCGAGCCATGGTCGGGCGGCATCGAATAGCTGGTGCGGGCGAGCGCGACGAGATTGGAGCGCGCGGTCTCGGCCGTGGCCTGCGCCGCGGCGACGGCGTACAGCGCGCCGGTCCGCTCGCGATACAGGCCGAAGGATTTCGAGCAGGACACCGCGAGCAGCGCCTCGGGGACGGCCGCGATCATTGCCCGCAGGCCGGCGGCGTCGCCGTCGAGGCCGGCGCCGAAACCCTGATAGGCCGAGTCGATCAGCGGCACGAGCCCTCGCGATGCGATCACGTCGGTGATGCGGGCCCAGTCCTGCGCGGCCAGCGGGGCCCCGGTGGGGTTGTGGCAGGAGGCGTGGATGAGGACGGCATCGCCCGGCGCGGCGCGCCGCAGCGCCTCCAGCATGCGATCGAGCTGAAGCGTCTGCGAGGTGACATCGAAATAGGGATAGGTCTCGATCGCGAGGCCCGCGGCTTCGAAGATCCCGGCGTGATTGGGCCAGCTCGGCAGGCCCAGCCAGATCTTACCGGTGCCGGCCTGGCGGATCAGGTCGGCGGCGAGCCGGAGCGCGCCGGAGCCGCCGGGGGTCTGCACGCCCGCGGCATGGACGGAAGAGGCCTTGCCGCCGACCATCGACCACAGCAGGTCGAGGAAGGCCTGGTCGCCTTCCGGTGCCACATAGGCCTTGCTGCTCTGGCTCTCCCAGATCAGGCGCTCGGCTGCCTTCACGGCGCGAAAGATCGGCGAATTGCCGGCCTCGTCGCGATAGACGCCGACGCCGAGATCGACCTTGTCGGCCCGCGTGTCGGCCTTGAAGATGCCGATCAAAGCGAGCAGGGGATCATCGGGCTGGCGGGTCAGTCGTTCGAACATCGGGGCAATCCTGTCGGCTGGCAGCCCTGCGGGCGGCCATTGCCGTCCTCGCGGGCGCGCGGACATTATCCGGGTTGCAGCGCAAAAACAGCCGGATTTTCCGCAACGCTCGGCCGCACCCCGCGAATGCGCAATCGGCAAACCATCATCCGCCCAGCGGGGTCAGATTCGCGGCTTCGGCGCGGGCACGCGGTCGGCGTCGCCGGAGTTCGGTTCGCCCTTGGGTTCGATGAGGAGCACCTTGACCTCCTTTGCCGCGCGCGGGCGGTGAACGACGCCTTTGGGGACGACGAACAACTCGCCGGCCTTCACCGTCCGCGACGGCTGCCCCTGGATGTCCATTTCCATTTCGCCTTCGAGCACGAGGAAGAAGTCGTCCGTCGTGTCATGCTTGTGGAAGGGAAATTCGCCGATGAATTTCACGACCATCACGTCATTGTCGTTGTAGTCGGCGACGACGTGCGGGTCCCAATGGCTCGTGAATTGGCTCAGCTTGTCGGCGAGGTTCACGGTCTTCATGGGGAAGTCTCCTGCTGCGAACAAGACGAATGTGAGCGGCGCCATTGGCTTGCCCGGCATGTCGTTGCTGTTCAGGCGCGAGCAAGCCGCTCTCGCCCGAGCAGAATTCATCACATCCAAGAACGCACCCCGCGAAATCGCCGGGCGTGTGCCATCTCGAGCGCAGCGTGGGGATGCTCAGATGCCGCTTGGACGATCCAGCTGCTTCAGCCATGCGCCGATGTCTCGCGCGGCTACATTGGCCTGGTCGAGCAGCTTGCCCATGGTGAAGAAGCCGTGGAATTGGCCGGGATGGGTGCGATGCGTGACCGGCACGCCGGCCTCGCGCAGGCGGCGCGCGTAGTCGTCACCTTCGTCGCGCAGCGGGTCGGCGCCGGCGGTGAGCACGTAGGCGGGCGGCAGGCCGGCGAGCGTCTCGGCCTTGGCGGGAGAAGCGCGCCAGTCATGAATATCGGCGGCGCTGTTGAGATAGTGATCGCGAAACCAGCGGATGACCGAATGCGTCAGCAACACGCTGGTCTCGGGCTCGCTGTGCGAAGGATGGCTCATCGCAAAGTCGGTGGCCGGATAGATCAGCACCTGGCCGGATAATTTCGGTCCCTCGCCGTCGCGCGCCGAGAGCGCGACCACGGCGGCGAGATTACCGCCGGCGGAGTCGCCGCCGACACTGAGGCGGGAGGCATCGATGCCGAGGGAGGCGGCATGTGTGGCGACCCAGCGCGTGGCCGCGACGGCGTCGTCGACCGCCGCGGGGAACTTGTGCTCGGGCGCGAGGCGGTAGTCGACCGACACGACGATCAGTTCGCCCTCATGCGCGAGCGCGCGGCAGACGACGTCATGCGAATCCAGATTGCCGATCACCCAGCCGCCGCCGTGGAGGAACACCAGTCCCGGCGCGAGGCCGTCGGCGTGCCGCACGGATTTCGGCCGATAGAGCCGAGCGGGGATCGCGCCATGCGGCGCGGGGATGGAGAGCTCCTTGACGTCAGCAAGTTCGGGCGGCTCCGGATTGCTCACGACTCGTCCGGCGAGATAGTAGTCCCGCGCCTCCTGTGGCGTCAGCGTTTCGTAGGCAGGGCGGCCGGCCTCCTGGAACGCCTTGTAGACGGCGGCGGCATCGGCATCGAGTTGTACGGGCATTGGGAAGCGACCTGGTGTGTTGATTGATGATTGCGAGTGATCAGGCGGCGGTGCGGCCGCCGTCGACGGTGTAGGCGGCGCCCGAGACGTAGCTCGCATCGTCCGAGGCGAGGAAGGCGACGATTGCCGCCACCTCCGCGCCCTGTCCGAGCCGGCGTGCCGGCACGCGGTCCACGACCTTCTCGATCGGAACGGCAGGTCCGCTGCGCCCCTCGATAATCGCGCTGAGCATGCGGCTGTCGATCAGGCCGGGGCAGATGCAATTCACGCGCACGTTCGTGCCGGTGCATTCCCATGACGCGCTCTTGGTCAGGCCGATCACCGCGTGCTTGCTGGCGCTGTAGACGGCGATCTGCGGCGAGCCGATCAGGCCGGCGATCGAGGCGGTGTTGATGATCGAGCCGCGGTTCTGCTTCAGCATCACCGGCAGCACGTGCTTCAGGCCGAGGAAGACGCCGACGACGTTGACGTCGAGCACGCGACGGAAGGCGTCGAGCGGATAGTCGGTGATCGACTTGATCTCGCCCTCGACGCCGGCATTGTTGAAGAACACATCGATGGTACCGAAGCGATCGCAGGCCTGGCGGACATAGGATGCGACCTGCGCCTCTTCGGTGACATCCGCCGTGATGGCGAGTGTCTCGGCGCCGGCGGGCAGGGCGCGCGTCGCTTCGTTGAGGTCCTGCTCCCGCCGGTCGACGGCGACAATGCGGGCGCCGCGCGCGGCGAGGAGCTGCATGGTCGCGGCCCCGATCACCCCGGCCGCGCCGGTGACGACGGCGACCCTGCCGTCGAGACGGATCGAATCAGGCATTTGTTTCCTTCCCGTGCGCCGCGGCTCGGGGCCGCGGTCTTGTCGCGTGTTGGTTTCACGCTATCTCTTGATCATGCAACTATCTCATTGGATGAACCAGATGGCCACCTCGCGGTGCGCTGGTAAGTCGCCCTTTCCCCGCCGTATTCGGCGTGTTAACGGGAGGGCTGATCGAGAGCGGCGGATGGGTCATGACGCGATTTGATTGTCCCGAACCCCGATTCGCCTGATAAAGCCGCGCGAGATGCACCGAACAATCGCCCTGACCGGTATCGCGGCATTGCTGGCCGCCACATCCCTCACGCTGGCTGCGCCTGCGCACGCGCAGATCGGTACCATTTTCTCCGATCCCGTTCCCCGGCCGCCCGGCAACATTCCGCGTCGCGGAGAACCGATGCCGCCGCCCGACGAGGAGGAAGAGGTTCCCGAGCTGCCGCAGGGGCGTGTGCTGCCGGCGCCGACGCGGCCGCCGCCAGGGCAGGGCGCCGCCTTGCCGGGACCGGTGCAGTCGCAGCCCTTGGCGCCGCCTCCGGGAACGACGATCCTGCCGCAGAACAATCCGCCGGTTGCGGCCGCGCCGCCGGGCGGCCAGCCCGGCGCTGCGCCCGGTCAGCGGCCGGCCCCCCGTGGCGCGCCCCAGAACGCGGCCATTCCGCCGAACGGTGCCGTGCCGCAGACGCCGGCGACCATTCAGCCGGGCGACGAGGTGGTCACCGAGCTGCCGACGCAGAAGATCGTGAACAAGAAGGCGAGCTTCTCGGGGCTCGACAAGATCACCGGACGGATCATCAATTTCGACGAGGATATCGGCGAGACCGTGCAGTTCGGCGCGCTCCGCGTGAAGACCGACGCCTGCTACACGCGGCCGGCCACGGAAGCCGCCAACACCGACGCTTTCGTGCAGGTCGACGAGATCACCTTGCAGGGCGAGGTGAAGCGGATCTTCTCCGGCTGGATGTTCGCGGCCAGCCCCGGCCTGCACGGCGTGGAGCACCCGATCTACGATATCTGGCTGGTCGACTGCAAAGAGCCGCAGAACACGGTTGCGAGCGCCGCGCCCGATCAGAAGCCTGCGGCAGCCCCGCAGCCGGCGCAGAAGCGCCCGCCGCAGCAGAAGCAGGCCGCGCCTCGGCCGCCAGGACCGCCTCCGCAGTACCAGACGCAACAGGTGCCACCGCCGCCCCCGCCGCCGCAGTCGGGCGGACCGTTCGGCGGCGTGTTCCGATAGACGGCCTCAGCCGCGCGCGGCGATGATCGCGAGCGCGTCGGCTCCGGGCAGGGGCCGATCCACCGGCAGTCTCGCGAAGTTCGCCGCCGGTCCAGTGAGCGCCTTTTCCAGCAGGACCGTGTAGCGACGGCGCGGAATCTCGACCGCGCCGAAGGTCTTGAGGTGCTCGGTGACATATTGCGTGTCGAGCAGCTCGAAGCCGCCGGCGATCAGCCGGGCGACCAGATGCACGAGCGCGACCTTCGACGCGTCGCGGGCGCGGTGGAACATGCTCTCGCCGAAGAAGGCCCGGCCGAGGCTGACGCCGTAGAGGCCGCCGACCAGCTCGCCGTCCTGCCAGCACTCGACGCTGTGACAATGGCCCATGGCGTAGAGGCCGCTGTAGAGCTCGCGGATGCGCCGGTTGATCCAGGTGTCCTCGCGGCCGGGCTGCGGCTCGGCGCAGCCATCCATCACCGCCTTGAACGCCTGGTTCACGGTCACCGTGAAGGCATCGGAGCGCACGGTGCGGGCGAGCCGGGAGGCGACGCGGAAGCCGTCCAATGGAATGAGGCCGCGCAGCTCCGGCTCGACCCAGAACAGCGAGGGGTCGTCGGCGCTTTCGGCCATCGGGAAGATGCCGCAGGCATAGGCACGCAGCAGGACCTCGGGCGTGATCTCGGACGCTGCGGAGTCGCGCGAATTCATGGTGTGAGCATAGCAGGCGGCGACGCGTCGCGCGACGGTCGCGTGGCGGCTAGCCGACGGCGGCGGCGGCCGGTTTCGGCGCATCCTTCACGAGGCGGAAGCGGACCACGATCTTGGTGCCGGAATGGCTCGGATCCGGACCGAACGTCGCATCGAGCTTGGTCGCCATGGCGCTGACGATGCGCTGGCCCATGCCGGTTGAGCGCGGGTCGCTGGTGGCGTTGAGGCCGACGCCGTTGTCGGCGATCGACAGCACGATGTCGTCACCGATGAGCTTCAGCTCGACGTGGATCGGACCGGGTCCATCGGGATAGGCGTACTTCACCGCGTTCATGACCAGCTCGTTGACGACGATGCCGATCGCCACCGCGCGGTCCGGATCGATCTCGACGGGCTCCGCCTTCAGGGTCAGCCGCGACATCCGGTTACCCTCTGCCGAGCGGCGAAGGTCGTCGAGCAGGGAGTCGAGATACTGGTTCAGCATCACGCTCTTGAGATCCTGCGACGTGTAGAGCCGGCGGTGCACCTGGGCCACTGCGGCCACCCGGCCCATGGCGTTGGTGAGCGCGGCCTTGACGTCGTCCTGGGTGCTCGAATTGGCCTGCAGATGCAGCAGCGAGGCGATGATCTGCAGCGAGTTGCCGACGCGGTGGTTGACCTCGCGCAGCAGCACCTCGCGCTCGGCGGCGAGCGCGGCAAAGCGGTCGCGAGAGGCGCGCACCTCGGCCTCGGCCTCGTCACGCGCCTTCTGCAGCCGGGCCTGGCGCACCGCGCCTTCGGCCGCGACCTGCAGCAGCGGGACGAATTCGCCCTGCACGTCCTTGACGAGATAATCCGCGGCGCCCGCCTTCAGTGCGGTGACCGCGATCTTGGAATCCTGCGAGGCGGTGACGAACACCACCGGCGGCGCCTCGGGCAGCGCCATGATGCGTTCCAGCGTCTCCAGCCCGTCGAGACCCGGCATGTACTGATCGAGCGCGACGACATCGATGCCGCCGCTCTTGAGCCGATCGAGGCCCTTGCTGCCGTCGAGGGCGTGCTCCACGGTGAAGCCCAGGCGCTTGAGCCCGCGCTCCACCAGCCGTGCCAGCGCCGCGTCGTCGTCGATGTAGAGCAGCGTGGGGCCGGCGGTTGTCATGCTGCGGGCGGAACCTGGATGACGGAGAAGAACAGGCCGAGCTGGCGGATGGCGTTGGCGAAGCTCTCGTAGTTGACCGGCTTGGTGATGTAGACGTTGCAGCCGAGCTCGTAGCAGCGCTTGATTTCCTGGGAGTCGTCGGTGGTCGTCAGGATGACCACCGGCGCGCTCTTCAGGTAGCTGTTCTGCTTGACCATCTTCAGGATGTCGATGCCGGTCATGTCCGGCAGATTGAGGTCGAGCAGAATCAGGAGGGCATTGCCTTTGTGATCGAGGCCCGTGCCGTCAGCGCCCATCAGATACTTCACCGCATCTGTACCGTTCGTGAACGGCTTGATCTCGTTGTTGACGCCGGAACGGCGGATGTTCCGCTCGATCAAGCGGGCGTGGCCTTCGTCGTCCTCGATCATGATGATCGTCACGGGCATGGTCATCTATCTGAGTTCCGGTTAGAGGCGTTCCAGTTGATCGGGAGCGTGATGGTGAACGTGCTGCCCTGGTCGAGCTCCGACGCGACCGACATGGTTCCACCGAGCCGGCGCACGAGAGCGCGCACATGGGCCAATCCGATCCCCTGACCCGGACGGTCCTGGGTCCCGGCGCGGCGGAACAGATCAAAGATACGCTGGTGGTCACGGGGATCAATCCCCCGGCCGTTATCCGTGATCTCGAAGATCGCAAAACCGAGCTTGGTGCGGGCGCGGATGGCGATGTCGCCGGGAACCCCCGGCTTGAGATATTTGATCGCGTTGTCGATCAGATTCGAGAAGATCTGCTCCAGCGCCAGACGGTCGCTGACGATGGCCGGCAGGGGTTCAACGCGGATCGTGGTGTCGGTTTCCGCCGCCTGATGCGCCATCGTCGAGACGATGCCTTCGATCAGCTCGCGGGTGTCGATGCGGATAGGCACGAATTCGCGGCGGCCTTCGCGCGTCAGATTGAGGATCGCGTTGATCAGCCGGTCCATCTTGCCGATCGAGGATTTGATGAAGCCGAGGGCTTCGGAGAAATCCTCCGACAGCTGCTTGTCGGCGCCCTCGAGTTCCGGCTCGCTGCCCTCGGCCGGCGGCGGCGCGTCGGACACGGCCCGCGCCAGGGTGGCGATGCGGCGGAAGATGTCGTTGCGCAGCTCGTCGAGCTCGCTGGTGAAGCCCATGATGTTGACCAGCGGCGAGCGCAGGTCGTGGCTCACAATGTAGGCGAAGCGCTGGATTTCCTCATTGGCCTCGCGAAGATCGGCGGTGCGCTCGTCGACGGTCGATTCGAGGTTCAGGTTGCTCTCGCGCAGCTTGGCCTCGGCCTCGTCGCGCGCCTGCGTCGAGCGCCGCACCAGGAGCACCGAGATGATGGCGAGCAGGACCACCAGCGCAGAACCGGTGACGGTGACGATGGTCGCGAGCTGCTGGCTGTGATCCGCCGCGGTGGTGCGCGTGGCGAGCAGGCGCTCCTCTTCGATGCGCATCGCTTCCGCCGCGGTCCGCATCGTGGTGCTGCTGTCGGTCGAGGCGGCGTCGCGTACCAGGGCGATTGCGGCCGGGAGATCACCGGAGGCAACGAGGGCCTTCTCGCGGTCGAACTGCGACAGCCGCATCTCGATCACGCTGCGCAGCCTGGCGAGGTTGTCGACCTGTACCTGGTTGTCGGCGACGAGCGTTGCGAGCTTGTCGAGCAGCGGCCGGATCGCGCTCACGGCGTTCTCGTGATCCCGCAGGAAGTCAGGGCTCTGCGTCAGCAGGTAGGCGCGCGCGCCGCTCTCGGCGCGGCGCACCTCCAGCAGCACGGCGTTGATCTGGTTCTCGGCCTCGACGGTATGGACGACCCATGCGCTGTCGCTGCGGGCCTTGTTGACCAGCAGGACCGAAGCGGTGCTGACGATGACCAGCACGAGAAATCCCGCCGACAACAGCAGGATTTGTCCCAGCGTGCGCCGATGTCTGACCTCAGGCGCCACCGCTTACTCGCATGTCGATGATAATTCTTGCCCCCTCAGCGGAACCGCCGACACAGCCAAACGCGTGGCCGGTTGAAGAGTTCCCGGTCGGGGACGCGAATTTTGCGCTTCCAGCTCAGTCGGTCTTCTGGCCGGCCAGATACTGCTCCAGCCAGTGGATGTGGTAGTCGCCGTCGATGATGGCGGGCTCGCGCACCAGTGC
Source organism: Bradyrhizobium sp. HKCCYLS3077 (assembly GCF_051167555.1). Classification (NCBI taxonomy): domain Bacteria; kingdom Pseudomonadati; phylum Pseudomonadota; class Alphaproteobacteria; order Hyphomicrobiales; family Nitrobacteraceae; genus Bradyrhizobium; species Bradyrhizobium sp. HKCCYLS3077. Next base: position 625,275 of record NZ_JBNPTH010000004.1, on the reverse strand, counting down.
CCGGAACAGCGGCAGGGTGGTCTCGATGCCGTCGACCACCATCTCGTCCAGCGCCCGGCGCAGCCGCATCAGGCATTCGACCCGGCTCTTGCCGTGGACGATCAGCTTGCCGACCAGCGAGTCGTAATAGGGCGGGATCACGTAGCCCTGGTACACGGCGGAGTCGATGCGGACGCCGAGGCCGCCGGGCGGGTGGTATTGCTGGATCTTGCCGGGCGAGGGGCGGAAGCTGACCGGGTTCTCGGCGTTGACGCGGCACTCGATCGAGTGGCCGTTGATGACGACCTGGTCCTGGGTCATCGGCAAATCGCCGCCGGCGGCGATGCGGATCTGCTCCAGCACGAGATCGATGCCGGTGATCATCTCGGTGACGGGATGCTCGACCTGGATGCGGGTGTTCATTTCGATGAAATAGAACTCGCCGTCCTCGTAGAGGAATTCGATGGTGCCGACGCCGATATATTTCAGCTCCTGCATCGCCTTGGCGACGGTGTTGCCGATTTTCGCACGCGCGGCTGCGTCCAGCACGGGCGAGGGGCCTTCCTCCCAGACCTTCTGGTGGCGGCGCTGCAGCGAGCAGTCGCGCTCGCCAAGATGGATGGCGCCGCCGCGGCCGTCGCCGAGCACCTGGATCTCGATGTGGCGCGGCTTCTGCAGATACTTCTCGAGATAGACCGAGGCGTCGCCGAACGCCGACTTGGCCTCGTTGGCCGCGGTGGTCAGCGCCAGCTGCAGGTCGGCCTCGGTGTGCGCGACCTTCATGCCGCGGCCGCCGCCGCCGGCGGCCGCCTTGACCAGCACCGGAAAGCCGATCGCCTTGGCGATGGCCATCGCGTCCTGATCGGGCGTCACCGCGCCGTCGGAGCCCGGCACAACGGGAATCCCGAGCCGCTTGGCGGTCTTCTTGGCCTCGATCTTGTCGCCCATCAGGCGGATGTGCTCGGCCTTCGGGCCGATGAAATGCAGATTGTGGTCACCGAGGATCTCGGCGAAGCGCGCGTTCTCGGACAGGAAGCCGTAGCCCGGATGCACGGCGTCGGCGCCGGTGATCTCGCAGGCGGCGAGCAGGGCGGGGATGTTGAGGTAGCTGTCCTTCGACGGCGGCGGGCCGATGCAGACGCTCTCGTCGGCGAGGCGAACATGCATCGCATCCGCGTCGGCGGTGGAATGCACCGCCACGGTGGAGATGCCGAGCTCCTTGCAGGCCCTGAGGATGCGAAGAGCGATTTCGCCGCGGTTGGCGATGAGGATCTTGTCGAACATGGTGCCTCGGGCGCGAGTAGCGAACAGTGATGCGCGTGCGGGAAATGGAGATTAGTCGCCGCGCGCGATCCGCGCTTATTCGATGATGACGAGCGGCTCGCCGAACTCGACCGGCTGGCCGTCCTCGACCAGGATCTGCGTCACCGTGCCGGCGCGCGGCGACGGGATCTGGTTCATCGTCTTCATCGCCTCGATGATCATCAGGGTCTGGCCGACCGACACCTTCGAGCCGACCTCGACGAACGGCTTGGCGCCGGGCTCCGGCGCCCAATAGGCGGTGCCGACCATCGGCGAGGGCACGACGCCGGGATGCTTGGAGAGGTCGGCACCGGCGGCAGCCGCCGTGGCGGCGGCCATCACGGGGACGCCCGAGGCCGCGGCCGGGACCGCCGACGGCACGGCCGCTGCGATGGTCACGTTACGCGCGACGCGGATGCGCAGGCCGGCCCGCTCCAGCTCGATCTCGGTCAGGCTGGTCTCGTCCAGAAGCGCGGCGAGCTCGCGGATGAGCCGGCTGTCTTCGGACTTCGCGGTGGTGGTGTCGTCGGTCTGGGGCGCCATGATCTGATCCGAAACGTTGGGTGGCGTGAAAGCGAGGACGTCAGGCTTGCGCTAGATGTCGGTGGTCGTGGTGGCCGAGGGAGCGGCTTTGGCACCGATCTTGGCGGCAAGGCCGGTGATCGCGAGTCGGTAGCCGTCGATTCCAAAGCCGCAAATCGACGCAAACGCTGCCTTCGCGGTGAAAGAATGGTGCCGGACGCCCGCGCGGGCGTGGATGTTGCCGAAATACACCTCGACCGTGGGGATTTTGACTCCCGTCAGGGCGTCATGCAGGGCGATCGAGGTATGCGAGTAGGTGCCGGCATTCAGGACGATCCCGGGCACGCCGCGGCTGCGAGCCTCATGGATGCAATCCACAAGCGCGCCCTCGTGGCTGGACTGCCGGCAGTCCGTCACCAGTCCGAAACGGGCCGCCGTCTCGACGCAGAGCCGTTCGACGTCGGCCAAGGTGGCACGGCCATGCGTCTCCGGCTCGCGGGTCTCCAACAGATCGAGGTTGGGTCCGTTGAGGACGAGAATCGTCTTTTCCGCGTCGTCGGCCATTCCTATCCCGGCGGTGTGGCTGCAGTGGGCGGCGTTATAGGTAACAAACCCGCCAAGGGGAAGCCTTTCGGCGCCCGGCAGGGCTCGGTCCATGCTGCTCCGCCACGCGAAAAAATCCAGCCAAGCCTCGGAAATCGCTGGTTAACCAGACCGGCGGACAGATCTGCACGTCTGGCGTGTGGCGGCGCGCCGCCGCTCTTTGCACAACAAAGGGGCGGGCATCGCTGCCCGCCCCTTTTTCTCGTCACCCGCCTGGTCGGGGATCAGGTGTCGAGGACTGCAACGATCTCGTGGGTTCGCGGATCGAGCACGATGATCTGCTCACGAACCAGGATGTAGTCATATCCGCGCCATTCCGGATAGATCGTGACCACTTCGGTCGGGAGTGGGTAGAAGCGGACGTCGCGCGGCACCCGGGTGCCGACAGAGATGTTGAAGTTCACGTTGGTCACCGGCTCGACGCGCTGGCTGCGGATCACGCTGGTGATCTTGGTGCGCTGCTCGGTCGTCAGCTTGGCGCTGGCGCCAGCCTGTCCGGTGGTGGTCTGCGAGCGGTCGCCGCCGGTCTTGGTCTCGGCATTGGTGCTGGTGCCGGTCTTGCTGTCGCGGCCCTCGGCCTTCATGTTGTTGTCGCGGCCTTCGCGACCCTCGGCCTTCATGTTCTTGCCGCCGCTCTTGTCCATCTCGGAGCTGGCGCCCTTGGTGGCCGGTCCCTTCATGTTGTCCTCGGCGTGCTGACCCTTGGTCGCGCCGGACTTCTGCTCAGACTGGCTCGAGCGCATCTCGGACGAGCCGCCGGCCGACGGCGAGGCGCTGTCGCGATTCATGGCGCCGCCGCCGCTCATGCCACCGCTCGTTGCGCCGCCGGAAGCGCCACCTGCCGCGCCGCCCTGCATCGCCGCGCCGCCGGACTGACCGCCTGCGCCGCCTGCACCACCAGCGCCCTGCGCGTGAGCGAAGCTTGCGCCGGCCAGGAGCGCGATCGCGGCAACGGATACCATCAACCGATTAGTCATCCTCTATCCTCCTCTGTATTGGCACTGCCCGCGCCGACAACTGCAGGACATTGGAGTCGTTCCGCACTCAGCTGATGGTTCCTCAGATTTGTCGCGGCTCGCGACTTTATGAATGGATGCTCATCGTCATGAACGCAACATGACGAGGCGCAGTCGGTGAGCTATTCGCGCACAGCCGAGTGGATCTCACGCGGCGTGTGCGCCGCGCTCGTCGTGGTGACGTTCCCGCGCGTAGCGCACCAGCGCCATGAAGCGATACAGTCCGTGCACGAACTTGCCGTAAGGCAGCGTGACGAACAATGCGAAGACAGCGCCGAGATGCAGGGCGAGCAACACGCCCATCGCGCTGGTTTCCCGCAGCAGCAGCAGGGCGAGACCGGTTGCGCCGGTCAGGGTCAGCATCGCGAGAAACGCGACGTCCATGCCGCGGCTGCCGCCGTCGAGCAGCGCCGGATCGCGCTTCCACTTGGCGGCGTAAAGTCCGAGCGGACCGATCACGATGCCGATGCCGCCCAGCGTCCCGAGGACGACCGGCAGATCCCAGAGCGGGTAGGGCGCCTCGCGTTGCAGCAGGTAGTGATAGATCGTCGCGACGGTGGTTGAGGCGAAGCAGAGCAGGAAGCCGTAGAACGTCAGGTGATGATAGAATCGCCTGGTGTCGTCGGGCTTTTCATCCTCGTTGTAGCAGCCGACACCGCCGCCATCGAGATAGCGCAAGGTCGTGGCGTCCTGTATCGCGCGGAGCAGCGGTCGTGGCCGGACGAGCGTCGCGCCCGGCTCGCCGATGTCCTTCCAGAAGCCGCTGATGCCGATGATGAGGGCGACGATGGCCCACAGGAAGGCCGCGCCGAACAGCAGCGCCATCGCGTGATGCGGCATCAGCGCGTAGAACGATCCCGGACCATGGCGGACGGCGAACAACGCCGTGGAATCGTTGACGGCGACGAAGCCGAGAATGAACGCGGCGATGCTGACTGCGGCGATCAGCGCCACCGCCAGCCCGTTGCGCTGGAACAGGGGCGCGAGCGCACGCGGCCAGGCATAGTCGGCATAGCTTTCATGCCGCACGCGGGCGAGCACCGCGGGCACGCGGACGTCGAATTCGTGCGGCGGTGAGAACTGGCAGTCGACGTAGCAGGCGCCGCAGGAATGGCAGAGATTGGCGAGATAGTTGAGGTCGCCTGACGTGAAGGCGCGCCGCATCTCCATCGCAGGAAACACCGCGCAAAGTCCCTCGCAATAGCGGCAGGAGTTGCAGATCGTCATCAGCCGATCTGCCTCGGTCAGGGCCTCACTGCGCTGCATGTGTCGCTGCTCCCACGCCGGCGATGCGTCCGAACACGCTGCCGATGGTCATGCCGATGCCGGCGGCGTAGCCGCGACCAAGCACGTTGCCGGCCATGATCTCGCCGGCGGCATACATGTTGGCGGCGGGACCGCCGGATTTCATCATCATTCTGGCGGCGTGATCGACGCGCACGCCGAGATAGGTGAAGGTGATGCCGGGCCGCACAGGATAGGCGTAGTACGGGCCGGTCTCGATGCGCCGCGCCCAATGCGATTTCGGCGGCGTCAGGTTCTCGGTGTGACAGTCGTCGAGGATGTCGGGATTGAAATGCCCTTCGCGCACCGCCGCGTTGAACTCGGCAACCGTCGCCGACAACTGATCGGGATCGAGCTCGAGCTTGCCGGCAAGCTCGGTGATGCTGGCCGCCTGAATCGCCGGGTAGAGCGAGGGCATGAACAGCGTCGACGACTTCGCATCGAAGATGATGTAGGCGATCTGGTCCGGCTGCGCTGCCACAAGCCGCCCCCAGATCGCATAGCGCTTCGGCCAGACGTCCTCGCCCTCGTCGTAGAAGCGCTTGGCGTGCTTGTTGACGACGATGCCGAACACGACGCAGTCGAGCCGGGTGATGATGCCGCCGTCATATTTCGGCGCGCGCGCGTCGATCGCCACCGCGTGACACTGGGTGGGATCGCCGATGCTGTCGACGCCGGCGCCGAGCAGCATGTCGAGCACGGTGCCGCGGTTGTTGGGCGTGCCGCGGATCAGGAAGTTGCGGGCGATCTCGCCCCAGCCCTCGACCAGCTTGTCGATGTTGGATTCGAAGCCGCCGGCTGCGGCGACCAGCGCCTTGCCGCGGACACGCATTCTGCCGTCCTGTCGCTGGATGATCGCCGCGCGGAAGCGATCCTCGTCGACGTCCAGCGCGACGACCTCGGCCTCGTAGAGCACGTCCACGCCCAGCCGCTCCGCGGTCAGATAGAGCGCGTTGAGCATGGCGCGTCCGCCGCCGAGAAAGAAAGAATTGGTGCGTCCAAGGCTCAGCGTGCCGCCGAGCGAGGGCTGGAAGCGCACGCCCTGTTCGACGATCCACTCGAGCATCTGCTTGGACTCGCGGATCATCAGCCGCGCCAATTGTTCGTTGGTCTGGCCTTCCGTGACGCGCAGGAGATCGTCCCAGAACTCCTCCTCGGTGTAGGGGCCGCTCAAGGTCGCGGTGGCCGCGTCATGGGCACAGCGCATGTTGCGGGTGTGGCGCGTGTTGCCGCCACGGTAGAATTTGGCGGCGGCCTCCAGCACGATGACCGAGGCGCCCGCCCGGCGCGCCGCAATGGCGGCGCAGAGCGCGGCGTTGCCGCCGCCGACAACCACGACGTCGTAAGTGGCGGGATAGTCGATGCAGTGGTCTTCCGAAGTCATCCGATCTGCCCAGCAGCCAAAACACGACGCGCCAGCCGCTTCCACCGTGCTGCAATGGATTTTGCATACTATTGTATACGAAGATATGCAAGAGACGCTGTTGTTTCGTCCGCGCATGTGAGACATTCGCCGCATGTCCTCAGAAGGCCCGCAACTCACCCTGGATCGCGACAACGTCTCGCTCGGCGAAGCGGTGTTTCGCGCCCTGTGCTCGGCGCTGGAGACAGGCCTCTATCGGTCGGGCGACCGACTGCGCGAGGACGAGGTGGCGCAGAAGCTGAACGTCAGCCGGACGCCGGTCCGCGAGGCCTTCGGCAAGCTCGTGGCCAAAGGCTGGGTCCAGCCGGGCGGCGGCCGTGGGCTGATCGTGAGGAGCCTCGACCCGAACGAGATCCTCGAGCTCTATGCAATGCGCGAGATCCTGGAGGGCGCCGCCGCCCGGCTCGCCGCGCAATATGCCGTGCCGGCCGAGATCGCCGCGCTGCGCGACATCCATGAGCGCTTCTGCCGGGGAGAGGCCGATGCGGCCGAATTGGCGCGGCTCAACCGGATGATGCACAGCGCGATCCAGCGCGCCGCGCGCAACCGCTATCTCGACGCCGCGCTCGCCGACATGCATGTCGCGATCGCGCTCCTGGGCGCCACGACCTTCGCGGCAGAGGGACGTCCGGCGACGGCGGCGGCCGAGCACGGCGAGCTGATCGAGGCGATCGCGGCGCGCGATCCCGACCGCGCCGAGGCGATCGCACGCAGCCATATCCGCGAGGCGCTCCGCACCCGGTTGGGCATGCGGCTGACGGGGTAGGGCGCGGTCACGGTCCGCCAAGGCGTTGCCGCGAGCAACCTTCATCAACGCAAAAGGCCGGCTGATCCAGCCGGCCTTTCATGGATGTTCGTGCGGGGAAGCGTGGCGTCAGCAGCTCGCCTTGCCGCAACGCGCCGTGCTGATCTTCTCGCGGAGACCTTCGACTCCGACGGCGCCGATCACGACCTGCTTGCCGATCACGTAGCTGGGCGTGCCGTTCATGCCCATTTCCTCGGCGAGCTTGAAGTTCTCCTCGATCGTCGCCTTGGCCTCGGGGCTCGCCATGTCCTTCTCGACGCGAGCCATGTCGAGCCCGAGCTCCTTGGCGACGGCGAGCGCGTGGGCCTTGTCGGCCTGGCCGCGGCCGCCGAGCAGCTTCTGGTGGAAGTCGAGATATTTCTGCGGCGCCTGCATGCGCACGGCGACGGCGACCTGCGCGGCCTCGACCGAGCCCTGGCTCAGCACCGGAAACTCCTTGAGCACGACCTTCAGCTTCGGGTCGCTCTTCATAAGCTCCATCATGTCGAGCATCGCGCGCTTGCAGTAGCCGCAATTGTAGTCGAAGAACTCGACGAAGGTGACGTCGCCGTCCTTGTTCCCCAGCACGACGCCGCGCGGCGAGTTGAAGATGGTCTCGGCGTTCTTGGCCACGCCCGCCGCCTGCTTGGCCGCCTCGGCCGCCGTCTGGCGCTTCTGCAACTCGGCCATCGCTTCCTCGAGCACCTCGGGATGCGCGATCAGGTAGTTTCGGACGATCGTCTCGATCTCGCTCCGCTGGCTGTCGGAAAAGCTCTCAGCCGATGCCACCTGCGGCACGCCGCAGAGCGAGAGCGCGAGCAGCGCTCCGGAGATGAGCGTGCGGAATGACGGCATGAAGGAGGTCCTTTGGGTCAAAATGATCGGGTCCTTGTCGATGGCGTGAAAGGTATTTCGATAGTCTGGTTCGTGATCATAGCAAGGTATCCGGCGGCGCGCCCTGCGCCAAACGCCGCTCTCCGACACCTATTGGTTCGAAAGCGGCTTTGACGTGACGATGTCGTCGGCCTTGACCCATCCCGGCGAGCCCACGGCGAACCGCGTCTTCGCGCGGGAGGCGAGTTCGCGCGCCGTCTTGTTGTCGCCGCGCAGGAACGCCGCCTGGGCCGAGGCCAGATCGGCCTCCGCATAGTCGCCCTTGCGGCCATAGGCCATCGCGAGCTGGGAGTAGCCGAGAGGCGCCTCGGATTCGCGCGCAACGGCCGCGCGCAGGATCGTGATCGCTTCCTCAGTGTAGGCCTTGTTCTCGGACGCCACCAAGGCTTGGCCAAGTAACATGTTGATGAGCGGCGCGTTATTGGAGAGCTGGGCGGCTTTGCGCAAGGGCGCGATCGCCTCCGCCGGCCGGCCGCCCTCGAGCAGGGCCTGGCCGCGAACCTCGTAGAAATAGGGGTTGTTGGGCTGCGCCTGGATCAGGCCGTCGATCTGGGTGAGGGCGCTGCGCAGGTCGCCGTGCAGATAGGTCGAGATCGCCCGGGCATAGCGTGCCGGCATGCTGCCATCGGATAGCGGATAGCGCCGGGCGACCGTGTCAGGCCGCTCCATGAAGGCCGAAATCTTGGCACGCACCATGTCGTGGCGCAGTTGCAGCGCGGCGTCATCCTTCTTGTCCCAATAGGGGCTCTGCCGCGCCAGGCCTTCCAGCGCCTCGACGCGGTCGGCCGGCATCGGATGCGACTGGAGGTACGGGTCGGCGCCGCGCGCGGCGAACAGGCTCTCATTGGTGAAGCGCTTGAAGGTCTCGTACATGCCCTTCGGCGACTGTGCCGTGGCGGTGAGGAATTTGACGCCGGCGCGGTCCGCGTTCTCCTCCTGCTGGCGCTGATAGGACAACAGCGAGCGGCGGATGACTTCGCCGGGTGCCGACAGCGTTGCGGCACCTGCATTGGCGAGGCCGCTGCCGCCCCCGCGCGCACCCATGGCCAGGGCGCCGGCGCCGAGGATGGTGGCGATGATCATCTGGGTCTGCGCGGTCGCGAGCTGTTGGCGCAGCTTGGCGAGATGACCGCCGGCGAGGTGCCCCGTCTCGTGCGCGAGCACGCCGATCAGCTGGTTCGGATTTTCAGATTGCAGGATCGCGCCGTAGTTGACGAAGATGCGGCGGCCGTCGGCCACGAACGCGTTGAAGCTCGCATCGTTGATGATGACCATCTGGATGTTCTGCTTCTCGAGCCCGGCGACGCGCAGGATCGGCCGGGTGTACTCGCGCAGCAGCACTTCCGTCTCGGTGTCGCGCAGAATCGGCGGCCCCTTGCCCTGCTGCGCAAAGGCGGGCGCAACCGGCGACAGCGTCATGGCGGCTGCGACGATCGCGGCAAGCCCGCCGGAGAATTTCTTGCGAAGCACGATACGGAGCAACATCAGGCGATCTTTGCAATTGGCGCGAGGCTGAAGACGGGCTATTGCCCACCAAACGGCGGAATGCGGCTCATCTGCGGCGAATGAGGCCCAAGTGCGGCCCATCGATCGGCTCAGAGAGCGGGTCCGAACAGCCGGGGTCAATAGCAGAATTCGATGGTGGATGCGACAGTGATACCGACGTTGGAACAGCGGATCGCCAGCCTGACCGCGCCGTCCGCGCGCAGCAATGTTCCGCCGTTCATGGTGATGGACGTCATGGCGGCGGCCGAGCGGATCGAGGCGGGGGGAGGGCACGTCATCCACATGGAGGTGGGGCAGCCGGCGGCGCCGGCGCCGCGCGCCGCGATCGTTGCGGCCCATGCCGCGCTCGATCAGGCGCGCATCGACTACACCTCCGCGCTCGGCCTCTCGTCGCTGCGGCAACGCATCGCGCGGCACTATCGTGAAACCCACGGCTGCGAGATCGATCCTGCCCGGATCGTGATCACCACGGGATCCTCGGCCGGATTCATTCTGGCCTTCCTGGCCATGTTCGAGCCGGGCGATCGGGTCGCCGTCACGGTGCCCGGCTATCCGCCCTATCGCCACATCCTGACGGCGCTCGGCTGCGAGCCGGTGCTGATCGAGACCACGGCCGAGAACCGCCACGCGCTGACCGGCGAGGCGCTGCTCGCTGCCCATCGCAAGGCGCCGCTCAAGGGCGTGCTGGTCGCAAGTCCCGCAAATCCCACCGGGACGATGATGTCGCGCGAGGCGCTCGGCAGCGTCATCGCGGCCGCGCGCGACGCCGGCATCCGCTTCATCTCGGACGAGATCTATCACGGTCTCGACTATGCCTTCCCTGCGGTCACCGCGGCCGAGCTGTCGGCGGAGGCGCTGATCATCAACTCCTTCTCGAAGTACTTCTGCATGACCGGCTGGCGCATCGGCTGGATGGTGGTGCCGGAGGCGCTGGTGCGGCCGGTCGAGCGTCTCCAGCAGAACCTGGCGATCTCCGTTCCCACGCTGTCGCAGATCGCGGCGGAAGCGGCGTTCGAGGGACGGGCGGAAATGGAGGCCATCAAGCACGGCTATCAGGAGAACCGCCGCATCCTGATCGAGGGTTTTCCGAAGGCCGGCCTGACCCGGTTCCTGCCGGCGGACGGCGCATTTTACCTTTACACCGACGTTTCCGACTTTACCTCCGACAGCTACGCGTTCGCCAAGCGGATGCTGGAGGAAACCCATGTCGCCGCAACACCGGGCGTCGACTTCGATCCGATCCATGGCCGCAGCTATGTGCGCTTTTCCTATGCACGTTCGGCTGAGGATATGCGCGAAGCCGTTGCACGGATCGCACGCTGGCTGGGTTAAGGGGTCGGATTAGCCGGAAACAGCCAATCCTCCCATCGCCAGCATTGACTCCGCGGCGGATTTGCCCGAGTTGGCCGCGGCAGGGCTGGGACATCGGCCCGTTGGTCTAAGGTGGATGAGGAAGGGCCCATGGTGGCAGCGACTGAAGTCGGGACGGGAAGCGTTCCGCCGCAAACGGGCAAGAAGGCCTGGTACAGCATTCTCTATGTCCAGGTCCTGATCGCCATCGTGATCGGCGTCCTGGTGGGGTGGTTGTTTCCCAACTTCGCCACCAACGACTGGATCAAGGCGCTCGGTGACGGCTTCATCAAGCTGATCAAGATGGTGATCGCGCCGATCATCTTCTGTACCGTCGTATCCGGCATCGCGCATATCGAAAGCGCCAGCAAGGTCGGTCGGGTCGGCATCAAGGCGCTGATCTATTTCGAGATCGTCTCGACCTTCGCCCTGGTGATCGGTCTCATCGTCGGCAATCTGGCCCCGATCGGGCACAATCTCGCCGAGAAGCAGGATGCCGCGGCGGTCGCCGGCTTCGTGAAACAGGCGCAGGCGCAGAAGTCGGTCGACTTCGTCCTCAACATCATTCCCGACAGCGTGGTCGGCGCGCTTGCGCGCGGCGACATCCTGCAGGTGCTGCTGTTCGCGATCCTGTTCGGCTTCGCGCTGATGGCGCTCGGCGAGCGTGGGCATCGGCTGCGCGACGTGATCGACGATACCGCGCACGCGGTGTTCGGAGTGATTGCCATCGTCATGAAGGCGGCGCCGGTCGGTGCGTTCGGCGCCATGGCCTTTACGATCGGCAAGTACGGTCCGTCGGCGCTCGGCGACCTGATCGGGCTGATTGCGGTGTTCTACATCACCGCGGCTCTGTTCGTCGTGATCGTGCTCGGGCTGATCGCGCGCTTCGTCGGCTTCAGCATCTTCAAGTTCATCGCCTACATCAAGGACGAGCTGCTCATCGTGCTCGGCACCAGCTCCTCCGAGAGCGCGCTGCCGCAGCTGATGGAGAAGCTGGAGCGGCTCGGCTGCTCCAAGCCGGTGGTCGGCCTGGTCGTACCGACCGGGTACTCGTTCAACCTCGACGGCACCAACATCTACATGACCTTGGCGACGCTGTTCATCGCCCATGCGCTCGGCGTCGAACTCACCTGGGGGCAGCAGTTCACCATCCTCGTGGTTGCGATGCTGACCTCGAAGGGCGCGAGCGGCGTCACCGGTGCGGGCTTCATCACGCTGGCTGCGACCCTGACCGTCGTGAACCCGGCGCTGGTGCCGGGCATGGCGATCGTGTTCTCGATCGACAAGTTCATGAGCGAGGTGCGTGCGCTGACCAACATCACCGGCAACGGCATCGCCGCCGTGTTCGTGTCATGGTGGGAGGGCGAGCTCGATCACGATCTGCTGCAGAAGCGGCTCAATCAGGAGATCGATCCTTCCGACGTCGAGACGGCGATCACCACCGGCTGAACTGCATCGCAGCCGCGAACCCGACACCAAATGAAAACGCCCGGCCGCAAGGCCGGGCGTTTTGCGTTGAAGCATCGGTCGAGCGCGCGGGCCTTACTGCCCGCCGCCGAAGCGACGGGACCACCAGCCGGCGCGCCGCGGCGCCGTCGGCGTCGCGGTTTCCGGAGTCGCCGGCTCGGTGGTCGCCGGTTCGGATGCCACCTCATCGGTCACCGGCGCGGGCGCGTTGCTCTCGGCCACGTTCACGGCCGAGACGGCGCTGTCCGGCTTCGGCTCGGTGACGAAGCTCACCTTCTCGCGAACGGTGGACCGCCGCGGAGCCTTCTCGGAGTCGGATTTCGGCACCTCAGCTTCCTGAGCCGCCAATTGCGGCGCAGCCTGAGGCGCGGGCGCCGCGGCGACAGGTTCGTCGCTCTCGGCGACGACCGGTGCTGCTTCCGCTGCCGTCGTGGGCTCCGCCGGCTCGTCATCATGATGCGGACCGCCATTGCCGTCGAAATCGGCCACAGCCGCTTCCGCTTCCGATGCCGAAGCGGGCGCGAGCTCGTCACCGATCGAGGCGGCGAGCCCTTCTTCCGCTCCACCGCGCCGGCGGCGGCCGCCGCGACGTCCGCGGCGGCGGGGACGCCGTTCGCCGTTCGGCTGGTCCGCCTGTTCGCCCTGCGCAAAGGCGGGCTGTTCCTCGGCTTCGTCGTCCTCGACGTCTGAATCCTCGGTCGGCTGCTCGGAAGCGAGACCCGGTTCCGATGGCTGCAGTCCGGCGGTGCCCTCGGGCAGCGCCCCTTCGCGAGTCTCGCCGCCGCGGCCACGCCGGCGCCGCCGCCGCTTGCGGCGGGAGCCTTCGCGCTCGCCGTCGCCTCCGCCGTTCTCGGCGGCTTCCTCGGCGAGACCTTCGGTTTCCTCGGTCTCGACCTCGGACTCCGTCTCGACGTCGAACGGCTCCTCGTCGTCAAAGATCTCCTCGGCCACCAGCGGCGGCGCCGAGGCCTGGGCCACGAGCAGCGCCTTGGCCGCCTCGAGCGTGTGCACCTGCTCGCCGCGGTCGATGATGAAGGATTGCTGGCCGCTCACATTCGGATCGGCGATGACGGCGAGCGAGACCTTGAAGCTGTTCTCGAGGTCGCGCAGATGACCACGCTTGTGGTTGAGCACGTAGAGCGCCACCTCGGTGCGGGTCCGGACCACGAGGTTGTGAGTCGCGCCCTTCATCAGCGTCTCTTCGAGGCTGCGCAACAGCTGCAGCGCGACCGACGACACCGAGCGGACGTGGCCGGTGCCGCCGCAATGCGCGCACGGCTCGGTCGAGCTTTCCAGCACGCTGGCGCGGATGCGCTGGCGCGACATCTCCAGCAGGCCGAAATGCGAGATGCGGCCGACCTGGATGCGCGCGCGGTCCTGCCGCAGGCAGTCCGACAGCTTGCGCTCGACGGAGCGGTTGTTCCGCTTCTCGTCCATGTCGATGAAGTCGATGACGATGAGACCCGCGAGGTCGCGCAGCCGGAGCTGCCGCGCAACTTCCTCGGCGGCCTCCATGTTGGTCTTGAGCGCGGTGTCCTCGATGTGATGCTCGCGCGTGGCGCGGCCGGAGTTGACGTCGATCGAGACCAGCGCCTCGGTCTGATTGAGCACGATGTAGCCGCCCGAGCGCAGCTGCACGGTCGGCGAGAACATCGCGTCGAGCTGGCTTTCGACGCCCATGCGTGAGAACAGCGGCTGGCCGTCACGATACTGCTTCACCGCCCGGACGTTGGTCGGCATCAGCATCTTCATGAAGTCGTGCGCCTCGCGGTAGCCGGCTTCGCCGGCCACCAGGATCTCGTCGATCTCCTTGTTGTAGAGGTCGCGCAGCGAGCGCTTGATCAGCGAGCCTTCCTCGTAGACCAGGGTCGGGGCCTGCGACTTCAAGGTCATGTCGCGGACCGTTTCCCACAGCCGCAGCAGATATTCGAAGTCGCGCTTGATCTCGGGCTTGGTGCGGTTGGCGCCGGCGGTGCGCAGGATGACGCCCATGCCCTCGGGCACGTCGAGATCCTGCACCACTTCCTTCAGGCGCGAGCGGTCCTGCGCCGAGGTGATCTTGCGGCTGATGCCGCCGCCACGCGCGGTGTTGGGCATCAAGACGGCGTAGCGGCCGGCGAGCGACAGGTAGGTCGTCAGCGCCGCGCCCTTGTTGCCGCGCTCTTCCTTGACGACCTGCACCAGCATCACCTGGCGACGCTTGATGACTTCCTGGATCTTGTACTGGCGGCGCGGACGGAAGGTGCGCTCCGGCACCTCCTCGAGCACATCGTCGCCGCCGACGGATTCGACGACCTCTTCCTCGATTTCCTCGCCGTCCTCGTCGTCGTCCTCATGGTCGACGGCCGCCGGCTCGGCGCCATGCTCGTCCGCGGGCACGAGGCCGACGTCGCCGCCGTCATGCTCGGCGACCGGCGCGAGGTCCTCGTCGTGTTCGTGGTGATCGTGCTCGTCATGGTCGTGATCATGGTGGTCATGATCGTGATGATCATGGTCGTGCTCGCCATGATCATGGGTCTCATGGTCGTCCGCCTCAGCCGCCGGGGCGGATTCGCCCGTCTCCGCGACGGGAATTCCCGCGGCCTGAGCGGGCTCCTGATCTGCAACGTCGCCGACGGGCTGTTCGGCAGCCGCGGCGTGTTGCACGTGGTCGTCGTCAGCGCCGACAGCCGGGGGCTGGTCGACGTGATCGTGCGATTCGGCGGCCGGGTGCGCAGCCTCGGCTGCGTCGTCACCCGCGGCCTCAGCGAAGCCATGCGCCTCCGAATGCTCGGCGGCTTCGGCATGCGGCTGATCGGAATGGTCGTCGTGGACGTACCCCTCGTGATCGTGCGGCTCGTGATCGGCCTCATGGCCTTCCGCGTGCGCGGCGAGGCCGGTCTCCGCGGCCTCGACGATCTCGCTCTGCACCCGCTCGCCGCTGCCACGGCGGCGCGAGCTGCGATGACGGTTGCGCCGACGGTTGGAGCGGTTCTCGCTCTCTTCCTCGGCTTCGCGATGGGCGCGTTCCTCGGCTTCGATCAGCGCCTGCCGATCGGCGACGGGGATCTGATAGTAGTCGGGATGGATTTCGCTGAAAGCCAGGAAGCCATGGCGATTACCGCCGTACTCGACGAAGGCGGCCTGCAGCGAAGGCTCAACGCGGGTGACCTTCGCCAGGTAGATGTTGCCCCGGAGTTGCTTGCGCTGGGCAGTTTCGAAATCAAATTCCTCGACGCGGTTGCCGCGGACGACAACCACCCGGGTCTCTTCCGGGTGGGTAGCATCGATCAACATCTTGTTGGGCATATTGGAACTCTTGGAGGCGACGGACGCGGTTGGCCGCGAGCGCGTGGCGCGCTGTCGGATGACGCGACGGTCCACCTGATTCGGGGGTGAGGGGAAGGCCTAAACGCAGCTGGTCGCGCCGTACCCACCTTGCCGGCGGGGCGATTGGCCGGGCGGGGGTCTGGCCCCGCATCGGCGCGGATCGTCCGCTGGTCTTGGTTGGCATTTCAGTCTGGCGCATCAAGCGTCGGCCCGTCTGGAATATGTGGGCGGCAGCGGGTGCCACCTGTCTCTTGCCGAAGGCCAGATCGCGCCGAGACGCTTGCCCTGGGATCAAATACCCATCCCGGCAGGGATGCGGTATTAGGCTACGCCGTGTCTGACCTTGGCCAAATCTGACCTCGTGCCCGGGCGGTCGTTGCGAGCAGAGCCCTTGGCAGGGACCACTCGTCGGACCGGCTCTCCGCCGTGGCCGCGCGGGAGCGCGCAGGCTTGGTGGAGCGTCGGAAAGTCGCTGGAATCTTCGCTTGAGATCAAAGACCCGATCACGAAGCTTCCGGCGTTTCACCGGGAGGTTGAACGCGACACAACCGGCAGTAAGGAATAGCCTTCAGCCATTCGTACATACGTGGATTGGTCAGGCCGTGCAAGGGAAGCGTCGCGGAACCGCAACAATCGGTGGCCTTTAACGAAAATGACAAAATTAGGCGATTAACCCCTGGGATTGGTTGCGGTAAGACGATCCCGCGGAGGCATTGATTTGGCATCTGGCCGGTCAGACTACCTATCTTTGCTGGGATGCGCGTCGCTCTGCGTCACGCAAATGTTATATGCCGTGCCTTCGCCTGCGCTGGCCCAGAGTGCCGTCGTCGGGCAGGGGGTGCCGGCCATGGCCGGTCCGGGGTTCCCGATCGCGTCAGATGCGAGGGTGGCAGGTGATTCCCGCCAGACCCGCTTCGTGCTCGACCTGGACCGTACGGTTCCCTTCCGGGCGTTTCTGCTCAGCGAGCCCTATCGTGTCGTCGTCGACCTCCCACAGGTCAGCTTTCATCTGCCCACCGGGGCGGGCACGGCGGGACGCGGGCTGGTGAAGGCCTTCCGCTATGGGCTGGTGATGCCCGGCGGGTCGCGAATCGTGTTCGACCTGACAGGGCCTGCCCGAATCGCGAATTCCACGGTCCTGGACGCCGCCAACGGTCAGCCGCCGCGACTTGTCCTGGAACTCGAGGAAGTCGATGAGGCGACCTTTGCCCGGGCGATCGGGGTCGACAGCCGGATGGCCGCGAAGCCTGCCGAATCGAACACAGCGACCGTGCCTTCGGTCGCCGGCAGCGGCGGCGCTGTGCCGCCCGCGATCCGGCCGCCGGCAACCGCTGTTGGCGCTGCGACGGCGCCTCCGGGCGGACCGCCGGATCCGCGGCCGGTCGTCGTGATCGATCCTGGCCATGGCGGCGTCGACTACGGCACCCAGGGCGGCGAAGTTCCCGAGAAGAATATCGTGCTCGCCTTCGGTCAGGCGTTGCGCGACCGACTGGAACGGACCGGCAAGTATCGCGTGGTCATGACCCGCGACGACGATACGTTCATTCCGCTGGGCGACCGGGTGCGGATCGCGCAGAAGCAGTCGGCGGCTTTGTTCGTTTCGATCCATGCCGATGCGCTGCCGCGCGGCGAGGGCAATGCCCAGGGCGCCACCATCTACACGCTCTCGGACAAGGCCTCCGACGTCGAGGCGGAACGGCTGGCGGAAAGCGAGAACCGCGCCGACCAGATCGGGGGCGTCAACCTGACCGAGGAACCGGCCGACGTGGCCGATATCCTGATCGATCTGGCCAGGCGGGAAACACGCACGTTTTCCAACAGGTTCGCCCGCCTGCTCATGAACGACATGAAGACCGCGGTGCACATGCACAAGCGGCCGCTGAAATCGGCCGGCTTCCGCGTGCTCAAGGCGCCGGACGTCCCTTCGGTGCTGGTCGAACTGGGCTATGTCTCCAACAAGGGCGACATGGGGAACCTGGTCTCGGACACGTGGCGGTCGCGCACTGCGGAGGCGATGGCGCGGGCGATCGACGCCTTCCTGGCCAAGCGGGTGGCCACCGTGGGTGGCGAGCGGGCCGACAAGCCAGCGGCGGCGGCGCCGCGCGCAAAGCCCTAGTTTGGCCACAGCAACCGCCGTATAAACGCGCTGCGAGGCACCAGGAATCAGGTGAGGATTCCTTCTCTGCAGACTTGTGATAGGCTTGACCGCTGATGGGCTTGACCGTGCGGTTCTCTGGCATGGATCACGCGGCATTATGGCCGAACCGGGTTGATTTGGCGGCGGCGCCCGGGGGCGCGCCGCATCCGAGCCGAGAGACGAACAAGAGTTAGGACGGATATTTGCCGATGCGCTTTCTGGTGCGATTTCTCGGATTCCTGTTTGCGGCGGGTACCGTTGTTTTCCTGGTGGGTGTGGCGGCGGCAGCCGGCCTGATCTGGCATTTCTCCAAGGATCTGCCCGACTATTCGCAGCTGCAGGATTACGAGCCGCCGGTCATGACCCGCGTGCACGCGGCGGATGGCTCGCTGGTCGGTGAATACGCCAGGGAACGCAGGCTGTATCTGCCGATCCAGGCGGTTCCCAAGCTCGTCATCAATGCCTTCCTGGCCGCCGAAGACAAGAATTTCTACGAGCACGGCGGCATTGATTTCACCGGCATGGCCCGCGCCGCTGTGGTCTACGCCCAGAACTTCGGCTCGAACCGCCGTCCGCAGGGCGCGTCCACGATCACCCAGCAGGTCGCCAAGAACTTTCTCCTGACCAACGAAGTGTCGTTCGCGCGCAAGATCAAGGAAGCGCTGCTGGCGATGCGCATCGAGCGCACCTATTCCAAGGACAAGATCCTCGAACTGTATCTGAACGAGATCTATCTCGGCTCCGGCGCCTATGGCATCGCCGCGGCATCGCTGGTCTATTTCGACAAGTCGGTCAACGAGCTCACGGTGGCCGAGGCGTCCTATCTCGCCGCGCTGCCGAAGATGCCGGGCAGCCTGCATCCGATCCGGAACCGCGACCGCGCCATCGAGCGCCGCAACTACGTCGTCGACCGCCTGCTGGAGAACGGCTGGATCAAGCAGGCCGACGCCGAGAAGGCGCGCAAGGATCCGCTGACGATCGCGACCCGCAACACTGGCGCACACGTCTTCGCCGGTGAATATTTCGCCGAGGAAGTGCGGCGTGACATCTTCGAGCGCTACGGCGAGAAGAAGCTCTACGAAGGTGGCCTCTCGGTCCGCACCACGCTCGATCCCAAGGTCCAGGTGATGGCGCGCAAGGCCATGGTCGCCGGCCTCGTGCGGTATGACCAGGAACAGGGCTATCGCGGTCCCGTGTCCAAGCTCGACATTTCCGGCGACTGGGGGCTCAAGCTCGCCGAAATCAAGTCGCTCTCCGATATTTCGCCATGGCGGATGGCCGTGGTGCTCGAGACCAGCGACCAGTCCGCCCGCATCGGTTTCCAGCCGCCGCGCGAGCTCGGCGGCGCCGTCAGCAAGGAACGCCAGACCGGCCTGATCACGCTCGACGGCGTGAAGTGGGCGCGCGCGGCGACCGGCAACGGTCGCGGCAAGGTGCCGACGTCGGTCGCGCAGGTTCTGCAGCCCGGCGACGTCATCTACGCCGATCCGCTGTTCAAGGAAGGCAATCCGGTTGAAGGCCAGTATCGCCTCGAGCAGCTGCCGGAAGTCTCCGGCGCGATGGTCGCCATGGATCCGAACACCGGTCGCGTGCTCGCGATGGTCGGCGGCTTCTCGTTCGACCAGAGCCAGTTCAACCGCGCGACGCAGGCCTACCGGCAACCCGGATCGTCGTTCAAGCCGATCGTCTATTCGTCGGCGCTCGACAACGGCTACACGCCGTCGACGCAGGTCGTCGATGCTCCGATCGAGATCGACCAGGGGCAGGGCGGCCAGGTCTGGCGCCCGGACAACTTCTCCAACGGCAAGTATCTGGGACCGACGACTCTGCGCAACGCGCTGAGGCTGTCGCTGAACACGGTGACGGTGCGGCTGGCGCAGGACGTCGGCATGCCCCTGATCTCGGAATACGCACGCCGGTTCGGCGTCTACGATGAGCTGCCGAACTATCTCTCCTACGCCCTCGGCGCGGGTGAGACCACGGCGATGCGCATGGTCACGGCCTATTCGATGATCGCCAATGGCGGCCGCCGGGTGAAGCCGACCTTGATCGACCGCATCCAGGACCGCTACGGCCACACCATCTTCAAGCATGACGCCCGCGAGTGCCGCGGCTGCGACGCCCCGGACGGCTGGAAGAACCAGAGCGAGCCGCAACTGGTCGACCGCCGCGAGCAGGTGCTGGACACGATGACGGCCTACCAGATCACCTCGATGCTCGAGGGCGTGGTCCAGGCCGGTACGGCCACCGTGCTCAAGGAGGTCGGCAAGCCGATCGCCGGCAAGACCGGCACCACCAACGAGGCCAAGGACGCCTGGTTCGTCGGCTTCTCGCCGGACCTCGCGGTCGCGATCTACATGGGCTACGACAAGCCGCGTCCGCTCGGCAAAGGCAACGCTGCGACCGGCGGCCATCTCGCAGCCCCGATCGCCAAGGACTTCATGAAGCTCGCGCTGGCCGACAAGCCGGCCACCCCGTTCAAGATCCCGGCCGGCATCAAGCTGGTCCGTGTCGATGCCAAGACTGGCATGCGCGCGAGCCCCGGCGATGGCGGCCGGACGATCATGGAGGCGTTCAAGCCGGGCACGGCGCCGCCGGACAACTATTCGGTCATCGGCGTCGCCGATGCCGACGGTCGCGTGATGCCGTCGCAGAGCGGCGGGCAGCCGGACGCCGGCAGCTTCATCATTCGTCCGGGGACGGGCAGCCTGTATTAGGCGTCCTGAAACTGTTGCCGAGGCGGTGCAGAGCGATTGCGCTTTGCACCGCGCGCCGCTACATCCCCCACCAGACGTGACCGCCGCGGCCGTTTCGGCCGGGGCCCGAAGAGAGCGATATGCGCGCCGAAATCGAAAAAATCGTAGAAGAGATAAAGCAGTCGGTCGGGCTGCTGAGGAGGCATCTTTGACGTCGAAACATCGACGGCAAGGCTGGCCGAGCTGAACAAGCTCGCCGAAGATCCCAATCTCTGGAACGACCCCCAAAAGGCTCAGCGGCTGATGCAAGAGCGGACCTCTCTGGAGGATTCGCTGACCGGCATCGGCAAGGTCGAGCGTGAGCTCAGCGACAACATCGAGATGATCGAGCTCGGCGAAGCCGAGAACGATTCCGGGGTGGTCACTGAGGCCGAGAACGCGCTCAAGGAGCTGAAGAAGGAGGTCGCGCGCCGCGAGCTCGAGGCGCTGCTGTCCGGCGAGGCCGACAAGTTCGACACCTATCTTGAAGTGCATGCCGGCGCCGGTGGCACCGAGAGCCAGGACTGGGCTCAAATGCTGCTGCGCATGTATGTGCGCTGGGCTGAGACCCACGGCTTCAAGGTCGAGTATCTCGAAGAGTCCTTGGGTGAAGAGGCCGGCATCAAGTCGGCGACTATCCAGATCTCCGGTCACAACGCCTATGGCTGGCTGAAGACGGAAGCGGGCGTGCATCGCCTCGTCCGGATCTCCCCGTTCGATTCGAATGCGCGCCGGCACACCTCGTTCTCGTCGGTGCAGATCTTCCCGGTCATCGACGACTCGATCAAGATCGACATCAAGGAGTCCGACGTCCGCGTTGACACGATGCGGTCCGGCGGCGCCGGCGGTCAGCACGTCAACAAGACCGAATCGGCGGTGCGTCTGACGCACATTCCGACCGGCGTTGCGGTGGTCTGCCAGGCCGGCCGATCGCAGCACAAGAACCGCGCCCAGGCCTGGGACATGCTGCGTGCGCGCCTGTACGAAATCGAGCTGAAGAAGCGCGAGGAGAAGGCGGCGGCGGACCAGGCGGCCAAGACCGAGATCGGCTGGGGTCACCAGATCCGCTCCTACGTGCTGCAGCCGTATCAGATGGTGAAGGATTTGCGCACGGGCGTGCAGACCTCCGACACGTCCGGCGTGCTCAACGGCGACCTCGACGAGTTCATGGCCGCGACCCTGGCGCAGCGTGCCTTCGGCACGTCGCCGGGCGCCGTCATCGACGACGTGGATTAGCCGGTGGCGCGCGTCGCGTTCATCGGGCTGGGGCGGATGGGCCATGGCATGGCCGGCCGTTATCTCGATGCCGGCTATTCGGTGGCGGTGTGGAATCGCAGCAGGTCTAAGGCCGAGGACCTGATCGCGCGCGGCGCGCGCTGGTCGACCTCGCCGGCCGATGCCGCGATCGATGCCGACGCGGTCGTCACGATGGTCGCCGATGACGAGGCTTCGCGCACGGTATGGCTCGGGCCCGATGGTGCCGCGGCCACGATGCGGGTCGGCACCATCGCGATCGAATGCTCGACCGTCTCGCGCGACCATGCGCTGCGGCTGTCGCGCGAGCTGAATGCCCGCGGTGTCACCTATCTCGATTGTCCAGTGACGGGTCTTCCCGACGCCGCCGCGAGCGGCAAGCTCACGCTGCTGGTCGGCGCCGACTCTGCCGATCTCGACCGTGCTCGTCCGTATCTGACGCCGATCGGTTCGACCATCCGCCATTTCGGTCCCGTCGGTGCCGGCACCGTCTACAAGCTGATCAACAACCTGCTCGGCGCGATGCAGATCGCGGGTCTCGCCGAGGGGATTGCGATCGCCGAGCAGGCCGGGCTCGACATGAACCTTGTCCTCGAGGCGATCCAGAGCGGCGTGGCAGCGAGCCCGCAGGTACTGCGTCATGCGCCGCGGATGATCGCGCGCGACTTCGCCAATGCCAGCTTCACGGCGGCGCTCCGCCACAAGGATGCGGCCTATGCGCTGCGGCTCGCCGAGGAGCTGCTCGGCACGCGGCCGGTGATGGCGCAGGCGGCGGTCGAAGCGTATGCGCAGGCAAAGGCCGCGATGCCCGACGAGGACGAGGGCCGCATGATCGAGCTGGTCTCGCGGCCAAAGGGCTGATTTGGGCTGCGAGCCGTCGCATCGACGGAAAGCGGGTGGACAGTTTTCGGCGGCCGCTGCAACGATCAGGCAATATTCTAACAGCGGCGGGCGGTGATGGCAGTTCCCAACGACAGGATGGACCCGCGCGACTGGTCGCTGCTCGGCCTGCTGTCGCTGCTGTGGAGCGGCTCGTTCATCTTCAATGGCCTCGCCCTGAAGGAGCTGCCGCCGCTGACGCTCGTGCTGCTGCGCATCGCGCTGGCGGCCGCGATCCTGCTGCCGGTCTCGCGGCTGAGCGGGATCCGCATGCCCAGGGGGATCGGCGGCTGGCGGCCTTATTTTGCTGTCGCGCTGTTCAACAATGTTGTGCCGTTCTGTTTGATCGTGATCGGCCAGACCTACATCACGTCGGGTCTTGCCGCGGTTCTCAACGCCACCACGCCGCTGTTCACGATCGCGGTGATGGCTGCGGCGGGAGAGGAAAGCCTCTCGGCGCGCCGTGTCGCCGGTTTGATCGTGGGCCTCGCCGGCGTCGTGATCCTGCGGGGCGGGTCGGACATGGATGCCGGCTATGGCATTCTGTTCGGTCTCGGCGCATCGCTCAGCTACGGCATCGCCGCCCTGCTGGTGCGGCGTCACCTCGCCAACTCGCCGCCGCTTGCGACCGCGACCTTCCAACTGTCCGCGTCGAGCGTGATGATGCTCGTGATCGCGGGGATCGTCGACCAGCCCTGGCAGCTGCCGATGCCCGGATTGCAGACCTGGCTTTCGATCTGCGCCCTCGCGGCGCTGTCGACGGCGTTTGCCTACATCGTCTTCTTCCAGGTCCTGCGCCGTTCTGGTGCGACCAATGTGACCCTGGTGACGCTCATGATCCCGCTGACCACCATCCT
Source organism: Bradyrhizobium sp. HKCCYLS3077 (assembly GCF_051167555.1). NCBI lineage: Bacteria > Pseudomonadati > Pseudomonadota > Alphaproteobacteria > Hyphomicrobiales > Nitrobacteraceae > Bradyrhizobium > Bradyrhizobium sp. HKCCYLS3077. Next base: position 601,974 of record NZ_JBNPTH010000004.1, on the reverse strand, counting down.
CCTCGGATATCTCGTGCTCGCGGAGTCCATTGCCTTGCGGGAGATCCTCGGCGCGCTGGTGATCGGGAGCGCGCTGCTGGTGATCGACGGACGCATCTTCAATGTTCTGCGCGTCGCGCCGCGCGCGTCCTGACACTTCCTTGTGCAAGTCGTCACGCGGTCGCATCGATCGCGGCGTCCTACTTCGTGCCGAACATCCGGTCTCCCGCGTCGCCGAGGCCCGGCACGATATAGGCGTGGTCGTTGAGCTTCTCGTCGATCGCCGCGGTCCAGATCGGGATGTCCGGGTGCTCCTTTTCGAACTGCGCGATGCCCTCCGGCGCGGCGAGCAGGCAGACGAAGCGGATGTCGCGGGCGCCGCGCGCCTTCAAAAGCTCGGCCGCGGCGCAGGCGGAGTTGCCGGTGGCGAGCATCGGGTCCATCAGGATCACGGTGCGGTCGGTCAGGTCCTGCGGCGCCTTGAAGTAGTACTCCACGGCCTGCAGCGTGTTGGGATCGCGGTAGAGCCCAATATGCGCGATGCGCGCCGATGGCATCAAGGCCAGCATGCCGTCGAGGAAGCCGACGCCGGCGCGCAGGATCGGTGCGAGCGTCAGCTTCTTGCCGGCGATCTTCGGCGCCTTCATCGCCGCGATCGGGGTCTCGATGTCGACGAGCTCGAGCGGCAGATCGCGCGTGACCTCGTAGGCCAGCAGCATGCCGATCTCGTTCAACAGCTCGCGAAACCCCTTGGTCGAGCGGTCGCGCTCGCGCATCAGCGAGAGCTTGTGCTGTACCAGCGGGTGATCGACGACGTGAACGTTGGAATTGGCCATGATGTGGGTCTAACGGGCTCGGAGGTGGGGGAGGTGGGGAGCGAAGCTGTCAGCGCGTCTCACGGCAGCACCTCGCGACGGTCGGCCAGCATCGCTTCGGCCTGGCTTCGACGCTCGGACAACAGGCCCGCGCTGGAATCCTGGATCAGATTGAGCAGCACCTGCGCATCGCTGAGCCGCGGCACGGTCACGTAGTCGGCGCCGGCATTGTAGAGGTCATTGACGTCGGCGAGCAGGTCCGCGGTCGCCACGATCTTGGCCTTGGCATTGATGCTGCGGACGTGCCGCACCAGCTTCTCGTTGTTGGCGCCCTTGAGCAGAGAATCCGGGATGCTCAGAATGATCAGCTCGGCCTGACCGACGCCGGCATGGACCAGCGTGTCGACATTGCTGATGTCGCCATAGGTGACCTGGATGCCGCGGTCGGACAGGGTGCGGAACACCACGGGATTGAAATCGACCACGCCGATCTGCTCCAAGAGCGCCGGCTGGTTGCGCTCGATCTCGCTGAGCAGGGCGCTTGCCGTGCGGAAGAAGCCGAGCAGCACGATCGGACGGCCCGCGCCGTGCCCGCCGCCTTCATGGCCTGCCTCACCCTCCTTGCTGTCGTCGAGATCGTTCAATCCGACCCGCTTCAACAGCGGGATGGTCCGCCGCGCGATCGGGTCGGAGCGGACGATGACGAAGGTCGAGAGCACCGCCAGGAGCACGAAGGCGAAGGAGGCCGCGCTCGATGTGCCCGGCTTGAGATGGCCGGCGAGGGCGCCGGTCTGGATGATGACTAGCGAGAACTCGCTGATCTGGGCGAGGTTGAGCGCGGGCAGCAGGCTCGCGCGCAGGCCCTGCCGCATCATGTAGAGCGGCGTGAAGGTGGTCAGCAGCCGGCTGGCCACGGTGAACCCCGCGATGACAAGCGCCAGCCCGACCACCGACATCGTCGGGATCGGGATGGTCATGCCGAGCGCGACGAAGAACAGCGTGATGAAGAAATCCCGCAGGGTGGTGATCTTGGCGGTGACGTCGAGCGCGTAGGGAAAGGTCGACAGCGAGACGCCCGCGATCAGCGAGCCCATCTCGCGCGACAAGTGCAGCCGCTCGGCGATCTCGCCGATCAGGAAGCACCAGGCGAGCGCCCCCAGCATGATCAGCTCCGGCGTCCGCGCAATGCGGTGGAACAGCGGCGGCAGCACGTAGCGGCTGAGCAGCAGCGCGATCGCGACCAGCGCCCCGGCGCGGGCAAAGGACAACAGGATCACGCTGACATGCAGATCGTCGAGGCTCGGCTGCACCGCCAGGAACAGGATCGCGAACACGTCCTGCAGCACCAGCACGCCGAGCGTGATGCGGCCGGGCAGGGTGTCGAGCTCGCGCTTCTCGTACAGCACCTTGACGATGATCACGGTCGAGGACAGCGCGCAGGCGACGCACAGATACAGCGCGTCGTAGCTCTCGGCGCCCATCCGCATGCCGATGGCGACGAAGAACAGGATGCCGAGCGCGGCGCCGCCGAGCAGCTGGACGCCGCCGGCGATCAGGATCACCGGGCCGGCGCGGATGATCTTCTTCAGGTCGATCTCCAGCCCGATCATGAACAGCATGAAGATCAGGCCGAGCTCCGAGATCACCGAGATCGATTCCTGGGACTTGACCCAGCCGGTGCCGAAGGGGCCAATGGCGAAGCCCGCGACCAGATATGCGAGAATCGAGGGCTGACGCCAGTAATGCGCCGCCAGTCCAAGCACCCACGCAAACAGGATGCAGAGCGTGATGTCGCCGATCAGTTCATGCATGAAGCAACCCCCAAGGTGGCAACTTATGTCGCACCGCCGCGCAAGGAAACCCGCAATCTGTCACATCTTGACTGCGGTCCTCGCGCTGGGGCTCGCCGGCACCGCCGTGATGGGCGCGGCCCGGGCCGCCGACGCCATCACCACGACCTTCGCGGCCTCGCTGACCGCGGTTCCAGCGGATGCGGCGACCGTCGGCGGCGCGGTCTATGTTCCCGTCTATTCCAGCGTCGCGATGACCCCCGGCAAGATCCAGGCGGATTTCTCGGTCACCCTGAGCGTCCACAACGCCTCCGAGCAGCGGCCGCTGATTCTCCGGCGCATCAACTACTATGACACGGCCGGCAAACTGGTTCAGGCGCATCTGACCGAGCCGGTGGCGCTGAAGCCGTTCGCGACCATCGAGGTATTCGTGCCGACCAAGGACACCCGCGGCGGCACCGGCGCCAATTTCGTCATCGACTGGGCGGCGACCGGCGAGATCGCCGAGCCGGTGGTCGAGGCGCTGATGGTCGGCGGCATCGGCGCGGGCCACTACGCCTTCATCAGCCAGGGCCGCCCGATCCGGCTGAGCGGCGGGCCGCGATAGACGCGAGGCGGCCGGATTGCTGACACGCCCGCTGACAACGTCGGTGAGAGCCTGCAGAGCCATCCGTGGACCATCGACGGGCCGCCGTGGGCGGGCGCACCTCTTCATTGCCGCGGCACCAGCGTGCCCGGGATCTGCGGGAGGCTCGGGCCCTCGACAACGAGGGCGCGGGGAATGCCGGGTGAAGGCCTCACCCATGTCTTTTAAGAAATTGGCCCGCCTGCAGAAGAATAAGCAGGCGGCAGTCACCACAGGTTCAGCCGGTTCGACCCGGCATTCCCCGCGCGATGGTTTTACGGCTTATACGCGATCTCCCCGGGGACCGGGCTTTCTTGCCCCCGTCGTCGATGCCTTGCGTCTGCCGGCACCGGCTTGACCTCAGCGTCGGGAGGTCAGGACCACGCGACTTCGCCGTCCGCGCCACGATGCCCGTCATGCACTGCAGCCGCGTCCACCGCATCCCGCCCCAACGTCCGTGACGACGCGTACGCCCCTCGCAACGAGGCGAGATGGCGCGCATCATACATGATTTCTGGAAAAGAGAAAGTAAAATCTTCGGACCCGGCCTTGTCAGGTCCACCCGAACCTATCCGTCCGCGACCGAGACAGTCCGGCGTCGTCAGGGGATCAAGCGAGCATCTCTGACGCCAGTTCGCCAAGACGCTCCACGCTGCGCTCGACGCGGGCGTCCCAGTCGTGGCTGCAGCTCAGCCGCAGGCAGTTGCGATAGCCGCCGCTCGCGGTGAACAGCCCGCCGGGCACGAAGCAGATGCGCTCGCGCATGGCGCGGGTATAGAGCGCATCGGTGTCGAACCCCTTCGGCAGCTCCAACCAGAGAACGAAGCCGCCTTTCGGGTCGGTCATCCGCGTCGCTTTCGGAAAGCTGCGATCGACCACGCGGCGCATCCGGTCGACATTGCCGGCGAACACCTTGCGGATGCGCCTGAGGTGTGCGTCGTAGCCGCCCGAGCCGAGGAAGTCGGCCATTGCCTTCTGCGGCAGCGCCGCGCCGCTGAGCAACAGCGCGAACTTGGCGGCCAGGATCTGATCGTGACGGCGGTTGGCGGCGAGCCAGCCGATGCGATAGCCGGGCGCGATCGTCTTGGAGAACGAGCTGCAGAGGATGATGTCGGCCTTCGGACTGATCGCGGCGAAGGGGCGCGGCCGGTCCTCGCCGAAGCTGATGTCGCCGTAGATGTCGTCCTCGATCAAGGGCACGCCGTGACGCGTGAGTACCTTGGTGATGTCGGCCTTGCGTGTATCGGCGGTCCGATATCCCAGTGGATTGTTGAAGCTCGACGCGAGCAGGCAGGCCGACACGCGCCGTGCGCCGAGAGCCTTGTCCAGCGCGGCAACGTCGATGCCGCTCGCCGGATCGGTCGGCAGCTCCAGCGCGCGCAATCCGCGCGCCTCGAGCACCTGCAGCAGGCCGAAATAGGTCGGGGACTCGATCGCGACGGTGTCGACGGCCTGGTGGTCACGCTCAGAGCGATGTTCAACGCCTCGGTGCAGCCGTTGGTGATCAGCACGCCGTCGGGGGCCACCGCGTGCCCCTGTCGCAAGGCGCGGTCGGAGATCTGGGCGCGCAGCTCGGCATCGCCGTGCGGGTCGGCGTACACATTGTAGCGGCGGCCATGGACCCGCGCACAGCGGGCAAGATGGCGGTCGAGCCGTTCAGCCGCGAGCAGGCCGGCGCTGGGAATGGCACAGCCGAGCGGCGCATAGGATGGATCGCCAGCATAGGACAGCACGCTGAACACGGGATTGCTGACCGAGACCTGCGTGGCGCGCGAGCGGCTGCGAGACTGTCGGCAGCGCGCGCTGCTGGTGCGGCCTGACCATAACGTAGAAGCCGGATTTAGGCCGTGCTTCGAGCACGCCGCGATCCTCCAGCAGGCGATAGGCCTGCAGCGCCGTCGTCAGGCTGACCCCATGCTGGGCTGCGAAGCTGCGGACCGACGGCGCGCGCATTCCTGCACGCAGCACGCCGTCATCGACCAGCGCCGCAATGCGGTTGGCGAGCGCTTCGTACAGGGGCAGAGCAAGTGTGCGATCGTCCATACAGACGATCCAAGCGCAAATCTGTTCTGGTTACAATCGCCGCGGTCTGTATCTGTCATCCAGGCTCGTCGCGGCGGTAGCGTCCCTTGCAGGTTTTCCTGGAGGTCTCCGATGACTTATGTGCCGCGCCGCTTTCCGCATAACGACATCATGTCCCTGACCTCACAGCCGGTCCGTTTCGATCTCGCCGAGAGCCTCGGTCCGGATCTCCGGCTCGGCGATGTGTTTGCAGATCGCCGAGGTGACGAACTGCAGGATCTTGCGCTCGCCTATGGGCCGACAGAGGGCCGGGCGGAATTGCGTGAGCTGATCGCGGCGCGCCATGGAGTCACGGCGGACGACGTCGTTACGACCGCCGGCTGCATGCAGGCGCTGTTCCTGATCGCCTTCGTTTTGAGCGAACCGGGAGCCGAGGCGGTGATCGGGCAGCCGGCCTTTCCCAACGCGCGCACTGTGCTTCAATCCGCCGGCATGAGCGTTGCCGACCTGCCGGTCAGGTTCGACGACGGGTATCGTCTCGACCTCGATCGGCTGAGAGCGCTGCTGACGCCACGGACGCGGCTGGTCAGCCTGGCGTCGCCGCAGAACCCCTCGGGCGTCGCCCTGACGGATCGCGAATTGCGCGATCTGCTCGCAACCCTGGACGCGATCTGCCCTGGCGCTTTCCTGCTGCTGGACGAAACCTACCGCGAGGCGGTGTATGGCGAGGCGGAGGTCCGGCCGAGCCTCGTCGGGCGCGACCGCCGCCTTATCAGCTGTGCATCGCTTTCCAAGTCCCACGGCGCGCCTGGCATCCGCATGGGATGGCTGATCACGCAGCACCCGGGGCTTCGGACGCAGCTCATCCTGGGCAAGTTCAACACGACAATCTCCAACTCCGTGGTCGACGAAGCGCTCGCGTTCCGGATTATGCAGCGAGGAGAGACGATCATGGAGGGCCGGAGGCGGCATCTTGCGTCAGGACTGGCGCGGACCGCGGCGTTCGTCATCGCTCATGCGGACCTGATCGAATGGGTCAGGCCGGATGCCGGCGCGCTTTGCTGCGTCAGGCTCAAGCGCAGCGTGTTCGGCGACAGAGACGTCCCGCGCTTCCATGACGAACTCGCGGTTCGCGAGACCCGCGTCGCTCCGGGATCGTGGTTCGCGGATGAGCCCCACGTGGTCCGCCTCGGATTTGGCCTGCTGGGATTGCCGGATCTCGATGAGGCGCTGGGGCGGGTGTCGGAGGCGCTGATGACCGTCGCAGCGTCGAAGCAGTGACCTAGGATTGATCCGGCACCGTGCGCGTTGCTGAGGAGCCGCGGCGATCGAGCGGGCCGGCTCTGAATCGCAGTCATCAGAAGGAATGCCGGAGGCCACGCCGGTCCATGTTCCACGCGGGAACAATCAACTGAACGAGGGAACTCACTCTTTTTGCAGTTAGTTGCGATGTTCGCGTTGTGCTCGTTTACAGTTACTCAACGAGGTTGTGCAAATTGTTTGCAGTCGTAGATGGCCACTACGGCTATCGGCAATGTGGGGGATGCCGGACGTGTTCACTCTCTATGGCAAGGCGGTGAAGCACGCGCTGGCGGAGGTCAAGGCGATCGACCGCTCCCAGGCCGTCATCGAGTTCGACCTCGACGGCAATATTCTCGACGCGAACGAGAATCTCCTGAAGATGAGCGGCTACACGCTCGCGGAGATCAAGGGCAAGCATCACAGCATCTTCGTTAGCCCGGCGGAGCGCGATAGCGCGCGGTATCGCGATTTCTGGGCGAGCCTCCGGCGCGGCGAGTTCCGGACCACACAGTACAAGCGGTTCGGCAAGGGTGGCAGGGAGATCTGGGTTCACGCGTCCTACGCGCCGCTGCTCGACGACGATGGCAACGTGGTCAGCTTCATCAAGTTCGCCACCGATATCACCGCCGACAAGATCAAGGACATGGAGGACGCCGGCAAGATCGCGGCGATCAACCGCGCCCAGGCCGTGATCGAGTTCAACATGGACGGCACCATCATCACGGCGAACGACAACTTCCTGTCCGTGATGGGCTACACGCTGGACGAGATCAAGGGCAAGCACCACGGCATGTTCGTGACGCCCGAGGACCGCGCGAGCCCGGCCTATCCGGCGTTCTGGGCCAAGCTCAATCGCGGTGAATTCGAGGCGGCCGAGTACAAGCGGATCGGCAAGGGCGGCAAGGAGGTCTGGATTCTCGCGACCTACAATCCGATCCTCGACGAAACGGGCAAGCCATTCAAGGTCGTGAAGTTCGCAACCGATGTCACGGCGCAGAAGATGCGAGCCGCGGATAGCGGAGGTCAGCTCGCGGCAATCCAGAAGTCGCAGGCGGTGATCGAGTTCAACATGGACGGCACCATCCGCACCGCCAACGAGAACTTCCAGCAGGCCATGGGATACACGCTGGCCGACATCGTCGGCCAGCATCATTCGATGTTCGTCGAACCGGCCGAGCGCCACTCGGCGGCCTATCAGGAGTTCTGGGACGCGCTCAGGCGCGGCGAATACCGCGCGGCTGAGTACAAGCGAATCGCCAAGGGCGGCCGCGAGATCTGGATCCAGGCCTCCTACAATCCGATCTTCGACCTGAACGGAAAGCCCTACAAGGTCGTGAAATACGCCACCGACATCACCGCGCAGGCGATCGGCCGCAAGAAGGCCGACAACGCCCGGGAGCTGATCGATGCCGTCGCCGCCGGCAGCGAGGAAATGAGCGCGTCGATCCGCGAAATCTCCGAGACCATGGCGAAGTCGCGCGAGAATTCCAAGGTCGCGACCAGCCGTGTCGAGGCCGCGGACGGCCAGGCCCAGCGGCTGAATGCGGCATCGCAGGCAATGAGCGGCATCGTGGAGATGATCGCGGGCATCACCGGGCAGATCAATCTGCTCGCCCTCAACGCTACGATCGAATCGGCCCGTGCCGGCGAGGCCGGACGCGGCTTCGCCGTGGTCGCCTCGGAGGTGAAGAGCCTCGCGAGCCAGGCCAAGCATGCGACCGACACGATTTCCTCGGAGATCGCAGCGCTGAACACGATCGCGGGCGACGTCACGGGCTCGCTGACCATGATCAAGGCAGCCATCACCAGCGTCAACGAGTTCATCGCCTCGACCGCTGCGGCGGTCGAGGAACAGAGCACGGTGACGGCGGATATGGCCGCCAACATGCAGCGCGCATCGGCGGAATTGGCCTAGCCTGTTCGCCGGCCCGGGGGGGAATGACCGCGCATTTCAATCTGCGCTCGGCGCGCCGGGCTCGCCACGTCAAAATTGCGGGCGCAACGCACACGGCCCGCGCGATTGTGGTAGCACGGCTTCCTGTCCTTGCGAGGTTCCCATGCACGATCTCACCCGCTGCGTTCAGCATCCCGCCGTGTCCCAGGACGGCTTCAAGTCGCTCTCGGTCGCCACCTATCGCGCCTCGACCATTGTCTACGACGACCCGCAGGCCTTCGCGCGGCGGGTGGAGCGCGGGCTCGACGGCTACACCTATGGCCTGCATGGTACGCCGACCACGCGGACGCTCGAGGCGCAGCTGACGGCGCTGCATGGCGGCGAGCGTACCGTGCTCGTGCCCTCCGGCCAGGCTGCGGTGGCACTGACGATGCTCGCCGTGCTCAAGCCCGGCGACAAGGTGCTGATCCCGGACCACGTCTATCCGCCGGTGAAGGGGCTGTGCGCCGGCTATCTCGCGGACCGCGGCATCGCCCACCAGATCTATGATCCCCTGATCGGCGGCGGCATCGCCGAGCTCATCGATTCCGCCACGCGGCTGATCTGGATGGAGTCGCCGGGGTCCGGCACGATGGAGGTGCAGGACGTTCCGGCGATCGTGGCGGCGGCAAGAGCGCGCGGCGTGCTCACGGGATGCGACAACACCTGGGCCAGCCCGCTGCTGTTCAAGCCGCTGGCCCATGGCGTCGACTTCGCGGTGGAGGCGCTGACCAAATATGTCGGCGGCCATTCCGACCTGTTGCTCGGATCGATCACGGTCAAGGATCTGAGCTTGCGCAAGGCGCTGAAGGATGTGCTCGGCGTGCTCGGCATCGGCGTGTCGCCGGACGAGGCGGCGCTGGCGTTGCGCGGCATCGAGACCATGGGCGTGCGCATGGCGCATTCCAGCCGCGTCGCGCTGGATTTTGCCAAGCGCCTGCAGGAGGCGCCCGCGGTGGCGCGCGTGCTGCATCCGGCGCTGCCGTCCTGCCCGGGGCACGAGGTGTTCGCGCGCGACTTCGCCGGCGCCAGCACCGTGTTCAGCATCGTCATCAAGCCGGAGCGCACGCCACGCATCGATCAGGCGCTTGGCAAGCTGCGGCTGTTTGCGATCGGCGCGTCATGGGGCGGCACGCACAGCCTGATCGCGCCGATGGACGTCGTGGCCGGCCGCACCATCAGGCCATGGGATGAGCGCGAGGGATTGGTGCGGCTGAGCATCGGCCTGGAGGAGCCGGGCGAACTGTGGGAGGACCTGTCGCGCTTTCTCGAAGCCCTCGGCGTGTCGACGTCCGCGAGCGCATAGCGTTGTGGCCGGTCTGCATCAGATGCTGACGTGGTGCAGCAGTCCGGAATGCTACGGTCTCGCCGCCGGGCTGCCGTAATGGTGTTTGTCGAACACGAATGATATGGGCGATTCGCGCGCCATCGACATGATGAGGGACGGACCGACGCATGATCTTGAACGGCAAGCCGATGGTCGGGGTCATCCTCGGCGTGGCGGCGCTTGCGGCCTCCGCCGCAGCTTTCGTGTTCGTGCTCGGTCCGATCTCCAGTCGTGATCCCGCGATCAGGGCGCAGGACACGACAGCCACGCGGGAGCCGGCAAATGCGGTCGCCGGAGCGCTGCGCGACGCCGGGCCCAACCAGACCGCGGCGCAGGGGCTACGCGGCCAGGAGCAGGGGGCAAGTGAGCAGGCTGCAAGCCCGCTCGCCAGGGTGCAGAAGCAGGCCAGCGGCCTGGCCGACGTGCTGGGTTCGCTGGCTCCGCAAGCGGCCGTTCAGACCGATCTGCCGGCCTTCGACGTCGTCAATGTCGATCCCTCCGGGGACGCGGTCGTTGCCGGGCGCGCGGCGCCGGGCACGACGGTCGAGCTGCTGCGCAATGGCGAGGTGCATGACCGGGCCGTCGCCGATCGGGCCGGTCAGTTCGCCATGGTGCCTTCACGGCTTCCGGCTGGCAGCTACGCGCTGACGCTGCGGTCGAAATTGGCCGACGGCCGCGAGGTGATCTCGAAGCAGAGCGTGGCCGTGAATGTCGAGGTGAGCCGGCAGCCGGCGACGGTGGCGCTGTTGGCGCCGGATGAGCCCACCCGCGTGCTGTCCAAACCGAGTGCCGCGATCCCGCAGGCGCTGGCGGTCGACGCGGTCGATCATGAATCGGACGGCGTGCTCCGCATCAATGGTCACGCGCGTCCCGGGGCAACGGTGCGCTTGTATCTCAACGACCGGCTGATCTCCTCGACGGTCGCGGGCGCCGATGGACGTCTCGGCATCACCGTCGGCAAGGGCGTCAGCCGGGCCGGCGACGACCGCGTCAGGCTCGACGAGGTCGATGCCGCCTCGGGCTCCGTCCAGGCGCGCGCCGAAGTGCCGCTGAGCCTGCCCGACGACACGTTGACGACCGCATCGGTGGCTTCGGCCGCGGCTCCGACCACGACCGACACGGCGCGCCCGGCCGCGCAGCCGACGCTGCTCGCGGCCGCGGGTGATCCGGTCGAGGCCATCGCGCCTGCAGCGAAGACCGAGTCAAAGGTCTCGACGGTGACGGTCGCGCGCGGCGACAGCCTGTGGCACATCAGCCGGCGCGTGCTCGGCGGCGGCATGCGCTACGCCGTGATCTACAAGGCGAACCGCGAGCAGATCCGCAGTCCGGATCTGATCTATCCCGGCCAGGTCTTCACGATCCCGGCGAAGCCATAGAGGGTGCGGCCCGCAAGCGTATCGCTGCGGGCCGGCGCCTCCTCAGAAGCTCACGCTCAGCCGTGCATTCAGCGATCGCCCCGGCCCCTTGACGGAATAGCCATAGGCGGGCGACGAGCCCATCATCGACACCGTTTTGTAGTCGACCAGATCGGCGCCGCCGAGCGGCAGCGTGTAGGTCCGGTTGAACAGATTATCGACGCCGAGGTCGACCCGCACGTGCTGCCATTCATAGCCCGTGCGTAGGTTCACCAGCGCGTAGGACGGCGTGGTCAGCTCGTTGCGGACCTGGTTCACGACATCCTTGGCTCCGACGAGCTGCAGCTCGATGGAGTTGGTCCAGCCGCGGAGATGATGGTCGAGCGCCAGCTTCGCGTTGATCGGCATCATGTGATAGAGATCGACGCCGTCGGTGCGGCGGCCCCGGACATAGCCGATCAGGCCGCGGATCTGGCCGTGGCCGTAGCTCAGGTCGTCCCACACCGTCACGCGGCCCTCGACGTTGACGCCGACGAGCGTTGCGTCGTGATTGGCGAACTGCAGGAAGACGAAGCCGGTATTCGTCGTCAGGTTGGCCGGGTTGCTGGCGAGGCAGGTCGCGGTGCCGCAGCGGTCGACGTCGATGTAGTCCTGCACGTAGCTCGCATAGGGCGTGACCTTGATGTCCCAGAGCTTTTGCGCCGGATCGTGCCAGCCCGCGGTGAAGCTGACGGTGTGCGCCTTCTCCGGCTTGAGATCGAGATTGCCGACATAGCCATTGCCGTCGCCGAACCAGCCGATCATCTGCATCGCCATCGCATTGGTCGACCAGGCGTAGCGCTCATAGAGATTGGGTGAGCGCGTCTTGCGGGCGAAGCCGAGCTCGAACTGGCTGAGCGCGTCGGGCTCGTAGCGGACCAATGCCGAGCCGTCGAGATGCACGTCGGTCCGCGCGCGGTCGGCGGCGTTGAAGGCTGTGGCATCGGCGCCGTACATCATCGCGTTGTAGCCCGCGACGTTGCCGGTGTTCATCCACACCACATCGTTGCGCAGGCCGATGATCGACGTCCATTGCCGGTCCCAGCGCCGCTCCCATTCGACGAACGTGCCGACGCGGTTGCGCTGCCCGCCATTGATGTTGATGAAGCTGTTCGGGCCCATCATCATCGACCCGGCCACCGGATTCCACCAATCGTCGAGCCGGTTCATCGCGAGCTCGTTGCCGACGCGCAGCAGGTCGGCGCTCGCCACCGGGATCGTCGCCTTGATCGCGTAGCCGCCGTCGAGGCCCTTGGTGTCCATCGGCATGTCCGAGACCTTGTCCGGCGCGATGAAGCCCATGGTGTGCCGGATCTGGTGCACGAAGGCCGAGGCCTCGAGAGTGCCCCAGTCGAACGCGCCTTCGTAGCGGCCGTTGGCGAACAGGCCGCGGTTGTAGACCATGTCCATGTACTGGTTCACATAGCCCTGGTAGGGGATGAACTGGCCGCCGACCTGGAACGTGAACAGATTTCCGAAGCTCTGCTTGGAGATGCTGATGGCGTGGTTCTGCGTCTCGTACAGCGTCGACTTCACGGTCGAGCCGTCGCCGGCCTTATAGTTGCCGGAGCGGACCCAGCCGCCGGTGTAGGTCACGCTGGTGTCGCGATTGGCGACCGTGGCGGTGGCATCGACGCCATAGCCATTGCCGTTGCTGCGGAAGAAGCTCGACAGCCGCGTGCTCGAGACCCAGCCGTCGGTCGCCGCGAAGGCCGGCGGCGCGGTCGTGACGTCGATGCGACCGCCGATGTAGTCGCCGCCGACCGAGACCGGCCCGATGCCGAGATAGGCGCGCATCTTCGCGACCATCGCCGGATTGACGAAAGACAGCGGCGGATTCATCTCGTTGGGACAGGCCGGCGAGATCAGCATCGAGTTGATCGCGACCTGCAGCCGGTCGGCGCCCATGCCGTTGATCGCGGGCAGGCTGGAGACGCCGCCGGCGCCCCACGCCGCGCCGCCCGGCAGATCCCCGACCAGAGCCGCCGAATCGCTCGCGGACAACGCGCGATCGAAAGCGGTCCGGGCCGGCAGAGTCCTGCTCGCGGCGGCCGGCGCCGTGTCTTGGCGTGCGGCCGGTTCGGCCGGGCGGGCGGCCGGCGCACGGGTCTCGTGCGCCGGATGGTTCGCCGTAGGCCGCGGCTTGGCGGCGCGCGGACGCGCCGGATCGACGGTCACGGTCGGCAGCGACTCCGCGGGGCGGGCGAGGGCGGAGGTGGCGGTCGAGCAGAGGAGTGCGGTTGCTGCGAGCAACGCTGCAGAGGATGTAGGCCGCTGCGGACCCGATATGGCGTTCGACATGAGAAGCTCGAGAGAATGCTGCGCAGACATCTGCGCATGAGGTCAGGAGCTGGGCGCGCGCAGGCGGCGCCCGGCCGGTGATGCCGAGGGGGGGGGCGCGCCACCACGCTGCGGCTCCGTGGACACGGAGGCGGCATGGGACGCATCTGTTATGGGAAGGTGCGGCGAGCGCCGTTCAGGCGGCCTCGGGCGGCGCGCGCGCCCGATGGGCGGCGTCGATCTCGGTGATCGCGACGTGCAGCGTCGCAATCGGTTCAAACGCAATGCCGAGCACCCGCCGCAGCGTGACGGCAGGCGCATCGGGCGGCGGCAGCAGCGCAAAGGCGGGTGTGACGCAGAGCGGACAATGCGCCGCCGAGACGGTGGCGGGCGCCTCCGTCGTGTCGGTGCGGTCCGCCAGCCGCGGATCGCCGTCGATCCGCTCGTGGCAGATCTCACCGAAGGCGAAGGCAAAGCTCGGCGGCAACCAGGCGTTCAGGCTCACGGCAAGCGTGACCTGCAGCGCCAGCACATAGGCCATCGCACAGGCGACGACGCCTGTCAGTTGGCTGCGATGTGATGCGATGCGATGCACGGCCTATTCCCCGCGGCATGATTAGCATAGCTGCGGAGGAGGACCAGTTGCGATCGCGCAACGCCGACGCGCGTCAGTCGCGCGCCGCGCTGGTGTCGAGATGATGGTCTAGCCGGCGCTCAGCCGCACACCGGCGCGCAGGAATTTCTGCGGGTCGACGGCTTCGCCGTCGATGCGGGTTTCGTAGTGCAGGTGGGGACCGGTGGAGCGGCCGGTCGAGCCGACCTCGCCGATGATGTCGCCGATCTTCACCTGCTGGCCGATCTTGACGTTGATCTCCGAGAGATGGCCGTAGCGGGTCGAGAGGCCGTTGCCGTGGTCGACCTCGACCATGCGGCCATAGCCGCCGGCCCAGCCGGCGTTGACGACCTTGCCGTTGGCCGTGACGCGGACCGGATCGCCGGTCGCGGCGCGGAAGTCGAGACCGGTGTGCATGGCGGGGCGGCCGAGGAACGGATCGGTGCGCACGCCGAAGCCCGAGGTGAACTCGACCTCGCCGATCACAGGCTTGCGATAGGGCACCAGCGACAGCGTGCGGTTCATCTTCTCGACCTGCGCGCGGGTGATGCTGATGCGATAGAGCTGGCGCTCGAACGGGCCGGACTCGGCGCCGAGCTTGACCGGCACGAACGGGCCGCCCATGCCGCCCTTCGGCGTCGCCGCTTCGAGCTGGCCCATGTCGAGGCCGAGATCGGTGATCACGCCGCGCATCCGGCGCAGCTTCGATTCCAGCGTTTCCTCGGCCGAGGCCAGCATCGCGATCTGCCGCGCCTCGACCTGGTCGAGCGAGCGGGTCAGCCGCGTCAGCACGTTGTCGACGCCGGCGAGCTTGATGGATGGATTCGGCTGCGGATTGGCGAGCACGGGGCTGCGCGATTCGAGGCGTGCTTCGCGGTCCGGCGGCGCGGTGAAGATGACGGTGTCGCTGATCGGCGAGGGCTTCGGCGTCGCCGGCGCGGCCGACGGCTCGATCGCCGGCGCACGCGCCGGCGGGCGGATCGAGCCGGTGATGTCGGGCATGCTGCCGAGCGCGGTGGCGCGTCCTTCGAGCGCGGTCTGGCGCTTCAGGATCTGGTCGAGCTTCTGGTCGAACTGCTCCTGGTCGAGCAGTTGCCGGCTGGTGGCGCGGTCGACCTTGGCGCGCAGCTCGGCGATGCGGTCCTCATAGGCATATTGCATCTCGGCCTGGCGGGCGATCAGCCGCGTCAGCACGTCGTCGCGAAACGCGAAATAGGTCGCGGTCGCCGCCGACCAGATGCCGAGCAGGCTGACGGTGCCGACCACGATCCAGAACACGACCGGTCCGATGCGCACCTGCTTGCCGGCATGCACCAGCGTGTAGTCGCTCTGCGACGCCGCCAGTGCCGGGGCAGGGTGAGTGACCGGCGTCCGCCGCTGCTGCACAGCGCGTCCGCGATCATGAGGATGGTGCTGGGGATATTCGGCGTACTGGCCGGAACGATGCGACATCGACACTCCCGCGCCGGCCGGAGATCGTCGGTCCAGCGGCGTCATTTACGGGAGCGATTTGACCCCTGCATGGTTAATTTTTCCCCAACACCCAATCCCGCAGTCCTACAGCTGCTTGGCCGCCGCCAGCACCGCATCCGCATGGCCATCGACCTTGACGTTGCGCCACACCTTGGCGACGCGGCCGTCCGCGCCGATCAGCACCGTGCTCCGGATGATGCCGAGAAACTTGCGGCCATAGAGCGATTTCTCGCCCCAGGCGCCGTAGGCCTCCAGCATCTCATGGGTCTCGTCGGAGATCAGGGGAACGGCGAGGTCGTGCTTGTCGCGGAAATTGTCCTGCGCCTTGACCGAATCGGCCGAGACTCCGAGCACCGCGGTGCCGGCCGCGGCGTACTCCTTCGACAGGCGGGTGAAGTCGATCGCCTCCTTGGTGCAGCCGGGCGTGTTGGCCTTGGGATAGAAGAACAGCACGAGCTTCTTGCCGGCGTAGTCGGCGAGCGAGGCGGTACCGCCGCCGTCGCGCGGCAGCTTGAAGGCGGGCGCCTTGGCGCCTTCGGCGAGCCCGGACGTGGTCGCCGCGGCAGCGGCGGGCTTCGCCGTCGGGGCCTTAAGTGTCTTGGCCGCCTTGGGGGCCGCCGATTTTGCAGCGACAGGCTTGGCGCTCGTCTTGGCGCTGGCCTTGCTCTTCGGCGCCTTCGCCGAGGCACTCTTCTTGGCCGCTGCCGGCTTGGCGGTCTTGGTTACGGCCTTCTTGGCGGCGGTGGCGAGCCGGTTCCTGCCGGCTTTCCCGTATGACGCCGGATTGGAGGATTTCTTTTGTGATTCCTTTGACATACGCCTTCCTTTCGTCGCTTTCGGCGGCTCAAAACTGAAACTGTCCCGGTTCTTGTCCGGTGTCCCGGGATCGCTCTGGCATTCGTGCTTTGCCGCGCGCAGAGGAGAGCCTCTTGCGACGAGGGGAACATCACGGCTACGAGCACGGACCAGCGCAATTGAGCACAAGTGCAATGACGATTCTCGTACTGTCTCCGGATCAGACGTCGCCGTCACAAATTTCGCGGGATGGTCGCGGCGCGGGCCGCTGGCGCGGGCGGGTGGGCAAACCCGACAGCGGCGGAGTATAGTGAAAGGGATTTGCGGCCGTCGGTCGTCGTGACGAGACAGGCGGCCGGGTCGACAGCGTGCGTGGTTGACAGCGTGCGTGGTTGACAGCCCCCGTCGAAGCGTGACGGGATCATTGGGGATCGGGCAACGCCGGCCAGTCGGCCTGCGCGCCCGTTGAACGCGCGGGGCCACACCGGCGACCAACCTGGCCAAGGCCGGATTGGCACGAATGTTTCGGACACGAGGGGCCGGCACCGAGAGGCAATGGCAAGACAGACATCACCCCACCGGCCCCATCTGCAAGCGGACACCCAGGGCCAACAGTGGGATGACGCGGACTGGGACGTGGCTGACCAGTACGAAGACGCGCCCCATGAGCACGATGAGGCGTATGATCCGGCGGCGGGACAGCGTACCCGCCGGCTGCTGTCGCATGCCGATTCGCACGACGGAACGAGCCGCGGCAGTGGCCTGCGGTCGCGCGCGCCGGGTGGACGTCTGATCAAGCGCGTCGTCCTGACGCTCACCGTTCTGATTCTGGTTCTGTCGGTCGGGTTCGCGGGCCTGTGGTGGCGGCTCGGTGCCGGACCCATCAATCTCGATCTGGCGACGCCGTGGCTTGCGGCGGCGATCGAGGACAATATCGGACACGGCAACACGGTCGAAGTCGGCGGCACCCAGATCGAGCGCGCCGGCCGGATCCGGATCGCGGTGCGCATCCGCGACATCATCGTGCGTGATCAGGATCACGCCATCGTCGCAAGCGCGCCCAAGGCCGAGGTGCGGCTGTCCGGCGCGGCGCTGCTGATGGGTCAGCTGCGGGCCGAGAGCCTCAAGCTGGTCGATGCCGAGCTTGCGATTCGCATCACTCCGGACGGCACCGTCACCGTCTCGACCGGCGAGACCAACAAGCCCCTGGCGACCGGTGTCGCCTCCAAGCGTGACGCCGGCCTGCCGCCGACCTTCCCGCGGCCGGGGCAGCCCATCACCGTGCCGAATGCTGCGGCTCCGCCCAGCAGCGCGCCTGTTGCGCAGTCGGCAGGGACATCCCCGGCAGGGACGCCGCCGGCGCCCCCCGCGCAGAACGGCCTGCTGGCGGGCCTCGACTGGCTCGACAGCCTGAGCCTGACCGGGCTCGACGGCCAGAACCTCAACGAGATCGGTCTGAAAAACGGCGTGCTGATCGTTGACGATCAGCAGCGCGGCAACAAATGGACCTTCGAGAACATCAGCCTCAGCCTGCGCCGGCCCTCCGCCGGCGGCGTCGCGCTCAGCCTCGGCGAGGAGGGCGTCAAGCCCTGGCAGCTGCGCGTGCTGGTGGGACCGCAGACGAACGGCGTGCGGTCGATCGACATCAAGGCCGACAAGGTGTCGACCAGCAACATCCTGCTGGCGATGCGGCTCAAGGATCTCACCTACATGGCGGACCTGCCGATGACGGGTGAGATCAAGGGCGAGCTCGCGCGCGACGGGCTGCCGACCTATCTGCGCGGCAAGATCAACATCGGCGCCGGCAAGATCATCGATACCGACACGCCCGATTACCCGATGGCGATCGACTCCGCCGAGATCAGCATGGACTGGGACGCCGGCCGCCGCGTGCTGGTGGCGCCTTTCAGGGTGATCTCAGGCGCCAACCGCATCACCTTGAACGCCAATCTCGAACCGCCGAATGACGCGGTGAACGACTGGCGGCTCGGGCTGAACAGCGGCACCATCGTGCTCGGCGCGATCGCCGACGACGCGCCGCTGATCTTCAACCGCATCTCGATCAACTTCCGCTTCGACACCGAGGGCAAGCGCGTGCTGCTGACCCAGGCCGAGGTGTCCAACGGCGAGATCGGCGTCGCCGGCACCGGCAGCGTCGACTATGCCGGCGAGCCGCGGCTGAAGCTCGGATTCGCAGCCACGCCGATGCCGGCGCTGGCGATGAAGCGCATCTGGCCGGCGCTGATCGTACCGGAGGTGCGAGCCTGGATGATCGAGCGCATCGAGCGCGGCAACGTGCAGCGGATCGACATCGCGGTGAATTCGCCGACCCGCAACCTGCCGCGCAAGGGCCCGCCGATTCCCGACGACGGTCTCGACGTCAACGTCGTCGCGACCAATGTGACGGTGCGTCCGGTCGACGGCCTGCCCGCGGTGCGCGATGCCGACATGAAGGCGCACGTCACGGGGCGCACTGCGACGGTGACCGTCGGGCAGGGCGTTGCGGATACGCCCGCGGGTCGCAAGCTGAACTTCTCCGACCTCGTGTTCGAAGTGCCGGACATGGCGCCCAAGCCGTCGCCGTCGCGCGTGCGCATGCGTGTCGATGGTCCGGTCGCAGCCGCGGCCGAAATCCTGTCCTCGGACCGGCTCAACGATCTCTCGTCCTTTCCGATCGATCCCAACCAGACCAAGGGTGAATTCAAGGCGAGCATCAATCTGGCGATGCCGGTCAAGGGCGAGTTGACCAAGGCCGACACCAACTACACGGTCACTGCCGATCTCAGCGGATTTTCCGCTGACAAGCTGGTGATGAACCAGAAGCTCGAGGCCAACACGCTCAAGATCGTCGCCAACACGCAGGGCTACCAGGTCAAGGGCGACGTCAAGATCAACGGCCAGCCGGCGTCGCTCGACTATCGCAAGCCGAACGAGGGCGATGCCGACATCAAGATGCAGGCGATCCTCGACGATGCCAGCCGGGCGCGTCTCGGCGTGGATCTGGGCACCGCGATCTCCGGCAACGTGCCGCTCAAGCTGAACGGCAAGATCGCCGGCTCGCCCGATCGCGACAGCCGGCTCGGCGTCGAGGCCGATCTGACCCAGCTCAAGCTCGACAACCTCCTGCCGGGCTGGGTCAAGAACCCCGGCAAATCGAGCAAGGCGACGTTCAACGTGGTCGCCAAGCCGCAATCGACCCGCTTCGAGGATATCAACATCGAAGGCGGCGGCGTCTCGATCAAGGGCTCGCTCGAGATCGACCAGAACGGCGACCTGATGAACGCCAACTTCCCGACCTACTCGCCGTCGGAAGGCGACAAGACGCAGCTCAAGGCCGAGCGCGGCCAGGACGGCGTGCTGAAGCTGTCGATGCGCGGCGACGTGTTCGACGGCCGCGGCTTCCTGAAGTCGGCGATCTCCGGCAGCAACAAGGACGCCGACAAGAACAAGGCGCGCTCCAATCTCGACTTCGATGCCGAGGTCAAGCTCGGCGCCGTCGCCGGCTACAATGGCGAGGCGCTGCGCAGCGTCGACGTCAAGCTGTCGCGACGCGGCGGCGCGTTCAAGAGCTTCAACCTGAGCGGCAAGGTCGGCCGCGACACGCCCGTCACCGCCGACATCCGAGTCGGCCGCGAGGCGCCGAGCTCCGATCCGCGCGCGCGACGGCAGGGCCGCGAGGTGATCTATCTCGTCACCAACGACGCCGGCGCGCTGCTGCGTTTCGCCGACACCTATTCGAAGATGGCCGGCGGCGAGCTGGAGCTCGCAATGGAGCCGCCGACGGCGGATTCCAGCCCCAAGGAAGGTCTCGCGATCGTCCGCAACTTCACGGTGCGTGGCGAGCAGGCGCTCGATCGCGCCGCCTCGGGCGCCACGCAGCCGGCGTCGCAGGGCATTGCGTTCACGATGCTGCGTGCGGAGTTCACGCGGCAGAACGGCCTGCTCTCGATCCGCGACGGCGTGGTCAAGGGGCCGACGCTCGGCCTCACGATCGAAGGCAGCATCGACTACAACGTCAACCAGGTCCGCGCCTCCGGCACGATCGTGCCGCTGTACGGGCTGAACAACATGTTCAACCAGATTCCGATCGTCGGCCTGTTCCTCGGCGGCAGCAATGAGGGCCTGTTCGGCGTCACCTATGAGGTCGTCGGCACGCCGAGCCAGCCGGTGGTGCGCATCAATCCGATCTCGGCCATGCTGCCGGGCGTGACGCGTAAGATCATGGATTTCAACACCGGCAAGCAGCAATACCCGCCGGGCGAGCTGCCGCCGAACAACTGAGGCGGAATGCCGCGTCGGCATTCCGCAGCACTGTCAGCAGCAACGAAGCTCGTTCAAACCCGATATCGTCTAAGCGCGTCGGCGCTTCGGCAGGTTCTTCGAAGACGCGGGTGCGTGATCGTGCGGACCAAGGTGCGCTGTTGGCCCGATCCCGAGATGCATTTGCTCACGACGCGGCCCATGCGGCACCTGCCGTCATGGTGTGCCGAGTCGATCGCGCACTTGCCTCCATCGTGGCGACCGCTGTCGCATCCTGGGGCACGCAGAGCGCGTAAGACCGCAGGCGGCGCGGCAAGTCCACATGTCAGTCTGCCGTAACGATCAGACAGTTAATGGCCCACATCTCATCGGACGTGATCCGGTGAAATATCCAAGAGGGTCGCGCTGACCCGATCGGATGCCGCGTGATCGAACCGGCGGCATCCTGGATGAAGCCTGCGTCATCCGTTCACCCGAGCGAAGCATCGGACGGATGATCTACATGGAGTCCTCATATGAAGAACACACAGCTTCTCCCTGTCGCCGCAGTCTTGCTCGTCGTCGGCCTGAGCGAACAGGCGACGGCCGCGAGCTTCGAGGGCTATGCGGGTGTCAATCTCAACGTCCGCGCTGGACCGAATGTGCGCTTCCCCGCGGTCGGCGTCCTCGGCGCCGGCTCGTCGCTGACCATTCACGGCTGCCTGCGCGGCTACACCTGGTGTGACGTCAGTGCGTCCGGACTTCGCGGCTGGGCGTCGGGGGCCCTCATTCAGTTCAGCTACGAGACAAGGCGCGTCTATGTTCCGGCCTATGCGCCGCGCGTCGAACTGCCGATCGTGACCTTTCACATCGACACGTATTGGCGTGACAATTACCACGAACTGCCGCTGTACGGCGATCTGCCGCGATGGGTCGATTACCATTGGGAAGAGGATGCGCGGCCGCCTGGGTGGCGAGATAATTGGGAGGACGACTACGAGGGTCATGAGTACGAGTAGCAATACGAGTAGCGTGGCGGATCCACTCGTGCTCGACACCGGTCCACTCGGCGCCTCCAGGCGTCGAGCGTGCTGTTTCGCCGGCACGGGCAGCCGGCAGCGCTACGATCGAAGCGCGGGAACGACAAGGAATGGGATCATGCCGATGACGACGCTGACCAGCGCCAGCACGATGACCGCGTCATAGCCGTGCGTGAGGTCGTGGATCACGCCGCCGCTCCATGAGCCCAGCGCCGAGCCGAGACCGCTGCCGATCGTGATGGTGCCGTAGATTGTGCCGAGCCGCCTGCCGCGGAAGATCTTCATCGCGGTGGCCGACAACAGCGGGCCGCGCGAGCCGATCATGCTGCCGAAGCAGACGACGAATCCGGTGAGCAGGACAATGTTGGGCCAGAATTGAAGCGCCCATAGCATCAGGATGCCCGCGATAGAGACCGCATAGGAGAACAGCACCGATGGCCTGCGCCCGATGAGTCCATCGAGCGCGGAGACGCCGAGCATGCCGAACAGCAGCACGACGCCGGAGAAACCCCAGGCGGTCGCGGCCTGCAGCGGTGCAAAGCCGGCATCGATCAAATAGGCAACGACCTGCGGGGCAATCGCATACATGCCGATCGCGGTGAAGAAGAAGGTCGCAAACAGCGCCCAGAAGGCGTGGTGGCGCAGCGCGCGGGACAACGTCCAGACGTCTTCGGCGAACTCGTCGGCGATCGGCTTGGTGATATGAGGCGCGCCGGCGGCAAACAGCCGCCAGGGCAGCAGCGCCAGCGGCACCAGCAGGATGAAGGTCGCGGCGCCGAACGATTGGTAGGCGCTGCGCCAGCCGATGGCATCGATCAACAGCTGCGAGCCCGGCAGCAGCAGCAGCACGCCCGCGCCGGTCGCCGAATAGATCACGGCCATGGCCGTCGAAAGCTTCGTTCCGAACCAGCGCCCAAGCAGGATCGAGTTCGGCACGTTGCCGATCAGCGCGATGCCGATGCCGACGCACAGGCCGATGCTGAGCTGGAACTGCCACAGCGCCTGCGCCTGCGCGGCCGCGGTGAAGGCCGAGCCCAGCAGCAGAAGTCCGAGGGCGTAGACCGCGCGTGGTCCGGAATGATCGAACAGCCGGCCAATGAGCGGCGCGGCGAGGCCGCCGGCCAAAGCGGTCATCGAATAGATCGAGACCACCTCGGCGCGATCCCAGCCAAAGCTTTCGGAGATCGGTTTGAGGAAGACGGTGAAGCTCTCGCCGAGGCCTCGGCCGAGCACCGACAATGCGAAGCACAGGCCCAGCACCACGAACGCCGTCCGCCCCGCCCTGGTCGGCGGGATCGGCGTCTCCTCGACTTGCGCAGGCTCTGGCGGCGCGCTGATCGTCATGGCCGCCAGGGAGCGCCTTCAGGCGCGCCCTGACAAGCCGGCAAAAGCGAATGCCCCTATGCAGGCTTGACCAGCACGTGCCGCTTCTTGCCCAGCGAGAGCTTGATCACGCCCTCGCTGGTCAGCTCCTTGGCGGTCAGCGCCATCTTCTCGTCGGTCACGGCGACGTCGTTGACGCGCAGCCCGCCGCCCTTGATCTGGCGCCGTGCCTCGCCATTCGAGGCGACGAGGCCGGCCTTGACGAAGGCGTTGAGCACGCCGAGGCCGGCGTCGAGCTCGGCCTTGGCAACCTCCACGGTCGGCAGGTTCTCGGCGATGGCGCCTTCCTCGAAGGTGCGTCGCGCGGTCTCGGCTGCCGTGCGCGCGGCTTCTTCGCCGTGCAGCAGAGTCGTTGCGGCATCGGCCAGCGCCTTCTTGGCCTCGTTGATCTCAGCGCCTTGCAGCGCGCCGAGCTTCTCGATCTCCGACAGCGGCAAGGTCGTGAACAGCTTGAGGAACTTGACGACGTCGGCGTCCTCGGTGTTGCGCCAGTACTGCCAGAAATCATACGGGCTGCACTGGTCGGCATTGAGCCAGATCGCGCCCTGCGCGGTCTTGCCCATCTTGGCGCCGGAGGCGGTCGTGAGCAGCGGCGTCGTCAGCGCGAACAGCTGCTCGGTGCCCATGCGGCGGCCGAGTTCGACGCCGTTGACGATGTTGCCCCACTGGTCGGAGCCGCCCATCTGCAGCCGGCAGCCGGTGCGGCGCGCCAGCTCGACGAAGTCGTAGGCCTGGCAGACCATGTAGTTGAACTCGATGAAGCTCATCTCCTGCTCGCGCTCGAGGCGCAGCCGCACGGAGTCCATGGTGAGCATGCGGTTGACCGAGAAGTGCCGGCCGATGTCGCGCAGCATCTCGATCCAGTTCAGCTTCGTCAGCCACTCGGCATTGTCGAGCATGATGGCGTCGGTGGCGCCGTTACCATAGCGCAGCACTTTTGCAAACACGCCGCGGATCGAGGCCTTGTTGCCCTCGATCTCCTCGACGGTGCGCATCGCGCGGGTCTCGTCCTTGCCGGAGGGATCTCCGACCATGGTGGTGCCGCCGCCCATCAGTGTGATCGGCTTGTTGCCGGTCTGCTGCAGCCAGTACAGCATCATCATGGTCAGGAAGTTGCCGATGTGCAGCGAGCGCGCGGTGCAGTCATAGCCGACATAGGCGGTCGCCTGGCCCTTGGCGGCGAGCGCATCGAGGCCCTCGAAATCCGAGCACTGATGAATGAACCCGCGGCTCTGCAGCACGTTCAGGAAATCAGACTTGAAGCCAGTCATGGTTGGGCTGCTCTGAGCTTTTGTTTACGGTATTGGCCTGATGGTCGCGGCCGGGTACGGGAGGGCGGCTGCCGCCGGTCCGGGCGTTGTGGCATTATAAGATGCGCCCGGCTTGTACAAGGTCATGTCCAGACGCCGGCGGGACCTCAAATCAGCCGCACTTTCAGGCGAGGCCAGGATTTTCGGGTTCGACTGCAATGATTCTGACCGCACTTGGCCTCATGAGTGGCACCTCGCTGGACGGGGTCGACGTGGCCTTGATCGAAACCGACGGGCGGCTCGTCAAGACGCTCGGTCCCTCCGGGTATCGGCCCTACAGTCCCGCCGAGCGCAGCCTGCTGCGGGAGGCGCTCGCCGATGCCGTGCAGATCGAGCGGCGCGAGGCGCGGCCGGGGCGGGTTCGCGACGCCGAGCAGGCCGTCACGGTGGCGCATGCCGAGGCGATCGCGGCGTTCCTCGCCCAGCACCGGCTGATGCCGGAGGATATCGACATCATCGGCTTCCACGGCCAGACCGTGCTGCATCGCCCCGAGCGCCGCCTGACGGTGCAGATCGGCGATGCCGGCGCGCTCGCCAAATCCGTCCATATCCCCGTGATGCACGATTTTCGCGCCGCCGACGTCGATTTCGGCGGGCAGGGCGCGCCCTTCGTGCCGGTCTATCACCGCGCGCTGGCGCAATCGCTGTCGCGGCAAGGGCCGATCGCCGTGGTGAACATCGGTGGCGTCTCCAACATCACCTATATCGACGGCGACGACGTCCTGATCGCCTGCGACACCGGGCCGGGCAATGCGCTGCTCGACGATTTCATGCACCGCACGACCGGGCAGGCGTTCGACCAGGACGGCCGCCTGGCGGAGCAGGGCGCGCCGAACGAGGCGTGGATCGCCGATGCGCTGGCGCGGCCGTTCTTCGCGCTGCCGCCGCCGAAGTCGCTCGACCGCAATGATTTTGCCGCGCTGAAGCTGGACGCCGCGAGCCCGGCGGATGGCGCGGCCACGCTGACGGCGTTCACCGCGGCCGCCATTGCCCGGATCGTGCCTTTGCTGCCGAAGCCGCCGGCGAGCTGGATCGTCTGCGGCGGCGGAGCCCGCAACCACACCATGATGCGGATGCTCAGGGAGCGCGTGGCGCCGGCGAGCGTCGAATCGGCGGACGCGCTCGGCTGGTCGGCCGACGCCATCGAGGCCCAGGCGTTCGGCTTCCTGGCCGTGCGCGGCATGAAGGGGCTGCCGCTGAGCTATCCGGCCACGACGGGGGTGCCGTTTCCGATGACCGGCGGGGTGATCGCGCGGCCCTGATCCATGCAGATGCATCGTCCTTGACAGGTTCATGCAAGTGCATCTAGTTTGATGCATCTGCATCAAACTGCCGAGGATGTCATGTCGCCCTCCCTGAAGCTGATCAGCCACAGGCTTTGCCCCTATGTGCAGCGCGCCGTCATCGCGCTTACCGAGAAGGGCATCGCTTTCGAGCGGATCGATATCGATCTCGCCAACAAGCCCGACTGGTTCTTGAAGCTCTCGCCGCTCGGCAAGGTGCCGGTGCTGGTGGTGCCCACGCCGCAGGGCGAGGTGGCGCTGTTCGAGAGCAACGTGATCTGCGAGTACATCGAGGAGACGCAAGGTGGCGCGAAGCTGCATCCGCAGGACGCGCTGGCGCGGGCGCAGCATCGCGCCTGGATGGAGTTCGGCTCGGCGATCCTCGGCGACCTCTGGGGCCTGGAGACGACGCAGGACGCTCAGGTGTTCGCGGCCAAGCGCGAGGCGCTGACGGCGAAGTTCGCGCGCGTCGAGGACGCCTTGGGCGAGGGGCCGTATTTCGCCGGCGCGCCGTTCAGCCTCGTCGACGCGGTGTTCGCGCCGGTCTTCCGCTATTTCGATGTGTTCGATGCCTATGGTGATCTCGGCATCTTCGCCGCCACGCCGAAGGTTAGCGCATGGCGCGCTCAACTCGCGCTGCGGCCGAGCGTGACGACGGCGGTCAGCGCCGACTATCCGCAGCTGCTCCGTGCCTTCCTCACGCGGCACGATGCTTATTTGTTGAAGCAGGCGGCGTGATGTCCCAGCCGCTCGCCTGGCTTGCGCTGATCATCGCTGGCGTGCTCGATGTCGGCTGGGCGATCTCGATGAAATATGCGGAAGGTTATACGCGGCCCGGCTGGAGCGTCGTGTCGCTGCTGCTGCTTGCCGCTTTCGTGTTCCTGCTCGGGCGCGCGCTGCAGGTACTGGAGGTCGGGATCGCCTACGCGGTCTGGACCGGCATCGGCGCCGCCGGCACGGTGCTCATGGGCGTGCTGCTGTTCGGCGAGGCGCTGAACCTGACAAAGCTTGTCGGCGTTGTGCTGGTGCTGGCCGGCATTGGAGCGTTGAAGCTCGCATCGACGTAAGAGCCGCGGGCAGCGATATTCGCGCCCGCGGATCAGGCCGGCGTCACCTCACATTGGCGAGGCGCATGTCCAGATAGGCCGTGATGGTCTCCATCAGCGGCTCGAGCTTGCCGTCGAAGAAGTGGTTGGCGCCGGGAATGACCTGCTGGTCGATCACGATGCCCTTCTGCGTCTTCAGCTTCTCGACCAGCGTGTTGACGTCCTTCGGCGGCACCACGGCATCCTTCTCACCGTGCACGATCAGGCCCGAGGACGGGCAGGGCGCCAGGAACGAGAAGTCGTAGAGGTTGGCAGGCGGGGCTATCGAGATGAAGCCCTCGACCTCGGGGCGGCGCATCAGCAGCTGCATGCCGATCCAGGCGCCGAACGAGAAGCCGGCGACCCAGCAGGCGCGCGCCTCGGGGTTGATGGTCTGCGCCCAGTCGAGCGCCGACGCCGCGTCCGACAGCTCGCCCGTGCCGTGGTCGAACGATCCCTGGCTGCGGCCGACGCCGCGGAAATTGAAGCGCAGCACCGAGAAGCCGCGATGCGCGAAGGCGTAGTAGCACTGGTACACGATCTGATGGTTCATCGTGCCATGGAACTGCGGATGCGGATGCAGGATCATCGCGATCGGCGCGTTCTTTTGCTTCGCCGGATGGTAACGGCCTTCGAGGCGGCCGGCCGGACCGTTGAAGATGACTTCAGGCATCAGAGAATCCTTGGCAGAGCATCGACCGACTTCGTCCGTGCTTCATCTGGCGCCTCGCCGAAGACATCAGCAGGGGACAAGCTGCAGGAAAAGTGGTGATCGAGCACCATCCGTTCGCTTGGACGGAGCGGGGCTGGCGTGACTGGAAGTTGGCCTTCTAGCATGGAGCGCGGGGCAAAAAGCAAGGATTTTCAACGCCTGGCAACGCCCACAGCACTGCACCGAGCAGGCCGCGGGGCCGACCCGGACACCGCGGCGGTTGCTTCGCATCTTCCTGCAGTCAATTGAAAACCTTGGAATTTTCCTCGTCGGCGGGAGCGCCCGCGCGTGGCGGTGTCGGGTGTGGAACGGCGCTGCGGAAGCGGCGGCTGCCCTGCACCTTGTGGCCGCTGTCGAATGTCAGGGTGAAATCGCCCGTCGGCAGCGATGACAACGCGGTCACGCGGGCCATGTTGACCAGCCGGCTGCGATGAATGCGGACGAGATTGAAGCGGGCCAACTCGGTCTCGGTGGCCGCGAGCGTGCCGCGGATTAGATGCTGGCGGCCGTCGGCCATGGTGTATTCGACATAATTTCCGGCGGAGGCGACCCACAGGATGTCGGACGGCGCGATCCGGATCCGGCTCGTGCCGTCACGCAGCCATAGAGCGGCGGGGACAGGGGGGTCAGTCGCGCTGGAGGACACTTCTTGTTTGGCTGCGTGAAAGCCGTCCCAGAGCCACAGCGTGGTGCCGATGAGCAGCGCGGTCATGGTGTCCTTGCGAAACTCGTACAGGACGGTCGGCCAGGAGAGATCGAAATCATAGCTGCCACCCTGTGACCACATCACGAGCTTGCGTAGCGCCACCATGCCCAGCATGTGCAGCGCCGAGAACGCAATCAGCGTCATCGCCGGGATCACGACGCGATGCAGGGCGCCGGATGATGATCGGATCGATCGGACCGTCGCGACCAGCAGCGGGGTGAGCAGAATGATGACCAGAATGCTGGTCATCTCCCACACCAGCGGCTTTGCGAGATCGTAGGTCGCACCGCGCCGGGCAGCGTCATGGGCCGACGAGAAGGCATTGATGATGCCGACCCCGGCCGCCAGCGCGGCGGTCGTCGCATAGAAGGTCCGGTCGTTCGGACGCAGGATCAGACCGGTCAGCTTGCTCATGGGACCGCACTCACCATCTCAATCTCGCATGCGACGATACCACCGTGCCGCCCTGGCGGCAGCAGGGCAGATCACAATCGGCCGGCGTTGATGCGTGGTGGTCGATCGCGAACCGAGTTGATATGAGCGGGACATGGCCGACAGGGTCTATTGCGACTGGAATGCGACGACGCCGCTGCGCCCCGAGGCGCGGGCGGCGATGCTTGCGGCCATGAATCTCGTCGGCAATCCGTCCTCGGTGCACGCCGAAGGCCGCAAGGCGCGCCGGCTGATGGAAGATGCCCGCGAGGTGATCGCGCGCGGGCTCGGCACCACCGCGCGGCGCGTCGTGTTCACTTCGGGCGGAACCGAGGCCAATGTGCTGGCGCTCAGCCCGGGGCTGAAGGCGCCCGGCGGTGCGGTCGAACGTCTCTTGGTCTCGGCGGTCGAGCATGCCTCGGTGCTGGCGGGCGGGCGGTTCCCGGCGGACCTCGTGCAGACTATTCCGGTGGGGCCGTCCGGCGTGGTGGATCTCGATCGTCTCGAAGCCCTGCTGGCGAGCGGCCCGCCGGCGCTGGTCTCCGTGATGGCCGCCAACAACGAGACCGGCGTGCTTCAACCGATCTCAGAAGTCGCTGAGCTCGTGCGCCAGGCGGGCGGCCTGCTGCACGTCGACGCGGTCCAGGCGTTTGGAAAAATCCCGCTTGATATCAAGTGGATGGGTGCTGGCCTTGTGACCGTTTCTGCGCACAAGATCGGCGGCCCGAAAGGCGTCGGCGCACTGGTGCTCGGCACAGGCCTCGACGACCTCGTTCCGCTGCTGCGTGGCGGCGGGCAGGAGCGCGGCCGCCGGGCCGGAACCGAGAACCTGACCGGGATCGCCGGCTTCGGGGCCGCCGCCGGCGCGGCCCTGGCGGCGCTGGAGGTGGATCTGCCTCGGGTCACGGCCCTGCGCGAGCGGCTGGAGGCGGGCTTGTGCCAGACGCGCGGCTTGACGGTGTTTTCGTCCGCGGCGGCCCGGCTGCCCAATACCACGCTGTTCACCGCGCCCGGGATGAAAGCCGAGACGGCGGTGATCGGCTTCGATCTCGCAGGTATTGCAATATCTTCCGGCTCGGCCTGCTCCTCCGGCAAGGTCCAGCCGTCCCATGTCCTGGAAGCGATGGGCGCGGGTTCCGCCGCCGCCCAGGGAGCGGTGCGCCTCAGTCTGGGCTGGTCCACCACGGAGGCGGAGGTCGATCGGGTCGTCGAGGCTTGGCGAAAGCTGTCATTGACCCTACTTAAAGGTGGCAACGAAACCGTGCTTGAGCGATTCTAAGGGCGTGATTTCGTCCGCGAAACGTCGTAAGACGGTTCCAGAGATGTCCACCGCGGTCCTTGAAACCGCGAGCGGAGGATGGAATGCCAGCCGTACAAGAGACGGTCGACCGCGTCAGGCGGATCGACGTTGACCAATATCGCTATGGATTCGAGACAGTCATCGAATCCGAGAAGGCCCCCAAGGGCCTGTCCGAAGACACGATCCGCTTCATCTCGGGCAAGAAGAACGAGCCCGCCTGGATGCTCGAATGGCGCCTGGAGGCCTATCGCCGCTGGCTGACCATGCAGGAGCCGACCTGGGCGCGCGTCGACTACCCGAAGATCGACTTCCAGGATCTGTATTACTACTCCGCGCCGAAGCCGAAGAAGCAGCTCTCCTCGATCGACGAGATCGATCCGGAGATCCTGAAGACCTATGAAAAGCTCGGCATCCCCCTGCGCGAGGTCGCAATCCTCGAAGGCGTGGAGCCGAAGCCCGGCGCCGGCACTCCGGAGACGCGCAAGATCGCGGTCGACGCCGTGTTCGATTCGGTGTCGGTGGCGACGACGTTCAAGGAGGAGCTGAAGAAGGCCGGCGTGATCTTCATGCCGATCTCGGAAGCGATCCGCGAGCATCCCGAGCTGGTGCAGAAATATCTCGGCAGCGTCGTGCCGACCTCGGACAATTTCTACGCCACCTTGAACTCGGCGGTGTTCTCCGACGGCTCGTTCGTCTACGTGCCGCCGGGCGTGCGCTGCCCGATGGAGCTGTCGACCTATTTCCGCATCAACGAGCGCAACACCGGCCAGTTCGAGCGCACGCTGATCATCGCCGACAAGGGCGCTTACGTCTCCTACTTGGAAGGCTGCACGGCGCCACAGCGCGACGAGAACCAGCTGCATGCTGCTGTCGTCGAGCTCGTCGCGATGGACGACGCCGAGATCAAGTACTCGACGGTGCAGAACTGGTATCCGGGCAATTCGGAGGGCAAGGGCGGCATCTACAATTTCGTCACCAAGCGTGGCGACTGCCGTGGCGCCAATTCCAAGATCTCCTGGACTCAGGTCGAGACCGGTTCGGCGATCACCTGGAAATATCCGAGCTGCATCCTGCGCGGCGACAATTCGCGCGGCGAGTTCTACTCGATCGCGATCTCGAACGGCTTCCAGCAGGTCGATAGCGGCACCAAGATGATCCATCTCGGCAAGAACACGTCGAGCCGCATCATCTCCAAGGGTATCGCGGCGGGTCGTTCGCAGAACACCTATCGCGGTCTGGTGACGGCGCATCGGAAAGCGACCGGCGCGCGCAACTTCACCGCCTGCGACTCGCTCTTGATCGGCGACAGATGCGGCGCGCACACCGTGCCCTACATCGAGGCGAAGAACTCTTCGGCGACCTTCGAGCATGAGGCGACGACGTCCAAGATCTCCGAGGACGTGCTGTTCTACTGCATCCAGCGCGGTCTTTCGCAAGAAGAGGCGGTCGGGCTCGTCGTCAACGGCTTCGTCAAGGACGTGCTGCAGCAGCTGCCGATGGAGTTCGCCGTCGAGGCGCAGAAGCTGATCTCGATCTCCTTGGAGGGGAGCGTGGGCTGATGGTCGAACCCGACAATCTTGTTCTCGAACATCTCCGGGCGATCCGCTCGGACATGAGCAAGATGGCGGATTGGATGCAGACCCTCAGCGTCGAAATGACGGCGATCCGCCAGCACCTCTCAGGTGTCGTGACCATCCAGGATCACGACCACCAGGATATCGCAGCAATCAAAGTTCGGCTCGATCGCATCGAAAAGCGTCTGGAGCTGATTGACCAGGATCAGGACTGACCCATGGCACTACTCGAAATCAAGAACCTGCAGGTCCGCGTCGAGGAGCGCGAGATTCTCCACGGGCTGACGCTTTCGATCGACGCCGGCAAGGTGCACGCGATCATGGGGCCGAACGGCTCCGGCAAGTCGACGCTGTCCCACGTCATCGCCGGCAAGCCGGGCTATGAGGTGACCGGCGGCGAGATCCTGTTCAAGGGCGAGGATCTGCTTGCCATGGATCCGGACGAGCGCGCCGCCAAGGGCGTGTTCCTGGCGTTCCAATATCCGGTCGAGATCCCCGGCGTCGCCACCATGACCTTCCTGCGCACCGCGCTCAACGCGCAGCGCAAGGCGCGGGGCGAGGAGGAGTATTCGACCCCGGACTTCCTGAAGAAGGTGCGCGAGATCTCCAAACAGCTCAGCATCCCGCAGGACATGCTGAAGCGCGGCGTCAATGTTGGCTTCTCCGGCGGCGAGAAGAAGCGCAACGAGGTGCTGCAGATGGCGCTGTTCCAGCCGTCGCTGTGCATCCTCGACGAGATGGATTCCGGCCTCGACATCGATGCGCTGCGCATTGCCGCAGATGGCGTCAACGCGCTGCGCTCGCCCGAGCGCTCGATGATCGTGATCACCCACTATCAGCGGCTGCTGAACTACATCGTGCCCGACGTCGTTCACGTGATGTCGAAGGGCCGCGTCGTGAAGAGCGGCGGCAAGGAGCTCGCGCTCGAGCTGGAGGCGTCCGGTTACGCCCAGTTCGAAGATGCGGCCTGAGCCCGTGAATGGATCTGTGATGAACGTAGCTCTGGTCAAGAACGACAGCGGTCCGGCGGCGAGCAGCCTGTTTGCTGCCGCCCAGGGCCGGCTGCCCGGCGCCGGCAAGGTGGCGGATGTCAGGCGCGAGGCTTTTGCCGCCTTCGAGCGCACAGGCCTGCCGCACCGGCGCATCGAGGAATGGAAGTACACGGACTTGCGCGCGCTTGTGCGCGAGGTGCTGCCCTTGGCCGGCGCGCCGGATGCGGCGGCGTTGGCGCGGGTGACGGCTGCGATCGCCTCTGTTGCGATCGAAGGGGCGGCGAAGCTGGTGCTGGTCGACGGCGTCGTTGCCGCCGAACTGTCGGATCTCTCCGCGCTGCCGGCGGGCCTCAGCGTGCGGACGCTGCGCGCGGTGCTGGACGACGCCTCGAACGAGGCCCGCGGCGACCTGCTGCTCACCAAGGCCAGCGACCCCATGCTGTCGCTGAACGCGGCGCTCGCGACCGACGGCGTCGTGGTGACGGTGGCCGATGGGACGCAGCCGTCCGCGCCGTTGCACCTGATCCACGTCGCCACCGCGTCGAAGGCCGCACGCTACAGCCGCTCGCATGTGAAGGTCGGGCAGGGCGCGCGCGCGACACTTGTCGAGACGTCGATCGCCGCTGATGGCGTTGCCACCTATCAGGCCAACGACGCCGCTGTCATCTGGGTCGGCGACGGCGCTCAGCTGTCGCATATCCGTCTGATGCGCGATGCCGCCGACGCGGTGAACGTATCGTCCGAGCTGTTCACGGTTGGCGCCAAGTCCAAGCTCAGCCTGTTCAACATGACCAGCGGCGGCGCGGTCAGCCGGCTGCAGGCGTTCTTCACGCTCGCGGGCGAGTCCAGCGAGCTGATCGTCAACGGCGTCAACCTGCTGCGCGACAAGCAGCATGGCGACATGACGCTGGTGGTCGACCACGCCGTGCCGGGGTGCACCAGCCGAGAGAACTTCCGCGCGGTGCTCGACGATCGCGCCCATTCGGTGTTTCAGGGCCGCATCATCGTCCGTCCCGACGCGCAGCAGACCGACGGCAAGATGATGACGCGGGCGCTGCTGCTGTCCGACGAGGCCGAGGCCGACGCGAAGCCGGAGCTCGAGATCTTCGCCGACGACGTCTCCTGCGGCCATGGCGCGACCGCCGGCGCGCTCGACGACAGCCTGCTGTTCTACCTGCGCGCCCGCGGCCTGCCCGAGAAGCAGGCCCAGGCGCTGCTGATCCAGGCCTTCGTCGGTGAGGCCATCGAGGCGATCGAGGACGATAGCCTGCGCGAGCGCGTGATTGCGACTGCGCAGGACTGGCTGGAGGCCCGCGCATGAGCACGCATCCCGCCGTTTCCAACGGGTCCTACGACGTCGCGCGCATCCGCGAGGATTTCCCGGCGCTGGCGCTGCAGGTCTACGGCAAGCCGCTCGTCTATCTCGACAACGCCGCCTCGGCGCAGAAGCCGCGCGCGGTGCTCGACCGCATGACGCAGGCCTACACCAGCGAATACGCCAACGTGCATCGCGGCCTGCATTATCTCGCCAACGCCGCGACGGAAGCCTATGAGGGCGGCCGCGAACGGGTGACACGCTTCCTCAATGCAAGGCGCAGCGAGGAGATCATCTTCACCCGCAATGCGACCGAGGCGATCAACCTCGTTGCGGCGTCCTGGGGCGGCGCGAACATCGGCGAGGGCGATGAGATCGTGCTCTCGATCATGGAGCACCATTCCAACATCGTGCCGTGGCACTTCTTGCGCGAGCGCCAGGGCGCCGTGATCAAGTGGGCCCCGGTCGACGACGACGGCAACTTCCTGATCGACGAGTTCGAGAAGCTGCTGACGCCGAAGACGAAGATCGTTGCGATCACGCAGATGTCGAACATGCTTGGTACGCTCGTCCCGGTGAAGGAGGTCGTGCGGCTGGCGCATGCGCGCGGCATCCCGGTGCTGATCGACGGCAGCCAGGCGGCGGTGCATCTCGCCATCGACGTCCAGGACATCGACTGCGACTTCTACGTCTTCACTGGCCACAAGCTGTACGGGCCGACCGGCATCGGCGTGCTCTACGGCAAATACGACACGCTTGCCGCGATGCGCCCCTTCAACGGCGGCGGCGAGATGATCCGCGAGGTCTCCCGCGATGTCGTCACCTATGGTGATCCGCCGCATCGCTTCGAGGCGGGCACGCCGATGATCGTCGAGGCCGTCGGCCTGGGCGCTGCGATCGACTACGTCAATTCGGTCGGCAAGGAGCGTATCGCCGCGCACGAGCACGACCTGCTCACTTACGCTCAGGAGCGGCTGCGCGAGATCAACTCGGTCAGATTGATCGGCACTGCCAAGGGCAAGGGGCCGGTGATCTCGTTCGAGATGAAGGGCGCGCATGCGCATGATGTCGCGACCGTGATCGACCGGCAGGGCGTCGCGGTGCGCGCGGGCACGCATTGCGTGATGCCGCTTTTGGAGAGATTCAACGTCACGGCGACCTGCCGGGCCTCGTTTGGCATGTACAATACGAGGGAAGAGATCGATCAGCTGGCACAGGCATTGATCAAGGCGCGGGATTTGTTTGCATGACCGACACGGCCGAAGTCAAAACTCAAACTGTCGAAACGCAGTCGGCGCTGCCGCCGGAGGAAACCGAACGGTTGTCCACCGAGATCATCGCGGCGTTGAAGACGGTGTTCGATCCGGAGATCCCGGCCGACATCTACGAGCTCGGCCTGATCTACAAGGTCGACATCAAGGACGACCGCAGCGTCGACGTGGTGATGACGCTGACGACGCCGAACTGCCCGGCCGCCGGCGAACTGCCGACGATGGTCGAGAACGCCATCGCCAGCGTCCCAGGGGTCGGCGTGGTGAACGTCAACATCGTCTGGGAGCCGCAATGGACCCCGGACCGGATGAGCGATGAGGCACGCCTCGTCCTCAACATGTGGTGAGGCACGAAGTTTGAATGACGGGCGGCATTGATCGACCGCCGGGATTGACCAGATGACCGATATGACCAACACGCCAGTCGCCACTAAGCCGAAGCCGCGGCCCCGTCCGCAGGTGATGCGGCTGACCGAAGCGGCCGCCGCGCGCATCCGCGAACTCACCGGGCGCGCGGAGTCGGAGATCATCGGCCTGCGAGTCGGTGTCAAGAACGGCGGCTGTGCCGGCCAGTCCTACACGGTCGAATATGCCCATGACATCCGTCCGACGGACGAGGTCGTCGAGGACAAGGGCGTGAAGATCCTGGTCGACCCCAAGGCCGTGCTGTTCCTGCTCGGCACCGAGATGGACTACCAGACCGACAAGATGCAGGCCCAGTTCGTGTTCAACAACCCGAACCAGATCAGCGCCTGCGGCTGCGGCGAGTCGGTGCAGCTGAAGCCCGCCGAGGTCTGATCGTCTCCTTTCCGCCAGGACGCATCCGGGACATTGTTGTGTTCCGGACATTGACACACGCCGCCGTCCCGACCGACAACTTCCACCACAAGCGAGGTTGGGCGGGAGGCATCGCGATGGACCGAGAATTTCTGGTGGATCTGTTCGCCGGATTCGGTCCGGTCACGATCCGGCGCATGTTCTCCGGCTTCGGCATCTCCGCCGACGGCATCAACTTCGCGCTTGCCCTGCGCAGCGGGCTCTACCTGCGGGCCGACGAGACGAGCTTCGACAAGTTCGAGGCTGCGGGATCGAAGCCGTTTTCCTACGAAACCCGTGCCCGCAGCATGACCGTGCGCTCGTATTGGCAGGTGCCGGCGCATCTGTTCGACGACACCGACGAATTCGCACTCTGGGCGAAAGAGGCATTCGCAGCGGCTCAGCGAGCCGCCCTTGCCAAGCAGACGAGGAAGAAGCGCGCCGTGCCGCGCAGCGCACAGGCCGTGAAGGAGGCGGGGCTACAGTCGAGCAAGGCCGAGTCGAGCAAGGCAAAGTCGAGCGGCATCAAGAAAGCCGTGAGCAAGGCCAAGGCAGCCAAGACTCGCAAAGTCGCCAAAAGTCCTACCAAGACGTCTGCAACAGGGCGCAAGGCCGCATCAGGTCGGACAACGCGCTCAGCGTCCTCCCGGACGCGCTGATTTCCGCGCTGTCAGGCGACCTGCGTGGCGGCTGCGCACTCCGGATCGTTCTCGCACACCACCCTGTTGCGGCCGTTGCGCTTGGCCGCGTAGAGGCAGGCGTCGGCGCGTTCGATCAGGGCGTCTGTATCGTCGCTGGCGCGCAGAACCGACACGCCGACCGAGATGGTGACGCGTCCAAGGATCTCTCCGGTCGACTTCTTCTTCAGCTCCTTCGCGGTCACGGCGCGGCGAATCTGGTCCGCCACCGTCAGCGCGTGCTGCAGCGACGTGTTCGGGAGCACGACGGCGAACTCCTCGCCACCATAGCGCGCGGCGATGTCCTGGCCCTTGATCGCGTGCTTCAAGGTCATCCCGACCAGGCGCAGCACCTGGTCTCCGGTGAGGTGCCCGTAGGAGTCGTTGAACGACTTGAAATGATCGATGTCGAACATCAGGAGCGACAGCGGCTGCTTGGTCACGAGCCCCGTCTGCACGGTCGTTTCGATCATCCGGTCGAAATACTTCCGGTTGCCGAGTCCGGTCAGCGGATCGGTCAGGCTTTCGGCGCGGATCACTTCGAGGCTGTGCTGCAGGCCGCTGATCTCGTCCTTGGACAGCGACAGCCGTTCCTCGAGAATCCGGTTGGTCTCGCGCATCTCCTTGGTGGAGTGCGCCAGCGCTTCGATGATGTCGACCAGTTGCTCGCGATTGGTCGCCGACGCCAGCATGCGATCGGCACCGGCGAGACTCGCGTCATAGCTCGCGGTTCGGCCCAGGGCATCGGTGATCATGCCCATGAGGTCGTCGATCTCGCCGACGACCCGTGCGCCGACCTTGTCGATGCGATCTGATGTCTTGAGATGCGCGAGGTAGGATTCGTAGAGCTGATCGAGGTCGGATTGCGTCAGCTTGCCGTTGCGCGACAGCGTCTCGTTGATGACGTCGTTCAGCGGCGCATTGTAGCCGGTCGCGTAGACGTACCAGATCTCGTAGTTGCGCGGAGTGGCCGAGTGGCGAAGCGTTTTGATCTGGCTGAGCGCGACCTCGGCGAAGCCCATCGTGCGTTCGTGTTCGTCAAGCGCGTTGACCACAACAGGTCCTCCCCAATCGCCCGCGTTGCCGTCACAGCAATGAAATAAACAATGCCGGCCAAGCTAAAGGACGTTCGTGAACCAGGGGTAAATACGGCCGTAGAGTTGCGGAGCGGCTGCGCGCCGTTCGGCGGTATTCCACAGCTCATATGCTCGATGAGCTACATATGTGGTGAGGCGACGCGGTGCTGTGTCACTCCCCAGGTCACTGTGCCGGCATCGTTCGATTTGAGCGGATCTGAACCACCTGACGGTGACTAACCTAGGTTGGTTAGTTCACCGGAACTCACCTGAGAAGGCGGAACTCAGATGAGCGTGAGAGTTCCGAGCGCGCTTCATCTCGAGCCGCTCGGAACATCGAGTTGATCAAGGCAGCGGCGCGCGCACCGGGCGCAGCAGAAACGCCGGAAGATGTGAATGATCTGCAGGCTCATTGTCCTGATCGCGCCGTGAACGGCGATGCTCATTGCGCGGCTGATCGCTGCGGGTCGCGGGTGCGGGTGCGGGGCGCGGCGTGGCGGCCTGCGGTGCGCGCGGAGCGGCAGCGGCCGGACGCGGTTCTCGCTCACGGGGCTCCCGCGGCTCGCGCTCCCGCTCACGGGGCTCGCGAGGTTCCCGCTCACGGGGAGCCTTGCCGCGGCTGCGCCGTGAACTGTCGCGATCGCGCGGACGACGTTCACGCTGCTCGTCGTCGTGCGAGGAGTCCTCGACCTCGTAGTTGCCTTCGATCTGCGGGATGGGCTGACCGATCAGCTTCTCGATGGCGACGACCGATTTCTGATCGGCGGGAGACACGATCGAGATCGCGGTTCCGGTGCGGCCGGCGCGGCCGGTGCGGCCAATGCGATGGACGTAGTCGTCGGAATGATGCGGCACGTCGAAATTGAAGACGTGGCTGACTTCGGGAATGTCGAGGCCGCGGGCGGCGACGTCGGAGGCCACGAGCAGCGGCAGCTCGCCCTTGCGGAACTGATCGAGCGCCGCCATGCGCGCCGACTGGTCCATGTCGCCGTGCAGAGCGCCGACGCTGAAGCCGTGCTTCTGCAGCGATTTGTGCACGATCGCGACGTCGCGCTTGCGGTTGCAGAAGATGATTGCGTTCTTGAGATCCTTGGCCTCGCGCAGCAGGCGGCGCAGCACGTCGCGCTTCTGATGCGCCTCGCGTCCCGACGGCACCTGCAACTGGGTGACGGTGACCGCGGTCGTAGCCGGCTTGGAGACTTCGACCTTCTGCGGATTATGCAGGAAGGCGTCGGTGATGCGCCGGATTTCCGGCGGCATGGTCGCGGTGAAGAACAGGGTCTGCCGGGTGAAGGGCACGAGCTTGCAGATGCGCTCGATGTCCGGAATGAAGCCCATGTCGAGCATGCGGTCGGCTTCGTCGATGACCAGGAGCTCGACACCGGTCAGCAGCAGCCCGCCGCGCTCGGTGTGGTCGAGCAGGCGGCCCGGCGTCGCGATCAGGACGTCGACGCCGCGGGTCAGCTTGGCATCCTGGTCACCGAAAGAAACGCCGCCGATCAGCAGGGCGACGTTGAGCTTCTGTCCGACGCCGTAGCGGTCGAAATTCTCTTTGACCTGGGCGGCGAGCTCGCGGGTCGGTTCCAGGATCAGCGTGCGCGGCATCCGCGCGCGGGCGCGGCCCTTTTCCAGGATGGTGAGCATCGGCAGGACGAAGGCGGCGGTCTTGCCGGTGCCGGTCTGGGCGATGCCGAGAACGTCGCGGCGCGCCAGCACATGCGGAATCGCCTGTTCCTGAATGGGAGTGGGCGTGGTGTATCCGGTTGCCGCTACTGCAGCCAACACCTTGTCGGACAAGCCGAGATTGGAAAAAGACATCGAGCCTCTATGTCACGCGCCAACAGGCGACGGGGCCTCTATTCGACGCCGCCGTTAGGAATCGAGGGGTAAAAGGCTGTGGTCGCGTTCAACCCCGAAACGGCATGCTCTAAGGAAGCTGGGGGTTTTCTGACTTACGCTGACCGGCGGCGAATTTCTCAGGAATCGGATTTCCCGGCCGCGCTGCTGCGGAAGATAGGGGCGAATCGCGCAAAGTCAATGGAAGAGGGTCGCGAAGTGCCGAAAAAGCTTAATGTTTTTGCATTTTTTCCGGGCAACTCGTCGTCTTGCCGTCGCACTTCGGGGTCACCGAAGTCGGCGCGCCGGAATGGCAAGGCGAGGCGCCGTCGAATTGTCGACGGAATTGCGGCGTGTGTTCGGCGCCAAGCCGCCGGGGCAGGGCGCACCAGCCTGGCTGCGTGAACCGGCGGTGAGGGGCGGCCGACTATCGGAGGCGCAGCCTCATGCGACGAGGGCAGGGACGAATGATGAGATCGATGCGGACGGTGCAGGCGCTCCTGGTGGCCCTGCTGGCCATGGTCGTGGCTCCGGCCGCCCATGCCGAGAAGCGCGTGGCGCTCGTCGTCGGCAACAACGACTATCGTTACGTCCCGAAGCTGCAGAAGGCCGTCAACGACGCGCGCACCATGGGCGATACGCTGAAGCAGCTCGGCTTCAACGTCATGGTTGCGGAAAACCTGAATCGGCAGCAGTTCAGCCAGACGCTGCTCGCGTTCGACAACGCGGTCGAGCCAGGCGATACCGCGTTCTTCTTCTACGCCGGCCATGGCTTCGAGATCGCCGGCCAGAACTTCCTGCTGCCGACGGACGTGCCGGCCGCGACTGAAGGGCAGGAGGAGCTGGTGCGCGACGCCTCGATCCTTGCCGACCGCATCATCGAGCGGCTGCAGAACAAGAAGGCGCGCACCTCCATCCTGGTCTTCGACGCCTGCCGCAACAATCCGTTCGAGCGTTCGGGCACGCGCGCCGTCGCAGGTGGCGGCGGCTTGGCGCCGATGACGCAGCTGCCCGAGGGCGTGTTCTCGGTGTTCTCGGCCGGTCCGCGGCAGACCGCGCTCGACCGGCTTTCGAATGATGACGCCAATCCGAATTCGGTGTTCACGCGCACCTTCGCCAAGGAGCTGACGCAGCCCGGAGTCAACCTCGTCCAGGTCGCTCAGCGCACCCGGCGCGCCGTCAGCGAACTCGCCGAGACCGTGCGCCACAAGCAGATCCCGGTCTATTTCGACCAGATGGTCGACGATGTCTTCCTCAACGGGATGGCCAAGGGGCCGGTCGCCGACAAGCCGGCCGAGCCGCAGCAGAAGCTCGCGGCGCTGCCGCCGGTCTCCGCGCCGAAGATCCCGCCGGCCAACGAGATCCTGAACGCGCCGATCGCGATGTTCTCGCGCCACAATGGCGGCTGGACCGTCACGTTCTCGATCGCCGACCCGACGCTCGGCATTTCCTGGCGCATGGGTGAAAGCGGAGACTTCCGCGAGACCGGCTTCATGGACGTGCTGGATCCGCGCACGCGCAAGCGCATGCCCAATCCGTCGATCCAGCTGCCGGCGGACGAGCCCGCAGGCACCATCCAGGTCCGCTATGTCGATGCCTCCGGCGAAATGCAGGGGCCATTTCCGATCCGGTTCGAGCCGGAGACCGCGCTGGTGCGCGACCAGCGCAAGATCCTCGACATGACCGCGACGAGCTGGCTGTCGTTCCGCGAGTTCAACGGGCTGCTCGTCTACTACACGCACCTGATGTCGTATCGCTGCGCGATCCGCGAGGTGCGCATCGGCATCGACTCGGCCGTGCCGGACAAGGTGCTGAACATGCCCGGCTGCGACATGCGCGACCCCAGCGCGATTCCCTCCAACGCGACGCCCTATCTCAAGCTGCCGCCGGCGACGAAGTTCGTCTCGGTCGAGCTGACCTATCGCGACGGCAGCGTGTCGGAGATCAAGAGCTTCCGGCGCTGAGGCGCAACGTCAGGCCATGATCGAGTAGCCGCCGTCGACCGGAATCGCGGTGCCCGTGACGAAGTCCGCGGCCGGCGAGCTCAGGAACGTTGCGATGCCGGCGAAGTCGTCGATGTCGCCCCAGCGCCCGGCCGGCGTGCGTCCCAGCACGCGGTCGTGCAGGCCGTCGATCTGCTTGCGGGCGGCGCGCGTCAGATCGGTGTCGATCCAGCCTGGGAGAATCGCATTGACCTGGATGTTGTCGGGCGCCCAGGCGCAGGCACAGGCGCGCGTGTACTGCACGATGCCGCCCTTGCTGGCGGCATAGGCCGGCGCGAAGCTCGCGCCGAAGATCGACAGCATCGACCCGATATTGATGATCTTGCCGCCGCCATTGGCCTTGAGGGCGGGGTAGGCGGCCTTGGAGCACAGGAAGGCGCTGGTCAGGTTGGTATCGATCACCTCCTGCCATTCCTCCAGTTCGAGCAGATGGGGCGGCTTGCGGATGCTCATGCCGGCGTTGTTGATCAGGATGTCGATTCGCCCGAGCTCGGCGGTGACACGCGCGACCATCGCGGCGACATCGTCCTTGTTGCTGACGTCGGTCTTGA
Source organism: Bradyrhizobium sp. HKCCYLS3077 (assembly GCF_051167555.1). NCBI lineage: Bacteria > Pseudomonadati > Pseudomonadota > Alphaproteobacteria > Hyphomicrobiales > Nitrobacteraceae > Bradyrhizobium > Bradyrhizobium sp. HKCCYLS3077. The sequence goes on along the minus strand of NZ_JBNPTH010000004.1, from coordinate 560,025 downwards.
CGGCGATGGCGCGGACACCGCGGGCGGCGAGATCGGTAACAGCCGCCTGCGACTTCTCCTCGTTGCGTCCGACCACGGCGATATCGGCGCCGACGTCGGCCAGTCCGCGGGCCATTCCCAGACCGATTCCGCCATTGCCGCCGGTGACGATCGCAACTTTCCCACTCAGGTCGAAACGGCCTGCCATGCGCATTCTCCAAATCAATTTGAAAGAGGGATTTCAGCAGGTGCCCTGCCAGATCATGACCAGGCCCAGCGCGCCCATGCCGACGCCATAGCCGGCCCATTGCAGCTGGTTGATCATGAAGCTCGTCCGCGGCCAGGCCACCGCGCCGGTGCCCTGACCGACCCAGAACAGGCCGATCGCGAGCAGGAGCAGGCCGCCGATCATCAAGAATCTTCGCATGGCCACATCCTCCCGTGTCGACTGGCTGCACAGCATCGGAGACGCTGCTGCCGTCTTTTTTGTGGAGGTCAGCCTAGCGGCGCATCGTCACACTGACCAGCGCCGCATGTTGGCGCCCAAAACAAAAAGCCCCGGGGGTGACCCGGGGCTCTTCGCAAAGAATTCGGACAGTGCCGAGCGCCGATGGCTCAGTACTTTGCGACCACCGGGCCGGTCCAGTTGAAGCGGTAGACCAGCGAGGTCGTGATCGTCTGCACCCACGGCTTGAACGAGACGCTGTCGGTCGTCGCCAGGCCAGCGTTGGTGCGGACCAGGACGTCCTTGCGGTCGTAATAGGCCGCGCGGTATTCGGTCTTCATGAACCAGCCCGGCGCCGAGATGCCGAAGATGTTCAGGTTGTTCTCGACACCGCCGCCGACGAACCAGCCAGCGCGATCGAAACCGTCGGTGCGGAAGCCGGAAGCAGCGCCGGTCAGCGTGGTCAGGTTGGTGCCCGACCAGTGCGAACCGGAGTAACCGGCGTTGACGTAGGAGAGAACGTTCGGCGCAACCAAGTAACCGACGCGAGCGCCAGCGGCCCAGGCGGTTTCCATCTTGATGCGGCCGGTGAGGGCAGCGAACTGATCCTGCAGGGTGCCGCGGAGGCTGCCGAACTGACCGTCGGCGAACACGCCGAACACCCAGGTCGGGTTGACCTGCCAGTCGTAGCCAGCACCGACGGTGCCGAGGAAGCCGTCGCCACCGACGCGCTGATCGATCGTCACCGGCACGCCGTTGAAGTTGGTGTGCGAGTCGGCATCCCAGAGACCGCCGCCAGCACCACCGAAGATGTAGAAGCCGGTCCAGCTCGGGGCAACCGGAGCCATCATCGGCGCCTTGGCATACGGGCGGGCGGCGAGGTCAGCAGCCGATGCTGCGCCAGTCATCACCACGATCGAAGCGGCAGCGAGCAAAAGCTTTTTCATATCAAAATCCCCAAGTCGTCGTGACGTAAGTGCCGGGCGGCGACGATTCCCTCGCCTCATGTGTCCGGACTATAGCCGATTGGTGCCTAAAAGCTGTTGCCGCTTGAGCACACCCGCAGGGGAAAGTACGGTCCGGACCGCCGTTTGGCGTGTTAACGTATTGGTTAGAAAAGAGAAAAGCAGGCCCACGCGAGCGCGTGGAACCTGCAATCGTCGCGAGAAACCGGCCAAAAACTAGACGTCGAGCAGCTCGTCGCTGGCAAATTCCGCCTTTTCCGAAATGAAGGCGAAGCGGGCCTCCGCTTTCGTGCCCATAAGGCGCTCGACCGAGTCGGCGGTGCCGTCGCGGTCGTCGGCGACCAGCGTCACCCGCAGCAGGGTCCGCTTGGCCGGATCCATGGTGGTTTCCTTGAGCTGCGCGGGCATCATCTCGCCGAGGCCTTTGAAGCGGCCGATCTCGACCTTGGCGTTGGCGTTGAACTCGCGCTTCAGCAGCTCGTCGCGATGGGCGTCGTCGCGGGCGTAGAATGTCTTGCTGCCATGCGTCAGCCGGTAGAGCGGCGGCACGGCGAGGTACAGATGGCCCTCGTCAATCAGCCGCGGCATCTGCCGGTAGAAGAAGGTGATCAGCAGCGAGGCGATGTGGGCGCCGTCGACGTCGGCGTCGGTCATGATGATGATCCGCTGGTAGCGCAGATCCTCTTCGCGATACGCGGCGTTGGTGCCGGCGCCGATCGCCATCACGAGGTCGGCGAGCTGGGCGTTGGCGGTCAGCTTGTCCTTGCCGGCCGAGGCGACGTTGAGAATCTTGCCGCGCAGCGGCAGCACGGCCTGCTTCTTGCGGTCGCGCGCCTGCTTGGCGCTGCCGCCGGCCGAATCGCCCTCGACGATGAACAGCTCGGAGCCTTCGGTGCCGGCGTCGGTGCAGTCGGCGAGCTTGCCGGGCAGGCGCAGCTTCTTGGTCGCGGTCTTGCGCGCCGTCTCCTTTTCCTGGCGGCGGCGGATGCGCTCCTCGGCGCGCTCGACGACGAAGTCGAGCAGCCGGTTCGCCTGCACCGGATTGCCGGACAGCCAGTGATCGAACGGGTCCTTGACCGCCTGCTCGACGATCCGCTGCGCTTCGGCGGTGGCGAGACGGTCCTTGGTCTGGCCCTGGAATTCCGGCTCGCGCACGAACACCGAGAGCATGATGGCGGCGCCCGCCATGATGTCCTCGGAGGTGATGTTGGCCGAACGCTTGCCCTGGCCGACGCGTTCGGCGTGGTCCTTGAGGCCGCGAAGGAGGGCGCTGCGGATGCCCGACTCATGCGTGCCGCCATCGGGCGTCGGAATCGTGTTGCAATAGGACGACAGGAAGCCGTCGGCATCGGCGGTCCAGGCCACCGCCCATTCGCAGCCGCCATGGCCGCCGGTGCGGCCCGACTTGCCGGCGAAGATGTCGGGATGGACCAGCGTGTCGGCGTGGATCGCCGCTGCGAGATAGTCCTTCAGGCCGCCCGGGAAGTGGAACGTCGCCTCGGGCTGGACGTCCTCGATGCCCTTGAGCAGCGACGGATCGCACTTCCAGCGGATCTCGACGCCGCCGAACAGATAGGCCTTGGAGCGCGCCATCTTGAACAGGCGCTGCGGCTTGAACGTCGCCTTGGCGCCGAAGATGGTCGGGTCGGGCTGGAATCGCACCCGCGTGCCGCGGCGGTTCGGCGCCTTGCCGACCTCCTCGAGTTTGCCCTTGGGATGGCCGCGCTCGAAGATCATGCGATAGAGCTTTTGGTTGCGCGCGACCTCGACCTCGAGCCGGGTCGACAGCGCGTTCACCACGGAGATGCCGACGCCGTGCAGACCGCCCGAGGTCTCATAGACCTTGGAATCGAACTTGCCGCCCGCGTGCAGGGTGCACATGATGATTTCGAGCGCCGACTTCTTCGGAAATTTGGGGTGCGGGTCGATCGGAATGCCGCGGCCGTTGTCGGTGACGGTCAGGAAGCCCTCGGCGTCGAGCTCGACTTCGATGAAGGTGGCGTGGCCGGCCAGCGCCTCGTCCATCGAGTTGTCGATGACCTCGGCGAACAGGTGATGCAGCGCCTTCTCATCGGTGCCGCCAATGTACATGCCGGGACGGCGGCGCACCGGCTCCAGGCCTTCCAGCACCTCGATGTCGCGAGCGGTATATTCACCCTCGGAACCTGCCGCACGCGCGGCTGGCTTGGCTGGAGATTTGGCTTCGGGCTTGGTCTGGGCCTTGCCCTTTGCGGCGAATGCCGCCAGCGGGTCGGCGACGCCCTTGGCCTTGGCTTTTGCAGCTGATTTCAACGGCTTACCCATGGAATCTTGATGTTGCGCTTGCGCGAGATGGAACGAATCGTTGCGCCTGACTATGCCATGGACCGGCATAAGACAATGATCCCGGAAACGAGGGACCCTGCTGCGGACAGGCCATTCGGCCGCGTTCACGCGCGACAGCCGGTTGTTGTGACTTGAAGTCGGCAGGCTCCGTGGCGTACCAGTCTGCGCCAGGGAACCGCGAAGGCCTTCAAGCACTTAAGCGCCCCAAAGCAGAAAGGCGTCGAGCAGATGGAAGATTTTGGCCGCGCGGTTGCCGATTTCGTGCGCGACCATCAGGCCTGGGCTGCCCCGGTCGTCCTGCTGCTGGCCTTCGGCGAGTCCCTGGCCTTCATCTCGCTGCTGATTCCGGCGTGGGGCGCCCTGGTCGCGATCGGCGCCCTGATCGGCGCCACCGGCATCAGCTTCTGGCCGGTGTGGTTGGCGGGCGGTATTGGAGCTGCGCTCGGCGACTGGGTGTCCTATTGGTTCGGCTATCGCTACAAGGACCGCGTCGTCCAGATGTGGCCGCTGTCGCTCTATCCGGAGCTGCTGCCGCGCGGCGAGGCCTTTGTCCGCGACTGGGGCGTGCCGAGCATCTTCATCGGCCGATTCTTCGGTCCGCTCCGCGCCTCGGTGCCGCTGGCGGCCGGCATCTTCGAGATGCCCTACATGATGTTCCAGATCGCCAATTTCGTGTCGGCGCTGGTCTGGTCGGCGGTGCTGCTGCTGTTCGGCGACATCATCGGGCGCATCATGGAGTGGCTCTGGCGCACGGTCTGATCCGCGGCCCGGCGCGTTGCGACCTTGACGCAGGAACCGCGCGGTCTTATAGCCCTGCGCCCATGATCAACGCAGCGACCATTTTCATCGCCGACATGCGCCGTCGTACCCCCGCGGTACGGGCGATGGTCTGCGTCTAGATCATCACCCTTGCCGCCGGATCCGGTCCCGCGGCAGACCTTTCCCTTGCAGCGAGATTGATCAGGCGGCTCCTTCGTCCAGCAGGAGTTTCCGATGTACACGCCACCGCCTTTCAAGCCTGACCGCGCCGCGAGCCTCGGCTTCGCGGATGCGCGCGGCTTCGGCACGGTCTGCGCGTGGGACGGCACCCGGCCGATCGCATCCCCGCTGCCATTTCATCTGGGGGCGCTGAACGACGGTACGCCACAGGCGTTCTTTCATGTTGCCCGCAACAATCCGCTGGTGAAGCTCGCCGACGGCAAGACCCCGTGGCTGGTCGCCGTTAACGGCTCCGACGCCTATGTGTCGGCCGACTGGTACGTCTCGCCCGACCAGGTGCCCACCTGGCTCTATCAGACGGTGCATCTGACCGGCGCGGCGCAGGTGCTGTCAGAGGCCGAGCTGGCCGCACAGGCTGACGCGCTCAGTGCCAAGTTCGAGCAGCGGCTGTTGCCGAAGACGCCATGGACCTCGGACAAGATGACGGCCGGCCGACTGGAGGCGATGCGCAAGGCGATCGTCGGCATCGTGATGACGATCGACGAGGTCGAGGGCAGCTTCAAGCTCAACCAGCACAAGTCCGAGGCCGACTACGCCGCGGTGGCGACCCGGCTCGGCGAGCGGCCCGACATCGGCTCGCAACAGATTTCCTCTCTCATGCGGCAGGCGCGGCCCCAGGCCTTTGCCGGCGAAACCCAGACCTGAAGGAGCGTGTCATGACCGTGATCGATAGCAACCCGCCGAAAGCTCAGACCGGAGCGGGCGCCGCAATGCGTTCGGTGTTCGTCGACGGCGGCTCGGGCACGACCGGCCTCGGGATCGCCGAGCGGCTCGCGCATCAGAGCGACATCGTCGTGAAGACGATCGCCGAGGACAAGCGCAAGGATCCGGAAGCCAAGCGGACGCTGATGGCCGAGGTCGACCTCGTCATCCTTTGTCTGCCCGACGATGCCGCGAAGGAGACGGTCGCGCTGATCGACGGCATGGGCAGCGCGGCACCGAAGGTGCTGGACGCCTCGACCGCGTATCGGGTCGCACCGGACTGGGCCTATGGCTTCCCGGAGCTTGCGGCCGACCAGGCCGACAAGATCCGCAATGCCCGCAAGGTTTCCAATCCCGGCTGCTATCCGACCGGCGGCATCGCGCTGCTGCGGCCGCTGGTCGATGCCGGACTGATGCCGCAGGATTATCCGGTGACCGTGAACGCGGTGAGCGGCTATTCGGGTGGCGGCAAGGCCATGATCGCGGCTTATGAGAACGGCACCGCGCCGAATTTCGAGCTGTACGGCCTCAGCCTCGAGCACAAGCATCTGCCCGAGTTGCAGCTCTATTCGAAGCTGACGCGGCGGCCGATCTTCATTCCCTCCGTCGGCAACTACCGGCAAGGCATGCTGGTCTCCGTGCCGCTGCAGCTCGACACGCTGCCGGGCAAGCCCTCGGGAGCCGACCTGCAGGCCGCGCTGGCGAAGCACTATGCCGGCAGCAAATATGTCTCGGTGATGCCGCTCGACGGCGCGGCGGCCAAGAGTGGCCGGCTCGAACCGGAGGCGCTCAACGACACCAACCAGCTCGAGCTGCACGTGTTCGCCAGCGACAAGCACCATCAGGCGGTGCTGGTGGCGCGGCTCGACAATCTCGGCAAGGGGGCGTCGGGCGCGGCCGTGCAGAACATGCGGCTGATGCTCGGGCTGCCCGATCTCGGCTGAGGTCGATCCGCGGTCATCCGGCCGGAACGATTACAACATCATGCGAGGCCGGCGCTCCGCCTGCCTCGCCGCAAACCAAAGCTGGGCGACACCCATGACCGCTATCGATCTGACTGCGCTGCCCGTCACCATGAACGATGTCCGCGCCGCCGCAGATACGATCGGCGGCGTCGTGCTCGAGACCGCCTGCAACCAGAGCCGGACGCTCGGCGAGATCTGCGGCTGCAACATCTGGCTCAAATTCGAGAACCTGCAGTTCACGTCGTCGTTCAAGGAGCGCGGCGCGCTGAACCGGCTGAATGCGCTGTCGGCTGAGCAGAGAGAGCGCGGCGTGATCGCGATGTCCGCCGGCAACCACGCGCAGGGCGTCGCCTACAATGCGCGGCGCCTCGGCATTCCCGCGACCATCGTGATGCCCGTGGGCACGCCGATGGTGAAGATCGAGAATACCAAGCGGCATGGCGCCGAGGTCGTGATCTCCGGAGCGACTTTGGAAGAGTCCGGCGCATTCGCAAGGGAGCATGGCGCTGCGCGCGGCATGACCATGATCCATCCCTACGACGATCCGCTGATCATCGCCGGGCAGGGCACGGTTGCACTGGAAATGCTGGCGGTGGTGCCTGAACTCGACACGCTGGTGGTGCCGATCGGCGGCGGCGGGCTGATCTCCGGCATGGCGGTCGCTGCAAGGGCGCTCAAGCCGGACATGCGCATCATCGGCGTTCAGGCCGAGCTGTATCCGTCGATGTACAACGCGATCAATCACAGCAGCCTGCCGATGCGCGGCGACACGCTGGCGGAGGGCATCGCGGTGAAATCACCGGGCCGCATCACGACCGAGATCATCGGCCATCTCGTCGACGACATCCTGCTCGTGACCGAGCCGCAGATCGAGCGCGCGCTCGCCACGCTGATCTCGATCGAGAAGACGGTCGTCGAGGGCGCCGGCGCCGTGGGGCTCGCGGCCGTGCTCGCGCATCCCGCGCCGTTTGCCGGCCGCAATGTCGGCCTCGTGCTGTGCGGCGGCAACATCGATACCCGCCTGATCGCCTCCGTTCTCACGCGCGAACTGGCCCGCGAGGGCCGGTTGACGCAGCTGTCGATCGACATCGTCGATCGCCCGGGACAGCTCGCGGCCGTGTCCGCTCTGCTGGCCGATGCCGGTGCCAACATCATCGAGGTGTCGCATCAGCGCACCTTCTCCGCTCTGCCGGCGAAGGCGACCTTGCTGGAGCTGGTGATCGAGACCCGCGATCAAGCGCACCTCAATGAGGTGATGGCGAAGCTGGTCGCCGCCGATTTCAAGGCCCGCTGCACCTGACAGAGCCTCGCGCTCCAACTGACGTCGATTTTGGAATGCAACGATGTTCAAGACCATTCGGCATATTTCCGACGTCGAGCCCGCGGTCGCCGGGAAGAAGGAGATCCGTTTCCTCTCCCAGCCCAATGGCATCACGCTCGGCTGTTATCTGTTCATGGACTCCAAGACCTTCGACTCTCCCGAGGCGCTGGAGTGCCGCGGTATCGCGTTCGACCGCGCCGGCCATATCGTGTCGCGGCCGCTGCACAAGTTCTTCAATATCGGCGAGAAGGAATGGCTGGCGCCGGACCGGCTGCTCTCGCGCGACGATATCGTCGCGATCTACGACAAGCTCGACGGCAGCATGGTCGCGACGGCCTGGGTCGATGATCAGCTGAAGTGGCGGTCAAAGAAGTCGTTCAACTCCGATGTGGTTCGTCTGGCGGCTCAGCTGCTGGACCGGCCGGAGCACGCCGGCATCGACGCCTTCGCCAAGGAAATCGCAAGTGCCGGCATGACCGCGATCTTCGAGTTGACCCATCCCGACGCCCGGATCGTCGTCGCGCAGGATCAGCCCGAGCTGCGGTTGTTGCATGTGCGCGACAACGTCACCGGCCAGTATGTCATGCTGGACAGCGGCCATGCCGTTCATGACTTGATCGGCAGCCACGGCGTTCCGCTGGTGCACCGTTTCGACGGGTTGTCGCTTGCGGCGGCCATCGACTCGCTCACTGATATGGAGGGCAGGGAAGGCTACGTCATCCAGTTCGCCAACGGCGACATGGTCAAGATCAAGTGCCCCTGGTACCTGCGCATCCATCGCAGCCTGTCGTTCTTGCGCGAGCGCGACATCGCCTGGCTGGCGCTCAACGAGGAACTGGATGACGTCAAGGGTCACTTGGTCGAAGCAGGCGTCGATCTGGCCGCGGTGAATGAGGTCGAGGCGCGTCTGAAGACCATGCTCTCCGGCTTCCTCGATGAGATCGAGGCCATCTATCAGCGCGACCGCGATCTCGACCGCAAGAGCTTTGCGATCGCCAACAAGGACCATCCGCTGTTCGGCCTGGCGATGCAGCGCTATCTCGGCAAGGAGGTTACCTTGCTCGACTGGTACGGACGCACGCGTCTGAAGGACGATTTCAGCCTGCGTCCGCTGGTCGACGAAACGCTGATCGACGCCCTCGACGGCTGAGGCGGGGCCGGCCCCGCGCGTGCAGGGAGCCGGGCCGGCCGTTGGCGAGCGAAGCAGCACGCCCGCGCCAGCGCGGCGTGCTGCTGATTGTCGGGCATGCCCCTGGTCCTCACAGCAACAGTTCGACTGACAACGTCGGCACGATCTCGCGTGCGCATTGTGCATCGCGCAATCGTGCTGCACGCGCGAAGCTTCATCAGGCATGAGGTTGTCAGGTCAGAATTTTAGTTGCGCACCTCAAAAATTGAGGACAGGATTACCTCAACAAAGAAAACGGTTGGGAGGATTCTGATGAGACTGCTCGCGAAGCTGGGAGTCGCTGCGGCCGCATGCGTGCTTGCGGGCACCGCCGCCGTTGCCGACACCACCGTCAAATGGCTGCACATCGAGGTCAATCCGGCCCAGGTGAAGATCTGGGAGGAGGTGGCGCGCGCCTACGAGGCGTCGCATCCGGGCACCAAGATAGAGATGCAGTTCCTCGAAAACGAAGCCTACAAGGCCAAGCTGCCGACCATCCTGCAATCCAAGGACCGGCCGAACATCATCTACAGCTGGGCCGGCGGCGTGCTGAAGGCGCAGATCGAAGCCGGCGTTCTCGAGGACATCACCGACCAGGTGAAGGGCTACAGCGACAGCCTGACCCCGGCGGCGCTCGCGGCCTTCACCGACAACGGCAAAGTCTACGGTCTGCCGACCGCGCTGTCGCAGGTCGGCTTCGTCTGCAACAAGGAGCTGATCGCCAAGGCGAAGGTCGATCCCGCAGCCATCAAGACGTGGGACGATCTGCTCGGCGCCGTGAAGACCCTGAAGGCCGCGGGTGTCACGCCGATCGTCGTCGGCGGCGCCGACAAATGGCCGCTGCATTTCTACTGGACGCATCTTGCGGTGCGCATCGGCGGCAAGCCGGCCTTCGATGCAGCGCTGCGCGGCGAGAATGGCGGCTTCGCCGGTGACACCTTCGTCAAGTCGGGCGAGATGTTCAAGCAGCTGGTCGATCTCCAGCCGTTCCAGAACGGTTTCCTCGGTTTCAAGAACCCGCAGGCCGTTGGCTATTTCGGCGACGGCAAGGCGGCGATGACGCTGGCGATCAGCTCGGTCTACAACCTGCAGCGGGCGCTCGCGGCCGACAAGGTGGGCTTGGGCGAGGACAAGATCTGCTGGTTCGACTTCCCGACCGTGGCCGGCGGCAAGGGCGCGCCGACCGATACGCTCGGCGGCATCACCGGCTGGCTGGTCACCAAAGGCTCGCCGAAGGAGGCGGTCGACTTCCTGAAGACCTTCATCTCGAAGGATGTGCAGACGCGGCTTGCGGCCGGCAATTTCATCGTCCCGGTGGTGCAGGGCGCCGACGCCGGCCTCAACAACGCCTTCATGAAGCAGATTGCGTCGAATCTGGCGAAGTCGAACTATCACCAGAACTTCTACGACCAGAGCCTCGGACCGTCGGTCGGTCGTGTCGTCAACGACGTTTCCGCGGAGATCGCGGGCGGCAGCATGAGTCCCCAGGACGCGGCGAAGGCGATCGAGGCGGCGCGCAAGCAGGGCAACTGAGGTGCGTCCGATCGCGAGTACGTCGTCGCTGCAGGTCGCGCGGCCGCCGCTGGCCGCGCAGGCGAACCGCGGCCCGAGCTGGGATGGCCGTTTCACGGTGATCATCCTGTTCCTGCCGCCAGCGCTTCTGCTGTTCACGCTGTTCGTGGTGCTGCCGATCGGCGAAGCCGCCTGGTATTCCGGCTTCAACTGGAACGGGTTCGGCCGGCCGACCAACTGGATCGGCTTCGACAACTACCGGTTCGTGCTGGAGACGCGCGCGTTCTGGCTCGCGCTCCGCAACAACGGCCTGATCATCGCTGTCTCGCTCTGCGTCCAGTTGCCGCTGGCGCTGACCCTGGCCCTGATGCTCGCGGAACGGTTTCGCGGAGCTGTCGCGCTGCGCATGCTGTTTTTCATGCCCTATATCCTCGCGGAGATCGCAACCGGACTGATCTTCAGCTTCGTCTATGACGGCGACTACGGGCTCGTCGCCTCGATCTGGCGCAGCTTCGGCGCCGAGCCGCCGCATCTGCTGGCCTCCACGGACACCGCAATGCTGGCGGTTCTTATCGTCATCGTCTGGAAATATTTCGGCTTCCACATGATGCTGTTCATTGCGGCGCTGCAGAGTATCGACAGGAGCCTGATCGAGGCTGCCCGGATCGATGGCGCGACGCGGACGCAGAGCCTGCGCCACATCGTCATCCCCTTGCTCTATCCGACGATCCGGCTGTCCGTCTTCTTCGCGATCATCGGCTCGCTGCAGCTGTTCGACCTGGTGATGCCGCTGACGCGCGGTGGCCCGGCGGACTCGTCGAATACGATGGTGAGCTTTCTCTACAACAACGGCATCTCGCGCATGCGCGTGGGTTACGGCAGCGCCATCGGCGTCATCCTGTTCGTGATCTGCGTGACCTTTGCCTTCACCTACAAGCGATGGTTCATGCGCGATGAATAGGGCCGAGATCACCCAAGAGTCGTTCGATCCGGCCGTGCTGTTCAAGGCGGCATTTCTGACGCTTATCGCCATACTCGTGCTGGTCCCGCTGCTGGCGACTCTTCTCGGCGGTTTCAAGTCGCTAGGCGAACTGCGCGTCAATCCGTTCGGTCTGCCCCGGCATTGGGAGTGGCAGAACTATGCCGACATCCTGTTCTCCGGTCGTTATTGGCAGCTGCTGCGCAACTCGCTGATCATCTCGACCTTGACCGTGGCGTTGACCCTGATCGTGGCCTCCATGGCCGCGTTCACCTTCGCCCATGTGAGATTCTTCGGCAGCTCGATGCTGCTCAGCTATTTGACGCTCGGGCTTCTGTTTCCGGCGGCGACCGCGGTGCTGCCGCTGTTCATCAAGGTGCGCGACCTCGGCCTGCTCGATACTTATTTCGGCGTCGCGCTGCCGCAGGTCGCCTTCAGCCTCGCCATGAGCGTGCTGCTGCTACGGCGTTTCTTCAAGGACATCCCCTACGAGCTGCTCGAAGCCGCGCTGGTCGACGGCTGCAGCTACGTGAAATTCTTCCGCTACGTGACCTTGCCGCTGTCGCGCCCGATCCTGGCCACGGTTGGCACCATCACCTTCGTCAACAGCTGGAACGCCTACCTGCTGCCGCTGGTGATGCTCAACACCGATGCGCTGTATCCCTGGCCGCTCGGCATCATGGTCTATCAGGGCGAATATTCGTCCGAGTGGCACCTGATCCTGGCCTTCATCACCCTGACCATCCTGCCCACCATCATCCTGTTCCTTCTGGCGCAGAAGCACATCGTTGCCGGCCTGACGTCGGGGGCGGTCAAGGGATGAACCTGACACCACGGAGACTGCAATGAGACGCGTCGGCATCGGCATCATCGGATGCGGCAATATCAGCACCGCCTATCTGAAAGCGGCGCAGCGCTTCCCGGTCCTCGACATCAAGGCGCTTGCGGACATGCGCAGCGACGCGGCCGAGCGGCAGGGCGCCGCCTTCGGCCTTCCGGGCATGCGGGTCGACCAGCTGCTCAAGCGCGACGACATCGAGATCGTCATCAATCTCACCGTGCCGCTCGCGCACACCGACGTCAGCCTCGCGGTGCTCAATGCCGGCAAGCATGTTCATTCCGAGAAGCCGCTCGGCATCGACGTCGCCGAAGCGCGCAAGGTGATCGAGTTGGCCGCGCAAAAGAACCTGCGCGTCGGCTGCGCGCCCGACACGTTTCTCGGCGGCGGCCACCAGACCGCGCGCAAGCTGATCGACGACGGCGCGATCGGCACGCCCGTCGCCGGCAGCGTCTTCTTCGGCTGTCCCGGGCATGAGCGCTGGCACCCGGCGCCGGGCTTCTACTACCTGCGCGGCGGCGGCCCGATGCTCGACATGGGGCCGTACTACATCACCGACCTCGTGCAGCTGCTCGGTCCCGTCGCGAGCGTGATGGGCTCGACCGCGCGCCCGCGGGCGGAGCGTCTGGTCACGAGCCAGCCGATGAACGGCACGCTGATCCCCGTCGAGGTCGCGACGCATGTTTCCGGCACGCTCGAATTCGAGAGCGGGGCAGTGGTGTCGGTCACGATGAGCTTCGATGTGCCGAAGCACCGGCATGCGCCGATCGAGATCTATGGCGACAAGGGCAGCATGGTGGTGCCTGACCCGAACCGCTTCGGCGGCGACGTGCAGATCGCCAAGACCGGCGGCGACTGGGAGACGATGCCGCTGACGCATGTGCATGTCGACGGTGAATTCCGCTCGATCGGCGTGGCCGACATGGCCACCGCAATCCTGAACGACCGGCCGCATCGCGCCAGCGGCGCGCTTGCCTTCCACGTGCTGGAGGTGATGGAGGCGTTCCAGACCTCCGCCAATGAAGGCCGCCGCGTCAGGATCGAGAGCCGCGTCGAGCGGCCGGCGATGCTGCCGGCGGGACGCGACACCGGACAGATCGACTGAGGACGGACATATGCGCAAGGCAATGATTGTATGGGGCGGCTGGGCCGGGCATGACCCGGATCTCTGTGCGTCGATGATCCGGGGCTGGCTGAAGGCCGAAGGATTCGAGGTCCGGATCGAGACTACGACGGCGGCGTTCGCCGATCCGGCCATCCATGATCTCTCGCTGATCATTCCGATCTATACGATGTCCAAGATCGAGAAAGCTGAGGCACTCAACCTTTGCGCCGCGGTGCGCAGCGGCGTCGGCCTGGCCGGCCATCACGGCGGCATGGGCGACGCCTTCCGTGACTCCGTCGACTACCAGTTCATGTGCGGCGGGCAATGGGTCGCGCATCCCGGCAACATCATCGACTACCGGGTCGACTTGACCAGGCCGGACGATCCCATCATGAAGGGACTGACGAGTTTCGAGCATCGGTCCGAGCAGTATTACATGCATGTCGACCCGGCCAACGAGGTGTTGGCGACCACGACCTTCACCGGCGAGCACGCCCCCTGGATCGAGGGTGTCGTGATGCCCGTGGTTTGGAAGAAGCGGTACGGTTCCGGCCGCGTGTTCTATTCCTCCCTCGGCCATCGTGCCTATGAGCTCGACGTGCCGGAGATTCGCACGTTGATGACCCGCGGCATGCTATGGGCGGCCCGCGAGTGACAGCAGGTGCGCCCCCGGCGCCCGTTCGCGCCACGCTCGAGGATGTCGCGCGGACGGCAGGCGTGTCGCTCGCGACCGTCGACCGCGTCATCAACCGGCGCGAGGGTGTCAGGGCGAAGACCGTGGCCCGCGTCGAGGCCGCGGTGGCGAAGCTTGGCTACCGCGCCGATATCGCCGCCGCGCGGCTCGCGCGCGGACAGAGCTTCCGCTTCGCCTTCGTGCTGCCGACCGGCGGCAACAGTTTCATGACCAGCCTGACCGAGCAGGTCCGGCACACCGCGGATTGGCTGGCCGGCCAGCGCGGCTTCATCGACATCCTCCACGTCGACGTGTTCGATCCGGACGTGCTGGCAAGTGCGCTGGAAACGCTGTCGCCGGCCTATCAGGGCGTCGCCGTCATCGCGCTCGATCATCCCCGCGTCCGCGCCGCGATCGACGAACTGACGGCGCGAGGCGTTGCGGTGGTGACGCTGGTCTCGGACGCGCCGAGTTCGCGCCGCCTGCATTATGTCGGCATCGACAATCCCGCCGCAGGACGAACCGCCGCCACGTTGATGGGACGCTATCTCGGCGGCCAGGAGGGCACCGTCGCGGTCATCGCCGGATCGCTGTCGCTGCGCGATCATGCGGAGCGGCAGTTCGGCTTCAACCAGATCCTGTCGAGCGAGTATCCCAATCTGCGCGCCTTGCCCGTAATCGAGGGCCGCGACGACAGCGAGCGCACGCGGGAGTTGACGTCCGCGCTGCTCGCGCGCCATGCCGACCTCCGCGGCATCTATTGCTGCGGCGCCGGCAATCGCGGCATCGCCGATGCGCTGGAAGCCTCGGGCCGGGCGCGCGAGGTGGTGTGGATCACTCATGAGCTGACCCAGCATACGCGACGCTTCCTGGTGCGCGGCACGCTGGACGCGATCATCAACCAGGATCCCGGCCACGAGGCGCGCTCGGCGGCGCGCGTCCTGCTCGCCCATTGCTCGGGCGAGCCGATCAGCCCCGATCAGGAGCGCATCCGCATCGACATCTTCCTACGCGACAATCTGCCGTAGAGATCACAGCCAGCCGAAGATCGCGATCGCCAGTACGGCCTGGGCCGCGAAACCGACCACGAAGGCGAGCGTCCGGAACACGGGCAGGCCGATCGCATAGACGATGACGTGAGCCACGCGCGACCAGAAATAGACGGCGCAGGCAAGCACGGTCCATTTGGTCGAGTAGTCGATCGCGTTCAGGATCAGCACCAGCGGCGCGAAGATCACGAGGTTCTCGACCGCATTGTCGTGCGCGAACATGAGCCGGTTCGCCCAGGCCGAGTGGGGCTTGTCGTTGCGGGAGGGGTTGGCCATGGCGCCGGTGAGGCCGCGGACCTGGCAGCGGTTCAAGATGTAAGGAACCCACAGCAGGCCGGTCAGAATGACCGTCAGCGTCAGCCAGAACAGTTCGCGCGTCATCGAGATCCCCTCAACTGATTACCGTCCCGTCCCGGCGGGACGGAGCGGTTATAGTCAATCGCGGCTGATCACGCTACGCGCGGACACGCACATAGGACCCCGGCGCATCCTCGAGCGGTGGATAGGCCTCGCTGCCGATGCTGCGCGCGGGAACTTCTTCGGGATCGAGCTGGCCGAGCCATTCGCGCCAGTCCGGCCACCACGAGCCCTTGTGCTCCTGCGCCCCCTTCATCCAGTCCTTCAGCGAGATGTCGTGGATCTGGTCGTTGGTCCAGTACTGGTACTTGCCGGAGGAGGGCGGGTTGACCACGCCGGCGATGTGTCCGGAGCCGGACAATACATACTTCACCGGACCGCCGAAGAATTGCGAGCCGTACAGCACGGAGTCCGCGGGCGCGATGTGGTCCTCACGGGTGGCGAGATTGTAGACCGGCACCTTCACCTTGGAAAGATCGAGCAGCGTGTTGTCGAGCACCATGGTGCCCTGGGTCAGCCGGTTCTCCAGATAGCAGTTGCGCAGGTAGTAGGAGTGATTGGCCGCCGACATCCGCGTGGCGTCCGAGTTCCAGTGCAGCAGGTCGAACGCCTGCGGCGGCTGGCCCTTGAGGTAGTTGTTGACGACATAGGACCAGATCAGGTCGTTCGACCTGAGCATGTTGAAGGCCATCGCCATCTTGCTGCCCTCGAGCACCCCCGAGGCCTGCATGTCGCGCTCCAGCGCGGAAATCTGCGTCTCGTCGACGAACACCAGCAGATCACCGGCGTGGGTGAAGTCGACCTGGGCTGCCAGGAACGTCGCCGAGGTCACGCGCTGGCGCCGCTTGTCGGCGAGCCAGGCCAAGGTCGTGGCCAGCATGGTGCCGCCGACGCAATAGCCCATCGTGTGGACCTTCATCTCACCCGTCACCTTCTCGATGACGTCCATCGCGGTGAGCGGACCTTCCTTCATGTAGTCTTCCCAGGTCTTGGTCCCCAACGACTTGTCGGGATTGACCCAGGAGATCACGAACACGGTGAGGCCTTGATCGACGCACCACTTGATGAAGGATTTCTCCGGGCGCAAATCGAGGATGTAGAACTTGTTGATCCAGGGCGGCACGATCAGCAGCGGCGTGCGCAGCACGTTCTCCGTCGCCGGCGCGTACTGGATCAGCTGCATCATTTCGTTCTGGAAGATCACCTTGCCCGGCGTCGTCGCCATGTTGACGCCGACCTCGAGATTGGCCGGATCGGACTGCCGGATCTTGAGCGTGCCCTTGCCGGCCTCGATGTCCTCGGCGAGCATCTGCATGCCACGCACGAGATTGTCGCCGCTCGAAGCAACGGTCTGCCGCATCACTTCAGGATTGGTCAGGACGAAATTCGACGGCGCCAACGCATTGGTGATCTGGTTGACGTAGAACTCGGCCTTCTTGCGCGTGTGCGGATCGAGCCCCTCGGCATTGTGGACGAGGTCCTGCGCCCACTGCGTCGTCAGCAGGTAGGCCTGCATGACGAAATCGTAGAACTGGTTCGACTTCCACTCGGGATCGGCAAAACGCTTGTCGCGCGGCGACGGCGAGATCGCCGGCGGCGCTTCCTCGCCCGCGAGACGTCGCGCGGCCGAGCCCCAGAGGTCGAGATAGCCCTTCGCCATCTTGGTCTGGATGTCGCTGGCGCGATCCTTGTCCGACAGCCAGTAGTCGGCGACAGCCGTGAACGACTTGACGACCTCCGTCAGCTCCGTCGGCGGCCGGTCCTGAACCTCGCCGGTCTCGCGCGGCTTCAGGTAGGCGGACAACGCCTTTCCGCTGCTTTCCATGGCCTTCGCGATGTTCATCGCGAAGGCTTCCGCATCGAATGTCTTTTCTGAATTGGTCTTGTTCTGAACGTCGGTCATGGCCCGATTACACTATCGCGTCGAATTCGTTTCGTCACCGCGCGAGATCAACAATGCGGGAGTTTGCAGTTAATTCGATTTCTGCGTGTTGCGTTGCGGAAAGCTTCTTGCTTTCGTCACCTTTCCGTCGCATCTGGGCAAAAATCCTGTTCAGTCGCCAAGGTTTCGAGTGACAAGCGGTTGTGCTGCGGCAAAATGTGCCGGGTTGCGTGGGCTGGCGTCGTGGGACGCCGAAGGGGATCTGGGCGGGATGCCGGTGGGGCGGGGCTGGACAGCGGCGAGGCGTGCCGTGGCGGGAGTGGCGTTGATGTGCGCCGCGCTCACGCTCGCCTCGTGCTCCAGCCAGATCGCGGATATGCCCTCGCTCGACGCCGAGGCGGTTGCTCGGCCGCGGGAGCCCGGGGACTATCTGCCGGTGAACGACGTGCCGCGCGATCGGGACGGGGCGACGATCTCGCCAGAGGAGCGGGCCAGGATCCAGAAGGAGCTGCTGGCTGCCCGCGACCGGCAGGCCTCGGCGGCCACGAGCGCCAAGCCGAAATGACCAAACGATGGGCAATCGGCCGGTCCTGACGGCGCAATTGTCTGGCGCGGCGCGGCGACCATGATAAAACACCGGAATCAACAGCGTCGCGTGTCGTCGCCAGCCCAGCTGTAAGCCCGCGCTAAACTTCTGATCTAGCGCTGGTTTATTTGCGCGGTCCGCGGCGACGCAGCACCAGCGTTGCTGGCTGACCCGCCCCCGGTTGCCGGAGCCGAGAGACCCATGGAAGATTTCTACCGCATCCGCCGTCTGCCGCCTTACGTGTTCGAGCAGGTCAACCGGGCCAAGGCGGCCGCGCGGAACGCCGGGGCCGACATCATCGACCTCGGCATGGGCAATCCCGACCTGCCGGCGCCGGCGCATGTGCTGGAAAAGCTCAAGGAGACCCTGGGCAAGCCGCGCACCGACCGCTACTCGGCGTCGCGCGGCATCGTTGGGCTGCGCCGCGCGCAGGCGGCCTATTACGATCGCCGCTTCGGCGTGAAGCTGAACCCCGACACCCAGATCGTGGCCACGCTCGGCTCCAAGGAAGGCTTTGCCAACGTGGCGCAGGCGATCACCGCGCCGGGCGACGTGATCCTGTGTCCGAACCCGAGCTATCCAATCCACGCCTTCGGCTTCCTGATGGCCGGCGGCGTGATCCGCTCGGTGCCGGCCGAGCCGACGCCGCAATTCTTCGAGGCGGCCGAGCGCGCGATCATTCACTCGATCCCGAAGCCGCTGGCGCTGATCGTCTGCTATCCCAGCAATCCGACCGCCTATGTCGCGAGCCTCGACTTCTATCGCGACCTCGTCGCATTCGCGAAAAAGCACGAGATCCTGATTCTGTCGGACCTCGCTTACGCCGAGGTCTATTTCGACGACAACAACCCGCCGCCGTCGGTCCTGCAGGTGCCGGGCGCGATGGATGTCGCGGTCGAGTTCACCTCGATGTCGAAGACCTATTCGATGGCCGGCTGGCGCATGGGCTTTGCCGTCGGCAATGAGCGCATCATCGCCGCTTTGGCGCGCGTGAAGTCGTACCTCGACTACGGCGCGTTCACGCCGGTTCAGGTCGCGGCGACGGCCGCATTGAACGGTCCCGACGACTGCATTCGCGAGATGCGCGACGTCTACCGCAAGCGGAGGGATACGCTGGTCGAGTCGTTCGGCCGCGCCGGCTGGGAGATCCCGCCGCCGGAAGCCTCGATGTTCGCCTGGGTGCCTTTGCCGGAGAAGTTCAAGAGCCTCGGCAGCATGCAGTTCGCGACCCTGATGGTCGAGAAATCCGGCGTCGCGGTCTCGCCCGGCGTCGGTTTCGGCGAGCACGGCGAGGGCTATGTCCGTATTGCCATGGTCGAGAACGAGCAGCGCATCCGGCAGGCCGCTCGCGGCGTTCGCCGCTTCCTTGAAAGCGGCATCGAAACGTTGCACAACGTGGTTCCTCTCGCCAACCGGCGCTGAGTCCCCCGTTTTTCTTGCTGCAGGTTCTTTGATTCCATGGTCGCACCCCTCAGAGTGGGCATCGCGGGCCTCGGCACCGTGGGTGCCGAAGTCGTTCGTCTGATCGAGCAGCAGGGGCGCGTGCTCACCGAGCGGACGGGACGTCCCGTGAAGGTCGTGGCCGTGACGGCGCGGTCGAAGAAGAAGCGCGCCATCGATCTCGCGGGTATCAAGTGGGCGAAGGATCCGCTGGCACTGGCCGCCGATCCCGAAGTCGACTGCTTCGTCGAGCTGATGGGCGGTTCCGGTGATCCCGCGCTGTCGGCCATCGACACCGCGCTGAAGGCCGGCAAGTCGGTGGTCACCGCCAACAAGGCGCTGATTGCCAAGCACGGCCTCAAGCTCGCCAAGGCCGCTGAGAAGTCCGGCGGGGCGCTGAACTTCGAGGCGGCCGTCGGCGCCGCCATTCCGGTCATCAAGACCTTGCGCGAGGGCCTCGCCGGCACCGGCATCAGCCGCGTCTATGGCATCCTCAATGGCACCTGCAACTACATCCTGACCCGCATGGAGCAGGAGGGCCTCTCGTTCGACGAGTGCCTGAAGGACGCGCAGCGGCTCGGCTATGCCGAAGCCGATCCGTCGTTCGACATCCATGGCCATGACACCGCGCAGAAGCTCGCGATCCTGGCGAGCCTCGCCTTCGGCACCCAAGTGGCCGAGAAATCCATCTATGTCGAAGGCATCTCCTCGATCGCTCCCGAGGATCTCAAGGCCGCCGACGAGCTGGGCTACCGCGTCAAGCTGCTGGGGGTCGCGGTGCGCACCGCCAAGGGCATCGAGCAGCGGGTGCATCCGACCATGGTGCCGAAATCCTCCTCGATCGCCCAGGTCATGGGTGTGACCAACGCGGTCACCATCGACGGCGAAGGCATTCCGCCGATCACCCTCGTCGGGCCGGGAGCAGGGGGCGCGGCCACCGCGTCCGCGGTCGTGGCCGATATCGCCGACGTCGCCCGCGGCATCCGCGCCGCGCCGTTCGGACGCCCGGTGGACAAGCTGCAGGCGACCGAGAAGGCGCCGATGGAGCGGCACGAGGGCGGCTACTACATCCGCCTGATGGCGCGGGACCACGCCGGCACCGCCGCGACGATCGCGACCCGGCTGGCCGAGCAGAAGATCTCGATCGAGTCGATCGTGCAGCGCCATCCTCCTGGTAGCGAGCCACTCAAGACGGGCGCCAAGGGCGGTCCCGTGCCGGTGATCCTGATCACCTACGCGACGCATGAGGACGCCGTGCACAAGGCGCTCCAGGCCGTGCAGCGCGACAAGGTCATCAGCGGCAAGCCGCAGGTGATCCGGATCGAGAAAAATTAGCCTGGGATGCACAGGGAACCGGTTGTCCCTGCTCAAACAAACGCGTGGCGTTTGGGTTAGGTTCATGCTCAAACCGGTGGAATCGAGAGGCGAGGAGCGGCCATTCAGGCCATCCCGCTGAACCGTGAGCCGCCTGCGATGGCGACCTCCGGCTGGTAGAATTTGATGGCGCTGAGCCGCCTTGACGTCTTGAGGAGTTGACCGATGTCGACGCAGATTTCCGTCCCGCAACAATTGCTGCTCGAGCGCATCCTGACCCTGGAGCTGGTGCGCGTGACCGAGCGGGCGGCGGTGTCGGCGGCGCGGCTGCGTGGCCACGGCCAGGAGAAGCCGGCCGACCAGGCGGCGGTCGACGCGATGCGCCGCGAGCTCAACAAGCTGCCGATCGAGGGCACCGTCGTGATCGGCGAGGGCGAGCGCGACGAGGCGCCGATGCTGTATATCGGCGAGAAGGTCGGCCTGAACGCCGGTCCGAAGGTCGACATCGCGGTCGACCCGCTCGAGGGCACGACCCTCTGCGCCAAGAACATGCCGGGCGCGATCGCGACCATGGCGATGGCCGATGGCGGCACCCTGCTGCATGCGCCCGACGTCTACATGCAGAAGATCGCGGTCGGGCCCGGCTACGCCAAGGGAGTGGTCGACATCGACGCCAGCCCGGCCGACAACGTCCGCCGCCTCGCCAAGGCCAAGGGCGTCGAGCCCGGCGCCATCACCGTGCTGGTGCTGGACCGTCCGCGCCACGCCGACATCATCCAGGGCGTGCGCTCGACCGGCGCCGCGGTCCGCCTGATCACCGACGGCGACGTCGCCGGCGTGATCCATTGCGCCGACCCCGATAACACCGGCGTGGACATGTATCTCGGCACCGGCGGTGCGCCCGAGGGCGTGCTGGCGGCCGTCGCTCTGCGCTGCATCGGCGGCCAGATGCAGTGCCGCCTGATCCTCGACACCGAGGAGAAGCGCGAGCGCGCCCACAAGATGGGCGTCGGCGACCCCAAGATGATCTACGGCATCGAGGACATGGCCCGCGGCGACTGCCTGTTCGCGGCCACCGGCGTCACCACGGGCTCGCTGCTCTCGGGCGTCAAGTTCCGCAAGGACGGCGTGATCGAGACGGAGACCGTCGTCATGCGCTCGGTCACCGGCACCGTGCGCTACATCCGCGCCGAGCACCGGCAGCTCGAGAAGTTCCACCTCGACTAATCCCGGCCCGCTATTCCGGGGTACGCGACGCGTGAACCCGGAATCCCGAGCTCGCAAGTCGCGATTCCGGGTCTGCGTGCTTCGCACGCATCCCGGAATGACAAAGTCGGAGAGTGGTTCAGCATGTCCGATCTGTCCATGGTCAAGGCGCTGGTGTTCGACGTGTTCGGCACCGTCGTCGACTGGCGCACCAGTCTGATCAACGACTTCACCGCCTGGTCTAAGACGCGCGGCATCGAGGGCGACTGGACCGCGCTGGTCGATGGATGGCGCGGGCTGTATGCCGGCTCGATGGACGAGGTCCGCAGGCATCCCGAGCGCGGCTATCTCATCCTCGACGTTCTGCACCGGCGCTCGCTCGAGACGCTTGTCGCCAAGCTCGGCATCGCCGGTCTGACCGAGGCCGATCTCGACTATCTGACGCGCGGCTGGCACCGGCTGCATCCGTGGGCCGACAGCGTCGCCGGGCTGACCCGGCTAAAGTCCAGATACATCATCTCGCCGCTCTCCAACGGCAATGTCGCGCTGCTGACCAACATGGCGAAGTTCGCAGGGCTCCCGTGGGACCTGATCCTCTCCGCCGAGCTGTTCGAGCACTACAAGCCCGATCCCGAGACCTATCTCGGCGCAGCTCGTCTGCTCGGCCTTGCGCCCGGCGAGGTGATGATGGTCGCCGCGCACAACAATGATCTCGAAGCCGCCCAGCGCTACGGTCTGAAGACCGCCTTCGTCGCGCGCCCCACCGAATACGGCCCGCTGCAGAACCGCGACTTCGAGGCGACCGGCGCCTGGGACATCGTCGCCGCCGACTTCAACGGCATCGCCGACCGGCTCGGCTGCTGATCCTCCGTTCTCACGCGCCCGACATGATCACGCCGTACCAGCCGAGGCCCTTGTAGGTCTCGTAGCCTGGCGTGGCGTGGAAGGCGACCATGCGCCCGGACGCATCCTGGTAGAAGCCGCTGCGCTTGCCGTCGAGCTTCAGCGAGACGCGCTCGCTGAGGATGCCCTGGCCGTCGGAGGACGCGATGACACGATGGCTGGAATCCACCAGCAGCGCGCGGGCCTTGTCGCTCTCGCTGACGCGCACGCCCTGGACGATCGCGCGCGCCTGCGCCTCCCAATCGAAATGGATGGCAAGCACGCCAAGCGGCCTGCCATGAGCCTGGCCGTTCTCGCGCACCGACGCGCAATAGGTCGCGACCTGGGCGTTGCCGAGCAGCGGCTGGCACTCGACGTCGCCGGCGACGTAGTCGTCGCCGGAGCGCAGGCCGCGCGCCTCGCGAAACCATTTCGTGTCGGCCACGCTCTGGCCGACCACATTGTAGCGGTCGGCGCGGCCGTTCGCGATCACCTTGCCGCTAGGGTCGCACAGCCAGAGATCGAGATAGACCGTGTAGGCCGAGAGGATCACCGCAAGACGTTCGGAGACATGGGCGACGCGGTCTGCATCCGGCGCAGCGGCGCAGTCGACCACCGCGGAATCGGTCGCCCACCAGCGCACGTCGCAGGTCCGTTCATAGAGATTGCGGTCGATCAGCTCGATCGCATTCAGCGCCAGGTCCACCATCCGCTCGCCGCGGGCGCGCTCGGTCATGCGCTCGATCGAGCTCTTGAGATTGCCGGTGCGGGTGGTGAGCTGGCCTTCGAGCTCGCGCGCGATGGTCTCGACCTGCTGGCCGACCGCGCGAACCTCCTGCGCCACGACCGCAAAGCCGGCGCCTTGGGCGCCGACGCGCGAGCTCTCGATCAGGGCGTTGAGGGCCAGCATCTTCATCTGATTGGTGATCTGCTGGATCGACTTGGTCTTCTCGCAGGCGATCTGGTTGACCTCCCCGGTGAGCCGCGCGATCAGCGCGGCAACGTCGGTTTCGTCCTGGGGAGCCGCCGGAGAGGGAGCGATCGAGGGCGAGGTCTTCAGCTCAGTCGCGGAAAGCATTGAAACAACTCCATATCATCGCTGTCTCGGTCGATGCGGAGACTGCGAGCAATCAGTCGGTATCATTTGATTGAAATGTCCGAGAGTTCGCCTAACGGGCGTTTAATGCACGTTCCCGAACACAGCTGTAATTTTAGGCAAGCCGCATTATATCTCATCAGTTGTCCCTCTCAGGTTGTGATTTCCCCGATGTTGCATCGCGATTCCAGTGGGTTCCCGTCTCGGAGCCTGTCGCGCGCGGCGCGTTGCTGTAGATTCGCGGCGCTCAATTTCGAATCGCCCATGCGACACGCGAGGCCCTTAGCCTGATGGCACCGTCCGCCCTTGCCTTGCCCCTGAGCGCCCCGCCGGCGTTCCTGGGCGTGCGGCTGTCGCTCACCAACAAGCTGTGGCGCGACCGGCTGGACGCGCGCGGCGCGGCGCGGGCGCTCGCGATCGTGCAGCGCTATCAGTTGCCGGAGATGCTGGCGCGGGTGCTGGCCGGGCGCGACGTCGAGCTCGATGCGGTCAACGACTTCCTCGATCCCACCATTCGCAAGCTGATGCCGGATCCGTTCACCGTGACGCAGATGGAGGCGGCGGCGCAGCGCATCGCCGACGCAGCGGTCAAGGGTGAGAAGGTTGCGATCTTCGGCGACTACGACGTCGACGGCGCGACCTCGGCGGCGCTGCTCGCCTGGCACCTGCGGCATTGCGGGCTCGACCCGCTGATCCACATTCCCGACCGCATCTTCGAGGGCTACGGGCCGAACAGCGAGGCCATCCGTGGCCTCGCCAGCAAGGGCGCGACCTTGCTCGTGACCGTCGACTGCGGCACGACCAGCCTGGAGCCGCTGGCGGAGGCGCGGCGGCTCGGCATGTCCGTGGTCGTGATCGACCATCACCAATGCGGCGAGGAACTGCCGGAGGTCGATGCGCTGGTCAATCCGAACCGGCCGGACGATCTCTCCGGCCTCGGCCATCTCGCCGCGGTCGGGCTCACTCTGGTGACGCTGGTCGCGGTCAATCGCGAGCTGCGCGGCCGCGGCTTCTTCAGCAGCACGCGGCCGGAGCCGGATCTGCTCGGCATGCTGCATCACGTCGCGCTCGGCACCGTCGCCGATGTCGCGCCGCTGGTCGGCCTCAACCGCGCCTTCGTCGCCAAGGGCCTGATCGCGATGCGCCGCCGCGATCATGTCGGCCACACCGCGCTGATGGATGTGGCCCGGCTCAACGGCCCGCCCGAGGCCTGGCATCTCGGCTTCATGCTGGGGCCGCGGATCAATGCCGGCGGGCGCATCGGCCGCGCCGATCTCGGCGTGCGGCTGCTGCTGGAAACCGACGTGTCGGAAGCCGCGCGGATCGCCGCCGAGCTCGACCGGCTCAACACCGAGCGCCGTGTCATCGAGCAGCATGCGGAGGCGCAGGCCGAGGCCGAGGCGCTGGCCTCGCTCGGCCTGGAGGACAAGGGCGCGGTCATCGTCACGGCGTCCGAGGGCTGGCATCCCGGCGTGGTCGGGCTGGTCGCGTCGCGGCTGAAGGAAAAGTTCGCCCGCCCCGCGTTCGCGATCGCGCTGGAGCCGGGCGGCATCGGCACCGGCTCGGGCCGTTCCATTCCCGGCGTCGATCTCGGCAAGGCCGTGCGCCACGCGGTGGAGCAGGGCCTCCTGATGAAGGGCGGCGGGCATGCGATGGCGGCCGGCGTCACCCTGCGCAAGGAGCGGCTGGCGGAGTTTCGCGCCTATCTCGAAAACGCGCTCGCCGCCGATGTCGCCGAGGCGCGCCACGTCAACGAGATTTTGATCGACGGCGCGATCAGCGCGCGCGCGGCCACGCCGGAGCTGGTCCACACGCTCAACCGCGCGGGGCCGTTCGGCAGCGGCAATCCCGAGCCGATCGTGGCACTGCCGTCGCATCAGCTGGTCTATGCCGACGAGGTCGGGCAGGCGCATCTCAAGCTGCGCTTCAAGTCCGGCGACGGCGCCACCGTGAACGCCATCGCGTTTCGCTCGGTCGGCCAGAAGCTCGGCAATGCCCTGGTGCAGCATCGCGGCCAGGTGCTTCATGTCGCGGGCACGCTGACCGTCGACCGCTATCAGGGCGTCGAGCGCGTGCAGCTGCGCGTGCTCGATGTCGCCGTGCCGGATCATGGTCCGGCGATGATCAGGTAGCTGTAACATCAACGGTGTCGTCCCGGCCTCCGAGCCAGGACCCATACGCCGCGGCGGATGTTGTGAGAGCGAGATGCCCATTGCCCTCCTGCCTCACACTGCTCCCTGTGGGTATGGGTCCCGGCTCGGAGGCCGGGACGACGGCGGAGGGTGTGGCGCGTGTCGTGCCTCGCACGACCAAACGCAAGCGTGACCGTTCGATCTCGCCGCGCATTCGCGCCCGAGTGATGCTCGATCGAAGCCCTCAACGAAAAAAGAGGGCGCAGGGAATGCCGGGTGAAGGCCTCACCCATGGCCCGCCTGCAAACAAAAAGCAGGCGGCAGTCACCACAGGCAAAGCCGTTTCAACCGGCATTCCCTGCGCGATGGGTTTAACGCTTATACGCGATCTCCCCGGTGTCCGGCTTGATAGCCACCGTCGCCTTCGGGCTCATCATCACCCGACGACTTGGCGCCAGCATCGGGGCGCCAGGACCACGCGATTTCACGTCCGCCACCTGCCGTTCGTCCGCGCGCCAAGCACGCTGCGGCAAGATCGCGGCCACCGCATCCCATCCTCCACGTTCGTGACGATCGCGAAGCGCCCCTCTCATGAGGACGGGACGCAAGCAATATTTCCGAATTTCGGAATAAAAGCAAGAGGAGATTTTATCGCGAGCAGACGCCTTCGATCATCCGCCTGATTGCGCGGGCGGATTCCGCGAAGTTGCGCTATGCCGAGATGTGGGGAACGATGCGGCAGGGGGAGTCATGCATGGCCGTCGCGCTCAATATCCGGTCAGATGATGCTTCTTCGGCAAAGATCGAAGAGCTCTGGGATCGGGTCGCTGCGTTCGAGGACGCGCCATCCATGCGCGGGCTCCGTTATCGGCCGCATTTCACTCTTGCGGTCTACGAAACGCCTGACATCGATACCGCGGTTGCTTGGCAAGTCATGCGCGAGGTTGTCAGAGGTGGCGGACCGCTCAAGATCGAGTTCAGCGGGCTCGCGTGGTTCGCGCATCCTCGCTTCGTGTTGTGGGCTGTCCCTGAATCGGTCGAGGACCTCCAGCAGTGGCATGCGGCAATCTCGGCTGCAATCGACCCGGCCTGCTGTCGAGAGCATTATCGACCCGGCGCCTGGACGCCTCACTGCACGCTGGGCACGCGGATCGTGGATGCTCGACGTGCGGACGCGATGGCATTTGCGCGCGCGTTCGACCAGCCTTTCTCGGTCGTGTTTGACGTCGCCGATTGTGTGACGTTTCCGCCGGTACAGATCGTGGCGGAGCACAGGCTCGTCTGATGCTGGTCTCTTTGGTACGATCAGAAATCAGTAGATACACTCACCGCCAGATCGGCTTCGGCAGCTGCTCGGGATTGAACTTCGGGGCCGGACGCGGCGCCGGCGGAGGCGCATTGTCCGGCGAGGAGTACAGCAGGAACGCCTCGAAGGGGATGTCGGGCGCTTCTGCGGCTCGGCCGGAGCAGGTGAAGGGCGTCGTGCGGCAGGAGCCTTCGAGGCAGAGGGTCAGTTCATCCGGGCCGAACAGCGAAGGTTGTCCCGGGGCGTGCCGTTTCGTCCTGATGATGGCCGTGAAGCGATCGCCGCAAGCTTCGTAGCTGCCGCTATAGCTCAGCACGCCGTCGCCGCCGCAGACCTTTCCCGCGGCCAGTTGCACGATGCCGGTCCCCTGGCCCCTAGGGGTCTTGAACCAGGCGGAGTAGGTACCTTCTTTCATCATGGGACGAGCACCCGGTCGAACGGTCGCCTCATCGTTGTGCATCGCAAATTAAAGGAAGGTGAAAACGGCCGCGCCAAACCCGTGGGAACCCGGGATTTATTCGTATACAAATGGTGAGCGGCCGGCTCGTCTACGCGAGAAAAGACGGCGGCAGGGTGACCGTATCAGCGATACTGCGGCCAGTTCTCGACCCAGCCGATGGCCTCGCGCGCCCATCGGATCACCGACACGTCGTCGATCCCGATATCGAACAGGTTCCAGCGAAAGGCGTCGATGGCGTGATCGACCGTGCAACCCCCGAGATGCGGACGCGTCTCGATGATCGACTGCTGGATCGGATCGCTCGAAGAGCGATAGGGTGGAATAGGCATGCCGCGCAGATGGTCGGACGTGAGATCCTGCTCGTAGACGCCTGCAAGGGATTCAAGCAGGTCGGCGCACGCCGTTGCGTGATCATAGTCGCGCAGCACGTGCCCGAGCCAGTGCGGCTTGAGGGTGTCGAGGTGAGGCGGGTCGGTCAGGGCTCGAACGAGCGGCGAGCGAATTTGCCCGCTGGCGAAATTCGCAAGGCCGTGACAGGCGGCGGCGATCGCAACCATCAGATGGGTCTGGACGCGGCTGTCGAACAGGAACTTGCGGCCGCTTCGCGCCTCCCAGTGGGAGCCCCTCTCGTCTTGGAGCGTCATGAGTGACGGCAAGGCTAGGCGAGCCAAATCCGTGGCCGGAGGGCCGTAGTTCCGGAGCGACAAGCTGCAGGGATCGTCGACCAGGAGGGGCGACGTTCCAGCGACCCAGCTGTAACGATGGTCGTACGCAGCCAGCAGATCGGCACGCGCCGCACCGGCGGTCAGTCCCTCCGTGATCAAACACTCCTGAATGAGGCTGTCGCCTCCGTAGAAGAACGCGATCGTAGTGTCGACCATGAAGGCCGCGGTCGCAGCATCCGGCTGGCACCAGGTCTGGCCGATGATGGCGAACGGCGTGAGGGCATAGTGCGTGAAGTAGCTGAAGTCGGGATGACGATTGCCGGGACGCCGGCCCAGGCTTGCAATGATCTCGGCCAGGCGCTGCTCTGCGCCATCCCAATGTCCGACGTGCCGGATCCAGAGATCGGCGCGGTCTCGGCGCGGCGGCGGTCCGAACCCGAGGCCGCTGTAGCGCTGGGGGAGCTGCAGCGCGCAGCGGACCTGCCAGTCGAAATCGTCGTCGCACATGCCGGCCATGACGACGCGCTGTTCGCTATTCTGGCCGGGTATGATCCCGAGCGGCCAGCGGGCGGCCTCGTAGACCGGGAGCGATGGGGCAAAGCGAACATATTCGGTGGGATCGATGAATTCCGATGACAGCCAGACACGGACATCGCCATCGAAGCGCGGCATCGAGGCGCGCGGGTGAGCCTCGCGTGCGAGCGGAGCGTCGTCGATGATCCAGGAGGTCTGATCGGAGGGGGATGACATCGGCTCTTGTCCCACGGTCGAAAAGCAGTGCCGATCAAGCTATCAGAGATCATGGGCGACCTCAGTCCGGCCGCAACGGCGGTCGGCGCTGTGGTAAACGATGTTCTTCGCGCCATCCCTGAGAAACTTTGTCTGACGTCAGACCCGCGCGCGTGGTACGACGGGTCCTTGTTGTTTCGAGAGATCAAGCCATGCCCTCCGAATCCCGTTCGCCGCGTCTTGCGGTGCTCATCGACGCCGACAATGCCTCGGCCAAGATCGTCGACGGGCTGTTCGAGGAGATCGCCAAAATCGGCGAAGCCAGCGTGCGCCGGATCTATGGCGACTTCTCCAGCCCGCGATCCCGCCCGTGGGCGGATACGCTCGCCAAATACGCCATCGTGCCGCAGCAGCAGTTCGCCTACACCACCGGCAAGAACGCCTCCGACATCACGCTGGTGATCGACGCGATGGACCTGCTGCACAGCGGCCGGTTCGACGGCTTCTGCCTGGTGTCGTCGGACAGCGACTTCACCCGGCTGGCCGCGCGCATCCGCGAGCAGGGCATCGACGTGTTCGGCTTCGGCGAGCAGAAGACGCCGGAGAGTTTTCGCCAGGCCTGCCGCAGGTTCATCTACACGGAGAATTTGCGCGGCGGCGCAGCGAGCAGCAAGGATGCGGCGCCTGCCGCGAAATCATTGATGCCGATCAGCGCCGCGACGGAGATCATCGAGAAGGTGATCAGCCAGATCGAAAGCGAGGACGGCTGGGTCGAACTCGGCGTGGTCGGCACCCAGCTCGCCAACCTCGTCTCGGATTTCGATCCGCGCACCTATGGCTGCCGGAAGCTCAGCGATCTCGTGCGCAAGAGTGGAGCGTTCGAGATCGGCGAGCAGGCCAAGGGCGGCTCGATGCGCATCCGCGTGAAGACGGCGGATGGATCTCAGCCGAAGGCGAAAGCGTCGAGGACGTCTCGCGAGACAGCCAAATCGTGATCATGCCGGTGCCGGACCGCGCTCGGCACCGACCATTTCCTTCGTCATGGCGAGCCAAGCGAAGGCGCGGCGGATCACCGCGCCCCCGCAGAGCTGAACGGCAGCACGGTCGCTGTGCTGGTCGGCTTCAGACCTTGCCGATCGTTGCGATCAGGCCGACGACACCGCCGCGCGGCCCGCTGACGGTCGAAATCATGCGGTAGCCGTCGGTCGTCCTATCGACGCGCGTTTGCCGGTCATTGTACATGTCGCGGAAGAGTGTGGCGATGTTGACTGGGCCGCCAGAGAGTTTGCGCATGTTGGTGCCGTTGTCGTTGACATAGGGCACCGCGAATTGATGCGCGATGCGCACGTCGGCGGTCGTCGTTGAAGTGAAGATCATCACGCCCTCGGAGCCCCGCAGGCCGAAGTTCCTGTCAGCGAAGTAGAGGCCGCCAAATACCACGTTGTCGGGATCGTCGGGGCCGAGGTAGTAGCGGCTACGGATCTGGACGAGCGGGGAGTCGAGATCTCCGGTGGCACGATCAGCCATGAAATTCACCATTTGGCCGTGCTCCATGTAGAGGTCGCCGCCACTCCGATTCCAGTCCTTGACGACGAACGCGTCGTCGGTGTCGTTGTAGATCACGCCCAGAATCTTCTTGGGGTTCTCGAGGAAGAGATAAAGGAGGATGGCGGCCAGCACGATGATGATGACCGCGACCGCGGTCTTCAAACCGAGCGTGGTGATGCCGGTGCGGCAGGCTTGGAGAAGCGTCTGTCCACCGCGCCAAGCCGTCCATGTCAGCTTCGCCCACGCCGTGCCGACGGTGAAAAGACTGCTGCCGACGGTCTCGATGGCGAGCTGGCCGACGGTCTTCGCATTCGACATCGACTCCAGACGCTTGCTGAGCGTGAAGACATAGTCCGAAACGCTCGATCCCTGATATCCACGAATGATATTATAATTGTGCTGCGTCACGCTGACGTTGGGTTCGAGCTCGATGTCGTCGCCAGCCAGGGCCCGCCGGATCAGATCCTCGTTTTCACCTGGGGCCGATGCGAGACCTGCGTCCGCCTGATACGCATCGATGTCCGAGAGAGCGGCTTCCAGCATCCGGCTCCGAAGGCGCCGCAGCCGGTCGGGTTCGCTGAGCGCCTCGTTGGAAACGATGGCCCGCAAATCAGTATTCCAGCGTGCGTCGAGGCGATCGATGATCTCCAGAGCGACCTGTCGCGACGTCATATTCCCGTGGTTGATGAGCTGCATCTGATCTCTCCCTGCCATTTTCCGGTAAGACCAGACCGCAGGGTATTCAATCTCAAGAAAATGTACAGATACAAATGCACCCTTAGATTGTAACTTTCTGGCGAGTGGGTTGAGCGCACTCGTGGGAGGCGTGAGGCCGTCCGCATATCTCGCGCACATTCACACCGGCGCGCCGGCGATCGCCGGCGTGAGACCGAAGCTCCAAATAGTGCAATGAAGGCGCTGATGCTGCCGTAGCCGAGATCGAACGCCGCCGTTGTCACGGGGACGTCCTGGGCCAGCATCTCCAGCGCCCTTGGCCCGGCCTACGAACCTTGAACCATCACCCGCCTTGCCGCAGCTTCGCCAGCACCTTGAGCCCGCCATAGCCATCGGCCGGCGTGATGCCCGCCTTGGCCTGGAAGTCGCGGATCGCCTTCATGGTGTCGTTGCCGACGCGGCCGTCGGTCCCGCCGGTGTCGAAGCCGGCGGCGGTCAGGCGCTTCTGCATCTCCTGGACTTCGGCCAAGGTCAGCGCGCGCTCGGAGCCGGGGAAGGGCTGCAGGAACGGCGGGTTGCCGAGGATGCGGTCGCCGAGATGGCAGATCGCGAGCGCGTAGCTCATCGCGGGATTGTAGGACTTCACCGAATAGAAGTTAGGACCCAACAGGAAAGCGGGGCCGCCCTCGACGGGGATCCAGAGCTGCGCCGACGCATTCGGCTGCGGGAAGGGCTGACCGTCGGCGCGGGTGACGCCGGCCGCCTGCCAGGCCGCGTAGGTCCTGCTGCCCGACATGTTGCCGGGCGCGCGGACCTCGTAGCCCCAATGCTCGCCGCGATGATACTTGCCGCGGTTGACGAGGTAGCGCGCGGTCGAGCCGAGCGCATCGTCGGGCCGGCCGAACGGGTTGATCTTGCCGTCGTTGTCATAGTCGAAGCCGACATTGAGCCAGACCTCGGGCATCCATTGGGTGTGGCCCATCGCGCCGGCCCAGGAGCCGCGCATTTCCTCCGGCGTGCTCCAGCCGCGGTCGACGATTCTGAGCGCGTTGGTGAGCTCGGTCTCCCAATAGGCCTTGCGGCGCGGCTCGTTCCAGGCAAGCGCGGCGAGCGCCGGAAACACCGGGCGCATGTGGTTCTGCTGCACGAGGGGATCGCCGTAGGCGGACTCGACGCCCCACAGCGCGAGCAAGGTGCCGCGCTCGACGCCGAAATCCTTTTCGATGCGTGAAAACAGCGCCTCGTTTTTCGATAGCGCCGCCTTGCCGTTGATGACGCGCCAGTCGGAGACGCGGCGGTTGATGTACTGCCAGAGCTGCTCTTTGAACTCCGGCTGATTGCGCATCTCCTTGAACACGGTCATGTCGGGCTCGAGCCGGGACATGACGCGCGTCCAGGTCGCCTGCGAGATGCCCTTGGAAAGCGCGCGGCCGCGGAAGCCGTCGCGCCAGGCCTCGAACTCGGCCGGGGCGGCCATGGCCGGCAGCGAGGGAACGAGCAGCGCTGCGGCGCCGAGGCCGGAGCGGAGCAGGGCGCGGCGGGTGGTGGAATCGGGCTGGGTCATGGTGGCCAGTGTAGCCGGTCGTGGCCGTCAGCGGCAGAGCCCAGGGCGTCGCGGGAACTCGGCTAGGCCTGGTGCAGATCGGCCGCGACATGCGCCAGCCAGCGGCGGATGGCGGCGAGGTCGCGCCGGCTCAGTTCGCGGACGAGCCGGCGCTCCAGCACCGTGGCCTGGCGCCGCGCCCTGGCCAGCAAAGCAAAGCCGTGGCGGGTCAGCGTCCACTGCAGCACCCGGCCATGCACCGGATGCGGCGACCGCGCAACGGCGCCATCGCGTTCGAGATTGCCGATGATCACGTTCACGGTCTGCGGCGTCAGCAGCGCGATGCGGGCGCAGTCGGCGCCGGAGAGTCCCGGATAGGCCTTGAGCATCGTCAGCACGACGAACTGCGGATGGGTGAGGCCGGTCGAGGCGAGCGCGCGTTCGAGCGACAGCCTGGCCGCCGCCTGCGCCTGGCGCAGGAGATAAGCGAGATGTCCGTCCTCGCCGCGCTTGCCCTCGCCGGGCGACGGCGGACGCACAGGCTGGCCGGCGGGCGCCCGTCCTTGCCGCCGCGCGCGCGAAGGTGACGATGTGGCTGTCTTGCGCATGATCTCATAGCTCTGATAAGTTGTCAGATATCTGATAACACGAGAGACGAACCATGTCACATGCGCGCAGCGAGTATGCCGATTTCACGCGTCACGCGCCGGAGCTCTACCAGGCGATCCTCGCGGTGAGCCAGCAGGCGGCCAAGGCCGGCCTCGACAAGCAGCTGCTCGAGCTGGTCAAGATCCGGGCCTCGCAGATCAACGGCTGCGCGTTTTGCGTGCAGCACCACATCCTGGTGGCCGAGAAGCTCGGCGTCTCCGCAGACAAGATCAATCTCGTCGTGGCCTGGCGCGAGGCGCCGCAATTCTCGGATCGCGAGCGCGCGGCGCTGGCCTTCACCGAGGCGCTGACGCAACTGGTCGGCGGTGTGAGCGACGCGGTCTACGATGAGGCCCGCGCGGTCTTCTCCGAGACGGAGCTCGTGTTCCTCACGTCGGCGATCGGCGTGATCAACCTCTGGAACCGGTTTGGCGTGGCGTTCCGCTGGACTCCCGCCGAGCGGCCGGCTGCGCGTTGAAGGAACCTGAAGCAGGCGTTCCGGGTTGTTCATTCAACATGCTTGCGGAGGAGGTTCCGATGACCGAGCAGGGCGAACAGCTCAAGCCGAAGGATTTTCCGCTTGAAGCGGAAAAGGACCGCGTCTGCCGCCGCGACGGCAAGCCGATCGCGCAGACGGATACCGACTCGATGGCGCATGAGATCGCGGAGCGGCTCAATGCCGACGAGGATCGCCGCGAAGAGGAAAAATGGTCGGCGTAGTCCCGTCGCAGCCGAGGCTTCAGTGTGGATTGTGTCCCGCGGCAGCATCGGCCTGCGGCCCCGACGGCGGCAGGCTGCCAGTGGTGGCCGGCGGCGCGAGACGCGAGGCGATGGCTGGCGCTGACGGCGCCGGCTGAGGTCCAACCTCCCGGCCGCGCCCGCCGATCAGCCGTTCATAGGCCGCGATGAGGGTGACGTAGGGATTGACCCAGATCCAGCCGTCGCGCGTGAACAGCTGGACGTCGAAATGCAGATGCCGCGTGGTGCCGTTGGGCCGGTCGAGATAGTTCGACACCACCCCCATCGGCTCGCCCTCGCGAAGGCTGCGGCCGTTCAGCAGGCCGTCCTTGTCCAGCGCCGCGGGGTTCATGTGCATGTAGCGGAAGCGGATGTGCTCGGTGCCGCTGTTCACCTGTAACGTCACCGCCTGCTGCTTCAACGACCGGATCACGACGCTGTCGCGCACGGCCAGCACGCGCTGCTGCCACGGATCGCAATTCGCAACACCGTCGCGTCGTGTGGGGCAGGTGCCCGGCCGGAGATCCTGGCCCTGGTGACCGAAGCCGCTGGCGCATTGGCCGACATTGAAGTCGCGCGCCTCGCAGAAGCTGTCGCGCCAGGGATACCGGCTCCACGGCTGATCGAACTTGTCGTTGGCACGCTGCCGGCCGAACGACTGCGAGTGGACGAAGGCCGGCGCGTCGAGCGGGAACAAGATCTGCGAATAGGCCGTGAGATCGGCGCGTCCGCCTTGGCCGCGCGCGCCTGATCGCGCGACGATGTCTCCGGGCGGACGGTAGGTGAAGTCGGCATCATCGAGCGGCGGACGCCCGGCGGCGAGCGGCGTGATGGCTGGTGCCCGGCGCGAGGGTTGCCCGCCTGTCACGCGCAGCGCCCGCAGGAAGCGCTCGGCCACGGGATAGGCCTCGCGGCAGGCCAGCCGGCGCGGCCGCGGCGCGCTGTCGAGGCATTGGATCGAGACGACATAGGGGACGCCGAAGCGCGTGAAGGCGTAGCGGACATAGCCCTCGCGGATGAAGCGGCGCAGATCGGGATATTGGGCCCGGAGCGCCTTCACGCTCTCGCCTTTGCCGCCGGCCGGATCGGCGATGTCGTAGGTCAGGGCGGAGCCGGTGATCTGCACCTCGATCGGCCTGGCGAAGATGCGCGACGGCAGACCGGCGGTGACCTCGACCGGCAGCGAGAACACGGCATCGTAGCCGGAGGGGCCGGCGTCGAACAGGTCGGTGTGGAAATCGGACTGGTAGAAGGACAGCGCGTGCGGATCGAACGCGGCCCTGGCCCGGGCGCCGAGATAGGCGGAGGTGTCGAACGGCAGCAAAACGGGGACCGGACTGCGTCCGATCCCCGTGAAGATGGTCGAGGTCAGGCCGTTGAGCTGGACCAAAGCGGGACGCCGGCGCGGATCATTCGCAGTGAGATCATGCCTGCGTGCCGCGAGGGCGACATTCGCTGCGATCTCCGGCGCCTCGCCAAGCTCGGCGCGGAGCTGTTCGAGCGCCGCGCGCCAGTCGGCGCGATGCAGCGTGACGGCCGGGGTGGCGAACGTGTCGGCCGCGCGCCCGGCAGGCGCTGCAGCCAGCGTGATGACCGCCGCCAGGATGGCGACGATGTTGGTGACCCTTGCCCCCAATCCCCGCGCCCCCCGGCGTCAGATCATCCCAAACGCCAGGTCAGTCCTTGGCGCGCTCGCAGTATGAGCCGTCCTCGGTCATGACGACAATCCGGGTGCCGACGGTGATGTGCGCGGGCACGCCGGTGCGGACACCGTTGGACAGCACGGCCGGCTTGTAGGACGACGACGCGGTCTGGCCCTTGGTGACCGGCTCGGTCTCGACGACTTCGAGCGTCACACGCTGCGGCAGGGCGATCGCCACCGGCACCACGTCGTGCATCGACAACTTGACGGTCATATTCTCCTGGAGATAGGCCGCCTGGGTGCCGACCACGTCCTTCGGCACCTGGACCTGGTCATAGGTCTCCGGGTTCATGAAGTGGAAGCCGTCGGCGTCTTCGTACAAATAGGTGAAGTTGCGCTCTTCGATCGTCGCCTTCTCGACCTGGTCGGTGGTCTTGAAGCGCTCGGAGATCTTCACGCCGTCGCTGATTCGGCGCATTTCGATCTGGCTGACCGGGGTACCCTTGCCAGGATGGATGTTCTCGGCGGTCACG
Organism: Bradyrhizobium sp. HKCCYLS3077; assembly: GCF_051167555.1. Taxonomy (NCBI): domain Bacteria; kingdom Pseudomonadati; phylum Pseudomonadota; class Alphaproteobacteria; order Hyphomicrobiales; family Nitrobacteraceae; genus Bradyrhizobium; species Bradyrhizobium sp. HKCCYLS3077. The sequence continues at coordinate 523,618 of NZ_JBNPTH010000004.1, read as the reverse complement.
ACGACGTAGAGCTTGCCGTCTTGCTCAATGACGTTACCCTTGCGAATAGAGCTGGCGATGACTTTCAAAGCTGTTTTTCCTGAGTCTGGGGCCCGGCAACGGGCGGAGCCGGGCTGCGCGTGGGCGCCGGATGCGGTTTCGGGGCGCAACATACTGATTTTGTCCGAGCTTGCCAGCCTTTTGGCCAGTCTTTTGGCGATCGCCTGATGTCGTCAGAGCCATCCCCGTCACCCTGGTGGTCGCCTCAGCGGCACGCCGATGTCAGGCCGTTCCTGCAGGCGCGAGCTGCCGTGACGCGCGCCTTGCGGGCCTGGTTCGAGGAGCAGGGGTTTACCGAGGTCGAAACCGGCATTCTGCAGGTCTCCCCGGGCAACGAGACCCATCTGCACGCCCCGGCGACCGAGTTGATGGCGTCGGATGGAACCCGACATCGACGGTATCTCAGAACCTCTCCTGAATTCGCCTGCAAGAAGCTGCTGGCTGCCGGGGAGCGACGGATCTTCGAATTCGCCCGCGTCTTCCGCGACCGCGAGCGCGGCGACCTGCATCTGCCGGAATTTACCATGCTGGAGTGGTATCGGGCCGAGGCGCCGTACGACGCCATCATGGCCGATACGGTGGTCGTGATCGCCCATGCTGCCCAGGCCACCGGCATCAGGCAATTTGCCTTCCGTGGCCGGAGCGCCGATCCATTCGCCGAGCCGGAGCTGCTGACTGTGGCGAATGCGTTCGAACGGCATGCCGGCATCGACCTGCTGGCGACAATCCGGGACGGCGTCGGCGACCGCGACGCGCTCTGCGTGGCGGCGCAGGGCAAGATCCGCATCAGCGACGACGACACCTGGTCGGACCTGTTCAGCAAGGTCCTGGTCGAGCATGTCGAGCCGCAGCTCGGCAATGGACGGGTGACCGTGCTGTATGAATATCCGACGCCGGAGGCGGCGCTGGCGCGGGTGGCGGCGGATGCCCGTGTCGCCGAACGGTTCGAGGTCTATGCCTGTGGCGTCGAGCTTGCCAACGGCTTTGGCGAACTCACCGATGCCGCCGAGCAGCGCCGGCGGTTCGAGGCAGAGATGAACGAGAAGCAGCGGCGTTACGGCGAGCGCTATCCGCTCGACGAGGATTTTCTCGCCGCCGTCGCCGCCATGCCGCAGGCGAGTGGCGTCGCGCTCGGCTTCGACCGGCTGGTGATGCTGGCGGCGGGCGCGGCCAGGATCGACCAGGTGGTGTGGACGCCGCCGGCAGGTGAGCAGCGATGAACAGGATCGAACGGCCCACGACATTGCGCAGCGCCGACGACCTCGTCGCGCAGGGGCTCGTCGATGCCGCCGACAAGCCGGCGCTCGACCGCGTCGCCGAGCGCTATGCGGTGGCGGTGACGACGCATCTCGCCGATCTCATCGACAGCGACGATCCCAATGATCCGATCGCGCGGCAATTCGTGCCCTCCGCGGACGAGCTGAGCGTCGCGCCTGGCGAGCGCGATGATCCGATCGGCGACGATGCGCATGCGCCGGTGCCGGGCATCGTCCACCGCTATCCCGATCGCGTGCTGCTCAAGCTCGTTCATGTCTGCGCGGTCTATTGCCGCTTCTGCTTCCGCCGCGAGATGGTCGGGCCGGGCAAGGACAATGCGCTGTCGGAGCCCGCCTATCGCGGCGCGCTCGACTACATCCGCGCGCACGGTGAAATCTGGGAGGTGATCCTCACCGGCGGCGATCCCCTGATGCTGTCGCCGCGGCGGCTGAGGGAGATCATGACCGATCTCGCGGCCATCGATCATGTGAAGATCATCCGCATCCACACGCGGCTGCCGGTCGCCGATCCCGCGCGCATCACCTCGGCCTTGGTCGATGCGCTGACCGTGCAGGGGGCGGCGACCTGGGTCGCGCTGCACGCCAATCATCCGCGCGAGCTGGCCCCGGACGTTCGGCTGGCCTGCGCGCGGCTGGTTGACGCAGGAATTCCGCTGGTCAGCCAGTCCGTGCTGCTGCGCGGCGTCAATGACGATGCGGCGACGCTGGAGGCGCTGATGCGGGCGTTCGTCGAGACCCGTATCAAGCCGTATTATCTGCACCATGGCGATCTCGCGCCGGGCACCGCGCATCTGCGCACCACGCTGGCCGAGGGCCAGGCGCTGATCCGCGCGCTGCGCGGCCGCGTCTCCGGCCTGTGCCAGCCGGACTACGTGCTCGACATCCCCGGCGGCCACGGCAAGGCGCCGGTGGGGCCGCAATACCTCACTGCCGAGGATTCTGTTGAGCTGCATCATGCCGCAGCTGCGCAAACACGCTATCGTGTGATTGACTATTGCGGCGAGGCGCATCTCTATCCGCCCGCTGAGGAATGAGTGTCCGGCCGATTCCGCTGACACGGAGGAGCAACATGAAGAAACTTGCGATCGCGATGGGGCTCCTGATCCTGGTCGCCGATGGCGCGGCGCTGGCGCAGAGCACCGGCGCGGGCAGCGATCCGTCGACGCAGATGCAGAGGAAGCGCCGCCAGCCGCGGCCGAGCGACCTGCCGAAGACCGAGCAGGTCGAAGAGAATTCCATGGGCAATGTGAGCAAGGAAGACCGCGAGCTCGACCGCAAGATCAAGAGCATCTGCCGCGGCTGCTGAGCCCATCGGCGACGCGCCAGAGGCGCGCCGCCGCGTTGAGACTTACGCCGAGCGCTCGCGCAGCGAGTCGCGACGCTTCTCGCGACGCGCGGTGACGGCATCGGCGAGCTGCTCCAAAACCTCCACCGTCGTGTCCCAGCCGATGCAGCCGTCGGTGATGCTCTGGCCGTAGGTCAGCGGCACGCCGGGCTTCACGTCCTGGCGCCCGGCGACGAGATGGCTCTCGATCATCACGCCCATGATGCGCTGCTCGCCATTGGCGAGCTGGCCTGCGATGTCGGCGGCGACCAGCGGCTGGTTCTCCGGCTTCTTGCTCGAATTGGCATGGCTGGTGTCGATCATCAGCCGCGCCGGCAGACCGGCCTTGACCAGCTCGGCGGAGGCCTGCTCGACATGGGCTGCGTCGTAGTTCGGGCCGGCGCCGCCGCGCAGGATGATGTGGCAGTCCTCGTTGCCGGTCGTTGCCGCAATGCCGGAGCGGCCGCCCTTGGTAACCGCCATGAAATGATGCGGATGCGCGGCCGACTTCACCGCGTCGGCGGCGATGCGGATGTTGCCGTCGGTGCCGTTCTTGAAGCCGACCGGGCACGACAGGCCCGAGGCCAGCTCGCGATGGATCTGGCTTTCGGTGGTGCGCGCGCCGATCGCCGCCCAGGCGACGAGGTCGGCGATGTATTGCGGCGTCGTCATGTCGAGGAATTCGCATCCCGCGGGCAGGCCGAGATTGTTGACGGCCGACAGCACGTTGCGAGCCAGCCGCAGGCCCTTGTTGATGTCGAAGGAGTTGTCGAGGTCGGGATCGTTGATCAGGCCCTTCCAGCCGACGGTGGTGCGCGGCTTCTCGAAATACACCCGCATCACGATCTCCAGCCGGTCGCTCAGGCGCTCGCGCAGGGCGGCGAGGCGGCTCGCGTAGTCCAGCGCGGCCTTGGGATCATGGATGGAGCAAGGGCCGACGATCACCAGCAGGCGGTCGTCCGTGCCGGTCAGAATGGCATGGATGGCATTGCGGGCAGCCATCACCACGCGGGTGGCGGTGAGGGTGCGGGGAATCTCGCCCATCACCTCCACGGGCAGGCTCAATTCCTTGATTTCCTTGATACGAAGATCGTCTGTGGTGCTCAGCACGGCGGGCTCCTTCAGTCTTTCGATGGGCACCTGCCGGCAATTAAAAAGCCGCCAGGTCTGGCGGCTTGTTCGGATATCTTGCTGCAATGTGTCAGATTGAGCGCGATCCTCCCGCCGCCAGCGAGCTGTCGTAGGTAAAGTACCAATAATAGCTGGTGGCAGCGTTGATCATGATCGTCCTATAGCGGCCGCACGGCCGCTTGTCATCCCAAAAAATGGAAGCGCCGGACTCAGCTGTTGCGGGCGGCCAGCGCCATGCCGATCATCGACAGGCCGCCGAACAACAGGTTGATGCCGACAAGGAGGCCGATCGCCCAGGTCGCGGTGCCCGGCAGGCCGGAAATGATGATCCCGGCGATGGCGATGTCGACGACGCCGGAGATCGCGAGCCACGACCATCGCCCGGACAATTCGCGCCGGTGCTCCAGCGCATACATGATCGTCGCCACGCCCTCGGCCAGGAAATAGACGCCGATCACGATCGTCAGGGTCACGGTGCCCTGGACCGGCTGGGCCACCAGGATCAGGCCCGCGACGATCGCGAGGGCGGCCGACAGCAGCGACCACCAGAAGCCCGGCATGCCGCGCGCCCAGAAGGTGATCGCAAGGCCGGCGATGCCCGAGATCAGAAACATCCAGCCGAGGAAGATCGTCACCGCGAGGCTTGCGATCGGCGTGAGGATCATGGCCAGGAGCCCGAGCACGGCCAGCAGGATGCCTTCGATCAGGAACGCCTTCCAATGCGCGCGCACGGCCGCGCTCATCTGCGACCTCATGCGCTCGAGGTCGGGGGGAATCATATCCTGGGGAAGGGTCATGCTCGTCACTCCGGCAAGCTCAGCGCAGGTAACGCCGCCTGCCCACCCCACATGGGATGGAACGGCGGTGGGAACAAGCGCGTGAGGCGCGTTTCGTTGCCAATTCGAACGCGGACAGCGCGGTCTACGCCGTCGTCCGCATCCGATTGCGGCCGAAGATATAGATCGTGGTCGTGACAACCAGGAGGGCGACCCCGAGCAGGATGGCCGTCAGCCCCAGCGGAACCAGGACGCCGGCAACGTTGCGGTCGGGGTTGAGCAGCCAATGCCGCACCGAGGTCAGCACGAAGCCGAGGCCGACGAAGCCGGCGGCGCCGCCCAGCAGCAGCATCGCCCACATCCGGCGCAACTGGCTGAGCTTGGCCTTGGCGACCTCGGTCCGCGGCGTGTGATGGTGGGCCACCCGGCGCACCAGCCGCACCGCGAGCCCGATCGAGGAGAAGCCGATCAGCACGCTGACCGCGCCGAGCATCAGCCGGGACGTCGGATCGAGGCTGGAGGCGCGCTGCAGCAGCAGCAGCGGATAGTCGAACGCCGCATGCAGCATCACCGGAGCGGCCAGCACCAGCGCCCAGCTCGACATCCGCGCCCAGTCGCGATTGTGGCGGTTGGCGCCGAGCGCGGTCGAGGTGCGGGCGATCGCGAGATAGGCGCCGGCGATGATGCCGAGCGCGCCATGGAATGGCACGGTGAGCACGCTGCGCAGGATCGCGAGGGACCGCCACATCTCGGCGTGCTGGACCAGATAAGCGAGGTTCTCATAGGCGGCAAAGCCGAGACCGACGGCTGCGCCATAGAACACGGTGTCCATGGCATTGCCCACCTGCCGCCGGCGGGACCACAGCGCCGCGATGACCGCCACCTTGGCGATCTCTTCCGGCAGGGCCACGCTGAACAAGGCGCGGATCGCCTGCGCGATCCAGGGGTTCTCGATCGACAGCCCGACGTGCTGAAACGGAATCCTGATGATGCCGAGCAGCAGCACGCTGGCGGCGCCGAGCAGGAAGGCCGTCCAGATCTTCAGCGGCGGACCGGAATTGTCGCCTGCGGCAACGACGAGCCACAGGATCAGCAGCGCCGGCGCAATCGCCGCCGTGCCGACCACGGTCGCGAGCGCTTCGAGCAGGTTCATTTGCGACGGCAGGTAGGCCATGGTCTCCCTTCATCCAGAGCCGCTTGCGGAACCGGCTGTTCAGCTCCCGCTCTGGACATCAGCGCCATGAGCGGCCCGTGGCGGCGGGGCAAGACCACCATGTCGGCAGAAACGGCCGATCATCAAGACATCAATGGTGTTATGTAGCGCCCCGCGCGCTGTCGGTTCGCACCCCCTGGCCTTAACGCGACCGGGAGCCCCTGGATGCAGGGCTTTCACTGTCTCGCGCCGGGGTGTCGCGCCGCGGTTCCACAGGCATCCCCGCATCGGTTCGGGATGTCGGCGCCGCCTGCGCCGTGGTCGGCGTTTCCACGCAGCTCAGCCGCGGAACCGGATCCGCGACACGCCGGCATTCCAGGCCTTCCGCGAACGCGGCCTGGCTGACGAAGCACGCAACAAGGACAATCGAAACGCGTTTCATGGTGCCTCTCGGAGCAGGCTCGGACGGCCTGCCAAGCAGGAATCGACGTCGATGGTGTCGAACGATGATGCCCAGCCATCCATCGTCGCGAAAGTGTGCATTTCTTTGACCAATGTCGCCGTCATTCCAATTTTCTCCGCCAATCTGCGTGCAATATTGGCGCAATTCGCGAATTGCGAGAATTTCGTGCGGGAGACGGGCACTGCCGCTGCGGCGGCTCCGCCGAACGGTCCCGCTCGGCCGCGAGCGAGATGCGCGCGACGCTGTCGACTTTGGCTCAGTTGCCCCCAGCTTGCTCTCCGACCCGGGCCGGTGCGGGCTTGATGCGGCGCGGCGATCATGATCGGTTGCCGCGATGATGTCGCCGCCTTGGTCGCTTTCCGACAATTCCTGTGCTCCCCGCTATCGCCGCGGCTGGGTCGACGACGCCGTCGCTGCCATCGAGGCCGACCAGTGCCGGACCGCCGACACGCATCTGATCCGGCTGATCGTGCCCGCGCTCGCCGGCATCGATATCTACCTGAAGGACGAGTCGACGCATCCGACCGGCAGTCTCAAGCACCGGCTCGCGCGCTCGCTGTTTCTCTATGCCCTCTGCAATGGCCATATCCGCGAGGGCACGCCGGTGGTCGAGGCCTCCTCGGGCTCGACGGCGGTGTCGGAGGCCTATTTCGCGCAGATGATCGGCGTGCCGTTCTACGCGGTCATGCCGCGCACGACCTCGGCGGAGAAGATCGCGGCGATCACCCATTACGGCGGCAATTGCCATTTGATCGATGACGGCCGCTTCCTCTACGCCGAGGCGGCGGCGCTCGCGGCGCGGCTCGGCGGCCATTACATGGATCAGTTCACCTTCGCCGAGCGCGCTACCGACTGGCGCGGCAACAACAACATCGCCGAGTCGATCTTCAACCAGCTCCAGGGCGAGCGTTGCCCGCTGCCGGAGTGGATCGTGATGGGGGCGGGGACCGGCGGCACCTCGGCGACCATGGGCCGCTATCTGCGCTACCGCCGCTTTCCGACGCGGCTCTGCGTCGCCGATGTCGAGCACTCCGCGTTCTTCGATGCGTTCTGCAAGGGCGACTGCGCTCAGACCTGCGACCGGCCGTCGCTGATCGAGGGCGTGGGACGTCCGCGCTGCGAGCCGTCGTTCGTGCCGGGCGTGGTCGACCGGATGATGAAGGTGCCGGACGCGGCCTCGATCGCGGCGATGAACGTGCTGACGCGGCGCTTGCGCCGGCCGGTCGGCGGCTCGACGGGCACCAACTTCCTGGCGCTTTGCAGGCTTGCCGCGGAGATGCGGCAGCAGGGACAGACCGGATCTCTGGTCACGCTGATCTGCGACTCCGGCGAGCGCTATCGCCAGACCTATTACGAGCCGCAATGGCTGGCGGCCCGCGGCCTCGATCCTGCGCCCTACGAGGCGGCGCTGTCGGCCTTCCTCGACACCGGCGCGCCGCTGCCGATCGAGATTGCGGACGCCGTGAACCCGCAGCAGGCCTGACAAAGTCTCCATCCGGCCGTAGGGCGCCGGGCGGAAACGCCACCGCCATCGCCGGGATTCCTGATCTGGATCAACGAACGCGCCTGAGAACTGCGCTTTCGTCCGACCAACGCAAGCTTCGAGGCGCGCCCTGAACGCCGCATGCGGGAAGCAGGGCAGGGGAAGGACGGATCAGGTGATGAACTACGACAGCTATTTCGACCGCGCCCTCGACCAGCTGCATCAGGAACGCCGCTACCGCGTCTTCGCCGATCTCGAACGCCTCGCCGGCCGCTTCCCGCGGGCGATCTGGCATTCGCCTGACGGCCCGAAGGACGTCGTCATCTGGTGCTCCAACGACTATCTCGGCATGGGTCAGCACCCCAAGGTGATCGGCGCCATGGTCGACGTCGCCGCGCGGATGGGCACGGGCGCCGGCGGCACCCGCAACATCGCCGGCACCAACCATCCTTTGATCGAGCTCGAGCGCGAGCTCGCCGATCTCCACGGCAAGGAGGCGGCGCTGGTATTCACCTCCGGCTACGTCTCCAACGAGACCGGCATCTCGACGATCGCAAAACTGCTGCCGAACTGCCTGTTGCTGTCGGATGCGCTGAACCACAATTCGATGATCGAGGGCGTGCGCAAGTCGGGCGCCGAGCGGCAGATCTGGCGGCACAATGACCTCGCCCATCTGGAAGAGCTCTTGCGCGCCGCCGATCCGGACCGGCCCAAGCTGATCGTCTGCGAGAGCCTGTATTCCATGGACGGTGATGTCGCCCCGCTGCATCGGATCTGCGATCTCGCCGAGCGCTATGGCGCGCTGACCTATGTCGACGAGGTCCATGCTGTCGGCATGTACGGCCCGCGCGGCGGCGGCATCGCCGAGCGCGACGACGCCATGGCCCGGATCGACATTCTCGAGGGCACGCTGGCCAAGGCGTTCGGCTGCCTCGGCGGCTACATCGCTGCCAATGCCAATCTGATCGACGCCGTCCGCTCCTATGCGCCGGGCTTCATCTTCACCACGGCGCTGCCGCCGCCGGTCTGCGCCGCCGCGACCGCGGCGATCCGCCACCTAAAGACCTCGCATTGGGAGCGCGACCGCCACCAGGACCGCGCCGCCCGGCTCAAGGCGGTGTTGAACGCCGCCGGCCTGCCGGTGATGCCGTCGGACACCCACATCGTGCCGGTCCATGTCGGCGATCCCGAGAAGTGCAAGACCGCCTCCGACCTGCTGCTGGCCGAGCACGGTATCTACATCCAGCCGATCAACTACCCGACCGTGCCGCGCGGCCTGGAGCGGCTGCGCATCACGCCGTCGCCGTATCATGATGACGGCCTGATCGATGCCTTGGCCGAGGCGCTGGTCGATGTCTGGGACCGGCTCGGCCTGGCGCGCGCCCCGCAGGCGCTGGCGGCGGAGTAGGCCGCCGGCTGTCCCCTCGATCGTTCTCCCCGCCTGTCAGGTGACCCTGTCAGTTTGATCTGCCGCAATGCCGCCCGCGCCCGCGCGGGCGTAGTCTTTTGCGATCAGGGGAGCATGCCGGCTCGGCACAACCCAGCCCGGCGCAAAGAGGCAGCCATGGCAAAGATCATCGAAGCGCTGCTGCAGGAGCACCAGAACCTCGAGAAGCTTCTTTCGGTGCTCGAGCATGAACTGGAGCTGTTCGATCACAATCGGCGGCCCGACTATGACATCCTCCAGAGCATCATCGCCTATTTCGAGGACTATCCGCAGCGCTGTCATCATCCCAAGGAGGAGATGATCTTCGGCAAGCTGCGTACGCGCGACCCCGCCGCAGCGGCGACCTATGGCGACGTCGACGACGAGCACGAGACCGAGGCGCAGCGGCTGCGCGGCTTCGCCGACGCGGTCAACGCCGTGCTGTCGGACCAGGAGATCCTGCGCGAGAGCTTCCACGCCGCCGTGCTGCAGTTCATCGACAGCCAGCGCGAGCACCTGCGCAAGGAGGAGACGCTGCTGTTTCCGGCTGCCCTGCGCGCGCTGCAGGCCGAGGACTGGGCCGATATCGACGCCCGCATGTCGGACCGCAAGGATCCGCTGTTCGACGGCGACGTTGCCGAGAAATTCCACAACCTCGAGCGCACCATCCTGCGTTGGGAGCAGGAGGCCGAGCAGGCGCGCGCCGCCGCCGGCTGAAGGACGCTTTGTCTCACGGGCGCTTTGTCTCACTGACGCGTCGTCTCGATTGCGTCCGGCGGTCAGAGGGCTATAGTTTCCCTTCGGGGGTAGGTACTCACTCGCGGAGTTCACCATGACCGCTTCGAATACGGGGCTCGATCCTGTGAGGTCGCTGACCAAGGGCGGCCCTGAGATCGCTTCCCGTGACATCGCTGCCAGCGACATCGCCGCCCGCCGGGTGCAGATGCCGATGTCGCAGCAGAACGCCTTCGGCAGCCACGGCTACGACATGTACCAGCAGGAATTGGTGCGCCTGTCCGGTTGCCAGGAGCGCTCGGCCCGGCGTGAAAAGAAGCGCGCCCTGCTGCTGAGCTGATCGCGCTCGACGTCATCCGCCACCCCGCCGAGAACAGCTGCGGCGCAGGATTGCGCCGACCGGCCTTGTCTATCGTCGTGGGAGCGCCGTGAAGTTTTGACGCCTTCGTCGCAACCTCCTTAACTCGTCGTTAACCAGACCGCGCGACCCTGTTCGCATACTCCCCCAGGAGTGCGCGACGGAACCGGACGGCCGGAGCCGGCAGTCGCGACAAGAAGCCGGCGGCGTAACGCCCGCCGGCTTTTTTGCGCGCGAAGGCTGGCTTGCGCTCGACGGCCCTGGCGGTTCGGCCCGACAGTGTCTTTGGAGCGTGACAACACCTGGCGTCGCCTCAGTTGCGCCGCGCCAGCGAGCGCAGGAAGCCCTGGTACTCCTCGTTGAGCTCCATATCGACCGCGGGCGCGAGCCGCAGCAGGACGTTGGCGATGAACGCCTGGTCGTTGCGCGGCTCTTCCAGCACCTCGCGCAGGACCGGGACGTTGTCCTCGATGTGATGCAGGAAGGCGACGCCTTTCTCGGCCGTTTCGGTCCAGCGGGCCCGGGTCCATTTCGCCAGCGGATACATGATCTCGTGGACGAAGTTGGATTTGCGCGCCTTCTCGAAGAAGCGCAGGCCTGCGCTCCAATACTCCTTCGCGCGCAGCGGCGGCGGCGGCAGATCTCCCGCGAGCATCTTCTTGCCGGCCTGTCCGACGAAATCATCGAGCGTGGTCGGCGCATCGATGGTGGTGCGGAAGTGCCAGAGAGCGAATGAGCCAGGAAAATCCTGGCCCATCTGATCGCGCAGCGCGGTCTCGACCTTGTCGACGGCCGCCTTGTCGCCCTTCAGCGAAGCCGTCATCGCGAAGGCGAACAGCGCATCATTGCCGACCTCGTGCACGCCGCCGTTCTTCAGTTGCGCGGCCGACAGAGCGGGGGTCTTGCCGTCCGCGGGCACCGTGGCCTCGCCCGCGCGCTGCGCCTTGATGAAGGCCGTGATCTCGAGCCAGCCCATCAGGTTCGCGATGAAGGCGTCGGGATCGACATGCACGATCGCGAGATTCAGCGGCTCCTTGCGTTTCCTCAGCTCCGTCATGTCGGTCATTTGAGCACTCCGCCGCACTTGCCAACGCGCGAGCGCTCTGTCGGCTTTGCGACAGCACCGTCCCGCTCACGTGATCTTCCGCAATGGGGCAGCAAGAAGGGTGCCAGGGGTTTTCAGACGTCTCGCGGTGCGCGCCTCGCACGGAACGAGTTTTGCTATGTGGTCCAGAGGCTGATTTCGCGACGAGGAGGAGGGCGACCATGTTCACGCGCGTCTGCAAGGCCGACACGATCGACGAGGGCGGCATGCGTCTCGTCATCGCCGATGCCCAGCTGATCATGCTCGCCTGGCCGGACAATGGTGAGCTCAAGGCCTATCAGGGCATCTGTCCGCACACGGCGGCGCCGCTGGAGGACGCGGGCTTCGACGGCAAGCTGCTCAGCTGCCCGGTCCACAACTGGACCTGGGATGCGCTGACCGGCATGCCGGTGCATCCGCTGGAAAGCGCCTTGGCCGAATACCCGGTCAAGGTCGAGGACGGGGTGGTCTACATCGACACGGACGGGATAACGCCGCTCTTTGCCCCCCGCTGAGCCCGGCGGATCGGATCGATGAAGACCGTCACGGGCGGCTTGCCCGTCCGAGAAAACGCCTCTATACGTTCGCCGCGCGCGGCACGGAATCACCCTGGTGGTTCAGCCGATCCCGCAAATCATCGTCTCAAGCCGCTGATTTGTTACGGATTTTTGCCAAGAACGTGCAAGCGACGGTGATACCGCAGGCTCAGGCCCGGCGTCATTGGACGTCTTGCTCCCTTCGTCTATCGGTTAGGACGCCACCCTTTCACGGTGGAGAGAGCGGTTCGATTCCGCTAGGGAGCGCCATCCGCGCCAGTTTTCTCCCCAGAATGCCCATTCGGACCTGCTCCTGCCGCCGGGCGTTTTCGCGCGTCAACCGCCGCTCCACGATCCGGTCAACGCTCCATTAGGGTCCTTCCCGTACTGCAACGGGCAATCAGGAGACGATGATTGCCATGGCCGCGACCAAGAAGCGGGAAGCCCGTAAATCGATGAAGCAGCCGGCGTGGATCACGCTGGATGGCGGGTTCGCCGTGCGCCATTGTCTGGTCCAGGACATCTCCAGCGCCGGGGCCAAGCTGACCCTGCAGGACGCGGCCGCGCTGCCGGCGACGATCCGTCTGGCCTTTGCGCGCGATGCACGGACGGGACGGCTGTGCCAGGTGGTCTGGCGCCGCGGTGCGTCGGTTGGCGTGAAGTTTATCGGCAAGTAGCGCAACGCTGTCGCGTCGCGGCGAGCGTCGCGCTATCAAGCGGCCATGACGAGATCTTTCATCCTCGCGGCCGCATGGCTCTCGCTCGCAACGGCCGCCTGCGCGGGGTCGCCAGGATCATCGCTGCTGGCTCCGACAACACCTGCAAGCAACACGGCGCCTCCAGCCAAGAGCGCGGCGGCAGCCGGCAAGCCGGCGCCGCGTTTCGGCGCCAATCCCTGTGCGTCCTACGGCGCCAATTTCGTCCGCGTCGAGGGGACCACGACCTGCGTCAAGCTCGGCGGAGCCTTGCGGGTCGAGACGGGCACATCCGTCGGCCGCTGAGATTTCACGACAGCGGCGGCGCGATGTAGCGGATGAAGGCCGGCCGCTGCGCGATCAGCCCGTACCAGCGCGCCAGGTTCGGCAAGTCCGGTTTGACGACGCCTTCGACCCCGAACCAGCGCCGCGCGTAAGCGCCGAGCGCGATATCCGCCAGCGTGAAGCTCTCGGCCTCGATGCAGGTGCGTGTCGCCAGATGGGCATCGAGCATGCGCCACATCACCGCGGCCTCGTCGGCGGCCTTTTGCAGCGCCGCCATGTCGCGCTGCTCGGGAGGCGTTCGCACCAGGCCCCAGAACAGCGGACGCTCGGTCGGCTGCACCGTCGACAGCGTCCAGTCGAGCCAGCGCTCGATGCCGGCGCGATGCCGCGGCGCGCGCGGGTAGAGCGGGGTGTCTCCGCCATAGGCGAGGCAGAGATAGCGCATGATCGCGTTGCTCTCCCACAGCACGAAATCACCGTCCACCAATGTCGGAATGCGGCCGTTCGGGTTCATCGCGAGATAGTCGGCTTCGGTGTTGCGGCCGAACTGCATGCCGGCGTCGATCCGCCGATAGGGAAGGTCGAGCTCCGCGAGACACCACAGCACCTTCTGCACGTTCACCGAATTGGTGCGGCCCCAGATTGTCAATTGCTTGTCGTGCTTGTCGGCGGACACCTGCGTCTCCTGTCTCGCGATCCCTGCGCGGATCTTAACGCATGTTACGCAAAAAGCCCCGCGCGACGGCGGGGCTTTTCGGTTGAGCGATATCGCTCGCGGTGATCAGCGGCCGAAGAACAGCCACAGCAGAATGATCACCGGGATCGGCACGCCCAACAGCCACAGCAGAATTCCACGACCCATCTCGGCCTCCTCGTATCGTCTGCGTCAATCGGAGCGACAACGCGAGGGGGGCCTCGATGTTCCGGGCGATGAGTTCGTCGGAGGACCTACCAGTGGCCGGTGTTCGGCATCGACAGCCAGGGCTCGGCCGGCGGCTTCGGTTCGCCCTTCTGCAGCAGCTCGATCGAGTGCAGGTCGGGCGAACGGATGAAGGCCATGTTGCCGTCGCGCGGCGGACGGTTGATGGTGATGCCGAGCTTCATCAGCCGGTCGCAGGTCGCGTAGATGTCGTCGACCTCGTAGGCGAGGTGGCCGAAGAAGCGGTCCTCGCCATAGCTCACCTCGTCCCAATTGTAGGTGAGCTCGACCAGCGGCGCGCCGCGCGTCGCGGGCAGGCTCTTCAGCAGGTGTTCATCCTCCGGCGCGCAGAGAAACACCAGGGTGAAGCGGCCCTTCTCGTTGTCGATCCGCCGCACCTCCTTGAGGCCGAGTGCGTCGGAATAGAATTTGAGCGCGGCGTCGAGATTACGCACGCGCAGCATGGTGTGGAGATAACGCATCGTTCTTGTCTCCCTGAACTCGAGGCGGATGTTCGACGGCCGCCATTCGACGCCGATCCATAGCAGCATTCGGCTCTCGCGCGCATCCCGGCCCGTGCTGCGACCGCGCGATCTCGCGCGGAATTGTGGTTCGCACGGGGAGCGTGTCCTGTCGTTCTCGACAGCGCGCCGCAGGCCTTCCGGGGGCGCGCGAATCGCTATTTTGGCAGTGATTCGCGACCTGCGTGAACGGACGCGATGCGGTCTTGCGCGGGATTTTCAGCGCTTTTCGGCTGTGATGTGCGGCCAAAATCACGCAGCCATGTCGAAAATGCCTAGAAATATAGGGGAAAATGAATCGCATGCTCCATTCGATCGGCATCGCAGCTTGACTTCTCCGCGCTCCGTTGGAATTTTGGCGCCACTGTAGGTGCTTCGGGGCCCCTTGAAATGCAGGAGAATCCCGAAAAATCGCGGGGTGTCACACCACCAGACGACTGAAGTCCCGGCTGTGCAATGCAGCCAGAAAGCCCCGACCAGTCTGCGCAGCAATGCGCTGATAGCCGCGCAGTCGTCACGTCATTCATCCGTACCAATCACATCGGTACCAATCACAAGGAGATACGATGGCTACCCAACTGTCCAAGTCGCAGCTCATCGAGAAGATCGCGACGACCACCGAGCTGTCCAAGCGTGACGTCAAGAACGTCATGGAGACGCTGACCGATGTCGGCCACAAGGAGCTGAAGAAGAACGGCGTGTTCCTGGTGCCGGGCTTCGCCAAGTTCGTCGTCGTCAAGAAGCCGGCCGTGAAGGCGCGCAAGGGCACCAACCCCTTCACCGGCGAAGAGATGATGTTCAAGGCCAAGCCGGCTCGCAAGATCGTGCGCGCCCGCCCGGTCAAGGCGGCCAAGGACGCCGTCGCCTGATCAGACCATCACGGTCGATCGATCAAAGGCCCCCTGGAAAGGGGGCCTTTTTGTTGGGGCTGTCTTGTTTGGATCTGTCGTGTTGCGGGAGATGACGGCCCGTCGCGGCTGCGGTGGGTGACGTTGCCATCTGAACGCTGCCGTTTGAACGACAGCAGCGCCAGCACGACGGAATATGCTCGTCGCGTGGCGCCACCCTCGAAGACTGGGCCCTGAAATCCCCAGTACTCATCTGTCTCGATGGACCGGCCGAAGGTTCAAGGGTTTTTACGGGGGAGAATGAAGGGCCGCAGGCGCATCCGTTCGAGGGCATCACGAACCGCGCGAGCGATCCACAGGGCTTGAGGAAAAATCCCGCAATATGGCGCAGCAAGCCGTTGATTCCGCAGCCTCGCGGACTGCATCCGGGACTGTGGATATGCTGCGGATGGGCTGTGGACGATATTGTGTGAGATCTCGTGCGTTCAACGGCAACCGCCGAGCCGAGGAGGCTCGCCGGCACGGAGACCCGGCGCTCCTTGCGCGTCGTCTGACCCATGGTGCAGCGAGGCGATCGCAACGAAGCCGCCATAGCCGAGAATGTTGAAGAAGAGTTCCAGCCAGGAAGCCATCACGCGTCACCTCAGCAGACTCAACGTATGGCGGCCGCCGTGGTTCCGTCGAACGCGGCGCCGGCTCAGCCTGCAACCAATTCCTCCTCGTCTGCGTTGTTTGGACGCATGGAATTGGAGGACAACATGAGAAGAACATTGGCTGTACTGGCTGCCGCAGGCGCAGTCGCCGCCACCACGCTGGCTGCACCCGCGCCGGCGCAGGCGCGCGGTATCGGGCCAGGCCTCGCATTCGGCCTCGCGGCCGGCGCGCTGACGGCTGGCGCCATCGCCTCGTCGCATCCTTACTACTACAGTCCGGGATACGGCTATTACGACTATGGCCCGCGCTACGTCTACGGCCCCGGTCCCTACGCCTATTATGGCGGGCCGTATTATCGTCGCCACCACCACTGGCGCCATCACTGGTAAGCGCAAGCGCCAGCGGTAAGACCAAGAGCCCGGAAGGCATTGCCTCCGGGCTCTGCTGTGCGTGCACGGAGGATGCGCTACTCGGCAGCTTCGCCGCGTTGCGCCTTCTTCCAGGTCTGGCTCGCATAGGCTTCGCGCTCGCGTGCGAACTTCTCTTGTGTCGACTTGAACCGCGCAACGCGCGCGGCGATGTCGGCGCGCTCCTGGGAGCGCCGGTCGTCCTGTTTCTCGTTGTGTCTCACGGCTTCTCTCTGTTCCGGGTGCCATCCGGCGAGCCTCGCCCTGAGACGCGTGACAAACTTCCTGGCGAATCGCTGCCACGATGTGGGTGCCTGATTGAGGCGTGATTGCGGTGAAGGCCCCGCGGCTCGCGCGATGGGTTGGGGAGAGTGGCGCCGTCCGGCCCGCTTTGCCTCTCCCGGTAGAACGCTGGCTGCCGACTCGCATCGCGTGTTGGCGGGCAACAAAACTCAAGTGGGGGAGGCGCATCGGACGCATGCCAAGACCCTGCGGCGCCTGCCGTGCTATGACACGGCCACGATGATGCGAGGTCGGATGGTTCGAGACGGGCGCAATGATGGCATCTGATCTGCACGATGGCGTGAATCGCCTGGGGGACCTGATCGCCGCGGCGCGGGTGATCGTGCCGTTCACCGGCGCGGGCATCTCGACCGAATGCGGTATTCCGGACTTTCGTTCTCCGGGCGGCCTATGGACCCGCAACCGGCCGATCGATTTCAGCGAGTTCGTCGCCAGCCAGGATGCGCGGGACGAAGCCTGGCGCCGGCGCTTTGCCATGCAGGACACCTTCGCCGCTGCGCGACCCGGCCGCGGTCACCTGGCGCTGGCGTCGCTCTACCGGGCGGGAAAAATTCCCGCCGTGATCACGCAGAACATCGACAACCTGCATCAGGACTCCGGCTTCGCCGCCGACCATGTCGTCGAGTTGCACGGCAACACCACTTATGCGCGCTGCATCGGATGTGGGCAGCGCTACGAGCTCGGCTGGGTTCGCGAGCGCTTCGATGCCGATGGTGCGGCGCCGGATTGTCCGGCCTGCGCTCAGCCGGTGAAGACAGCGACGGTGTCGTTCGGTCAGTCCATGCCCGAAGCCGAGATGCAGCGGGCCAGCGAACTCGCGCAGCACTGCGATCTGTTCATCGCGATCGGGTCGTCGCTGGTTGTATGGCCCGCAGCGGGCTTTCCATTGATGGCAAAACAGGCGGGTGCACGCCTCGTGATCATCAACCGGGAACCGACCGATCAGGACGACGTTGCCGACCTCGTCATTCGCCAAGACATCGGTGAAGTACTCGGGCCCTTTGTCCGTAATTGAACGGAAATTGATGCATTTTTGTCGGCAAGTCTGTTCATATGCCTCACTGTAACCGATTTTTATCTATGCGCGGCACGAGGGAATGTTATCTTCGATTCGAGAGATTCGCGTGACTCGTCGAGGGTATAGGTGATGAGCGCGCGCATAAGACGCCGTTGCAGGGGTGGCGGCTCACAATTCATCTGTGAGGTCCGGGGTTATGGGGTCGGACGGATTTGAGTCCAAGAAGCTTGGAGTACCGGTTGTTGGTGTATCGACACCAAGCCGGCTCGGGGCAGACTATCAAGGCGGCGTCGCGCGAGACTCGGCGCTTCGAGACGCAGGGCTTCGAGACTCGGGGCTTCGAGATTCGGCGATCGACGCGCTGACCGGTCTCGGCGAGAACCTCGTCGAGATCAGCGGCGTCATCAAATGGTTCGACGCCTCGAAGGGATACGGCTTCATCGTTCCCGACAATGGTTGGCCGGACGTGCTGCTGCACGTCACGGTGCTCAGGCGCGACGGCTATCAGACTGCCTATGAGGGCGCTCGCCTGGTGGTGGAATGTGTCCAGCGCGCCAAGGGCTACCAGGCCTTCCGCATCGTCTCGATGGACGAGTCGACGGCGATCCATCCGGCGCAGATGCTGCCGCCGCGCACGCATGTCACGGTGACGCCGACCAGCGGGCTGGAGCGGGCCCAGGTCAAGTGGTTCAACCGCCTGCGTGGTTTTGGCTTCGTCACCTGCGGCGAGGGCACGCCGGATATCTTCGTGCACATGGAGACGCTGCGCCGCTTCGGCATGACCGAGCTGCGTCCGGGGCAGTGGGTGCTGGTCCGCTATGGGCCGGGCTCCAAGGGCATGATGGCCGCGGAGATCCATCCGGAAACGGGCTCCCCGGCACTGTCGTCGCACTGACCGGCGCGAAATAGACCCATTCGGCGGCCTCGGAGGATCCCTCTGGGGCCGTTTTCGTAGGGCCTGCCTTCAGGTCGGAGCGTTCCGGCGGTCTTGCTGCGGACGCCGCGACCGTGTAGTGACGTGGCCTTCCCAGGAGATCGGGGTATAGCGCAGCCTGGTAGCGCGGCAGTTTTGGGTACTGCAGGTCGTTGGTTCGAATCCAGCTGCCCCGACCATTTCCACGGCGGCGACCGCCGTATCCGCGCTCGGACGCGCGCAAGACTTGCGACACTCGAACAACCGGCACCCGGACACATGACGCGCGATGGCTTCGGCGCGGCGCCGACCTGCGTGGGCTCGGCCATGCCCGTGGTCCGCCACATAAAAATTCGGATGCTCCCGCAGCGGCAAGACCCGGGAGCATCCGAAGTGTGCGGCTGAATCCGGGGAAGGAACATCCGCTGGCCGTCACATCATCCGAATCCGGATCGCCGGTCTTTGCGCTAAATCAAATCGCGGGCAGGGGCGCGCCGCCGCTGCGGACACGGCTGCGGATCACCGCGCCAACTCGTCTTGCGCCAGCCGTCCGTCAATGATGTGGACGCGCCTTTGCATCTGCGCGGCCAGATGCAGGTCGTGCGTGACCGCGACCACGGTCTTGCCTCTGACCGTCACGAGGTCGCGCAGAATGCCGAACACTTGCGCGGTCGAGGCGGTGTCGAGACTGCCGGTCGGTTCGTCGGCGAGGATCACCGGCGGATCGTTGGCAAGCGCGCGCGCCACCGCCACGCGCTGGCGCTGACCGCCCGACAATTTGTCCGGCGTCTTGCGCAGATGATCGGCGAGACCGAGCGACGCCAGCAGCTCCTCGGCCCGCGTCGTGATGGCGCGCGGCGACAGCCGCCCGAGCGCGCGCATCGGCAGCGCGACGTTCTCGGTGATCGAGAACTCCGGCAACAGGAAATGAAACTGGAAGACGAAGCCGAGACGCGACAGCCGGACCTCGGCGCGCTCGTCCTCGCTCATGGCCGTCGTCGAGCGGCCGTCGATCAGCACGTCGCCACGGCTCGGCAGGTCGAGCAGCCCAAGCAGATAGAGCAGGGAGGATTTGCCCGAGCCCGACGGGCCGGTGATGGCGATGAACTCGCGCGCGTGGATCGCGAGATCGATGTCGGCGACCAGCGTGACCGGGACCTCGCCGGGCAGCACCTTCGTGACATCGCGCGCCTCGATCAGCGGCGCGCTCATGTCGCGCCCCGGATGATGTCGACCGGATGCAGCCGCGCCGCCGCACGCGCCGGGAAGTAGCCCGCGACGGCGCTCGAGACCAGCGCGACCGCGCCCGCGAGCAGATAGTGCTTGAACGAATACAGCACCGGCAGATGGTTGTAGTCGGAAAACGGCGTCTTGAACTCGAGCGAGGCAAGTCCGCGCGTCAGCAGATAGCCGAGAACCCAGCCGAGCGCGGCGCCGGTCACGCCGATGAACAAGGCCTCGATGATGAAGATGCCGCGCACCGTGCGATCGCGGAAGCCGAGCGACTTGAGGATGGCGATGTCGCGCGTCTTCTCATGGGTGATCGTCGAGATGATGTTGTAGGTGCCGAAGCTCGCGACCAGCAGGATGGCGCCGACGATGGTGTACATCAGCACGTTGCGCAGCGTGATCGCCGCCAGCAGGTCCTCCTGGGCCTCCTGCCAGGAGATCGCCTTGTAGCCGGTCTGGTCGCCGATCCGTTCGCTGATTAGACGCGCCTGCATCGGATCGTTGGTGCGGACGCGGATCTCGTTGATCACGCCGGTCTGGCGTTCCAGGATCTGCGCGGTCCGCAACAGCACGTAGCCCGTGGTCTCGTCGGTGACGCGAAAGCCGGAATGGAAGGTGCCGACGACCGTGGCGTTCATGCTCGTGCCCTGGGCCGAGGCGAGCGTGATGTTGGAATTCACGCGGGCGCCGATCTTGGCGGCGAGACGGTCTCCGAGCAGGATGGCATGCGAGGAGCGATATAGCGAATTCAGGGTGCCCTGCCGCATATGGCTTGGCAGCGTCGACACGTCGCCCTCGGTGCGCGGGTCGATGCCGATGATCGAGGCGGTCAGGTTGCGTCCGGCGAAGCGCAGCACCGCCTTGGACTGAACCGAGGGCGTCAGTGCGCCCGGCACCCAGTTCCGCAGCGACGCCATGGTCGCCATTGGGTTCTTGATGCCGGGGCGGCGGATGTTGGGCGTCAGCCCATGGAATTCCGCGGCAGCATAGACTTGGTCCGCAGGCTGTCGGCTCGGCTGGCGCAGTTCGTCGGTGATGGAGATGTGGGGCAGCGCGTCGACCAGAGTCCGGATGAAGTCGTCCTGCGAGCCCTCCATCATCGCGGCCATCATGACCGAGAAGGCCACGCCGGTCATGACGCCGGCGATCGCGACCAGCGTCTGGCGGGCGCGATGGCGGACGTGAGTCCAGGCAATGGTCAGAACGAGAGTCACGGTCCGGAGGTCTCAGGCTCGATCGCGCGAACCCGTTCGCCATCCCTGATATCGGCGGTCGCAGGCGAGGCGACGAGTTCGCCTTCTTGCGCGCCGTCGAGCACCTCGACCGCGGCGGAGCCTCGGATGCCGAGGCGGACCTTGCGCCGATGCACGCGCCCGCCCTCGATCACGAGCAGGGTGTTGTTGACGACGGCATTGGCCGGCGCCAGCACCGCATCGGCCTTTTCGCGGCTGACGATGTTGGCCTCGACGCTCATGCCGACGCGCAGCGGCGTGTCGTCCGGAAGGCCGATGCGCACGCGAAAGGTCTTCGCGATCGGGTCACCGGCCGGCGTGATCTGCTTCACCGTGCCCGGCAGCGCCTGGTTGCCGAACGCGTCCGTCCGAAGCAGCGCCGTCTGTCCGACCTTGACGCGGGGAATGTCCTCCTCGTTGACGTCGGCGACCACCCAGAGCGGCCTTTCCAGCCCGACGCGGTAGAGGATGGTGCCGGGGTCGACCATGTCGCCGACCTCGCCGTCTTCCTTGAGCACGACGCCGTCCATCGGCGCGACCAGCTTGTAGTAGTCGAGCCGCTGGGTCTGGGCCGCGATCTGGGCGCGGACGCGGGCCAGGTCGCTTTCGGAGCGCTGATAGGCCTGCGAGGTGGCGGCGCCGCGGGCCAGCAACTGCGTCTGCCGCTCGAATTCGTGGCGCTGGAAATCTTCCTGCGCCCGCAGATCGTTCAGCGTCGCCTGGGCTTCCTTGTCGTCGAGCCGCGCCAGCAGGTCGCCGGCCTTGACCGGCTTGCCCTCGCAGCGGCAGCGCTCGACGATGCGGCCGCGGACCAGCGGCGTGGTGCGCGACCACGTCTCCGGCTCGACCGCTCCGGTCGCATAGACGATCTCGGCTGCCGTGCCGCGGGCGATCCTGGCGGTCATGACGGCGGGGCCACGCAGCCACCACGCCGTGATGCCTGCGCCGGCGCCGAGAAGGACGACCAGCAAGAGCAGGGTCGACCAGGAAAAACGACGCCGGCCGCGATCGGCGGCCGGCGTCGCAGGATTGCGATCAGCAGGAGTGCGATCAGGCGTCGTGGGCTTCAAATCGTCCGGTGTGAGCATGTCCATGATCGACCGGACCTTGCGGCCAGACTGCCGCTGTCAGCCCGCGGTGCCCGTCGCCACCCGAGGCGGCGCCATCTTGAAGTGCTGCTTGGCGTAGGCGACGATCTGCCGGTCCGTCGGATGGTCGGCGGCCTCGACGGCCACGATGCGCTTGCCGACGGCAGGATGCTTCTCGTGCAGGTATTTGGCAAGCTCGGTCTTGGCGCTGGCCGGGCCGATGATCAGGATCTCGCCGGCGTCATTGAGCGCGTGAGCGATCTCCTCGAGAAAATGCTTGTCCGGCGCGGCGTGGCCGCTGCCGATCGCATTCGCCTTGTGGTGCAGATGCTTGGTCTGCAGATGCGGATGCAGCGTCACCTCGTCGGAGCCGGTGAGGCCGATATGAAACAGCTTGGCCTCGCTGTGATCGAGCCACACGACGGCGTGGAAATGGGTCGACATGATCTGGTCCTTGTCAGCAAACGTGCCAGCGGGATCGCCGCCTGGCGGCCTGCGCGCTTGCGACAAGCGCGCGCCGCGGTGGCGGCATCTCGTATGCTGCGGACCTTAGCGGGCCCGAGACGGGGACCCTTGATGCAGGTCAACGGGGCGGAGGCCCGTCGGCCGCGGCCGGTTTTGGCGGCGCCGGTTTCAGCGGCTTGTCCTGCCGCTTCGACCAGGAGATGTAATAGGCCACCGTGGTCATGATCGCGATGCCGGCGACGCTGACCAGGATCTGCGCCAGCAGCGAGCCCGAGCTCAGCATCAGCATGAAATGGCCGATGAAGGACAGGAAGACGCCGACGCAGAACACGGCAAGCGATTGCTGGCCGCAGACCACGAGCGGATCGAACGCCTTCCACTCAAGTCCCTTCCACTCCTTCGGCACGAAGCGGATGACCATGATCACGATCACCACGAAGTGCAGGAAGCGGTAGGGCGCCAGATTGGTCTTGTCGTTCGGATTGAACGCCGCATACAGCCAGTGCGGAAACATCGCACCGAAGTCCGGGAAACGGCCGGCCATGGTCATGATCAGGGCGAGCAGCAGGTAGCCGAGGCAGAAATAGAGAGTGGCCGGGGCCATGATGATGCCCATCGAGCGGCGGGCGCCGCCGAGCGCGCACCAGGAGCCGAACACGAACAGGACCTGCCAGCAATACGGATTGAAGTACCAGCTGCCGGCCGGATAGGCGGCGAAATTCCAGCCCATGTAGCGCGCCACGAGCCAGAGCACGATCGAGGCGATCATCGTCAGGTCGGGCTGGCGCAGCATCAGCCACAGCACCGGTGGGAAGAAGCCCATCAGCACGATGTAGAGCGGCAGCACGTCGAGATTGACCGGCTTGAACTTCAGGATGAGACCCTGCGCCAACGTGTCGCTGGCATGGTCGACGAGACCGGCGACGTTGAACTCGTCGATGATCTCGGACACCCCGAACCGTGTCGCCAGATAGCTGATGGCAACGATATAAATGACGAACAGGACGATGTGGGCGACGTAGAGCTGCCACACCCGCTTGAACAGCCGGGTGGCACCGACGATGAAGCCGCGGTCGATCATCATCCGGGCATAGACGAACGAGGCGGTATAGCCGGAGATGAAGACGAACAGGTCGGCGGCGTCGCTGAAGCCGTAATTGCGGGTGGTGATCCAGTTCACCACATTGTCGGGGATATGGTCGAGGAAGATCGCCCAGTTGGCGATTCCGCGAAACAGGTCGAGCCGAAGGTCGCGCCCTCTCTCGGGCAGCGTGGCATTGATTTTCATGGCCGCTTCAACGCACTGTTTTGAAAGGAAAACGTCCGGGGAGCAGGGAGGCGCCGTGACAGCCGAGCGAGATTGTCACGGGACGGCAGAATGACTATACGGAGCACGATAAACGGTCACGTCCTGGATGGGAATCACCGTTCCGTGCTGAACATTGCCTGTACCCCATCCCGGCCGTCTCCGCCAAACGCATGACGACCGCCGCTCGAGAGGCTCTGCCAGCCATGACCGCACGTATTTTCAAGCCCGCCAAGAACGCGATGCAATCGGGCAAGGCCAAGACCCGGGACTGGCAGCTGGATTACGAGCCGGAGCAGCCCCGTTCGGTGGAGCCGCTGATGGGCTGGACGTCCTCGTCCGACATGAAGCAGCAGGTCACCCTGCGCTTCGACAGCAAGGACGAGGCGATCGCCTATTGCGAGCGCAAGGGCATCCCGTACCAGGTGATCGAGCCGAAGGAGCCGGTGAAGCGCCAGATCGCCTATGCCGACAACTTCTCGTTCCGCCGCGGCGAGCCTTGGACGCATTGATCCGGCGCGATCGGCGACAGCGTTCTTGCCCTATTCGGGTGCGCCATCGGCGCCGGGAATCGGCAGCGGTCCGTCCTTGAACTGACCGAGCGATGGCAGGCTTCTGATCGTGCGGACGCCGGGCAGAGCGGCAAACTGCCGGAGTTGCCGGCTCATGCCCTCGACGCCGGTCGAGACGCATTTCAGCAGGAAGTCCGCATCCCCCGATAGCCGCCAGCATTGCTGGACCCAGGGCAGCGGCACGATCGCCGCCTCGAACGCCCCCAGCGCCGCCTGGTTCTGGCTGTCGAGCTGGATGGTGACGAACGACACCACTTCATAGCCCAGCGCCCGTTCGTCGATCGTGGCGCGGATCGCCGTGATGACGCCGCTGCCGCGCAGCGCGCGGACGCGACGCAGGCAGTTCGGATGCGAGATGCCGACGCGGTCCGCGAGCTCGTTGATGCGGATGCGACCGTCGAGCTGGAGCTCGGCAAGGATCCTGCGGTCGATCGCGTCGAGGTCAGGGCGCTCTGCCATCGCCTTATGCCTGTTCGACCCTTCTACCGTCGTCGCGGCTCGGCCCGGATGCCGCGCTCGATGGCATCACGCCCGAGAGCACAAGCTTCTCGTGAGCCGCGATGATCGCGTCCCTGGTCAGCCGGCCGCCCGGACGATACCAGCTGCACAGCCCGGTCAGCAGCGCGATGATGGCAAAGGTGGCGACCTGGATGTCCACGACGTCGAACACGCCTTCCGAAACGCCATCACTGAGGATGTCGGCGAGCCGCCGCTCGTAGGCGCCGCGCAACGCCACCACCGCTTCATAGTTGCGCGGTTCGAGGCTGCGCAGCTCCGAATTGGCGATGAAGACCTCGCGCTTGCGGGTCATGTGATAGCTGACATGGAAGGCGACGAACGCCCTGAGGCGTTCGACGGCGCCCTGCTTGTCCCTGAGCGCCAGCTCCAGCTCGCTTAGGAGGTCGTTGATGTGGTCCTGGATCAGCTGCGACAGCAGCTCCTGCTTGGTGCTGATGTGATTGTAGAGCGAGCCGGGCTGGATGCCGACCTCGGCCGCGAGCTGGCGCAGGCTCATCGCCTCGTAGCCGTGCTCGAAGATCAGCCGCAGGCCGGCCTTGCGGATCGCCTCCATGGTCGTCGGACCGTGTGACCCGATCGTGCGCGCCATCTCATCCTCGCGAGACCCGCTCAGCGCCGCGCCCCAAGGATCGAAGCCGCGCGGCAACAGTGGTCAGTGTGAAAACACGTGTCGTCTCAAAGAGCTGCTGCTCAGATCGAACGCTACAACAATCCGCTTGAGAACTCGATATAAAAACGTATGATCGTTTAATTCGAGAACGACGGACGGCCTGAAACGGCCGCGAGAGGGCGAGGGAGGACAGCATGTGGGCAGAGGTGATAAACCGTTGGTTGTGGCGAATCTCCTGATCACACGCAATCTGACGCGTGCTCCCGCGCGGCTTTCCCTCCAAGCTGAGACACGAAGACGCCGATCATGACGCTTCATTCCACGATCGATCCCTCGTCAGCGGATTTTGCGCGCAATGCCGAGGCCATGCGCGCGCTCGTTGCGGATCTGCGCGGCAAGCTCGCGCAGGTCGCCGATGGCGGCGGCGAGGCCTCGCGCAAGCGGCACCTCGCGCGCGGAAAGATGCTGGCGCGCCAGCGCGTCGACCTGCTGCTCGATCCCGGCACGGCGTTCCTGGAGCTGTCGCCGCTCGCGGCCCACGGGCTCTATGGCGGTGACGTTCACTCCGCGAGCATCGTGACCGGCATCGGCCGCATCGCGGGCCGCGAATGCGTCGTCGTCGCGAATGACGCGACGATCAAGGGCGGCACCTACTATCCGATGACGGTGAAGAAGCATCTGCGTGCGCAGGACATCGCGCGGCAGAACAATCTACCCTGCGTCTACATGGTCGATTCCGGCGGCGCCTTCCTGCCGCTGCAGGACGAGATCTTTCCGGATGAGCGGCATTTCGGCCGCATCTTCTTCAACCAGGCGCAGATGTCGGCGCAAGGTATTCCGCAACTCGCGATCGTGATGGGCTCGTGCACGGCCGGCGGCGCCTATGTGCCGGCGATGTCGGACGAGAGCATCATCGTGCGCAATCAGGGCACGATCTTCCTCGGCGGCCCGCCGCTGGTGAAGGCTGCGACCGGCGAGGTCGTCAGCGCCGAGGAGCTCGGCGGCGCCGATGTGCATTCGCGGCAGTCGGGCGTCACCGATCACTATGCGCAGAACGATGCGCATGCGATCGGCATCGCACGCCGCATCGTCGGCACGTTGAAGCCGCCGGGCGCGCGCACCGTTCTGAACATGCGGGAGGTGTGTGAGCCGCGCTATCAGGCGGAGGAGATCTACGGCGTGGTGCCCGCCGACGGCCGCAAGCCGTTCGACGTCCGCGACATCATCGCCCGCGTGGTGGACGGCTCGGAATTCGACGAATTCAAGAAGCTCTACGGCCAGACCTTGGTGTGCGGCTTCGCCCACATCTTCGGCTATCCCGTCGGCATCATCGCCAACAACGGCATTCTGTTCAGCGAGAGCTCGCTGAAGGGCGCGCACTTCATCGAGCTGTGCTGCCAGCGCAACATCCCGCTGGTGTTCCTGCAGAACATCACCGGCTTCATGGTCGGCAAGAAGTACGAGGCCGGCGGCATCGCCCGCGATGGCGCGAAGCTGGTGACGGCGGTCGCGACCGCCTCGGTGCCGAAGTTCACGGTCGTGATCGGCGGCTCCTATGGCGCCGGCAATTATGGCATGTGCGGCCGCGCGTACTCCCCACGCTTCCTCTGGATGTGGCCGAACGCGCGCATCTCGGTGATGGGCGGCGAGCAGGCGGCCATGGTGCTGAGCCAGGTCCGCCGCGACGGCATCGAAGCCAAGGGCGAGAGCTGGCCCGTGGAAGAGGAAGAGAAATTCCGCGCGCCCATCCGTGCGCAATACGAGGCGCAGGGCAATCCGTATTACGCGACCGCGCGGCTGTGGGACGATGGCGTGATCGACCCCGCCGATACCCGGCTCGTGCTCGGGCTCGGATTGTCAGCTGCCGCCAATGCCCCGGTCGAGCCGACCAAGTTCGGCCTGTTCAGGATGTGATCATGGCTCGTCCCGGATTGTATCGTCGTTTCCGCAAGCTCCTGATCGCCAATCGCGGCGAGATCGCCGTGCGCGTCATCCGCACGGCGCGCGCGATGGGATTGAAGACCGTCGCGGTCTATTCCGAAGCCGATCGCAACGCACTGCATGTCGCGCTCGCCGACGAGGCCGTGCTGCTCGGGCCGGCCCGCGCCCGCGACTCCTATCTCAACATCGAGCGGCTGATCGAGGCCGCCAAGGCGACCGGCGCCGAAGCGGTCCATCCCGGCTATGGCTTCCTGTCGGAGAGCGCCGAGTTCGCGCAGGCCTGTCTCGACGCGGGGCTCGTTTTCGTCGGCCCGACCGCGGCGATGATCACCGCGATGGGCTCGAAGTCCGGCTCGAAATTCCTGATGGAGCAGGCCGGCGTGCCGCTGGTGCCCGGCTATCACGGCGAGGCGCAGGACGAGGGCACGCTCGCCCATGAGGCCGCGCGGATCGGCTATCCCGTGCTGATCAAGGCCTCCGCAGGTGGCGGTGGCCGCGGCATGCGCGTGGTGAATGCAGCCGGCGATCTCGCTGACGCCGTCACGAGCGCCAAACGCGAGGCCAAGGCGGCCTTCAGCGACGATCGTGTCTTGATCGAGAAGTTCGTCCAGAATCCGCGGCATATCGAGGTGCAGATCGTCGGCGACAGCCACGGCAACCTGGTCTCGCTGTTCGAACGCGAATGCACGCTGCAGCGCCGCCATCAGAAGGTGATCGAGGAGGCGCCGTCGCCGACGCTGTCACCTGCGCAGCGCGAGACGGTCTGTGCGGCGGCGCGCCGCGCAGCGGGCGCGGTGAACTATGTCGGCGCCGGCACCATCGAGTTCGTCTCCGACGGCCGCGATGTGTTTTTCATCGAGATGAACACGCGGCTTCAGGTCGAGCATCCCGTCACCGAGCTGATCACCGGCGTCGATCTCGTCGAATGGCAGCTCCGCGTCGCCTTCGGCGAAGCGCTGCCGCTGACGCAGGACCAGATCAAGCTCAACGGCCACGCCATCGAGGCGCGCGTCTACGCGGAAAATCCCGCCAAGAATTTCATGCCCTCGGTCGGGGCCATCAAGACCTGGCGGGTGCCAGCAGAGACCGGCGGCCTGCGCATCGATGCCGGCTATCGCGAGGGCGATGCCGTGTCGCCGTATTACGACGCAATGCTCGCCAAGATGATCGCCTGGGCACCGACGCGTGAGGTCGCGATCGAGCGGCTCAACCGCGGCCTCGAAGACACGGATGTCCGCGGCATCGTCAGCAACATCCCGTTCCTGTCGGCACTGCTGACCCATCCAGATGTCCAGGCGAATGCGATCGACACCGGCTTCATCGAGCGCCATCTGGCGCAATTGACAGAGTCAGGGGCCAATGCCGGTGATGTCGAACTCTGTGCAGCGGTCGCGGCCATTCTGATCGACGAGCAGGCCGCGGCAGCGAAGGAGCAGGGCTCGCCGTGGCGGTCCTCCGGCTGGATGCCGGTCGGCCTGCGCCAGCGCGTGTTCTCGTTCCGCCAGGCAGGCAATGATCCGCAGACGGTGACTTTGGCCTATGGTCCGGGCGTGCAGACCCTGTCGATTGACGGCCGGGTGACATCGTTCTCAGCCGTTCCGACCGAAGATGGTGGCTTCGACCTTGTGCGCGACGGGGTCAAATCCCATGTCGTGGCCGTGATCGAGGGGCATGAACTCTATCTGCGTACCCGCAACGGTCGCTTTGAACTGCACTGGGTCGATCCGTTCGGCGGCGACGACGAGGAGCAGGGCGGCGAGGACAAGATCGTCGCGCCCTTGCCCGGCACCGTGGTGGCGTTGCTGGCGCAGGAGGGGGCGGTCCTCGAGAAGGGCGCGGCGATCCTGACGCTCGAAGTGATGAAGATGGAGCAGACCCTGCGCGCGCCGTTCGCGGGCGTGCTCAATGCGATCAAGTGCAAGGTCGGCGACATCGTGCAGGAAGGCGTCGAACTGGCGGAAGTGGAGCCTTCCGCCTGATCCTCCAACTCGAAGAGGTCAGCATGAGCGAGAGCGTGCGCATCATCGAAATGGGCCCGCGCGACGGCCTGCAGAACGAGAAGACCTCCGTCAGCGTCGCCGACCGCATCGCCTTCGTCCGTGCGCTAGTCGATGCCGGCCTGACCACGGTCGAGGTGGGCGCCTTCGTCTCACCCAAGGCGATCCCGCAGATGGTCGGCTCCGATGAGGTCATGCGCAGCGTCGCCGCGCTGCCCGGCGAATTCCACGTGCTCGTGCCCAACGTGAAGGGCTACGAGGCCGCGCATGCGGCGGGAGCGAAGGTGATCTCGGTGTTCACGGCCGCGTCCGAGAGCTTCTCGCGCGCCAACATCAATTGCTCGATCGGTGAGTCGCTTGAGCGCTTCAAGCCTGTCATCGCGCACGCCAAGACCGACGGCATCAAGGTGCGCGGCTATGTCTCCTGCGTGCTCGGCTGTCCCTATGAGGGCGAGATCAAGCCGCAGGCGGTGGCCGACGTCGCCAAGGCGCTGTGGGATCTCGGCTGCTACGAGGTCTCGCTCGGTGACACCATTGGCGTCGGCACGCCGCTTAAGGCCAAGCAGATGCTGCGCGCGGTCTGTGACGACGTGCCCGTCTCGCATCTGGCGATGCACTTCCATGACACCTATGGCCAGGCACTGGCCAATCTCTATGCCGGCATGGAGGAGGGCGTGCGCGTGATCGATGCCGCCGCAGGCGGCCTCGGCGGCTGCCCATTCGCGCCGGGCGCGACCGGCAATGTCGCGACCGAGGACGTCGTCTACATGCTCGAAGGCATGGGCATCCGCACCGGTGTGGATATGGCGAAGCTGCTGGCGGCCACCAACGAGATGAGCCGGCTGCTCGGCCGTCCGCCGGTCAGCCGCGTGGCCGCCGCACTGAATGCGAAAGCGAGGCGGGCGGGTAGCGAATAGGGCAAGCCCGGATCGCTACTCCTCAGTTGCCATTCTCAGCCGCGTCAGCGGCTGAGATCCGGGCCCATCACAAGGTCCGGCAGCGCCGTCGAGATCTGCGGCACGAAGCAGAGCAGCACGACCGCGGCCATCATCAGCAGCACGAAGGGCAGGGTGCCCCAGATCACCTCGCGCAGCGGAATGTCCGGCGCGACGTTCCTGATGACGAAGATGTTCAATCCCACCGGCGGGTGGATCAGGCCCATCTCCATCACGATCGTCATGACCACGCCGAACCAGATGATATCGAAATTCGCCGCGCGCAGCGGCGGCAGGATGATCGGCGCGGTCATCAGGATGATCGAGACCGGCGGCAGGAAGAAGCCGAGCACGATCACCATCAGCAGGATCGCGAACAAGAGCTCCCAGCGCGGCAGGTGCAGCGAGACGATGTACTCCGCCACCGACTGTGAGATGTGCAAATAGCTCATTACGTAGGAGTACAGCAGCGACATGCCGATGATCAGCATCAGCATGGTCGATTCCCGCAAGGTCGCCTTCATGATCGGCGCGAGATCGCTCGGGGTCCAGACCCGGTAGATGATCGCGATCAGCACCAGCGCCAGGATGCCGCCGAGACCCGCCGTTTCCGACGGCGTGGCCAGCCCGCCATAGAGCGCGACCATGACGCCGGTCAGCAGCAGCACGAACGGGATCACGCGCGGCAGCACCGAGAAGCGCTGCGCCATCGTGTACTCGTCCTTGACCAGAATATCCGACCAGGCGCCCGACTTCTCATAGACGACTTTCGCGCGCGCATATTCCTGCCGGAAGCGCACGACGGCATAGAGGCCGAACAGCGTGACCAGCAGCAGTCCCGGACCGATGCCGGCCAGGAACAGCCGCCCCAGCGATTTCTCCGCGGCGATCGCGAACAGGATCATCGTGATCGAGGGCGGCAGCAGGATTCCAAGCGTGCCGCCGGCCGCGATGATGCCGGCCGCGAAGCCGCCGGAATAGCCGCGCTTGCGCATCTCGGGGATGCCGGCCGAGCCGATCGCCGAGCAGGTCGCCGGCGACGATCCGGCCATCGCCGCGAATAGCGCGCAGGCGAAGACGTTGGCGACGCCGAGGCCGCCGGGCACGCGATGCAGCCAGGCATGCAGCGCCGAGTAGAGATCCTGGCCGGCGCGGGACCGGCCGATCGCGGCACCCTTGAGGATGAACAGCGGGATCGACAGCAACGTGATCGACGCCATTTCCTCATAGACGTTCTGCGTCACCGTATCGAGTGACGCCGTCGGCATGTAGATCGCCATGAACACGACGGCCACGGCACCAAGCGCGAACGCGATGGGCATGCCTGCGAACATCG
Organism: Bradyrhizobium sp. HKCCYLS3077; assembly: GCF_051167555.1. NCBI lineage: Bacteria > Pseudomonadati > Pseudomonadota > Alphaproteobacteria > Hyphomicrobiales > Nitrobacteraceae > Bradyrhizobium > Bradyrhizobium sp. HKCCYLS3077. The sequence goes on along the minus strand of NZ_JBNPTH010000004.1, from coordinate 492,039 downwards.
CAAACAAAGTGGAGAGGCCGTAGGCGACCCCGATTCCAAACACGCTCATCGACGGGCTCCGGTCAGCGGGGCCACGATCTGCAGCAGCATCTGTACGCAGAGCAACGACATTCCGGCGGCCATCAAGGCGTAGGGAATGGCCAGCGGCGGCGACCACATTGAATTGGAGACCTGGCCATCCACCCATGCTTCATGCGTCAGGGTCCAGGACTTCCAAGTGAAGAAGGCACAAAACAGGAAGCTCGCGACATCGACCAGCCAGAGCCGGATCTTGTTGGCGAGCGGCGACATCAGGCCGACGAAGGCCTCGATGCTGACATGGCCACGATGCTCCTGCACATAGGCCGCGGTCATGAAGGTGGCGCCGACCAGCAGGAAGACGGCTGCCTCGTCCTGCCAGTAGTTGGCGGCCTTGAACAGCGCGCGGCCGGCGACGCTGTAGCTGAGGATCACGCAGGCCGCGACGAGGGCGAACGCGGCCAGCACGACGATGATGCGGTTGAGCAGCGAGACGAGACGTTGAATTGGCGCCAGCGGACCGCTGGCGCCAATGACTGTCGTGGTCTCGGTATCGGAGACGGGCGCGTGCATCACTCAGGCCGCGACGTCGGAGGCGAGCTTGAGGAGCTTGGCGCAGTTGGCGGACTTGTTGCCGTAGTCCTTCCAGGCGGTATCGCGCGCGATGTCACGCCACTTGGTGACGATCTCCGCGTCGAGCTCGGCGACCTTGGCGCCAGCCTTTTCGTAGACCTTCGCCACCTCGATGTCGTCCTCCTGCGCGCCCTTGCGCCCGAACGCTTCCATCTCGGCGCCGACGGTCAGCAGAATGTCCTGCTGGTTCTTCGGCAGCTTGTCGAACGAGGCCTTGGACATCATCAGCGGTTCGAGCATGAACCAATACGAGGCCTTGGCGCCTGAGGTGAGCGCCTTGGAGACCTCTTCCAGGCGGAACGAGATCAGGCTGGTCGAGGAGGTAATACCGGCATCGCAGGCGCCGGTCTGCATCGCCGTGTAGATTTCGTTGGAGGGAACCGAGAGCACCGAGGCACCGGCGCTCTGCAGCACCATGTCCATCTCGCGCGAGCCGCCGCGCACCTTCATGCCCTTCGCATCTTCGGGCGTGAGCAGCGGACGCGAGCGGCTGGCAACGCCGCCGGCCTGCCAGACCCAGGTCAGCAGGATGATGCCCTTGTCGGCGAGGAAGTCGCTCAGCGCCTTGCCGACCGGCTCGTTCTTCCAGCGCATGCCCTGGTCGTAAGTGGTCACCAGACCCGGCATCAGCGCGATGTTGGTCTCGGGGACCTCGCCGCCGGCGTAGGGCATCGGATACAGGCTGATGTCGAGCGCGCCCTTCCGCATGGCCGAGAACTGCGCGACCGTCTTGATCAACGAGGAGTTCGGATAGATCTCGGTCGCGATCTCGCCGCCCGAACGCTTGGCGACTTCCTCGGAAAACACGCGGCAGAGCCGGTCGCGGAAGTCACCCTTGTCGATGGTACCGCCGGGAAACTGGTGGGAGATCTTCAGCGTCGTTGCTGCATGAGCCGTACCGGTTCCGAAACGCAGAATCGCGGGCGCAGCAAGCGCAGATGCAAGGACGTGACGGCGTGAGAGCATGAGATTTCCCCTGGACAACTGGTGGTTGGGTTCCCGACCCGATACGTCAGCGTGCATAAGCCGCCGACGCTGCCGGATTCTCCTCTAGCCGAACAATCGCGTTCGTTCGAGGCCAAATGCATGGGAGGCGACATATTGCTGCGGCGCAATGCCCACCTGTGAATCCCCGTGCGCGAGATCTACTAACATTCGCTCGACGGGCGAAATTGTGTCGGTCGGTTCCGAACGCGGCAAGTTCGAGTCAAAATTGATCGAACAAAAATTCTTCGCGCCCCGCGTAACAAGCGCTGTGACCACAACGTCGATGTCAGGGAGCGGCGCATCCGCCGCCGTCGACCCGCATCTCAAGTCGACCCCGACCTCAAGGAGAGATCATCATGACCAATCGCAGCCGCTTCATCCTGGGCGTTTCCGCCGCCGCTCTCGCCTTCAACATGGCTCTCGCGCCGGTTGCCTTTGCCGAGGACAAGATGAGCAAGGATGACGCGATGAAGAAGGGAGCGATGTCCCACGACAGCATGAAGAAGGATTCGATGTCCAAGGACTCGATGAAGAAGGACGATGCGATGTCGAAGGACAGCATGAAGAAGGACGACGGCATGATGAAGAAGAACTAAGCCGCCGATCGCGTGCGATGGGATGGCGCGCGCCTCCCATCGCCGAACCTGTCGGGCAGCGCCTGGCGATGCCGCGCGCATGACGCGCCAAGCCTGGCGCGTCGCACTAGTCGTACAGTCTTACTTTTTCTTGCCGCGAGCCTTGCGCGCGGCATAGCGCGCATCGCGCTTCGCCTTCTGCTCGGCTTCGAGCTCCGCTGCGCGGGCGGCAGCTTCTTCTGCCTCGCGCGCGAGGCGTTCAGCCTCGGCCGCCTTGGCCTCTTCTTCCAGGCGCTTCTGCTCGGCCTTCGCGGCCTCGCGCTCAAGGCGCAACTGCTCGCGACGTGCCGCTGCGGCCTCTCGCTCCTGCCGGCGCTTCACGACTTCGGGATCGTCGGGTCCCGGCTGTGATTTGAACTTCTGTAAAATGCTCTGGCGTGCCTGCTGCGCGGCCTTCTGCCGATCGGCAAATCCAGGTTCCTTGAATCCTCTCATGGAGACGTCGTCACTTCGCTACTGGTGTGGTTCGGTGAGGGGCTGCCTGCGCCGCCAAGCAGTTCTTCCACGGTGACGTGAACATGAGCGAAGGCTGACGCGAGGGTGTGTGTATAGGATCGCATATGTCGATGACAAATGCTTTATCACCATCCTCCCCCAACCGCGGGGCTGAGCGCTTGCATGGCGCGCACCGATCGCTATGTAAGCCTCCCCCGTGACGCTGACGAGGTCAGCCGGATGTGAATTGCTTCACGCCTCGCGGGCCCTGCCGTACCGCCAGGGTGCGACATCCGATGGAGTTTACCGGCATGACCTCTGTGTTTTGGGGGCGCAGGCGCCTTGCGCTCGCCCTGGCGCTGGCGGCCCTCGTGACCAGCGCTTGCGTGATGAGCGCTGTGCTCGCCAGGACGACGCCGGTTTCGGCCGGCGTGCTCGGCTCCGAATGGCAATGTGGGCAGTTTCTCGGCGTGACCAGCTGCACGCGGAGCGAGCCGATCTCGCCCGCGTCGCGCCACCAGCAGCCTCATGAGGAGGCGGCCGGCCTCCGCTCGGCCTAGGCGCAAGATGGGAACGCCGGATCAGGGGCACGGGCGCGGAGCGGCGATTGCGGCGCTCGTGTTCGCGGCGATCATGGTCGGTTTCGGCCTGTGGCTGGCCCGCCAACTGACCTCGGCCAGCCGGATGCAGGACTGCCTGATGTCCGGACGCACCAACTGCGCCGTCATCGCTCCGGAGCGCTGAGCTGAGATCGGCGGGGCCGCTGTCCGTGCCCGCAGATGGAGTGCGCCGCTTTTCATCATTTGGCGACGAATCAGCGCGCTTTTCCGCTATTGGGGAGCTGTCTGACGCTTGGTCGCAAAAATGTCGCGATTCTTCCGGTTTCTCGCAAGGAGTGTGGCGCGGCAGGATGAGATCCGATCCGCGCGTCCGGCGTGTCCGAGGCGTCCGAAGCCGGAGCGCAATGCCCGTGCGATCGAGGGGTGATTGAAGATGTCATTGTTCAACCAGACCACGCCTCGGCTGCCGGCATTGGCGGCCCTCGCGGTGATCGCATTGCCCGCGCAGGTGTGGGCCCAGACCCAGGACCAGGGCGGTCCGGGGGCCGGACCCTCGCCGCAGGGGCGTCCGCCCGCGGTCCTTCGTCAGGGACCCGCTCAGGGCGGGCCGCCGGGAGGCCAGCCACATGTCCAAGGCCCGCGGCAGGGCGGAGGAGGGCCGGCGCAGGGAGCTCCGATCGCTGCGGCGCCTCCGGTCAGCCAGCCGGGCGGGCCTCAGCCGCGAACTGCCGGCACACCCCAGGTCCGTCCGCCCGCGCCCGTAGCGCAGCAGGGCCGTCCGCCGGGCGTTGGTCCGGGGGCCGGTCCGGCTTATGCCGGGCAAGGATACGGCCCGGCGCACAATCCTGGGCCTCGTCCCGCGGCTGCCGGACGAACGCCCGACGCGCGCTATGCCCGCGGCGCGGTCGCGGTGCGCGACTATGGCGGACAACCTTATCGCGGGCGGGTCGGCTGGGAAGGCGGCCGCTGGCGCCACGAAGTGCACAACGGCCGACCCGGCTGGTGGTGGGACGTGGGTGGCGTCTGGTATTACTATCCTGAGCCGATGGAAGGGCCTCCCACCTATGTGTCGGAGGACTATGCCGATGACGTGGTCTACGCCCCGGCGGCGGCCTACCAGGCCCCGCCGCCCGCGGTCGTCTATGAAGCCGCGCCGCCGCCCTCCGATCCGGACCCCGGCGCGAGTGCGCTCGGCGGTGCGATCATCGGCGGCGTGCTCGGCGGCCTGCTGACCGGGAAGGCGGGCGGCGCGGCTGCCGGTGCCGTGCTCGGCGGCGCCACCGGCGCGATCGCCGGCGCGACCGCAGCGGCACGGCCGGGCTACTATCTGTCCCAGGGCAATTGCTACTATCGCTATCCGTCGGGCGAGTACGTGGCGGTCGATCCGCGCTCTTGCTACTGATTTGAACGGACGCTGCAGCCCCCTTCCGCAAAGGTCCGGTGGAGGGCCTCGCAACGAATCCTGTAGGATCTGCCTGAAAGCGGACGCGAGGTGAAAGTTTCCGGGCCATGGCGAAAGCGTCCAAGCTCGTTGCCGCCAAGGGCGGAAAGGTTCTGCTGGTCCGGCGTCGCATTGATGGACGCTGGATGTTTCCGGGCGGCCGCAAGCGGGCGCGGGAGACGGCGAAGGATTGCCTCAAGCGGGAGATCAAGGAGGAGCTTCCGAAGCTCAAGCTGGGACGGCTGCGGCTTTGGAAGGAAGTCACGGTCAAGAACAAGCGCTCAGGGCGCAAGATGAGCGATGCGATCTTCATCGCCAAGTACGCCAAGGGCCGGCTCGAGATTGGCGACAAGAAGGAAATCGACCGCGCCGTCTGGCAGAAGCCTTATGGCCTGAGCCTCACGCCGACATCGCGCTACATCCGGGACCGGCTGTTTCCGCGAAAATCCGACTGAGCCGCCGGTACGAGGGGAACGGCTTCGCTCTTCGGGCGTTGACTGTCCATGACTTACGACAGCACAGACAGAACACCTCGCGTGCTCACGCCGGAAGAGCGTCGGGCGCGTGATGCCTCGCGCCGGGCGGATGCTGAGCAAGCCATGCGCGAACACGAGGCCGCTCAGCGGGCCTTTTATGCCAATCGCGAGCGGCTACGGGCCGAACGCTTGGCCCGCGAGGCTGCCAGCAAGCCGGGCTGATCCAAATCGTAGCCGACTCAGTTCGGCTTGCGGCTCTTGAAGGCGTTAGCCATCCGCAGGAATGCCTGATCCAGCAACGCGTACATGTCGCCCGTGATGTCGCAATCGAACATCGCGCGGCGCATGCACGTCATCCACTCGTCACGTTCAGCGTCGCCAATCGGATAAGGGCGGTGGGCTGACATGATGCAGCGATGCTCTGGCCGCTCGAAATAAAGCGCAGGGCCTCCGAGCCAGCCGCTCAAGAACTCGAACAGCAACTGCTTGATGGGCGCGAGATCCCTGTCGTGCATGGCACGGATCCGGCTCGCTCCAGGCTCTTCATCCATGATCGTGTAGAAGCGTTCGGCCAGACGCCGCACGCCGGCTTCGCCGCCGACCAGTTCATAGGGCGTCGCTTCGGCCACGACTGCTTCGCTGCTGGGATTTGCTGCCGTCATTTTCCCTCGTTCCGCTTCCCAGTGCAGCCAACAAGCGGCGAGGGTATGGCGCCTTGATCTGCGTCAAGCGAAAATGCGGGGAGCACACGGCTCTTGCAGATGCGGTGGAGCGAGCGGGGATGGGCGGCGCGGGACTTGGCGCGCCGATCTCGACGTCAGCGGATGTTGGCTTTGACCAGCCGTTGCCGGTCGGTGTCCGCCGCAATCTGGCGCAAGGTCTGCCGCAACAAGGCCAGGTCGACCGGCTTGGAGAAGGGCGGATAGACGTTGAGCCCAAGAATCTTGCCAGCGCGCACGGTGACGTCGCGGGTCTTGTCGTCGGAGCCGCTGATGATCAGGACCGGCGTGCGCGATTTCATGTCCGACAGCAGTTGCAGGACTTCCGTGCCCGAGCGTTCGCCAAGGTTCAGATCGAGGGTAATGCACTCGAAGTTGCGCCGGCGCAGCACGTTGATGGCGCCGTCCACCGAATTCACGCCGGTCGTCGCAAAGCCCGCCTGGACAGCGATCTTGCGCAGGATCGACAGGTGAACGTCGGCATCTTCGATCACGAGAAGTTCGTTCAGCATGGTCCCCGCACGGTTCTGTGTCGGCTCTTGATGGGCATCTGGAGTTTAAAAGTCGGTTTCTGAGTTCCACGTAAATTTTCGTTTCCGTAGAATCACGGAAATATTTCGCGGCAATATCGGCTACCGGCTGGACTTTTCCACACCGGCGCGCCGCAGGCACGCTGCCTGCCCCAGACCTCGTCCGGATCGCCAAGACAAGACGGTGTTCTCAGAACTCGTGGCATTGACAGTCGGGTTTGCTCGCACCTACGGTCGTGCCGACGGTTCCTTTCGAGGATTAAACGGGAACGCGGTGAGGGGAGACCCGAGGCCGCGGCTGCCCCCGCAACTGTAAGCGGCGAGCCTTCGCCATCAGCCACTGGATCTCGGTCCGGGAAGGCGGCGATCAGGCGCTGACCCGCGAGCCAGGAGACCTGCCGTCAGTCGTGGTCACACGTGAGCACATCGGGCGGGGTGTCCTGATGGAAGCCGTTCTGCCGCCTTCCGGCGGGGGAATTCTTTTGCTCGCGGTGACGTGCCACGTTGTCGCGAGTCCATTGATGACCTCCGCTCTGTCCGTTGCGTCGAAGCGACGCTTTCTCCTTCTGTCGTCCGTTGCCATCCTCTCCCTGTCGTGGCCGTCCGCCGGCTGGTCACAGGCTGCCAAACCGGAGCGCATGCTCGATCCTGTCGTGGTCGACCCGCCCACGGCGTCGCGCGTCGGCCGACCCCTTTCGGCCGAGGTGAAGCGCACCGCGGTCCGGCGCGCTCGAGGTCCTGCGCGCCCGCCGACGGAGGTCGCGGCAGCGCCACCCGCCAATCCCGGCTTCGCGGCTCCGACATTGAACCTGACAGAGGCGACATCCACCGGAAGCCGCCTCGGCCTGACGCGTCTGCAGACGCCGGCGAGCGTCGACGTGATCTCGGCCGAGACGATCGCCGAGCGCGGCCAGCAGAATGTGATCGATGCGGTGACGCAGAACGCCGTGGGCTTCACTGCGAGCCCGGCGCCGGGCAATGGCGGGCTGTCCTTCAACACCCGCGGCTTCACCGGCAACGGCTCGGTGATGACGCTCTATGACGGCACGCGCCTCTATGTCGGCTCGGGCACGCTGACCTTCCCCTTCGACAGTTGGTCGGCCGAGCGTATCGAGGTGCTGCGCGGCCCAGCCTCGGTGATGTACGGCGAAGGCGCGATCGGCGGCGCGGTCAACGTCGTCTCGAAGCTGCCGCTGTGGGTTCAGCGCAACCAGGCGGAGGTTTCGCTCGACAGCAACATGACGCGCCGGATCGCCGTCGACAGCGGCGGACCGGTGAGCAGGGACGTGGCCTATCGCATCACCGCGACCGGCAACCTGTCGGACGGCTGGGTCGACCGTGACCGGACGTCGAACGTCGCGCTGCATGCGGCGGTTCAGGTCAGGCAGAACGAGGACGTCACCTGGACGATCTCGACCGACTATGGCGATCGCAGCCCGTCGCGCTATTTCGGCACGCCGCTGGTCAACGGGCGCATCCTGGAGACGCTGCGCTTCAAGAACTACAATGTGGGCGACAGCGGCATTCGCTATCAGGACAGCTGGAATCAGGTGAAGACGGAGTGGCAGGTCGCCGACGGTATTTCCGTTCGCAACACGCTATATTATCTGAACAGCCAGCGGCACTGGAAGGACGTGGAGAGCTACGCCTACAACGCCGCCACCGGACGCATCGACCGCAGCAGCTACATCGAGATCTTCCACGACCAGCAGCAGGTCGGCGATCGCTTCGATGCGACGTTCCGCGGCCATGTGTTCGGCATGGCCAACGAATTCGTGGCCGGGTTCGATGTCAACAACATCAGCTTTACCCACACCAACAACTCGCCCTATGGCGGCACGTCCTCGGTCGCGCTCTACGAGTTCGATCCAGGCGTGTTCGCGAGCCCCAATCGCACCGTGCCGGGATTCGGCAGCACGACCAACCAATATGGCCTGTTTGCCGAGAACCGCCTGTCGGTGACCGACCAGCTATCGCTGATCGGCGGCATCCGTCAGGACGAGCCGACGATCGCGCGCACCGACTACGTCGCGCCGGGCAACAGCTACGAGAAATCCTATCACGCCACGAGCTGGCGCGTCGGCGCCGTCTACACGCCGATCAAGGATCTGGCCTTCTATGGCCAGTACGCCGTGGCGGTCGATCCGGTCGGCAATCTGATCACGATGTCGGCGGCCAACCGCAGTTTCGCGCTGTCGAGCGGCAAGCAGGTCGAGGTCGGCGTCAAGCAGTCGTTCTGGGGCGGGCGGGGGGAGTGGACCTTGGCGGCCTATGAGATCGTGAAGAACAATCTGTTGGCGCGCGATCCCGCCAATCCCGCCGTCACGGTCCAGGTCGGCCAGCAATCGTCGCGCGGCGTGGAGGCTGCGGTCGGCCTCGCGCTCGACCATGGCTGGCGGGTCGATGCCAGCACCGCGCTGTTGCGCGCCAGATATGACGACTTCGTCCAGTCGGTCGGCGGCGTCGCCGTCAACTATGCCGGCAACGTCCCGGTCAATGTGCCGCAGACGGTCTCCAACATCTGGGCGACCTGGGCGTTTGCGCCGAACTGGTCGGCCAATGCCGGCGTCCAGGTCGTGGGCAGGACCTTCGCCGACAATGCCAACACGCTGGCGCGGCCGGCCTACGGCGTCGTCAATGCCGGCGTGCAATGGAAGCCGGATGCGAACACCACGGTGTCGTTCCGCGTCTTCAATCTGTTCGACGCGATCTATGCGACGTCGGGCGGCACGACGCAGTGGCTGCTCGGCCCGCCGCGCACGGCGCAGCTCGCGGTCAACGTCAAGTTCTGACCATGCGCCGCCGGATCGACATCGTCTCGGTCCCGCGGCGTCAGAGCCGATGGCGGCTCGCCATCGATCCGGAGGGGCTCTGCAGGCCGTTGAGGGCGACCGGCTGCATCCCCGACGGGCGCGACTGGCGCCAGTGATAGACGTGCCGCACGATCCCGGCGACCAGCAGCGGCAGGATGGCGGCGACCGCCATCAGCGGCGACAGCGGCTTCGGTGAAATCATTTCCAGCGCCATCTCCGACACCATCCACAGCGTGGCGATCACCAGGGCGCAATCGAGCGGAGGGATGCGCAGCCAGTACAGAAACCCGACGATGACCACCGCGGGCGCGATCGCCGGGCCGATCATGTAGAAGGTCAGCTCCGGCGGCGTCAGCGCGTCAAGAAGCATCGATGCCAGCAGCCAGAGGCTGAAGAACATCACCGCGCCGTCGACGTATCTCATGGAACACCTCCGCCGCGACATTTTGGCGCAATCTTTGTCCGGTTTGTGGCCCCTGCGCAAGGGTGGGCTGCCCTGACGGCGAATTTGTTCCCTTGGCACTGTCGCCGAGCCGACGAGGACGGGGCGCTCGCCCGCCGACACGGAGAGCGCCCGCGCAGCTGCATCACGGCCGCGGTCCGGCCCTTGTCCTGTCTCCCATGGGCCACATTGCACATTACAATACATTGCTAACGATATCTGACCGTTGCTGTCTGCGTCTGAGCGTGTCACATCCCGTAAATCTACGGGAATTGCGGAGCTGGCGACCCGGCCGGCGAACAAGGAACGGCCGGGGGCATGGACCTGCGATTCCGAGCGGACATCGATTACCTCCGGGCCGTCGCCGTTCTCCTGGTGATCGGATTCCACTACGGCATCCCCGGCTTCCAGGGCGGTTTCGTCGGCGTCGACATCTTCTTCGTCATCTCCGGCTACCTGATCACCCGGCTGATCTGGGCGGGGATCCATCGCGGCGATTTCTCGTTTTGGACGTTCTACGACCGCCGCGCCCGCCGCCTGCTGCCCGCGCTCTACGTGATGGTGCTGGGCACCGGGATCGGGGCCTAGTTCCTGGCCCCGCCGGACGAGTACCGCATGTTCTTCGGCAGCGCGGTCTCGACCTTGCTGTTCTCCTCGAACATCTTCTTCTGGTTCCAGGCGAACTATTTCGATCTGCCATCGGTCGGCAAGGTGCTGATCCACACCTGGTCGCTGTCGGTCGAAGAGCAGTTCTACTTCCTGTTCCCGCTGCTCACGGTCGTCTGGAGCAGACGCTTTCGCGATCCGTCCGCGCGCGTCTCGCTCGGCCTGCTGCTCGCCGGCACGGTGGGGCTGTGCATCGCCAACGAACTCCTGATCAAGAATTCCGCCTCGGCGGCGTTCTACCTGTCGGCGCTGCGCGGCTGGGAATTCCTGATCGGGGGGCTGGCCCATCTGCTCGATCGCTTTGCGCCGGCCGACATCCGCGCGCGTTGGACGATGGCGTTGAGCGGGGTGCTGCTGATGCTGGTGCCAGCCGTGACGTTCACGGAAGCCACCAGATTCCCCGGGCTGCATGCCCTGCCGCCGTGTCTCGGGGCAGCGCTCTTCATGATGGCCTTCAGCCGCGATGAGGGGCAGCCGATCTGGCTGCCATTCCGGCGCACCGGACTCTTCCTCGGCAAGATCTCCTATTCGCTCTACCTCTGGCATTGGCCGGTGTTCGTGCTGGGCACGGCGGCAATGCCGATCACCTGGGCGGGTCCGGTCGCGACCGCGGCGCTGCTCGCAGGCTCGTTCCTTCTTGCCTATGCCTCCTATCGCCTCGTCGAGCAGCCGGTGCGCACCCGGCCGGTGTGGCACGGAGCAAGGACGTCGGGCCTGATCGCGACAGCCGCGACGCTGCTGCTGGCGATCGGGATCGTCGGTGTGCTGCAGAACGGCTTTCCCGCGCGCTTTCCGCAGGCGGCGCAGCGCATGCTGCGTTTCAACGTCGGCGTCATGGCGCCGTTCTACGGCGAATCCACCTGCTTCCTGCAGCCGCATCATCCGTTCGCGAGCTATCGCCGCGACGTGTGCCTGACGCCTGTCGGCGATCGGCCGAACGTCCTGCTGTTCGGCGACAGCACCGCCGCGCACTATGCCTGGGCCCTGCGCAAGCATCTCGGGTCGAAGGTCAACCTTCTGCAACTGACGTCCGGAGCCTGCGCGCCATTCGTCGATCTGCACCAGCGCCAATCCAAGAATTGCGACGAGGTCAACGCGACATTGCGCGACGTGCTGCGCGAAGGCCGCATCGCCGCGGTCATCCTGTCCGGCAGCTGGCGCTCGTATCTCGAACTCTACGCGGTTCAGCCCGAGCGGGATGGCGCGGGGCGAAGCCGCAAATTCGACGGATATCTGTCCGCGACCTTGTCGGCCGCCGAAGCCGCGCGCGTCCCGGTGCTGCTGCTGGGGCAATCGCTCGAGTTTGCCCTGCCGCTGGCCGCCAATCTGGTGCGCTATGAGATGACCCATCTTCCCACGAAGGGAACGCTGGAGGTCAGGCCCGATAGTTTCACCGCCGATGCACATCTGAAGCGGCTTGCCGCCCAGCAACGCAATGTCAGCTTCATCTCGGTTCTCGACTCCGTGTGCGGCGACCGGCCGTGCCCGCTGAAGGTCGATGACGAAACGACCATCGTGTGGGACACGCTGCATCTGACGCCGGAGGGCTCGCTCTACGTGATGCAGCGGCTGGCGCCGGTACTGGATGCCTTCATCGATGGGCTTCAGCCGACGCCCCAGCGCGTCAGCGGCAACCCGCCGGCGTCGCTGGATCGCTGAGGCCCCGGTCATCTCAATCCGCCGAGAAGCCGAACGGCACCGACGACGTCCTGAAATCGTCCGGCAGGATCTCGCGGCCGATCGGCGGCGCCGAGCGGGCCGCGCATTTCGGCCGGTGACAGACCCGGCAGGCGGTGCCGATCGGGGTCGGCGCGCTGGCATCGGGGCCATGGCCGCCGCGGGTGTAGATCAGTTGCCCCGCATGCTCGGCGGCGCAGCCGACCGCGATGGCGCGCTCGACGCGGACCGCGCCATAGGAGCCGCCGCCGGCGGTCACGGTGCGGGCGATCGAGAAGAAGCGGCGGCCATCGGGCAGCTCCAGCCATTGCGTCACGATCTGGCGCGGCGTCTTGAAGATGCCGTGCACCGACCACAGCGGGCAGGCGCCGCCGTGGCGCGCGAACGGAAAGCCGGCGCCGTCGAGCAGCTTCGAGACATTGCCGGCGGGATCGATGCGGATCAGGAAGAACGGAATCTTCTCGGCGCCCGGTTTCTGCAAGGTCGTGACGCGATGCGCTGTCTGTTCGAAGCTGGTGCCGAACTGCCGCGCCAGGGCTTCGAAATCGTAGGCCCTGGTATCGACCGCTTTGGCGAAGATCGAGTAGGGCATGATGATCGCCGCCGCGGCATAGGCCGCGAGCGCGCGGCGCGCCAAGAGCTCGGCGGTCTTGCTGGCGAACTTGCCGTCCTCCAGTGCTGCACCAATCTCGTTGTCCAGCTCGAGATAAGCGAGTTGCCGCGCCAGTTCGAACTTCAGGCTCGCGCTGTCGAGCGAATCCTCGATCAGCAACTGCCGCCGGTGCAGGTCGAGCCGCCGGAGCGAGCCGAGCATCACGTTCGGCGGCATGTAGCGGACTTGCAGTTTGTGCTTCTCGCGAAAGCGCTCGATGAAGCCCGCGGGGCTCGCCGAGACCTGCGGGGATCCGGTGGCCGAGCCCTGAAAGACCGCCTGCGCCAGCCGCTCGGCGGCGTCGTCGAGCCCCGCGAAATAATTGCGGCGGGCGGCGAGGAAGCGCCGGACATCGGCGACGGGATCGTTGGCGTCAAAGCCTTCCGGCAGCGGCCCGCCGCCGGAGATCGAAGGCGCGCGCTCAGCCAGCGCCAGTTGCTCCTCGCGATAGGCGGTGTAGAGCCGCAGGAAGGCTTCGGCCATGCCGGGATAGCTGACGGCGAGGTCGGAGATTTCCAGCGCGGGGATGTCGATGTCCGAGAACATCGGGTCCTTCAGCACCGATTGCATCCGCGCCGTATGGTCTGCGCCGCCGTCGCCGGCCAAATCGGCCAGGTCGATCTTGTAGGTCCGGGCCAGCCGCAGCAGCATGTCGGCCGTGACCGGCCTCTGATTGCGCTCCAGGAGTGCCACGTAAGGCGCTGATATTTCGAGGTCCGCGGCCATGTCGGCCTGGGTCAGGCCGAGCTCGCGCCGGAGCCGGCGCAGGCGCGGGCCCATGAAGATCGAGCGCGCCGTGGCGGTACTCATGGCCGGTCATCTCCCCTCTGTAAGCTCCTTACAGCTATACACGAGAGATTTGTAAAGTGTGACAAGTTTTCCGCGCAATGTCTGGTCCGCTGTCGCAGCGCGCTTACAACAGGTCCCAGGTTGTCCTTAACCAAGGGATCACGGACATGAACTTCCAACCGCGTGGACTGAACGACCAGGCTCTCCAAGGCTCCTCGTCCTACCAGGCCGAGGTCGAGGCGGCGCGTGCGCTGCTTGAGGCCAACCCGACCTGGAATGGTGTCACCGCCGAGGCCGTGGCGCGCATGCGCCTGCAGAACCGCTTCAGGACCGGTCTCGACGTCGCCCGCTACACCGCGTCCGTGATGCGCGCCGACATGGCCGCCTACGACAATGATAGCACCAAGTACACGCAGTCGCTGGGCTGCTGGCACGGCTTCATCGCGCAGCAGAAGCTGATCTCGATCAAGAAGCATTTCGGCCGCACCGACCGCCGCTACCTCTATCTCTCCGGCTGGATGATCGCGGCGCTGCGCTCCGAGTTCGGCCCGCTGCCGGACCAGTCGATGCACGAGAAGACCTCGGTCCCCGCGCTGATCGAGGAGCTCTACACCTTCCTGCGCCAGGCCGACTCGCGCGAGCTCAACGATCTCTTCCGCACGCTGGACGCGGCCCGCAAGGCCGGCGACAAGGCGAAGGAGACCGAGATCATCGCCAAGATCGACGGCTTCCAGACCCACGTTGTCCCGGTCATCGCCGACATCGACGCCGGCTTCGGCAATGCCGAGGCGACCTATCTGCTCGCCAAGAAGATGATCGAGGCGGGCGCCTGCGCGCTGCAGATCGAGAACCAAGTCTCGGACGAGAAGCAGTGCGGCCACCAGGACGGCAAGGTCACCGTGCCGCATGACGTCTTCCTGGCCAAGATCCGCGCCTGCCGCCACGCCTTCCTGGAACTCGGCGTCGAGGACGGCATCGTCGTCACCCGAACCGACTCGCTCGGCGCCGGCCTGACACAGCAGATCGCGTTCTCCAGCCAGCCGGGCGATCTCGGCGACCAGTACAACAGCTTCCTCGACTGCGAGGAGGTGACGCCGGAGACCGCGCGCAGCGGCGACGTCATCATCAACCAGAACGGCAAGATGATGCGCCCGAAGCGGCTGCCCTCGAACCTCTACCAGTTCCGTCCCGGCACCGGCGAGGACCGTTGCGTGCTCGACTGCATCACCTCGCTGCAGAACGGCGCCGACCTCTTGTGGATCGAGACCGAGAAGCCGCATATCGAGCAGATCGCCAAGATGGTCGACCGCATCCGCAAGGTGATCCCGAACGCCAAGCTCGCCTACAACAACTCGCCGTCGTTCAACTGGACCCTCAACTTCCGTTGGCAGGTCTATGACGCGATGAAGGAGGCGGGCCAGGACGTCAGCAAGTACAACCGCGCCGAGCTGATGAAGGCGGAGTACGACGACACCCCGCTGGCGAAGGAAGCCGACGAGCGCATCCGCACCTTCCAGGCGGATTCGGCCAAGCGCGCCGGCATCTTCCACCACCTGATCACCTTGCCGACCTACCACACGGCCGCGCTGTCGACCGACAACCTCGCGAAGGAATACTTCGGCGAGCAGGGCATGCTGGGCTACGTCAAGAACGTCCAGCGCGCCGAGATCCGCCAGGGCATCGCCTGCGTCAAGCACCAGAACATGGCCGGCTCCGACATCGGCGACGACCACAAGGAGTACTTCGCCGGCGAGAAGGCCCTGAAGGCCGGCGGCGCGCACAACACGATGAATCAGTTCGGCTGAGCTCTGCCGGGTGAACCGCTGAACTGATGAGACCCGTCTGGAGCGGCAACGCTCCAGGCGGGTTTTGCTGTTGCGCGGAATTTCCAGGGCGCGCTTCGAATCCCTATCGACGAACACACTGCTCATCACCAAGGTGCTCCGGCTTCCGATCTCAACCCTCATGGTGAGGAGCGCCGCCCTTGCGGCGCGTCTCGAACCATGAGGCCACAGTCGGGCCTCGCCCTTCGAGACGCCCGCCTGCGGCGGGCTCCTCAGGGTGAGGAGAGAAGGCCGTGTCCGGGTCGCCATCTTCCTCCTCGGCTGGACCTTCTCACCGCTCACTCAGCGCCAGCCGAGCCCCGAGCAACGCAAAGCCACCGGCGAACGCCCGGCGCAGCCATGTCATCACCCGGGGCCGGGAGACGACGCGATCGCGCACCGCGGCCGCGAACAGGCCGTAGACCACGAACACCGCAAAGGTCATCGCCATGAACGTGGCCGACAGCTCCAGCATGGCGGCGAGCGGATGCGCCTCGTCGGCGGCTATGAACTGCGGCAGGAAGGCGAGGAAGAAGATCGACAGTTTGGGATTGAGGATGTTGATCAGGAAGCCGGTCAGCACCACCCGCACGGCCGAGCGCGCATCCGCATCCTGCTTGTCATCATCCTTGGCCTCCACCGACAGCGCGCCGCGCTCGCCGAGCGTCTGCCAGGCCATGTACAGGAGATACGCCACGCCGCAGTATTTCAGCGCTGCAAAGGCCAGCGCGCTGGTGTGCAGCACCGCTGCGAGGCCGACGGTCGCAGCCAGCATCGCCGGGATGATGCCGAGTGTGCAGCCGAACGCGGCCGCGATGCTCAGCCGCGAGCCCCGCGTCAGCGCCACCGCGAGCGTATAGAGCACGCCGGTGCCGGGCGAGGCGACGACGATCAGCGACGTCAGTAGGAAGGCAGTGGACATCGGCGGCTCCCGGGTTCGCGGCCGCGAGCGCGGCCGGCGTGTTTCAAAAAACAATCCCCAACATTCCACGCCGCACCGTCGGACGATAGCGGGCCGCGCTTCACGTGACGGCGAGCCACCAAGGCGTGGCGCAAGCGCCGACGTCGCGGCGCGGGAGGGACATCAGGGCAGGGGACGTGTTCGACCGTCATCGCGGCGCGGTCGCGCCCGATTTTGTCCGGTCGTCTCGCCCTCGAAATACAGAGGGCGCGGGGAATGCCGGGCTGCTGGCCGCAACCCATGGCCCGCCTGCAGAAAAAAGCAGGCGGCAGTCACCACAGGTTCAGCCGACATCCGGCATTCCCCGCGCGGTGGTCTTAACATTTATACGCGATCTCCCCGGTGTCCGGCTTGATAGCCACGGTCGCCCCGAGGGGTCATCATCCCCCGGAGCTTAGCGCCAGCTTCGGGGCGCCAGGACCACGCGATTTCATGTCCGCGACCGGCTGTTCGTCCGCACGCATAAGCGCGCTGCAGCCAGCTCGCGGCCACCGCTCCCCGCACCCAACGTCCGTGACGATCGCGATCCGCCCCTCTCGAGGAGCACGGGATGCGCACAGTCAATCATGGAATTCGGAAAAATGGAAGAAGAATATTTTTGAGCTAGCGACTGGACAGGGGTGATCGTGTTGAGCGCATTGCCGAAATAAATTTCTCGGCGCATGCGTTCCGGTGCTGCCGCGGAGACCTTTGCCGGGCTCGCTCAGGGCCGCCACGTCGGAGGCTGCAGCTGGCTTGGCCGCAAGCACTCGGCCTCGGGTCGTCCGCGCGATCGGCAATCCTCATATTTGGCTGACAGGAGCAGGACCATCAGGGCGGCGATCAGCGCCATGCATGCGAGTGCAAGACGAGTGTCCGCCTTCATCGATGATCCTCTGAGCAGTTCGGCCCGCGCACTCAACTATCACAAGGGTCCGAAGCGCCGCCAGAACAGCTTCGACGCTGAGGCGGGACGGTTGCGACTGTGTCCTGCCCGCAACGTCATCGGTTTTTGATAGTCGCTCCATTCCCCCGGAGGTTGCGGCTATTGTTCCCCCAATCGGCCCCTGCTACCGCTGCAAAGACAGGTGGGGTACTGTGGGGGCTGAAATGAACGGTTTGCGTCGGATGGCCAGCGGGCTGGCCATCATGGGAGCGGCGTGTCTTGGCGGCTGTGCTGCGCCGCTCGCGGTCAACAACGTGACCGACATCAGGTCGACCACGGGCAGCCGAGGGATCGACGTCTACGAACAGAAGCGTCGGACCGACCCGAGCGCGCCCGACTTCGCCGGTGACCAGCTCGTGGAAGTGCGGACGTTCCACAATCCCCAACAGAGCGGCGAGGTCGAGATGGCCGGGGCCTCCTGCTCACTGGAAGCCTCCGGCTTCACCGCCACCATGACGAGCCCCGCCAAGGTGCGCGTGCCGCTCTATCGCGGCCAGTCGAGCACGCTCGCCGTGACCTGCCAGAAGCCCGGCTATCAGAAGCGAATGATCACCGTCGCGCCCTACGACGCGACACGCCAGGCGCGCCTGGCCAGCGGCGCCAACGGCGGCATCCTCGGCGCGGTCATCGTCGCCGGCATCGACGCCGCCGCCGACAACACGAAGAACGACTGGCGTTATCCGGTGGCGAAGGTGGTGCTGGAGGCCGATGCCGCCGGGAGGTGAGGGGCGGATAGCGGACGTTCAA
Organism: Bradyrhizobium sp. HKCCYLS3077; assembly: GCF_051167555.1. Classification (NCBI taxonomy): domain Bacteria; kingdom Pseudomonadati; phylum Pseudomonadota; class Alphaproteobacteria; order Hyphomicrobiales; family Nitrobacteraceae; genus Bradyrhizobium; species Bradyrhizobium sp. HKCCYLS3077. The sequence goes on along the minus strand of NZ_JBNPTH010000004.1, from coordinate 474,110 downwards.
TTAGTGCACTGTCACCGCAATCCCTGCAATCGCGTCGCTCGGTTGCTCAAGTCGTCGCTGCTAGCTTGCGGTTCGGCAGTTTCGAGTAGAACAGCCTAACCGCGGCAGCTCTCAAGGTATACCCAAGTAAGGCGGTTCTTGACTGCTTCTCGGTCTATTTGGCCGGAGGCTTTCCGCTGGATGCCAGCTTCGCATTCAAGGCCGCTTTCTTGGCTTGGGCGACCGCTGGTCCCACATAAAAATGCTGAAACAACTCCTCGATAGTCTCTAAGCACCATTCAGCCTCTTCGGGCTCAACCGCAATGACTTCGAGCGTGGCTCGATCTTCGCTTGGGTGAGCGGCGAAATTTCCAAAATGCCGGATCGTGTCGATGGTAGTACGGAGCCTGATCGGAAGGGCGCGCCGAGGATCGCTCTCGGCGAGTAACAAGTCGATCTCATGCGCCAAATCTCTGGCTTTGTAGCCATGGTCGCGCAGCATATGCTGCAAGCAACGCCGCGACAGTGCCGCAGAAGCCTTTGGGCTGATGGCGAGTACGTTGCAGGCTTCTATGTAATCTTGAGCGATTTTTTGGGGGACTTCATTTGGAACAGGTCCGCGGTTCGCCCCAGCGGGAAAAACTTGCCAAAAGGCGCCTGCCACCAACAGTTGATAGGGAGCGGTGCCCAGCTCAATCGTAAGTCGACCGCAGTCCTGTCCAGGGCATATTGCCGTCCGATAGAGCCATCTGTTGCTTCCCAACACCAGCTCTTGACCACCTCGCACGACTGCGCGGGTGTCCCAATTGTCATGGAAATGTATGCCGCAATGTGGACAGATCATTTTTTCGCCCCCTCGTAAGAATTGCGGTAGCTCGCTCCAATGACCGATTGCTTTGGCGGTCGGCAAGCAGTTTGCGGTTGGCAGTTTCCAACTACATCTGTCCTGTGCCTAGCGCAGGGATCATTGAGCCGGGTCTTCTTTATCGATACCGTGCGTGGTGATCTTCAGGGCGTCATCGGACAATCGATGCTGCAGGGCCTTGGCTTCGTCCCATGGTGCCCGCAGCCAGACGTCGCGCTCCTCGACCGTTGTCAGGATAGTGCCCCGATCACCCTTAAACTCGGTCCATATGCCCGCAAAGCAGGTCAGGGGCCGATCGTCGGACGGGGCGAACCAGACCACGTCCTTCTTTTTGGTCTCTGGGTTTGGCTCCGGGGCGTATTCGGCGAAGCTGTTGAAGGGGACTAAGCAGCGGTTCTCTGGCTTTAGCCAGCCTCGCCAGTGCGGCGAGGCCGTGTTGCGGATGTTTGTCACGGGCGGGCCGCCGGTTCGTGGCGGCGGCGGCATGCCCCAGCGCATCAACGCCATCTCGCGCTCGTCGTCGTTGCCGCGAATAACTGGAGCTGGATAGTCCGGGAACACGCCGGGCATCGGAGGCAGGTTACCTTCGTATTGACGAACGACGCGGAACAATTCGGCAATGGCGGCTTGGTTGGTGGTTATCGAATAGAGGTTGCACATGGGGTCCATTTGGCAGCTAGAGCATCATGTTCAAATGCTCCATGGGCAGAGCGCCCCGAATGAGTGTCTCTACTGGACATTTGAGATTGAGAATTTCTCGTGCTTCGTGCGCTCCCCACACGATGACATATATCCCAGGCACTTTTGTGAGGTCGAGATCGCCCGGAACGCGCCATTCTCGCTCGTGTGTCCAATCAACGTGAGGCGGCTCAAACTTGACCTGCCTCCACTTCTGTTCTGAAGGTATCCAGCTCGCCTCATTATCTGGCAAGTAGATCACTGGTCGGCCGCCCGCACCGAAAACTGCCTGCTTGCTCAAAGCCACCCCATAAAAGCGATAACGTTCTTTGCCTCCGGCCGTTTGCGAAGCAAATTTGTCCATCGATGCTAAAGGAATTTCGGACAAACAGACAACAGGCTTCGAGCCTTTCACAAATCCAAGACCACCTCGGACTGTTCCGGAGATTAGTATTTCCTTCAGGACATCGAAGGCGGTAGCAACTATGTTCTGGCAAAATGTCGCCTTGTTAAGCTCTTTCCGCTCTCGGGTAAGATGTACTAATGAATTGGCGAAGTCGGTGCGCCGGACTAAATCAGCCATTTCGCCCCCCCCCCTCGAATGCCGCAATATCCGCGGTAAGAATCGCTGCCCTTCCAGTCGCCGTTTCTCAAAAGAAACCGATCTTCCGAGGATTATCGAAGTCCGACGCCACCATTGGGCTCTTGTTCAAATCTGCCTTGAGTCGTTCAAAGAGATTTTCGGACAATGGGTCAAGGATCAGCGGATCGAACCCTATGTCAAACTCTTTCTTGGAACTCTGCTCCGTTACGAAGAAGCGTGAACCGTCAAACCGGCTTCGATATAGCAACCAGAATGCCTCCTTTGGATATGTCCTAGGAGCATGTTCCAAGAATACGCGCAGGCCGAAATAGAAGAAGCCGTCTTCGTGAAATTCAACGTCAGCATACACGTCGTCATGAGCTTCAAGATTGAAAAAGAGCTTCTCGTTGTTCCATGTCGCATGGGTAGGTGACACGTACCTGTGTCGTTGGCCTGAATTGGGAGTGGGATCACCGAAGTATTCCGGACAGCCCAGAAAGTGCTGAATGTGCTTTGCTATACGAAACGGCAGGGTTTGATGTGCACGGTATTGCTCAACCCAAGTTTTACGCCATGGGTTGAACAGTTTTGTGAGTTCGTCAAAACGGCTCATATTGAAATACCTCGAAAAAACGTGTGCTTGTTGTTCATGGGTATGCTTGCTAAATAATCATCGTCACCCCGGCCGCTAGATAGAAGCAGGGTGCGTCGCGGAAATCTTTGTCTCACGCACCGCCACCAGCGCGCTCCGCTTGTAAGGGGAGCCCCGCAGCCGCGAGCAGTCTTTGCAGTGCATGTAGCGCTCCAGCTCGTGAACAGGCATTGTCTTGGGGACGGACAACATCGAGCGCCACGGTCTGGCTGGTGTCGCAGCCGAGGCACCGGACCTCAAGATGGCCGAACCCCGCGTTTAAGGCATCGCCGAGCGTCGGCGATGGCTGCGCTGGTCCCTTGAAGCCAAGCATGCGCTTGTTCCAGGCGTCGCAGGCGAGGCGGTCGGCTTCCCTGCGGGCACGCGCGGCGCGTTTTCGCTGCAATGCGGACGTCGGTGCCGTACAGCCGGTCCCGCGACTTTGTGCTCATGGTGCATGATTCCGCGAAATGCGGGCTGCGGAAAGCCGCTAGGTCTTGCGGTGGAAAACCGCCGAGCCACAACGGCGCCAATCTAGCTTGATCTCGCGTTGAAGTTGCGATTTAATTCCTTCACGAGGTAGGGTAGTTTGACCCCCGCCGGCGAGGATACCTAGGGACTGGCAAGGCTTAGGGAGGTCCGTTGGCGCGATGCGTATAAGCTGTCCAAAATGCTCGGTTACCGTTTCCGACAAAGCCGGAGGGGGATGGACTCTCATCGGCGGGCCATGCGTCACCCTCGCCGGTACCCGGTGGGCAGTCGATCATGACGTACGCTTCTGCCCGACCTTGTCCGACGCCATGCCACAAGACGTGATGTGGTTGGCTCCCGGCGACCGCGAAGCCGTTGAGCTCGAAATCGAGCGGGTTAGGAAGGATCGGTCGAGCGAGTCCGGAACGCCCTGAGGACCGCGATCGGTGAGGCAATCTTAGACAGCAGCTGCGCGGTGGGGCTCTCTGCCCAAGCTGTGCGCAGACCATAATGTTTGACGGTCGGAGCGCTGATGACGAAACCGTCGCTTGATCCAGATGTCGTATGACAGTGCAAAAAAACTGGTTGCACTAGAACGCACGAGACGCTGCCGGTCTCTATCAAGCTTGATGATCCGGCTCCCGTCGCCTCGCCAAGGTCGCCAGCCGTGCCCTGATCTCCTCGGTCGACACTGGCGTGAAATCCCAGCAATCGACGCCGACGTCGCAGCATTGGCTGTCGCCGGGGAGGCGGCCGTGGCTGTGGCCGTAGAGGTGGAGGGCGCCGTGGTGGGATTTTGACCACACCCGCAGGCCGTAGTGGCAGAGCGTCAGGTGAGTGCCGTCGGGCAGCGTGATGTTGCGCAGGCTCTCGATGCTGGCCCAGAGATGCCGGGCGGCCTTGACGCGTTTGGGATTGTCGTGATTGCCGAGCGTCAGGTGCATCTGGCCGTTGAGCCGGCGGAGGTAAGGCTCGTGGTCGGCGAAGGCGAAGTCGCCGAGATCGTGGACGATGTCGCCCGGCCTCACCACCTTGTTGTGGCGCTCGATCATGATCTCGTCCATCTCGGCGACGGAGGAGAACGGGCGCTTGGCCAGCTCGATGATACGGGCGTGACCGAAATGGCGGTCAGCCGTGAAGAAGATGTTGATGGTCGGTCGTCTCCGCATTCCTCCGCGTCGGGCGGGGGATCGTGGTGGGGATAAGGAAAGGGTGGTGAGCGCGCCGGGACTCGAACCCGGGACCCCATGATTAAAAGTCACGTGCTCTACCGGCTGAGCTACGCGCTCGCTTCCCGTGGAAGCGGTGTGACGGCTTGAACCGTCACTGTCCGGATCGTCGGCAGGTGTCCATCAGAACGCTGGAGGCGTCGCCGTGGTTCACTGCGGGTTTCGGGAACGGAGTGGTCAAACCCCGGCCGTGGGCCGCGTCCTGTCGTGGGCGCTGTGTAGGGGGTGGGTGCGGTCGGGTCAATAGGCGCGCGCGGCGACCCACAGACCGGGGGCGGGATCGATCGGGGCTGTGCAGGCGGGGTGCCGGGCGGCGGCGGTGTGGCCGCAGGGTGACAGGCGGACCCAAACAGGGGCTGGCGGCCGCGAAACGCTTCGATTGGCGGCCGTTCTCCCGTTAGCGTTTGTTTCCGATTGTGACTGTGCATGGCCCGTCCTGGCGCCCGCCGCCCGGCCATCGCTCGAGGAAACGACATGATCCAGCCCCATCGCGAATTTTGGCCTGTGCTCGGGGGCTTGCGATTCCTGCTGGCGATGTGGGTGCTGTTCGACCACACCTACAATTTCGGGCCCGCCGAGCGCGCCATTCCGGTCCTGACCCGGAGCGGCCTGATGGCGGTGATGTGCTTCTTCGTCATCTCCGGCTTCAGCATCCACCATTCGATCGCGATGCGGCCCGAGGGCTATCTCCGCCGGCGGCTGTTGCGGATCCTGCCGCTGAACGCGCTCGCGGTCGGCATCGGCTGGTTCGGCTGGTCGGTGCTCGGCCTGTCCGGCGGCTACGGCACGCCGCCGGTGCCGCCGAGCGTCTGGCAATTCATCGGCTGCCTGTTGCTGCTGGAGGCGTTCCTGCCGATCATGATCGGGTTTCTCTATCCGGCATGGTCGCTGTCGATCGAGGCGGTGTACTACCTGCTGGCGCCGCTGTTCCGGAAGCTGGAGGGGCGGCCGCACGTGCCGGCGCTGATGATCGCATCCAGCGTGCTGTTCGTGGCTTGGCCGCTGTTCCGCAACGAATATGTCGCCGGCGGCAGCTCCTATTGGCTGACCGGCATCGTGATGCTCTGGGCGTGGCTGGCGGGCTGGATCGCCTATGCGCATCCCGGCCATCGGCGCTATCTGGTCTGGCTCGGCCTCGCCGGGCTCGCCTCGATCGCGACGCAGGCCCGGTTCTTCGACGTCACCAATGTCAGCTCGGCGGCCGTCAATGCCGTCGCCTGGATCGGCACCTTGATGCTGGTGTTTTATCGTATCGGCAAGGTCGGCGGCCGGGTCGCGGCAATGTTCGACTATCTCGGCGAGATCAGCTTCCCGCTGTACATCCTGCATTACCCCGTGCTGTTCGTGGTCAGCAGTTCGCTGTTCAAGGCGTATCCGGACCTGAACTCCGGCGTGGTCCACGTCGTGATCTCCCTCACGGCGGCCGTGCTGGCCTATCACCTCGTGGACAAGCCGCTGCGCAAGCCCGGCGCGGGCATGGGCCAGGCGATCCGCGCCTGGGCCGGCCGGCGTAGGACGACGGACAGCGGGCGCGGCGAGCTGGCCGAGGCCGCGCCACGGCTCGGCGCGAGCTCCTGATCGCGCCTTTCGGCGGACGCCTCGCGCGCCTCAGACCTTCTCCGGCACCTTGGTGGCCGCCGCGCTCAGCGGAGCCGGCTGCATCGGCTGCAGCATCCCCGGGCCCGCCAGCTCCGGCACCCAGACCGGGCGCAGGCCGATCAGCTCGGCGGTGCGGACCCTGGTGTAGCGCCAGAACTCGAAGGAGTTGATGCGCGACATCTCCAGCACGGCGATGGCGACCGCCGAGAGGAACGGCAGGCTTTCCAGGATCAGGACGGCGGCGAAGATGTAGAGCTCGGTGATCGCCAGGTAATTGGTGGTGATCAGGATCGCGGCGCCGATCAGGAGCAGGGCGCCGATCACGGCCTCCCAGAACGCCTGGAATTCGATCGACATCCTGGAGAGACCGCCCTTGGACGTGCGGGCGAAGGCCAGGTGCTCGGTGATCAGGCCCTGCGCCACGGCGCGGCTGACCGTCCATTGCACCGACATCGCGGCGATCATCGCGCCCAGCATCTGCCACGGCCGCACCGCGACGCGCAGCCGGTACAGGATCAGGAAGTGCGCGAGCGAGACCACGAAGGCGGCGATGATCGGGATGGTCAGGATCCTGTCGGGAATGGCGATGCCGGCGAAGGCCACGATCGGCACCCAGATCAGGTTGAGGATCGCCACGACCACGCCGAGGCTCTCGGCACCGAGCCAGTTGAGCCAGCCGAGCGAGAACTCGCGCTTCTGGTCCGCGGTCAGCCGGCTCTTGCCGGGCAGGAAGCGGCGCCAGTGCTTCTTGACGATCTGGAAGCCGCCATAGGCCCAGCGATGGCGCTGTTTCTTGAAGGCTTCGTAGGTGTCGGGCAGCAGGCCCGAGCCGTAGCGGGTGGCGGTGTAGTGCGTCTTCCAGCCGAGCTCCTGGATGGCCAGCCCGAGATCGGTGTCCTCGCAGATCGTGTCGCTCGACCAGCCGCCGGCCATGTCCATCGCGGCACGGCGGATCAGACACATCGTGCCGTGCACGATGATCGCGTTCTCCTCGTTGCGCTGGACCATGCCGATGTCGAAGAACCCCGCATATTCGCCGTTCATGATGTAGTGCATCAGCGACAGGTCCTCGTCGCGATGCTCCTGCGGCGCCTGCACCAGGCCAACGGCGGGATCGGCGAAGGCCGGCACGAGGTCGGACAGCCAGTCCGGCGTCACCACGTAATCGGCGTCGATGATGCCGATGATCTCGGCATCGGCCGCGGTGCGCTCCATCGCGATGCGCAAGGCGCCTGCCTTGAAGCCCTTGACCTTCTCGGCGTTGATGAACTTGAAGCGCTCGCCGAGCATGCGGCAGTGATCCTGGATCGGCTGCCAGAACGCAGGGTCAGGCGTGTTGTTGATGATGCAGACCACCTCGTAGTTCGGGTAGTCGAGGCGCGCGAGCGCATCCAGCGTCTGCTTCATCATGTCGACCGGCTCGAAATAGGCCGGGACGTGGATCGAGACCTTCGGGCAATAGCCCTCCGGCATCGCGGCGCGCTCGCGCGCGACCTTGTCGCGGGTGAGCAGCCGGCGCGGCGCGCGGCCGAAGGCGATCGCAGCGATCTCCTCGATGCGGGCCATCGCGATCAGGATCAACGGCACCAGCAGGATCAGGCCGAGAGTCAGCGCGAAGGTCGAGCCCCAGACAAAATAATGCGTGTTCCAATAGGCGAAGACGTTGGAGACCCAGGCGCCGACGCCATGCGCCGTGATCGCCAGCACCATCGCCTGCATCATTGTCGGCTGGCGCAGCCGCACGATCGGCAGCGACAGCAGCACGCCGACGAGCAGCGCGATGGCCGCGAGCTTCCAATAGTCCGGGTTCACGATCGGGCCGGTCCAGGAGAACTTGGCCTCGCGCGAGGCGGTGAGCAGGCCCCAATAGGGACCGACGCCGCCCTCGAAATATTTCCAGGGCACGTCGATGCTCTCGACGATGTTGTAGTCCATGCCGATGGCTTCGGCGCGGGCGACGAAGTTCCGCAGCACCCAGGCCTGCTGGAACGGGCCGGGATCGGAGATGCCGCGATTGTAGCCCTGGCTGGGCCAGCCGAACTCGGCGATCACGACGCGCTTGCCGGGGAACTTGTCGCGCAGAACCTGGTAGCGGTCGACCGCCTGGTCGACGGCCTGGGTGCTGTTGAAGAATTCCCAATAGGGCAGCACGTGCGCGGCGATGTAGTCGACGTTGGAGGCGAGCTGCGGGTAATCGCGCCACAGGTTCCAGATCTCGCCGGTGGTGACCGGAACGGTGACCGACTTCTTGACCCGCTTGATGTAGTCGATCAGCTCGTCCGGCTTGAGCTCGCCGCGGTACAGCGTCTCGTTGCCGACGACGATGCCGATGACGTTGCTGTTGCGGCGGGCGAGCTTGATCGCGGTCGCGACCTCGTTCTCGTTGCGGATCGTGTCCTTGTCGAGCCAGACGCCGAGCGTGACTTTCAGTCCGGCCTCGGCCGCCAGCGGCGGCACCTGCTCGAGGCCGCCGGTGGACGAATAGAGCCGGATCGCGCGCGTCATCGTCGCGAGCTTCTTCATATCGGCCCGGATGCGCTCCGGCGAGGCGACGGTGTCGACGTCGGGATGCGCAGTGCCTTCGTGCGGATCGTAGGAGACGCTCGGCAGCATGCCGGTGAAATCCGGCGCGCTCTGCTTGGTTTGCAGGACGCCCCACAGCGCGGCATGGGCTGCGGTGACGAACAGGATGACGGCTGCGATCAAGCGCATCTGGCGGGACACCGTGGCGGGCGGGAGAGAGAGGAGCGGCTGTTCCGGCGCGGGAAACGCGCGGCGAACACCGGCAGTGCGCCCGTCCTGCGTGCTGCCCAGGCACGTCAGGCGAAGCGCGGCTTCGATCAGACACCGGCAGGTCCGTCATTGGCCTTGCCGGTGGTCACATTAAGGCGGGTTCATCACTGAACGAGCGCTGAACCGCCTGACAGATCGACGCCGAACCGCCTGCGACACGATAACGCTGCAGCGCGAATAGACAACTGCGGCGGGGCCGCGATTCGTCCGCAACGCCCCCTGCCGGCGCAAGGCCGGGCAGGGGCGCCTGAGGCAGGCTTACTGCTTGGCCGGCTGCGGCGAGGGCGCGGCTTGCGGCGCGGCCGGCTGGGCCGCCTGCGGCGAGCCGGCGGGCGCCGGGGTCGCGGCGGGCGCGGGCGCGGCTGCGACCTGCGGCTTGGCTTCCGGGTTCACCCAGCAGGTGTGCACATGGTTGTTCAGCGAGTTCGGTACCTTGTCGTCGATCTGGCCGACGAAGCGCGTCAGGCAGCGGAACGACGCCTGGATGTGGCCGCCGGGGCAGCCGAAGCGGTCATAGAGGTCGAGGTGGCGGAAGGCGGTATCGAGGTCGTCGCGGTACATCAGCTGCACCACGCGCCGGCCGAGCCAGACGCATTCCGGATTGCCGGCCGGTCCGCCGCTCAGCGCCTGCGCGGCCTCGTTGAATTCATCGGCCTTGCGCTGGTTTTCCTTGAGATCGGCCGGGCTAGATGCCTGCGGCTTTTGGTCCTGGGGGTGATCGTTGCCGCTCTGGGCGAAGGCGCCGGGGACGCCGACCAGGACCGCGAGGCCCACGGCCGCAACCAGGCGCGAAACCGAAAACTTGGACTGGAGCACGCGTCGACCCATAAATTCCCCGATTGTTGCCTTCATGCCGTCCCCTGGGGGACGCAGTATTGATGCCGATCAAATCGGCCCCGATTGCGGCGGGAGGTTGATTCCGTCCGTCGCATGCCGTTCCTAAAATGACGTTCCTAACGGGCGCATGAACGGCACCTCAGAACTTCGAGCGCGACGGGCAGATCAACCGGGGATTCCCAATGACCGGAATCTCGGATTTTGTCCAGCAACGCGCCAACTTTCTCGCCGCATCGTAAAGGCCTGATTGGAGACGGGGAGGGCGCCACGTCAGCCTCCGCGGATCGCCTAGCCCATCGCCTGTTCGATCGCCTACTTGGCAGATCGCCGCCGACCGGGTAATCGACACCACCTGCCTGGAGACACGGAACTGAAATCCCTTCCTACGCCGCTGGCGCTTCTGCTCGTATCCTTGGGTGTCATCGCCGCGGCCTGGTGGTGGCTGGCCAAGCCCATCACGCTCGCCCGCGCGCCGATCGAGCTCGATTCGAAGGTGCAGTGCGTCTCCTACGCGCCGTTCCGCGGCCAGCAGAGCCCGCTCGATCCGACCACGCATATCGATGCCGAGCAGATCGAGCAGGATCTGGTGCAACTCGCCAAGATATCGGAATGCGTGCGCACCTATTCGATCGAGAACGGCCTCGACCAGGTGCCGGCGATCGCCTCCCGCGTCGGCATCAAGGTCATCCAGGGCATCTGGCTCGGCTCGAACAAGCTGAAGAACCAGCAGCAGATCGGCATCGCCGTCGACCTGATCAAGCGCTATCCGAAGGTCATCACCGGCGTGGTCGTCGGCAACGAAGTGCTGTTGCGCGGCGAGATGACGACCGCCGACCTCGCCGCGACCATCCGCAGCGTCAAGGCGCAGGTCCAGGTTCCCGTGACCTATGCCGACGTCTGGGAGTTCTGGCTGCGCAACCGCGAGCTCTACGACATCGTCGACTTCGTCACCGTGCACATCCTGCCCTATTGGGAGGACATCCCGGTGCGCGCCAAATTCGCCGCCTCCCATGTCGACACCATCCGCCAGCAGGTCGGCGTGGCGTTTCCCGGCAAGGAGATCCTGATTGGCGAGACCGGCTGGCCGAGCGAGGGCCGCATGCGCGAGGGCGCGCTGCCGTCGCGCGCGAACCAGGCGCGGGTGGTGTCGGAGATCCTGTCGCTGGCCAAGCGCGAGAATTTCCGCGTCAACCTGATCGAGGCCTATGACCAGCCGTGGAAGCGCAAGCTCGAGGGCACGGTGGGCGGCTATTGGGGCCTGATCAGCGACGATACGCGCGCGCTGAAATATCCGCCGGGCGAGCCCGTCAGCAACTATCCGCTGTGGAAGATGCAGATGGGCGCCGGCATGATCCTGTCCTTCATCGTCTTCCTCGCCGGCTGGCTGACGGTGCGCCGCCGGCCCTGGCCGCCGCACATCTCGGCCTGGATCGGGGTCGGAATTTCCGCGACCACCGGCGGCGTGCTGCTCGGCATGGCGGCCGACAAGATGTTCTATGAGAGCCTCGGGATCGGCGGCTGGCTGCAATGGGGCGCGCTGCTCGCGGCCGGCGTGCTGGCGCCGATCCTGGCGGCCAACGCCATCATGGCCGGCCGGCCGCTGCCAACCTTCCTCGACCTGCTCGGGCCGAATGACGGCCGCAAGCAGCTCAAGCTGACCTATGCGTTGGGGCTGGTGCTGGTGGTGACCGTGCTGATCGCGGCCGAGACCGCGCTCGGCTTCGTCTTCGATCCGCGCTACCGCGACTTCCCGTTCGCCAGCCTCACCATGGCCGTGGTGCCGTTCGCGATGCTGCTCGGCAACCGGCCGGCGGACGGCCCGCGGCCGATCGCGGAAGCGAGCTTCGCCGGCCTGCTGGCGATCTCCTCGGTCTATGTGATCTACAACGAGGGCCGCGACAATTGGCAGGCGCTGTGGACCTGCGCGATGTACCTGACCTTGGCGTTTACGCTGTGGCGGGCGCGGGCCGTGCAAAGCCGAGGATGAGCAGGCCGATCGCCAGGCCCGACAGCACGATGTTGTAGAGCACGATGCCAAGGCCGGCGGCGATGAGCCCGCCGGTCAGCAGCACGATCGACGGCCGCATCACGTGCAGCACCGCGATCACGAGAGCGGTGGCGCCGAACACCGAATTCTTGAACAGCGTGGTCGCGACCGCCCGGCTCTTGCAGGCGAGCGTCTGCATCCCTGCGTCGCAGGCAAGCGCAACGCTCGACAGCTCGATCGCGAGATAGCGCAAATAGAGGGCATAGCCGACGGTGACGAAGCCGACGATCAGGAGCCATTGCACCTGATAGGGCGAGAGGCGGAACGGGGTCTTTTTCATGCGCGGGACTATGCTGCGGAACGAAGCTATCGACAAGCCGCAAAGCCGGTTCGCGGACTGCTTTCACAGTCCGCTGCAACCGTCTTCGGAACCTCGATGATTTGAGCTTTCAGGAGCGGCGGAAGAACGACGACAGCGTCGAGGGCTGCTCGGGCTTCGGGGCTTCAGCCGGCGGCGGCGGAGGGGCCGCGGCAGGCGCCGGCGGCTCCTCGCGCTTGCCATGGCGCTGCTGGGCCTGCGGCGAGGGCGGGCGCCGGCGCTGCTGGTATGACTTCTGGGAGGCGGCCGCGGGGGTCGCCGGCTTGGCCGGCTCGGCCGCTTCGGGCTCGTCCCGGATGGCCAGGCGCTGGCCGTCATAGACGGTAGTCTCGCAAGGGCGCTGGCTCTCGGCAAGAGCGGCGCAGATCTTGGCTGCGCCCGCCGCATCGCCCAGGGGACCAGCCCCGAGCCGCAGCTGCATGCCCGGACCACTGCGGCCTTCCTTCAGGATGACGATGGGCCGGAGCGCGGCGAGATCGGCGTTGGTCTTGACGAGGTCCCGCCACAGCGCGCGCAGGCCCGCAAGCGAGTTGGCGCCGCCGAGATCGACCGCGAACTCGGTCTTTTCGACGGCGGTCACGGGGGTCTCGGCCGCATCGCTGCTTTTCGCGCTGGCAGTGTCCGCCGGCTCCGCCTTCGCGAGCTTGTCCGGTTCGGCCGGCTTGCCGGGCGCAGGTGCGACCGTCGCTGCCGAAGGCACGGGCGAAGCGGGAGCGGGCGTGGCGGCGGACGTCGGCTTTGCCGGTTCCCGGCTGGTCCGGTCGGCGCTCGCCATCGCCGATGGCGTGGCCGGCTGGCTCAGCCCGGCGGCTCCGCCTGGGATGGGCATGAACGGCGAGGCATTGGCAAAGGCCGGCAATGGAGCCGGTGCATTGGAACCGGGCGCCGGAGCGGGCGCCGGCTGCGTCTCCACGGTCGCGATCTGGGGGGCAGGCGCAGGCTTGCTCGCGGCAGGCGGCGGTGCGCTCGCCTGGGCGCTCTGCTTGGCGAGCGCTCCGGTGACGGAGTCCAGTCCCTGCTCGAGCACGGTGACACGCGCGTAAAGGCGGTCGCGGTCGCTGTTCAGCGTCTCGATGGCCGCGCCGAGCTGGCGGGCCTCGCCCTGCGTCTCGCGGGCCAAGGACTGCAGCAGTTGCGCCTGGCGCGACAGCTCGGCCGCGGAAATACGGTCGTGCCGCCATCCCTGTGCGGCCTGGCTGGCGAACACGGCCAAGCCGACGGCACCGACCGCGCCCGCACCCCACCAGCCGAGCCGCCACATCGCGCGGCGGTCGAAGTCGTTTTCATCCGCAAACAGTCCGGACAGCGATCCGCCCGTCTTCTCAGCTCCATGCGCGACGACTGATTTGTGGGAGTCCTTAGCCATGAACCTGCCTTAATCGAATCACGAAGCGGACATTAACAGGAAAACCCGCATAGGTTTCAGCCGGTGCGGTTTGCCGCTGGCGGAAAACGCTTTATGACAGCGGCCGAAGACACCGGCCCAGGACTTCGACCCATGTGCCGCTCAGCTATCTCCCGGGGTGTTTGATGACCGCTCGTTCCAGTCTGACCATCGTGCTCGCGGCGGGAGAGGGCACGCGGATGCGCACGAGCGTTCCAAAGGTGCTGCATCCCGTCGCCGGCGAATCATTGCTCGCCCATGTCCTGGCGGCCACACCGTCAGGAGAGGGCGCCCGCGTCGCCGTCGTCGTGGGGCCTGATCACGCTGCGGTCGAAAAGGAAGCACGGCGGCTGCGCTTTGATGCCGACATCTTCGTCCAGCGTGAGCGGCTCGGCACGGCGCATGCGGTGCTGGCTGCCCGGGACGCGATCGCACGGGGCGCCGACGATCTGCTGGTCGCGTTCGGCGACACGCCGCTGATCACGGCCGGGACGTTCGCCCGGCTGCGGGCGCCGCTCGCGCACGGCGCGGCGCTCGCCGTGCTCGGCTTCCGCGCGGCCGATCCGACCGGCTATGGACGGCTGCTGATGGATGGGGCGAAGCTGGTCGCGATTCGCGAGCAGGCTGACGCAAGCGAGGCCGAGCGCGCGATCACGCTATGCAATGCCGGCGTGATGGCGATGGACGGCCGTCGGGCGCTGGCCATTCTCGACAAGATCGGCAACGCCAACAGCAAGGGCGAATATTATCTCGTCGACGCCGTCGCGATTGCGCGCGAGCAGGGCCTCGACGCTGTCGTGATCGAGACCTCGGAGGATGAGGTGCGCGGCATCAACACCAAGGCGCAGCTCGCGCAGGCCGAGGCCGTGATGCAGACCCGGCTGCGCCGCGCGGCGATGGACGCCGGCGTGACCTTGATCGCGCCCGAGACCGTTTATCTGTCCGCCGACACGACGTTCGGCCGGGACGTGACGATCGAACCGTTCGTCGTGATCGGGCCGGGCGTGTCGATCGGCGACGGCGCCGTCGTGCATTCCTTTTCCCACATCGTGCAGTCGACGCTCGGCCGCAACACGCTGCTCGGCCCGTTCGCGCGGCTGCGGCCGGGCACCTCGCTCGGCGACGGCGCGAAGATCGGCAATTTCGTCGAGGCCAAGGCCGCGGTGCTCGAGCCCGGCGTAAAGGTGAACCACCTGTCCTATATCGGCGACGCGCATGTCGGCGCCAACTCCAACATCGGCGCGGGCACCATCACCTGCAATTATGATGGCTTCAACAAGCACAAGACCCGGATCGGCGAGGGCGCCTTCATCGGCACCAACACATCGCTGGTGGCGCCGATCAGCATTGGCGCGCGCGCCTATATCGGTTCGGGCTCGGTGATCACGCGCGACGTGCCGGATGATGCGCTGGCGCTGGAGCGCAGCCCGCAGACCACGAAGGAAGGCGCGGCCGCGCGTTTCCGGAGCGCGAAGTCGCGCTCCAAGAAATGAGATTCGCCGTCAGTCCTTTTCGTCGAGGAACTCGGCGAACATCTCGCGCGTCAGCCGCCAGCCACGGCGGGTGGCGTGCTTGATCGGCTCATTGGTGTGATGCCTGATCGGCATCGGCTTGAGCTCATGCCCCATGGTCGGCGGCGGCCAGTGAGCCAGATGGCTTCCGGACGGGTGCGACAGGCTGAGCGAGGTGGTCCCCTTGGGATCAGTTGGGCGGCGGTTGTAGGTCATGGCGTCCTCTCCGACACGACAGTGTCGCCGTGGAAGCGTTGATCGGGCGTTAAGCCAGCGTTCAGCTACGCCTCCGCATCGAACCGGAGTTGCGCATTGGCCGGCGCGGTTAAGGCTTCCACTTAACCCTGTCGCAATCCGCAATAATTATTGAATCCTGAAAGCGCGCGGTTTTCGTTAAGACAATGCCACGCATTTGAATCTCTCTCGACGATTTGGGGACTAACGCGGATGTGCGGAATCATCGGGATCCTGGGACGCGGGCCGGTCGCCGAGCATCTCGTCGATTCCCTCAAGCGCCTCGAATATCGCGGTTATGATTCAGCCGGTGTCGCGACGCTCGAAGGCGATCATCTGGAGCGGCGGCGCGCCGAGGGCAAGCTCAAGAATCTCGAGAAGCGGCTGGAGCGAGAGCCGCTGAAAGGCCATGCCGGAATCGGTCATACGCGCTGGGCGACGCACGGCAAGCCGACCGAGAGCAACGCGCATCCGCACGCGACCGCCAGTGTCGCAGTCGTGCACAATGGCATCATCGAGAACTTCCGCGAACTGCGCGCCGAGTTGGAAAAGCAGGGCGCCGCGTTCGAGTCCGAGACCGACACCGAGACGGTCGTCCACCTCGTGAACTCCTATCTCTCGAAGGGGCAATCGCCGCAGCAGGCGGTGGCTGCGTCACTGCCGCAGTTGAAGGGCGCGTTCGCGCTGGCCTTCCTGTTCAAGGGCCATGGCAATCTGCTGATCGGCGCCCGCAAGGGCTCGCCGCTGGCGCTCGGCTATGGCGACGGCGAGATGTTTCTTGGCTCGGACGCGATCGCGCTGGCGCCGTTCACCGACACGATCAGCTATCTCGACGATGGCGACTGGGTCGAGATCACCCGCGAGTCCGGCATCATTCATGATGCCTCGGGCGCGGTGGTGAAGCGCGACGTGCTGAAGTCGGGCGCGTCGTCGTTCCTGGTCGACAAGGCGAACTACCGCCACTTCATGGCCAAGGAGATCCACGAGCAGCCGGAGGTCGTCGGCCACACGCTTGCGCGCTACGTCGACATGGGCACCGAGCGCGTGATGTTGCCGGCGCGGCTGCCGTTCGACTTCAAGGACATTCAGCGCATCTCGATCACGGCCTGCGGCACCGCGAGCTATGCCGGCTTCGTCGCCAAATACTGGTTCGAGCGCTTCGCGCGCGTGCCGGTCGAGCTCGATGTCGCCTCTGAGTTCCGCTATCGCGAGGCGCCGCTGCGCAAGGGCGATCTCGCGATCTTCATCTCGCAGTCGGGCGAGACCGCCGATACGCTGGCTGCGCTGCGCTACGCGAAGTCGCAGGGAGTGCATACGCTGTCGGTCGTCAACGTGCCGACCTCGACGATCGCGCGCGAGAGCGAGATCGTGATGCCGACGCTCGCAGGTCCCGAGATCGGCGTCGCCTCGACCAAGGCTTTCACCTGCCAGTTGATGGTGCTCGCGGCGCTTGCGATTGCCGCCGGCCGCGGCCGTGGCGAGTTGTCGGAGGCCGACGAGACCAAGCTGGTGCATGGCCTCGTCGAGGTGCCGCGCCTGATCGCGGCGGCGCTGACGACCGAGCACCAGATCGAGAAGCTGGCGCGCGAGATCGCCAAGTCGAAGGACGTGCTCTATCTCGGCCGCGGCACGTCGTATCCTCTCGCGCTCGAAGGTGCGCTGAAGCTCAAGGAGATCTCCTACATCCATGCCGAGGGCTATGCCGCCGGCGAGCTCAAGCACGGCCCGATCGCGCTGATCGACGAGACCATGCCGGTCGTCGTCATCGCGCCGTACGACAAGGTGTTCGAGAAGACCGTGTCGAACATGCAGGAGGTCGCCGCCCGCGGCGGCAACATCATCCTGATGACCGACGCCAAGGGCGCGGAAGAGGCGACCGTGGAGTCGCTGGTGACGATCACCATGCCCGACATGGCCGCGACCTTCACACCGATCGTCTACGCCATTCCGGTGCAGCTTCTGGCCTACCATACGGCCGTGGTGATGGGCACCGACGTCGACCAGCCGCGCAATCTGGCGAAGTCGGTGACGGTGGAGTAGGGCACCGCTTGCGGCTGGTTTCAGGACGATGCTCTCGCATCGCCTTGAAGCCGGAGGCGTTAGTTGCGACGCGGCCTCCGCACATTCAGTGTCATCCCGGCGAACGCCGGGATCCATAACCACCGCGCTTCATGGTTGGCTGCGCTGTCAGCTGCAGCCTGCCCCAAACCGCATCCTGGGAGTATGGGTCCCGGATCGGCGCCCGCCAACGCTGTTGCGTTGTCGGGCTTGTCCGGGACGAGACCAGTTTTTATTCGAGCTCACCGGTTATCGAGGCGCGAGCGCGCGATCGTTTTTTGGATTGCGCAGCAGTCGCAGCAAACTCCGTCGCTTGCCATCTGATTGACAATCCGACATCAGCGTGTGCCGGATGACTCCGGCGGCGGGTCGCTCGGCCCAGTCCATCACGGGAAACACGATGGCTCTCGACACCTGGCTCTTGTTCCTGCTCACGAGCATCGGCATTTCGCTGACACCCGGGCCGAACGGCCTGCTCGCGCTGACGCACGGTGCGCTGCACGGCGGGCGCCGGACGCTGTTCACGATCACCGGCGGCCTGATCGGTTTCGTCCTCATCATGGCGCTGTGCATGTTCGGCATCGGCGCGCTCGTGCAATCCTCGATCACCTGGCTGGTCATCCTCAAATGGGTCGGCGGGCTCTATCTCGCCTGGCTCGGCATCAGACTGTGGCGCTCGCCGCCGGTGGCAGTCGACCTCGGCCGCGAGAAGGTGACCGCCACCGGGCCTTCGCTGTTTCGCGCGGGCTTCCTCACCGCCGCGACGAACCCGAAATGCCTGCTGTTCTTCAGCGCGCTGCTGCCGCAATTCATCGATCCCGCCCGCAGCCTCGGCCTGCAATTCGCGATCGTGGCCGTGACCTATACGATCACCGAGTTCATCACCGAGGTCGCCATCGCCAGCGCGGCCGCCCGCGTCAGGCCGTGGCTCGCGCGGGTCGGCCGGCGGTTCAATCAGGTCTGCGGCGGTATCTTCGTCGCCGTCGGTCTCGCCCTGCCGCTGCGCAGCGCCTGAGTGCGGATGCTGGAGGGATTTGAGGGGGCTGTCGAGAACATGCTGCAAGCACGCGGGCCACTGGCGGCCTTGGGGCAGGGGTGGGCGGGTCACACGCCGGCGCCAAAGCGTGCGGTGTGTCGGAAAGAGGGCCTTGGTCCTTCAAAAATCTGCTAAGACACCCACCTGAGATCTGATCCGACCCGGAAGTCCGCATGAGTTCCCGCGACGACCTGCCGCCAAAGCCTGATTCCCTGACCGAAGTCCCCCCGGAAAGCCACCACGGGTTGATGTTTCGGTTCCGAAACTATTTCCTGACCGGCCTCGTCGTCGCCGGGCCCGTCGCCATCACCCTCTACATCACCTGGTGGTTCGTGACCTGGGTGGACGGGCTGGTGCGCCCGTTCGTTCCGCTCGCCTACCGGCCGGAGACCTACCTGCCGTTCGGCGTGCCCGGGTCCGGGCTGATCGTCGCCGTGATCGGCCTGACGCTGCTGGGCTTCCTCACCGCGAACCTGATCGGCCGCACGCTGGTCGATCTCGGCGAGCGGCTGCTGGGACGGATTCCTGCGGTGCGCGCCGTCTATCGCGGCCTCAAGCAGGTGTTCGAGACGCTGTTCTCGGGCAAGGGCTCAAGCCTGCGCCGCGTCGGTCTCGTCGAGTTCCCGTCGCCCGGCATGTGGTCGATCGTGCTGATCTCGCAGCCGCCGAGCGAGGAGGTCGCGAACCGGCTACCTGGCGACGAGGAGCAGATCTCCGTGTTCCTGCCCTGCGCGCCGAACCCGACCACCGGTTTCTTCTTCTATCTGCCGAAGAGCAAGATCATCGAAGTCGACATGAGCGCCGAGGATGCGGCGACCTTGATCATGTCCTGCGGCGTGGTGCAGCCGGGATCTGATCAGCAGAAGAAGGTCGCCGCGCTCGCGAGCACGGCGAACGCCGCGCGCCTCGCTAACACGGCGGCCCAACAGCCATCGCCGAAGCTGGAGCCGGAGCCGGCCAAGGTCGACTAAACGAGCGTTTTTCGAAGCCCTTGCACGGTGATCACGTTACCCCGGCCGTCATCGTCCGCGAAAGCGGACGATCCAGTACGCCGTGACACCTCAGCGAATCTCTTCCGCCACGGTACTGGATGCCCCGCTTTCGCGGAGCATGACAGCGGTGGTGATGGCGCGAACTCTAAACAACCTGTTTCAAGGAAGCGTTCGTCTGGACCGTCGCATGCTTCAGCCCGCATCCTGCGGAACGAACACGCGCAGGCGATGCCCGTCCGGATCGAGCGCGACGAAGGTCGTGCCGAAATCCATCCGCGTCGGCTCTTGAATGATCGGCAGGCCGCGAGCCTTCCAGTCCCGGTGCAGGCCTTCGACCTCGGCGACATCGCCGACAGCGAACGCGACCTCGCCACATCCCGGTCCGCCAGCGGCCGCCGGCTCGACCGTGTGCCGTGACCACAAGCCCAGCATCACACCCTCGCGCAGCGGCAGCATCGCAAAGGTCGGCGACTGCTCCAGCACGGGCCGGTCGAGCAGGCCCGAATAGAACGCCGCGCTGTTCGGCGGGTTGTCGACATAGAGGATCAGGAAGTTGAAGTCGGGCATGGGTTAGTCTCCGCTGTCGGCGCCGAGGTCGGCGTCCCGGCCCCGGACATAGCGCGGCCTCCTGCCCAATTTTGTCAGCAGTGTTTTGTGACGTGCGGCCAGCTAGCAGTCGTGCGGAGAGCGGTATTTTGCGCCGCATGATGATGCCGCGAAGGCACAGCCTTTCGCCGTCCGCGGCCCTACAACCTAGGGTCGGTGGTGTCCTAATCCGCCGCCATGGAAACATCAAACAAACAAAAGTAAGGCGTAGGGAGTCGCGTGATGAGGCGTATGAGTCAGGCGTCGTTGGTGGGGGCGATCGTGCTGTCGGGGGCGTGGCTGCAACAGACGGAACCGGCATCGGCCCAAACAACCTACACGCGCATTCAAGCTTTCGGTGACAGCTACGCCGACACGGGCAATCTCTGGACCTTCACCGGCGGTCTCGGCAAGCTGCCGCTGTATCCGACGGGCCGCTTCAGCGGCGGCACCAATTTCGTCGATACCACCTCGGCGCTGCTCGGCATTCCGCAGCTCAACTACGCGATCGGCGGCGCGACCAGCGGCACCACCAATGTCGCCGGTCCCGGCATTCCCGGCTTTGTCCAGGAGTGGAGCGGGTTGACCGGCTTCTCCGGCAGGATCTCGTCGACCGACCTCGTCGAGATCTCGATCGGCGGCAATGATGCGCGGGCCTATTATCGCGCGGGCGGCTCGTTCGCCGGCGCGCCGGTCGCGGCTGCCGTGACCGCGCAGCAGGCGATGACCGGCATCAACGCACTGGTCGGCGCCGGCGCGCGCAGCATCGTGTTCACGGCCGGCGATGTCAGCACGCTGCCGGAAGCCGTCGGCAACGCCAATGCCCCGACCGGCAAGCTCTACAGCACGACCTACAATGCACTGATGCAGGCCTCGCTCGCGGGCGTCGCGCGCTCCGGCGTGCGCGTCGAATATGTCGACACTAGCCTGATCGGCTCGCTGATCCAGGCCAATCCGTCTCGCTACGGCTTCAGCAATGTCGGCGCCTGTCCGGTCGCCTGCATCGGCAATCCTGCGCTGCAGAACCAGTATCTGTTCTATGTCGACGGCGTGCACCTGACCTCGCACGGCTTCGAGGTGCTGGGCCAGTACATCGTCAACCGCCTCAACGCGCCGCTGACCTTCGCCCCGCAAGGGGACGTGGCGTCGATCACCGCGATGGGCTTTGCCTCGACCCTGTTCGGCAAGCTCGATCAGTTCCGCGAGACCGCGGGCTTTTCGCCGTCGACGATGAATTCCTATGCGGCTGTCACCAAGGCGCCCTCTGTGAAAGCGCCGCCGCTCGCGGCGGTCAATCCGTGGTCGTTCTACATGCAGGGAAATGGCGGGATCAGCGACAGGCAGGGCAACGTCGCCGCGAACGGCTTCAATCTCGACAGCGTCGGCGGCACCATCGGAGTCGAATATCGCCTGTCGGCGAACGCGATGCTCGGCACCGCGTTCGACTATTCCAACCCGAAGGCGCGGCTGTTCGGCAATGCCGGCACGACGGATGCGAACTCCTATCAGTTCGGATTCTACGGCGCCTGGGCCAGCAGCAACCTGTTTGCCCAGGGCCTCGCCACGATCGGCCATCAGGATTATCGCAACACGCGGCCGGGTGTCGTCGACACCATCACCTCGAATCCCGGCGGCACGACCTTCGTCGTCGCCGGCAAGGCTGGTTATCTGTTTGACGCCGGCACCGCGAAGCTCGGTCCGATCGGCGGCCTGACCTATGCGCGGGCCAAGGTCGACGGCTTCACCGAGGCCGGCGATCCCGCGCTGACGCTGAGCGTCGGTTCGCAGACGGCGGAGACCCTGGTCGGCAGCGTCGGCGTGCAGTTGCGGACGCCGTTCCAACTGCAGGGCGCGACGATCAATCCGTATCTCAACCTGACGCTCGATGACGACATCATCGGCAATGGCCGCCTGATCCAGTACAGCGCGACCTCGGCGCCGGTCATCGTCAACAACTGGAATGTGCCGAGCGCGACCTCGCATAACGTCTATGGCCGAGTGAGCGCCGGAATCGTGGCGCCGTTCTGGAGCAACGTGGCGCTGACGGCGAACGTGTCACGGACCATCGGCCGCACCGGCGGCGACGATTTCTTCGGCAGCGGCGGCTTGAAGATCTCGTTCTGAGCTCGGTCGGAGCAGCAGGCGCTGGGGGGGCGCGACTGCCGCTACGGCCAGGGTGAGGGGCAGTCCGGAAGGGCTGCCCCTCCGTTTTCGCGTGTTCCGTTTCGTCATCGAAGCCGGATAGTGTTTCGGGAGCATCGTCGGAATCGGAGTTGTTCTCATGCCCCCCAGCATTGCCGTGATCGCGCCCGGCGCCATGGGCAGCGCCATCGCCGCTCGCCTCGCCGAGCATGGCTGCAAGATCCTGACCTCGCTGGAGGGCCGTAGCGCCGCGACGCAGGCGCGGGCGGCGGCTTCCGGAATGAGCGGCGCCAGCGAGGCCGAGATCGCTGCGGCCGACATCATCCTGTCGATCGTGCCGCCGGGCGAAGCCGTGGCGCTCGCCGAGCAGCTTGCCACCGCCATCAATCGGAGTGCAAAGAAGCCCGTCATCGTCGACTGCAACGCCGTCAACGTCGAGACCATCCGAAGGATCGAGGACATCGTACTGTCCGCGGGCGCCCGCCTGGTCGACGCCGCCATCATCGGACTGCCGCCGAAGCCGGGCACGAAGGGCCCTGCGTTCTATGTTAGCGGTGAGACGGCGGCCGATGTCGCCGTGCTCGGGCAGCTCGGGCTGGACTTGCGCATGATCGAGGGGCCGATCGGTGCGGCGTCGGCGCTGAAGATGTCCTATGCGGGCATCAACAAGGGCCTGACGGGATTGGGGGCCGCCATGGTGCTGGCCGCCACGCGCGCCGGCGCTGCGGATGCGCTGCGCGACGAGCTCGCGCTCAGCCTGCCGCACGTCCAGGCGCGGCTCGGCAGCGCGCTGCCGGACATGTTGCCGAAGGCCTATCGCTGGGTCGCCGAGATGCGCGAGATCGCAGGCTTTCTCGGCGATGATCATCCGGCCGCGCTGATCTACGAGGGCTTTGCCCGGCTGTTCGAGCACATCGCGGCGGACGTGCAGGGCGAGGGGACGGAGGCGGCGCGGCTCGTGGCGTTTGCGGAGAGCTGCAAGGGGAAGTGAGCCTTCATCTCACTTCGTCGTACCGGGCAAGCTGCGATGCGCAAAGCGCGTCGCGGCGCCGACCCGGTACCCATACTCCGCGGCGGCTGTGAGGCGCGAAAAAGCCAATGGCCCGCCTGCCTCAAACTGCTGCCTGGGGGTATGGGTCCCGGCTCGGAGGCCGGGACGACAGCGGAGTTCGTTGAGGCCCTTTCGGCCAATCACCCCGCCGTCAGCAGCGGGATCGCTTCGTCGCGTTCGTAGAGATAGAGCAGACAGCGCAGCGCCTCGCTGCGCGGGCCCTTCAGCTTGGGATCCTCTTTGAGGATCCGCAGCGCCTCGTCGCGGGCCTGGGTGATCAGCTGCGCGTGCACCTCGGGCCGCGCGATGCGATAGCCGGGCAGGCCGCTCTGGCGGATGCCGAGCACGTCGCCTTCGCCGCGCAGCTTCAAATCTTCCTCGGCGATGCGGAAGCCGTCGGTGGTCTCGCGGATGACCGCGAGCCGGGCCTTCGACATCTGGCCGAGCGGCTCGTGATACAGCAGGATGCAGGTCGAGGCCTCCGAGCCGCGGCCGATGCGGCCGCGCAGCTGGTGCAATTGGGCGAGGCCGAAGCGCTCGGCATTCTCGATCACCATGATGGTCGCGGCGGGCACGTCGACGCCGACCTCGACGACCGTCGTGGCTACGAGCAGCCGCAGCTCATGGCCTGCGAAGCGGCCCATGACGTCGTCCTTCTCGCTGCCCTTCATCTTGCCGTGGACCAGGCCGACGCGCTCGCCGAAGCGCTCGCGCAGGCTCTCGTAGCGGTCGGTGGCGTTGGTCAGATGATCGATGCCCTCGGCCTCGGATTCCTCGACCAGCGGGCAGATCCAGTACACCAGCTTGCCAGCGTCGAGCGCGCGGCCGACGGCGTCAATCACCTCGGTACGGCGAGTGTCGGCCACGGCGCGGGTGTCGATCGGCTGCCGGCCGGCCGGCTTCTCGCGCAGCTCCGAGATGTCCATGTCACCGAAGTAGGTGAGCACAAGCGTGCGCGGGATCGGCGTCGCCGACAGCACGAGCACGTCGACCGCCTCGCCTTTGGAGGTCAGCGCCAAGCGCTCGCGGACGCCGAAGCGGTGCTGCTCGTCGACGATGGCAAGCGCGAGCGATCTGAAGACGACGTCATCCTGGATCAGCGCGTGGGTGCCGACGAGCAGGTCGATCTCGCCGGCCTCGAGCCGGGCGAGAATGTCGCGGCGCTCCTTGCCTTTCTCGCGGCCCGTGAGAATGGCGACGTTCATGCCGGCGCGCTCGGCGAGCGGCGCGATGGTCTTGGCGTGCTGCCGCGCCAGGATCTCGGTCGGCGCCATCAGCGCGGCCTGCTTGCCGGCCTCGGCCACCGCGGCCGCGGCGAGCAGCGCGACCACGGTCTTGCCGGAGCCGACATCGCCCTGCAGCAGGCGGAGCATGCGCACCGGCTTTTCGAGATCGGCCGCGATCGCCTCGATCGCCTGGGCCTGCGAATTGGTCAGCGCATAGGGCAGGGCGTCGATGATCCTGCGGCGCAGCCGGCCGTCGCCGGCATGACGGTTGCCGGCAGGGCGGCGCAGCTGCGCCCGCACCAGCGCCAGCGCCAATTGCCCGGCGAGCAATTCGTCAAAGGCAAGCCGTGACCAGAACGGATTTTCGGGGAGGATATCCGTCAGCTCCTGCGGCACATGCACCCGCGTCAGCGCCTCCCGCAACGGCGGGAAGTTGCAGCGGCTCAGCACCTCCGGGCTGATCCATTCCGGCAGCTCCGGCAGCTTGGTCAGAGCCGCCGCGATCGCCCGCCGCAGCGAGCCGAGCGCGAGGCCTTCGGTCAGCGGATAGACCGGGTCGATTCCTGACAGTTTGGCAAACGCAGCTTCATCCAGAATGGGGTGGGGATGCACGATCTGCGGCACGCCGTCATACATCTGCACGGTGCCGGAGACGTAGCGCTTGGCGCCGACGGGCAGGATCTTCTCGATGTAGTCGCCCTTGGGCCGAAAAAAGGTCAGCACGACATCGCCGGTCTCGTCGCTGGCGTACACCAGATAGGGCGCGCGGGCGTTACGCGACGGACGATGGCGATCGACCGTCAGCTCCAGGGTCACGACCGTGCCGACCTCGACGTCGCGGACCTTGGGCCGGTTGCGGCGGTCGATCACGCTGGCCGGCAGATGCAGCAGCAGGTCGACCAGCCGCGGCGTCTCGCTGCAGCTCAGCAGATAGCGCAGCAGCTTGTCCTGCTTCGGCCCGACTCCCGACAGGGTCGTGACCGGCGCAAACAGCGGGTTGAGGATGGCAGGGCGCATGGACCGAACACTTAATTCGCTTTGCAGGCCGGAATAGCCGTGATCGCCACAACATCCACCTCTTTTTTCCCGGTTTCAGGCGGCCAGGCATGCCGGTTCTGCACCCCGGGAGGGCTGACAGGGGCGCCCCGCGCCGCTATATGAACCGCGCCCGGCACCGTCCGGGCTTTTGGCGTTGTCCTGCAGGAAGATCGCGATGACCGGAACGACCCGTTCGAGCCAAGGCCTAGACGACCGCCGCAAGCGGCTGCTGTTCCGCTGCTGGCATCGCGGCACCCGTGAGATGGACCTGATTCTCGGCCGCTTCGCCGACGCCGAGATCGGGACGCTTTCCGAGAGCGAGCTCGACCAGCTCGAGCAGCTCCTGGAGGTCTCCGACCCCGATTTCTACGCCGCGATCACCGGCGCCCGGCCGTTGCCGCCCGAGCAGACGCCGGCGCTGTTCGAACGTATCAAGGCGTTCCGCGCGGTGGACGCCGATTGATGAAGAGTCCGGTCAAGTCGCCCGCCGAGCATCTCGCCCCGGGGCGCGCGCTCACGCTCGCCAATGTCGCCGAGGGCGCCGAGGGGCTCGTCGTCTCTGACCTCGCGCGTGCGATCGCCGCCAGGCCGAAGCCGCCGGCGGTCAGCCTCGCCGTGGTCTGCCGCGACGGCAACCGGATGCAGCAGCTGGCGCGGGCGCTCGACTTCTTCGCGCCTGATCTGCCCGTCATGCAGTTCCCGGCGTGGGACTGCCAGCCCTATGACCGGGTCTCGCCGCATGGCGGCATCCTGGCCCAGCGCGTCACGACCCTGGCGCGGCTGTCGCGCCTCGCCGGCAGCGACAAGCCGCTGATCGTGCTGACCACGGTCAACGCCATCGTCCAGCGCGTGCCGTCGCGCGACACCATGGCGGGGCAGGCGCTGTCGGTGGCGCCAGGCCACGTCGTGCCGATGGATTCGGTGGTCGCGTGGCTGGAGCACAACGGCTACGTCCGGGCCTCGACTGTCCGCGAGAGCGGCGAATATGCTGTGCGCGGCGGCATCCTCGACCTCTTCCCCGCCGGCCTCGACCAGCCGGTGCGCTTCGACTATTTCGGCGACAGCCTGGAGTCGATCCGCACGTTCGATGCGGAGACGCAGCGCACGCTTCTCGACATGCGCTCGCTCGATCTCGTGCCGGTCTCCGAATTCCAGCTCGTCACCGACACCATCCGCCGCTTCCGCATGGGCTATGTCGCCGAGTTCGGCGCGCCCGACCGCGACGATGCGCTGTATGAGGCCGTCAGCGAAGGCCGCCGCTATCCCGGCATGGAGCACTGGCTGCCGCTGTTCCACGACAAGATGGAGACCCTGTTCGACTATCTGCCGAACACGCCGATCGTGATCGAGCCGCAGGGCGAGGACGCGGCGCGGGAGCGCTTCAAGCAGATCATCGACTATTACGACGCTCGCCGCGAGGCGATGGAGCATCCCGGCGGCGGTGCGATCTACAAGCCGCTGACGGTCGACCGGCTGTATCTGACGTCCACGGAGTGGGTCGAGCGGCTCGCCGCTGTTCCGCTCGCGAAGGTGACGCCGTTCGCCGTGCCCGAGGGCGCCGGCGTCGTCGACATCGGCGCGCGGGCCGGCCGCAACTTCGCGCCGGAGCGCAACGACGCCGCCGTCAACGTGTTCGAGGCCGTGGTGGCGCATGTCCAGGCGCTGCAGTCGGTGCGCAAGAAGGTCGTGATCGCGCTGTGGAGCGAAGGCTCGCGCGACCGCATGGCCTCGATGTTGAAGGACCACAAGCTGATCCACGTCACCAGCGTCAACACCTGGCGCATGGTGCAGGCGACGCCGCGCAACGAGACCATGCTTGCGGTGCTGGGCCTGGAGACCGGGTTCGAGACCGATCAGATCGCGGTCATCTCCGAGCAGGACATCCTCGGTGACCGCCTGGTGCGGCCGCGCCGCGCCAGCCGCAAGCTCGACAATTTCATCTCGGAGGTCACGAGCCTCGCCATCGGCGACATCGTCGTGCACGTCGACCACGGCATCGGCCGTTTCGTCGGCCTGCAGACGCTCGAAGTCGCAGGCGCGCCGCATGATTGTCTCGAGCTGCGCTATGCCGGCGAGACCAAGCTGTATCTGCCGGTCGAGAACATCGAGCTGCTGTCGCGCTACGGCTCCGACCAGACCAATGTCGAGCTCGACAAGCTCGGCGGCTCGGGCTGGCAGACGCGCAAGGCCAAGCTGAAGAACCGCATCCGCGAGATGGCCGGCGAGCTGATCAAGATCGCCGCCGAACGCATGCTGCACGAGGCGCCGAAGATGCCGGTGCAGGCCGGCCTCTATGACGAGTTCTGCGCCCGCTTTCCCTATGACGAGACCGAGGATCAGCTCGCCGCGATCCAGGCGACGCTCGGCGATCTCGAAGCGGGACGGCCGATGGATCGCCTCGTCTGCGGCGACGTCGGCTTCGGCAAGACCGAGGTGGCGCTGCGCGCGGCCTTCGCCGTCGCGCTCGACGGCAAGCAGGTCGCCGTGGTCGTGCCGACCACGCTGCTCGCGCGCCAGCACGCGAAGACGTTCACCGAGCGCTTCAAGGGCTTTCCGGTCAACGTCGCCCAGGCCTCGCGGCTCGTCTCAACCAAGGAGCTCAACCAGGTCAAGAAGGGCCTCACCGACGGCTCGGTCGACATCGTCGTCGGCACCCATGCGCTGCTCGGCAAGACCGTCAAGTTCCGCGACCTCGGCCTCGTCATCGTCGACGAGGAGCAGCATTTTGGCGTCAGCCACAAGGAGCGGTTGAAGCAACTGCGCGCCGAGGTCCACGTGCTGACCCTGTCGGCGACTCCGATCCCGCGCACCTTGCAATTGGCGCTGACCGGCGTGCGCGAGCTGTCGATCATCGCCTCGCCGCCGGTCGATCGTCTCGCCGTGCGCACCTTCGTCGCCCCGCATGATCCCGTGATGATCCGCGAGGCGCTGCTGCGCGAGCGTTATCGCGGCGGCCAGGCGTTCTACGTCGTGCCGCGCATCGACGATCTCGCCGAGGTCAAGGAATTCCTCGACAAGACCGTGCCGGAGATGAAGGTCGCGGTCGCGCACGGCCAGATGGCGCCGACCGTGATCGAGGACATCATCTCGGCATTCTACGACGGCAAGTTCGATATCCTGCTGTCGACCACGATCGTCGAATCCGGCCTCGACATTCCCCGTGCCAACACGCTGATCGTGCACCGCGCCGACATGTTCGGCCTCGCCCAGCTCTATCAGCTACGCGGCCGCGTCGGCCGCTCCAAGCTGCGCGCCTATGCGCTGTTCACCTTGCCGTCGACCCACAAGGTCAGCGCGCAGGCCGAGAAGCGGCTCGGCGTGCTGCAGTCGCTGGAGACGCTCGGCGCCGGCTTCCAGCTCGCCAGCCACGATCTCGACATCCGCGGC
Source organism: Bradyrhizobium sp. HKCCYLS3077 (assembly GCF_051167555.1). Classification (NCBI taxonomy): domain Bacteria; kingdom Pseudomonadati; phylum Pseudomonadota; class Alphaproteobacteria; order Hyphomicrobiales; family Nitrobacteraceae; genus Bradyrhizobium; species Bradyrhizobium sp. HKCCYLS3077. The sequence continues at coordinate 445,435 of NZ_JBNPTH010000004.1, read as the reverse complement.
GCCGGTAACCTTTTGGGCGACGAGCAGTCCGGCCACATCAAGGAGGTCGGCTTCGAGCTCTATCAGTCGATGCTGGAGGAGGCGATCGAGAACCTCAAGGCCGGCATCACCGAGCCGACCGTCGACCGCTGGTCGCCGCAGATCACGATCGGCATGCCCGTGCTGATCCCCGAGGACTACGTCTCCGATCTCTCGGTGCGGCTGTCGCTCTACCGCCGCCTCGCCGATCTCGAGACCGACGAGGAGATCGAGAATTTCGCCGCCGAGCTGCGCGACCGCTTCGGCAAGCTGCCGGACGAGACGCGCTATCTGTTCAAGGTCGCCGCGATCAAGAACTACTGCCGCAGGGCCAATGTCGAGAAGGTCGACGCCGGCCCGAAGGGCGCCGTCATCGCCTTCCGCGACAACAGCTTTGCCTATCCCGACCGCCTCGTCGCCTTCATCAAGCGCCACGGCCAGGCCGCCAAGGTGCGCCCCGACATGAAGGTGGTGTTCCTGCAGGTGTGGGAGACGCCGGAGGAGCGGCTGGCCGGAACGACGGACATTCTCAAGGAGCTGGCGGAACTCGCGGAGAAGAAGAAGGCGGCGTGAATCGCCACCGGCTTTGTGTCACCGAAGTTGCCAGCCGAAATGCAAGGCGAGGCTGGCGATCAGAAACACGGACACGATCGCCACGACGCTGACCCAATCAGTCTCCTCGCAGGATTGCCGGTTCTGCATGACGCATGCTCCGCTTCGTTGGATGCCTCGAGCGATCGTCGATTGCAGCAGACGAGTTGGGCAAATGCGCGATCTCAACATGCACGTATTGGGCTGAGATCGTGATCAGGGAAAACGGTCCGTAGGATGGGCAAAGCGGCCGCCGTAAGGCGGCAGCGTGCCCACCGTTGTGCGGCGTGCGGTGCCGGAAGATGGTGGGCACGGCGCCATCTCATAGCTCGCAAGTGGCGAGACCGTGCATGCGCCTTTGCCCACCCGGACCGCCCTCGGGACGAAGAGCGCGCACGTGAATGCGCGAGAACTCATGACGGCCACTTTACGCCGTCCGAGAGACGCGAGCTGATAGCATGGGCTGCAATTCGGTCCCGTCGCTCGACAGTTCCACAGGACTTCGCCTATCTTTCGCGCAAGGACTCCTCATATCCGGGCAATGCGATGCTGTCTCTCGTCAAAGAACTCATGGCTTTCCTTGCGGCCACGGTTGAGCAGCGTGGACTCGCAGTCACGGGAACGGTCGTAGAAGGCAGAACGACGCGCCGCCTCATCGTGGAGCTTTGCCGTGGCTCCGAGATCAGTCTCGAGGCGGAGTTCGGCTTTCACATCCAGCGAAGCGGCGAGCTGGTCGTGACATGGACAACGCGCTTTCGCTGGCCAAAGGCCGAGGAGATGCTACGCGACCTCCGGCCGCCATCGCCCTATGGTCCCGACGTGCCCGAGATCCGCAAGGCGCAGACCCAGCTTTATCCCATCGCTTCACTCTGCGGCGTCAATGATCACAAATCAGACCATGTCAGGTTTTACCCCCCGGAGCCCGACGCCGTCCGTCGTCATGTCGCAAGCGTCGTCAACACCCTGCTGCAAAAGGTCGTTCCGGACTTTCACCCATATTGCGACGTCGATGTCTTCAGCAAAGCTGCGATGAAGCCCATGGCGGAGTCGCGGCTCGAGATGGCCGAGACGGCTGTCGCGGCCAGTCTGGTTGCGGCCGGGAAGCGCAGGGAGTTCGAATCCTGGCGAGAGGCGTGCAGAAATGGTTTCGTCGGTGGAGGTCGGCTTCGGCTCGCCGTCGATTATCGGGAGCGATACATGCTGGCTGTGGAGAGCCGGTTGCCTGATTGAGGAAGATGGTTTGGCTTTGTTGTGAGTCCGTAGGATGGGCAAAGCGGCCGCCGTCAGGCGGCAGCGTGCCCACTGTCGTGCGGCATGGCGCGTCGTGAGATGGTGGGCACGGCGCTATCTGATAGCTCGTCTGTGGCGAGACCGTGCATGCGCCTTTGCCCACCCTACGGTCCAGCATCATTGGGTAGACGCGAGCTGATAACTCCAAGCGTCATTGCGAGCGCAGCGAAGCAATCCAGAGTCCCGTTGACGCCCCTGGATTGCTTCGCTGCGCTCGCAATGACGTGGGGCTAGGAGCGGCGCCTCAAACCTACGACGCCGCGCGTTGGGCCTCGCCGTAGACGCGGGCCAGCAGCGTCCGCGCGGTGTCGTTCGGCTGCAGCGCTGCGACGGTGATCGATGGCTCCGAGCGCGTGTCGCGCTTGCCGTGCGAAGTGTGGCGCATCACGCTGGAGAGGCGGCGGGCGATGGCATGGGCGGAGCGCAGGTCGGTCTCGGCGAACACGACGACGACGGAGCCGTTGTCCTCGTGGGTGCCGAAATCCATCCGGCGCATCAGTCGGCTGATGATGCGGGCGCCGTCATATTGCGCGCGCGGGTTGACCGGGTCGAAGGCGAAGCGGGCGACGGCCAGGCTGCCGCCGCTCTTCTGGGTCTGGCTGACGGCGGTGGCGAAATCGCGCGCGAAGGCGTTGCGGGTGAGAAGGCCCGTTTGCGGATCGAGCATGCCGCCGGCTTCGATCGCGCGCAGGGTGCGATTGAGGCGGCTCTCGAAGGCATGCTGGCGGATCAGCGGCAGCGCATGCGCCGCGATGCGCTGTGGATCGCCGGCGATGATCTCGAGATTGGCGAGCTCCTGGAACGGCGCCGGCTGGTTGGCGGTGACGACGACGCCGAGATTGCGGAAGCGGGTGTCCTCGGCGAGCACCGCGAGGAAGGCATCGACCACCCGCGGCGAAAACCCTTCGCCGAGCACGATGCCGTCGATGTCGCGGCTCGACAGATGCTTGGCGGCGGCCTCGATGCTGAGCGCGCCGACCACGGCCATGCGCTCGCCGAGCGCGACGGACAATCCGGGCATCGAGGCGCCGCGGCCGAGCAGCAGCACGGTCGCGTCATTGAGCGGATCGGTGTCGGGCAGCACAGCGTCCGGCGACTTCTTCTCGTCGAGCCGGCGCAGCACCATCGTGTGCAGCGTGCGGATGCGCAGCGCCGCGCGCAGCCGCGCCAGCAGCCGCTCGTGATTGTCGCTGCCGTGCAGAGGAATCGCGTTGTCGGGCAGCACGGTATCGCCAGGATCGATCGCGATCATCGGAATATAGGGTCCTCGCGCACTGACATGGCGCGACAGCGCTGCGATGTCGGCCTCGTCGGCACCGTCGATGACAGCAAGCACGGCCGCGGGTTGCATCCGGGCGATCGCGCCGGACGCATCGCCCCAGCGGGCTTCGGCGGTGGGGAGAATTTGCGCTGCCGCGAGTGCCGCCGTCAGCGAAGGCCGCGTGGACTGGGAGACGATGAGAAGCAGGCCTTGTTGGGACATCAAGGAGAACTCAGGATACGCGGACGATACGTCGCGATCCTAGGTATCTCCCGTTAACGCGGCGTCAATCCTGTTCCAGAGACGCCGGTTCCGCATTTGCCCGGACGGCAGTTTCAGCCGCCCGAGCTGGCTCGGTCGCGGAAGGCCTCGACCATCAGCGGGTTGAGTCCGAGCTCGGCCAGGGCTTCGCGGGCGCGGGCATTGTCCATCGCACGCCCTGCGAGGCGGTGGCCGCTGAGCCGGTCGGGCAGGGCGGTCAGCAGCGCGCCCTGGCCAAGGCGGCGCGACCATTCGTGCAGGTCCTGCGCGAGGAAGCGGTAGCCGCCGACAGCCATCACGCCGGCCGGCGGCGCGGTGATCGAGATCGTGTCATGGGCGCGATCGAGCCGGACGGCATATTCGGTGTCGACGAAATCGCGCGGCGGCGCCGGCATCAGCGAGTCGCTCGGCGGGGGCGGCGGCGCATAGGCGGCAACCACGACCATCGGTCCGCGCAGGCCCAGCGTGCCCTTGGGCGTGACCAGGATCTCGCCGGCGATCGACGATCCCGCCTGTTCGCGCGGAGCCCCTTGGCGTCCCGGCTTCACCGGCCCCGGGCTGCCATCGGCCGACGTGCGCCGAATTGCGAACAGGCCGGCTTCGCCGAACAGATAGACATCGGTCATTTCGATGTCGCGCGTCTTCCACGACGGGCTCGACGCCACCTGCTCCGGCGCGCGCCACATGCCGAGCACGTAGCGCAGATTGGGCAGCCGGACGGCAAGTTCGCCCTCGTCGAGCCGCAGGGCGAGCTGGGCGGGAACGATCAGCGTGTCGCAGCCGAGCTGCTGGAGCTGCTGCTCCATCGCCTCGGAATCGAACGGGTGATGCAGCGCGAGGCTGCCGCCGGACAGCAACCACGTGACGACGGAGGCGGCGAGGCCGGCAAAGGATGACGGCAGGAACGCCGACATCATGTTCACGCCCTGCGGCAGATCGCTCTCGAGCGAAACCGCGAGACCGCCGGCGATGAGGCTGAGATGGGTCCGTGGCACGGCGCGGAAGCCGTCCGGGGTGACATCGAAGGAGACGATCGCGGCCTTGCGGCCATCCGGCATCAGTCCGCGCGTCGACCGCGACGGTTTGGCGATCGACTGGTCGAGCGAGTACATGCCCTCCGGCAGGTCGTTGCCGAAACCGCAGACATGGCGGATAGAGAAGGCTTCGGCCGCAGCGTTCATCGCCAGGTCGGCATGGACGACGCCGTCGATCTTGGCCATCGTCACGATCGCCCGGGCACTGGTGCGGTTCAGCGCCGCCACCAGCTCCGACTGCCGCCACAACAGCGGAAACACGGCCACCACCAGACCGGCGCGATGCGCGGCCAGAACCGTGAGCACGAACTCGATGGTGTTGGGCAGTTGAACCGCGATGACCGAATGCGCGGGCAGGCCGGCGTCGATGAAATGCGCCGCGAGCGCCGAGATGACGCGATCGGCTTCCGCATAGCTCAGGCGCATCGGAGGCCGGCCGGTGACGCGCTGCTTGTTGATCGGATCGATCAACGCCACCGCATCCGGCTTGCGCGCCAGGATGCGTTGAAACAACGCGTCGAGCGTCGGCGACGTATTGGCCTGATTCACCTGTTGCCCCGTACTTTCACGGACCCGGCCGACCAACTGCCCCGGTTGGTCATTTGGTTGCCGGCTCCGGCCGCTGCCACCAGCTCTCCGGGAGCGCTCCCGTCAAGGCTGTCCTCTTGGGCCGTTCTATACGATTCCACCGAGCGATCCATTCCTCGGCGGCATTGAGCACTGGAATAGCGTAGAACCCCGCCATCAGGGTACGGTCCAACGCGCGAACCGTCGAGATAAATTCGGGCCTGTCGCGGGCCCGCAACAGCGCCGCGATCATCGCGTCGATCGCCGGGTCCTTGGCGCCCATGTAGTTCCGTGTTCCGGTCCGGTCGGCGGCCTCGCTGCCCCAGTAGAACGCCTGCTCATTGCCGGGCGACAGCGACTGGTCCCAGCGGTTCTGGATCATGTCGAACTCGAAGCTCAGGCGGCGCTGGTCGAATTGCACGGGATCGACGACCCGGATCGAAGCCGCGATGCCGGCGCGCTTGAGGCTGCCGGCATAGGCGAGCGCGATGCGTTCCTGGTCGCGGGTCGTCACCAGGATCTCGAAGGCGAGCGGCGCGCGCGTCGTCCGGTGCCGCAACACCGTGCCGTCGAGGCCGTAGCCGGCCTCAGCCAGCAGATCGAGCGCCGCCTTCAGCGTCGCGCGGTCGCGCCCCGAGCCGTCGGTGACCGGCAGGCGATAGCTGCCGTCCATGATGTCGGCCGGGATTTGCGCGGCGAAGGGCTTGAGAAGCTCGCGCTCGGCGGCTTCGGCGGGGCGGCCATAGGCCGATAGCTCGGAGCCTGCGAAATAGCCGCCGCTGCGGCGGTACAGGCCGAAGAAGTAGTTGCGATTGATCCACTCGAAGTCGAACAGCAAGGTCAAGGCCCGGCGGACCCTGACATCGGCGAACACCGGCCGGCGCGTGTTGAACACCAGGAACTGCGAGGGCTGCGGCGTGCCGGAGGTGATGCTGTCGCGGATGACCTCGCCGTTGCGCGCCGCCGGGAAATCGTAGCCGTCGTGCCAGCGCAACGGCTCGGTCTCGATGCGAAAGTCGTAGAGCCCGCGCTTGAAGGCTTCGAATTGGCCGTTCGATTCGCGGTAATAATCGAGCCGGACCTCGTCGAAGTTCCACAAGCCGCGATTGACCGGCAGATCGCGACCCCAATAGTCCGGATCGCGGGTCAGGGTGACGCTCGATCCCGGCTGCACTGCCGTGACGCGATAGGGGCCGGACCCGATCGGCGGCGCCATCGTCGTCTCCTCGAAGCTCGCGACGTCGGTGGCGTGCTTCGGCAGGATCGGCATCAGCCCCAGGATCAGCGGCAGTTCGCGATCTTCGCTGCCGCCGAAGTCGAACCGGATCGTCAGCGGATCGAGCACATCCGCCCGCGCCACCTTGGAATAGAACTGCCGGTGGTTGGGACGGCCGTGATCGCGCAGCAGCGCGAAGGAGAACGCGACATCCTCGGCGGTCACCGGCCGGCCATCGGAGAAGCGGGCGCGGGGGTCGATGCGGAAGGTGATGAACGTCCTGCGCTCGTCGGTTTCGACGCTCCTGGCCAGCAGGCCATAGAGCGTGAACGCCTCGTCATTGCCGCGCGTCAGCAGGCTCTCGACCACATGGGACCGAATTTGCTGCACTGCAATGCCGCGCACGATGAACGGGTTCAGGCTATCGAACGTGCCGAGCAGCCCCCACACCAGGCGGCCGCCCTTCGGCGCATCCGGGTTCGCATAGGGCATGTGATCGAAGCCGGCCGGCAGGGCCGGGTCGCCGTGCATGGCGATCGCCGCAGTTTCGGCCGCGTTTGCCTTGGAAGTGTAGATCGGCGGCAACAGCGCCAGGATCAGCGCGCTTGTGCACGCAGCCACGCTCAACCTGCGCTGCAGCATCAGGACGAAGGCGCAAGCATTTGATTCGGAACAGCTCACGAGGGGCTTTTACCACAGCCTCGCCAGCGCTAGACCGCAGCCGCGACACGGTCTCGCGGCATTGATTCTTCCGCATACCGCGTTAAGAAGGCGGGCGATTGAGTTACGGCGGCAACGCCTGTCACTTAACCGCCTCATTTCCTGAGGAGACAGCCGCTTCGACGGCTTGGTTGGCGCCTTTGGCGGTCTCGGGCGCTGCCGTTCAGAAAGGGTTTTCCGCAATGAATTTCCGTGACTTGGCCTCGTCGGTTGGGCCGCGTGGGCGGCTCGTCGCCCTGCTGGCGGTCACCGCGCTGGCCGTTTCGTTCGCCTCCGAGGCGCAGTCGCAGGCCCAGCCGCCCGCCGCGCCCAAGGCGAAAGCTCCGGCTGCCGCTCCCAAGGCTCCCGCTCCGGCCGCGCAGGCTCCTGCCGGCGCGCCTCCGGCGGCGGGCCAGCAGCAGGCCCAGCAGCAGCAGGAGATGCCGCAGCTGATCTACGCGCCCTGGACCAAGTTCTGCCTGAAGGGCCAGGACGCCAACGCCAAGCAGGTCTGCTTCATCGGCAAGGACGGCCGCATCGAGTCCGGTCAGCCGGTGGTTGCTGCCGTGATCATCGAGCCGGAAGGTGAGCCGAAGAAGATCCTGCGCGTGACCCTGCCGCTCGGCATGCAGCTGCAGCCCGGCACCCGCATCGTGATCGACAACAATCAGTTCATGGAAGGCAAGTACGTCATCTGCTTCCAGAACGGCTGCATGTCGGACTACGAAGCGACGCCTGATTTCGTGAACAGCCTGAAGAAGGGCCAGACCCTGTACGTGCAGGCGATCAACTCGAACGGCACCGCGCTGACGTTGCCGCTGCCGCTGCAGGAAGGCAACAGCAGCTTCGCCAAGGCCTATGACGGCCCGCCGACCGATCCGAAGCAGTTCGAAGAGACGCAGAAGAAGCTGCAGGAAGAGCTGCAGAAGCGCGCCGAGGAGCAGCGCAAGAAGCTCGAGCAGACGCAAGGCTCTCAGCCGCAGGCGAAGCAGTAAGCGCTGCCGCGACACTCCATCAAATCAAAAGGCGCTCCGGTCGGAGCGCCTTTTTTGTTGATGCCAGCGAATGTGCGTCGAGGGCAGGGCAGGCAGGTCAAGCTCGACCGCGGACCGTCCTCAGTTCAGCAGGGGATTGCGAGGACGATAGCCGCCCGCTTTGTCCTTGACGAAGATCTCGGCCACCTGGGAATGCCGGATCGGTTCGCCGGACTCGTCGGGGACGAGGTTCTGCTCGGACACGTAGGCGACGTATTCGGATTCGGCGTTCTCGGCGAGCAGATGGTAGAACGGCTGGTCCTTATGCGGCCGGACCTCTTCGGGGATCGACAGCCACCACTCCTCGGTGTTGTTGAACTCGGGGTCGATGTCGAAGATCACGCCCCGGAACGAGAACACTCGGTGCCGGACGATCTGGCCGATCTGAAACTTGGCAGTTCGCGCTTTGATCATTCTAGTCGAATAGACCAGGACGGGGAGCGATGCTAGTGCCCGATACGCGGATTTAATCTAGAGATTGCCGATTCGCGTCGTGAGCTGACGCCCCCGCATTCCAGGCCCTGGCGGGCCGCCCCCCGAGCGCCATGTTCGACATTCTCAATCTGGCCCTGCCGTATTTCGGCGTCGTTTTCATAGGCTTCGCCTGCGGTAAATGGCGGAGGCTGCCGGAATCCGGGCTCGCCTGGATGAACTTCTTCCTGCTCTACGTGTCGCTGCCGGCGCTGATGTTCAACCTCATCGCGCGGACCCCGTTTGCCGAGCTGAGCAACCCGCCATTCCTGGTTGCAACCACGCTCGCGACGATGCTGACCTTTGCGCTGGCGCTGCTGCTCGGGAAGGTCATCGGCCGGCTGTCGCTCCGCGAAGCGACCATGGCCGGTCTCGCCGGCGGCTATGGCAATATCGGCTATATGGGCCCGGGTCTGGCGCTGTCCGTGCTCGGGGCCAAGGCGGCGGCGCCGACCGCTCTGATCTTCTGTTGCGACAGCATCTTCCTGTTCACGATCGTGCCGCTGCTGGTGGAACTGACCGAACGGGACCATGCCTCGGTCGGGCATGCCCTGCGCACCGTGCTGCTGCAGATCCTGCAGAACCCGCTGATCATGGCGACCGCCGCGGGCATCGTTGCGGCGGCGCTTCAAATCCATCCGCCGACCGTGCTCGATCGCACGCTGCAGTTCCTGCAGAATGCCGCGGCGCCGACCGCGCTGTTCGCGCTGGGTGTCACCGTGGCGCTGCGGCCGTTCGAGCGGCTGCCCTGGGAAGTGCCGGTCCTCACGGTGGTGAAGCTCGTGATCCACCCGCTGATCTCGTTCGGCCTGATGCTGCTGTTCGGGCCGTTCGCGCAGCCATGGGCCGCGACCGCGGTGCTGATGGCCGCGCTGCCGCCGGCGCTCAATGTATTCGTCATCGCGCGCCAGAACGACAGCTGGATCGAGCCGGCCTCGTCGGCGGTGCTGATCGGCACCTTCGCCTCGGTGGTGACGCTGACCAGCGTGATGTGGCTGATCCAGAGCGGCCGGCTGGTGTTTCCCTGATCGGGCTCAGCCGGCGCGGCGCGAGCTGCGCCAGGAGGGCGCGAGCCCTTCGCGCATCGCCAGCCGCCGCAGCGGGCCGATGCCCCCCATCAGGTGCATGCCGACCGCGCGCAGCGACTGCATCGGCAGGAGATCGCTGAGCAAAGAGCGGTTGGCCATGTCGATCGCGAAGGTGCGGCTCAGGATGTCGGCGCGTCGGGCCGAGCCATAGCGTGAGATCACCTGGGGCGCGCCGAGATCCTCGCCGGCCGCCTTGGCCTTGCTGACGACGTCGGCGATGTCGATGCCGTCGCGCAGCCCGAGATTGAGGCCCTGCGCGCCGATCGGCGGCACCACATGGGCGGCCTCGCCGATCAGGGCAATGCGGTTCTGCGCGTAGCGCTGTGGCCGCTCGATCGCGAGCGGAAACAGGTGTCGGCCGGGCTCGACATGCACGCGGCCGAAGATCGAGTGCGACTGACGCTCCGCAGCCGCCGAGAGCGCGTCATCGTCGAGGGCATGGAGCCGCTCGGCCTCCTTGGGCACGGCGACCCAGACCACGCTGCAGCGGTCGCCGGGCAGGGGGACGAACACGCAAGGTCCCTGCGGCGTATGGAATTCGGTCGAGACGTTGTGGTGCGGTCGCGCATGGGTGATGTTGAAGGTCAGCGCCGACTGTTGCAGCGTGCGGCGGCTCACGCCGATGCCGGCCGCCTCGCGGCACAGCGAATGGCGGCCATCGGCGCCGACCACGAGCTGCGCAGTCAGCGCATGGCCCGACGCCGTCGTGACGGTCACGGCTTCGGCGTCGCTGCGGACGCTGTCGGCATCTTCGGCGATCCGCACGAGGCCTTCGATCTCGCCGGCGCGCTGCTCGAGCGCCTCGACCAGGACGGCATTGGCGATGTTGTAGCCGAACAATTCGAGCCCGATCTCATCGGCGACGAAGCGCACTTCCGGCGCGCGGATCAACCGGCCGGTATCATCCACCAGCCGCATCGTCCTCAAGCCGGCGGCGCGGTCCCGGCACGCGTTCCAGACACCAATATCGTCCAGAAAATCGACGGAGCCGCCGAGCAAGGCCGTGGTGCGATTGTCGGCATAGGGCGCCTTGCGGGCCACCAGCGCCGTGCGCGCGCCGGCCTGCGCGAGGGCGATGGCCGCCGCAAGCCCGGCCGGGCCGCCGCCGACCACGATGACATCGAAGCTTCCGTCTGTGCTGCTCATGATGGAACATTTGACGTTCCCACCGCGCTTTTTCAAGAGTGATGCGGCCGGCCTGCGCGGCGCATCGCCGCAAGCGACGATATGCAATTCGCTCCGATTCCTGGTAGCACTGACGCAGCATGGATCAGTTGAAGCCCCACAGCGCTGCGAGCGCCACGCCGTTGCATCGGGCCGCCGCGTTATCGGTGCACGTCTTCACGGCGCTCGGCGCCGGCGTGGCGCTGCTCGCGATGTTGGAGGCTGTGCGCGAGCATTGGACCGCGATGTTCTGGTGGCTCGGCGTGGCGCTGATCATCGACGGCGTCGACGGTCCGCTGGCCCGCTGGCTCGATGTGGTGAATGTCCAGCCGGACTGGTCGGGCGACGTGCTCGATCTCGTGGTGGACTTCACCACCTATGTCTTCGTGCCGGCCTATGCGATCACGGCGAGCGGCATGCTGTTGCCGCTGGCGGCCCCGGTCATCGGGGTCGGCGTCGCCGTCAGCGGCGCGCTGTATTTCGCCGACCGCCGCATGAAGAGCGCCGACAATCATTTCCGCGGCTTTCCGGGTCTGTGGAACATCGCCGCGTTCTATTTGTTCCTGCTGCATCCGACGCCGCTGCTCGCCACGCTCGGTCTCGCGCTCCTCATCGCGCTGACCTTCGCGCCGTTCCACGTCATCCATCCCGTCCGCGTGCGCCGGCTGCGCTGGCTGACGCTGCCGCTGGTGGTGCTGTGGGGCGTGCTGGTGATCGATGCGTTGAGCAAGAATTTCGCCGCGGGTCCGATCGTCACGACGCTGTTGTGCGCGATCGGCCTCTATATCGTCGCGAGTGACTCCGCGATCCGTCTGTTGAGATCCTTGAAAGCATGATCGACCTTCTGACCAGTCCCGAAGCCTGGGCCGCGTTGCTCACGCTGACCGCGCTCGAAATCGTTCTCGGCATCGACAACGTCATCTTCCTGTCGGTGATCACCGCGCGCATCCCCGAGCCGCAGTCGACGCGCGCCCGCCAGATCGGGCTCGCGCTGGCGCTGATCTTCCGCATCATGCTGCTCAGCGTGCTGGTCTGGCTGATCGGGCTGACGCAGCCGGTGTTCACGATCGGCGGCCTCGGCTTTTCCTGGCGCGACATCATCCTGATCGCGGGCGGTCTGTTCCTGATCGCCAAGGCGACGCATGAGATCCACGCCGAGGTGGAGGCCCGCGAGGGCGATGGGCCGCATGCAGGCGACGGCCGCAGCAGCTTCTTCTGGGTGATCGTGCAGATCATCGTCATTGACCTCGTGTTCTCGCTGGACTCGATCATCACCGCGATCGGCATGGCCCAGGACTTGGAAATCATGATCGCCGCGGTCATCATCGCGGTCATCATCATGTACGTGTCCTCTGGACCCGTCTCACGCTTCGTGGCCAACCACCCGACCACCAAGATGCTGGCGCTTGCCTTCCTGGTGCTGATCGGCGTCGCGCTGGTCGCCGACGGCTTCGAGTTCCATATCCCGCGCGGCTACATCTACTTCGCCATCGCCTTCGCGCTCGCGGTGGAGGCCTTCAACGTGATGGCCTCGCGCAACCGCAGGAAGCGCGAGGCCTGACGACGGCCGAGTTGACAAGCCCGTCCTGATCGCCTTCGCTTTTCCGGCGGCCGCGAGCCGGCGCGTTCGACGCCGCCGGATGTTCGATGAGAATCAGGTAATTGTCCGAGGTTGCTGGACCGGATTGTCAGATCCGGCCATGCGAGGTTCTGCAAAGGAGGGTAGCCCGATGGCCAAGGCGGTGCGCGTGCACAAGGTGGGGGGCCCCGAGGCGCTCGTCTATGAGCCGGTCGAACTGGCCGCGCCCGGTCCCGGCGAGGTCCGCATCCGCCAGCATGCGATCGGCCTGAACTTCATCGACGTCTACTATCGCACCGGCCTGTACAAGGCGCCGGGCCTGCCGTTCGTCGCTGGCAACGAGGCGGCCGGCGAGGTAATCGCGGTCGGACCGGGCGTGACGCACTTCCATCCCGGCGACCGCGTCGCCTATTACGAGAACCTCGGCGGCTACGCCACCGAGCGCAACATCGGATGGCAACGCCTGGTCAAGCTGCCCGACCACATCACCTATGAGCAGGGCGCGGTGCTGATGCTCAAGGGACTGACGGTGTGGTACCTGCTGCACAAGACCTTCAAGGTCGAACCGCATCACCGCGTGCTGATTCACGCCGCCGCCGGCGGCATCGGCCTGCTGGCCTGCCAATGGGCCCGCGCGCTCGGCGCCCATGTCATCGGCACCGTCGGCTCCAAGGCCAAGGCGGATCTCGCGCTCGCCAATGGCTGCGATCACGTCATCCTCTACAACGAGGAGGACTTCGTCGCGCGGGTGAAGCAGATCAGCCGCGGCGAAGGCTGCGACGTCGTCTATGACGGCGTCGGCAAGTCGACCTTTCCGGGCTCGCTGTCCTGCCTCAAGCCGCGCGGCCTGTTCGTCAGCTTCGGCAATGCCTCCGGACCGGTGCCGCCGTTCTCGATCGCCGAGCTGAACAGCCATGGCTCGCTGTTCGCGACCCGGCCGAAGCTGAACGATTACATCGGCAAGCGCTCGGAGCTGCTGGAGGGCGCCGACACGCTGTTCTCGGCTGTGATCAGCGGCAAGCTGCACGTGCCGATCAATCACGCCTATGCGCTGAAGGATGCCGCGCGAGCCCACACTGACCTCGAGAGCCGCGCCACCACCGGCGCGTCGATCCTGAAGCCGTGACGGGCTGAACGCGATGTCGTCCTAAACGTCGTCGCGGACTGCAGCGTCCTGAGCGGAGGCCCGGCTCCACAGCACCGCGTTGCTAGGCGCGGCATATGGCGGGCCGATCCGCGCCGGCGCCAGGCTGTCCTGCCCGTTTCGCCACGCGGTCTCCCGATCGGGATCCGCGAGCGCCAAGGCGAGTCCCTGGTTCAGCTCGTAAAGGTCGGAGGCAAGTCCGGTACCGTCGAGCGCGGCCCTCAGCGCATCCTGCACCAGGCTGCGCAGCGCGACATGCGGGCCAGAGACCGGGACGTCGACATCGCGCCCGGCCATGGCTTGGGCGCAGGCGCGCCGGTCGAACGAGGCGTGGCCGCGGCAGGCCAGCGGGCGTACGGCATGGATGATGCAGCCGCCGCGCACGACGAACGGGCAGGGCTGGCGCAGCCGCATGCGCTCGGCTTCGTCCAATCCGCGTGTTGCGCGGTTGGCGAGCTTGACGCGGCGCGACAGCGAGCCGAGCGCCGTCCCCGGCATCCGCGCATCGATCTGGCGGATATAGCGCGCCAGCAGGAAGATCTCGGGCGCCGTCGCCGTCACGCGCAGCGCACAGCACGACGGGCAGCCCTTGGCACAGGCGAGCGCCGGCAGATGCGCCGTCTGGGCATCGATGTTGGCTTCGAACAGATCGAATGCGCGGTCGGCGAGCGCATCCGCCAGATGGGGCGATGCGTAGGTCGCGGCGACAATGCCGCTGAACACCTGCTGGATGTCCCTGAAGATCTCCTCGCTCATGCGCGTGCTCCGTCAGACATGACCATGGAACGCCAGCGACCGCGGCGCACCCGGCGCACCGCGGTCGACAGGACTGACGCAGAAGAGGACGCCAACTGCCTCAGCCGAACAGCATCGGCCGGACTCAGGCCGCGACATCCTTGAGGATCGCCTCGAAGCAGGGGCGGGGAATGCGGAAGAAGCCGCGGCCGCCGGCAAACGTTTGATAGTGCGGACGGGCCACGTCGAGCAGCCGCTCGTACCATTGGTTGGCGGTGAGGCCGGCGGGTTTCTCGCCGATCATGTTGATGTCGGAGTTCGGGAAGAAGCGGACGTGGATCAGGACTTCTTCGGTCGCGGCAGCGGGGGCGATGTGGCTGCGGATGTCCTCGACGGGCTGCACCCGCGCCAGATTGTCTCTCGCCATTCTTGCATCTCCTTCTGTTCCGACATCGTTGTCGGTGGAATGATCATCAGCTTGGTTCCGGCAAGCCTCGTTCCTGACGAGCTGATCACATCCCGTACGACGCTGTATCCATGCGGATACACCGTCATGCATCGGACCGCAGGTGTTTGGCCCCGCCAAGATCGGTTTTCAGGGGGCGCGCTGTCTTTGATTTAGGTCAACCGCGGACGGGTTCTGGAAATTCGTGCGCGATGCCGGTACAGCTTGGCATCATGACGTCCCATCTTCGCATCGGCATCTTCTGCCCCTACGACAATCACGGTCTCAGTCATGCCGCGGCCATTCAGGCCGAGACCGATCTGGTGCTCAAGGCCGAGGCCCTCGGCTTCGACGAGGCCTGGATTTCCGAGCATCATTTCGATGCCGGCAGCTCGAGCCCTTCGCTATTCGCGCTGCTCGGCTATCTCGCCGCTCGCACGACCCGCATTCGCCTGGGCACCGCTGCCGTGCTGCTGCCGTTTAGGCCGCCGGTCGAGGTCGCCGAGGATATCGCAACGATCGACATCCTGAGCGGTGGCCGCCTCGACTTCGGCGTCGCGCGCGGCGGACCGTTTCCCGAGCAGAACCGGAATTTCGGCATATCACCGGACGAGACCCGGCCGCGCATGCTCGAGGCGCTGCACCTGATCCAGCAGCTTCTGGCCGAGAAGGAAGTGTCCCATCACGGCCGCTACTTCCACGTCGATCGCCTGCGGCTCACGCCGCGGCCGCTGCAAGATCCCGTTCCGACCTGGATCGCGTCGGCCAGCGAGGCTGCGCTCGATGATGCCGCGGCGCATGGCCACGGCCTGATGGCCGGCCTCACCTCGACACTCGATGACGTCAGGCAGATGCTGCGCAGCTACCGGGAGCGCAATGCGGCCGCCGATCCGCGGCTGGTGGTCTCGCGCTTCTATTGCAGCGCGCCGACACGCGACGAGGCGATTGCCGAAGCCGCGCCGTTCCTGCAGCAGTTCTTCGATCGCCGGCGGCAATTGTCCGCGGGCCTCGGCGCCCTGGTGCCGCCGACGAATATCGAAGGCTTCCTCGCGCGTTCGCTGATCGGCAGCCATGACGAGGTCCGGGCCAAGCTCGCCGACCTCGCCGTAGCCGGACCACGCAGTGTGCTGCTGGTCCCGACCAGCACGGAAGCCGCTCGGCGTTGTGACCTGCTCGAAACGTTCCGGGCCCACATCGTGGAAGGCCGGCCGAGCGACTGATCCCCAGGCCGGCCTTTGCGTTCGAGCCTTCAGGCCACGCAGCGCGCGGCGCCGGCCTTGGTCAGAATGCCATCCAGCACCTCGATCATCCCCGTGATCTCGTCACGGGTAACGTTCAGCGCCGGCATGAAGCGCAGCGTGTCAGGACGCGGTGCGTTCAGCAGCAGACCAAGCTCGAAGGCATGCGCGACCAGCGAGGGCGCGATCGGCCTGACGACATCGAGCGCCAGCAACAGGCCGCGGCCGCGGACGTCACCGAGGCCATGCCGCGCCGAGATGCGCTGCAGTTCGCTTTCGAGATAGAGGCCGTTGTCGGCGACAGACTTGAGAAACTCCGGTTTCTCGATCACGTCCAGGACGGCGAGACCCGCGGCACACATCAGGGGATTGCCGTTGAAGGTGCCGCCCTGGTCGCCATGCTCGAAGCACGACGCTTCGTTGGTCGCGAGCAGGGCGGCCAGCGGGACGCCGCCGCCGATGCCCTTGCCCAACGTCATGACGTCCGGAAGGACGTCGGCATGCTCATAGCCAAACAGCTTTCCGGTCCGGCCCATGCCGGTCTGGATCTCGTCGACGATCAGCAGCAGGCCGTGCCTTGTCGTCAGCGTCTGCAACTGCTGCAGAAACTTCGGGGTTGCCGGCCACACGCCCGCTTCGCCCTGGATCGGCTCCAGCATGATCGCGACGGTCTTGTCGGAGATCAGCGCCTCCACCGACGCGATGTCGTCGAGCCGCGCCTTGGGAAAACCCGGCACCTTCGGCTCGAACAACGGCTCGAACGCCTTCTTGCCGGACGCCGACATCGTCGCCAGCGTGCGGCCATGGAAGCCGCCCTCGAAGGTGATGATCTCATAGGCGCCATTCTTGTGTCGCGTACCGTATCTGCGCGCCAGCTTGATGGCGCCCTCGTTGGCCTCCGCACCGGAGTTGGTGAAGAACACCTGGTCGAAGCAGGAGCGCTCGGTGAGCGCCTTTGCCAATTGCAGGCTCGTATCGTTGTAATAGGCCGGGCTCGGCGTGATCAGCCGCGCCGCCTGGTCGGCGAGCGCCTTGGCAAGCTCGGGCGGCGCATGGCCGAGCGCGTTCACCGCCCAGCCCTGAATGAAGTCGAGATAGCGCTTGCCGCTGTCGTCCCACAGCCAGGAGCCCTTGCCCTGCACGAAGACGGTGCGCGGACGCGCCGTGATCTCCATCAGAGCGTCATACGGATGCGGGGCGGTCAGCATGTGCAGTCTCCTATGTCAGGGGGAAAACGACGGGCCAAAAGCGAGAAGGCCGCTCCTTGCGGGAGCGGCCTTCTCGAAAACCTTGATGCTGATGAGTTTGACTGATCAGCAACGTCTTCGGACACGGCGCGCCCCGGCATCGTCACGGCGGTGACGACGGCAAACGGCGGCGCGGCGGTTGGTCCGGTTGAAGATCATGCGGCGGGCCATACAGGCAAAGCGGGACGAGTGTCAAGAGGAGGGGACGCCGCCTGCGGCAAGCATGTGCCGCGCGCGGCTGCGGCTTGAGGGCTCCGACAGAGGAGGATAGGGCCACCCCATGTCATTGGGAGCGGGCGGTCTGGACGCCTAGATCAGCCGGTTGCCGGTCTTCAGCAGCCGGAGGAAGTAGACGATGAACAGGGCGCAGAAGATCATGTCCCCGACGACCACGATCAGGGCATGCGCGTTGGCGAGCCCGGCGAGATAGAATTTCAGCATCTGGATGGCGAAGCCGACCTTGCCGATGCCACCGACAATGGCGATGCCCGTGTGCCGCAGCGGATCGAACGCCACGATGAGATAGCCGAAGAAGTAGGTGAAGGTCGTCCCGGCGGAGCCCTGAAACACCGACAACAGGACGGGATCATCCGCGCTGCGGCCAAACAGGCGGAGGAACGTTTCGCCCGTGTTGAAATAGCCGAGCACGCCGCCACACAAATTCCAGATCGCGGCCGCGACAAACATGGCGCGGAAAAGTCGGAGCTCGCTGGTCGTCATCATTTTCACCTCTCGGGATGCGGCACTGGCGCCGTTGTCGCGCAAGGGTTCCGAGGCGTATAGAACCGAAGCGACATGGTTCGGCTGTTTCGCATCTTCACCGCCGTCCAGAGGCAGGGCTGACCTTGATCATTGCATCGTCCCTCGGGACAACCGCATGAAGCAGGATACGTCACTCAACGAGGGCTGCGTGCTGCTGCTGCCGCGTCCGTCGCTGGCGGGCTGCATCTTCTGCGCGACGGTGTACGACACGCGCCACCTGACACTTCGCGCGGACGAGCGCGCCAACTACTTTCCGGCGAATCCCTATTGCGGAATCAATCTGTTCTTCGAAGGCCGCAGCCTGCTCTTCGATGGTCTGGAGATGGAGCACGGTCGTGCCGCGCCGACGCCGTTGCCGCCCGCCGTGTTCAGCGGACCGCAGGGGCAGCCGCGCGTGAGCCTCGATCAGGGGCCCGTCCACGTTCTTTGGATCGGCCTCTATCCCGATGCACTCCAGGCGATGGGCGGGCCACAGCCGGCGGCCTATTTCGACAAGAGCGTGGACTTGGCCGCGGCCTTGGCGCCGCCCCTGGAGGGCCTGTTCATCGATGCGTTGAAGCTCGGCAGCGCGGCGGCCGCGTTCGAGCAGATCCAGAATGCCCTCGATCCGATGTGGCAGGCCGGACGCCCGCAGGCCACGCTGGCCTCGAGACGCATCACGGATTGGACGCGCCATCTCGCGATGCGTGCCGCGACGACCGGAGCGGGACGCAGCATCCGACAGGCCGAGCGGCGGTTCAAGACCTGGTCGGGCCAGACGCAACGTGAGCTGGCCACCCTCGCGCGCAGCGAGGAGATCTTTCGCCAGATGATGACGCGCATTGGCATTGAGCACGAGGATTGGGCGCGTCTGGCCTACGACGCCGGTTACGCGGATCAATCCCACCTCGTACGGCAAACGAAGCAGGCGACCGGATTCAGCCCGGCGGATCTCCGCAGGCGGATCCGAACCGAACGTCCTTTCTGGGTCTACCGCCTGATGGGCGATCTGTGATGCGGCGTCACGGAGGGCGGCTTGTGGCCTCGTCTCTCGGGGAGGCCGCCGCCGACGCGCTCCCGTCCGTCGTCCCGGCACAGAACTCTTTCGTTCAAATTTTACCAAAAGTTTAGCGGCAACATTTACCGTGCGAGCGAGCTTGAAATTGCAAGCGCTCAGGACGAGCGATGTCGAATCCCCATCTCACCATCGCCGACGAGGTTCAGGCGGCGATTGCCGCCGGCTCGGCCGAACGCTGCTCCGGCGTCGCCGAGCGGGTCGCATCCCTGTTCATTGCGTCGGCCAACAGCCTGGATGTCGAGCAATATGCCCTGTTCGCCGATGTCTTCGAGCGTCTCGTCAATACGATCGAGTTGCGCGCGCTGGCTGATGTCGGCGCCCGGATCGCGCTCGCGGAACTGAGCGCCCAGCTGGCGCCTGTCCCGCAGACGCCGGTGGCGGTCATCCGGCGTCTGGCCAATCACGATGACATCGCCGTGGCCGGACCGGTGCTGTCGGAATCGCCGCGGCTCAGCACCGAGGATCTCATCGACATCGCCAATACGAGGGGTGAGCAGCACCTGATCGCGGTCGCCGGTCGCTGGTGGCTGCAAGAGGTGGTGACCGACGCGCTGCTGGTCCGTCGTTTCCCGAGCGTCAGTCGCAAGCTGATGAAAAATCCAGGCGCCCGGATTTCCGCGGCGGGCTTTTCGATCATCCTGTCTCAGGCGCTCGGCGATCCCGAATTGGCCATTGCGACCGGCATTCGCGCCGATCTGCCGTCGCCGTTGCGCCGCACGCTGCTGCAAGGCGCGACCGAGGCGGTGAAGGCGAGGCTGTTGGCCTCGGCGCCGCCGCATCTCTACGAGGAAATCCGCAGCGCGATTGCAGCCGCAACGGCGGACGCCGAGCGGGGCATGTCACGGGGGCGCGACTTCGGCGGCGCCAAGGCCTCGGTTGCGCAACTGAAGCAGACCGGTAAGCTCAACGAGGCCATGCTGCTCGATTTCGCCCGCCAGCGCCGCTACGCGGAGACCACCGCGGCCATCGCGGAGCTCGCGAAATGCAATATCGAGCTGGTGAGGCCGTTGATGCAGAGCCTGCGCAGCGACGGCATTCTCGTGCCCTGCAAGGTCGCGGGCCTGAGCTGGAGCACGGTGGCCGCGATCCTCGACAGTCGCTTCGTGTCGGGCGCGACCAAGCCTGAGGAACTGATCAAGCTCCAGACCAAATACCTCGAACTGAAGCAGGATGAGGCGCTTCGCCTGCTGAATCTCTGGTCGCTCCGAGCCACAGGCTCTTCGCACTGAGCAGGGCTTGAGGCTGGAGCTCTGGGCCGCGGAAGGCGCTGCAGCGTTTGCTGCAGTGCACTAAGCCGTTCCTGCCGCTTCAGTCCATCGATGCGCCAACAGCTTTCTAAATCACAGGTTGTATTGTAGTCTGGATCACCTGCGGGAGCTGCGCCTGTCAGAAATGACTCCCGCCGAGGAGATCCGCATGGGTGTCGAGCTTCGTCCGCTGGGCGTGACCTGCAACATCATGTGTCAGTATTGCTACCAGAATCCGATCCGCGACAGCGGAAGCCTTCGTCAGCGCTACGACATGGATGCAATGCTCGCCGCGCTCGCCGAGGACGATGAGCCGTTCACACTGTTCGGTGGAGAGCCGCTGCTCATGCCCCTACCGGATCTCGAAAGGCTTTGGGCGTTCGGATTGGCGCGCTTCGGCCGAAACCGGGTCCAGACCAACGGCACGCTCATCTCCGAGCGCCATATGGACCTGTTCGCCACCTATGCGGTTCATGTCGGCATTTCGATCGATGGTCCGGAGGCACTGAATGACGCGCGCTGGGCGGGGTCCATCGACAGGACACGGGAGCAAACCAGGAATGTCGACCGCGCGATTGCCGGTCTGTGCGAGCGGGGTCTGCATCCCAGCCTGATCATCACGATGCATCGGGGCAACGGTCTGCCGCAGCATTGGCCCTTGATGGACGACTGGCTGTTGCAGATGCAGGCAAGGGGCGTGGAAAAAGTCCGGTTGCATGCGCTCGAGGTCGATTCCGACGCCGTGCAGTCACATTGGGCCATGACCGATGCCGAGACGATCGCGGCCTTTCAGCACTTCTATCATTTCGAGCGCGAGCAGCTCACCTCGATGCATTTCGACATCTTCGATGAGATGCGGGCACTGCTGCGCGGGATGGACGACCAGACCGGCTGTGTCTGGCACGGCTGCGATCCGTATACGACCGGCGCGGTGCACGGCATCGAGGGATTTGGTGAACGCAGCAATTGCGGCCGTACCAACAAGCGCGGCATCGACTTCATCAAATCCGACGATCCGGGTCACGAACGCAGCATCGCCTTGTGGTTCACGCCGCAGGCGGCCGGCGGCTGCCGCGACTGCCGCTTCTTCGCGATGTGCAAGGGCCAGTGTCCGGGCACTTCGATCGACGGCGACTGGCGCAATCGCAGCGCGCAATGCGCGCTATGGACCGCGCTGTTCGTGCAGATCGAGGAGGAGCTGCTTGCCGCCGGAGAGACGCCATTGTCCCGGGATCCCCGCCGAGCCGAGATCGAGCACAAGCTGATCCAATCAATGATCGACGACCGGCGAGTCCCGCTGCTGACGGACATCGTTAACGATCTCGACGGGCGCATGTAGGCGTTGAACGCAACGAGGTCGACAACAAGGAAGCTGGTGCATGTCCGAGCGCGCTCCAATCCGGCCTCCACGACGGCGCCCGTTCGTTCGAATCGGCTGGGTTTCGGAAGCCGCGAGACGAGCGTGGGAGCCGCGCTTCGAACTGATCAGGACCGAATGGAGAGTGTTGCGCTGGCATGCGGTGGCCGCCGGCTTGAACAGGGCCGCGATGGGCACGCTGAGCCCCGAAGCGATCGACGAGATGGCGCTCGCGGTCGAACGCATGGGGCTCGTGATGGTGCCCGTCCGGCTGGCGGTCGAGACAGCTCCGAACGTATCGTCCTCGCAGCGGCGGCCGGGACTGCCTATCGAAGTCACCGTCGCCGTTGTTCGCGGCAGCGACAGGGATGAGTTCGAAGCGGACTGGCAGCGCGACCCCGAGCGCACATTGCTGGACTGGGCAGGGTGCCCCCATTGCTGTGCCGAAGCGACGCGTCGCCGCGAACGACGAAAGCTGGATCCGGTCTGGGCGAGTGCGATGCTGACGCGAACCAAAGCGCCATCACGCCATCGGCGGATCGAGCTGCCGTCGCGGCCAGAGACCAACATCCTCTGGCGGTCCGTCGGTCTCGGCATTGTCCCGCATTGGCCTTGCAGGCTCGACTGCCAGGCAAGCTCCGCGTTGGCAACGGACATGCTTGCACTCGGTCGCGCTCACTGCGCACAGGCGACGGAGTGGCTGCTCGATGCTCTGACCTGGCCGGTCGAATGGTCGATGATGCACGGCATCGCCGAACTGCACACTCCGGTGTGCAGGGTTACGACATCGACATCCGACAGCAACGCTCGACGTGAAATACGCTATCACGGCGTGACCTGGCCCGATGAAGGCGCGAGCAGCTTGCGCTTTCCATATCGGGCGCCGTCGCGCGAACGCTGGACGGGATCGAAGAGTTTTCGCGGCGGAATGATCCCGACCGAATAGACAGCCTTGCTTCCTCATTGCGCGCGAAGATACAATCTCCGCGAGTTGTGATGTGTTTTGTGCCGCAATGGTGTATATGGTTCGGGTTGCGTTGATTGACCACTTTCATTCCCAAGAGCGATTATCAGGAGACTCAGATGTCATACATGGACAAGAAGATTCAAATCACTGCGGACCTTGCCAAGGTGAAAGCGGCGGCAGCCCAGCTGAAGAGCCAGGCCAACGCCGCGGACGAACTCCAGAAGGATCCGCAAGGCTATCTCGCCCAGGTCGGCATCGAAATCGACTCCAACACGGCCGATCTCATCAAGGACCGTCTGTCCGGCCAGAAGGCGACCGCCGCTCCTGCCTCGGTCATTCACATCGACGTCTGACTGCTGCGCGATTCTGCAGGACAATCGTCCGGCCGGACAATGCCCATTGTCCGGCCGGAACGAGCCGCAGGTCCAATCCGCGCCGGCGTCGTGCCGGAATCACTCATGGCTTCCGGGAGCAGCTGGACATGCATGTGCGTGACCGGGCGACGAGACCGACTGAGCTTGTATTGAACGTGAGCTACAGATGTCCGCTGAAGTGCAGCCATTGCTGCTTCTCGTCGGACATGAGCCATGTCGACGTTCTGCCGCAGGACATCATGCTCGCTGCGATCGATGACGCCGCCGTCGCCCACCAGATGACGCGGATCAATCTGGTCGGCGGCGATCCATTCCTTCAGCCCGAGCTGATCCGCGCGGCGGCAACACGCGCCAAGTCGCTCGGCCTTTCCGCTTCAGCGACCACGAGCGCGTACTGGGCGACGTCGCAAGCGAAAGCGGATCGCATTCTGAGTCCCCTGGTCGACGCGGGACTCGAGCGGATCATCATATCGTTCGACGACATGCATGCCGAATTCCTCGACGGTCGGAATATCGTCCACGCCTACCGAGCCGCCCGTTCCCTCGGATTGGACGTGCTGATTGCCGTGGTGACAGCCCCGGACAGTACGATCGACCGACAGCGGATTTTCGATCTTCTCGGCGTCGAGCCCCATGAGGATCCGCGGCTGTCGGTCTATGAGACGGCCATCAATTCCACCGGACGTGCCGTCAACGATGTCAGCGCGCCCGACCTTGAGGCGAGGCGGCATTCCTCCCGGGTCTATCGCGGACCCTGTCCTTCAGTCCTCCGGCACTTCTCCGTGGCGCCGAGCGGTAGTGTGCTGCCATGTTGCGGCGTGCTGCCGTTTCATGCCGCAATGAGCGTAGGTGATCTGAACGAGACGTCGATGTCCGCTGCAATATCCCGCGCCTATGTGGACCCGGTGTGGAAGTGGATCGCCTTCGAAGGTCCGGTTGCTCTGCTCTGCGAGATCACCGCAGAAACCGATCGCCCCTTCAAGGCGGACGACTTCGACGGCATCTGCAGCGCGTGCGACCAGCTTTTTTCAAGCCCCGAGCTCCTACGGCTGCTCGATCGTCATCTGCCGCGGAAGTTGCCCGCCTTGGCGCTTCTCGAGCACGTCTTCGAGGCCGTGGGCGCGTTTCATTCGGTTCCTCCGGCGTCGTCCGACGTGTCTGTCGGAGTCTGAGATTCAAGTTTTGAGAGCCATTGCCATGACCATCTCGGTTGCGCTGGTTGCAGCGCCGTTTCTAGCCCTGACGAGGCCCGCGCTCGGGATCAGCACGCTCCAGGCGGCGCTCGAGACCCGTGGAGTGGGCGCACGGCAGTATTATCTCGGCTTCGCGTTTGCCGAGTTGATCGGTGCCGAGACGTTTCAGTTCATTGCAGAGCAGGTTCAGACCAGCCTGCTGATCGGTGAATGGGTCTTCGCAGGAACCTTTGACAACCAGCCCGATCCGATCGCCGAAGCGCGGCACCGGCAGCGCATGGAGGTCGCTTGCGGTCCGCATTGGGCTGACGTCGTCGCGGCGCGTGATGCCGCTGAAACGTTCGTCGACCAGTCGGCTCGCCGTCTGATTGCAGACGGCGCCCGCATCATCGGCTTCTCGTCGACATTCCAGCAGAACTGCGCATCGCTCGGAATCGCTCATCGTATCAAGCAGCTCGCGCCGGACAGGATCATATGCTTCGGCGGCGCCAACTGCGAGGGCCCGATGGGGGAGGCGCTCCTCGATCGCTTCTCGCAAATCGACTACGTGTTTCGTGGCGAGTCGGACCGGACCTTTCCAGCGTTCGTCGAGCGTTTCCTCGCAGGCACGCTGCCCTACAGCGAAAGCACCGACGTTCTGGGCCGCGTCGGCACGACGGGGAGGTTGGTCGAGCCCCCGCTGGAGGATCTGGATGAACTTCCCGTTCCCGATTTCAGTGACTATTTCGGAGAGCTGAGGACGGCGTCGTTCTTCAGGGAGCTGCTTCCCGCTCTGCCGTTCGAGAGCTCGCGCGGCTGCTGGTGGGGCATGAAGCACCATTGCACCTTCTGCGGCCTCAACGGCGCGACAATGGCGTTTCGGACCAAGTCGGCCGAGCGCGTGCTGGCGGAGCTGGCGACCCTCTCGGTACGCTGGGGCATCAAGCGTTTCGAGGCGACGGACAACATTCTCAACCTGAAGCATGTCGACGCCGTGTTCGGTCAGCTTGCCAAGACCGCGCCGTCGTCCTACCGGATTCTCTACGAGATCAAGTCGAACATGCGTCCCGAGCAGTTGCGTACGCTTGCGCGCGGCGGCGTGACGTGGGTTCAGCCCGGCATCGAGCATCTCGATAACGATGTCCTGCGCCTGATGGACAAGGGCGTGACCGGGTTGCAGAACGTGCGTGTTCTGCGGAGCTGTGCGGAAATCGGACTACGGCCGATCTGGAACGTGCTGTGCGGATTCCCCGGAGAACGGCCAGCAGCCTACGCCAAGATTGCAGGATGGCTCGCACTGCTGGAGCATCTGCAACCGCCGACCGGGCATTGCCGGATCCGGCTCGACCGCTTCAGTCCCTATTTCGACCGTGCGGCCGAGCTCGGCTTCGAGAATGTCGCTCCCGCGCTGGCTTACCGGTCGGTCTATGGCCAGCCGGACGATGTGCTGAAGCGGCTGGCCTACTTCTTCGACGGTACGGCGGCCAACACGGCGTCGGATGAGGATCTTGCGCCGCTCGGGGCCGCGATCAAGCGCTGGCGCGCCGCTCATGTCGATGGCACCGCCATGCCGATGCTGGCGATCGTCGGGCTCGGCCCATTTTCGGTCCTCAAGGACACGCGCCGGATCGCGACGGAAACCTGGCGCATCATCGATCCGATCGAGATGGCCGTGCTGGATGCATTTCGAGAACCGGTGCGCATCGACACCACCTTGAGACGGCTGGTCGACCCGCAGACGCCCGCGGCAGAGGTGGAGCAGCGCTACGCCGATCTGGTCGCCAGCGGATGTATCCTGGAAGATGCGGACTGTGCGCTGACTTTGGTCACGAGTACTGATTCCCTCGTCATCGACGACGAATGCCGGAGGGATTTTCCAGGCGGCTGGCTTCGCCCGATTGCCGGAAGCGGCTCCGGCGCGTCGTTCAATCAGATTCAATTCTGAACGAGGAGCCGCCACGAAGATGCGGGGGACCACGATGATCGATTGGTCGAGGGCGGCGGCGCCGCAGGATGATCTGTACGATGCCTTGCTGGCCTGTCATCTTGCCAGCACGACCACCAACGCGCACCGGCCGGAGCCGTTCGTGCATAGGGTCGCCGGCAACGCGCCGCATATCTTCGATGGCGCCGTTGCGGTTCGCTACGTCCAGGCAACCGCGCCCGGCGCGCCGGTCTTCAGCAATGGCCCGCTGGAGCATGCCAACATCCATGCCGCCGTCGATTACGTGAGGCGCTGGCCCGTCGCCTTCGAGCAGATGCGCATGCTGATCGACACGTTCCATCCGCTGGCTCGCCCGGATGTCGCCGAGAGCGAATATCGTGAGGGTTATGGATCCTACAGCGGTTCGACCGACGACCGGCTGGGCACGCTGTTCGCCACCGTCTTCGATCCGATCGGCCTGGCCCAGGCGTTCGTCCATGAGATGGGACACAACAAGCTTCGCGCCCTCGGCGTCAATCTCGAATCGGCCGATCGCCTGATCCTCAATCCGCCGGACGAATTGTACGTCAGCCCCGTCATCAAGGATCGTTTGCGACCGATGACGGCGGTGCTGCATGCGGAATACTCGTTCGCCTACATCACTGCGCTCGACATCGTGCTGATCGAGACCGAGCCCGAGGGGGAGCGGCGCCAGCTGTTGTTTCGGCTGCTGGCACGCAATCTCGCACGCATCGACGAAGGCATCGAGGAAATCAGACGACACATTCGTGTCGATCCTCAGGGCGAGGCGTTCGTCGCCGGTCTTTATGCCTGGATCGAGGAGTTGATCGGACGAGGCCGGCATTTGCTCGAGGCCAGGACTATTCCGGCGGACGTCCACTGACCGGCGTCTGGCCGCGATCGTCTCGGTTTGCTCTTTGTCCTCTTACGATTCGCCGGAGGCTTCGTTGGAATGGTCGACATGGCGAGCGCTGATGTCCGGCGAGCGGCCTGCGCCAGCTTGGCTTGCAGCCGACAACGGGTTCACGTCGGTGCTCGGAATGAGAGAGGCTCACGCGCGCATCGCAGCCGCTGTAAGGCTGGTCACGAATGGGCAACGCTACAACGTCATCGATCTCGGATGCGGGAACGGCGCCCTGCTGGCCGCAATCTGTGAGGGAATTCCTGCTCTGCAGCCGTTTGGCATCGAACGAGATCCCCAAAAGCTCGTACATGCACAGGCATTGTTCGGTCCGGCCGTTGCGCGCTGGCTGAGCTGCGACATGTTCTCTGACGTGCTGCCCGACTTGTTCTCTGACTCGTTGTCTGACTTGGCGCGGTTCGAGACAGCGGCCGAGCGGAGCGTTGCCTTGATCATGCCCGGCCGGTTGCTCGAGGCGCGTGCAGAGAGGGCCGCTGTCCTTCGCCTTTGGCTTCGCGACCACGCGGACATCATCCTCTGCTACGCCTATCCGGATTGGATGGCGCGTTGTGGCGGTCTCGACGAACTCGGCAGACAGGCGGGATTTGCTGCGTTGCAGAGCATCAGAGACGACCCGACGATCGCGGTCGGCCGCCTTGCCTGAGTGAGGTCGCTAGAACCCGGCCACCGAGCCGTGCAGGTCGTATTCGTCGGCGCGCTCGATCTTTGCGGTGACGATCTCACCGACCCGCAGCGGCCGCCGGCTGGAGACGTAGACGGCGCCGTCGATCTCCGGCGCGTCCGCCTTGGAGCGCCCCTTGGCCACGGTCGGGCCGACCTCATCGATGATGACCTGCTGGCGCGTGCCGACCTTGCGCTTGAGGCGGCGCGCCGAGATTTTCTGCTGGCGCGCCATCAGCGCGTTCCAGCGTTCCTGCTTGATCTCGTCCGGCACCTGGCCGGGCAGGGCATTGGAGGTCGCGCCGGCCACCGGCTCATATTTGAAGCAGCCGAGCCGGTCGATTTCCGCCTCATCCAGCCAGTCCAGCAGGTAGGCGAAATCCTCGTCGGTCTCGCCGGGAAAGCCGACGATGAAGGTCGAACGTAGCGCCAGATCCGGGCATACCGCCCGCCAGCCCTTGATGCGGTCGAGCGTCTTGTCCTGCGCCGCCGGCCGCCGCATCGCCTTCAGCACGTTCGGGCTGGCGTGCTGGAACGGGATGTCGAGGTAAGGCAGCACCTTGCCCTCGGCCATGAGACCGATCACCTCGTCGACGTGCGGGTAGGGGTAGACATAGTGCAACCGGACCCAGGCGCCGAGTTCGCCGAGCTCGCGGGCGAGATCGAGGAAGCGGGCGCGGACGCTGCGGTCCTTCCAGGGGCTTTCGGCGTATTTGATGTCCAGCCCGTAGGCGGACGTATCCTGGGAAATGACCAGCAGCTCCTTGACGCCTGCCGCAACCAGACGTTCGGCCTCGCGCAGCACATCGGCCGCCGGCCGCGACACCAGATCGCCACGCAGCTTCGGGATGATGCAAAAGCTGCACCTGTTATTGCAGCCTTCGGAAATCTTCAGATAGGCGTAGTGCCGGGGCGTCAGCTTGATGCCCTGGGGGGGAACGAGATCCAGATGCGGATTGTGCACCGGCGGCGAAGCGCGATGAACGGCGTCCAGGACGCTTTCGTATTGCTGCGGACCGCTGATCGACAGCACGCCCGGATAGGCCTGCTCGATCTGTTCCGGTTCGGCGCCCATGCAGCCGGTGACGATCACCTTGCCGTTCTCGGCCATCGCCGAGCCGATCGCCGACAGCGATTCCTGCTTGGCGCTGTCGAGGAAGCCGCAGGTGTTGACGATGACGAGGTCGGCGCCGTCGTGCTTGCGGGCGAGTTCGTAGCCCTCGGCGCGCAGCCGCGTGATGATGCGCTCGGAATCAACCAGCGCCTTGGGGCACCCGAGCGAAACAAAGCTGATCTTGGGTGCGGAACCCTGCTGCATCTTGGAACTGCCTGATGGGATACGCGTCAGCTAGTCCGAATTACTCAGAAAGACAAGGCTTTGAGCCGGTCGCGTCCATGCTATGGATGGTGGCCGGACACCCTGGTGAACGATGAGCGCCGAGCAATCCCCGAAAATCGTGATCGTTGACGAGAGCCCGATCCGCGCCGCCATCCTGGAGGAGGGCCTGCGCGAGGCGGGATTTACCGGCGTGGTGCATGTCAGCGAGATGCAGGGCCTGCTGGCGCGGATCTATGCCCTGGACCCGGATGTGATCGTCATCGACCTGGAGAACCCGAGCCGCGACGTGCTGGAGCAGATGTTCCAGGTGAGCAGGGCGGTCCGGCGGCCGATCGCGATGTTCGTCGACCAGAGCGATGCCGCCTCGATCCAGGCCTCGGTGGAGGCGGGCGTATCGGCCTATATCGTCGACGGCCTGAAGAAGGAGCGGATCAAGCCGATCCTCGACCTCTGCATCTCTCGCTTCAATGCCTTCTCCAAGCTGCAGGACGAGCTGGAGCGCACCAAGTCGGCGCTCGAGGATCGCAAGGTGATCGACCGCGCCAAGGGCATCCTGATGAAGATGAAGGGCTTCACCGAAGAGGAAGCCTACGTTCTGTTGCGCTCCACGGCGATGCGCGAGAAGAAGAAGATCGGCGAGATCGCGCAGTCGATCCTCACCGCCTCGGAGATGCTGAAATGACCGGCTCGCTTCGCATTGGCTTCATTCCGCTGGTCGATGCCGCCGCGCTGATCGTCGCCGTCGACAAGGGCTTCACGGCCGCCGAGGGGCTCGACGTCACGCTGGTGCGCGAGGTCTCCTGGTCCAACGTGCGCGACAAGCTCAATATCGGCCTGTTCGATGCCGCGCATCTGCTGGCGCCGGTCGCGATCGCCTCCAGCCTCGGTATTGGCCATGTGAAGGTGCCGATCGTCGCCCCCTTCAATCTCGGCGTAAACGGCAACGCGATCACCGTGACGCCGGCGCTGCATGCCGAGCTGATGGCGCATCTCGACGGCGATCGGTTCGATCCGATGGCGACCGCGCTGGCGCTGGCGCGTGTGGTCGCTGCGCGCCGCAAGGCCGGCGCCGAGCCGCTGACCTTCGGCATGACCTTTCCGTTCTCGACCCACAACTACCAGCTCCGGTTCTGGATGGCCGCCGGCGGCGTCGATCCCGACGAGGACGTCCGGCTGGTGGTGCTGCCGCCGCCCTATATGGTCGAGAGCATCGCCAATGGTCACGTCGACGCCTTCTGCGTCGGTGCGCCCTGGAATTCGATCGCGGTCGATCTCGGCATCGGCCACATCCTGCACTTCGTCTCGGACGTGCTGGTACGCGCGGCCGAGAAGGTGCTGGCCGTCAGGCAGAGCTGGGCAGACAAGAACCCGGATGCATTGGCCGCCCTGGTCCGGGCCTGCGCCTGCGCCGCTGATTTCATCGAACAGAACCATGAGGATGCGGCGCGGATCCTGGCCCAGCCCGAGCGGATCGGTGTCGATGCCGAGGTGATCAAGCGCACGCTCGACGGCCGGCTGAAGATTTCGCCGGACGGCACCTTCCGCGAAAGCCCGCGCTACCTGCTGGTCGGCCGCGAGGGCGCTGCGCGACCGGAGAAGATCCAGGCCGCCTGGCTGTACGCCCAGATGGTCCGCTGGGGGCAGACGCCGCTCAGCAGCGACGCTTTGAGCACCGCGATGGGCGTGTTCCGGCCTGACATCTACGACGCCGCACTCGGCACGCAGGGGAAGGCCCAGGATGCCGCGATCGGCGCCTTCGCGGGGCCGCCCTTCGCGGCCGACGATGTCCCAGGCCATCTAAAAGCCTTCAAGATCGGCCGCTGGACGGCCTGATCACTCGTCGGAACAGAAATCA
Source organism: Bradyrhizobium sp. HKCCYLS3077 (assembly GCF_051167555.1). Lineage (NCBI taxonomy): Bacteria > Pseudomonadati > Pseudomonadota > Alphaproteobacteria > Hyphomicrobiales > Nitrobacteraceae > Bradyrhizobium > Bradyrhizobium sp. HKCCYLS3077. The sequence continues at coordinate 414,696 of NZ_JBNPTH010000004.1, read as the reverse complement.
GGCAAATGGCTTCGCCGATCAAAATTTGGGCGAAGTGCTCGCATTTGAGGGCTTGAGGCGCCGATCGCGGGGTCGGCGATTCGAGCAGCCCTCTGATTTCACTCGTATTTCCTAGGCTTCGCGGCTGGCACGCAACTTGAATATTGCAGTGCAGTCAGCCGCCGCAGATGCCGCTGGCTGCAATCCGTGTCGGATTTCCGCAGCAACGAAGCTGGTCGGATCGCTCTCCTGAAAGATGCCAACGCTGGCGGTTCGGGCGACGTGATCCTCATCCCATCCCCGAACGCCAATCGCCTGGCTGCTGGAGCTTCGTCCGCCATCATGAAAATCGAGCCGTTGTCTGTCGACTTCAACGACGAGCAGAAGCGCTATCTCGAGGGCTTGGCCGCCGGCCTCAAGGTGACCCTCGCCGGCCGTAACCCGGCGACCACGACGGCAGCCGCAACCGAGCCGGCAGGTCCCGACGCCATCCACATCAAGGCACAGGACAAGGTCCTCGCGTCGGGCCGCAAGCTCGCCGACCAGGAGAAGGTCAAGCGCGAGCTGCATCCGTTCGATGCCTATGAGCGCCTGAAGCAGCAGACCCGCAGCAATGCCGCGCCGTCCGCGGCCGACAATTTCCGCTGGCGCTATTTCGGCCTGTTCCACGTCGCGCCGGCGCAGGATTCCTACATGTGCCGGCTGCGCATCCCGAACGGCATCATGAAGCATTGGCAGCTCGCAGGGCTCGCCGATCTCGCTGATCATCTGTGCGGCCCCTACAGCCACGTCACGACCCGCGCCAATCTGCAGCTGCGCGAGATCCCGCCCAAGCACGCGGTGATGCTGCTCGAAGGACTCTCGGATCTCGGCTTCACCGCGCGCGGCTCGGGCGCCGACAACATCCGCAACGTCACGGGCACGCCGACCGCAGGCATCGACCCGCAGGAGCTCCTGGACACGCGTCCCTATGCGCGCGAGTGGCACTTCCACATCCTCAATGATCGCTCGCTGTACGGCCTGCCGCGCAAATTCAACGTCGCCTTTGACGGCGCCGGCCGCATCGCCGCGCTCGAAGACACCAACGACATCGCGTTCTCCGCGGTCGAGGTGAAGGACGGTTTCGGCGTCGCACCAGGCGTGTGGTTCAGGCTCGGCCTCGGCGGCATCACCGGGCACAAGGATTTCGCCAAGCCGACCGGCATCATCGTCGAGCCGGAACGCGCGACCGAAGTCGCCGATGCCATCGTGCGGCTGTTCATCGAGACCGGCGACCGCACCAATCGCCTGAAGGCGCGGCTCAAATACGTGCTCGACAGCATGGGCCACGACAAGTTCATGGAGGCTGTCGAGGCGAAGCTCGGCCGCAGGCTCGCGCGCGTGCCGGACGAAGCGCTCGCACCGCGTCCCGAGCCGGACCGCATGGCGCATATCGGTGTCCACCCGCAGAAGCAGCCCGGACTGAACTGGATTGGCGTCGTGCTGCCGCTCGGCAAGCTGACCACCGATCAGATGCGGGCGCTCGCCAAGATCTCGGCCGATCTCGGTGACGGCGAGATCAGGCTGACGGTGTGGCAGAACCTGCTGATCCCCGGCGTCCGCGACGAGAACGTGGCTCTGGCCTGCGCCGCGATCGCGCAGATCGGACTCGCGACGACAGCCTCGCATATTCGCGCCGGACTGATCGCCTGCACCGGCAACGCCGGCTGCAAATTCGCGGCGGCCAACACCAAGAAGCATGCGGCGGAGATCGGCGACTGGTGCGAGAGCAGGGTGGAGATGGACACTCCGCTGAACATCCATCTCACCGGCTGTCATCACTCCTGCGCCCAGCACTACATTAGCGACATCGGCATGATCGCGGCCAAGGTGCCGGTCGGCGATGGCGACGACACCGTCGAGGGCTATCATCTGTTCGCGGGCGGCGGCTTCGGCTCGCAGGCCGATATCGGCCGCGAGGTGTATCGCGATCTCAAGGCCGTGGACGCGCCTGCAACGATCGAGAAGCTGCTCAAGGCCTATCTCGTCCATCGCGCTTCTCCTGACGAGACATTCCTCTCGTTCGCCCGCCGCCATGATGGCGAAGCCTTGCGCCAGCTCGCTGAGGCGCAGAACTCGTCCGAGGTGTCAGCATGAACCAGATCACGCCCATGCCGAAGATCGAAATCATTCCGGCAAGCGCGCCGTTCTCCGAAGCGCAGCGCTCCTGGCTCAACGGCTTCCTCGCCGGCGCGCTCGGCCTGGACAGCTCGACGCCGCTCTCGCCGGCGCAGAACGGCGCCGTGCTCGCACCGGGCGATGGTGACGACGGCGAGGCGCCGTGGCACGACCAGACCATGCCGATCGCCGATCGCATGAAGCTGGCCGAGGGCCGCCCGTTGCGGCGGCGGATGATGGCGGCGATGGCGCAGCAAGATTGCGGCCAGTGCGGCTACAACTGCAGCGACTATTCGGATGCGATCGCGGATCGCAGCGAGGCGCGCCTCAATCTGTGCGTCCCCGGCGGCAAGGAAACCGCGCGGATGCTGAAGGCGCTGTATGAGGAGATCGACAAGGCGCCGGCGACCGCCAAGCCGGCCGCCGCGGCAACGCCCGCCACCGTCTCCGTCGTTGTCAGCGAGCCGGGCCGCTCGCGCGACAATCCGGTCGAGGCGACGTTCCTGTCGCGGCGCCTGCTCAACAAGCCGGGCTCGGAGAAAGAGACGTGGCACATCGAGTTCGATCTCGCCGAGGCCGGGCTCGACTATGTCGTCGGCGATTCCTTCGGCATCTTCGCCAAAAACGATCTCGGCCTCGTCGACCAGATCATCGCGCTGCTCGGTGCCTCGCACATGACCGAGGTGAACGGCAAGCCGCTGCGGCAGTGCCTGCTCGAGGACGTCTCGCTCTCTCCCGCGCCGGACTCTCTGTTCGAGCTGATCTCCTTCATCACCGGCGGCGCGACGCGCGAGAAGGCGCGCCAGCTGGCGCAGGGAGAGGATCCCGATGGCGATGCGGCGACGCTCGACGTCATGGCGGTGCTGCAGAAGTTCTCCGTCGTCCGGCCGCATCCCGAAGCCTTCGTCGAAGCGCTGGAGTCGTTGCAGCCGCGGCTGTATTCGATTTCCTCGTCGCACAACGCGACGCCGGGAAAACTCTCGCTGACCGTTGACTGCGTCCGCTATGTCATCGGCAAGCGCAAGCGGCTCGGCCTCGCCTCGACCTTCCTCGCCGAGCGTATCAATCCCGGCGACAAGCTCCGCGTCTACGTGCAGAAGGCGCATGGCTTCGCGCTGCCGGCCGACCCGAAGACGCCGATCATCATGGTCGGCCCGGGCACCGGCATCGCGCCGTTCCGCGCCTTCCTGCATGATCGCAGAGCGACGGGCGCGCCGGGCAAGAACTGGCTGTTCTTCGGCCACCAGCGCAGCGACTGTGACTTCTTCTACGCCGACGAACTCAACGCAATGAAGACCGCCGGGCTGCTGACGCGATTGTCGCTGGCGTGGTCGCGCGACGGCGACAAGAAGTTCTACGTCCAGGACCGGATGCGCGAGGTCGGCCGCGAGGTCTGGACCTGGCTCACTGAGGGCGCGCATCTCTACATCTGCGGCGATGCCAAGCGCATGGCCAAGGACGTCGAGCGCGCGCTTGTCGATATCGTCGCCCAGTTCGGCGCCCGCTCGACTGACGAGGCTGTCAGCTTCGTGGCGGATCTCAAGAAGAAGGGGCGGTTCCAGCTCGACGTTTATTAACGAGCCGGAACCGCTGGAACCCAGCGGATAAAATTCTCGGCCGGAACTCTGGCCGAGAATGTTTTGGTTCCCTGCGGACCCAAAACAGGGGGCTTGTCGTTATTTGCCCGGTTGCCTTGCGCCCGATCCCGAGAACGCTTTTCTCTCGTGGTCGGAACTTCAGGAGACCGGCCATGCAGACGATCACGACGACCCTGCGCCAGACGCCCCAGGTCCGCGCGATGCGCGAGCGGGGCACGACCGCAGCTCTTGTGGCGCTCTACGGCGCGCTGGCGCTCATCGCGGCGATCACCTTCGGAACGCCCTTCACCCATCCCTTCTGATCAAACTCCTTCGTTCACGGCGCCGTCTTGAACGGCGCCACCTTGATGCCGGCCGCGTCGAGCGCCTTGCGCACCTCGCGGGCGATCTCGACGGCGCCAGCAGTGTCACCGTGAATGCAGACGGTGTCGGTGCGCATCTTCATCACCTTGCCCGTCACCGAGACGACGGCACCGTCCTGCACCATGCGCACGACACGATCGGCAATCTCTCTGGGATCGTGCAACACCGCGCCGGGCTTGCTGCGAGAGACGAGCAAGCCGTTATCGTCGTAGGCGCGGTCGGCGAACACCTCATGCGCCATCGACAGGTTCGCTTTCTCTCCCGCCGTCACCAGCTTCGAGTTGGCGAGCACGACGAAGATCAGGCTCGGATCGACCGCCTTGATCGCCTTGGCGACCGCGTTGGCCGTCATGTCATCCTCGCAGGCGACGTTGGACAGCGCGCCATGCGCCTTCACATGCGTGACCTTGTGGCCGCCCGCGGTCGCGATCGCCTGCAGCGCGCCGATCTGATAGGCGACCAGGTTCTCGATCTCCGATGATTTCAGGCCCGGCACCGGGCGCCGGCCAAAACCATGCAGATCGCGATAACCCGGATGCGCGCCGACGCTGACGCCCTTGGCCTTCGCCATCTCGACCGTCCTGCGCATAATGTCGGCATCGCCGGCGTGAAAGCCGCAGGCGACGTTGACCGAGGTCGCGAGCTCGATCATCGCGGCGTCATTGCCCATCTCCCACGGGCCAAAGCTTTCTCCGAGGTCGCAGTTCAAATCGACGGTGCTGGTCATGTGATGGGTCCGCTCGTTGATGAGATGGCGATTCCATTTAGTCGGGTGCCGCTCCGGGCCAGGTGCCGACATCGGTCGCGCTGACGGCATGCCCGGCCACGTTCGCCGTGAGCAGGGCATCCACGTTGAACTCGCTGCTCACGAGCTCTGTGACGCGACCAGGCAGGCTGCGCAGCAGATCCTTGTAGCGGCGCAGCTCCGCCTGCGCCTCGGCCATGCTGACGGCCTTGAAGCGAAACGGCGTGCCGGCCGGCGTCTGCGCCAGACGAGCATAGTCAGCGGTGATGACGGTCGCGATCTTCGGGTAACCGCCGCTGGTGCCGCGGTCCGACATCAGAACGATCGGCGAGCCGTTGCCGGGAACCTGGATGCTGCCCTCGACGGTGCCGTCGGAGACGATGTTGTGGCCGTGCAGATGGCGGATCACGGGGCCCTCGAGCCGATAGCCCATGCGGTCACTGGTCGCGGACACTTTCCAGTCGCTGTCGAGGAACAGCGCCTTCATCTCGTCGCTGAACTCGTCGTCCTGCGGACCCATCACCACGCGGATCGCGCCGCTCGTCTTCGGCAGCTCGATCTGCATCTCCGGCGCCTGGCTCGCCGGTGTGACCTCGAACTCATCGCCCGACTGCAGCGGGCGCGGGTAGGGGCTGCCCAATCCCGCACGTGCATTGACCGAGAGGCTGTTGAACATCGGCTCGCCGGCAATGCCGCCCGCTATCGCGAGATAGCTGAACGAACCGCCGCGAGCGAAGCCGAGCGTGAGCTTCTCGCCCTCATTCAGCGTCACCGACGTATTCATCTCGACTGGGCGCTTGGCAACGTCAGCAGGGCGCGGCGCGCCGGACAGCGCCACGCGCACCGGGCCGCCCTTTGCGGTGAACGTCGCACCGAACGGACCGATCTCGATCGCCGCTGCCATGAGGTCATTGCCGACGAGGCTGTTTGCCGCCGCGAGCGAGAGCTTGTCCATCGCTCCCGACGGTGTCAGCCCATAGCGCTGCGCGCCAAAGCGTCCGCCATCCTGGACCGAGCTCGCCGGACTGATCTGCGCGACGACGAGCGTGCTCATGCGGCGATCCGTTCGGCGATGAACTCGCCGCCCTCGGCGGCGCGCTCCTGCTCGGCAAAGGTCTTCTCATCCACGGCGGCGAAGCGGACCTCATCGCCGGGCTCGAGCAGGAAGGTCGGCTCGCGATGCAGCTGGAACGTCCGTATCGCCGTGCGGCCGATCAGGTGCCAGCCGCAGGGGCCGGCGAGGCATTGGATGCCGGTCTGGATGCCGCCGATCGCAACGATGCCGGCGGGCGTCGCGATCCGCGGATTTTGCCGGCGCGGCATCTGCAGCGCGGGATCGAGTCCCGAGAGATAGGACCAGCCCGGCGTGAAGCCGATCATCGCGACGCGATAGGTGCCGGCGACATGCCTGGCGATGACGTCGTCTTGCGTCAGGTTCAGCGCCTTGGCGACATCCTCGAGATCGATGCCGTTCTCGCCGCCATAGCACACGGGCACACGCCAGCGCCTGATGTCGGTCTCCGGCGCAAGCGAGCCGGCCGACAGCGCCAGCAGCCTAGCGCCGAGCGTGTCGTGGTCGATCACGCCGGGATCGTAATGCACCAGCAGCGAGCGATAGGTCGGCACCGTCTCGGTGATACCTGCGATTCCAGCCGCCGCCAGCGCATGATCGAGCGCGAGCACGCGGCGGTTGGCGGTCTCGTCGATGGTCCGGCTGAACTCGACGGTGACGGCGCTGTCGCCACTGGGGAGCAGGCGAGGGGGTGGAAAAGGATCGGCCATGAGTCCGCAATGATCCGCGTTCGTGATCCCTGATCTAGCTCGTTTCATTTGCGAGTGGAATTGGGTCCATGACGAAAACTCTCGAAAATTCAATAAATTAATCGGATGCCATGTGATAAGGAGACTTTATCGGGCCGCTGCAGGGCCCGCATGCGCTGGACGCACCGAGCATGCCCTTGACGGCGCGACCGTCGCTCGCAAGATGCGCCAGCTTTTTCCGCCAGCCCTGTTGGAGCACCAGTCTCACGATGTCCCTCACCCCCGAAGCCATCGCCACCCTCTCTCAAGTCACCACCGCGACCATCACCACGGTCCTGCTGAAGAAGGGGTTGCGCAATGTCTGGCTGCGCGGTGCCAAGCCGCTGCGCCCGGGACAGAAGCGGCTGGTCGGTCCCGCCTTCACCCTGCGCTTCGTGCCGGCGCGCGAGGATCTGGCGACGCCGGAGTCGTGGTCTTCGCCGATCTCGACCCGCACCGCGATCGAGGCCATGCCCGAGGGCTGCATCGCCGTGGTCGATGCGATGGGCGTCAAGGACGCCGGCATCTTCGGCGACATCCTCTGCGCGCGCATGGTGAAGCGCGGCGTCACCGCGCTCATCACCGACGGCGTGGTGCGTGACCTCGAAGGCGTGATGGGCACCGGCCTTCCGGTGTGGTGCGACGGCTATGCCGCGCCGCCGTCGGTCGCCGGCCTGACCTTCGTCGGCTGGGGCGAGGCGATCGGCTGCGGCGGCGTCGCGGTATTTCCGAACGACGTCATCGTCGCCGACCAGGACGGCGCGGTGCTGATCCCGCAGGCGATGCTCGACCACGTGCTGGCCGAAGGCCCCGAGCAGGAGCGCATGGAAGCCTGGATCGTCGACGAGGTGAACAAGGGCGCGGTGCTGCCGGGCCTGTACCCGATGAACGCCGAGACCAAGGCGCGCTACGCCGCGTCGAAGAAGTAAGCTCGAACCGCCGCAGAAAGGCACATCATGGATTTCCACCCCGCAGGCTCGCGCGCGACGCGCAAGGCGCCGGCCGAGTACTTCACCGGCAACGTGCTGCAGGATCCGCTGATCATGGCGCCGGCGCCCGCGCGGCTCAACGCCTCCCGCGTCTCGTTCGCGCCGGGCGCGCGCACCGCCTGGCACACGCATCCGCTCGGCCAGACACTCTATGTCATTTCGGGTATCGGCCGCATCCAGGCGAAGGGCGGGCCGGTGCGCGAGATCCGGCCCGGGGACGTGATCTTCATCCCGCCGGGCGAGAAGCACTGGCACGGCGCCTCGCCGGACAATGAGATGACGCACATCGCCATGCAGGAGGCGCTCGACGGCGTCTACTCGAACTGGATGGAGCACGTCACCGACGAGGAATACGCGACGCCGGTCGGCTGATGCGGGACTAACAAGATGTCGAGCGCGCGGTCGAAAGGCCGCGCGCTTTCGTTTTGACGGCGCCGTTCTCAGTTCACCCGTGTCCAGGTCTGGCCGCCGCAGAACATGCCGCCGAAGGCGCAGCCCTGCACGCGCAGACTGTCCGGGCCTTTCAGGTTGATCGTGGAATCGTAGGTGCTGCCGCTGTTCGGATCGTAGATGCGGCCGCTCCACTTCTTGTCCTGCGCCTTGTCGCTCGGCCGCATGTTGATCAGGATCTGCTCGCCATTCTGATTGGTCTTGGCGTTGACGGCGTAGCCGCAGAGATTGGTCCCGCACGGCTCGATGCGGATCTTGCCTTCCTTCTCCTCGGTCAGCCAGATGCCGACCGGAGAATTCGGATCGCGCACGGCCGCCGGTGCAGCGGCAGCAGGCGGGACCGCGGCGGTGGTGACCGCCGCAGGGGCCTGCGCCGGCTTGGCCGGTGGCTGCAAGGCTGCGGGAGCGGTTGGCGCAGCAGGCGGTGTCACAGCCGCCGGCGGCGTGACCGTTGCCGGGGCTGAGGGCGCCTGTGCCGGAGGCACCGGAGCAGGCGGCGCGGCGGCCTGGACTGGCGCAGGCGCCGCCGGTGGGGCTGCGGCCGTCGGCGCCGGGGCAGGCGGAACAGGAGCGGGGGCTGGTGTTGCCGGAGCGGCCTGCGTAGGCGCAGCCGGCGTGACCGCCGCCTCGGCAGGTGCGGAAGCCGGCTTGTCCGAACCCGGCTGCGGCTTGGCCGTCGAATCCTGCTCGCGCTTGCCGCGCTTGGCCTTCTTCTGCTCGGTGTTGTCGTAGACACCGGGGATCTGCACGGTGCCGCGGTCGGGATCGATGCGGATGGTCTTGCCGCCATATTCGATCACGTACTGCGCCTGGGCGGCACTGCTGGCCAGAACCACGGCAGCAACGGCCAACAGCCTCTTCATCAGGATCTCCGCGATGTCGGTTGCTGAGGTGAGCGAGCTCACGCGCAATTAAGTCGCCGATGCGGCAAGCCCGGTTCAATGCCAGCCCCGCTCAGAAATCCAGCGGCGCATTGTCGACGACCTCCTTCATCACGAAGAAGGTGCGCGTCTGGCGCACGCCCGGCAGCGAGATCAACTGGTCGCCGTGCATGCGGTTGAAGTCGTTCATGTCGCGGACGCGGATCTTTAGGAAGTAGTCGAAATCGCCGGCGACGAGATGGCAGTCGAGCACGAATTTCAGCTTGCGGATCGCCGCCTCGAAGGTGCGGAAACTCTCCGGCGTCGAGCGGTCGAGCACCACGCCGACCAGCACCAGCGCGCTGCGCTCGACCTTTTCGGGCGCGATCTGCGCGCGCACGCTTCTGATGTAGCCGTCCTCGAACAGGCGCTGGGTGCGGCGATGGCATGTCGCCGGGCTGACATGGACGGCCCCGGCCAGCTCGGCGTTGCTCATTCGTCCGTCCTTCTGCAGCAGCTGCAGGATTCGGCGGTCGACGCGGTCGATATCTTGGTCGGAAGATTCTTTCATTAGATAGCCAGTAAGTGAGAGAATTGGCCGACATATCGGCTCTGAGCGAACGTAAGCACGAAAACCCAAGCCGATAAAGAGAGCACCTTTCTCGCGCTTTTTCGTATGTTCCCGGCCGACCCAATCCACCATCCACGGAGAGATCCCGTGCTTCGGCTCGACAAGTTCAAGAAGTATCCGCTCACCTTCGGCACCACCCCGATCGAGCATCTGCCGCGCCTGACGGCCGCCCTTGGCGGCAAGGTGCAGATCTACGCCAAGCGCGACGACTGCAACTCGGGCCTTGCGATGGGCGGCAACAAGCTGCGCAAACTCGAATACATCGTGCCCGACGCGATCGAGTCGAACGCCGACACGCTGGTGTCGATCGGCGGCGTGCAGTCCAACCACACCCGCATGGTCGCGGCGACCGCCGCCAAGATCGGTATGAAGTGCGTCGTGGTGCAGGAGAGCTGGGTGCCGCACGAGGACGCCGTCTATGACCGCGTCGGCAACATCCTGATGACCCGCCTGATGGGCGCCGATAGCCGCATCGTCGAGGACGGCTTTGACATCGGCATCCGCAAGAGCTGGGAGAACGCGATCCAGTCGGTGAAGGATGCCGGCGGCAAGCCCTACGGCATTCCGGCCGGCGCCTCCGTGCACAAGTTCGGCGGCCTCGGCTATGTCGGCTTCGCCGAAGAGGTGAGGGCGCAGGAAGCCGAGATGGGCATCAAGTTCGACTACATCATCGTCTGCGTCGTCACCGGCTCGACCCAGGCCGGCATGATCGTCGGCTTCGCCGCCGACGGCCGCGCCGACCGCGTCATCGGCATCGACGCCTCCGGCACGCCGGAGCAGACCCGCAACCAGGTGCGGCAGATCGTCGACAACACCGCGGAGCTGGTCGAGCTCGGCCGCAAGGTGCGCGAGGACGAGATCGTCATCATCAACGACTACGCCTATCCGGCCTATGGCGTGCCGAGCGCCGAGACCAACGAGGCCATCCGCCTCGCCGCCCGCACCGAGGCGATGATCACCGACCCGGTGTACGAGGGCAAGTCGATGCAGGGCATGATCGACCTCGTCAAGAAGGGCTACTTCCCGGAAGGCTCCAAGGTGCTCTACGCCCATCTCGGCGGCGCTCCGGCGATCAACGGCTACAGCTACACCTATCGCAACGGCTGAGGGCGGCCGCGGCTTGATCGCCGCCTCGCGGGCCAGCCGAGGTGCTACCACAAACACAACTGTCGTCCCGGCCTCCGAGCCGGGACCCATAACCAACGACTGTCGTGTTATCGTCCACTGCATCTGCGCGCCTGCCACACGCGACCGCCTGTGAGTCTGTGTCCCGGCTCGGAGGCCGGGACGACACCGAATGTGTGGCACGAGCGATCCACACACGACGCCGTCATTCCGGGGCGCGCGAAAGCGCGAGCCCGGAATCCATAACCACGAGCGGTCGTGTCGGCCACGCCGGCCGCTCCATCTCGCTCGAACAACATCGTCACAGAGTATGGATTCCGGGCTCGCGCTGCGCGCGCCCCGGAATGACGGCGAGTGTGCTGAACGAGCCATCCAAACATGATCCCGCGTTCTCGCGACGCATGACGTCCGAGTGATCCGTCAGTCGAACCCTCTTGAACGGAAGAGGGCGCAGGGAATGCCGGGCGCTGGCCGCAACCCATGGCCCGCCTGCACAAGAATAAGCAGGCGGCAGTCACCACAGGTTCAGCCGAACTCCGGCATTCCCTGCGCGATGGTCTTAACACTTATACGCAGTCTCCCTGGTGCGCCGGGCTTGTTGGCCACCGTCGCCCGAGGGATCATCATCACCCCCGGACTTGACGCCAGCGTCGCGGCGCCAGGACCACACGACTTCACGTCCGCAATCCGCCGTTCGTCCGCGTGCACGCACGCTTCCGGCATCTTGCGGCCATCGCCTCCCCACCTCGCGTGTCGTGACGATCGCGCGCAACGCCCCTCTCGTTGAGGCGGGATGCGTGCAGTGAACCATATATTTCGGAAAAACGCAAGTTGATATTTGAGCGAATGACTGGACAGGGGTCTTCGCGTTGAATTCACAGGACAACATCGCCTTCTGGCGCAGGTCGGCAAAACACGTGCAACGTCGAACGCCGGCTCTCATGAACAGCGGAGTTCGCGGACCCCCACCCCCGACCCCTCCCCGCAAGGGGCCCCGCAAGGGGGAGGGGAGTGCACCGTCTTTGCGGTGAGAGCGGGGGACATCATGAGCGGCGCCGAACTACACGTTGCCGCGACAGTCGCCCTCAATGTCCGCAGTGCGATCGGGTGCAGCACGAATCCATCAGGGTCAGGCCGAGCTTTTCGCCCAGGCGGCGGTGAGCTCCCCTCCCCCTTGCGGGGAGGGGTCGGCGGTGGGGGTCAGGGCGCTGAAGCTTGTGAAGTTCTCGAGCATGTCTCGCGAGATCATCCGACCGCGCGAGGTGTGACGCCGCCAGGATGCCGTCGCGCCTCAGAACGAAACGCGCAGCCCCGCGCGGCCGCTGACGACGTTCGAGCGGTCCGACAACGCCAGATATTCGGCGGCCGAGAACAGGGTTACGTTGCGGCTCTGCCATTCCAGGCCGAGGCCGCCGAAGCCGCCCCAGACGTTGGACTGGCCTGGGATCGCGAAGGGGATGGCTTGGCCGAGCAGGGACGCGTTGACCGTGTTGCTGCCGACCTTATGGGTGCCGAGCAGGCCTGCGGTGATGCTGGTCGAGAGCACGTCGGTCGGCGCGAATACGACGCTGCGGGTCAGCTTCATCTCGCCGCGCTCCTCGAGCAGGCTCACGGTCTGGCCGTTCACCGTCAGCGGCGCGGTGGTGCCGGTCTCGGTGTAGCCGGCATAGGAGCCGTAGAGATAGCGCAGCCGGAACGACGGCGTCAGCGTGTAGGTGGCGCCGCCGAGGCTGCCGAGCCCCCAGCGGTGGCCGAACGTTGCCTCCGGGCTGACATACCAGCCGTTGAAGTTGGCGGCCGCCGTCTCCAGCCCGCCGGCGACGAGGTTGTTGTTGATGGTCCGGCTCGCCGTGTTGCGTGAGCCGCCCGCCTGCACGGCCGCATTCAGGAACGAGGCGCCGAGGTCGTAGCGCGCATAGGCGCCACCGAACACGAGATCGGCGTTGGTGGTGCCGAAGTTGAAATCGGCCGAGCTGCGGGTCTGGCCGCCGCCCAGGAAGGCGCCAAGCCGCAAGCCGGAACCGGCCTGCCAGTCGCCACCGATCATGCCGCCATAGAACAGGTTGGTCGTGCGCGGCAGCACGCCTGCTGCTGGATGCGCTGGCCGCCGAAGCCGCGGCCCCAGATAGCGCTGCCGTCGCCGTAGACCACGGTTGGATTCTTGTAAGCCATGCCGGGGCTGGCATAGGCCGACAGGCCCGGCATCGCAGCGAAGGCGTCGTCGATGCGGGAGGAGGCGTCGGGGGCGGCGAACGCAAGCGGCGCGCCACCCGTTGCGCGGCTTCCGGTGAAGACCGGCACAGCGTCAGAGACGCCGCGGCTGAAGTCGTTCAAGGTGCGTCCCGTGGACGCAAACGAGGTTGGATCGATCGCGACGGCCCGGTTGCCGGAGACCACGAAGGGCGTGGTGCCGGTCACGGTCGCCCCGGCCAGCGTGTCGAAGGTGAGGTTGTGGTTGCCACCGCGGAAATTGACGGTGTCGCCGCCGCCGCCGAGGTTGATCGCCCCGATGATGCGCGAGCCGCGCAGAACGGTGAGGGTGTCGGCGCCGCCGGCAAACTGCAGCGCGGCCAGGCTGCCGGAGATCTCGCCGGAGTTGGTGACATTGGCCGTGCCGCTGGCCTGGATGCCAAAGCCCTGGCTACCCTGTGGAGTGACGCCGATGATAGTACCGGAGTTGACGATGGCGGCATTGTTGCCGGCGGAAATACCGATGCCGCTGCCCGCCCCGCCGGCGACCGCCGTGATTGTGCCGGAATTGGTCACCGTGGCGTTGCCGCCGGTAAGGAGGCCAATGGCCTGCTGGTCGCTGCTGACGACAATGCTGCCAGAGTTGGCGAGGGTGGCGTCCTGCCCGGACTGGATGCCGAAGCCGGAAGTCCCCCCGGTCACGGCGATGATGCCGGAGTTCGTCACATTCGCCGCGCCACCAATCGCCACCACACCACTGGCCTGGCCGGCGGCGCCGACCATGGCCGTCAGGGTGCCGGAATTCGCGATCCGCAGATCGCCGAGATCGGACAGCACACCGAAGGCCTGGCTGCCGTCGCCGCCGCTGCTCGCGAGGCGGCTCGAATTGCTGACGTCAACGTTGTTGACGCCGCGGACCGCGATGGCAGAGCCGTTCTGGCCGGTGCTACTGCTCAGCAGCGAGCCCGAGTTGACGAGGCGTACGTCCCGACCACCTAATACGCCGTAGCTGGAGCCGTTTTCGCCCGAACTGCCCGAGATCGTGCCGGAGTTCGTCACATTGGCGTTCCCGAAAGCGATGATGGCGAAACCCAGTCCGTTGGCGCCTGTGATGCCGGCGATCGTGCCCGAGTTGGCGACGAAGCCGTCATTGCCAGCATTGATGCCGTAGCCCAGCGTGCCGCCGGGCGTCGAGATCCCGGTGATGGCGCCAGCATTGACCACCGTGGCGTTCGCACCTGTGGTCACTCCCTGTGCTTGCTGGCCGGAGCCGGAAATAGTCCCGAAATTGGTTACATTGGCAGTCTGGGCACTCAGGCCGAAGCCGGCTGCGGCGCTGCCGGAGATGCTGGCTCCGCCACTATTGGTGACCGTCGCCGTCGCGTTATCCTGCAGCCCGGTGGCGCTTCCAGTCAGGGCAAGCGAATTGGTGCAGGTCTGATTGGTGCCGGTGGACTGGCATTGCTGCGCCAGCGCTGCGTGAGACGTCATCAGCAGCCCTCCCGCGAGCAAACAGCCCCAAGCACCCGAGTTCAGTCCCATCTCGCCCAGCGACTCCTCAGTCGTGCTGAGGAAGATGGGACACAGTTAGGGTTAACAGGTCGCTAGCGAGCTCCGAGATGTAGGACGCTTGGATGTATCTGGATACGTCTTTCCGATCTCATGCACATGAGCGTGGTCCGCGCCCGACCGACGATCAGTCTCAGCCCGGAGTCCGGTCAGTCGAACCAAGCCTTGTAGACAGCCTGATAGCTGCCGTTTTCCATCGAGATGTGCAGCCACTGGTCGACGAACGCCTTCAGTGCGACGTCGCGCTGCAGCCAGTAGGCCTTCTCGGAAAAGTCGAACGGCTTGTCGGGGTGGACGGCGCAGAGCACGCCGGGGTGCAGCTTCTGCTGGTAGCGGGTCTCCGAGGCATCGGTCATCATCAAATCGGCGTCGCCCTTGGCGATCTCCTCAAAGATGGTGGTGTTGTCGTTGTGGACGCGGATGTCGGCGGCCTTGATGTTGGCGCGGGCAAAGCGCTCGTTCGTGCCGCCGGGATTGACGACCACCCGGGTGCCCGGCTTGTCGATGTCGGCGAGCGTCTGGAATTTCGAGGTGTCGCTGCAACGGGCGATCGGAGTCTTGCCCTCGCGCATGATCGGGGTGGTGAAGTAGCCCTTCTTCTGGCGGTCGAGCGTGATCGAAACGCCGCCCATCGCGACGTCGAACTTGTCGGCCTCGAAATCCTTCATCAGTTGCGGCCAGCTGGTGGGCACGAATTCCACCTTGACCCCGAGCGCCTTGCCAAGCGCCTCAGCCATGTCGACGTCGAAGCCGGAAAACTTGCCGGTGGCCTTGTCGAGATAGGTGAAGGGCTTGTAGTCGCCGGTCATGCCGACCCGGAGCGCGCCGCGCTGGAGGATCTCGTCGAGGCGGGAGGGCTGGTCGGCAGCCGCCGCGCCACAGAGCCCAAAGACCATTGCAACAGCGGTGAGCGCGGCAAGCGCGCGATTCAAAAGTCCCATCTCGAACGACCTCGCTTGAACAGACTGGATCAGTCTTAGCCGAGGTCGGCGCGCGGGACGAGAGGCTGTCGCGGGGCGTCGCTGGGAGAAACCGGCCCTTTCATCAGGTCAGGAGAGAGGAGCGAGCCAAGCCGTCACGCCCGCCGCGGACTATCTCCGGGCCGGACCCTTGCCGATCATCTCGCTCTTCAGCAGCTCGAAGCGCTCGACGGCTTCGTGGGCGCGGGTATCGACCATCTTGATGGCGGCCTCGGCCGACATCGGTCCGCTGCTCACGGCGATCGACGTCGGGCCGACGGTCTCGTCGACATAGTAGCCATCCTCGCCGCGGCGCGCGGTCCAGCGGAAGCGGATCGCGGAGATGGGGCCGGGGCCGACCTTGGTGTAGCCGTCGGCCTGATCGAACGGTACGACGGTCGCCACGTTCTTCTTCGCGCTACCGCCCGCGGCAGGTGCAGCCGCTCGCTCGTCGCCCTTTACGGACTCCGGCTTGTCGAGGATGCTCGCTATCGTTGCGAGGGCGTGCTCGGTGGCCACACTCATGATCGCCTCTATTCCTACCGGCGCGCGAAAAGACCCGCGTCGACAGTCACAGTTGTAGCCAAATCTCGGCGAGATGCAACAATACGTTAAAAGTTTGACAACAACGCGGTGGAGAAACAACTCCACAGGTCAGTCACGGGAACCCGACACCTGCGCGCGAGGACGCGCAGGCGTGGTCTCGTGCGCGACGCGCGCAGCCGTGCCTACAGCACGTCCTGATTGATCACGTTCTGCCGGATCGGATCGCCGTCGAGGACGCTCAGGATATTGCGCGCGGTCTGCTCGCTCATGCGATCGACGGCCTCGCGGGTGACGCCGGCGACGTGGGGCGCCATGATCACGTTGGGCAGCGCATGCAGCGCGTGGCCGACCGGCGGCGGCTCCTGCTCGAACACGTCGAGGCCGGCGCCCGCGAGACGGCCGGAAGAGAGCGCGTCGTACAGCGCGGCTTCGTCGACGAGGCCGCCGCGCGCGGTATTGATCAGGTACGACGTCGGCTTCATCAGCTTGAGGCGCGCGGCGTTGAACAGGCCGATGGTCTCCGGCGTCTTCGGGCAGTGGATGCTGACGAAATCGGCACGCGGCAGCGCGGCGTCGAGATCGGCGACCGGCTCACAGCCGGCGGCGGTGATCTCGGCGGCCGGCTTGTAGGGGTCGTACACCAGCACCTGCATCTCCATCGCCAGGCAGCGCTTGGCGGTGCGGGTCCCGATGCGGCCGAAGCCGATGATCAGCACAGTCTTACCGTAGAGGTCGAACGGCAGCACGCCGAGGCGGGAGCCCCAGGTGCCGTCCTTCACCATCGCATGCATCTCGCTGGCGCGCTTGGCGAGCGTCAGCATCATGAACAGCGCCTGCTCGGCGACCGAGGGCGAGTTCGCAGTGCCCGCCACCATCAGCGGCACCTTGTGTCGCGAGAGGGCCGGGACGTCGACCGCATCGAAGCCGACGCCGATGCGCGTCACCACCTTCATGTCGCCGGCGGCAACGAGTTCCGGCTCGCCGAAGCGGGTCGCGCCGAGCGCGACACCGTGCACCGGCGCGTGGGACTTCAACAGGTCGGAAAAATCCGCCGCCGAGATCATGTTGGGGAATTCGATCATCTCGACGTCGTCGCGCGCCGCGAGCAGCGCGCGCCCCTTGGTCGAGAAGGATTCCGTGACGAGGATCTTGTTCTTGTTGGTTGCCGTCCTGGTGGTCATGTCCTGCCCTTGAAGCTTCTTATGCTCGTCAGATGACGAGTCCTGAAGCCTCGTTTAGCAGGTGCATGTTGTTGAGGTCCATTGCCATACGCAGGGGGCTGCCATCCCGCGCGCCGGCATTGGGGCTGACCCGTCCGCACACCGGCGTTTCGTTGAGGGCGAAGTAGACCAGCGTCTCCATGCCCATCGGCTCGGTGACGTCGAGCATCGCCTCGAACGGCTCGAGACCGGGCTCGGCATGCGGCCGGGTCTCGGTAATGTGCTCCGGCCGGATGCCGAGCAGCAGCCGGTCATTCCGCGACACGGATTGATAGCGCGCCGCGCGCGCCGGCGGCAGCGGGAAGCTGATGCGGTCGGTGAGGCGGATGTGCAACTGGCCGTTGGCCTCTTCCAGACGGCACGGCACGAAGTTCATCGCCGGCGAGCCGATGAAGCCGGCGACGAAGCGCGTCGCCGGGTTGTGATAGAGCTCGGTCGGCGTGCCGATTTGCTCGATGCGGCCCTTGTTCATGACGACCACGCGATCCGCCAGGGTCATCGCCTCGACCTGGTCGTGGGTGACGTAGACCGTCGTGGTGCGCACCTTCTGGTGGACCTTCTTGATCTCGATGCGCATCTGCACGCGCAGCTTGGCGTCGAGGTTGGACAGCGGCTCGTCGAACAGGAACACTTTTGGATTGCGCACGATGGCGCGGCCCATCGCGACGCGCTGGCGCTGGCCGCCGGAGAGCTGCTTCGGCTTGCGGTCGACGAGGTCGGCGATATCAAGCATGCGCGCGGCCTCCGCGACGCGGCTCTTGATCTCCGCCTTGGGATAATGCTTCAGCCGCAACCCGAACGACATGTTCTCGGCGACCGTCATGTGCGGGTAGAGCGCGTAGTTCTGGAACACCATCGCGATGTCGCGGTCCTTCGGCGGGACGTCGTTGACGACGTCGCCGCCGATCGAGATGTCGCCATCGGAGATGTCCTCCAGTCCCGCAATCATCCGCAATGTCGTCGACTTGCCGCAGCCGCTTGGTCCGACCAGCACGACGAACTCATGGTCGGCGATATCCAGATCAATGCCGCGGACCGCCTCGACCTCGTCGTAACGCTTCACGACCTTGCGCAAGCTCACTTCAGCCATATCAGATCAACCCCCGTCATCAGCCTTTGGTCGCGCCGGCGGTGAGGCCGGCGATGTAATAGTCCATCAGGAACGCGTAGATGATCAGCGGCGGCGCTGCCCCGAGCAGCGCGCCGGTCATGATCTGCCCCCAGTTGAAGACGTCACCCTTGATCAGGGTAGTGACGATGCCGACCGGCAGCACCAGCTGGTCGGCCGAGGTCGTGAACACCAGCGGATACAGGAACTGCGCCCAGGAGACGGTGAAGGCGAAGATCGTCGCGGCGATCAGGCCGGGCAGGGCGACCGGGATGAAGATCCGCGTCAAGGTCTGCAGCCAGGAGGCGCCATCGATGATCGCAGCTTCATCCAGCTCCTTCGGGATCGAGGCGAAATAGCCGATCATGATCCAGGTGCAGAACGGCACCGTCAGGGTCGGATAGATGAACAGCAGCACGTACCAGCGATTGATGAGCTGGATGCCGGTGACGTCGCCGATCAGCGCGAACATCTTGAACAGCGGGATGAAGAGCAGGCTGTCCGGGATCAGGTAGGTCAGGAACACGCCGGTGGCGAGCGTCGCCGAGCCCCAGAACTTCATCCGCGACAGCGCAAACGCCGCGGGAATGCTGATCAGCATGGTGATGATCACGACGATGATCGAGACCATCGCCGAGTTGAAGAAGAACCGCAGGAACTGGTTCGAGGTCAAGAGCCCGATGTAATTCTCCAGCGTCGGATGGAACACCCACCACGGATTGGTCGCGGCCGAGATCTCGGCGCTGCCCTTCAGCGAGGTGATCAGCATGTAGAGCGGCGGCACCAGCGAGAAGATCGCAAACAGCGTCAGGAAAAAATACGACCAGCGGAGCGCCCAGGCGCGGTCGCGGCTCATCGAGCCGTACTTCACATTGCGGGTCGGGCCGGCCTTGTCGACGGTCATCGTGCTCATCAGGATTCGTTCCCCCGCTTGTTGACGTCGCGCAGGATGAAGATCGCCGCGACCGCCAGGATCGGCACCATGAACAGCGAGACGCTGGCGCCGAGCGGGATGTCGCTGCCCTCGATGCCGACGCGGAACGCCCAGGTCGCGAAGATGTGCGTCTTGTCGAGCGGGCCGCCGGCGGTGAGGATGCGGACGATGTCGAAGTTGGCGAAGGTGACGATCAGCGAGAACAGTGTGGTGATGGCGATGATGTTGCGCATCATCGGCAGGGTCACATACCAGATCCGCTGCCACCAATTGGCGCCGTCGATCGCGGCGGCCTCGTAGAGCTGGTCGGGGACGGATTTCAGCGCCGCCAGGTACATGATCATGAAGAACGGCGCGCCGTACCAGACATTGACCAGGATCACCGAGAAGCGCGCCCAGGCGGCATCTCCGGTCCACGGGATCGGGCCGATGCCGAAGAACGCCAGCGTGTAGTTGAAGGCGCTGTAGGACGGGTCGAACAGCCACAGCCAGGCGAGCGTGCTCATGGCCGGCGGGATCACCCAGGGCACCAGCAGCATGCCGCGCCATTTGCGCTGGCCCTTGGCCGGGATGTTGTGGACGAAATGCGCGACGATGAAGCCGATCAGCGCCTTGAACACCACCGCGGTGATCGCGAAGATGCAAGACTGCTTGACGACCAGCCAGAACGTGTCGCGCTTGAACAGGAACTCGAAATTGCCGAAGCCGACGAAGCGCTGCATCGACTTGTTCAAGGTCGCCAGATGCACCGAATAGATCGCGGGATAAACGACCAAGAGCGCAATCAGCAGGATCAGCGGCAGCGTCAGCAGGAAGGCTGTGGTCGATTTTCGCTTCAGCGCATTGCGCAGGCCTCTGCGGCTGTCGGCCCTGCGGGGGCGGGCAATGGACTCTTCGCCGATGGCGGCATCAACCATGAGAGCAGGCTCCTCGTGGCGCGTCCGGCCGCGGGCCGGGCTTCACAGGCGGGCTGAAAGACGGTGCTGGGAGTGGCGGCCCGCGCGCGGCGGGCCGCCGTGATGCAGGAGCGCACTCAGCTGCGCATGAAGCCTTCGCACTCGCCCTCGGCCCAGGCGAGGGTGGTTTCCATCTTCTCGCCCTGGGCGTAGCGCAGGCACATCTTGGTCATGGTCGCCTGGGCGTAGATCTGCTGCGCGATCTTGGGTGGAGCAGGGGAGGCCGCGATCGACAGGGTCTGGTGATTGTAGGGGTTGGGGTAGTGATAGAGCGTCCCCTTCGGCGGACCCTGCTCCTGCCAGATCTTCAGCGTCGTCAGCTTCTCATAGGCCGGCAGATCGTAGCCGCCGCTCGCCTCCACCATCTTCTCGATCGATGACGGCTTCGACAGGTGCACGATCAGGCTCTTGGCCGCCTCCTTGTTCTTGGAGAACGACCAGATGCTCCAGAAGTACGGCAGGAACGGCGCAAAGCGGCCCTTCGGTCCGGCCGGGAAGCCGTGCGTCCAGCACTGCTCGGCGATCTGCGGCGCGTCGCGCTTGGCCACCGCCCAGGCGCTCGGCGGGTTCATGATCATCGCGCCCTTGCCGGAGACCAGCCATTTGTTGTTGGAGGCGTCGTCCCACGAGGCCACATCCGGCGGCAGCGCCGCGATCAGCCGCTTGTAGAATTCGAGCGCCTGGCGCACGGCGTCGGTCTTCACCGTGACATCGCCCTTGGCGTTTACCAGCTCGGCTCCGAACGCCTGGAAGAACGCGCCGGCGGAATCGACGCTGTCGGTGGTTTCGCCAAGGCCGATGCCGAAGGGAACGCCGGCCTTCTGGCAGGCTTCCGCCGCTTTCAGGAAGGTCTCCGTGTTCCAGCTATCGGCCTTCGGCGCGCTGCCGGCCGGATACAGCTCCTGCACGTCGATGCCGGCATGCTTCTTCATCAGGTCGATTCGGGTGCAGGGGCCCTTGATCTGGCTGCCGACGCAGGCCGGCACCGCCAGCCATTTGCCGCCGGACTGGCCGAGATATTTGACGGTGCCGTTGACCTCGCCGTTCTCCTTGATGATCGGCCCCATGATGTCGTTGACGGGCTCGAGCAGCTCGGCATGGGCGTGCGGCCACCAGGTCGGCATCGCGATCAGGTCGTGGCCCGACTTCGCCGCGGCTTCGGCGGCGATGGTCAGCTCGATCTTCTTGCCCTGGCTGGTGATGTAGTCGATCGAGACCTCGACCTTTTCCTTTGCGGCCCACTCATTGACCAGGTCGGTGGAGGCCTGGTTGGCGCCGGGCACCCAGTGATCCCAGAACCCCATCGAGAGCTTGCCGGCGGCATAGGCGCCGCGCACATAGGGTGCGGCAATCATGACCGCCGAGGTGGCAGCGGTCGCAGCAACGAATTGTCGGCGGTTCAGCTTCCTCCGTGACATGGCGTTCCCTCCCTGGTGAGCCAAGCGTTGTTAGGTGCGAATCCGTTTTGTTAGTTATTGCGTCGCGTCATGCGCGCGTGGATTTCGCTTGAATGCAATCAGAGCAGAATTGCGCGTGGCTGTCGAGAAATCAGGTGAGGCGGAACTTAGAACTCCTGGCGTGCATAGGAGGGCAATGTTGTTTGCTCTGCAGCGATGAGGCGCTGCAATGCGAGGCCGCCGTGCCGATGCGTGAACGCGGCGGTCGCCGCGTCGGGCTGATCGGCGGATCTGCCGGGGCAGATGGACTTGCGCGTTGCGGCGACGCTAGAATTCCGCCGACTCGGAAGACATGCTGATGATTTCGACAGCCACCTCTTGGTGTGTCGGCAGGGAGCGGAAGACGATGACGACCAGCCGATGGAGACAAACGGTGCGCCGCAATCTTTGCGCCGCAGCAGCGTTGCTGCTGATGCTGAGCGTCATGTCGGTGCCGCGTCAGGTTGACGCGCAGGGACTGTTCAAGGGAGTCGAGCAGGGCGCCCGCGAAGGCAACAAGGCGGCAGGCCCGGTGGGTGGCGTGCTCGGCGGTGCGATTGGCGGCGTGGTCGGCGTCGTCACGGGCGTCACCGGCGCGTTCACCGGAAACACCGGCCAGCCGAGCGCACAGCCGGCGCCGCCGCCGCCGGACGCCCCGAAGGCGAAGGACGCCAAGGGGGCGAGCAAGGCCAAGGCCACCAAGGTCGCGAAGGCCACGCCGATGCTGACCCAGCCGGGCGTGCCTCAGCTCACCGCCGAGCAGATCGTCGCCAACAGCGACGCCAATGTCGAGCGCCTGAAGACCGGCCTCAATCTGACCGAAGAACAGGCGAAGAATTGGGGGCCGTTCGCGAACGCGATGCACGCGCTCGGCCGCAACGGCGCCGACCGCTTGAACCTGCGCATCGCCCGCGCCAAGCGCGATCCGCCCGACGACATCATCGAGCAGATGCGCAACGAGGCGCAGTTCCTGGTCGACCGCGCCGCCGACCAGCGCGCCGTCTCCGACGCGGCGGAGCCGCTGTTCACCAGTCTCGACGACAAGCAGAAGCAGATCTTCATCAACGAGATGGTGCGGCTCAGTCGCGAGCGCGGGCTCGATTAGTTCGGGCGATGACGCGCGTCAGCCTGCCGACGTTGCGCCGCGATACTTGGCGGCGAGAAGCGCCGCCAGCTCGGCCCGGGCATCAGCGAGCGGGATCGCGTCCTGCCGCGCCTTGGCCATCGCCATCGCGCCGGAATAGGCGGCGATGACCAGCGTCGCGAGGCTGTCCGGATGTAGGTCGCGGGCGCGGCCGGCGAGCACGTCGGCATAGAACTTCGCCCGCAGCGCCTGATGCCATTGCGCGAAGATCGCGCCGAGCGCTGCGCGCATGTCGGCATCATGCGCCGAGATCTCCATCGCCATGTTGTTCAATGGGCAGCCAGACACGGCGCCCTTGGCCGTCAACTCCCCGATGATCGCGGCAAAGATCGCGTCGATCGCGGATGGCGCATCGGTATGGGCGTCCAGAGGGGCGATCCATGTCTGCATCACCGCCTGCGTCACGCGGTCCTGGATCACCGCGAGCCCGAGCGCGCGCTTGGCGGGGAAATGATGCGCCATGGCGCCGCCCGACACCGCGGCCTTCTCCCGGATCTCGAGCATCCCCGTGGCGAGATAGCCGTGGCGGGTGAAAGCCTCATAGGCGCTGTCGACGATGCGCCTGCGCACGCCTTCGGGATCGTTGGTTCGCTTCGCTGCCGTCATCGGGGTCAGGATAGCGGGTTGACAAAACAGGTCAATCATCCTGTAGTGAAAAACAGGACAATCGACCTGTCGGAGGATGTTGATGAACCCGCACGCGATCTTCGAACTGCGTCGCTACCGCTTGCGCCCCGGGGGCAGGACCGCGCTCACGGAGCTGTTCGACGCCGCCTTCGTCGAGCCGCAGGAGGCGCTGGGAATGCGGATCGAGGGCGAGTTCTGGGATCGTGACGATCCCGATGCTTTCGTCTGGGTGCGCTCCTTCGCAGATTGGGATTCGAGAGCGCGTGCGCTGCAGGCGTTCTACGGCGGGCCGGTCTGGGCTGCGCATGGCGCTGCGGCCAATGCGACGATGCTCAACTCCGACAACGTGCTGCTGCTGAAGCCGGCCGGCGCCTTGGCGCCGTTCGCGCACAGCCTGCCGCGCGCCGAGGAAAAGGCACGGTCGCAGGCGACAGGACTCGTGGTCGCGAGCGTCTGTTCGCTCGCCCCCGGCAAGGAGGCCGGCTTCGCCGAACTGTTCTCCGAGCGCGCCTGTCCGATCCTGCGCCAGGCTGGCGCCCGGATCGATGCCATGTTCGTCAGCGAACGCGGCGCGAACAATTTCCCACGGCTGCCGGTGCGCGAGGGCGAGACCGTGTTCGTCTGGTTCGAATGCCACGCGGACGAAGCGAGCCAGACTCGCCATCGCGAGCAGCTCGCGCGCATCACCGAGTGGACCGACGATGTGCAGCCACGTCTCGACCGGCAGTGCTGGCGGCCGATCAAGGTGTCCTACCTGACGCCGACGTCACGATCGCTCTGCGCCTGGTGATCCGACCGGGATGCGCGCTTGGCCACTGTCTCAACGGCTCCCGCCGAGGCAGCCGCACTTGCGCGGCCGATCGTGCGCCGCCGTCCAGCGGCGTCGCTTCGGGAGTGACGCTGGGTCGGAGATTTCGAGATCGCGCAGGCTGGAGATGATGGCGGAAGGGGTGGGATTCGAACCCACGGTACCCTTGCGGGCACGCCGGTTTTCAAGACCGGTGCCTTAAACCACTCGGCCACCCTTCCGTAGCAGGAATTTCAATCGCTTATCGAATGGGGGGGCTGAACGCAAGGCGAACCAGCGGAGGTCTCGGGCAAATCTCGGTCGGATATTGCCGAGACCGGCGAGGTCCTCAGCGATCCCGTCGATCCGTTCGCCAAGCTTGGCCCTGATTCGCTGCGATGTGTCGGCGGAGCCTGAGACCCGCGGGTTCAAAACCGTCGCCAAAGATTGTCCCGCGCAGGGGCGGTCATCGCAGCGCGAAGGCGATCAGGCTGGAATGGAGCAATGCGGCGCTCGATAGCGCCAGGGCGAGGAACGCGCCCGACAGCACGTCGCGATGGACAAAATGTCTAGGGACGAAAGCTCGATGTCGCATGGGCCACCTCGCGTGGGTGGACGTCGTGAACGGCCTCGAGCCGTTCTTCAAACCGATCTTCCGCGGGAAAATCTCGTCGTCTGGCCTGCTGGTCAGAACCGAGGCTTCAGATCCGTTCTGAAGCGTCATGGCCGGAGGCCGACGAAAGTCGACCGGGTGGTCGACTGTCCGACATCGTCCGGAAATCAGGCCCGCGAACGGACGCCTTCGAACGCGTGAGCGAGGAAGATCCCGGCGCCAACCAAGCCCATCACTGCCGTCATTGCTTCGATCATAGCGAACACACCCTGTTGTCGCCCCCGTGTGAAGCAAACGACGTGCAGCCCTGCACAGTCAAAATGATTCAGGTGGAGGTAAATCAGAACTCACCCGGGTGAGCTTTTCCAGCAACATATGTGACCCAAAAGGTGCACTCGCAACACGCCGACGGCGGAGAACTGCACGCTTGGGCAGTCACTGCACGCGCGCAACAACCGCTGGAAAGCTCCGGTTAACCACGGCGCGGGCGACCCCATTTCCGCCGTGTTCGGGTTGCGTTAGTCTTGTGCATTGAGTTGCGGGGGATGCGACTCGGGAAGAGCAGGCTGGCGCGGGCAGGGCGGCGGCCGCTGAAGTGGTATTTGGGGTCGATGGGGATTGGTCAAACAGATCCGGTCGGGAAAGCGGCGCGTGCTGCTGTCGCTGTCCTTGCCTGCCTGACGGTCGCGAATTGCGCTTCGTCGAACAAGTTCGCCAGCAAGGTCGATCCGAAATACGGCGTGTCGTCGAGCCCGCGGGTCGTCGGCTTCGGCGAGCCGGTGCCGAAGGGCGGCGGAGTGTACCGAATCGGCAAGCCCTATACGGTCGCCGGCAAGACCTACGTCCCGGAAGAGGACGCCAATTATCGCGCCGAGGGCATGGCCTCCTGGTACGGCGACGACTTCCACGGCCGGCTGACCGCCAATGGCGAGGTGTTCGACATGACGTCGCTGACGGCGGCGCATCCGACCCTGCCGATGCCGAGCTATGCGCGCGTCACCAATCTTGCCAACGGCAAATCGCTGATCGTGCGAGTCAACGATCGCGGCCCGTACCATGCCAACCGCCTGATCGACGTCTCCAACAAGGCCGCCGATCTCCTGGAATTCAAGGGCAACGGCGTCGCCCGCGTCCGCGTCGAATATGTCGGCCGCGCGCCGCTCGAAGGCTCCGACGACACCCAGTTGATGGCGACCCTGCGCACCGGCATCCCGGCGCCTGCGCCGTCGCTGGTGCGCGTCGCCTCGGCCAAGCCGTTCGTGCCCGAGATGGGCGCGAGCCGTCCGATCCGCGGCGAGGTCCCGCTGCCGGAGGGGCGGCCCTATACGCTCGGCAACACCTCGGCCGACATGGCCTCGATCGGTGCGGCCTCGGAGTTGTCGGCGTCGAGCCGGACGCGCGGACGCAGCCTCGATAATCCGCGCGCGGTGTCCTACGACCAGAGTGGCCGCTACGTCTCGCAGGGAGAGACGACAGCCAATGACGGCGCCGCTGAAGCCCGCGACATCATGAGCGGCCGCGGGCTGTACTGAGCTCGCCGCCCATCGAGCCGGACGCCGTCAACCGCCCCGCTTGGGGCGGTTTTGATTCCAGCAGCCGCCGTCGTCTTACCGGGCGCTGAACGGCACCCGCGCCTTGGCCGAGAAGGTCCAGACGCGGGTGTTGCCACCGATGCCGCCATACTCGGCGCCGAGACCCAGGCCGGCGCCACCGGCTGTCTCGATGCCGAGGCCGCCGGTGAAGCGCGCCGACCAGCCCTGCAGCAGCGGCGTCGATGCCAATGCGCCGGCGACGAGAGCGTTGGCGTCCTCCTTGTTGAAGTAATAGTCGCCATACATGCCGAGGAAGGGCGTCAGCAGCAGGCCGCTATCGAGCCAGGCGACGGGATAGGCGGCACGCAGACCGCTGGAGGCGCGGCCGCTGGCGAAGTCGTAGGAGCCCTGCCGTGTACCCAACGAGTCGGTGTAGGCGTTCTGATGCTCCCACAGCGCGTAGACCTTGGTCGACGGCTCCAGCACCACGCCCGCCAATTTGTAGTTGCCGGTCAGGCCGGAGGACAGCATCCAGCGCTGGCCGGTGAAGTTGCCCTGCGCCGTTCCCGCACTGCCATTATAGCCGATGCCGGAATAAGCGACCGCGGCATCGAAACGCAGGGTCGGCACGATCTTCCAGCCGAGATAGGCGCCAGTGGTCCAGCCGTCACCCTTCAGCTTTCCGTTGATGTCCTGCTGGGTGTAGCTGAACGTTTCGTAGCCGCCGAGCACGCCGACCAGGACGCTCGGCGTGGCGCGATAGGTCAGCCCCATCGTGGCGTTGAGCTGCTGGCCATAGAGCGAGGCTTGGCTCGACTGGGTGACGCCGAATGTGCTGGTCGTGCCGAAGCGATCGACGCCGGTGCCGCGCACGTCGGCCCATAGCAGCCACTCCTTCTGCTCATGCCATTTCGGCGCGGCCTGCTTCTTGTCGCCGCGGTCGATGGCGGCGAAGGCATCGTCGACTCGGTTGCGATTGACGGCGCGTCCGCGCTGCGGCGCCCCCGGCGGCACGGAGGAATAGGCGTCGGTGCCGCTGCCGGCCCGGTCGGACACGGCAGGCCGTTCATCCTGATCGCGCGGATCAGCCGAGAAGTTGAAGCGCATGCGCGTGCTGCCCGGTGTCAGGAACTGGCCGCCGCCGTCGCTGAAGCCGTCGGCGATGGCATCATCGATCGCGCCGGAGATCGCCTGTCCCGAATTCTGCGCCACCATTTTGGAGACGGTCTGCTGCAGCGAGCGCAGCCGCACGCTGTCGACCGGCACGTTGACGGTCTGGGCGAGGCCGGACGACGTGCTCGCCAAGAAGAGCGCGCTGCCGCCATAGGTGGCGGTGATGGTATGGCTGCCGACCGAAAGCGTCGTGGTCGTCAGAGTCGCCGCGCCGCTGGCGAGCGTGGCGGTGCCGATCGGCGAGCCGTTGTCGTTGAAGGTCACCGTGCCGGCCGGCGTGCCGCCGCCGTTTTGCGGAGCCACTGTCGCGGTGAAGGTCACCGCCTGGCCGAACTGACTGGGGTTCTGTGACGAGGTCAGCGTCACCTGGGTGCTGAGCTGACCGACCGAGAGGCTGAACGTCGCGCTGGCGGTCGCGCTGACGCTGTCGGTCACCGTCACCGTATAGGTGGCCGCTGCGGTCGTGGCGGTCGGCGTGCCGCTGATCTGGCCGTTCGACGTATTGAAGCTGAGCCCGGTCGGCAGGCCGGGAGACACCGCATAGGTCAGCGCGCCGGTGCCGCCGGAGCCGGTGATCGGCGCAAACGGCGTCACCGCCTGATTGATCGGCAGCGTGGTGGAGGGCACGGCCGTCGTCGCCGCGACCGGACCGTTGACGGTCAGGCTGAAGGTCGAACTCGCGGTCGCGCTGTTGGTGTCGGTCACGGTGACCGTGAAGGTCGTCGCCGGGGTGGGCACGGTCGGCGTGCCGCTGATCTGGCCGTTCGACGTGTTGAAGCTGAGGCCGGTCGGCAAAGTGGGAGACACCGCATAGGTCAGCGCCCCCGTGCCGCCCGATCCGGTGACCGGCGTGAACGGTGTGGCCGGCTGATTATACGGCAGCGTGGTGGACGGCACGGCGGTGGTGGCTGCGACAGAGCCGCTGACCGTCAGGCTGAAGGTGTTGGTCGCGGTCGCGTTGGCGGCATCGGTCACGGTCACCGTGTAGGTGGTGGCGCCGCTGGCGGTCGTCGGCGTGCCGCTGATGCTGCCGGTCGAACTGTTGATCGCGAGACCCGCAGGCAGCGAAGGCGATACGCTGTAGGTGTACGGCGTCGTGCCGCCGCCGCCGGTCACCGGCGTGAACGCGGTGACCGCATGGTTCGCGGTCACGACCTTCGACGCGATCGCCTGCGTGGCCGTCACGGCGCTATTCACCGTGAGGCTGAACGTGTTGCTGGCGGTGGCGCTGTTCGCGTCGGTGACCGTGACCGTGTAGGTTGTCGCGCCGCTGGTCACCGTCGGTGTGCCCGTGATGGCGCCGGAACTCGTGCTGAGCGCGAGGCCTGTGGGTAGGGACGGCGAGATGCTGTAGGTGTAGGACGGCGTGCCGCCCAATGCGGTGACCGGCGTGAACGATGTCACAGCCGCATTCTGTGTGACCGCCTTGGAGGCGATCGCCTGCGTGGCGCTCAACGGGCCGTTGACCGTCAGCTGGAAGGTGTTGCTGGCCGTGCCGTTGTTGGCATCCGTCACCGTCACCGTGTAGGTCGTGGTGCTGCTGACGGCGGTCGGCGTGCCGCTGACCTGGCCGGTGGACGTGTTGAAGCTGAGGCCGGCAGGCAGGGTCGGCGATATTCCGTAAGACAGGGGTGACGTGCCGCCGCCGCCGGTGATCGGGGTGAACGACGTGATCGCCGTATTGACGGTGACGGTGGCGGCGGAGATTGATTGCGTCGCCGTGACGGCGCTGTTGACCGTCAGGCTGAACGTGTTGCTCGCGGTGGCGTTGTTGGCGTCGGTGACGGTGATCGTATAGGTGCTCGCGCCGCTGGTCACCGTCGGCGTGCCCGTGATCGCGCCGGTGCTGGTGCTGAGCGCGAGGCCCGCGGGCAGCGATGGCGAGACGCTGTAGGTCAGCGACGGCGTGCCGCCGCTGCCGGTGACCGGCGTGAACGAGGTCGCCGCCGCGTTCCGCGTCAGCGTCTTCGAGGCGACCGACTGCGTGGCCGTGACCGCGCCGTTGACGGCGAGCGTGAACGTGTTCGAGGCCGTCGCGGAGTTGGCGTCCGTGACGGTAATCGTATAGGTCTGCGACCCGCTCACGGCCGTCGGCGTGCCGGTGATCGCGCCGGTCGAACCGCTGAGCGTCAGGCCCGAGGGAAGGGACGGCGAGACGCTATAGGTATAGGATGGCGTGCCGCCGCCGCCTGTGACCGGCGTAAAAGATGTCGCCGCCGCATTCTGCGTCAGTGTCTTCGACGCGACCGACTGGGTGGCCGTGACCGCGCCGTTGACCGTCAGACTGAAGGTGTTGCTGGCGGTGGCGCTGTTGGCGTCCGTCACCGTGACCGTGTAAGTGGTCGCGCCGCTGGTCACTGTGGGCGTGCCGGTGATGGCGCCGGACGACGTGTTGAACGACAGGCCGGCGGGGAGCGACGGCGATACCCCATAGGTGAGAGGCGCCGCACCGCCTGAACCGGTGACGGGTGTGAACGACGTGGCCGCGGTGTTCTGTGTCAATGTCTTCGAGGCGATCGATTGCGTTGCCGTCGGGCCAACCACGCTCAAAGGCGTAGGAGTGGTCGCCGTACTGCCCGAGACGGAGCCCGGTCCGGTCGCCGATACGATACCCGTCGTGTAGGAATACGAGCCGGGCGTCGGCGACGACACGGTCAGCGTCACGGTACAGCTTGTGCTGGCGTTCACCGTGGCGCCACTCAGGCTGAGGCTGCTGCCCGCGAGCGTCGCCGTGCCGCCGCTGCAGCTCGTCGCTGCACCGGAACCTGACAGGCCCGCAGGCAGCGCACTCGCAGCCACCGCGACGCCGGTCAGGGCAAAGCCGGAATTGGGGTTGTTGATCGTCAATGTAAGCGTCGCGCTCGACCCCGACGGTATCGATGTCGGCGAGAACGCTGCCGAGATGGTCGGCGCAACGATGTTGGCCGGGAGATTGGTGATGTTGACCGTGAAAGGGGTTGTGGCGTTGCCGTAGATATTGCTGTTCGTGTCAGAACCGGGTGCGTAGTACATCGTGAATGAGTCGGCGCCGCCGGTCTCACCCACAGCGAGCGACGTGATCGTCACCTTGTAGTCGACGACGTAGCCCGAGATCCCGTTGATGCCGGTTGGGCCGACGATCACTTGATAGGTGGCTTTCGAAGTGGAGAACGTCCCCGCGTCGCCGTTGCCCGAGGTTCCACCCGATCCCGAAACCGGGTAATTGTTACCAATGTCGGCGCCGTTCTGCTGATACAAGCCGCTCTTGATGGCAGCGCAGTTGCCGGCCACGGAGAAGGTGACGCCCGACCCGTTGGCCACCTGGCCATTCATGTCCACGCTCGAGCTGGGCGTGCACGACTGTGCCTGCGCCGCGCTCGGCAGGAGCGATGCTGCCGCCGCGAGCACGATGATGGCGGTCAGAGCGTATGAGGATAATCTCGACAAGCGCTGCAAGTGCGCGTGCACCCGCTGAAGAACGCGGTCCCCGAGTCTGGCTGCCAGTTCCACAATGCCCCCTCACGGCATCTCGTGATTCGAGAGCGCCGCACCCAAAAAACTTGATTCCAAATTAAGATATCGAAGGTTTGAACTTGGAGGTCGGCGTTCTCGCGGGCAAGTCATTTCAGCGCGCACGGATTGCGTTTCTCTCCCAAGTTGCATGACTGCCACAATCTCGTCTGCCGGAATCGCTGCCTTGACCAGACAGCTGCTCTCGACCTACAATCTGTGCTTGAGTTCCTGATTTTCACAGTCAAAGATAATGCTTCTTGGTTCGGCGTGCTGCTGACCGCGGCTTGATCGACCCAATTAAGAACAATTCGTTTTTGGGAGATAACGCATGCCATTGCAGCCAATCCTCGGGCAGATCATGCCCTTTGCTGGAGCCCAGCCGCCCAGGGGATGGGCGTTCTGCAACGGCGCGTTGCTGGCCATTCAAACCAACCAAGCCCTGTTTTCGCTGCTCGGAACGTATTACGGCGGCAACGGCGTCACGACGTTTGCGCTGCCCGACCTCCGCGGCCGGGCCATTCTCGGATCGACGGGAAGCGCGGGGCAGTATCCGGCGGGAATGATGAGCGGCTCGGAGACGGTGACTCTGATCCTTTCGCAGCTGCCGTCTCACAATCATCTGCTTTCGGCGAGGACCGACACCGGATCTGGGCGAGGGGCGAGCCCGTTGAACAATCTGTTCGCCACCAACACGCTGCCGACCGACAATCCAGGGTTGATCTTCACCTCAACGGGGGCAGGCGAGGTGCCGCTGGCGCCCGACACCAACATCGGCTTGTCCGGAGGCGGCCAAGCCCACAATAACATGCAGCCTTACTTGGCGATCAGCTATCTGATCGCGCTCAACGGCGTCTATCCCTCGCGGAACTGAGCGTTACGCTGGCCGCTCTCGGCTGTCTCGATCTGGTGTCTCGTCCTTTGCGTCGAGTCACCCATTTCTCAACGAATGAAGTTCGTGCTCGAGCCGCGAAGCCAGGCCCGCGCTCGCCAAATGAAAGGAGTTCGGGATGTCTGACCCCTTTATCGCCGAGATCAGGCTATTTGCATTTCCACGCGTTCCCGATGGCTGGCTGTTGTGCGACGGAAAGTCTCTGCCGATCTCGGAATACGAGACCCTGTATACGGTCATTGGCACCACGTATGGCGGCGATGGCGTCCAGACCTTCAATACGCCTGATTTGCGCGGCCGCGTTCCGATCGGACAAGGCACGGGGACCGGCTTGCAGACCTACGTGATCGGCCAGGCCGCGGGAGAAGACGAGCACAGTCTGAACAGCAACGAGATTCCGTCTCACAGCCATTCGCTACTGGCGTCAACGCAGGCTGCAAGCACGGCAACACCTGGCCCATCGGTCATTCTCGGGACGGCGTCCGCCGACAATCTCTATGCGCCGGCCGCCAACGCGGCGCCCTACACGACCATGTCGACCCAAGCCGTCGCGACCGCGGGGCAGGGCCTTGGCCACAACAACCTGATGCCGACCGTCGTTGGCAACTACTGCATCTGCTACGCGGGCGTTTTTCCGTCTCCCGGTTGAGCGGCTGCGCTTCGATCGACGTGATGGCGCATTCCAAGGAGACACAGCTTGTCAGATCCCTTTATCGGCGAAATCCAGGCCTTTCCTTTCACTTTCGCGGCCGACGGCTTCAACAATGCCTGGCTGCCTTGTTTCGGTCAGTTGGTCCCGATCCAGCGTTTTTCGCCGCTATTCGCGCTGATCGGCACCTACTATGGCGGCAACGGCACCAGCAATTTCCAACTGCCCAACCTGAGCGGCAGCATCACCAACGGCCAGGGTGACGGACCCGGCCTGCAGCCGCGCGTGATCGGCCAGACGATGGGCAGCAGCACCGTGAGCCTCACGACCGCCGAATTGGCGGGGCACACCCACGTGCTCCAGCTTGGCAACAAGGCTGCGGAGGGTGGCGCACTCGGCCCCGGCACCGGCAACGCCATCGCGGCCATCGATCCCGCATTCAACGGTTTCCTGCCGCCGCCCGCTCAGGCCACGCTCTCACCGCAGGCGATGACATTCACCGGGCAGAACATCCCGCACGACAACATGCAGCCGACCCAGGCGCTGATCTGGTGCATCGCCTATGCCGGCGTCTTCCCGTCGTTCAACAACTCCTGACCGAGCGTGACGACGATCGGAAGCGAGATCGTCTCGCAGGATGCCCGTTTGCGGCTCAGGCTTGCCGAAGCCGATGACGAGCCGTTCCTGCGCGACCTGTTCAAATCCGTCAAAGGCGCGCAGCTTTCCGCAGCGAATCTGCCGGAAGCAATGCTCGATCTCGTGGTGGCGCAACAATATCGCGCGCAGGTCGCGGGCCATGCGGCGCAGTGTCCGGCAGCGCAATCGCTGATCATCCTGCGCGACGGATCGCCGGTCGGGCGGCTGCTGCTCGATCGCGTAGCGTCGCGATGGCACGTGGTCGATCTCGCACTGCTGCCGGGCACGCGCAACGCAGGCGTCGGGCGCGAGATCATGCAGGCCGTCGCCGCGGCAGCCCAGCAGCAGGGCGCCGAGGTGCTCTCGCTCGCGGTCGCCACCACGAACGACGATGCGATGCGGTTCTATGCCCGACTGGGCTTCTGCGACATCGCGGATGCGGCCACGGCCTCGCATCGCCGGATGGAACTTGCGCTCGCGCGCTAGCGAACCGGAGCGACCTCGCGCAGGAACGCGATCAGCGCCGCGTTCACCTCGTCGGCTCGTTCCTGCTGGATCCAGTGGCCGGCGCCGTCGATGATCAGCTTGCGCCGGAGATCCGGCAGCATGCGCTCCATGTCCTGGACACGCTTGGCGCCGATGATGCCCTTGATCACCGCATCGTCGCTGCCGGCGATGAACAATGACGGCTGGCGGATCATCGCATCCTGCCACGGCGCGGTGAGCTCCCAGTTTCGATCGATGTTGCGGTACCAGTTGAGGCCGCCGCGGAAGCCGGAGGCGCGGTAGGCCGCGATGAACTCGGCGAGGTCGGCCGCGCTCAGCCACGCCGGCAGCGGCCGATCGGGATCTGCATCGCCAAGAAAGCCCTTGTCTGACGCGACGAACAGCGACTGCGGATCGGAAAAGCCGCGCGCCAGCATCGTGCGCATCGTCAGCGCGACGTCCCGCTCGAACTCTGCCTCGGCGACACCGGGCGTCTGAAAATACTGCCAGTAGAAGTTCTCGATGCCGCCGGCCCTGAGCGTGTCGAGCGGCCGGCCGCGGCCCCGTAAGGGCGGCGGCACGCTCAGGCCGGCCACGGCAGTGAACAGGTCCGGACGAAACATCGCGGCGTGCCATGCCACCGGCGCGCCCCAGTCATGGCCGATGATAACGGCCCTGTCTGCGCCGAGCGCCGAGACCAGCGCGACCATGTCGCCGACATTGTCGAAGATGGAGTAGGCGGCGATATCGCGAGGCGCCTGCGAGCGGCCGAAGCCGCGCATGTCGGGCGCCGCGACCCGATAGCCGGCCTCGGCCAGCGCGGGGATCTGATGCCGCCACGAATAGGACAGCTCGGGCCAGCCATGGCAGAGCAGGACGAGCGGACCTTCGCCCTGTTCGCGCACGAACAGCTCGATTCCGTTGGCCTTCACGATCCGCCCCTGTGACACCGCGTCCTCCCTGTCGATTGTTCGTGCTTGGTCCAACGGTATCGCATCGCGCGCAGGGCGGTGCAAATCGCGGGACAGCCGCTGCGGCGGTGGACTGCCGAGTTGTTTGCGCAACGCCCAGATGCTAGATTCCGAGCGCGCTCCAGAGCTTAGCCGATGAATCTCATGCTTTTACCGTTCCGCCGCGCCGGCACCACGTCCGGGCGGACGACGCGTGCCCTCATCGCCGTGGCGGCCGCGCTGGCCGTCGGCTGGAGCGGGATGCTCTATGCCGCGAACCAGAGCGTCCAGGGCGCGAAGAAAGACGATGGCGGCTTTGACGGCGACGCGCCGACAGCGATCCTGGTCGAGGCCAACAGCGGCAGCGTGCTGTTCGAGAAGAACGCCGACGAGCTGCGCGCGCCCTCCAGCATGATGAAGCTGATGACCGCCGAGGTGGTCTTCAACGCCGTCAAGGACGGCACGATCAAGCTCAACGACGAATACCGGATCAGCGAGAATGCCTGGCGCAAGGGCGGCGCGCCGTCGGGCACCTCGACGATGTTCGCGGCCCTCAACAGCAAAGTGTCGGTCAGCGATCTCCTGCATGGCGCGATCATTCAGAGCGGCAACGATGCCTGCATCGCGCTAGCAGAAGGCATGGCCGGCAACGAGAAGATCTTTGCCGCCGACTACATGACCAAGCGCGCCCGCGAGCTTGGCCTGACGAAATCGACCTTCGCCAACTCCAACGGGCTGCCCGATCCCGGCAACAAGATGACCGTGCGCGAACTGTCGATGCTCGCCCGCCACATCATCCTGGATTTCCCCGAGTTCTATAAGATCTTCGGCGAGAAGGAATTCACCTGGAACAAGATCCGCCAGCAGAACCGAAATCCACTGCTCAATGCGATGGAAGGCGCCGACGGGCTGAAGACCGGCTACACCAAGGAGGGGGGCTACGGCATGGTCGGCTCGGCCGTGCAGAACGGCACGCGGCTGATCGTCGTGGTCAACGGCCTGGAGGATCCCGAGGATCGCGCCACCGAGGCCAAGAAGATGCTGGAATGGGGGTTTCGCAACTTCGAGACCCGCACCCTGTTCGCCGCCGACCAGACGCTCGGCTACGCCAAAGTTTTTGGCGGCGAGAGCCGTTCGGTGAAGCTGTCGAGCCCGGTGCCGGTCAAGGTGATGGTGCAGAAGAACGGTGGCGAGAAGCTGCTCGCGCGCATCATCTATAGCGGCCCGTTGAAGGCGCCGGTCGAGTCCGGGCAGAAGGTCGGGGTTGTCAGGGTGTGGCGCGGCCCCAATATCGCCATGGAGGCCCCCGTCTATGCTGCGGAGGCGGTGGGCAGGGGGTCCACGATGCGGCGCGCGATCGACGGGGCGAGCGAGCTCGTGATCGGAATGTTCCGCGCCGGGGCCGAGAAGCTCTAGAGACATGGCGGATGCAGCTTTGAAACGTGGTCCGGGCCGCGGCCGATTCGTCACCTTCGAGGGCGGCGAGGGCGCCGGAAAATCCACGCAGATCAAGATGTTGGCGGACCGTCTGGAGAAAGAGGGTGTGCGCGTCGTCTTGACCCGCGAGCCCGGCGGCTCGCCCGGGGCCGAGATCATGCGCCACCTCGTGCTGTCCGGCATGGGCAAGCTGCTTGGCGCGGAGGCGGAGACGCTGCTGTTCGCCGCGGCGCGCGACGATCACGTGCGCAACGTGATTCTGCCGGCGCTCAACCAGGGCAGCTGGGTGCTGTGCGACCGCTTTTTCGATTCGACCCGGGCCTATCAGGGCAGCCAAGGCAAGGTCGCGCCCGACGTGCTCAATGCGATGCAGCGGGTCACGATCGGCGACCTCAAGCCGGACCTGACGCTGATCCTCGACGTTCCCGTCGAGGTCGGGCTGCAACGCGCCTCCGCGCGGCGCGGCAGCGGCACGCCGGACCGGTTCGAGGGCGAGGACCTCAAGTTCCACAAGGGCTTGCGCGACGCCTTTCACAAGATCGCCGCCGCTGAGCCGCGGCGCTGCGTGCTGATCGATGCCACCGCGAATGCCGAGACGGTGGCGCACATCGTCTGGGGCGCGGTGCGCGAGCGGCTGTTCACGGCCGTGGCGGCGGCATCATGAGCGCGCGCAAGGTCGAGCCGGAGATCACAGTCCGGCATCCGCGCGAGACCACGGCGCTGTTCGGGCACCGCGAGGCGGAGGCGGCGCTGCTGGCCGCCTATCGCAGCGGGCGCATGGCGCATGCCTGGCTGATCGGCGGGCCGCAGGGGATCGGCAAGGCGACCCTGGCCTATCGCATGGCCCGGTTCGTGCTGACCCATCGCGATCCCATGGCGTCCGAGGTGCGCGCCGCCGAATCGCTCCACGTCGATGCTGACGACCACGTCGCCCGCCTGATCGCCTCCGAGGCTCATGGCGGGCTGCTGACGCTGGAGCGTTCGGCCAACGACAAGGGCGTGCTGCGCACGGTCATCACGGTCGACGAGACCCGCGAGACGATCTCGTTCTTCGGCTCGACGGCGGCCGTCGAAGGCTGGCGGGTGTGCATCGTCGACACCGTCGACGAGCTCAATCCGAACGCGGCGAACGCGCTGCTCAAGATCCTCGAGGAGCCGCCGCAGCAATCGCTGTTCCTGCTCGTCAGCCACGCGCCGGCCCGGGTGCTCGCGACCATCAAATCGCGCTGCCGCCGGCTTTCGCTGCGGGCGCTGTCGACCGAGGACGTCATCAGCGCCGCGGCCGAGGCGACCGGCATGGACGGCGGCGATCCGGCGCTGCGCGAGGCCGCCAAGGCCTCCGAAGGCAGCGTCTCCAGGACCCTGATGCTGATGGGCGGCGACGGGCTGCAGCTGCAGACCCGCACCGCCGCGCTGCTCGCAAGCCTGCCGCGAATCGACGCTGGCGAGCTGCATGCCCTCGGCGACGCGCTCGGCACCAGCGACCGCGTCGCGCTGGCGAGCTTCCTCGACAGCATCGAACGCTGGGTGGCGGAACGGCTGCGGGCGCAAGATCCCAACGCGGAACTGCCGCGCCTTGCACGGCTGGCGGAGGTATGGGAAAAGATCGTCCGCGCCGCGCGCGACACCGAATCCTATAATCTGGAGCGAAAACCGCTGGTTTTCTCGGTGTTCGGGATGCTCGCCGAAGCCACGCGGTAACGCGCCGACCATCATCCCGGGATCATCAGGATCAATCCGTCCATCGACGGCGTCAAAGAGGAATCTGCCGTGGCCAAGGCCAGCAAGACAACCGTGAAGAAGGGCAAGCCGGCGACCAAGGGCGCCGCGACGAAGGCTGCCGCCAAGAAGACCGTCAAGAAGGCTGCGAAGTCGCCCGCGAAGGCCAAGGCCGGCGCGAAAGCGAAGGCAGCCAAGGGCAATGACAGCAAGGACAAGGCGAACAAGGCTAAGGCCGCCAAGGTCGCAGCTGCCAAAGCCAAGGCACCGAAATCCAAGGTACCAGCTTCCAAGGCACCAGCTTCCAAGGCCGCGACGTCAAAGGCATCCAAGGGCGCCGCGAAGAAGGACGTGAAGGCTCCTGCCAAGAAGGCCGCGGCCAAGCCTGCGGCACCGGCCAAGAAGACCGTGACCAAAGCCGCCGCCACCAAGCCCACGCCCTCAAAGAAGCCCGCTGTGACGAAGGCCGCGCCTGCTCCGAAGCCGGTCGCGCCAGCGGCCACCGAGAGCCCGAAGCCGCCGCGCGCGGCAAGGCCGAAGGCGCCGCGCAAGCGAGAGGTCGAGGCCGTCGCGGCTCCAGAGATCGAGATCGCCGAGGCGGAAGTGGCTGAGGTCGAGATCGTCGATATCGAGGTCACCGAGACCGAGGAAGCCGCCGAGCCCGTCACCGCCGCGCCGGCCGACGCCAACACCTTCTACGTCACCACGGCGATCGCCTATCCCAATGGCAGCCCGCATATCGGCCACGCCTATGAGGCGATCGCGACCGACGCCATCGCGCGCTTTGCGCGGCTCGACGGCAAGGACGTGTTCTTCCTGACCGGCACCGACGAGCACGGCCTGAAGATGGTGCAGACCGCGCAGAACGAGGGCCTGACGCCGTCCGAGCTCGCCACCCGCAATGCCGGCCGTTTCCGCGAGATGGACGAGCGGCTGAACGTCTCGTTCGACCGCTTCATCCGCACCACCGAGCCCGCCCACCATAAGTCGGTGCAGGCGATCTGGACGCGCATGCTCGAGAACGGCGACATCTACGCCGACACCTATTCGGGCTGGTACTCGGTCCGCGACGAGGCGTACTACGCCGAGGAAGAAACCGTGGTCGGCGAGG
The DNA here is from genome assembly GCF_051167555.1 of Bradyrhizobium sp. HKCCYLS3077. Classification (NCBI taxonomy): domain Bacteria; kingdom Pseudomonadati; phylum Pseudomonadota; class Alphaproteobacteria; order Hyphomicrobiales; family Nitrobacteraceae; genus Bradyrhizobium; species Bradyrhizobium sp. HKCCYLS3077. The sequence continues at coordinate 375,836 of NZ_JBNPTH010000004.1, read as the reverse complement.
ATAATGTCCGTCGCGGCCCGCAGGGCACGCCGGTCGAGTGGGTGGAGGAGAAGAGCTACTTCTTCCGCCTCTCCGCCTATCAGGACAAGCTCTTGGCGCTGTATGAGAGCCAGCCCGATTTCATCGGACCTGACGCGCGGCGCAACGAGATCACGAGCTTCGTCCGGGGCGGGCTGAAGGACCTCTCGATCTCGCGCACGACCTTCGACTGGGGCGTCCGCGTGCCCCACGACGACGAGCACGTGATGTATGTCTGGGTCGACGCGCTGACCAACTACATCACCGGCGTCGGCTTCCCCGACGAGAAAGACAAGAACTGGAAGTACTGGCCGGCCGACGTGCACGTCATCGGCAAGGACATCATCCGCTTCCATGCGGTGTACTGGCCGGCGTTCCTGATGTCCGCCGGCGTGCCCGTGCCGAAGCGGGTCTATGCGCACGGCTTCCTGTTCAACAGGGGCGAGAAGATGTCGAAGTCGGTCGGCAACGTTGTCGATCCGTTCAACCTCGCCGACCAGTATGGCGTCGACCAGCTGCGCTATTTCTTCCTGCGCGAGGTGCCGTTCGGCCAGGACGGCAACTACAATCACGAGGCGATCGTCGCACGCATCAACGCCGATCTCGCCAACGACCTCGGCAATCTGGCGCAGCGCTCGCTGTCGATGATCACGAAGCAATTGGGCGGCGTACTGCCCGAGCCTGGCGAGTTCTCGGCCAACGACCAGGCGATCCTGGCCGAGGCCGATGCGATGATCGGCGCGGCGCGGAAGGCGATGGCGACGCAGCAGATCCATCAGTGGCTCAATGCCGTGTGGTCGGTCGTGGCCGAGGCCAACCGCTATTTCGCGGGCGAGGCGCCGTGGGCGCTGGCGAAGACCGATCCGAAGCGCCAGCACACCGTGCTCTATGTCACCGCCGAGGTGATCCGGCAGGTCGCGATCCTGACCCAGCCGGTGATGCCCGCGGCGTCGGCGAAGCTGCTCGACAGCCTCGGCATCCCCGAGGGTGAGCGCAGCTTCGCGCGGCTTGGTGGCGAGGTGCGCATCGCGCCCGGCACGCAATTGCCGGCGCCGCAGGCGGTGTTCCCGCGCTACATCGAGCCGACGGCGGCGTGATGCTGGTCGATAGTCACTGCCATCTTGATTTTCCGGATTTCGCCGAGGATCTGGATGGCATCGTCACGCGTGCCGCCGCCGCCGGCGTCGGCCGCCTGGTCACGATCTCGACACGGGTGCGCAGGCTCCCCGAGCTGCTCGCGATCGCCGAGCGGTTCGACAACGTGTTCTGCTCTGTCGGCACCCATCCTCACAATGCGGATGAGGAGGACGGCATCTCGGCCGAGGAGCTGATCGCGCTGACCAGGCATCCGAAGGTCGTCGCGCTCGGCGAGGCAGGGCTGGATAATTTCTACGACCACGGCTCCAAGGACGCCCAGGAGCGCGGGTTCCGGGCGCACATCGCGGCCGCCCGCGAGACGGGCCTGCCGCTGGTGATCCATACCCGCGAGGCCGACGAGCAGTGCAGCCGCATCCTCGACGAGGAGATGGCGCGCGGACCTTTCACGGCCGTGCTGCATTGCTACACCGGCGGACGCGAGCTGGCGATGAAGGCGATCGATCTCGGACTGCACATCTCGTTCACGGGCATCGTAACGTTCAAGAAGTCGGACACGCTGCGCGCGCTTGCCGCCGAGGTGCCGGCCGACCGCATCATGGTCGAGACCGACGCGCCGTATCTGGCGCCCGGAAAATTCCGCGGCAAGCGCAACGAGCCGGCCTATGTGGTCGAGACCGCCAAGGTGCTGGCGGAAACCCGCGGCGTGTCGTTCGAGGAGTTCTCGCGCCAGACCTCGGACACGTTCTTCAAGCTGTTCTCCAAGGTGCCGCGACCGCAGGAGCTCTCATGACCCTGACGCTCACCATCCTCGGCTGCGGCTCCTCGGCCGGCGTGCCGCGTCCGGCACTGGGATGGGGCGCCTGCGATCCCAACAACCCAAGGAACCGCCGCCGCCGCTGCTCGCTGCTGGCGGAGCGCCGCGGCGCGCATGGGGTAACGCGGGTGGTGATCGACACCTCGCCGGATCTGCGCGAGCAGCTGATCGACACCCATGTCGATCACATCGACGCGGTGTTCCTGACGCATGAGCATGCCGACCAGACCCATGGCATCGACGATCTGCGCTCGGTGGTGCTGCATCAGCGCCGCCGCATCCCGGTCTACCTGAACCAGTCGACCGCCAAGGACATCATGCATCGGTTCTCGTATTGCTTCATCTCGCCACCGGGCAGCGACTATCCGCCGATCCTCACCCAGCATTCGATCGAGGCCGGCGAGACCCAGGCCGTGGAAGGGAAGGGCGGTGAGCTCAGGCTGACGGCGTTCCTGGTCCAGCACGGCAACATCCCCGCGCTCGGCTACCGAATCGGCGACGCCGCTTATACCCCGGACCTCAACGACATTCCCGAGGAGAGCTGGGGCGCGCTCGAGGATCTCGACCTCTGGATCGTCGACGGTCTGCGGCCGGCGTCGCATCCCAGCCATTTCTCGGTCAATGACGCGCTCGCCTGGATCGAGCGCTTCAAGCCGAGGCGCGCCGTCATCACCAACATGACCGCCGACCTCGACTACGAGGTGCTGCGCCAGAGCCTGCCGGCCGGCGTGGTGCCGGCGTATGACGGCATGCGGCTGGAACTGACGGCGTAGGCCTCCTCGGCCACCACGGCCGTCATTGCGAGGAGCCGGAGGCGACGAAGCAATCCAGAGCCGTTGCGGGACTCTGGATTGCTTCGCTTCGCTCGCGATGACGGTTTTGGCCAGCCACGAGGTTTCAAGCTCGGCCAATACCAGGGACATGGAGGCGCTACATGCTGTCGCTGTTCTTCGAGGTCGAGGTCAAGCCCGGCCATCTCGACCAGTATCTGCAGCTCGCAGCCGCGCTGCGGCCGGAGCTCGACGCACTTGGCGGCTGCCTGTTCCTCGACCGTTTCAAGAGCCTGTCGCGCGCCAACCTGATCCTGTCCTACCAGATCTGGCAGGACGAGGGCGCGATGACCGCCTGGCGCGTCCACGCCCATCACCACGACATCCAGACGCTCGGCCGCGACAAGGTGTTTTCCGACTACCGCCTGCGCGTCGCGGAGCTGGTCCATGAGGTGAGGCCGGGGCAGGCGGCGTGGGTGCCGGAGCGGCGAGGGACGTACAACGATCCGAAGCGGCGTGCACCGACCTATGTGCTGGTGTTGGAGACCGCAGAGCCGAAGCTGAATGCCGCAACGGAGCTACCGGTCGAGAGCTTTTCCAGCGTGTATCGCGAAGGTCGCTTCGCGCATTTGATCGAGCTGCCGGATGAGCCCACCGGCTTCGCGCTGAGCACGCAGCTGCTTGCCGAACCCGGCGCCGACAACATTCGGATCGTTGAAGTCAGCAGAGACTACGGCATGTACGACCGTCGCGAAGCGCCGCAATACTATCCGGAGAAGAGCAGGGAGAGTTAGTTGCCGTCATTGCGAGCGCAGCGAAGCAATCCAGGAGCTCAGCAAGGACTCTGGATTGCTTCGCTGCGCTCGCAATGACGACTGGGCTGATATCCAGGCTACGACGCGAAGTGCGTAGGGCGGATTAGCGGAGCGTAATCCGCCATGGCCGCAGACAACGAAGGCGGCGGGTTACGCCTGCGGCTAACCCGCCCTACTCATGTGGCTACGCCGAAATCGCCTTCGCCGAATTCACCTCGTTGCGCAGCAGGAACTTCTGGATCTTGCCCGTCGACGTCTTCGGGATCGGCCCGAACACCACGACCTTGGGCGTCTTGAAGCCCGACATGTGGCTGCGGCAATAGGCGATGATTTCGGCTTCCGTGGCCTGCGCGCCATCCTTGAGCTCGACGAAGGCGCAGGGCACCTCGCCCCACTTCGGATCGGGCTTGGCGACGACGGCGGCGAACAGCACGGCGGGGTGCTTGTAGAGGATGTCCTCGACCTCGACGGACGAGATGTTCTCGCCGCCGGAGATGATGATGTCTTTGGAGCGGTCCTTGATGATGACATAGCCGTGCTCGTCGAGCACACCGAGATCGCCGGTGTGAAACCAGCCGCCGGCAAACGCGTCGGTCGTCGCCTTCTCGTTCTTCAGATAGCCTTTCATGACGATGTTGCCGCGGAACATGACCTCGCCGATGGTCTCGCCGTCGCGCGGCACCTCCTGCATCGTCTCCGGATTGAGCACGGTGACGGCTTCCTGGAGGGGATAGGGCACGCCCTGACGGCGCTTCAGCCGCGCGCGTTCAGGCGCCGGCAAATCGTCCCAGCCGGGCTGCTCGGCGCAGACGGAGGCGGGGCCGTAGACCTCGGTGAGGCCGTAGACATGGGTCAGCTTGATGCCGATGCTCTCGGCGCCCTCGAGCACCGCGACCGGCGGCGCGGCGCCGGCGATCAGGCCGACCACCGGCTTCTCGCGCTTGCCTTTGGGCGCATCCGGCGCATTGATCAGCACGTTGTAGACGATCGGCGCGCCGCACATATGGGTGACGCCGTGGGTCTTGATCAGCTCGAAGATCTTGGTCGGCTCGACCTTGCGCAGGCAGACATTGACGCCGGCCGCGGCCGCCATGGTCCAGGGGAAGCACCAGCCGTTGCAGTGGAACATCGGCAGGGTCCAGAGATAGACCGGATGCTGGCCGAGCCCGCCGGCGAGGATGTTGCTGACGGCGTTGAGATAGGCGCCGCGGTGATGGGTCACGACACCCTTGGGATTGCCTGTGGTACCCGACGTATAGCTCATTGCGATCGCGTCCCACTCGTCGGCGGGACGGCGCGGCTCGAAAGTGGGATCGCCTGAGGCGACCGCAGCCTCGTACTCGATCTCGCCGATGCGGCTGCCGCCAGCGTAGGACGCGTCATCGACGTCGATCACGAACGGCTTCGCGCCGCTCATCAGCTTCAGCGCCTCGCTGATCACGCCGGAGAATTCCGGATCGACCAGGATGATCTTGGCCTGGCCGTGATCGAGCTGGAACGCGATCGACGGCGCATCGAGGCGGATGTTGAGCGTGTTGAGCACCGCGCCGGTCATCGGCACGGCGAAATGCGCCTCGTTCATTGCCGGGATGTTCGGCAGCATCGCCGCCACGGTGTCGCCGATGCCGATGCCGCGGCCGGCGAGATAGGACGCGAAGCGGCGGCAGCGCTCATAGGTCTGGCGCCAGGTGAAGCTGCGGCCCTCATAGACCGTGCTGACATGGTCCGGGTAGACGGCCGCGCTGCGCGCCAGGAAGCTGAGCGGGGTCAGGGGGACGTAATTGGCCGCGTTCTTGTCGAGACCGAGCTGATACTGGTTCGTGCTCATCACCACCCTCCCTTGTCGTCTGAAGAGTTTACAGGAACCCGATCGAAATCCACGGAAAAATCGCAACGATGATCAGGCCGATGAGAAGCGCCAGCATGTAGCCCCAGATCGGCCGGATACCTTCGGCGGGATCGACCCGGCCGATCGCGCAGGCGGCGTAATATCCAACCCCGAACGGCGGCGCGAACAGGCCAATTCCCATCGCCAGGATGACCACCATGGCATAATGTACCTCGTGCACGCCGACGGCGCGCGCGATCGGAAACAGCAGCGGCCCGAACAACACGATCGCCGGGATGCCCTCGAGCACGCTGCCAAGGATGGTGAAGGCCACGATCGAGACCGCGATGAATGTGGCCGGGCCACCCGGCAAGCCGGTCATGGCGGCGGCCAGCGAGCGCGAGAAGCCGGATTGTGTCAGGCCCCAGGCCATGCCGGTGGCGGTGCCGATGATCAGCAGGATGGCACCGGACAGCGCCGCCGTCTCGATCAGCATCGGCATCAGCCGGCGCCAGTCGAAGCGGCGATAGACCAGCAGGCCCGCCAGCACGCCATAGACGATGCCGATGGTCGAGACCTCCGTCGCCGTCGCGATGCCCTCGACGACGGCGGCACGGATCACGAAGGGCAGGGCCAGGGCAGGGACCGACACGATGAAGGCCTTGCCGATCTCGGCGCCGGTGGCGCGGCGGACGCCGCTCATGTCCTCGTTGCGGTAGCGCCACCACACCAGCGCGCACAGCGTGAACGCCAGCACCACGCCCGGCAGCAGGCCGCCGGTGAACAGCGCCGCGATCGAGACGCCGGTGACGGAGCCGATGGTGATCAGCACCAAGCTCGGCGGAATCGTCTCGGTCTGCGCGCCCGTGGCGGCGAGCAGGGCGACGAGATCGCCCGGCTTGGCGCCGCGCGCCTTCATCTCCGGAAACAGCACCGGCGCGACCGCGGCCATGTCGGCCGCCTTGGCGCCGGAGATGCCGGAGACGAGATACATTGCGCCGACCAGCACGTAATGCAGCCCGCCGCGCACATGGCCGAGCAGGCTCGCCAGGAACGCCACCATCGCGCGCGCCATGCCGGTCATCTCGATCAGGAGGCCGAGGAACACGAACAGCGGCACCGAGAGCAGGATGAGATGGCTCATGCCCTCGTCCATGCGCCCAACCAGCACCATCAACGGCGTGCGCGTCGTCAGCGCGAGATAGCCGAAGATCGCGAGCCCGAACGCGAACGCGATCGGCACGCCGGCAAAAACGCAAAAGCCGACCACGCCGACAAAGAAGATCACGAGATTGATGTTGCCGAGCGGCTTCAGCACCGGCTGCGCCAGCCAAAACAGCGTCAGGATCGCCGCGATCGATATGACGGCCAGCAGCATCGTCCGGACGTTGGCGGTGCGCGCGAGCCGGATCAGCGCAAACAGCGCCATCAGGGCGATGCCGACCGGCAGCGCCGCGGCGCGGCAGATATTGGAGATCTGCAGCGCCGGCGTCGTGATGTAGCTTTCCTCGTAGGCGTATTCCCAGGCCGGCCAGGCAATCATCACCAGGAACGCCAGCGCGGCGGACGTTGCGATGAGATCGAGATAGGCGCGCAAGCGCGGGCTTGCGCGCGCCACCAGCGCGGTCATGCGCATGTGCTCGCCGCGGCGGAACGCCACCGCGGCGCCGAGCATCGCGAGCCACAGGAACAGGATCGACGCCAGTTCGTCCGACCAGATCAGCGGCTGGTGCACGACGTAGCGTGCCACCACGCCCGCGAACAGGATGACGATCTCGGCCACGACGAGCAGCGCAGCCGGGATCTCGACCAGGAGGCCGAGCAGGGCCTCCAGGCGGTCGAGCCAGGACCAGCGGCGAGGGGTCTCGATGACTACCTCGCCGATCGCAATTTCCGTAAACTCGGCATTGATCTCGGCCTGCGCCATGACGTCACCCGAACGCGCCTACGACGCCCCTGCACTTACGACAGCTTGCCGACGGCCTTTTCCAGCAGGCCCCAGGCCTCGTCGCCATACTTGCCCTTCCACTCGGCGTAGAAGCCGGCGGTGCGCAGCTTGTCGCGGAACGGCGCCACGTTGGGCTGATTGAACGTCAGGCCCTTGGTCGCGAGATCCTGCTGCAGGCCCGCATTGAGCTTGGCGACATCCTCGCGCTCCTTCACGGCGGCGGCGTTGATGTGCTTGGCGACGATGGCGCGCATGTCGGCCGGCACGGCCTCCCAGGCGCGCCTGTTGGCCAGGAACCAGAAGCCGTCCCACATGTGGTTGGTCAGCGAGCAGTATTTCTGCACCTCGTAGAGCTTCGCCGTCGAGATGATCGCCAGCGGGTTTTCCTGGCCCTCGACGACCTTGGTTTGCAGCGCCGAATAGACCTCGCTGAAATTGATCGAGGCGGGCGCCGCGTCGAACGCCTTGAACATCGAGGTCCACAGCGGCGACACCGGCACGCGGATCTTGAAGCCCTTGAGATCATCAGGGCCGTTGATCGGCTTGGTCGACGACGTCGTCTGGCGGAAGCCGTTGTCCCAGATCTTGTCCATGACCATCAGGCCGGCCTTGTTGATCTGGCCGCGCACATAAGCGCCGAGATCGCCGTCCATGGCCTTCCAGACCGTGTCGTAATCCGGGAATGCGAAGCCGATGCCGTTGATCGACGCCGCCGGCACCAAGGTCGCCAGGATCAGGCCCGACAGCGTGAAGAACTCGACGCCGCCGGAGCGGATCTGGCTCAGCATGTCCGTATCCGAGCCGAGCTGGTTATTCGGGAAGATCTGCAGGTCGAACTTGCCGTTGGTCTCGGCCTTGATCGCCGCTGCCATTTCCTTGGCGCGGACGTTCAGCGGATGCGTGTCGGGCAGGTTGTTGGCGTATTTGTAGGTGAACTCGGCGCTCTGCGCGCGCGCGACATGCGGGGCCGCCATTCCACCCAGGACGGCCGAAGCCGCAGTGGCCTTCAACAGCGCGCGTCGTGACAGGCTCATTCTCGTTTCTCCCTGAAGAATTCTTCTTGTTGCATCGTTGCGCCGGATGACATCGCGGACGAATCCGGCGACATCGACAGACGTCCGTCTGCGCTTATTGCAGCGATGAGCCGCAGCAGCAATATCGGCGTTCGCAGACATCGCCTGGAACGGCGTCCCAGCGCCTTGGCGGCACCATTGGGGAGAGATGGACGAGCGCCCAAAAAGCACCAGCTATTGCGGCCAGTTCGAGGTTTTGGCGGCAAGTCCATGATATCGCTCGACATATAAATATTCCATAATATACCTTATGCGAATTGGCTATGGAGCGTAGCCGGACGATGTCACGCCGGTCATTCGCCATTGTGTCGGCCAACTCCTCGCTCGTCCGCTGTGCGAAATCGCCCCTCACTCGCCACTGCCCCGTCTTGGTTTAGTCAAAGCCCAGGGCTCAATGCCGTGCCGAGGATTGGGCACGGGGCGTATCGCGAATGGGACCCGAGGACATGCCAGTTCAAACGACGCCGAAGGAAGTTGATCCGGGTGATGTCGCGCCGTTGCCCGAGACTGAAATCTGCGAGGAGATCTACCAGCGCGTCCTGGCCGAGGTGCGCGCTCGCATCGATGAGCGGATCGCCTCGATCGAAGCCCAGGCGGCGTCGGAGGCCCCTGAGGAAGCGGCCGAGGACGTCGATCCGGGCGAAGGTCCTCCAGCGGCTAAGCGCCGGCCCTTGCTGCGCGCCGTAGTCACGCTGGCCGCATCGGCCGGGCTGGTCGGCGCCGTCGTGACCCTGGCGCGCGATCATACCGAGACGATCACCTCAGTCACCGATCGCATCGAGGCCGCGATCCAGTCCATCCGCCGGGACGGCATCCCCAAGCAGGGTTCGGGAGAGCCGGCGGAGACCGCCATGAGCGGCAAAGCCACGGAAGAAACACAGATGGCCCCTGCCTCGCCTGCGCCCATACCTCTTCCGGAGACCTCGTCCTCACCGGAGCCGGCGCGTCCGGGCGACCCATCCTCGGCGATGGCGGAAGCATCGCCCGAGCGCGACATGCCGCCGGCCGAGAGTCGCGAACTTGCACCGCTCGTCGAAAAGATCGCACACGATGTCGCCGAGCTCCAGGCCGGCCTGCAGGATCTCAAGGCCAGCCAGCAGCAGGCCAGCCGCGACCAAACCAAGGCGATCGAGCAGTTGCAGGCGAGCCAGGAGCAGCTCGCGCGCGCCGTGCGCGCGGCGAAGACCGAGCTGCCAGCGGGCGTCACAGCCGTACGCATTACCCCGCGGCCGCCGCAAGGTCCGGCGCGACCGCCGCGTTTCCCCTGACGAGATGCGGGTAGGGCGCACCCCTGCTCCCTGCCCCTGCTCTCACAGATAGTTCGCCGCGGCCTCCGCCTCGAAGCGATCGGGCGGGCCCTCCCAGACGATCTTGGCGTGATCGAGCACATAGACGCGGTCGGCATGCGGGAGCGCGAAGGTGACGTTCTGCTCGCCGAGCAGCACCGTGATCTTGGTGGTCTCGCGCAGGCGATCGAGCGCCTTCGACAAGGTCTCCAGGATCACCGGCGCAAGCCCGAGCGTCGGCTCGTCGAGGATCAGCAGCTTCGGCTTCATCATCAGCGCGCGTGCGATCGCCAGCATCTGCTGCTCGCCGCCCGACAGCGTGCGCGCGAGCTGCGGCTGCCGCGATTTCAGGATCGGAAACAGCCCGAACAGCCATTCGAGCCGCTCGCTGCGCTCGGCGTCCGACAGCGCGTTGCCGCCGAGCTCGAGGTTCTCGCGCACCGTCATGTCGCCGAACAATTCGCGCGTCTCCGGGCACTGCACGATGCCGTCGCGCGCGATCTGCGCCGCCGTGCCGCCGGCGAGATTGCGGCCTGCCCATGTCACCGCGCCGGAATACGGCACGAGGCCTGAGATCGCGTTGAACAACGTCGTCTTGCCGGCGCCGTTGAGCCCGACGACCGACACGAACTCGCCTTCGTGGACATGCAGCGAGACGTCCTGCAGCGCCTGCGCCTTGCCGTAGAGCACGCCGACCTTGTCGACCTGCAGCGCCGGCGTGACGTCTTTGAAGCTGGCCTCCGACCGCGCGGTCGAGACCAGCGCGCCGCCGAGATAGACGCGGCGCACCGTCTCGTCCTGCATCACCTCGGTCGCCCTGCCCTCGGCGATCTTCTCGCCGAGATACATCGCGAGCACGCGATCGACCAGCGCCGACACGCTCTTGACGTTGTGATCGACCAGCAGCACGGCGCGGCCGTCGTCGCGGAATTCCCTGATCAGGTTGGAGAAGTCGGCGACCTCCGAGGCTGTCAGTCCGGCAAACGGCTCGTCGACCAGCACCAGCTTCGGGCTGCGCGCCACGGCTTTCGCCAGCTCGAGCCGGCGCAGATCGGCAAACGCCAGCGTCGGCGGCCTGCGGTCGATGACGCCGCCAAGGCCGACGCGCTCGGCGATGGCGCGCGCGCGGGCATCGACATCCTTGTCGGCGAACAGCCGCGTCAGCTTGTCCGGCAAGAGCGCGACCTTGATGTTCTCCAGCACGGTCTGGCGCGCCAGGGGCCGCGAATGCTGGAACACCAGGCCGACGCCCATCCGCGCGATGCGGTGCGACGGCAGGCCGGCCAGCTCGACGCCGTCGAGCTTGACCGAGCCCGCGGTCGGACGCTCGACGCCCATCACGCTCTTCATTGCCGTCGACTTGCCGGAACCGTTCGGTCCGATCAGGCCGAGGATCTCGCCGGCGTGAATCGAGAAGCTCAGATTCTTGACGGCGACGAGGCCGCCGAAGCGCTTGGTGAGGCCGTTGACCTCCAGCATCGGAGCTTGTGTCATGCTTTGGCCCCTCCCCTGATGATGCCGAGGAAGCCGTCGGGGAAGAACAGGATCACCACCAGCGCAATCACCGAGACGATCAAGGTGGCGAGCTCGCCGAGCGGCCGCAGCAGCTCGCCCATGCCGATCAGGAAGATCGCGCCGATCGCAGCACCGATCACTGTGCGCCTTCCGCCGAGCACGGCGGCGATGATGATCTGCACGCCGACGCCGACATCGACGAAGGTCGAGACCGACGCCGTGCCCATGTAGAACACCATCAGCGCGCCGGCGAGGCCGGAAAAGAACGCGCTGACCACGAAGGCGGCGAGCTTGTGCTTGGTGACGTTAAAGCCGAGCGCGCCGGCCTGGATCTTGTCCTGGCCGCTCGCCTGCAGGATCAGCCCGATGGCGCTGCGTGACAGGCCGAACAGGATGGCGCCTGAGACCAGCATGAAGCCGAGCGCGATCCAGTAATTGGTCTTGGCATCGATCGAGATGACGTCGGGTACGGCGAGGCCGATCTCGCCGCCGGTCAGCCCGGCCGCCACGACGATGAAGTTCTGCAGCATCAGCACGGCCACCAGCGTGGTCAGGCCGAAATACGGCCCGCTGACGCGTAGCGCCGGCAGCGCCAGGATCACGCCGCCGACCACCGCGGCCAGCGCGCCGGCGGCGATGCAGATCCAGATCGACAGGCCCGGCGAGTAATGCGCGTCGAGAATTCCGGCCGTATAGGCGCCGACGCCGATCAGGAAGGTCGGGCCGAAATTGACCTCGCCGGCGAAGCCGAACAGCAGGTCCCAGGACATCGCGAACACGGCCGTGTAGTACGCGACCGTCAGCAATCCCAGCACATAGCCGGAGACGTAGGTCGGCAGCACCAGAGCGACGACCACGGTGAGCGCGCCGATCCAGAACAGCCGCGAGGAGACGAATGCCGGCATGCTCACCTCCGTCCGAACAGCCCTTGCGGGCGCAGATACATGACGATGACGAGCAGCAAGAGCGCCGGAATCGTCCGGTAGGCCGGCGAGATCAGATAGGCCGTTCCGGTCTCGAGATAGCCGACCACGTAGGCCGCGATGAGCGAGCCCGAGACGCTGCCGAGCCCGCCGAGGACGACGATCGAGAACGCGCTCGCCGTCAGTGGTCCGACGCTGTAGGAGCTGACGCCTAAGAACATGCCGAGCAGGATGCCGGCGACCCCTGCCAGCAGGCCGTAGATCGCCCAGACCGTCAGATAGATCGACGACAGCTCGATGCCGAGCAAGGTGACGCCGCGCGGGTTCATCGACGCCGCCATGACCGACTTGCCGCGCCGGGTGCGATTGACCAGCAGCCACAGCAGCCCGATCGCCACCCAGCAGATCACGGCGGTGAAGTATTCGTTGCGCGGCGTCCGCACGCCGAACACCGTGACGACGCCCTCGACGATCGGCAGCACGGTCTTGGCGTTGTTGGTGAAGAAATACGCGATCGCTTCCTGGATGATGATGCCCCAGAGCAAGGTCGCCGTCAGGATGAAGATCTCCTTCTCCGATTCAGCGATCGCCTTGGAACGCTGGATCGGCCGGACGGCGATGAAGTAGGTGGCGAAAGCCAGGATGAGGCCGGCGAGGATGCCGATGAGCGCTCCTGCATAAGGGCCCGTGCCGAGTTCGCCGGCGGCGGCCCATGCCGCCACCGCTGCACCGACCATGATGGCGCCGTGGGAGAGGTTGAGCACGCCGGAGACGCCGAAAATCAGCGTGAATCCGGTCGCGCCAAGCGCATAGAGAGCGCTGATGGCGAAGCCATCAATCAAGATCTGCCAGAAAAGCATTGAGAATGAATCCGAGCGTCGAACTGAGGCACCATGAAAATGGGCCGCCCCTCCCGGAGCGGCCCTGTGATGCGTCAGTTGCTGGCCGCCTTGAGCTTGATGAAGGACGGCCAGGTCACGGTGCCCGCGGCGAGCTCCTTGGGCCAGACATTGACCTGCTTGCCGCCCTGCCATTGCAGCATCAGTCCGGTGATGTAGCCCTTGCCGGTGCGCAGCGCATGCGGGTTTGGATCGCCCTTCGGCTTGAACGCCACGCGGCCGATCGTGCCGACATAGTCGGTCGCCTCCATTGCCTCGACCATCTTGTCCGGATCGGTGCCCCCGGCGCGATGGATCGCATCCGCGATCATGTAGACGTCGTCATACGAGGTGTAGCCGGCATAGGACGGGATGTTGCCGAACTTCTTCTGATAGGCATCGACGAAAGGCAGCGTCTTCGGCGTCACCGCAACGCCCGGGCCCGACACCGCGTTGAACATCACGCCCTCGACGGCGCCGTTGGTGTCCTTCCAGAACGTCGAGTTGGTCGCCTGCGAGGAGATGCCGAACATCGGGATCGGCACCTGCTGGCTCTTCCACTGCACTGTGGGTTGGGTGCCGACATGGGAGATGCCGGTGATCATCACGTCTGGCTTCAGGGCTTCGATCTTGTTGAAGATCGGGGTGAAGTCGGTGGTGTCGGGCGACATGCGAATGTGGTCGACGACCTTGACGCCGATCTCGGGCAGACACTTCTCGTAACCGGCATCGAGCGGGGTCGTCCACGCCGCGTCCTCGCTCATGATCACGGCGGTCTTCATCTTGTAGGGCTCGACGAGAAGGTCCTTGGCTGCGTCGCAGACGAGTCCGGCCAGCGACGTCGAGGTCAGATAGCCGTGAAAGGTGTATTTGTTCTGGTCGTAGTTCTTGGCGATATTCTGCGTGATGACGTCGGACGCCGCGCCGGGGGTGATCATCAGCGTCTTGAGGCGCCCTGCCCACGGCTCCAGCGCGAGCACCACCTCGGAGATGTAGCTGGCAATGACCGCGTTGACCTTGTCCTCGCTGACCGCGCGCTGGAACGCGCGGACCGATTCCGCCGAAGACGAGTGATTGTCATAGACGACGATCTCGATCTTCCGCCCGTCGACGCCGCCCTTGGCGTTGATCTCTTCGGCCGCCAGCTGCGCTGCAGGAGCAATCGATGAACCGGCGACGGCCTGCGCTTCGGCGATGACGCCGATCTTGATGGGATCAGCGGCGAGAGCGGCCGACGACACGAGCGCAGTTGCGCAACTCGCAAGCAAGAATGACTTGAGCGAAATCATATAACCTCCCGAATCCTTATGCCTCTGACGGGCAGCCGCGACTTTGGTCTCCCACATGCCAGCGAGCAAGCAGCACACGTTAGGTTTGTTCTGCGTTCAGCGCATTGTGATTGCGCGCACATTGCAGAGCTTGCACCATCGCAACGCAGCACGGTGCGCTCGCTTCCCGGGCACAGCTGATGAGTTTTGGAATTGGAACTAATTTCCGGCCGGCGCACATTTGCTGGAACTACTTGTGAGTTGGGAACAGTTCACTTGAGTGACAGAATCGGACTTGAGCATTTCTGAAAAATGGCAATTCATCGGGGCGCGATGGGGTGAGATGCGTTTTTTGACGCAGCACTCCTGCGGAGATTGCGCAGGATGCCGCGCGCGGAATTGCAATCACTCCGGCCTCATCGGCAACCCGAGGTCGAGCGGTTAAATAATACCGAGAAGATCGATCTGCCCCTTCGATGTGCGGTGGCATGCTCTGCAACGAAGCGTGATTCTCCGAAAAGGCCCCCTCCTCGTCACGACGCTGTCTTGCTTTCGGCCAAAGCGGCGGGTCGAGTCACGTTTGAAAATTCAAAGACAAAACAGCGTCGGCGGTGGGCGTACAGGGTTTGGGGATCTCCAATGCAATCCACACAGAATGTGCAACAGATTGATCCGAACGAGATCGGAATCGCCCCAGAGAGACCCGAGAAGACGAGCTACGATCAACTGTATCGGCGCGTGCTCCGCGAGGTGCTGACGCGCATCGATACGCGGCTGGCGGCAATCGAGAAGCCTGGCGTGGCCGCAGATGCCGCGGCGGCAGTGAGCACGAGCGATGCGCAGCTCGCGACGGGCAGCCGCTGGTCGCGCATCAAGGCGCCGCTCGGCAAGCTGCGCGGGCGCAATGCCGTGGGCCTCGCCCTGCTCGTCGTGCTGGTCGGCGGCTCGGTCGCTTGGTCGCAACGCGAAGCCGGCACGGCGCTGATGGATCGCTGGATGCCCGGCTCGAACAGCGAAGCTTCCCAGGACGAGGCGTCCGCGCAGCAGGGCAACGAGGACGCGATGATGTCGAATGCCTCGCTGCACGGCAGCGATGAAGGCGCGGCGCGCGAGCCGGGCACGCTGATGCAGCGCATGGCCCGCGACATTGCCGAACTGCAGCAGGGCATCGAGCAGATCAAGTCGACGCAGGATCAGGCGAGTCGCGACCATACGCGCGCGATCGAGCAACTGCAGGCCGGCCAGGATCAGCTGATGCGCCTGGTGTCGCGAATGTCGAACCAGGCGGCACAGGCGCGCGGGGCGGCGGCGCCGCCTGCCCCGCCGCAACAGATCGTCGTGACGCCTCAGCCCCAACGCACGACCACCGGAATGGCCCGGCCGCCACAGCAGCAGGGTTCGGCCTTCGGCACGTTCCTGACCCGCAACACCTCCGGCATTCAGCCGCCGATGCCGCGCTGAGCGGTGCGATCGGCAGCGGACGATAGCCGCTGCCGATGCTCTCGATCAGGGCGTCATGAGCAGCGATGCACGCGGCCGTCGTAGCCGCGATATGTGCCGTTCTCGGCGTCATAGGTGCGGAAGCTCTTGCAATTGCGGCCGCTCCGCGCGTGGCGCTTCATTTCGCTCTTCGCCTTGGCGCGGTGCTTATGCTTGGCAGGCTTGTCGTCGTCATGCGCATGCCGGTGATGGCGGTGCGCTTCGGCCTTATCTGATGCGCCAGCCGAGTCCTGCTTGATGTCGGCCTTTGCGGGCGCGGCTGGCGGGGTCACCGCAGCAGCGGGCACGGAGACCGGCGGCTCGGCCTTCTTGGCCTCGGCCGGCGCAGCCACAGCCGGCTTGCCGGTTTCGGCGGCCTTGTCGTCAGACTTCGCCTCGGCCTTTTCAGGCGCAGCCGCGTCCTTGGCGGCGGCGGGCGCCGGATCAGCTGGCTTCGCCTCGGTCACGGCCGGCTTCTGAGCCGCATCCGTTTCGGGCTTCGGCTCGGCCTTGAGCTCAGGCTTGGCCTCCGCCTTGGACTCGGCGGCGTTCGTCTCGGCCTTGGGCTCAACCTTGGGCTCCGACTTCGCCTCCTCCTTGGGTTCTGCCGGCTTGGCCTCAGCGGCGCTGTCGGTCGGCGCCGGCTTCTCGGCCGCAGCCTTGTCCGCCGGTGCGACCGGCACGGGCTTGGCTGCCTCGGCGGCGGCAGCAGGCTCGGCTGGCTTGTCCGTCGTCTTTTCCGGCTCCACGGCCGCGGCGGGCTTCTCGGCCGCCTGCTCTGCCGGCTTGGCCTCGGTGGCCGCAGGCTTCTGCTCGGATTCAGCGGGCTTGTCGGCAGCGGCGGATGCAGGCTGCTCGGTGGCCGGCTTGGCCGCATCGCTTTGCGCGCTCGCAGAGCTCCCGATCGCGCTGAGGACACAGAACAGGGCGCCAGCGCACAGACGGCCGACAGGCGAACGAACGACAGATACTGACATGGACAACAGTCTCACTTGTGGATCACGCAGCCATCGGTTTACGTCAATTCGGCTGTCCTTTCGCCTTCAAATCTTCACGCGCGCAAAATCGTCGCAGGTGGTGTGCTTTCCGCGCCAGTGTTGCGCGGTTGAAGCGGGAGCCAAGGGGTGGGACCAGGTGCGCGGCCCACGCCGCGCTGTCGTCGCGTCCCGCTGGACTAGATAACCTTGTTGGCAGCAACCAGCAGACTGTCGGGAATCGCCAGCCCAAGGTCGTCCGCAGTTTTGGAGTTGAGCCAAAGCTCGATCTCGGTGGGTTGCTCGACCGGCAGTTCGGCCGGCTCGGCGCCTTCCAGAATTCGCTTCACATAGTAGCCGACTCTGCTGAGAAGCTTCTCGAACGGCGGCCCGTAGGCGAGCAGGCATCCGAGACCGACCATCGGCGGAAAGGTCGACAGCACCGGGATGCGCTGCGACTTGGCAAAGGCGACGACCCGGTCGCTGAGGTCGATATTCGCGGCATCGGAGAGAAGATGAATGACATCCGGCTTGGCTGCGGCCAAGGCCGCAAACGCCGTGTCAATGTCTGCCGGCAGGCTGAGAGGCACGCCATGGACTGACATCCCGAAGGCGGCGGCACGGGTGCGAAATCCGTCGAGCATCAGGGCATTCGACGGATTGGCCGGATTGGCGATGATGCCGAGGGTTTTCGCGCGGGGCACCAGCGTGCGTTGATACTCCAGCATCTTGGGCGTCAGGTCTTCGACCAGGGTTGAGACGCCTGTCGTATGCCCTCCAGGGCGAGCGAGGCTTGCGATCAGCCGCGCTCCCACGGGATCGTTGATCGCCACCATGACGATCGGCCGCGGCGGCGACAGGCTCTGCGCGGCCCTGACGGCGGCAATCGTGTTGGGAAGCACCAGCTTCACCCCAGTCTGCGCCAGTTCGGCGGCGAGCGTCGGAAAACGCGCGTAGTCGCCGTTGGCAAAGCGCTTCTCGAACTGATAGTCGCGGCCCTCGTTCAGGCCCGCGCTCCGCAAGCTGGCGCGGATCTGATCGATGAAGCTGCTGGAGACCAGCGAGCCATCCGCGCCGGCGAACAGCAGGCCGATGCGCGCTGGTGCCGCCTGCGCAAGCGCGGGGAGCGGCCACGCGAGCGCCGTGCTGCCCAGTCCGGCGATCAGGTCTCGACGTCGCATCATGGCTCTCCGTGCATCCGGGCTGGGATTGGTCCTGGCATTTGGTTGAACGGTCTTGGGGTCATTCGACGATCTCATCGGCCCGCGCGATCAGGCTGGGCGGCAGCGAGACGCCGAGCAACCGCGCGGTTTGGAGATTGACCACAAGCAAGAACTTGGTCGCGAACTCGACGGGGAGATCGGCCGGCCGCCGGCCCTTGATGATCTTGTCGACGAAGCCGGCCGACTGCCGGTAGACGGCGCCGATGTCCACCCCATAGGCGATCAGCGCGCCGACCCTGCCGAACTCCGCATTCGCGACCACCAGCGGCAGTCGCGCCTCGATGGCCGCCTGCGTCGATCTCTCACGGGGAAGGCTCGGCTGGACCATCACAGCCTCGGCACCGCTCGCGACGACATCGCCGAAGGCTCGCTGCAGGTCCTGTCCGCCGCGTGCCAGGACCAGCTTCGGCTCCAGCGCGAGCGCGCGCGCCGCGGCGATCACGGATTCGGCAAAGGGAGCGTGGAATGGATCGAGCTCGTTGCCGATCACCCCCACCCGCTGGATGGTCGGCAGCGCTTCCTTCATCAGGCTGAGCGCCTTGGCCGCGAGTTCCGCCGTTGCCGTCGTGACGCCGGTCAGGTTTCCGCCGGGACGAGCGAGGCTCGCGACCAGTCCGGTCGCAACCGGATCGGCGGCGGGGCACATGATGATCGGCAGCGCTGTCGTTGCTTCCTTCGCGGCAAGCACCGCCGGCGTCTGGAAGCCGACGATCACATCGACCCTCAGATCGACGAGCTCGCGCGCGTCGACCTTCAATCTCTCGAGCGAGCCGCCGGCATCGCGCAGCTCCAGATGGATGCTCTGCCCCTCGATATAGCCGAGCTCACGCAGACCTTCGCGAAGCTGCTCCAGGAACAGGACAGGGCTCGGTTCGCCGAGCATCAGCACGCCGACGCGTGGCGGCCGCTGCTCGGCACGGATGCGGATAGGCAAGAGAGCTGCGGCGAGAATGGCGAGGAAATGTCGTCTGGACACGTTGCTCATGCTGCGCCCTAGCCCAGCTCCATGCGAACGCCCTTGCCGCCGTTCAGCAGCCGCTTGAGATGAAAGCCCGCGAGCGGATCATCGGCGTTGGTGCCGACCAAAGCCGCAAAGGCCGCCATCGCCGTCGCGTCCCCGGCTTCCAGCTTGGCGAAGGCCTCGCGATAGCGTTCGGTCAAGGGGGCGGAGAAAACCTCGGGCCGCAGCGGCTCATAGGCGCGGAGCGGCTCTCTGCGGCCGCGCAGCACGAGATCGCCCACCGGCCGCCCCTGGAACGCTGACGTCGCATCCGCCGCCGCCGCGCTGACGCAGATGCGCGTTCCAAAATGTTTGTTGACGCTCTCCAGCCGGGCGGCCGTGTTGATGGTGTCGCCATAGGCGGTGTAGTCGAAGAAGCGCTGGCCGCCGAAATTCCCGACCAGCGCCGGGCCTGCGTGGACGCCGATGCGCGTGGTCCCGAACGCGATCCCCTTCGCGCTCCAGCGCTCGCGGAACTGCTCCGCCCAGGTGTCGAGATCGAGCGCGCACGCGATGGCGCGGGCCGCGTAGTCCGGCTGCTCGCCGGGCGCATTGAACAGCACCTGGATGGCATCGCCGATGACCTTCGCGACCGTGCCGTCATGCGCGAAGATCACCTCGGTCATCCCTCCGACATACGCGTTAAGAAGCTCGCCCAGCATCTCCGGCGAAGCCGTCTCGACGAGGCTGGTGAAGCCGGTGATGTCGGTGAAGATCGTGGCGACGTCCCGCCACTGCACGCCCATTCCGTCCGCGCCGGCCTCGTGGGCGGCGGCCAGCCGTTTGGCAATCTCCGGCGAGAAGTAGCGCGACAGCGATGCGTGCGCGCGCTCGGCTTCGGCCTGCCGGCGACGGGCGTCACGCAAGGTCTCCACGTGCCTGAAGGTCTTCGCGATCGTCGTTTCCAGATCAGCGAAATCGATCGGCTTGGTCAGGAAATCGAACGCGCCGCGGTTCATCGCGGTGCGGATGTTGCTCATGTCGCCATAGGCGGACACGATGATGGTCGACTTCTTGTCCTCCGCCTCCTGCAGCTTCTGCAGCAGCGACAGTCCGTCCATGCGCGGCATGTTGATGTCGGAGACGATCAGATCGATCTGGGGATGCAGCTCCACGGTCTGCAGCGCTTCGATGCCGTCGCGGGCGAACATGAAGGTGACCGTGCCTTCGCGGATCTGCCTGCGAAATTTCTGCCGGACCAGAGCCTCGAGATCCGGCTCGTCATCGACGAACAGAACCGTCGTGCTCATGCGGTTTGTCCCAATCGCGCGTCGATCTCGCGCCGGAGCACGGCGAAGTCGATCGGCTTGGTCAGCAGCCCCTCGGCCCCGTGTTCGAGCGCCCTCTTCCTTGTGTCGACGTCGCCATAGGCCGTGATCATGATGACCGGCACGTCGGGCCGACGCGCGCGGACCACGGGCAGCATGTCGAGCCCGCTCATGCCGGGCATGTTGATGTCGGAGAGGATCAGCACCAGGCTGGCATCGCGCAACTCGTCGGCCCTTTGCAGCGCTGCGGCCGCAGAGGCTGCAAACTCCATCTGAAAACGTCCTGACCGGAGGTCGCGCCTGAACTGCTGACGGAACAGCGGCTCGACGTCCGGCTCGTCGTCGACGACGAGAATGTAAACGCTCACGTCTTAGCTCCAATGGTATCGTGCGCCGGGAGAGTGCGGGACAGCGTGATGATGAATTCCGTGAACTCGCCCGGTCGCGTATCGACGTCGATCTGCCCACCATGCTGCTTGACGATGATGTCGTGGCTCATCGACAGACCGAGCCCGGTGCCTTCGCCGGCCGGCTTGGTCGTGAAAAATGGATTGAAGATCTTGTCGAGAACGTCCCGGGGGATACCCGTGCCGTTGTCGCGAATGCGAATCTGGACCGTCG
Source organism: Bradyrhizobium sp. HKCCYLS3077 (assembly GCF_051167555.1). Taxonomy (NCBI): domain Bacteria; kingdom Pseudomonadati; phylum Pseudomonadota; class Alphaproteobacteria; order Hyphomicrobiales; family Nitrobacteraceae; genus Bradyrhizobium; species Bradyrhizobium sp. HKCCYLS3077. The sequence goes on along the minus strand of NZ_JBNPTH010000004.1, from coordinate 355,037 downwards.
ACCCCTGGTTGATCGTCATCGCCGTGAGCATCGGCGCGAAGGCCTCGCCTTCGGACTGCTTGCGTTTGACGGCCGCATAAAAGCCATTGGAGATCAGATTGAGGAAGACGCGGGTGATCTCCTGCGGATAGCAGCCGACGATTCCCGCAGCCGGGTCGAAGTCGCGCTTGATATCGATGTTGAAGGCCGGATTTTCCGCGCGCGCGCCGTGGTAGGCGAGACTGAGACTCTCGTCGAGGATCGCATTGATCTCGGCGGGCCGATGCTCCCCGGCACCCTGCCGCGAATGCAGCAGCATGTTCTTCACGATCGAATCCGCGCGGCCGCCATGCTGCACCACCTTCGCCAGATTGCCCTTGAGCATCTCGGTGAGCTCGGCGACCTCGTCCCTGGTCTTTTGATCCAGTTCAGCGGATTGCAGAATGTCGTTCAGCTCGTCGATGAGTTCGGCCGAGAGCGACGAGAAGTTGTTGATGAAGTTCAGCGGATTCTTGATCTCGTGCGCGATGCCGGCGGTGAGCTGACCGAGCGAGGCGAGCTTTTCGCTTTGCACCAGCCGGTCCTGGGCGGCGCGGAGCTCATCGAGCGAGCGCGACAATTCGTTGGTGCGCTGCTCGACCTTGCGCTCGAGATCGGCGTAGGACTCCTGCAGCTTTGCGCCCATGTCGTTGAACTGGTGCGCGAGCCCCTCGAGTTCGTCACCGGTCCTGATCGAGATCTGCTGCGAGAAGTCGCCGCTGCCGATCCTGGCCGCGCCCGCGCCGAGAACCCTGATCGGCCCGACCATGCGCCGCGCCAGGAATATTCCGGCCAGCACCGCGAACACGGAGGCGGTCAGCAGCACCAGCGCAAGGCGCTTGAGCGCTGCATAGAGCGATGCGTAGGCTTCCTCGACCGGCAGCTCGACGAACATGGTCCAGCGCAGCGGCGCGATCGGCGCGGACGCCGTGAGCACCCGCTGTCCCTGGATGTTCGGCTCGTCCTGCAACTCGTCGCCAACCATGCCGCCGCTCAAGGCCGCGCGCACCTGCGGCAGCCCCGACATGTCCGTGTTGCGCAGAACGAGGCTGATATCAGGGTGCGCGATGAGCCGTCCCTGCGAGCTGACCACATAGGCCTGGCCGTGCTCGCCGACCCTGATCTGCGAGACCACGTCCCAGATCAGCTTGAGATTGACTTCGGCAATCGTGACCCCGGAATCCTTGCGGGTCCCAGCGAGCGCGAGCGTCATATAGGGTTCGGACTCGCGGCGGAAATAGACCGGACCGTAGTAAACCTTGTTGGCGACGGCCTCGGTGAACCTCGGATCCTTCGAGAAGTCCTGCCCGCTTTCGAGGACGTCCATCGCGAGCCGTGAAATGCGCAGCCGCTCGCGTCCCGTCGAATCGACCTGAGCGATCTCGGTGATAGCAGGCACCTGCCGCAGCAGCCGCAGGGCATCGAACCGCCGCTGCTCGGTCGAGCTAGTCGACCATGGCAACTGGACGGTCCAGCCGAGCTGGCTCTCGATCTCCTTGATGAACTGGCTGATCTTGGCGGCGGCCGCTTCGGCCTGCTCGTGCTGAATGCGGATCAGCGCCGCCTTGTGCTCCCGGTAATAGAGGATCACCTCGAAGAGGCCGTTGGAGAGCAACGCCACGGCCACGACGCCGACAAACAGCGCGACGTATTTGATGAACAGCCGGCTGCGTATCGTCCAGCCCGTCTCGGGCTTCGCCGCTGGCTCGGCGAGCGCGCCGAGCTCCCGGCGCCGCGACGGATCCGACTCCAGCGAGATCGTCATTGCTCGGTCATTGTCACTACAAGACGAGCCCAATGACTGCCGGCAACCATTGATAGTTGGTTGCTCATGACCGATCGCGGCACTGCTGTCTTTCCATCACATCTGCGCTGGAATCCTAGCATGCTCCGCCGCAGCGTTCACCCGGGATCCGCGCAATTTTTTGGTCTGCAGCAGCGAGGATGCTGCCGGCCCAGGAGCGCGGCCGGCAGCGACACTGGTATTTTGATGCCGAAACTGCCTGTCGCTCAGGCGCTCACGGCATTGCGCGTGATGACATGGCGATAATAGGACGCGCTCAGCTTGGGCGTTCGCACCTGCGTGTCGAAATCGACGTAATAGACGCCGAAGCGCTGCTTGTAGCCGAACACCCACTCGAAATTGTCCAGCAGGCTCCAGAGGAAATAGCCCTTCACGGGGACCCCCTCCGACGTCGCACGCTGCAACTGGGCCAGGTAGTTGCGCAGATACATGACCCTGTCGAGATCGTGGACCTTGCCGTCCGCCGTCATCCTGTCGTCCGACGAGGTGCCGTTCTCGGTGATGTAGATGGTCTTCAAATTCCAGATCTTCGCCGCGAGCTTCGGCACCCAATAGGCGGTCTCCGGGCCGACCAGCAGCCAGGGCGAGCTCATATGCGGGAACGACGCCGGCATCGGCAGCACGTCGAAGCCCGGCGCGCGCTCGGAGGCGACGACATAGGCCTGTGGCGCGTAGATGTTGAGGCCGACGAAATCGACCGGCGATGAGATGATCTTCAGCTCGTCGGCGGTGAATGTCGGCGCGTCCTTGCCCGACCAGGCCAGGAAGCCATCGGTGTAGCGGCCCTCGAGGATCACGTTGAGGAAGCCGGCGTTCATCTCGCGCGTCGCGATCTCCGCGGCGCGGATGTTCTCCGCGGTATCGATCGCCGGCAAACACGCTGTGATGTTTTCGGCCATGCCGACCTGCGTGCCGGCGCGGCCGCCGGCGCGGATCGCCTGCACGGCGAGACCATGGGCCAGCGCCACGTGATGCCGCGCCTGGTTGACCTCCTGCGGCGGCAGCTTCAGCCCGGGCGCGTCGATGCCGAGGCCGTAACCGAAGGGAATGAAGCGCCCGCATTCGTTGATCGTGAAGATGGTCTTGACGCGGTCGCTGAGATGCTGCGCCACGTAGCCGGCGTAGTGCGCAAAGGCCTTCGCCGTCTCCGCCGAGCGCCAGCCGCCGACGCTGTCCTGCAGCGCCTGCGGCAGGTCCCAGTGATACAGCGTCGCGTAGGGCGTGATGCCGTTCGCCAGCAGTTCGTCGACGAGGCGCTGATAGAAGTCGAGGCCCTTAGGGTTGGGCTTCGTCCCGCCATCGGGAAACAGCCGCGGCCATGCGATGGAGAAGCGATAGGCGCGGCAGCCGAGCTCCTTGATGAGCCGCACGTCCTCCTTGTAGCGGTTGTAATGGTCGCAGGCGACGTCACCGGTGCTGCCGTCCTCGATGTTGCCCGGCCGATGCGTGAACACGTCCCAGATCGACGCGCCGCGGCCGTCTGCATTGGCGCCGCCCTCGATCTGGTACGATGAGGTCGCCGTGCCCCAGACGAAATCCGCCGGAAACCGGCGTCCCATGTCCTCCTTCACGGCGCCCTCCTCCGCCTGCGCCGGGCCGCCGGCCGCCCCCAGGGCAGCCAGTCCGGCCAGCTTTGCAAGATCACGGCGAGAGACGTCATTCGGCATTGATGAACCTCAATTCTCCGGCGCTTGAGCCGCCGACGGGCGGACGAAAACCCTAGGAACCACATCCTGCGGCGGATTTGAACCTGCGGAACCCGCCGAAAAGAAGTTGCAGCGCAGCGCGCCGCGCGCGACCGTCAGATTTCCAACGACCGCTGGCTCGACACTGCCCGGCGATCCCCGTATTTTCGCGTCATGAGCGATCACCATCACCATCACGACCATTCGCATGATCACTCGGATTTGTCCGAGACCGAGCTGCGCGTCCGCGCCCTCGAGAGCATCCTGACCGAGAAGGGGTATGTCGATCCGGCCGCGCTCGACGTGCTGATCGAGACCTATGAAAGCAAGGTCGGGCCTCGCAACGGCGCGCAGGTCGTCGCACGCGCCTGGAGCGATCCGGCGTATCGCGCGCGCCTGCTGGCCGATGCCACGCCGGCGATCGGCGAGCTCGGCTATGCCGGCCGGCAGGGCGAGCACATCGTGGCCGTCGAGAACACGCCCGAGCTGCACAACATGGTCGTGTGCACCTTGTGCTCCTGCTATCCCTGGCCGGTGCTCGGCCTGCCGCCGGTCTGGTACAAGTCCGCGCCCTATCGCGCCAAGGCGGTCAGGGATCCGCGCGGCGTGCTGAAGGATTTCGGCTTCGAGCTGCCGCCGTCGACCAAGATTCGCGTCTGGGATTCGACCGCCGAGGTGCGCTATTTCGTGCTGCCGATGCGTCCGGCCGGCACCGATCATTGGAGTGAAGAGCAGCTCGCCGAGCTCGTCACCCGAGACAGCATGATCGGCACCGGCCTGCCGAAGCAACCGCACGAGGCTGGACGCTGATGGATGGCGCGCATGACATGGGCGGCGTCGCAGGATTCGGTCCGGTGCGTCCGGAGCCGGACGAACCGGTGTTTCACGCCGAATGGGAGCGCCGCGCTTTTGCGCTGACGCTCGCGATGGCGACGCCCGGCGGCTGGAACATCGACATGTCGCGCTTCGCGCGCGAGAACCGCGCGCCGGATGATTACCTCGGCAAGAGCTACTATCAGATCTGGCTCGCGGGCATCGAGCGGCTGATGCAGGAGCGGCATCTCGTCGACGCCGACGAGATCGCCGCCGGCCGCGCGCTGCATCCGGCGCAGCCCGTCGCTAGGATTCTCACCGCCGACGCCGTCGGCCCGACCCTGCTGCGCGGGGGACCGACGGAGCGCCAGGCGACCAAGCCCGCGCTCTTCACCGTCGGCGATCGCGTTCGCGCCAAGGATATCCATCCGGGGACGCATACGCGGCTGCCGCGCTACGTCCGCGGCCACATTGGCCGCATCGATGCGGTCAGGGGCATGCACGTGTTTCCGGACAGCAACGCGCATGGCAAGGGCGAAGACCCGCAATGGCTCTACACGGTGTCGTTCAACGGCGCCGAGCTCTGGACCGATGCGCCGGATCCGCTGCTGGAGGTGACCGTCGACGCCTTCGAGCCCTATCTGGAGCGCGCATGACGACGCCCGATCGCGAGGCGGCGCTCGCCGCTGTGCGCGCCCTGCCCGACCTTCCGATCGACCGTGACGGGCCGGTGTTTCGCGAGCCGTGGGAGGCCCACGCCTTTGCCATGGCGGTGACGCTGCATGCGCGAGGCCTCTTCACCTGGGTCGAATGGGCAGCCGCGCTGGCCGAGGAGATTGCGCGTGCGCAGAGCGCCGGGGATGCCGATTGCGGCGACACCTACTACCGGCACTGGCTGGCGACGCTCGAGCGGCTGGTCGCGGAGAAGGGACTGGCCTCTCCCGAGACGCTGACGCGCTATCGCGACGCCTGGGACCACGCCGCCGATCGCACCCCGCACGGCAAGCCGATCGAGCTCAGGCCCGAGGATTTCGCCGCGTGAGTCATCGCACGGCCGATGCTTAATGATCGGTGAGCAGAATGCCCGGCCTTTGACGGTCTCGCCTTAACGGCCGGGTATTCATGCCCGGAAGAGCCGTATTCGTTCGAAATTGAACGTTCATCACTGTGTCCGTAGCGTCCCGCGCATCTTCTTGAATGAAGTTGAGGGGGACGTCGAGAAATGCCCGCGCCAGAGTTCGCCACCATCGTCGACACGCTCGCCGGCGTGCGTCATGACTACCATGAGAAGCTCAAGTCGATTCCGCAATACGAAGCGTTGTTATTGATCCAGAGCTCAACCGAGAAGGCCGCCGGCGTCCTGCATGGCACCGAGGCCGGCTTGATCGCCACCGACGTGATCGACTCGCTGCAATATGCGCGCAATCGCTTCGAGCAGCACATGACCTCGATCCCGGAGTACCGCGTGCTGGCCGCGCTCGACCGGCTGATCAAGGAGGTCTCGCAGCACCTCGGCCTCGCGTCGCAGGACGAGGCGCCGGCTGATGAGCCCGCGGCAGCGGCAAGTCCGGAAGCAGCTAGTCCCGAGCCGGCTGCCGAGGCCGTCGCCGCAGCGGAGATGGCAGAGACGGAAGCACCTGCCGAGGAAGCTGCGCCAGCCGAGGCCGAACCGGACGTGGTCGCCCAGGAAGAGGCCGAAGAGGAAGCGGCCGCCACCGAGACCGCTGAAGCCGAGGCGCCGGCGCTTCGCGTCGTCGATGCGCCGGTGGCCTCGCCTTCGATCGTGCCGGCCAGCCATGACGCGGATGCCGTGCATGAGGATGACATCGTCGTGCTGAACGCCCCCGCCTGGGAGAAGAGCGGCAAGGACGCCAAGGACGACATCACCGCGCGTCTCGCCGCGCAGGCGGCCGCCGCTGCGGCCCATGAAGGCGAGGATGATCACGACGTCGCCGACGCCGATCTCGTCGTCGTCAGCAAGCGTGAGCCGTCGGATCACGAAGCCGCCTGAGCTTACTTGCAATACCCATTCGCGGGGCCTTCAGGCCCCGCTTTCGTATCAGGACGCGACACCCGCGATGAACTCGCGCCAGCCCTTGGCGCGTAGCTCGCAGGCGGGGCACTGGCCGCAGCCATGTCCCCATTCGTGGCGCTCGCCGCGATCGCCGAGATAGCAGGTGTGCGACTGGTCGCGGATCAGATCGACGAGGCCGTTGCCGCCGAGATCGTGCGCCAATCGCCACGTGGCGGCTTTTGACAGCCACATCAGCGGCGTGTGGAGTTCGAAGGCGCTTGCCATGCCGAGGCTCAGCGCCGTCTGTAGCGACCTGATGGTCTCGTCGCGACAATCCGGATAACCCGAATAATCCGTCTCGCACATGCCGCCGACGATGTGACGGATGCCGCGCCGATAGGCGAGCGCCGCTGCGAAGGTCAGGAACACCAGGTTGCGGCCGGGCACGAAGGTGTTCGGCAGGCCGTCTTCGCCCATCTCGATCGCGACGTCGCGCGTCAGCGCGGTTTCGGAGATCGAGGCCAGCGTCGGGATGTCCAGCGTGTGGCTGTCGCCGAGCTTGCCGGCCCAGTCGGGCCGCAGCCGCGCGATCCCCTCGACCAGCCGATCGCGGCAGGCCAACTCGATGGCATGACGCTGGCCGTAGGCGAACCCGATCGTCTCGACGCGCGCGAAGCGGTCGAGCGCCCAGGCCAGGCAGGTGGTGGAATCCTGCCCGCCGGAGAACAGCACCAGGGCCGTCATGTCCTGCTCGCGCGTCGCGTTCTGGTCACTCATGCTGGTCACTCATGGCCTTCCGCTTAGCATCATCGCAGGACCGGGCCAACCCGCTGCCGCGGCCCGCGCCATCAACCGGTTTTTGCTGGGACCGGTGCGCCGCTTGGGGCATACAGGACGGATCGAACGATGCTGTCAGGATTTGCCCATGCTTCCTTCCCGCGACATCTCACGCCTGATCGAGATCATGGCGGCCTTGCGCACACCGGTCACCGGCTGTCCGTGGGATGTCGAGCAGACCTTCGAGACCATCGCCCCCTACACGATCGAGGAAGCCTATGAGGTGGCGGACGCGATCACGCGTGCGGATCTCGATGATCTGCGCGAGGAGCTCGGCGATCTCCTGTTGCAGGTGGTCTATCACGCGCGGATCGCCGAGGAGCAAGGCGCGTTCGCGTTCGGCGATGTCGTCGAGGGCATCACGAAGAAGATGATCCGCCGCCATCCGCATGTCTTCCCGGACAAGGACGGCAACGTCACCAAGCCGACCAAGGGCACCTGGGATCGCATCAAGGCCGAGGAGAAGGCCGAGCGCGCCGCCCGCCGGCCGCCCGAGGAGCAGGCCGGCAAGTCGTCGCTGCTGTCGGGCGTCAAGGCCGGACAGCCGGCGCTGGTGCGCGCGATGGAGCTGCAGCGAAAAGCGGCGACCGTCGGCTTCGACTGGAACGACCCGCGCGCGGTGCTGCAGAAGATCCGCGAGGAGGCCGACGAGATCGAAGCCGCCCTCGACAAGAAGGACGCGACCGAGCTCTCCGCCGAGACCGGCGACCTGCTGTTCGCGCTCGTCAACCTCGCCCGCCACGCCGATGTCGATCCCGAGACCGCGCTGCGCGGCACCAATGCCAAGTTCGAGCGCCGCTTCGCTTATATCGAGCGCACGCTCGCGCAGAAGGGACGGACGCTCGAAGAAGCTTCGCTCGACGAGATGGACGAGCTGTGGAACGAGGCGAAACGGCTGGAGACATAGCGCGCGATCGCCGAAGGTGCCTGATCAAGCGCCCTTGGCCGACAGCACGCGCTTGGTGACTTCGATGAAGCGCTGGGCCGCCGGTGACAGGCCGAAATCGGCCCGGCTCAGCAGGGATACGTGACGATGGATCGTCGGCTGTGACAGCGGCACGGCGGCAAGCGTCGGAAACTGCCCCTGCGGCAGCATGTGTCCGGGCAGAATGCTGACCCCTGCCCCCTCGGCGGTGAGCGAGAGCGCGGTTGTGATCAGCGAGACCTCCAGCACCGGCTTGAGGGCTCGCCCGCTCTGCGCCAGCGCCTCGTCGATCTGACGGCGAATCCGCGTACCCCGGCGCATCGTGATCAGGTCGGAGCTCATGATGCCGTCCCAGGTCAGACGGCGGCTCTTTTCGAAGCGGCCGTCCTTGATCCCGATCGCCGAAAGCGGACTCTGCATCAGCGGCTCGATCCGCACCTCCGCAATGCCCTCGTCCTCGACGCTGCCGAGGCCGAACTCCGCATCCCCCGCCATCACGACCGCGATCAGCTCATCCGGCGCGACATCGCGCAGATCGATGCTGACGTCGGGATGCCGCGATCGAAACGCGGCGAATACCCGCGGCAACAGCGCCGATGCCACCCCGGCCGAAACCGCGATGGAGATGCGGCCGGACTTGATCTCGGCGAGGTCGCGCATGCGCTGTGATAGCCCCTGCGCGCCGGCGATGATGCGCTCCGCGGCCGTGATCGCCTCGCGGCAAGCCGCGGTCGGGTGCAGGGCGCGCGTCGTCCGGTCGAACAGCCTGAGTTGAAAGTGATCCTCGATCTGCCGGATCAGCAGGCTGATGGCCGATTGCGTGACCCGCAGCTCGGCCGCCGCCTTGGTGATGCTGCCGAGCCGATACACCAGGACCAGGGCCTCCAACTGGCGCAGTGTCGGTCCCATTAGCTTTCCTCATGAATGAATGAGAATTTTGTGGCTAATCGAAAGAGTTTGATCATGCAACATATTTGCAAACAGCCGGCGCCACCGAGGGCGCGAGGTAACAACAAGCTCACTGGGGAGGGACAATTGTCGCAAGCGATCAATCTCACACGCTACGTCGACGAACGACCGTTGTCGGGATTCCAGGTCCGGGTGATCTGCCTGTGCGCGCTCGTCGTCGGGCTCGACGGCTTCGACGCCCAGGCGCTCGGCTTCGTGGCGCCCGCCCTCAGCAAGGATCTGCACCTCGCGCCGGGAGCCTTGGGCCCCGTGTTCGGCGCCTCGCTGTTCGGCGTGATGGTCGGCTCGCTGGTGTTCGGCGCGCTCGCCGACTATCTCGGACGCAAATGGCTGGTTGTGGCCGGCGTCCTCGTGTTTGCGCTGGGATCGCTGGCGACGACCCAGGCTGGAAGCGTATCCGACCTCGTGCTCATTCGCTTCGTCACCGGCATCGGCCTCGGCGGCGTGCTGCCCAACACGATCGCGCTGACCGGCGAATACGCGCCGCAGCGCCGCCGCACCCTACTGATCATGCTGATGTTCATGACGGTGTCGCTGGGCTCGGCGATCGGCGGCGCGGTCGCGGCCAAGCTGATCACCGCCTATGGCTGGCAGGTCATCTTCCTCATCGGCGGCGTCCTGCCGCTGCTGCTTTGCCCGGTTCTGATCGTCTGGCTTCCGGAATCGCTGTCACTGCTCGCGCTCGATCCGAGCAAGAGCAACCGGGTCCGCGCGCTGCTGGCGCGCATCGATCGATCCGCACGGCTTCCGGCCGATGCGCGCTTCACGATCGTGGAGGAGAGCGGCAAGGGCTTCCTGCTGCCGCAGCTCTTCACCAACCGGCGCCTGCTGCCGACCCTGCTGCTGTGGGTCATGTTCTTCATGAACATGATGGACATCTACTTCCTCAACAGCTGGCTGCCGACGCTTACGCATGGCGTCGGGCTCGACGTCCAGGCGGCGATCGCCGTCGGCGTGGCGTTCCAGCTCGGCGGCATGCTCGGCACGATCGGCCTCGGGCTGCTGATCGAGCGGTTCGGCTTCGACCGCGTGCTGTTCGTGACCTACGTCGCCGGCTTTCTGTCGATCATCACCATCGGCGTCGCCGGCGCCGCGCTGCCGATCCTGGTGCCTGCGGTCTTCATTGCCGGCGTCGCCGTGATTGGCGGACAGATCGGCTGCAACGCCTACGCGGCGCGGATCTATCCGACCTACATCCGCGGCACCGGCATCGGCTGGGCGCTCGGCATCGGCCGGTTCGGCTCGATCCTCGGCGTCACCATCGGCGGCCTGATGCTGGCGGCCAAATGGGACGTCGCCTCGCTGTTCCAGGCCAGCGCGGTGCCGCAACTGTTCTCGGCGCTCGTGATCCTGGGACTGGCGCTCCTCAGCATGCGCGGCAGCCTCCCGACCTCCGACGAACCCCAGCGCGAGGCGCTCTCGGCGCCGGAGCGCGCCTAGATCACACGCAAAGAAAGCATGACATGAAGATGATTCAGACCCAGGTGCTCATCGTGGGCGCGGGCCCGGTCGGACTGACCGCGGCCATGGATCTTGCCTCCCGCGGCATCGACGTCGTGGTCGCCGAGATCCGGCGCGCCGGCGAGCCGCCGAACGTCAAATGCAACCACGTCTCGGCGCGCTCCATGGAGGTGTTTCGCCGCCTCGGCATCGTCCGGCAGGTGCGCGACGGCGGCCTGCCCGCTGATTTTCCCAATGATTGTGCCTACCGCACCGCCGTGGTCGGGCGCGAGCTGACGCGCATCCCGATCCCCTCCCGCCAGGACCGCTACACCGCGACGGGAGGGCCAGACACCGATTGGCCGACGCCGGAGCCGCCGCACCGCATCAACCAGATCTATCTCGAGCCCATCCTGTTCGCCTGCGCCGAGGCGCAGCCTCGCATCAAGATCCTCAACCGCGTTCAGCTCGATCGGTTCGAACAGGACGACAACGGCGTCGTCGCCCACGCCCGTGATCTCGACTCCGAGCAGGACATCACGATTTCAGCCGACTACCTGATCGGCTGCGACGGCGGCCGCTCCACCGTGCGCCGGCTGATCGGCTCCCGCCTTGGTGGGACCGACGTCGTGCAGCGGGTGCAGTCGACCTACATCCATGCGCCCGCGCTGAAGGATCTCATCACCCAGAAGCCGGCCTGGATGACGATGTCGCTCAACCCCAGGCGCTGCGGCACCACCGTGGCGATCGACGGCCGTGACACCTGGCTGATCCACAACCATCTCGCGGCCGAGGAGATCGAGTTCGACAGCGTCGATCGCGATTGGGCGCTGCGCACCATCCTCGGCGTCGACGATCGCTTCCAGTACGAGATCATCAGCAAGGAGGATTGGATCGGCCGTCGCCTGGTCGCCGATCGCTTCCGCGATCGCCGCGCCTTCATCTGCGGCGATGCCGCGCATCTGTGGATTCCCTATGCGGGCTACGGCATGAACGCCGGGATCGCCGACGCCGTCGATCTGTGCTGGATGCTGGCCGGCGTCATCCAGGGCTGGGCCGCCCCTGCCCTGCTCGACGCCTATGAAGCCGAGCGCCAGCCGATCACCGAGCAGGTGTCGCATTTCGCCATGAACCACGCGCTTGCCGTGATGAGCCAGCGGCGCTCGGTCCCTCCCGAAGTGGAAATGGATGGCCCCGCCGGCGATGCCGCGCGCAGCAAGGTCGGCCAGGCCGCCTATGACCTCAACGTGCAGCAATATTGCTGCGCCGGCCTGAACTTCGGCTACTACTACGATCGGTCGCCGGCCATCGCCTATGATGGCGAGACGCCGCCGCCCTACGGCATGGGCCACTTCACCGCCTCCACGGTGCCGGGCGCACGCGCGCCCCATGTCTGGCTCGCGGATGGACGGTCGCTGCTGGATGCCCTCGGCCCGGCCTATACGCTGGTCCGGTTCGATCCGGCAGTCGATGCCACGGCGATCGTGGAGGCCGCAGCCCGTCAGGGCGTCCCCTTGGTGCTCGTGGACGTCGACCGCGCCAAGGCCGGCTATCAGTTCGCGGAACACCTGCTGCTGCTCCGGCCGGATTCGCACATTGCCTGGCGCGGCATGGCCGCACCGCGCGATCCCGGACAGCTGTTCGACCGCCTGCGTGGCAACGCAATCCAGCCTGAGGCCATGCACCGTGACGCTGCCGTCGTCGCCTGATCCGCGCCCCCGCGCCGCTGCCCGCCATAGCACGGCGCATTATTTCCTCGAGGCGCTGGTCGAGCTCGGCATCGACTACATCTTCGCCAATCTCGGCACGGACCATGTGTCGCTGATCGAGGAGATCGCACGCTGGGACGCCGAGGGGCGATGCCACCCCGAGGTGATCCTATGCCCCCACGAGGTGGTCGCGGTGCATATGGCGATGGGCTATGCGGCCATGACAGGCCGCGGCCAGGCCGTTTTCGTCCACGTCGATGCCGGCACCGCCAACGCCTGCATGGGCATCCAGAATGCCTTTCGCTACCGGCTGCCGGTCCTGCTGGTCGCCGGGCGCGCGCCTTTCGCCGTCCATGGCGAGCTGCCGGGAGGCCGCGATACGTACGTCCACTTCGTCCAGGACAGTTTCGATCAGGCCAGCATCGTCAGGCCCTACGTCAAATGGGACTACACGCTGCCCTCGGGGGTGGTCGTGAAGGAAGCGCTGGCGCGCGCGGCCGCCGTGATGCACAGCGATCCGCCTGGTCCGGTCTACATGATGCTGCCGCGCGAGATTCTCGCCGAGCTGTGGGACGACGACGCCATGCCCACCTACCCGCCTGCGCGCTTTGGCAGCGTCATGGCGGGAGGGATCGAGCCGGAGCTCGCCTGGGCGATTGCGGACGCGCTGATGCAAGCGGACAACCCGATCGTGCTGACCGCCTATCTCGGACGCAATGCCGAGGCCGTTGCCATGCTCGAGCGGCTGGCGCTCGTGTGCGGAATTCGCGTTGCCGAGTTCAATCCCGTCACCATGAACATCTGCCAGGACTCGCCCTGCTTCGCCGGCTCCGATCCCGGCGCGCTCGTCGCCAACGCCGACCTCGGTCTCCTGATCGACATCGACGTCCCGTTCATTCCGCAGACTCTCAAAGCAGCGGACCGGCTGCGATGGATCCAGATCGACGTCGATGCGCTCAAGGCCGACATTCCGATGTGGGGGTTCGCGACCGACCTTCGCGTTCAGGGCGACTCGGCCGTCATTCTGCGCCAGGTGCTGGAGATCGTCGTCGCCCGCAGCAACGAGACCTATCTGAAGAAGGTCCGTGATCGGATCGCAAGCTGGAGGCCGGCCCGCGAGGCCACGGAGGCCAGGCGGAGCTCTGCGGCTGCCCAGAAGGGCTCACGCGGCGCCATCAACCCGGCCTATCTGTTTGCCCGGCTGCAGGCGCTGCTGTCGGAAGACGACATCGTGCTCAACGAGGCGGTCCGCAACGCTCCGGTCCTGCAGCAGCAGCTCCGCCGCACCAGGCCGATGACCTATGTGGGTCTGGCCGGCGGCGGGCTCGGCTTCAGCGGCGGCATGGCGCTGGGGCTCAAGCTCGCCAATCCCGAGACGCGCGTCGTGCAGGTGATCGGCGACGGCGCCTATCACTTCGCGGCGCCGGACTCGGTCTATGCCGTCTCGCAGCAGTATCAGCTGCCGATCTTCACCGTGATTCTCGATAACACGGGATGGCAGGCCGTGAAGGCCTCGGTCCAGCGTGTCTATCCCGACGGCGCCGCGCAGCAGAGCGACTCGTTCCTGTCGCGACTTTCGACGGGGCGCCAGGACGAACAGCGGCGTCTCGCCGACATCGCCTGCGCGTTCGGAGCCCATGGCGAGCGGACTGACGATCCCGACGCGCTCGATGCAGCCATCGAGCGCTGCCTTGCAGCCGTCGACGGCGGCCGCGCCGCAGTTCTGCATGTTGCAGTCACGCCGCTTTAGCCGCCGCTCACGCGACCCGGGGCACGCCGTGATAACGCTCGACGACGATGTCGCGCTTGGTGGCGTCGACACGCACCGTCATATCGTAGTGCCCCTCGTGCAGTTCCTTGGCGAGCACTTCGGCATTGCGGTGCAGCCAGCTGATGCCGGCACCGTCGGCCGCATCGATCGTGAGATCGAGCGTGGTGCGCGCGGCCGCGAGGCGATCTTCGATCGCCTGCAGCAACACGTCGACGCCCTCGCCCGTTGCGGCGGAGACCATGAGGCACGGCCGCTCCGGCGGTCGGCGCGCGGCGATGTTGGCGAGATTCTCGCGCGCGGCCTCATCCAGACGATCGATCTTGTTCCAGACCTCGATGAGGCCGTCGGTCGCTTGGGGATCGATGCCGAGCTGGCTCAGCACCAGCTCGACGTCATGCTGCTGCGCCTCGGCATCCTCATGCGACATGTCGCGCACATGCAGGATGACATCCGCCTCCAGCACCTCTTCCAGCGTCGCGCGAAAGGCGGCGACGAGTTGGGTCGGTAGGTTGGAGATGAAGCCCACGGTGTCGGACAGCATCGCCTTGCCGCCATGCGGCAAAGTGATCGCGCGCAGGGTCGGATCCAGCGTCGCGAACAGCATGTCCGCGGCCTGGACGTCGGCGCGCGTGAGCCGATTGAACAGCGTCGACTTGCCGGCATTGGTATAGCCGACCAGCGCGACCACGCGATACGGCACGCGCTGGCGTCCGGCGCGATGCAGCCGCCGCGTCGCCTGCACCTTCTTCAGCTCGTTCTCGAGCCGGGTGATGCGATCGCCGATCAGTCGGCGGTCGGCCTCGATCTGGGTCTCGCCGGGGCCGCCCATGAAGCCGAAGCCGCCGCGCTGGCGCTCGAGATGGGTCCAGGACCGCACCAGGCGGCTGCGTTGATAGTTGAGATGCGCGAGTTCGACCTGCAGCGCGCCTTCCTTGGTCTTGGCGCGGCGGCCGAAGATTTCGAGAATGAGACCGGTGCGGTCGAGCACCTTGGTGTTCCAGGCCTTCTCCAGATTGCGCTGCTGGATCGGCGACAGCGCGCAGTCCATCACGACCAGCTCGGCGCCCTGCCCGGCGATGACGCCGGCGATCTCGTCGACCTTGCCCTTGCCGAGATAGGTCGCGGGACGGATCTGCCCGATCGGCGCGAGAATCGATTCGGCGACCACGAGATCGATGGCGCGCGCGAGACCGGCGGCCTCGTCGATCCGCGCCTCGAAATCTCGCATGTCGGCGTGCGCGGACTGCGCGTCATCGCCGCGGCGCGCCCGCAAATAGGGGCCGACCACGATGACCAGCCCCGTTGTCTTGACGTCATCCGGCCTCGAAAGGCCGATGAACCCTTGGCGATCCCTGGGTTCCAATCAGGTCACTCTCACGTCAGGTCACTCTCACGCAGACGCGTCCTCGCCGCCTTCGAACAGCTGAATCGGGGCGCCCGGCATGATCGTCGAGATCGCATGCTTGTAGACGAGCTGCGAGTGACCATCGCGCCGGAGCAGCAGGCAGAAATTGTCGAACCAGGTGACAATCCCCTGCAGTTTCACGCCATTGACCAGGAAGATCGTGAGCGGCGTCTTGGTTTTGCGGACATGGTTGAGAAAGGTGTCTTGTAGGTTTTGTGCGCGGTCGGCCGCCATTGTTGTTATCTCGCAGTCTTGTGCTTTTTCTTATTGAACCTTCGATGACCCGATCGCAGGCCCCGGATTCATCGATGGTCCCATGGTCCATTGAGATCCCCCTCGAGGGACCACGGGATGCCGGATTAGAAGACAGGCGAGCATATTAGGCAAGCCGCTTGCAAGGAAGCGGGTTCCAAAAGACCCGGATTCGCCCGTAAAATTCCGGAACTGGACGGATTTTCCAGTGTAAATTCGTCCAGTCGGCAAAGTTGGCCGGGTTGAGAGGCGCTAGCCCACCCCCAGTGCCTTCAGCTTGCGATGCAGGGCGGACCGTTCCATCCCGACGAACTCGGCGGTGCGCGAGATGTTGCCGGAGAAACGGCTGATCTGGGCGATCAGATAATCGCGCTCGAACACCTCGCGGGCCTCGCGCAGCGGCAGGCCCATGATGTGCTCGCCATTGTTGCTGGTCGGCATCGCCGGCACCATCGAGCCGACGTCAGGCGGCAGCATATCCGCGGTGATGATCACCTCCGGCCCGCCGGCCGCGAGAATCATCACGCGCTCGACATTGTTGCGGAGCTGGCGGACGTTGCCCGGCCACACATGCGACTGCAGCACGGCCATCGCGTCCTGACCGATCTGCCGCTTCGGCAGGCCGGTCGTGACGGAGATCTGGTCCATGAAATAGTCGATCAGCTCGGGAATGTCCTCACGCCGCTCGGACAGCGGCGGCACGCGAATCGGCACCACCGAGAGGCGATGATAGAGATCCTCGCGGAAGCGGCCCGCCGCGATCTCCTCCTCCAGATTGCGCGCGGTCGAGGAAATGATGCGGACGTCGACATGCACCTTGGTGGTGCCGCCGGCGCGCTGGAAGGTCTGGTCGACCAGCACGCGAAGGATCTTGTTCTGCGTCTCGCGCGGCATGTCGGCGATCTCGTCGACGAACAGCGTGCCGCCATGCGCCTCCTCGAGCGCACCGGTCTTGCGCGACTGCTCGCCGTTGGACTGCTCGATGCCGAACAGCTCCTCCTCCATCCGCTCCGGCGTGATCGCGGCGGCGTTGATGACGACGAACGGCCCCTCCGCGCGCGGCGACTGCGCGTGCAGCGTGCGCGCGGCGAGCTCCTTGCCCGAGCCCGGCGGACCGACGATCAGGATGCGGCTGTTGGCCTTGGCGGCGCGCTCGATAGTCTGGCGCAACTGATTCATCGACGGCGAGCGGCCGGTCATCGTGCTCGCGGTCGGCGCCAATTGCTTCAGCTCGCGCACCTCGCGCTTCAGGCGCGAGTTCTCCAGCGCGCGCGTCGCGACGAGAATCAGCCGGTCCGACTTGAACGGCTTCTCGATGAAGTCATAGGCGCCGCGCTTGATCGCGGCGACCGCGGTCTCGATGTTGCCGTGGCCGGAGATCATCACGACCGGCAGATCGGGATGGTCCTTCTTGATCTGCTCCAGCAGCTGCAGGCCGTCGAGCTTGGAGCCCTGCAGCCAGATGTCCAGGAACACCAGGTTCGGACGCCGGCTCGTGATCTCCGCGAGCGCCGAATCGCTGTCGCGCGCGGTTCGCGTCGTGAAGCCCTCGTCATCCAGGATGCCGGCAACCAGCTCCCGGATATCGGCTTCATCGTCGACAATCAGAATATCACTCGCCATGGGTCACGCCTGTCTCGTCAGCTGCCGGTTGCGGCTTGGATCTTTGGTTCATCATTGGTCGTTTGGACCGGGTCTGCGGTTTCGCCGCTGCCGGTCTTCTGCGCATTGTTTGTGGCCGCCGCCTGCTCCTTGGCATCCGTCTTCGCGGCCTGGCCGGAGACGGCGAAGCGCAGTCGCATCCAGGCGCCGCGCTGGCCGGAACGGAAGTCGGACGCGTCCTTCAGCTCGAGCTTGCCGCCATGGTCTTCCAGCACGCGGCCGACGATCGCGAGCCCGAGCCCTGTGCCCTTGGCGCGCGTCGTGACGTAGGGCTCGAGCAGGCGCTGCCGCGCCACCTTCGGCAGGCCGATGCCGTTGTCGATCACGTCGATCAGCACGTCCTCGCCCTCGCGCGAGGCGACGACGTCGATGCGGCCCTTGCCGAGTTCCGCCTCGGGCACCACCTCGATCGCCTCGGTCGCGTTCTTGATGATGTTGGTCAGCGCCTGCGAGATCAGCCGGCGGTCGAACTGCGCGCGCAGCGGGTCCTGCTTGATCTCGGTCTCGATGTCGATCTCGGGATGCGCGACCTTCATCAGGAACACGGCCTGGCGCACGGTGTCGGCCACGTCCTCGCCTTCCATCACGGGCTTGGGCATCCGCGCGAACCGCGAGAACTCGTCGACCATTCGCCTGATGTCGTCGACCTGCCGCACGATCGTCTCGGTACATTGCTCAAATACGGCCTTGTCCTCGGTGATGACCTTGCCGAATTTGCGGCGAATCCGTTCTGCGGAAAGCTGAATTGGCGTCAGCGGATTCTTGATCTCGTGTGCGATGCGGCGCGCGACGTCGCCCCAGGCAGAGGTGCGCTGCGCGGAGACCAGTTCGGTGATGTCATCGAGCGTGATGATGTAGCTGTCGCGCGCCTGGTTGGTCTGCTCGGCCGTGACGCGCACCGACAGATTGCGCTCGTGACCGTCGCGCTGGATCGTGATCTGTCCCTGCACAAGGCGCTGCTTGCCCTCGCGCGCGGTCTTCATCATGTCGTCGAGCTCGGGCAGCACGTCGGAGAGCGGATGATCGAGCACCTCCTGCTCGGCATGGCCGATCAGCTTCTCGGCGGAGCGGTTGAGGATGCCGACGCTGCCGGACGCATCAACGCCGATGATGCCCGCCGAGGCCGAGGACAGCACGGCCTCGATGAAGCGGCGGCGGCTGTCGATCAGGTCGCTGGCGCTCACCAGCTCGTCGCGCTGCGTGCGCAGCTCCTGCGTCATCTTGTTGAAGGTCTGGCCGAGCTGGGCGAGATCGCCCTCCGAGCGATGCACCGGCACCTGGACGTTGAGATCGCCGGTCGAGACGGTGTGGGCGGCATTCATCAATTGACGGATCGGCGCCACCAGCCAGTTGGCGAAGTTCAGCCCGATCAGCACCGAGGCCATCAGGATCGTCAGCGCGATCACCGCGAACATCAGGGCGAAGGCGATCTGGATGCCGAAGCGCCGCGCCTCGACCTGGGCATATTCGGCGACCGACAGCTCGGTCTGCTTGAGCTGGTCGACGACCTGCGGATCGAGCGGACGGGCGACGTAGAGGAACGTGTCGTTGAAGGCGCGCAGCCGGATCACGGCGGCGACGTAGTTCGACTCCGGCAGGACCGCGATCTCCGGCTCCTGCTCGCCGACATTGTTGAGGAACTCCGGCGCCGGCGGCGAATAGGCGAGCTGCACGCCGCCGGTCTCCGCCCACACGATCGGGTTGGTGTTCTTGTCGATGATCATCGCGCCCGGCAGGTTGCGGGAGGCGGCGCTGGCGGTCAGCAGCTCGCGGAAGCTGGCGCGGTCCTGATCGAACAGCGGCCGTGCCCGCGCGATGTCGGTGGCCATGCCGATGATGTCGCCGCGGATGAACTGGGCGTGCTCCTGCATGTAGGCGCGCGCGATGGTCAGCGAGTTCTGGATCGCGACCTTGGCGGGCCCGGAGAACAGCCGGTCGAGACCGCGGTCGATGGTGACGTTGGCGGCGACCGCGACCAGCACCGCCGGTAGCACCGCGATCACCGAGAACAGGCTGACGATCTGGACATGCAGCCGCGCCGCCGCCCGGCCGCGCCGGCGGGCCTGCACGACCTGCCAGACCTCGCGGATGATGATCCCGACCAGGATTAGGATCGTTCCGGCGTCGATCAAATAGAAGGTCTTGACCACCTCGGTGGTCGGCTCGACCGGGGTCAGCCCGACCAGCACGATGAAGGTCAGGAAGGCCGACAGCAGCGCGAGCGCCACCGCCACCGGCGCCAGCCAGGTGCGCCAGGTCCAGCGTCGGCCATCGGCGGACGCGGAATCGAAGGGGGTGGCCGAGGTTTCTGCGCTGGTCATTCCGGCAAGGGTGGTGAGGATGAACGCGGCACGTCCGGGGAATCGGACTGATGCATTCCTACCACGCTGTTGCCAAATTGCGACAAATCCACGGCGCGGAAGTCCGTCGCGGGTTTGTCTACAATAATTCTCAGCTGGGGCGGGTTTGCGCCCGCCTCGGGAGTATCAAATCACCGTCATCAGCCGCCGCTGCGGTAAACCTGGATGTCCAGGTCGCGAATCTTCTTGCGCAGCGTGTTGCGGTTGAGGCCGAGCAGGTCGGCGGCGCGGATCTGGTTGCCGCGGGTGGCGGCGAGCGCGGCCGTCAGCAGCGGGATCTCGATCTCCTTGAGGATGCGGTGATACAGGCCCGGCGGCGGCACGCCGTTCGGGAAACCCTGGAAGTGCGAGGATAGATAGGCCTCGACGGCGCCGCCGAGATTGTCGATCGAGGTCGGCGCGTTGGAGCCGGTGGTGACCGCCGGCGGCGCCAGCTCGCCGTCGATCACCGAGGCGGTGATGACGTCCTGCGGGTACAGCGCGGCGAGGCGGCGGGCGAGGTTTTCCAGCTCGCGGACGTTGCCCGGCCAGCGGTGCTGCTTGAGCCGCTCCAGCGCGGCAGCGTCGAGCTTCTTCGGCGGCAGCCCGTCCTTCTCGGCCAGCGCGAAGAAGTGCCGCACCAGGTCCGGCAGGTCCTCGATGCGCTCGCGGAGCGGCGGCAGCCGCAGCGGCACGACGTTGAGGCGGAAGAACAGGTCCTCGCGGAACAGCCCCTGCTGGATCAGGATGCGCAGGTCCTTGTTCGAGGCCGCGACGATGCGGACGTCGGTCTTGATCGGGGTACGGCCGCCCACGGTGGTGTATTCGCCCTGCTGCAGCACGCGCAAAAGCCGCGTCTGCGCCTCCATGGGCATGTCGCCGATCTCGTCGAGGAACAAGGTGCCGCCCTCGGCCTGCTCGAAACGGCCGGAGGCGCGGGTGTTGGCGCCGGTGAAGGCGCCGCGCTCATGGCCGAACAGTTCCGATTCGATCAGGTCGCGCGGGATCGCCGCCATGTTGACGGCGACGAACGGGCCGTTGCGGCGCTTGCCGTAGTCATGCAGCGCGCGCGCCACCAGCTCCTTGCCGGTGCCGCTCTCGCCGGAGATCATCACCGTGAGGTCGGTCTGCATCAGACGCGCGAGCACGCGGTAGATCTCCTGCATCGCCGGCGAGCGGCCGACCAGCGGGATCGATTCGAACTCGTTGTCGTCGGGCTGGCTCGCCGCCCGCTCCTTCGGCTCGGCGAGCGCGCGGCCGACGATCGCGATCAGCTCCTTCAGGTCGAACGGCTTCGGCAGATACTCATAGGCGCCGCGCTCCGAGGCCCGGATCGCGGTCATGAACGTGTTCTGCGCGCTCATGACGATCACGGGGAGGTTCGGCCGCATCTTCTTGATCCGCGGCAAGAGGTCGAACGCGTTCTCGTCGGGCATCACCACGTCGGTGATGACGAGATCGCCCTCGCCCTGGCTCACCCAGCGCCACAGCGTGGCGGCATTGCCGGTCAGCCGCACCTCGTAGCCGGCGCGTGAGAGCGCCTGGTTCAGGACCGTGCGGATGGCCGTATCGTCGTCGGCAACGAGAATGCTACCTGCAGGCATGGGTGGTCCTCAATTTGATCCCTGAGAGGCATGCAACGACGTCCCCGAAACGTCGTCGCCAATGCTGTTTTTTGGGCCGTGGTCTTGTTGTTTGGTTGCGCTGTACATCGGCATCAGCACCCGGAAGGTCGTCTTGCGCGGCTGCGATTCGCACTCGATGATCCCGCCGTGGTCGCCGATGATCTTCGCGACCAATGCAAGACCGAGGCCGCTTCCGGTCGGCTTGGTGGTCACGAACGGATCGAACAGATTGGGCATCAGGTCCTCGGGCACGCCGGGGCCGTTGTCCTTGACGCAGAACTCCAGCGGCAGCGACACCCGCGACTTCTTGCCGGGCACCGACAGCCGCACGCCCGGACGGAAGGCGGTGGTGAGCTGGATCTCGGCGTCCGAGCCGAGGTCGACGACCGCTTCCGCGGCATTCTTGACCAGGTTCAGGAACACCTGGATCAGCTGGTCCTGGTTGGCCAGCACCGGGGGCAGCGACGGATCGTAGTCCTCGATGAAGCGGATGTTGCGCGCGAAGCCCGACTGCGCCAGCCGCTTCACATGATCGAGCACGGAGTGGATGTTGACGGGCCCGCGCGCCACCGGCCGGTCGTCGCCGAACACCTCCATGCGGTCGACCAGGGTGACGATACGGTCGGCCTCGTCGCAGATCAGCCGCGTCAGCATGCGGTCCTCGGAGGAGGCCTGCTGCTCCAGCAGCTGTGCAGCGCCGCGGATGCCCGACAGCGGGTTCTTGATCTCATGCGCCAGCATCGCGGCCAGCGCGATCACCGAGCGCGCGGCGCTGCGATGGGTGAGCTGGCGGTCCATCTTGTCGGCGATGGTGCGCTCCTGCAGCATCACCACGATGTGCCCTGCCCGCTCCGGCAAGGGGGCCACATGAAGATCGACGAGCCGGTCGGCGCCGGTGCGCGGCGTGCCGAGGTCGACCTTGTACTCGTTGACCGGCGCGTTGGTGGTGCGCACCTGGTCGATCAGCGCCAGCAGCGGCGAGCCGAACGGCACCAGCTTCTTCAGCGACTGCCGCTGCAGAAACTGCGTCGAGGAATCGAAGAACGATTCCGCCGCCATGTTGGCGTCCATGATCATGCCGTCCGGGCCGATGACCAGGACCGGATTCGGCAGGGCGTTGAGGATGGCATCGCCATCCGACGGAAGGCGCTTGCGCTGTTCTGCGGCTGAGCTCATGCGGCTGCACTCCAGGCAAAATCGTCAAAGGCCTCGCGCAGCGCCCGGTGCACCTGGGACGGCTGCTCCGATGTCAGGATACGCTCGCGCCACGCCTTCAGTTTTTCGGCCGGCGCCTGGGCATGCTCGGCGGCGACGTCGAGCCCCCAGCTGAGATGCTTGCGGGCGTGGCGCAGGCCGACCCGCTCGCCATAGTGGCGGCAGATTTCGTCATAGAGCGCCGTGAGCAGATCGAGCTGCCGGGCGAGCTCCGGCGCGCCCTCCTCGGCCCCGCCGTCGAGCCTGCGACCGATCTGGCCGGGCAGCCAGGGCTGCCCCTGCGCGCCGCGACCGATCATGACCGCATCGGCGCCGGAGGCGTCCAGCGCCTCGCGGGCGTCCTCATAGCTCGTGATGTCGCCATTGACGAGGACCGGCAGGTCGACGGCCTGCTTCACCGCGCGCACCGCGCTCCAGTCGGCCTCGCCCTTGTAGAACTGCTGCCGCGTCCGCCCATGCACGGTGATCAGCTGCACGCCGGCGGCCTCGGCGCGGCGTGCCAACTCCGGCGCGTTCAGGCTGCGCTCGTCCCAGCCGAGCCGCATCTTCAGGGTCACGGGCACGTCGACGGACTCGACGGTCGCCTCGATCAGGGTCAGCGCATGATCGAGGTCGCGCATCAAGGCGGAGCCGGACTGGCCGCCGGTGACGTGGCGCGCCGGACAGCCCATGTTGATGTCGATGATGTCGGCGCCGCCATCAGCCGCGACCTTGGCGCCCTCGGCCATCCAGTGCGCCTCGCAGCCCGCGAGCTGCACCACATGCGGGCCGATTCCGCTGGCCTCGCAGCGCAGCCGCGATATCCACCGTCCGCGCACCAGATCGTCGCTCGCGGTCATCTCGGAGACCACCAGGCCTGCGCCGAGCTCGGCCGCGACTCGACGGAACGGCGCGTCGGTGATGCCCGACATCGGCGCGAGGACAGCCCGGTTGGCGAGCAAAACGTCGCCTATCTTCAACTGTTTGGCAGGTGTATTGGCCGGACCGGTCACGAACGACTCTTAAAGCTCATGCGACGCATCATTGCGTCTGCCCTGCACTCTCAAGCACAATTCTTGGGCAGTCAAGCGTCATGCCTACACTTTAGCCAAGACCATCCACATTTCAAGTGCAGTGCAGCAAAATATGCTTGTTCGGCAGTCATGGTAAACCCGTGAGCTGCCGGGTTTTTGCATGGCTTCGTGCAGATGCGCGAAAGACCGGGCCAGGCCCGGACCAAATCTGCCCGTCGAGGTGATGTTGCACCCTTCACCTTAACTGGAGTCGCCGCCGCGCCTCATGCAATGTGTGATCCTGCTCGCTTAACATCCTCTGCGGATGTAAGAAGCCGCGACCATTCACCGCTCCCTCATCTCATCAGCATCGATACCCTGTTCCCATGACGACTTCTCAGCGGACTGCAGCCATTCTCGTCGCGGCCGGCCGTGGCCTGCGCGCCGGCGCCGGCGGTCCGAAGCAATACCGCAGCATTGGCGGCCGCACCGTCATCCATCGCGCGCTCGCAGCTTTCGCCGAGCATCCCGAGGTCGCGGTGGTGCAGCCGGTGGTGAATCCCGATGACATCGACGTCTTCAATGCGGCCGTGTCAGGCCTGCGCCACGAAGCGCCTGCGCATGGCGGCGCCACGCGTCAGGCCTCGGTGCTCGCAGGTCTCGAGGCGCTGGTGCCGCACAAGCCGGAGATCGTGCTGATCCACGACGCCGCCCGTCCCTTCGTGACACCGGCCGTGATCTCGCGGGCGATCGTCGCTGCGAACAAGACCGGCGCCGCGATCCCCGTCGTGCCCGTCACCGATACGATCAAGGAAGTCGGTGCCGCCGGCGACATCACCGCGACGCCGGAGCGCGCGAAACTGCGCATCGCGCAGACGCCGCAGACCTTCAAGTTCGAAACGATTTTGGAGGCGCATCGCCGCGCGGCGCGCGACGGCCTGACCGAGTTCACAGATGATGCGGCGATTGCCGAATGGGCGGGATTGACCGTCGCGACCTTTGAGGGCGATGTTGCCAACATGAAGCTCACCACCCCGGAAGATTTCGTGCGCGAGGAAGCGCGCCTCGCAGCATCGCTCGGCGACATCAGGACCGGCACCGGCTACGACGTCCACGCCTTCGGCGAAGGCGACCATGTCTGGCTGTGCGGCCTGCGTGTGCCGCATAGCAAGGGCTTCCTGGCCCACTCCGACGGCGACGTCGGCCTGCACGCTCTGGTTGACGCGATTTTAGGCGCCCTGGCCGACGGCGACATCGGCTCGCACTTCCCGCCCTCCGACATGAAGTGGAAGGGCGCCTCCTCCGACCAATTCCTGAAATACGCCATCGAGCGCGTCACCGCCCGCGGCGGCCGCATCGCCAATCTCGAGGTCACGATGATCTGCGAGCGCCCGAAGATCGGACCTTTGCGCGACCAGATGCGCGCCCGCATCGCCGAGATCTCCGGCATCGACATCTCGCGCATCGCCGTGAAAGCCACCACCAGCGAACGCCTCGGCTTCACCGGCCGCGAGGAAGGCATCGCGGCCACGGCCAGCGCGACGATCCGGCTGCCGTGGGGTGTGTAGCGAGTAGGACTGGATCGATCCGACCAGGTGACGGAGACCTCCGCTCCTGACATCGAGGTACGAGATTGATCCAATCCGAGCTTGAGTCGAGCTATCACCGCGACCACGGTGCGCTCCCTCGCCCCGTTCTTACGGGGAGAGGGTTGGGGTGAGGGGCAGCCGCACGGGCGGTGCGTGCGGACAGCCCCCCTTACCCGGATCGTATCTGACGATGCGATCCGATCTCGCCCGCCCGAGCGAAGCCTCGCTTCGCCCTGGCGAAGCGAGGTGAAACCGAGCCCATGGAAGCGTCTCGAAATCCATCGGGGCACTCTCTCTTCGGCGCGGTGTTGTTGGGGTAGCTATCGCTGCGAGGACGACCGGGGACATGGCGAGCGAACGTCAAATCGGCTCCACCAGTGCGCTGGCCCGCTCGCTGCTCGACCTCTGCCGGTCGCGCAAGCTGATGATCGCGACCGCCGAATCCTGCACCGGCGGCCTGGTCGCCGCCGCGCTCACCGAGATCCCCGGCTCCTCCGATGTCATCGATCGCGGCTTCGTCACCTATTCCAATGAAGCCAAGCGCGCGATGCTCGGCGTCGAGGCCTCCACATTGCAGACCTTCGGCGCCGTCTCCAAGGAGACCGCGATCCAGATGGCCGTCGGCGCCCTCGAGCGCGCCGACGTCGACCTCGCCGTCGCGATCACCGGCATCGCCGGCCCCGGCGGCGCCACCCCCGGCAAGCCGGTCGGCCTCGTCCACTTCGCCGTCGCCGCCCGCGACGGCCGCATCACCCACCGCGAGCACCGCTTCGGCGCCATCGGCCGCAGCACGGTGCGGACGCGATCGGTGATCGAGGCGTTGCGAATGCTGATGGAGCTGGCGAGGCCGCAGGTGCCGGCCAAGCCGAAGCGCGCCGCGGCGACCCGGCTGCGCCCGCGCGTGGCACGGGCACCAAGGCTGCATCCGGTGAAGCGGCCGCCGAGACGGCCGCGGACGTAGTGGCCGTTGAAGGTTCAGTGAAGCGAAGCTTCAGAGACCGTGCTTCGCCCAGATCGAGCTGATCTCATGATCGGTCGCGAACTCGCGTTGATCCGCTTCGCGAAGAGAGCCTTCAAACGAAGCAAAGTCTGCGGGGGTCAACTCCACACGAGCATCGTCGTGCCCGGTCAGGCGCAACAGCACACGCGCCAATTCGTCCTGCTCTTCGGCCGGAAGCTGGCGTGCCACATCGAAAGCTTTCTCAAGCAGAGTAGTCATGTTGGAAATCTGGACCGGCAAGCAATAGGTGGAAGTCCTCCGCCGCTCGCGAGTGGCGGGCTGGCTATACTTTGCCCCGCCGTAGACCAATCATCAACGACCCGCGTTTGCCTGCTCATGAGGGTGAGGCGACGCTGTCGCCTCACCCTCGGTCGTCATCCCCGCGAAAGCGGGGATCCATAACCACAGGATCCAGTGTGGCGGCACGTCCGTGGCTCAGATCTCGTTTGACCAGATCTGCTGCGGAGTATGGATCCCGGGTCGGCGCCTTCACGGCGCTATGCGCCGTGAAGGCTTGCCCGGGATGACAGCGGTGGGTGGGCCGGCCCCTCCGTTTCAGCTGAAGTCTTCACGCACGCCAGAACGGTCGCCGGCACAACCGCCGCGCTTCGTCGCGCGTGAGGCCGTAGTCCTCCAGCACTTCGTCGGCGAGCCAGGGCAGTTCCCTGGCGAAGCAGCGGCGCTCGCGCCAGCGTGCCCACCAGAGCCGGAGCAGCGATTTTGGCTCGGGCTCAGCGCCGCCGGGGTCGGCCACGGGATGCGGCAAGTAGTAGACGTTGGCTCCCGGCTTTGGCGAAGCAGGACGTCGCGCGGAGCGACCGCGACAGTGCTCGAAGATCCGCGGCGCATGCGCGACACCACGCAATCCGCGCGTCCCGATAGCGCTGAGGCTCGGATCGTCGGTCGTGCTCGGCATGACGGGCTCCCCTCGAAACGAAGACCTGCCGGCAACAAAAAAACCGCCAGGTCTCTGGCGGCTGTTCGGATCAAAGACTGCAATTCATCAGATTGCGCGTGATCCTCCCGCCGCCCGTGAGTGACGGTGCGTCCAACGACCGAAACGATGGGAGGCGACGGTGATCATGATCGGCTGTATAGCTGATCGATCTGAAGTTGTCATCCTCGGAGACAGCGAATGGGCATCATCGTCTGCCCGACACATGGGCGCGCCGTCCTCGCCGAGACTTGCGAGCACATCGCGCAACAGGTCGCGCAAGGACGAACGCCGGACGGTCATCGCCTCCCGATCCCGGGACACCTGTTCGTCTGCGACGCCTGCTTCGATCAACTCGGCTTGGCCGGGCTTGCCGCACCGACAGAGTTGCCAGAAGCGTCGATCGACGTCGATGAGAATGGACTTTGGCCGCTATTCGATGCCGCCCACGATCGTCTGGAGCGCAAGGCCGTGTTCTGCCTCTCGTGCCTGCGTGCGCTCGGTGCCAAGCTATGTTCATGATCCGCTCGCACGGAGCGACCGGACCGCGCATGCGCGTCAGCTAGGACGGAAACGTGCCCACCGTCCGCGCAAGCTGCCGCGCCAACGGCCCCGGCAACGCCTGATCGAAGATGCTGCTCAGCGTGCGGTAGTACCAGATCGTCCCGTCCTTGCCGCCGGTGAAACGTTGCCAGACGGCGTCACCGACCTCGTCGAGGTCGCGCGTGATCGCCTCGGCATTGTCGACCTTGTCGGCGAGCGACACGAGGAGCGATGACACCGGCTTGTGTGGCAGCTTCGCGAGATAGGCTTCCTTGCGGGGACGCCATTCCGGCTTCGGCTCGACCCAGGAATCCGTGCAGTCGGCGACGATCTCGGCGACGCCATCACCGAACCGCCGGCGGATCTCGTCCAGAGTCGGCTGGCCGCCCTGGTCTTCGGCGGCGTCGTGCAGCAGGCCGGCGATCGCCTGCACCTCGGTGCCGCCTGCCGACAGCACCCGGCTGGAGACGCTCAGCAGATGTGCGATGTAGGGCACGTTGCTGCCCTTGCGGAATTGGCTGCGATGCAGCTGCGCTGCATAGACCAGCGCGTCGTCGTAGATGGTCGAGAGTGACATCGGTTTGCTTTCTTCTCCAGGTGATCGCGGATCATCGCCGCAGACGTGAGACGCAGCCGGTCGCGCCGGGGGACATCGCGCGCCAGCATAGCCCACCCGTCGGGCAAATCAGCTGGGCTGCAAGCCAGTATCGGCTGCCTTGCGCTCTCTCGAGCCTGCTGATCGCGAAGCCGGAGCCGTGCGCCCCGCGACGAATTTCTCCAGCGCTTTCAACGCTCGACTCACTGTCCAGTCCTGACCGCAAAAATATTCCTATTTCGCCTTTCCAGAATTCATGCTTCTTATGCCTCATCCCGCCTCGACACGAGGGGCGTATCGCGATCGTCACGACACGCGAGGTGGGGAGGCGATGGCCGCTGGTGAGCCGCAGCGCGTTTTCGGACGTGCCGACGAACGGCTCCTGGCGGACGTGAAGTCGCAGCGTCCTGACACCCCGATGCTGGTGTCACGCCGGCGGTGATGATCCGCCGGTCACGGGGGCAAGACAGCCGGTCCCCGGGGAGACTGCGTATAAGCGTGAAGACCATCGCGCAGGGAATGCCGGATGTCGGCTGAACCTGTGGTGACTGCCGCCTGCTTTTTTGTTGCAGGCGGGCCATGGGTTGCGGCCAGCGCCCGGCATTCCCTGCGCCCTCGTGATCTCGGAGGGCCATCGATCTCCAACGCCTCGGGCGCGCCTGCGCCGCGAGAGGCGCCCTGCTGCGTCGCGTCAGCCGCAGTTCGCAGGAGGATCGAAAGATTACGGGTGTCGGCCAGCGGCCGAAGGTTTTGGTTAATTTTGCCCTGCTAGCTCTGGTGCATTCTTCTCTGACAGTGGATTCGGGACCCCCATGGCTTTCTTCTCCGGCAAGTCGGCTGATCGCGTGCACAACCTCCTGATGGCCGAGCTGTTCGAACGCCATCGCGACGCCATACTGGTGATGTCCGAGGGCAAGATCATCGCCTGCAACGAGAGCGCGGTCCGTTTCGGCGGCTTCCGCAGCAAGCAGGACCTGCTGTCGCGTTCCCCGGCGGCGATGGCCCCGGAAGTCCAGCCCAGCGGCAAGAAATCCGCCGACGTCGTGCGCGAGATGGATGCGAAGGCCAAGCGCGAGGGACACGCCAGCTTCGAATGGACCACCAAGCGTGCCGACGGCAGCCCTGCCCTGGTCCAGATCACCTTGGTGCCGGCCCAGATCGAGGGCAAGACCTACGTCTTCAGCTTCCGCCGCGATCTCTCCGACCTCGTCGCCGCGCGCGAGGAGAAGAAGCGCGCGCTGGAGAAGCTCGCCAAGGATTTCGAGACCACGGTCGGCGGGATCGCCAATGCCATCTCCGGCGCCTCGCGCGAGGTGGAAGCGACGGCGGGGTCGCTGACCGCGACCGCCGATCAGGCCGCCCAGCGCGTGGCGCTGGTGGCCTCGGCGTCGAGCTCGGCCTCGTCGAACGTGCAGTCGGTGGCCGGCGCGACCGAGGAGCTGTCGAGCTCGGTCAGCGAGATCAATCGCCAGGTCGCAACCTCCTCGACCATCGCGGCCGAAGCGGTCGAGGCGTCCTCGCGCACCAACGATCTCGTCAACAGCCTGGCGGACGCCGCTGCCAAGATCGGCGCCGTCACCGACATGATTAACGCGATCGCGAGCCAGACCAATCTCCTCGCCTTGAACGCGACGATCGAGGCGGCGCGCGCCGGTGATGCCGGCCGCGGTTTTGCCGTAGTCGCCTCCGAGGTGAAGAGCCTGTCGAGCCAGACCGCGAAGGCGACCGACGAGATCTCGGCGCATATCAGCGCGATGCAGCGCGCCACCAGCGATACGGTGGCGGCGATCCAGGGCATCGGCGGCACCATCGGCCAGATCAGCGAGATCGCCAAGACGATCGCAACCGCGGTCGATCAGCAGGGTCACGCCACGCAGGAGATCGCCCGCTCGGTGAGCCAGGCCGCCAGCGGCACCCGCGAGGTCGCCACCAATATCGGCTCGGTCAGCCAGACGGTCGAATCCGCCGGCGGCGCCGCGCGGCAGATGCTGGGGGCTGCGGGGCAGCTCGCCAAGCATGCCGACGAGCTGCGCGGCAAGGTGAAGGACTTTTTGACCGCCGTGCAGGCGGCATAGGGCAAGATCGCAGGCTGACAGGTCCGCGATCAGACCGGCTCCGCGACGATGTCGCGGAGCAGTTGTTTGAAACGTGGATAGGATTTTGAAGCTGAGTCGAGCTGGCGACGGCTTCGCGGCCGCAGCTTGCTGTGAGTTGGCAAGCTACCAGCCCCCACCCTCCGCTGTCATCCCGGGCAAGCCTCAGCGGCGCAAAGCGCCGCGGAGGCGCCGACCCGGGATCCATACGCCGCAGCAGATGTGGTGAGACGAGGTCGGAGTTGCCTGCCTGCCGCCACAAACCATCCTGTGGTTATGGATCCCCGCTTTCGCGGGGATGACGGCGGAGAGTGTGGTGCCGACTGAGGCCGATCATCGATAGCAGCAAGACCTTACGTCGGCGACACCGCCGGCTTGCGCCCATAGATCGCGTCCGCCCGCTTCTCGAACGCCGCTGACATCCGCGCGAAGATCGTGTCGAACATCGAGCCCATCAGCATCGCCAGCATGCGGCTCTTGAACTCGTAGGCGATGAAGAACGTCACCTCGCAGACGCCCTGCTCGCGCGGTTCGAAGCTCCAGCGGTTTTCCAGGCTGGAGAACGGCCCGCTGACATATTCGACCAGGATGTTGCGCTTGGCGCGATCCAGCGTGACGCGGCTGGTGAAGGTCTCCTTCACCAGCTTGAACGACACCGTCATGTCGGCGACGACGACCTCGGTGCCGTCAGGCTTCGCATTGCGCTGGCGCACCACCAGCTTCTCGCACAGCGGCACGAATTCGGGATAGCGCTCGACATCGGCGACGAGGTCGAACATCTGGTCGGCCGTGTGCGCGACACGGCGCTTGTTGGAAAATCTCGGCATCTCGTCTCGATCAGCGCGCGAGCGCGTCGCGCGCGGCCTTCAGCTTGGCAAAATCCTCGCCGGCGTGGTGGGAGGAGCGTGTCAGCGGGCTGGCCGACACCATCAGGAAGCCCTTGGTGTAGGCGACGGTCTCGTAGTTGGAGAACTCCTCCGGCGTGACGTAGCTCATCACGGCGTGATGTTTCTTGGTCGGCTGCAGATACTGCCCAATGGTGAGGAAATCGACCTCGGCCGAACGCAGATCGTCCATCACCTGCAGCACCTCGTGGCGCTGCTCGCCGAGGCCGACCATGATGCCGGACTTGGTGAAGATGGCGGGGTCGATCTCCTTGACCCGCTGCAGCAGCCGGATCGAGTGGAAGTAGCGTGCGCCCGGGCGGACCGAGAGATAGCGCGACGGCACGGTCTCGAGATTGTGGTTGAAGACATCGGGCTTGGCGGCGACGACCTGCTCCAGCGCGCCGTCCTTGCGCAGGAAGTCGGGCGTCAGGACCTCGATCGTGGTGGTCGGGCACTTCGCGCGGATGGCACGGATGGTCGCCGCGATATGGGCGGCGCCGCCATCGGCGAGATCGTCGCGGTCGACCGAGGTGACGACGACATGGGTCAGCCCGAGCTTGAAGGTGGCCTCGGCGACATGCTCGGGCTCACCGGCGTCGAGTGCGGCGGGCATGCCGGTCTTGACGTTGCAGAAGGCGCAGGCCCGCGTGCAGGTGTCGCCCATGATCATGAAGGTCGCGTGCTTCTTGTCCCAGCACTCGCCGATGTTCGGGCAGCCGGCCTCCTCGCACACGGTGACGAGGCCGTTCTCGTGGACGATGTTGCGGGTGTCGGCGTAGCCGCGGGTGGTCGGCGCCTTGACTCGGATCCAGCTGGGCTTGGCCGGCGAGACCGAGTCCGGCCGGTTCACCTTCTCCGGGTGACGGGGGCGCAGCGGCGTGTTCGCGTTGATGTCGACGATGGTGACCATGGGGACCTAGCAAAGCTCTGTTGCGCCCTAGCTATTCCGTGCCGGGCTGCGCCGCAACCGGCTGGCCGAGGATACCAGGGCATGGCAGATATGGGCAGCGCGGAACCGCGCGGATCGCGGCGGAATTCTTCAAGAATGGCGCAAAAACCGGCAAGAACCTCCGGAGTTTCCCGGCCCTCGCGCGCAGCGGCAGGCAAGCGGCTGACGCGGGCGTTCTTCGCCCGCGACGTGCTTGAAGTGGCGCCTGGCCTGATCGGGGCGACGTTCCTGGTCGATGGCGTCGGCGGCGTGATCGTCGAGGTCGAGGCCTATCACCACACCGACCCGGCGGCGCATTCGTTCCGCGGCCCGACACCGCGCAACCAGGTGATGTTCGGCCCGCCCGGCTTTGCCTATGTCTACCGCTCCTACGGCATCCATTGGTGCGTGAACTTCGTCTGCGAGCCCGAGGGCTCGGCCAGCGCGGTCTTGATCCGGGCGATCGAGCCGACGCTCGGCATCGACGAGATGCAGCGGCGGCGCGGGCTGGAGGACGTGCGGATGCTGTGCTCGGGGCCGGGCAAGCTCACGGAAGCGATGGGCTTGACGATCGCGCACAACGCCCTGCCCCTCGATGCTCCCCCGATCGAGCTGTTCGCGCGCCCGGATGATGTCGAGGTCGTCACCGGCGTCCGCATCGGCATCACCAAGGCTGTCGAGAAGCCCTGGCGCTTCGGCCTGAAGGGCTCGCGGTTTGTCAGCAAGCCGTTTCCGCCGTCATCGCGAGGAGCGTAAGCGACGAAGCGATCCAGGGGCTGCGCGTGGGACCCTGGATTGCTTCGCTGCGCTCGCAATGACGCGGAGGGCGCTTCGCGTCAGACTCCCTGCAGCCGCGACAGCGCCTCCTGGAACTTGGCCTTGCGGGCGAGCGCCGCCTCGCGCTTCTCCTTCTCCTCCTCGACGAGCTCCTCGGGCGCGTTGGCGACGAACTTCTCATTGCCGAGCTTCTTGTCGACGCGCTCGATGTCGGCCTCGGCCTTGGCAATTTCTTTCCCAAGGCGGGTGCGCTCGGCGGCGAGATCGACGACGCCCTTGAGCGGCAGCGCGGCCACCTCGCCGCGGACGACGAGCTGGGCGGAGCCTTCGGGCGCGGTGTCCGCGAAGGAGATGTCCGACAGCCGCGCGAGGCGCTTGATCACCTCGCTCCAGCGCGGCGCGCGGTCACGGGTCTCCGCGGAGGCACCGACGAGGGCGAGCGGCATCAGGGTCGCCGGCGGGATGTTCATCTCGGCGCGGACCGAGCGGATCGCGGTGACGAGATCGACCACCCAACCGATCTCGGCCTCGGCCGCCTCGTCCTTGAAGCTGGCGGCGTCGAACGAGACCAGCACCGGCGGCACCAGCGGATCGCCGAAGCTCGCGGCCGACAACGCCGCGATCTCGGCGACCGTCGGCGTATCGACACGATGAGGCCAGGGCGCCAGCGTCAGCAGGCTCTCACGCTTCGCCGTCGACTCCCACAGCGCCTCGGTGATGAAGGGCATGAACGGATGCAATAGCTTGAGGATCTCATCGCGCGCCCAGGCGACCATCGCCTTGGTCTCGTCCTTAGCGGGCATCTCTTCGCCGAGCAAGGTCGGCTTGGAGAGCTCGACATACCAGTCGCAATAGACGTCCCAGACAAAGCGGTAGATCGCGTTGGCCGCGTCGTTGAAGCGATAGGCCTCCAGCGCCTCGGTGACCTCGCGGGTGGCGGCGGCCGCCTCATGGGCGATCCAACGGTTCAGCGTCTCCTTGGCGGAGGCCGGATCGAAGCCCTCGGGCACGGTGCAGCCGTTCATCTCGGCGAAGCGGCTGGCGTTCCAGAGCTTGTTGGCAAACTTGCGGTAGCCCTCGACGCGCTGCGTCGACAGCTTGATGTCGCGGCCTTGGGCAGCCATCGCAGCCAAGGTGAAGCGCAGCGCGTCGGCGCCGTGCTCGTCGATCAGCGCCAGGGGATCGATGACGTTGCCCTTCGACTTCGACATCTTGGCGCCCTTCTCGTCGCGGACGAGCGCGTGGATGTAGACGGTCGAGAACGGCACCTCCTTCATGAAATGGAGGCCCATCATCATCATCCGGGCGACCCAGAAGAAGATAATGTCGAAGCCGGTGACCAGCACGTTGGTCGGGTAGTAGCGCTTCACCTCCGGCGTATCGTCGGGCCAGCCGAGCGTCGAGAACGGCCACAGTGCCGAGGAGAACCAGGTGTCGAGCACGTCCTCGTCACGCGTGATGAAGCCCTCGCGCTTGTTGCGGTCGAGCGCCATCTCACGGCCCTGCTCCGCCGTGATGACCTCCTGCTCGACATAGTAGCCGATGGCGTGACCGACCGCCTCCTCCTCGGTCTCGGCAACGAACACCTTGCCGTCGGGTCCGTACCAGGCCGGGATCTGATGGCCCCACCACAGCTGGCGCGAGATGCACCAGGGCTGGATGTTTTCCATCCACTCGAAGTAGGTCTTCTCCCAGTTGCGCGGCACGAACGTCGTCGCGCCCGAGCGCACGGCCGCGATCGCCGGCTGCGCCAGGGTCTTGGCGTCGACGTACCACTGGTCGGTCAGATACGGCTCGATCACGACGCCGGAGCGGTCGCCATGCGGCACCATGTGCGTGTTGGGCTCGATGCGCTCGAGGAAGCCGAAGGCTTCCAGCCGCTCCAGGATCTTCTTGCGCGCGGCGAAGCGCTCGATGCCGTGGAACTCCTTCGCAAACTCCTCGGAGCCCTCCGGCAGGCCGCGCAGATAGTCCTCGTTGTCGACCAGCGCGATACAGCCCTCGCGGTCGAGGATGCTGATCTGCGGCAAGCCATGGCGGCGGCCGACCTCGAAGTCGTTGAAGTCGTGCGCCGGCGTGATCTTGACCGCGCCGGTGCCCTTCTCCGGATCGGAATAGGTATCGGCCACGATCGGAATCTCGCGCCCGACCAGCGGCAGGATGACGCGCTTGCCGACGAGATGCTGGTAGCGCTCGTCATCGGGATGCACGGCGACCGCGCTGTCGCCGAGCATGGTCTCGGGACGCGTGGTGGCGACGACGATGAAGCTCGCGGGATCCTCGGGACTGAAGGTCTTGCCCTCGATCGGATAGCGCAGGTACCAGAGGTTGCCCTTGACCTCGATCTGCTGGACCTCGAGGTCCGAGATCGCCGTCAAAAGCTTGGGGTCCCAGTTGACCAGCCGCTTGTCCTTGTAGATCAGGCCGGCGCGGTGCAGCTCGACGAACACCTTCACGACGGCCTTGGAAAGGCCCTCGTCCATGGTGAAGCGCTCGCGGCCCCAGTCGCAGGACGCGCCGAGGCGCTTGAGCTGGTTGATGATGGTGCCGCCACTCTCGTCCTTCCATTGCCAGACGCGCTCGAGAAACTTCTCGCGACCCATCTCGCGGCGGCCCGGCTGCTGGCGCTCCATCAGCTGGCGCTCGACCACCATCTGGGTGGCGATGCCGGCATGGTCGGTGCCCGGCTGCCACAGCACGTCGCGGCCGCGCATGCGCTCGAACCGGCACAGTATGTCCTGCAGCGTGTTGTTGAGGGCGTGCCCCATGTGCAGCGAGCCGGTGACGTTCGGCGGCGGGATGACGATGGTGAAGGGATCGGCGTCGCGGCGGTCGGGGCGGCCGGCGGAGAACGCGCGCGCATCCTCCCAGACCAGGGACATGCGGCCTTCGAGGTCG
Organism: Bradyrhizobium sp. HKCCYLS3077; assembly: GCF_051167555.1. Classification (NCBI taxonomy): domain Bacteria; kingdom Pseudomonadati; phylum Pseudomonadota; class Alphaproteobacteria; order Hyphomicrobiales; family Nitrobacteraceae; genus Bradyrhizobium; species Bradyrhizobium sp. HKCCYLS3077. The sequence continues at coordinate 319,318 of NZ_JBNPTH010000004.1, read as the reverse complement.
GCGGGCTGGTAATTCTTATCGATCATGACGTTTCCCAGCTGGCGCGCGGCCGGCTGTCCAATTCGGAAGGTGGCGGAACTTGTCCCGGTCTGCGGTCGCGACCTGAAAAAGCTCGCGCAAGCTGTTGGTGCTTGGGCTCTTTTCGGACTGATGTCCGGCCGCGGATCGCGCTCTCAAGAGAGCGTTTCCCCGATCCGTCGGGCAGCATCAGCTTGTCATGGCTAGAAAGCCGCCGCCGCTCGCCAAGTCAACAGCGTCGGCAAACATTGAGGTCAGCGGGTCCCGGCGGCAACTCACGGCGGCCCTCGAACCGGGACGCCGACGTCCGCAAGATGTCAGCGGCCGCGCGACACGCGCTCGATCTCCGCCTTGACGATCCGCTCGACCAGCGCCGGCAGATTGTCATCCAGCCAGGATTTGAGCATCGGCCGCAGCATCTCCTTGACGAGATCCTCCAGCGTCCGGGCATTGTTGCTCAGCACGGTGTTGGCCAGCGCATTGAACGCAGATTCCACGGCATTCACCGTCTGCGGCGCCAGGATCGGCTGCTTCGGCGCCACCGGCTCAAAGGCGGAGTCGAAGCTTGCAGCCTTCTTGTTCACCCGTCCGGCCTCGATGAATTCGATGTCGTCCTGCGGCTCCACCTTCTTGAATGAAGCCGCGGCGGGGGCTGGGGCGGGTGCTGGAGCAGGTGTCGGTGGGGCCACGGCCATGTCGTCCGTCAACTCGAGTACTTCTGGTTCCGGCTCGGGCTCCGGCTCTGGCGCCCGAGCTTCTACGGCCGGAGTCGTTTCATCCAAACCCGCCAGCAATGCGTCAATGTCGTCCTGGCTGTTGCTGGCAGCTGCAGCTGGTGGCGGCGCAGGCGCCGGCTTCGCCGGCGCGATCTTCGACGGCGGAATGTCGTTCATGACCGGCTTCGGCGCGGCAGCAGCCGCCGGCTTCTCGGCCTTGACCGGCTCCGGCGCGGCAGCCTTCTCGGCCGCCGCCGGCTTGCCCTCGTCATCGGCAATGATACGCCGGATCGACGCCAGAATCTCCTCCATGGAGGGTTCTTGGACCTTCGCAGGCTGCGTCATTTCCGACTCCAAATCAGCGACGCTGCCGCACGAACCGGCGCAGCGCAAAAGTCTCGGGCGCCGGATCCAAGTGGCGTGAACTTCTCAACGGACATGCCGACTTGTCTCCAGACGAGGCCAGATCGATGCAAAACAACAGAACGATACTGTCCATGTCGACGTCTATTCTTGGAAGAACATCCGACGTAGTCCGAATCGTTCGGCGGCCATTTTGAGGCTATGTCATGGCAACAAATGAATGCAAGCAACGCCCGCCGCGAACCGGTGGAGCACGGAGCTCGCCGGTGAAGCGTCGCCCATTCATCACAACCTGAACATGTGCCATAAAAAAATCCCCCGGCCAAGGACCGGGGGATGCGTCTCGACGTTAAGAATGAACTAACGACCATCCGGCGTCCGGACACCCGCCCAGTTGTCGCGGACCTGCTGGTAGTGGACGGAGGGGTCATAAGTCGACGTTGGCAGGTTCAGCACCTGCGGGGACAGTCGCCCGACGGTCTGAAGTACCGAGTAGGATGCGACCACGCGATCGTGCTGTGCGTTCACCAGCGAGTTTCGCGCATTGACCAGTGCCTGCTGAGCGTTGAGGACATCCAGCGTAGTCCGCTGACCCGCCTTGGCCTCCTCGCGCACGCCGTTCAAGGCGATCTCGGAGGCCGCCACCTGGGCCTGCGCCGACTGAACCTGAGCCTTGCCCGCGAGCAGCTTGCCCCAGGCAGATACCACGTCGGAGCGAGCCTGATCACGCGTCTGCTCCAGGACCAGACGCTGCTGCGCCAACGACTCCTTGGACTGCCGGATCAGCGAATATTCAGCCCCACCGTTGTAGATCGGGACGGTCAGCGACGCGATAGCCGACGCGCTGAACCCTTTATAGGATTGCAGGCTCGCCTCATAACCCTGCTGGGCCTGAGCCTGGACGTTGACGGTCGGCAGCAGCGCACCTTCCTTGATCTTCGTGTCAAGATACTGGACGTCGATGCCGTACATCGCCGAGGTCACGCTCGGGTTTTCCGTCAGGGCCGTTTCGACCGACTGCTGCAGGGACGGCGGCAAGTAACGATCGACAGGAGCGCCCGGCGCCAAGTTCTGGGGATCGTTTCCAATGATTCGGCGGAAGTTCGAGCGGGTCGCGGTGAGTTGGGCCTCTGCCGTGAGCTGCTGCGTGCGGCCGGCGGCGAGCTGAGCCTCGGATTGCGCGACGTCGGTGCGGGTGACTTCGCCGACATTGAACCGATCGCGGGTCTGCTTGAGCGTCTGCTCCAGCACCCGCGTGTTGCTGCGCTGGACCTCGACGATCGCCGCATCGCGCAGATAGTCCATGTAGATCGTCGCCGCCTGCAGCAGCACCTGCTGTTCCAGAACGCGCAGAGCCTCGCGTTGCGCCGACACGCTCGCCTCGGCCTTGCGGACGCCGTTTCCCGTCTGATTGCCGTTATAGAGGTTCTGGTTGACGGTCAGACCGACGCTGCGGGGCCTCTGTACGCCGTTAACGGCCGTCGTCCCCGGCGCCGCCTGCAAGTCCGTGTACTGAATACCCGCCGTCGCAGTCAGGTTGACCTTCGGCCGATACCCAGACAGCGCTTGCGGCACGCTTTCGTCGACCGCACGAACCTGGGCCCGCGACGCGTTCAGTTGCGGGTTGTTCTGATAGGCGCGCACCAGCGCAGCCTCGATCGTGTCGGCCAGCGCAGGCGTCGGGCCTACACAAGCCATCACGAGAACCGCAGCCGCCGCTGCGGTGACGACCTTCACCCCAAACATCCCTGTTCCATTCATTTTGTTACCGGCTCGAACGCCAGAGCCGGGCCGTAACCTGTTAATGAGACTCCCGCGCACCTCGCACCTTATTCCCCATGCAAGCGCAACGGAACCACCCTAGCCTGGAACTGATGCTGAAAACTGTCAACGTGCAGCATCCGGGCCACACTTCTGATTTAAAACAGAATTTTGCCGGACCGAGGCCGCCGGAACGACTCGGAGCGTCCGCACTCCGCCAGCGGCGTGCAGCGAAGTCCAGCAGCTCTCGACAGATTCGTCCGATGCTTAGAACACGAATTCGGGCAGCCGTTCGAGACCGGGAATGACCGGGGCCGCGGCGTCGAACAGCACCCTGCTGCCGATGTCACCATGCGATCGCGTAAAGATCATGGCGCGCGCTGGCGTCGTCTTGGCGAACACACCGAGCAGCCGGCCGCCTTCCTTGAGCTGCCGGCAAAGACCGTCCACCGCCACCTCTGTGGCCCCATTCAGCAGGATCACGTCGAATCTGGCATCGGCCGGGTCGCCCTGCCCGGCAGGCGCGACGCGAATCGTGACCGGGCAACCGTCGACGCCGGCCAGCAGCTGCTTGGCCCGACCTTCGAGTGCCGGATCAACCTCCGTCGCCGTGACGCTCCCAGCAAGCTTCGCGGCCAGAGCCGCCAGATAGCCGGTCGCACAGCCGACGACGAGCACGCTGTCGGTCGGCTTGATCTCGGCCGCCTGCAGCAGCTTCCCAATCAACATCGGCTTGATGAGAAAGCGTTTGGCAGCCCCCGGCTCGGACACGTCGAGGTCCTGATCCAGATAGGCCAGCGCCTGACGATCGGCCGGAACGTAGGCTTCTCGCGGCACGGTCAGCAACGCATCGAGCACGCGGTGATCGGTCACGTCGTTGGTCCGAACCTGACCATCGACCATTTTCTGGCGCGCCGTCGCGAATGAAGACATGAGCAGACCTGCAAGCAAAAGGAATGAACCGCGAAGCGGTCTGCGCGATCTTTTGGTACAAGGCTCCCGAAAAGGCAACACAGGGGTTCACAGGGGGCCCCCCTGCCCGCCGAATGCGCACGCGATCGCCGGCGGCCGGGCGACCGACTATTCGATCACGACCGCCAGGCGCCCGATCAGTTGCACGATCTCGTCCAGCTGATGGGAATCACCGCCGGTGACCGCCGCCGCCAGCCGCGTCAGGCACTCGTCGTCGCTGAGACGCTCCACCTGGTCGGGAATCAGCGAAGGTGCTGAGACCGCTTGGGTGAACTGGATGATGGTGTTGGGCATACGCGACACTCCATGACTGCGGGCACAGGGTGGTTCCTTCCAACTATCGGTGGCGGTTTACTCCCCTCCAAGTGAAATTCCTGTCATCCATCTGTGGGCGGATCGTGCCCACCGATCGGTCAGAGCCAAGATAACTCTCTGTTTTGCCGCAGCTTTGTCATCCGACGCGCAATCGTCGCAAAGATGCGATTTCGTCCTATGCAAGGCCAAAAGGCTTTGTTATACGCAGCGCCGTTCGCGGAGCTTTGCTTCGCTTGTTCCTCGGTAGCTCAGCGGTAGAGCATTCGACTGTTAATCGAATGGTCGCTGGTTCGAATCCAGCCCGGGGAGCCATTCTGGCGGTGCCGAATGGCTCTACTTCCCCCCTCCTCCCTCCATCTTCTTTTTCAATCCGCTGGTTTTCTGAACGCGGCGGACTGCGATGACGTGCGAGTCGTCCGGCAGGGCCAGCCCGGGTCGCCTTGACGCCACATCGGCGGTCGGGCAAGCGAGGGTCCTTTCCCGCAAAAGACGGCCCAAATGCCCATTTCCGATCATCTCAAGGCCGTCCGGAGCAAGATCGGCCACGATCTCCTGGCCACGACAGCGGTTTCGATCTCGGTGTTCGATGACGCCGGCCGCATTCTGCTGGGCCACGACGCCGAAACCGGCCTCTGGACCCTGCCGGGCGGAGCGATCGATCCGAATGAGCACCCGGCCGATGCGGCGATTCGCGAATGCTTCGAAGAGACGGGTCTGCTGGTCCGGCCGCAACGCCTGCTCGGCGTGTTCGGCGGCCCTGAATTCCTGATTCGCTATCCGAACGGCGATCTCACCTACTACACAGTCGTCGCCTTCGAGGCCGTGATCGTCGGCGGCGAGCTCACGCCTGATGGTGAAGAAATCGCAAGTCTGCGATTCGCCGATCGCAACGAGTGGACGCAGCTTCCGATCTCTCCATCGAGCCGCATCATCTCGCGGCAGGCGCTCGATCGCTCGCCCGTCCCCTATTTCGCCGCTCCGACCTGGCGGCCCGAAAGCTAGGTCCGGGACAGAGCCGTTGGATCCCGTCGCTGCGCTGCTGATGCTGCTGGCTGGCCTGCTCCACGCCGGCTGGCATGCCATCGTCAAGACCGGCAGCGGCCTCGCCATTCTGGCAGGCATGGGACTGGTGAGCAGCGTGGTCACGCTGCCCTTCCTGTTTTTCGTCCCGTTTCCGGCGGCGGCGACCTGGCCGATCCTCGCAGCTTCGCTCGCCCTTCACGCCGGCTACAAGGCGAGCCTCGCGACAGCCTACCGCTCTGGCGATCTGGGACGCGCCTATCCAATTGCGCGCGGTACCGTTCCGTTGTTTGCCACGCTGTTCGCCTCTCTCGCGCTTCAGCAAATGCCGTCGGCTGGTCAATTGGCCGGAATTGCCGTGATCGTCATTGGCATCATCGGCCTGGCGCTCGACCGGCGCCACGGCCCGATCGATCGTCGCCCGTTCGCGGCAGCGACCTGTGCCGCTGCGCTGGTGGCGGCTTATTCGGTGATCGATGCCTGGGGCACGAGACAGGCCGCAGGTTGGGCGTCGTTTACGGCCTGGCTGATCGTGCTCGACAGCATGGCTTTCTTCATTGTCGCTGCGATGTTCCAAGGTCGGACCATCGTCGTCGCGATGCGTGATGCCTTCATGCCGGTGGTGATCGCCGGACTTCTCGGGCTCACCTCGTTTGCCGTGTTCCTATGGGCACTGAGCCGCAATCCAATTGCGAGCGTCGTGGCGTTCCGCGAGTGCAGCGTGGTGTTCGCAACATTGATTGCGGTGCTCGTCTTGAAAGAACGGGCAACGCCGCGACGCCTCTGCTGCGCCGCGCTCGTCGCGGCCGGGCTCGTGATCATCGCGCTGCTCAAGCCGACCTGACACTGTTCGTTGCCCCAACTGTTCGCTGTGCACACGACGGTTCCATGTTCACATCGTGTTGCACAAAACAGCGGGATTCTTGCCACGGCGATCCGTAAAACTCCTGGTTGCAAATCGGAGGCAACTAATTCAGTGTTAACTACTTTGTCATTTTTGAGTCCGAGATATTTGTTCTCGTAGCGTGCGAGTCCTTCAGTCCAGCTGATACTGAGGTGGCCCATGCCTACCGTACTAATTATTGATGATGATTACGCAACGCGTGCGGCGCTGGAGACATTGCTGAAGAAGAAGAAATTCTGCGTTTTTCTCGCGCCGGACGGACCGACCGGAATTCGATTGATAGGCAGTGTTTCGTTCGATGCAGTGGTGATCGACATGTTCATGCCCGGAATGGATGGAATTGCAACGATCCGCGAGCTGATCAAGATCGATCCGACCGTGCCGTTCATCGCGATCTCAGGCTACGCATTCACCGACAGGAAACAAGGCGCTCCCGATTTCCTCGGCATGGCCATCAGGCTCGGAGCGACGGCTGCGCTGCAGAAGCCGTTTGACATTCTCGACCTGCTCGACTCCATCGATCGCGCGATCGAGGTGCGTCAGAAATTGTTGGCCGACGCTCCGCAACCACTCTCGGCAGACACATCGGTCAGGAGGGCTTCATGACGAACATCCTGGTCGTCGACGACGAAGTCGGCGTCGTCTGCGTCCTCCAACATCTTCTCGTTCGCGAGGGATACGCCGTGACCGCGATGACCGATGGCCGGCAGGCAATCGACGCGGTCACACGCGACGATTTCGCGGCTGCCCTGATCGATCTCAACCTCGCCGATATGGACGGCGGCGATGTGATCCGGGCGGCTCGCGCCGCCAGACCGAACATGCCCATCGTGATGATGTCGGGCATGGTGCTGGAATCCGGATGTGGAGCATCCGATGTCTTCGGGCTCTCCGCCATAGCGAGCGGCCTTCACCGTCTGCCGAAGCCGTTCAAGCCGAAAGACCTGTCGCAATTGATGCGGGACATTCTCGGTTACGAGACGGGACCGGCCGCTGAGGCAGCGAACCCGAGACAGCAGGTCGCTTGACGCGGCGACGCCGCACGCACGACGCGAGCAGCAGGTTCAGAAGCAGGTTGAGCGTCGAACGTGGCGCGGCCCTGTCGCATGCGGCAATTCGCCGTCCGTAGCGTGCGCTCATGTGTCACCCTCCTCATATCCAGACACCGGCCCAGCCGATGCAACGAGGCAAGCTTGGGACAACAAAGTTCCGGGAGATGTGACGTCGTTCACACCGGAGCGTCGCGGATCGAGGTACCGTCTCAGGAACGAAAGAGACTGGTAACCAATTGGGTCGTTCATCCGTGATGATTCAAATTTGAGCGATCCGCTCAAACCGGACAAAATGGAGTTTTGCGATCGTGGCTCGCAGTTGACGCGAGGGTGCGATGAGCGAAGCCGAATACGAGTTGTTGATGGATGTAGTGAGAACGGCTATTGCGCCTGAGCCCGAGACAGATTCCATGACCCGCTTGTTTTCGTTTCCGTATCCCCCCAAGGCCGCCAACGACAATCATGGCGCCTGGCCGCTGATCCCGTTTCCGGACGGCTGGAGCGCGGCCTGCTGATTCGCGTCCGCGCGTGGTGACCGGACGTGCAGCGATCACGCGGTGACGTCTACACATCTCAGCCCCGGTGACATGGCGGCGACATCCGCTCGCCGCCATGTCGCTTGAGTCGCCTATTTCTTGAGGGCGAAGACCCAGACTACGCCGCCTTGCGGCACGTTGTCCTCCAGACCGGTATTGCCCTTGGCCAGCGCATCCTGGATGCGCTGTGCGTCGACGCCCCAGCCCGATTGCACCGCAATGTACTGCGTGCCGTCGACCTCATAGGCGACCGGCATGCCCATGATTCCGGAGTTCGTCTTCTGCTCCCACAGCAGTTCGCCGGTCTTGGCATGGAAGGCGCGGAACATCCGGTCGTTGGTGCCGCCGACCAGAACGAGATCACCCGCGGTCGCGGTGACCGAGCCGAACAAGTGAGATTTCGGGAAGTTGTGCGACCAGACCTTCTTGCCACTCGCCGGATCCCACGCCTGAAGCTCGCCGAAATGGTCGGCACCGGGCCGCACCGTCAGCCCGATGTCCTCGGCCTTGGTGCCGAGCCAGAGCTGCCCTGGAACGAGCGGCAGCTTTTCGCCGGTGAAGCCGCCACAGAAGTTCTCGTTCGCCGGCACATAGACGAACCGAGTCTTCTGGCTGTAGGCAGCTGATGGCCAGTCCTTGCCTCCCCACAACGACGGACAGAAGTCGACCCGCTTGCCGAGCGTCGGCTTATGCGCGGGATCGACGATCGGCCGTCCTGTTTCCGGCTCGATGCCTTTCCACACATCGGTGTGCACGAAGGTCCAGCCGTTGACGTAGTTGATGCGCTCCGGCGTACGCTCGAGCACCCAGAAGATTGCATCGCGGCCGGGATGGATCAGGCTCTTGAAGCTGCGGCCGTCGCGCTGCAGGTCGACCAGCATCGGCGCGTCGACCTCGTCCCAGTCCCATGAGTCGTTCTGGTGATACTGGAAGTGCGTCTTGATCTTGCCTGTCGCCGGATCCAGCGCAATCACCGAGCTGGTGTAGAGATTGTCGCCGGGATGCAGATTGCCGGGCCACGGCGCGGCATTGCCGACGCCCCAATAGACCGTCTTGGTATCCTTGTCGTAGGTGCCGGTCATCCAGGCCGAGCCGCCGCCGTTCTTCCAGTCGTCGCCGCTCCAGGTGTCGTGTCCCGGTTCGCCCTCGCCGGGGATCGTGAAGGTGCGCCACAGTTCCTTGCCGTCCTCGGCATCATAAGCGGCGACATAGCCGCGCACGCCGAACTCGCCGCCGGAGCCGCCGACCATCACCTTGCCGTCCACGATGAGCGGCATCAGCGTGAGATACTGCCCTTTCTTGTAGTCCTGGACCTTCTTGTCCCACAGCACCTTGCCGGTCTTGGCGTCGAGCGCAACGAGATGATCGTCGGTCGTTGCGAGATAGAGCTTGTCCTGCCACAGCCCGACGCCGCGATTGGTCGGATGCAACTGGAACAGATCATCGGGGAGCTCGCGCTTGTAGCGCCAGTACTGATCACCGGTCTTGGCGTTGAGCGCGATCACCTGCCCCATTGGCGTGGTGATGAACATCACGCCATTGTTGACCAGCGGCGGCGCCTCGTGGCCCTCGATCACGCCGGTGGCGAAAGTCCAGACCGGCACCATGCCCTTGACGTTAGTGGTGTTGATCTGATCGAGCGGGCTGTAGCCCTGGCCGTCATAGGTGCGGCGGTAGAGCATCCAGTTGCCGGGCTCGGGATTCTCGAGCCGCGCGGGCGTGACCGGACTGTAGGACTCGATGGGACCGGCAACTGCGGCAGGCGCCGCGAGACAGGTGAATGCGACGGCGCTCGATAGGAGCCATTGCTTGATCGTCGTGGACGTGATGGACATGGACAAACCTCCCCTGCTTCGTTGTTCGCTTCTTTGCCCGTCGTGATGATGTTCACGAGGATGCGGTCGTGACGATGCGAGTTCCGATAGGCACACGAGATCTCATCAGCCCTGCTGGCCACCTACCTTTCCGATGAAGGGGGCGGCAACGACCAGCATGCCATCCTTGATGACGAGCGGCAGCGCAGCCAATCGCCGTGGCGCGGGGCCGAACACGACCTGCGCGCCTCGCCGCGGGTCGTATTCGGAGTTGTGGCACATGCATTTGAAGACGTCGTCGGCGCCCTCAGAGGCCTTGATCCAGGCCGTCACCGGACATCCGGCGTGCGAGCAGATCGCCGAATAGGCCACGATCCCCTCGGCCGCACGCGAGCGCGTGTCGTCGTCGAGCTCGCCCGGATCGAGCCTGATGACCAAGATCTCATTCAGACGAGACCCATCGCGAACGACCGCATTCGCCGCATCCTTGGGCCAGGCGTGAACCGGTGGACCTCCGGATTTCAAATCATCAGGCGTGATCGTCTGACCTTCGCGGGTTCCTTCCGAGAACACGAGCACGTCGCCTTTTTGCGGCCGCTTCTCCTTGCGAGGATCGTCGTCATCGGCCGCGGCACGCGCGACGGATGCGCAAGCGGCAAGCGTGCCGAGAACCACCGAACGGCGCGTCGGGTGATCGTCCATCGTTGCTCTTTGCGTGAGATGTGGTGTGAGTTCAGGAAGTGCTGCTCTTCAGCCCGTCTCCCGCAGCGCACCCTGACATAGAATAATTAGAACAACACAACCTGACCAAATCAAGGCGCGCTGCGCGATTTCGCCGCGATCTTTCCAACAATCGTCGCTGCTGCGCGTCATTGCGGATGCAGCAGTCGGGCTGCACAAGGCCACTTATCGCCTGTGTTCTCTAGGGCCGTCGTCGAAGCTCTCGTGGTCGCTCGATGAGGGTGTCAGCCGTTGCGCCAGCGGCGTGATGACGGAGCGAGGCTCGGCACTCGGCGGCACGGATGTTCGGGCTGAGAAGTGCATGGGCCATGTGAACATCACAACGGCCAGCTGCGCAGCCAGATCACAACCCGACGCGGATGGATATCCGGTCGCGGCACGAATCCAGCCGCCCGAGCGCTGTCACGTTGACAGGAGACCTTCCACAGGCGGAAGGTTTAGCGCTTGCATCAACACCTGGGATTGCCTAGAGAATTCAGCCATGAGGCCATGTGGCGGAGTGGTTACGCAGCGGTCTGCAAAACCGTTTACACCAGTTCAATTCTGGTCGTGGCCTCCACTCAATCAAATCAAGCGGTTAGACCATCCGTGACGCCGGGGCGCCGGCGTTACACGGGCAGGTCGTCGATGCCGCCGGGATAGGCGGCCTGGGTTCGCGGCCAAGCCACCACCTCCCCGCGCCCGCCTGCCGACACATTGGCCCGATCAGCGCTTGACCGCCCGGCCAAGCGCGGCGCGTAATCCCGGAACTGCACCACATTGGTCTTTTCCGCTTCCTGCATGGCTCTCATCCTTTTCCATGCTGCAATGCAAGAAGCGTACCCCCGGTTCCTAAAGCCGGCGTTTACGGCGGCGCCAATCCGGCTTGCCACGGGGCTTGGGTCGCGGCGTCAGCTCCGGATGGGCCTTTTCCACCTCCTGATACCGCTTCAGCATGCGCTCGAAGCTCGCTTCGAGGGTCGCCGCGATCTCAGGGCGCCGTTCCAGGGCCGCCATCAGCAGGCCAGCCGCCTCGATCGTCGATAGCCCGTCGCTGCGCGGCTCGCGCCGCAGGTGCCCATAGCGCGAGGGACGGCGCGGGCCGAGGATCACGCGCTGGCACTTCAGCATCCAGGGATTGCGCCACCACAGCGCCTTGGCCTGGCTCCAGGTGCCGTCGAGCAGGATGACGCCCTCGATGGATTTGAGGATGCCGCGCTGGTTCTCGGCGACCTCGCCCTTGCGGGTCAGCGCGACGACCTCGCTCTCGGGATCGAGCTCGGCCGCCTTGGCCGACCCGAGATAGAGGATAGCCCAGCGAGCGGGATCATCGATGGGCCGGCCCAGCGCCTTGGCGAGGCTCGGCCAGGACAGTCCGACCTTCACCACGGCATTCTCGAAGTGCTGCGCGGCGAGCCGAGCCGTGCCGAGCGCGCGGTCCTGCTCCTGCGGATGCTGCAGGATCAGGAGCCCGAGCCGGCTCTCCAGCGGCGTGACGCTGTCGCAGATGCACAGCGGCAGCGGCTTCTGGCAATGCGGGCAATCGGGCGGCGGCTCGGCGGCGAGCGGCGGGTGGTCGTGGGGCTGGTCGGACATGGCGCGCCTATACGCGCCCATGGCGACCACCACAACGGCTCATTCGGCGGGAGCGGCCAACGGCTCCGGCGCGGAGCGGCGGCGCAGGCGGTCGATCAGCAGGTAGATGACCGGCGTCGTGTAGAGCGTCAGGATCTGTGACACCAGGAGTCCGCCGATGATGGTGATGCCGAGCGGCCGGCGCAGCTCGGTGCCGGGACCGGTCGCGACCACCAGCGGCAGGCCGGCGAACAGCGCCGCCAAGGTGGTCATCAGGATCGGGCGGAAGCGCACCCGGCAGGCCTCGAAGATCGCATCCGCCGAGGACATACCATGCTGGCGCTCGGCCTCGAGCGCGAAGTCGACCAGCATGATGCCGTTCTTCTTGACGATGCCGATCAGGAGGATGATGCCGACGAAGGCGATCACGGTCAGCGGCGTATTGGTGACCTGCAACGCCAAGAGCGCGCCGAGCCCCGCGGACGGCAAGGTCGAGATGATGGTCAGCGGATGCGCCAGGCTCTCATAGAGCACGCCGAGCACGATATACATCGCGGCCAGCGCGAACAGGATCAGCAGCGGCTGGCGGCCGCTGCCTTTGTTGAAGTCGCCGGCATTGCCGTCGAAGCCGCCGCGGATGCCCTCGGGCATGTGCAACTCGTCGACCGCGCGCTGGACATTGGCGGTCGCGGCCTCCAGGGGCACGTCCGGCAGCAGGTTGAACGAGACGGTGGTCGACGGGAATGATTGCGAGTGGAAGACCGCGAGCGGCGACAGGCCGCGCTCGGCCTTGACCAGCGCCGACAACGGGACCTGCGCGTCCCCTGCCCCCGCGACATAGATGCGATCGAGATTTGACGGATCGGTCTGGAATTTCGGATCGATCTCCAGCACCACCATGTACTGGTTGCGCTGGCTGTAGATGATCGAGATCTGGCGCTGCGCGAACGCGTTGTTGAGTGCGTTGTCGATGTCCTGGACGCGGACGCCGAGGCTCGACGCCTTCTGCCGGTCGATCTTGAGCGCAAGCTGCAGCCCGCCGGGATCGCGGTCGCTGGAAATGTCGGTGATGCCCTCCACCGTCTCCAGCCGCTTGGCGACGATGGGCGCCCATTTCTGCAGGAGATCGAGGTCGGGGCTGCTCAGCGTATACTGATAGTCGGAATCGCTCTGCCGGCCGCCGGTGCGCACGTCCTGCGCGGCGAACATGAACAGCCGAATGCCGGGCACCATGGCAAGGCTGCGGCGCAGCCGGTTGATCACGAGCTCCGTGGAGACGCCGTCGCGCTCCGCGGGCGGCTTGAGGTTGATGAACATCGTGCCGCGGTTCGAGGTGGCGCCGCCCGGCCCGCCGCCGCCGCCGATAGTCGAGCCGAGCCCAGCCACGGCCGGATCGGCCATCACGATATCGGCGAGCCGCTGCTGCAGGCCGAGCATCGACTGGAACGAGATGTCCGCCGAGGCGCGCGTCGCGCCGATGATGAAGCCGGAATCGTCGGTCGGGAAATAGCCCTTGGGCACCTTGATGTAGAGCGTCACCGTCAGCGCGATCGTGGCGAAGAAGACGATCAGGGTCAGGAACGGGTAGAGCAGCACGCCGCGCAAGGTCCAGGCGTAGAAGCGCACCATGCCTGACAGCGTGCCCTCGATGATCCGGTCGAACCAGGTGGCGCGGTCGGACAGCGTCTCCTTGATGTAGTGCGCGCAGATCATCGGCGTCACCGTCAGCGACACCAGGGTCGACACCACGATGGCAAAGGTCAGCGTCAGCGAGAATTCGCGCAGCAGGCGGCCAACCACGCCGTCCATGAAGATCAGCGGCACGAAGGCCGCGATCAGCGACAGGCTGATCGACAGCACCGTGAAGCCGATTTGCCGGGCGCCATCGAGCGCGGCGCGCATCGGCGACAGGCCATGTTCGAGATTGCGGTACATGTTCTCGATCATCACGATGGCGTCGTCGACGACGAAGCCGACGGAGATCGCGAGCGCCATCAGCGAGAGATTGTCGATCGAGAAGCCGGCGAGCCACATCGCGGCACAGGTGCCGGCCAGCGCCAGCGGCACCGAGACGCCGGCCGCGACCGTCGGGACGAGACGGCGGAGGAACACGAACACGACGACCATCACCAGCACGGCGGTCGCCAGCAGGGTCCATTGCATGTCCTCGACCGAGGCGCGGATGGTGCCGGTGCGGTCGATGAGAGTCGAGATCTCGATGCCGGCCGGTATCCACTGCTTGAGCTCGGGGATCAGCGCCTTGACGCGGTCGACGGTCTCGATGACGTTGGCATCACCCTGCTTGGCGATCTGGATCAGCACCGCCGGCTGCTTGTTGAACCAGGCGATCGAGCGCACGTTGCGCACGGAGTCTTCGACATCGGCGACGTCGGACAGGCACACGAAGCTGCCATTGCTGCTCTTGATCAGGATGTCGCGGAATTCGGCCGCCGTGCGCATCTGCCGGTTGACCGCGATGGTCTCGCTCTGCCGCCCGCCCTCGAAGATGCCGACCGGGCCGATCGGATTGGCGTTGACGATGGCGGTCCTGACGTCGTCGGTCGCAATGCCGGCGTTCGCGAGCGACACCGGATTGAGCGCGATCCGAACCGCCGGCTGGTCGGCGCCGCTGACGGTGACGTTGCCGACACCTGGCACCTGGAACAGCCGCTGTGCCAGCACGGTGTCGGCGACGTCGTACATCGCGCTCGGCGTCATCGTCTTCGAGGTGAGCGCCAGCACGAACACGGGCGCGGCCGCCGTGTTCGCCTTGCGGAAGCGAGGCAGCGCCGGAAGATCGCTCGGGAGATCCGACAGCGAGGCGTTGATCGCCGCTTGCACGTCCCGCGCCGCCTTGTCGATGTCGCGGCCGATCGAGAACTGAATCTGGATGTTGGTGGTGCCGAGCGAGCTCGTCGAGGTGATCTGGTCGACGCCCGCGATCTCGCCGAGCCGTCGCTCCAACGGCGCTGCGACCGTCGCCGCCATGACCGATGGATCGGCGCCGGGCCGCGAGGCGCTGACGAAGATCGAGGGGAAATCCACATTCGGCACCGGCGCGACGGGCAGGAAGATGTAGGCGACGATCCCGATCAGGAACAGGCCGATCGAGAGCAGCGTGGTGCCGACCGGCCGGCGGATGAACGGCTCGGAAATCGAGGCCATCACTGGATGCCTTCGGTGGCGCCCGCGATCGGTGGCGACGGCAGGTCCGGCGCAGGCGGCAGCGCGCGCTCGAAGCGGCGGTTGATGCGGTCGAGCGCGAGATAGATCACCGGCGTCGTGTACAGCGTCAGCAGCTGGCTCAGCAGCAGGCCGCCGATGATGGAGATGCCGAGCGGGAAGCGCAGTTCCGAGCCGGTGCCGCTCTCGATCGCCAGCGGCAGCGCGCCGAACAGCGCGGCCAGCGTCGTCATCATGATCGGGCGGAAGCGCAGCAGGCAGGCCTGCACGATCGCGTCGGTCGGCGTGCGGTTCTCGTGCCGCTCGGCCTCCAGCGCGAAGTCGATCATCATGATCGCGTTCTTCTTGACGATGCCCATCAAGAGGATGATGCCGATCAGGCCGATGACCGACAGATCCTGTCCAAACAGCATCAGCGCCAGGATGGCGCCGACGCCGGCGGAAGGCAGCGTCGAGAGGATCGTAATCGGGTGGATGTAGCTCTCATAAAGCACGCCGAGCACGATATAGATCGTGATCACGGCGGCGAGCAGCAGCCAGGGTTGCCCGGCGAGCGACTTGGCAAACTCGGCGGCATCGCCCGAGTACACGCCGATGATGCTGCCGGGCATGCCGATACGGGTCTCGGTCGCATGCAGCGCGTCCACCGCCTCGCTCAGCGCGGCGCCGGGCGCGAGGTTGAAGCTGAGCGACACCGCCGGGAATTGCGCCTGGTGCGAGATCGCGAGCGGCGTCGTGGTGCGCTTGAGCGTCGCCACCGCCGACAGCGGCACCTGTCCCCCTGCTCCCGGCAGATAGAGCTTGGACAGGATCGAGGGATCGCGCTGATACATCGGCAGCGCCTCCAGCACCACGCGGTACTGGTTGGCCTGGCCGTAGATGGTGGAGATCTGGCGCTGCGCGAAGGCATCGTTGAGCGTGTCGGTCACGGCCTGCAGGCTGACACCGAGTTGGCCGGCACGCTGGCGGTCGATCGTCAGCTCGGCCCGCAGGCCGCCCTCCTGCGCCTCCGAGGAGACGTCACGGAACAGCGGATCGCGCCGCATCTCGGCAACGAGCTGCCGCGCCCATTTCGAGACCTCGGCGGCATCGGCGCCGGTCAGCGTGTACTGATATTGCGAGCGGCTCGCCTGCGTCGAGATCTGTACGTCCTGGACCGGCTGGAAGTACACGGTCATGCCGGGGACGCCGGAGATCTTCTGCTTCAGCCGTTCGATCACCTCGGCCACGCCGTCCTTGCGTTCGCCGAGCGGCTTCAAGGTCAGGACCAGCCGGCCGACATTGGTGGTCGGGTTGACCGAGCCGGCGCCGATCACCGAGACGACGCCGACTACGTCGGGATCGGCCTGGATCGCGGCAGAGATCTCGGACTGGCGCCGGCTCATCTCCGCGAACGACACGTCCGGCCCCGCCTCCGTCACGGCGGTGATCGAGCCGGTGTCCTGCATCGGCAGGAAGCCCTTCGGCGCGACGATGTAGAGCGCCAGGGTCGCCGCAAGCGTTGCGAAGGTCACCACCAGCGTTTCGGTCTGGCGGTCCAGCACCCACAGCAGGCTGCGGTGATAGACGGCGATGGTGCGGTCGATGAAGCGGCTGATGGCGTTCAGCCCCGGCAGCACCCATTCCTCGTTGGCGTGCTTGAGCAGCCGCGAGCACATCATCGGCGTCAGGGTCAGTGACACCACGGCGGATGTCACCACGGCGATCGTGAGCGTCAGTGCGAACTCGCGGAACATGCGGCCGACGAGCCCGGACATGAACAAAAGCGGGATGAACACCGCGATCAGCGACACCGTCAGCGAGATCACCGTGAACCCGATCTCGCGCGCGCCTGTTAGCGAGGCGCTCATCGCGCTCTCGCCATTCTCCATGTGGCGCACGATGTTCTCGATCATCACGATCGCATCGTCGACGACGAAGCCGGTGCCGATCGTCAGCGCCATCAGCGACAGGTTGTCGAGGCTGAAGCCGGCGAAATACATGATGCCGAAGCTCGTGATCAGCGACAGCGGCAGCGCAACGCCGGCAATGATCGTGGCGCGCATCGAGCGCAGGAACAGCAGCACCACCAGCGTCACGAGCACGACGCTCAGCACCAGGGTGAATTGCACGTCATGCACCGAGGCGCGGATCGTCACCGTGCGGTCGCTGACGATGGCGAGCTTGACGCCGGCAGGGATCGTCCGCTGCAGCTTGGGAATCTCGGCCCGGATCTGCCGGACGACCTCGATGACATTGGCGCCGGGCTGGCGCTGGATATCGAGGATCACGGCCGGCACGCCCTGGTACCATCCGCCGGTGCGATCGTTCTCCAGCCCATCGACGATGGTGGCGACGTCGCCGATCGTGACCGGCGAGCCGTTGCGATAGGCGATGATGATCGGCTTGTAGGCGTCGGCGGCGCCGATCTGGTCGTTGGCGGTGATCAGATAGGCCTGCTGCGCGCCGTCGAGCGAGCCCTTCGGCCCCGAGACGTTGGCGCCGGCGATCGCCGCGCGCAGATCTTCCATCGAGATGCCGTAGGCGGCGAGCCTCGCCAGATCGGCCTGCACGCGCACCGCCGGCTTCAATCCGCCGAGCACCGAGACCCGGCCCACACCGGACACCTGGCTCAGCCGCTGCGCCAGGATGGTGTCGGCCATGTCGCTCATCGCGCGCAGGGACACCGTGTCGGACGTCAGCGCCAGCGTCATGACAGGCGCGTCGGCCGGATTGACCTTGGCGTAGGTCGGCGGATAGGGCAACGTCTTCGGCAGCACGCCGGCGGCGGCGTTGATGGCGGCCTGCACGTCCTGCGTGGCGCCGTCGATGTCGCGTCCGAGATCGAACTGCAGCGAGATCTGGCTGACGCCGAACGAGCTCGTGGAGTTCATCACCGACAGCGACGGAATCTGACCGAGCTGCCGTTCCAGCGGCGCCGTGATCAGCGATGCGATCACGTCGGGGCTGGCGCCCGGCAACTGCGTTGTGACCTGCACCGTCGGGAAGTCGACCTGCGGCAACGCCGACACCGGCAATGCGAGATAGCCGAGCAGACCGCCGATCAGGAGCGCGACGCCGAGCAGCGACGTCGCGATCGGCCGGCGGATGAAGGGTTCGGAGACGCTCATCGCGACGACCCCGTCACTCTGTCGGACGCGTCATGGTTGCGGCCTCGCACCACGCCCCTGCTCGCCTGCTCCCTGCGGCGGCCCTCCCGCGTCGCTGTGGCCGTCGGCAGGCGGCCGGCGCCGGCGCTCGCCGTCTTTCGGCGCGCCCTCGGGCGGACCGCCGCCCTCCTTTGCCTGATCCTTCTGCTGGTCCTTGCCTTGCGGATTACGGCCGCGCTTGCGCGGCGCGAGATCGACCTGCGGCGCCTGGTCGGCACGGCCGACCACGACCTTGGCACCATCGGCGAGATTGGCGAAGCCGGTCGTGATCACGCGGTCCCCGGGGGTCAGGCCGCTGGCGACGACGGCTTCGCTCTCGTTCTGCTGCACCACCGTCACCGGATGCGCGGAAGCGATGTCACCCTCGCCGATGACATAGCTGAAGGTGCCCGCGGGCCCGCGCTGCACGGCCGAGGTCGGCACCGTCAGCGCCTGCGTCAGCGTCTCGACCTTGAGACGCACGTTGACGAATTGGCCGGGCCAGAGCTGGAACTTGGCGTTGGGGAATTCCGCTTTCAGCTTGAGCGTGCCGGTGGTCTGGTCGACCTGGTTGTCGATGCCGCGCAATGTGCCGGTGTCGATCACCGTCACGCCGTCATTGCCGAACACGTCGACGGCAAGCGGACCCTTGGCTGCGGCGGCATTGACGCGCATGATCTGCTGCTGCGGCAGGCTGAACTGCACCGCGATCGGCTGCAATTGGGTGATGACCACGAGGCCGGTCGTATCCGACGAGTGGATGATGTTGCCCTGGTCGACCTGGCGCAGGCCGGCCCGCCCCGCGATCGGCGCCACGATCTTGGTGTAGCTCAGGGTTGCCGCGGCATTGTCGATCGCGGCCTGGTCGGCCTTGATCAGCGCCTGCTGCTGCGCCACCACCGCGCGCTGGGTGTCGGCCTGCTGCTTGGAGCCGGCGCTGCTGGCCGCCAGCTGCTCATAGCGCGCGAGATCGAGCTTCTGGTTGGCGAGCTGCGCCTCGTCCTGCGCCTTCTTGGCGACCGCCTGGTCGTATTGCGCCTGATAGATCGCGGGATCGATCTCGGCGAGCACGTCGCCTTTCTTGACATCCTGGCCCTCGACGAAGTTGACCGCAATCAGCTTGCCGTCGACCTGCGAGCGCACGGTGACGGTGTTGAGCGCGCGGACCGAGCCGACGCCATCGAGATAGACGGGGACATCCTTGACGACCGGCGTCGCGGCCAGCACCGGCACCGGAAGGTCGGGCCTCGCGAAGCGATTATTGCCCTGTTGCTTCTGCTGCATCGCCGACCAGCCGATATAGCCGAGACCGCCCAGGATCAGCAGCGTGATCGTGATCGAGACCAGCCGCCGGCCCACGCCCGAGCGCACGCGTTTGACGGCCCCTGTGCCCTTCTCGTCCGGTTTAAAGAGCATCGGCCGACTTCTCCATGCGCGGCTCCCAGCCGCCGCCGAGCGCCTGGTACAGGCTCACGAACGCCTGCAGCCGCGCGAGCTGCGCCTGCCATAGCGTGTCCTCGGCCTGGAACAGCGTCAATTGGGTGTTCAAGACTGTCACGATGTCGGCAGTTCCTGCGCGCAGCTGCTGCTCGGACAGTTCGAACGCCCGGCGCGATGCGGCAACGACCTGCCGCTGCAGTTGCAGCCGAAGCGTGGTCTGCTTGATCGAGAACAGCGCGTTGTTGACGTCCGTGAACGCCTGGATGACGGTCTTGCGATAGGTCTGCAGCAGCTCGTCCTGGCGCGCCTTCGCATTCTCGAAATTGCCGAGGATGCGGCCGCCATCGAAGATCGGTTGGGTCAGGCTGCCCGCAAGGCTGAAGAACGCCGCGTGCGGCTGAAACAGCGAGACGAGCGCCGCGCTCTGGTAGCCGCCATTGCTGGTGAGCTGAATGCTGGGGAAGAACTGCGCCCGCGCGCTGCCGACATTTGCCGTCGCCGAGGCGAGCTGGGCTTCCTGCCTCCGGATATCCGGCCGCTGCGTCAGGAGCTCCGAGGGTAGCCCCGGTGTCACGCGCGGCGTTCGGATCTGGTCCAGCGACCCGCCCGAAATGCGAATGCCCTCGGGCGATCGTGCCACCAGCACGGCGAGCGCGTTGACGTTCTGATCGAGTGTCTGGCGCAGCGGCGGCACCGCCGCCTTCTGGTTGGCGAGCACGCTCTCCTGCTGAGCGACGTCGAGGTCGTTGCCGGTGCCGGCCTTCTGCCGCTCGCGGATGGCGTCGAGCACGCGCGTGGCGCTGGCGATGTTGCGCTCGGCGGTACGGATGCGATCCTGCGCGGCGAGCACCTGGAAATAGGCGTTGGCGACCGTGGCCAGCGTCGTCAACTGGGTGACGTCGCGATCGAAGCGGTTGGCCACCGCCGTCTCCTCGGCGGCCTGCAAGGCGTCGCGGTTCTGGCCGAAGAAGTCGAGCTGATAGCTCGCCGACAGCGACGCCTGGTAATTGACGACCTCGCGGCCGCCATTGGTGAGGCCGCTGGAGCTCGAGCCTGATGTCCGCGAATAGGTTTCCTGCCCGGTCGTGGACAGGCTCGGCAGCAGCGCCGCCCCGGCCTGACGGGCCAGCGCATCGGCCTGCCTGAATCTCGCCACGGCGGCAGCGATGTCGAGGTTGACGCTCTGCGCCTCCTCCATCAGCTGGGTCAGCTCGCGCGAGCCGAAGCCGCGCCACCAGTCCAGGGTCGGCGGCGCTGCCAGGTCGGCTCCGGAGGCCGACTTGTAGCGTTTGGGCAGATCGAGGGCGGGATCAGGGATATCCTGGGTCAGCAGGCAGCCCGCCGAGCTCGCGGCCAATCCGATGGCGGCGATCCAGCGGGCGAAATGCCGCAGGCCCGGCTGCGCATGGCGCAGCTGCTTTCCGACGACAATCCGCGTATCAACGGACGCGCGGCAAGGCTCGTCGACGGCGATCGGCACGATGGACACTGGCTTGATGCTTCCCTGTAGTCTTGGGAATCATTCTAGCCCCGGGCCGCGGCGCCGCACAGCCCTGCCCGCCCCGTATCCCCGTCCCGCAGCGGCCCCGAAGGTTTTCCGCGAATCGCGGAATCTCCCGTAATTCAGCGGGTTTTTGCACAAAATGGTCGCGTGCGCGCCCCATCAGCCTTACCAAGATTTCATCTGCCGCGTGCGATTAAGGGGGCGTGGTGTGACGGGGGCAACGCGTTCTGAAACCCTTTGACGGCGGCTCCGTAACTCGCACGTGAACTTGAGGGGGGAATAGTCTATGCGAGTTGCGGTGGTCGGAACGGGTATCGCGGGGAATGCCGCGGCCTGGGCCTTGGCGAAGCGTTACCCGATCACCGTGTATGAGCGCGATCTTCGCCCGGGAGGCCACAGCCACACGGTGACGATCGACTACGATGGCATCCCGGTTTCGGTCGACATCGGCTTCATCGTCTATAACGAGCTGAACTATCCCGAACTGACCGCGCTATTCGATCATCTGGGCGTGGAGACCGTCGAGAGCAGCATGAGCTTCGCCGTGACGGCGGATGCCGGCCGCTTCGAGTGGAAGGGCGGCGGCAACACCTGGTTCGATACGGCCAAGGGGCTGTTCGCACAGCCGAGCAACCTGCTGTCGACCTCCTATCTTTGGATGCTCAGGGACATTCTCACCTTCAACGAGCAGAGCACTGCCGACTTCAAGGCCGGCCGCCTCGAAGGCCTCACGCTCGGCGACTATTTCCGCCGCAACCATTTCGCGCCGCGGCTCCTGACCGACTATCTGGCTCCGATGGGAGCCGCGATCTGGTCGGCGCCTGCGTCCGAGATGCTGGAGTTTCCGGCCGAAAACTTCGTGGCCTTCTTCAGCAACCATCGCTTGTTGCAGTACGATCGTCCGGTCTGGCGCACGGTCAAGGGCGGCAGCCGGCGCTATGTCGAGAAGCTGATGGCGGGCTTCCGCAGCCATGTCAGGCTCGGCATCGCCGTGACCGGCATCGAGCGTACCGCGCATGGCGTCGTGGTCCATGACAGCACCGGGCACCACGACGCCTACGATCACGTCGTCATCGCCGCCCACAGCGACCAGGCGCTGTCGATGCTGTCGGATGCCGACGAGCAGGAACGCAGCGTGCTCGGGGCGATCAAATACTCGCCCAACACGATCTATCTTCATCGCGACCCCAGGCTGATGCCGAAGCGCCGCCGCGCCTGGGCGTCATGGAATTTCCTGCGCTGGCAGCGCGAAGGCGTGCCGATGAACGACGTCGCCGTGACCTATTGGATGAATAATCTGCAGGGCATCGACCACGACAAGCCGCTGTTCGTCAGCCTCAACCCGCCGTTCGCTCCGGCTCCAGAGTTGACCTTCGGCCGCTACGTCTGCGAGCATCCGCAATACACCGCCGCCGCCTTTGCGGCGCAGAAGCGTCTTCCGGCCATCCAGGGCCACCGCCATACCTGGTTCTGCGGGGCCTGGACGGGCTATGGTTTCCACGAGGACGGGCTACGCTCGGGCCTCGCGGTGGCGGAGGCGCTCGGCGCCGGCGTACCCTGGCGCGGGCTTCCCGCGGGGCTTGCCGAGGCTGCGGAATAGACACGGCATGGACACGGACCAATCCGGACAACGCGATCTGACGCCGGCAGCGGCGCTCTACGTCGGCGAGGTCATGCATGCCCGCATGCGGCCGACCACGCACCGTTTCCAGTATCGGGTGATGAGCCTGATGGTCGACCTCGGCCGGCTCGAGGAGGCGGACCGGCAATCTCCCCTGTTCGGCGTCAATCGCCGCGCGCTCTACAGCTTCCACGAGCGCGACCACGGCCCGCGTGACGGCTCGTCGCTGCTCGCCTACGCGCAAACCTGCGCAACGGCGCAAGGCGTTGATCTGACCGGCGGCCGTGTCCTGCTGCTATGTTATCCGCGGCTGCTCGGCTACGTCTTCAACCCGCTCTCGGTGTATTTCTGCTATCGCGGCGACGGCACGCTGGCGCTGATGATCTACGAGGTCCGCAACACATTCGGCGAGATGAAGCCCTATGTGCTGCCGGTCGGCGCGGGTGAGCTCACGGCGGCCGGGCTACGCCAAGAGCAGGACAAGACCTTCTACGTCTCGCCATTCATCGACATGGCGATGCGCTACCATTTCCGGGTGACGCCGCCCGGCGACATCGTCAAGTTGCGCATTCTCGAGACCGATAGCGACGGCCCCCTGCTCGCCGCCACCTTCTTCGGCCGCCGCCGAGAGCTGAACTCCCGCTCGCTGCTGACAGCCTTCGCCTCGCTGCCGCTGGTGACACTCAAGATCTTCGCGGCGATCCACTGGGAAGCACTGCGGCTCTGGGCCAAGGGCGTACGGCTCGTCCCGCGCGGTGAAATCCCTCCTCTCGCGGTCGCGGATAGCGGCTTGGCGAGAAACGACAGCCAAGCTTATATATCTCGGCGCTGACCGGAAACGGTGAGCTGCGCCCTGCTTTCACCTCCCAGCCAGCGCCGCTGCGGCCGCTGCACCGGAGAGGCGGAGGCGGAGCCGTTTGCGTGAATGGACCTGCCATGCCGGACGTCATCCCCGTCACCCCCGACAACATCAACAAGGTGCTTGCCGACCTGCCCCGCCTGCCGCGTCTCGCGCTGGGCTTCGGCTCGCGGCTCCGCAAGGGAACGCTCGACGTCACCCTGCCCGACGGCCGCGTTGTCCGGCTCGGCGGCGTCGAGCCGGGACCGGCGGCGGCGATGATCCTGGCCAATTACGGCTTTGCGGCTGGCATCATCAACGGCGGCGATATCGGCATCGCCGAGGCCTATCTCAACGGCGATTGGGACACGCCGGACCTGACGCAGTTTCTCTATCTGTTCTGCGTCAACCAGCATCTGCTGCAGTCGATGCTGGAGGACAAGCCGCTGATCAGGTTCGCGCAGCTGGTCCGGCACTGGTTCAACCGCAACACCCGGCGTCAGGCCAAGCGCAACATCTACGCGCATTACGACATCGGCAATTCGTTCTATTCGGCCTGGCTCGACCCGAGCATGACCTACTCCTCGGCGCTGTTCGAGGAGCACACCACCGACCTTACGGCCGCGCAGACCAACAAGTACAAGCGGCTCGCCGAGGCGATCGACCTGAAGCCCGGGCAGACGCTGCTGGAGATCGGCTGCGGCTGGGGCGGTTTTGCCGAATATGCCGCCAAGACGTTCGGCACTAAGGTCGTCGGGCTGACCATCAGCGAGCAGCAGCGCGATTTCGCGCAGCGCCGCATCCATGAGGCCGGGCTTGCCGAGAAGGTCGAGATCCGGCTGCAGGACTACCGCGACGAGCGCGACCGCTATGACCGCATCGCCTCGATCGAGATGATCGAGGCGGTCGGCGAGCAGTTCTGGCCGAAATATTTTTCGCAGTTGCGAGACCGGCTGCTGCCGGGCGGCCTCGCCGGTGTCCAGGCGATTACCATCCAGGACAGCCTGTTCCAGCACTACCGCCGCGAGGTCGACTTCATCCAGCGCTACGTCTTCCCCGGCGGCATGCTGCCGACGCCGCAGATCCTGAAGTCGTTCGGCGAACGGTTTGGCATGCCCGTCATCCGCGAGCGCATCTTCGGGCAAGATTATGCCAAGACGCTTGCGATCTGGCGAAGCAATTTCCGCAACGCCTGGCCGGACCTCACGCCCTCAGGCTTCGACGAGCGCTTCCGCCGGCTGTGGGAATACTACCTGTCCTACTGCGAAGCAGGTTTCCTGTCGGGGAACATCGATGTCCGGCAGGTCGTGTTCGCCAAGGCGCGTTAGAAGACGGTCGTCGAGGCCTTCGGCTTACGCCGCACTGGAGACTGGGCTAGTGTCTTCCTAGATGTGATCGAGGAAGCTGCCCAAGGTATCTGCAAATGGCCATAAGAAACGACGTCGTTGCCGCGGTCGGCAACACGCCCCTGATCAAGCTCAAGCGCGCCTCGGAGGCGACGGGCTGCACCATTCTCGGCAAGGCCGAGTTCATGAATCCCGGCCAGTCGGTGAAGGACCGCGCCGGCAAATGGATGATCCTGGAGGCCGAGAAGCGCGGCGATCTCAAGCCCGGCGGGCTCGTGGTGGAAGCCACCGCCGGCAACACCGGGATCGGTCTCGCCGTCGTCGCCAGCGCGCGCGGCTATCGCACCCTGATCGTGATCCCGGAGACGCAGAGCCAGGAAAAGAAGGACATGCTGCGGCTGTGCGGGGCCGACCTCGTCGAGGTGCCCGCGCTGCCGTTCAGCAATCCCAACAACTACCAGCATGTCGGCCGCCGCCTGGCCGACGAACTGCGCAAGACCGAACCCAACGGCGTGCTGTTCGCCGACCAGTGGAACAATCTCGACAATGCCAAGGCGCATTACGAGTCGACCGGCCCGGAGATCTGGGAGCAGACCGGAGGCAAGGTCGATGCGTTCATCTGCGCCGTCGGCACCGGCGGCACCATCGCCGGAACCAGCCGTTATCTAAAGGACAGGAACAAGAACATCGTGACCGCCTGCGCCGATCCGCACGGCTTTGCGATGTACAACTGGTTCAAGAACGGCGAGGTGAAGTCGACGCCCGGCGACTCCATCACCGAGGGCATCGGCATCGGCCGCGTCACGCCGGTCATCGAGACCGCCAAGGTCGACGACGCCTTCCTGGTCTCGGACGAAGACGCCGTCAATACGATCTACGATCTCGTGCAGCACGAGGGCCTGTGTCTGGGCGGCTCGACCGGCGTCAATGTTGCCGGCGCGGTGCAGCTCGCCCGGAAGCTCGGCCCCGGCCACACCATCGTGACCATCCTGTGCGACTCCGGGACACGCTATCAGTCGAAGCTGTACAATCCGGAGTTCATGCGTTCGAAAAACCTGCCGGTGCCGGCATGGCTGGAGCGGCGCAGCGGCATCAAGCCGCCGTTCGTGTGAGAGCGAGTAGCGAAGGATTGCGGCTCACGTCGAGGCTGACAACCCTATTCGCTACTCCCCATTCGCCCCTCATCAATGCCGCAGGATCTGGCTCAGGAACAGCTTGCTGCGCGCGTGCTGCGGATGGGCGAAGAATTCCTCGGGCGTGTTCGACTCGATGATCTGGCCGGCGTCCATGAACACGACGCGGTTGGCGACCTCGCGGGCGAAGCCCATCTCGTGGGTGACGACGAGCATGGTCATGCCCTCCTTGGCGAGGTCGACCATGGTGTCGAGCACCTCCTTGACCATCTCCGGATCGAGCGCCGAGGTCGGCTCGTCGAACAGCATGACCTTCGGGTTCATCGTCAGAGCACGGGCGATGGCCACGCGCTGCTGCTGACCGCCGGACATCTGCCCCGGATATTTGTGCGCCTGGTGCGGGATCTTGACACGCTCCAGGAACTTCATCGCGGTTTCCTCCGCTTCCTTCTGCGGGATGTTGCGCACCCAGATCGGCGCCAGGGTGCAGTTCTCCAACACGGTCAGATGCGGGAACAGGTTGAAGCTCTGGAACACCATGCCGACCTCGCGGCGCACCTCATCGACGCGCTTGAGGTTCGGACCGAGATCGATGCCGTCGACATTGATCTCGCCCTCCTGGAACTCCTCGAGCGCATTGATGCAGCGGATCAGCGTCGATTTTCCGGAGCCTGAGGGCCCGCAGATGACGATGCGCTCGCCCTTGGCGACCGACAGGTTGACGTCGCGCAGGACGTGGAACTCGCCGTACCATTTGTTGAGCGCGGCAATGCTGACGATGGAGTTTGCAGACATGGTTCGGTGACTCGCGATGTCTTGTTCAATTGCGCCGGTGCGCGTTGAGACGGCGCTCGACCAGCATGGAATAGCGTGACATGCCGAAGCAGAAGGCGAAGTAGATCAGCCCGGTGAAGGCGAAGCCGGTGAAGGCCGTGGTCGGCGTCGCCCAGACCGGATCGGCGAACGAGGCCTTGAGGCTGCCGAGCAGGTCGAACAGCGCAACGATCGAGACCAGCGAGGTGTCCTTGAACAGCGAGATGAAGCTGTTGACGATGCCGGGGATGACGTGGCGCAGCGCCTGCGGCAGCACGATGAAGCTCGTGGTCTTCCACCAGGACAGGCCGAGCGCGCTCGCCGCTTCGGCCTGGCCGCGCGGAATGGCCTGCAGACCGCCACGGATCACCTCGGCCATATAGGCGCCGGAGAACAGCGCGACACCGATCAGCGCGCGCACCAGGCCGTCGACGCGGACATTGCCGGGCAGGAACAGCGGCAGCATGTAGGTCGCGAAGAACAGCACCGTGATCAGCGGCACGCCGCGCACGAGCTCGATGAAGGCGATCGAGAAGATGCGGATCAGCGGAATGGTCGAGCGGCGCCCGAGCGCCAGCGCGATGCCGATCGGCATCGAGGCGACGATGCCGATCACCGACACGACCAGCGTCACCAGCATGCCGCCCCACAGCCGCGTGTCGACGATCGACAGGCCGCCGCGATCGAGGCCCATGACGGCAATGACGATGGCGATGCCGACGAAGGTCGCGGCGGTCGCGATCACGCTGCGCAGCGCCCTGCTGCCGCCGCCGACCACGAACACCAGCGCGGTGACCACGATGCCGGTGATCACGAGGTCGTTCCACACCGGCTGGTGCGATTGCTGCAGCTCATGGCGGACCCAGACCAGCGGCCAGATCACCCATGTCGCCAGCGTTCCGATCAGAACGACGAGCTTGCCGAGCAGCCACAGCAGCATGCCGACCACCGGCACGCTGTCGCCTGCACGGACCAGCGCGTTGCCCGCGGTATCGATGCTCTCCACGAACAGTTGCAGCGTGCTGGTCGTCCAGCTCACGCCGAAGCCCGACAGGCCGCCGCCATAGAGCAGGAAGAACGCCACGACCGGAAGCGCGAAGAAGAACAGGCCGGCGTTCAGCCCCTTGGCCGGCAGACGCGGAATCAGCAGCGGCACCAGCAGCAGTACCGCGAGCCCATAGGTCAGATTGACTCGCCAGCGCTCGGCGTCCGGGTAGAAGCCGTACATGAACTGGCCGAACTTCGCCGTGACGTACGGCCAGCAGGCGCCGACCACGCGACCGGCGTTCTCCGCGAGGCAGGCATCGCGGTCCTTGCCGACCCAGACCGCGTCCACCAGCATGAATTTCAAGGCCGGGATCACGGTGAACCAGATCAGCAGCGCGCTGACCAGGGTAAGCAGGATGTTGGTCGGCGAGTTCAGGAGCCGCGTGCGGACGAAGCCGACGAAGCCCGTGGTCTTCACCGGCGCCGGCCGTTCGCCGGCCATGTCCTGACGAATGAAGGTCGAAGCGGTGATGTCGGTCATGCGCCAAATCTCTTCATGCGCGAAATTGTCTTCATGCACCAAGCCTGCGTCATGCACCCAGTCTCTTGCCCAGCCGCCAGCTGTAGAAGCTCATCCCCGCGCTCGTGATCAGCGACAGCGCCAGATAGACGCCCATGGTGATGCCGATGATCTCGATGGCCTGTCCGGTCTGGCTCATCGTGGTGCCGGCGAACACCGAGACGAGATCGGGATAGCCGATGGCGACCGCGAGCGAGGAATTCTTGGTGAGGTTGAGATACTGGTTGGTCAGCGGCGGCAGGATCACGCGGAGCGCCTGTGGCACCACGATCAGGCGCAGCACGGTACCGCGGCTCAATCCGAGCGAGAGCCCCGCCTCCATCTGCCCCTTGTGCACCGACAGGATGCCGGCGCGGACGACCTCGGCGATGAACGAGGCCGTATACATCGTGAGCGCCAGGGTCAGGGCGACGAGCTCGGGAATGATGCGCGAGCCGCCGGCGAAGTTGAAGCCCTTCAGGACGGGGACCTCGAAGGCCACGGGCACGCCGAAGACGACGACCGCAATCAGCGGCAGGCCGATCAGCATGCCCAGCACATAGGGCCAGATCCGCATCGCATGGCCGCGCAGGAACAGCTCACGCCGCGCATAAAGCCGCAGACCGACAGAGGCGAGGATCGCGACCCCGAGCGCGATCAGGAACGGCATCAGGCCGGGTTCCTCGACCGGGCGCGGAACGATGAAGCCGCGATTGTTGAGGAAGAAGGTCGAGAACAGCGAGATGCTCTGGCGTGGCCCCGGCAGCGCTGCCAGCACCGCGAGGTACCAGAACAGGATCTGGAACAGCAGCGGCAGATTGCGGATCAGCTCGACATAGGCGCCCGAGACCCGCGACAGCAGCGCATTCGGCGACAACCGGCCGAGCGCCACCAGGAACCCGAGGATCGTCGACAGCACGATGCCGATGACGGACACCAGCAGCGTATTGAGGACGCCCACCATCAGCACCCGGCTGTAACTGTCCGAGCCGGTGTAGCTGATCAGGGCCTGGTTCACGTCGAACCCGGCCGTGTTGTTGAGGAACCCGAAGCCCGACGTGATGCGTTGGGCGGCGAGGTTGCTGCGAGCGTTGGCGACGATCTCGTAGCCAACCCACGCCAGGACTGCGACGAACAGGATCTGCAGGATGATGCCGTTCCATCCTGCCTTGCCCCCGAGCATGCGCTTCAACCGAAGCCCATATTGCGGAGGCGGTAGCCTCGCTTCGATACTCATTCGCCGCAGCCCCGATGCCCCGATATCGTCCAGCGATCAGCGGATCGGCGGCGCGTACTGCAGGCCGCCCTTGTTCCAGAGCTGGTTCAGACCGCGCGCGATCTGCAGCTTGGAGCCGGCGCCGACGTTGCGGTCATACATCTCGCCGTAATTGCCGACGGCCTTGACGATGCGCGAGAACCAGTCCTTGGTGAGACCGAGCTGCTCACCGAGATTGCCATCGGTGCCGAATGCGCGCTTGAACTCGGGCTTGTCGGACTTCGCCATCTCGTCGGCGTTGGCCTGGGTGACGCCCATCTCCTCGGCGGTGATCAGCCCGAACAGCGTCCACTTCACGATGTCGAACCACTGGTCGTCGCCGTGACGCACCATCGGGCCGAGCGGCTCCTTGGAGATCACCTCGGGCAGCACGACGTGGTCGGCCGGATTGGAGAGCTTCAGGCGCTCGGCATAGAGGCCGGAGACGTCGGTCGTGAACACGTCGCAACGGCCGGATTCATAGGCCTTCACCGTCTCGTCGGCGCCGGCGAACGCGATCACCTCGTACTTCATCTTGTTGGCCTTGAAGTAGTCGGCAAGGTTCTGCTCGGTGGTGGTGCCGGTCTGCACGCAGACCGAGGCGCTGTTCAGCTCGAGCGCGGAATTGACCTTCAGGGCCTTCTTCACCATGAAGCCCTGGCCGTCATAATAGGTGACGCCGGCGAAATTGGCGCCCAGCGAGGTGTCACGCGACAGGGTCCAGGTCGTGTTGCGCGACAGCACGTCCACCTCGCCCGACTGCAGAGCCGTGAAACGGTCCTTGGCGGACAGCGGTACGAACTTCACCTTGGTCGGGTCGTTGAAGATGGCAGCTGCAATGGCGCGGCAGACGTCGACGTCGAGCCCGGTCCAATTGCCCTTGTCGTCCGGGTTCGAGAAACCAGGCAGGCCCTGGCTGACGCCGCAGGCGACCATGCCGCGATCCTTGACGGTCTTGAGCGTATCGGCCTGGGCGCCGACGCTCGCCAGCATCGGGGCGAGAGCAAGAGTAAGAGCAACAGTGACGCGTTTCATAAATACAGCCTTTCGCGGTCGTCCTTCGGGAGCGTTGAAATCTCAGCGCGTGGCGGGA
Source organism: Bradyrhizobium sp. HKCCYLS3077 (assembly GCF_051167555.1). Lineage (NCBI taxonomy): Bacteria > Pseudomonadati > Pseudomonadota > Alphaproteobacteria > Hyphomicrobiales > Nitrobacteraceae > Bradyrhizobium > Bradyrhizobium sp. HKCCYLS3077. The sequence goes on along the minus strand of NZ_JBNPTH010000004.1, from coordinate 288,652 downwards.
CCCGACCTGAATCCGCTTTTGCAAACGCCATACCAACAATATGGCTGATGCCATGCACAGCTGAGCCGTGCATGCCAGATGAAGCGGAAATCGCGGCAAGCCCCTCAACGTGCAGCGATCGAATTGCGCCGGCATCACAGAACGACTGGCTGTCCGGGTCAAGGGGTTGACGGCCCTGTTCTGCATTCTGTTATTAACGACGCAATGCTGCCCGATTTGCCCTATGCTGGCAGGCTTTAGAGAGAAAAGACACACTGATGGCATCATCGAACGACCCCGCTGCGGCGGTGCGACAAAACGTCGAAACACGGCTGGTCACGGCGGGACGGGATACGAAGGCGCAGCACGGATTCGTGAATCCCCCGGTCGTTCATGGGTCGACCGTTCTGTATCCAACGGCCGAGGACCTGCACGCGCATCGCGGCGAGTTTCAGTATGGCCGCCACGGCACGCCGACCACAAAGGCGCTGCAGCAGGTGCTGATGGCGCTGGAAGGCCCGCAATGCGCCGGCGTGGGCATTGCGCCGTCGGGTCTCGGTGCCATCTCGACCACCCTGCTCTCGGTGCTCAAGGCCGGGGACCACGTGCTGGTCTGCGACAGCATCTACCGGCCGACGCGCAATTTCTGCAACGGCATGCTGGCGCGCTATGGCGTCGAGACGACCTATTTTGACCCATTGATCGGCACAGGAATTGAGCAACTGCTCAAACCGAATACACGCGCGGTGGTTGTTGAGGCGCCGGGCTCCCAATCCTTCGAAATGCCTGACATTCCCGCGATTGCAGCGGTCGCGCACGCGCATGGCGCGCTGGTCATCGACGACAACACCTGGGCCACGCCGCTCTATCACCGCTCGCTCGACCAGGGCGTCGACATCAGCATGCAGGCGGCGACCAAATATATCGGCGGCCATTCCGACATCATGTTCGGAACGATTTCGGCCAATGCGAAAGCGTGGCCGCTGATCTCCGAGGGCATCCGCCTGCTCGGCGTCTGCGCCGGGCCTGACGACGTGTTCCTGGCCCTGCGCGGCGTGCGAACGCTCGGCGTGCGGCTCGCGCAGCATCACCGGTCGGGCCTGGAGATGGCGCGCTGGCTCGCCGCCCGCCCCGAGGTGATCGACGTGCTGCATCCGGCGCTGGAGAGCCATCCGGGACATGCGATCTGGAAGCGCGACTTCACCGGCGCCTCCGGCCTGTTCAGCATCGTGCTGCAACCAAAGCCGCAGGCGGCCGTCGATGCGATGCTCGACACGCTGACCCTGTTCGGCATGGGGTATTCCTGGGGCGGCTTCGAGAGTCTCGCGATCCCGTTCGACTGTGCGAGCTACCGCACCGCCACGTCCTGGGCGCCGGGAGGCCCCACGTTGCGCCTGCACATCGGGCTGGAGAACGTCGAGGATCTCAAGGCGGACCTCGATCGCGGCTTCGCGGCCTTCAATGCGGCTTAACCGCATCGTCACCAGTCAACGGAACGCCCTGCGATCAGGCAGGCGCGGCCGACAAAATGACGTTGATCCGCTGCCGATTGGGCGTAGCCTCCGCGGCAGCGGATGCGGATACGATTGGACATCATGGTTCTGCTCGATCTGATGGGCGGTGTGGCGTTGCTGCTGTGGGGCCTTCACATGGTCCACAGCGGTATCCTGCGCGCATTCGGCCCGGATCTGCGGCTGCTGCTGTCGCGCGCGCTGCGCAACCGCTTCAGCGCCCTGCTCGCCGGATTGGGCCTCACTGCCCTGCTCCAGAGCAGCACCGCGACCGCGCTCATCACCACGTCGTTTGCGGCGGAGGGCCTGGTCGGCCTGATCCCCGCCATGGCGATCATGCTCGGCGCCAATATCGGCACGACGCTCATCGTGCAGGTGTTGTCGTTCAACGTGGCGGCCGTCGCGCCGATCCTGTTCGTGCTGGGACTGGTTGCGTTCCGCAGCGGGCCACGGTCGCGAATCAAGGATCTCGGCCGCGTCTCGATCGGCCTCGGGCTGATGCTGCTCTCGCTGCACATCCTGATCGATACGCTCGCGCCCGCCGAGGAAGCGCCGGCGATGCGCGTGTTCATGCAGGCGATCACGGCGGATGTCACGCTGTGCATCATTTTCGGCGCGGCCGTCACCTGGATCGTGCATTCCAGTGTCGCCAGCGTGCTCCTGGTGATGTCGCTGGCCTATGCGCATTTCATCACCGCCGAGGCGGCGCTGGCATTGGTGCTCGGGGCCAATCTCGGCAGCGCGGTCAATCCGGTGTTCGAGGGCGCGCGGCGCGACAATCCCGCGAGCTACCGCTTGCCGGTCGGCAATCTCCTCAATCGCATCATCGGCGTCGCGCTGATCGCGCCGTTCCTGCATCCGCTTGCGGCCCAGTTGCAGCAGGTGCAGCCCGACCTCTCGAAGCTGACCGCCCAGTTCCACATGGCCTTCAACCTCGGCACGGCCGTGGTGTTCATCGGCCTGCTCGGAGTCATGGAGAAGCTGCTCGTCAGGCTGTTCCCGGACCGTCCGGCCGAGGTCGACCCGGCCAAGCCGCGCTATCTCGACGAAACCGCGCTGGAAACCCCATCGCTGGCGCTGGCCGATGCCGCGCGTGAGGCGCTGCGCATGGGCGATCTCGTCGAGACCATGCTGCGCAACGTCATGACGGCCATGATGACCAATGATCGCGGCCTGGTCGATCAGGTGTCGCGCAACGACAACGTCGTCGACCGCCTCGACGAAGCCATCAAGCTCTACATCACCAAGCTGACGCGCGGCAGTCTCGACGAGCGCGAGGGCAAGCGGGCGATGGAGATCATCTCGCTTGCGATCAACCTCGAGCACATCGGCGACATCATCGACAAGAACCTGAGCGAACTCGCGACCAAGAAGATCAAGCGCCGGTTCCAGTTCTCGGTCGAGGGCGCCGAGGAGTTGCAGTCCTTCCACCGCCAGATCATGGAATCGCTGCGGATCGCCTTCGGCATCTTCATGTCGGGCGACGCGCAGCAGGCGCATCAGCTGCTGGATCAGAAGGCCGAGCTGCGCAACGCCGAGCTCGCCGCGACGGAGCGGCATTTGGAAAGGCTGCGTGAGGGCCGGTCGGAGACGCTGGAGACGACGTCACTGCATCTCGACGTGCTGCGCGACCTCCGCCGCATTCACTCGCATATCTGCTCGGTGGCGTATCCGGTCCTGGACGCGGCCGGCGAGGTTGCGACGCGCAGGAGTGAGGAGGCGGAGAGCGTGAGGACCGTCACTGCCCTGCCTGCATCGGGCGTTCAACCGCTGTCGCGCTGAGTCCCCCGCGCTCTGCCGATTGATGCAAGCTGTCTCGTCCCGTTGATCGTCATTCCGGAGCAATCGTCGAAGTGCAACCGCAACGCGGCTGCGCTTCGGCGATTGAACCCGGAATCCCGATGTTGTTGGAAATGAACGCAAGCCAATCTCGAGATTCCGGGTTCAAGGCCTGCGGCCTCGCCCCGGAATGACGGTGGGTGTGGTGTGCGATCGTAGTCCGCCTACCCGTAACCCTCAAACGGTCGTGACGCTGAGCGCCGCTCCGCTCAATTGCTCAGCGTCTGCGATTCCTTCTGGCGGTTCTTGAAGATCAGCATGACGTTACGGACGTAGATGACGTTCGACAACAGCTGGCCGAAGATGATGACCGGCTCGCGCTTCACGAGGCCGTAGATCAGCGTCATCAACCCGCCGCCGATCGAGAAGAACCAGAACGCCAGCGGCACGACGCTCTTGCCCGCGCGCTCGCTCGCGATCCACTGCACCAGGAAGCGCGCCGCAAAGGCGAGCTGCGCGGCAAGACCGAACACCAGCCAGAAATCGAACTTGGCGATGAAGATATCGTAGAGATAGTTGCTGAACGCCTGCCCGAACTGAATGAGCATCATTTCACCTCGATCGCGACAGGCGTCGGCTTCTTGCGGCGGATCAGCCACCACACACCGGCGAGATCCATGATCCCGATCCAGAGCCGGTCGAAGAAGCCGTAGTTCGAGACGCCCGAATGGCGCGGACGATCGATGACGTCGACATAGGCGATGTCGTAGCCTTCGCGCCGCACCAGGGCCGGGAGAAAGCGGTGCAGACCATCGAAATACGGCATCATCAGGAACACGTCGCGGCGGACCGCCTTGAGGCCACATCCGGTGTCGCGCGTGCCGTCATGCAGAACGGCGTTGCGGATCCTGTTCGCGACCCGCGACTGGAATTTCTTGAAGCCGGTGTCCTTACGGCCGACGCGCTGGCCGGCAACGAGGCCGACACCGGCGCCGCCCTTCTCGAGCGCGGCGATCAGCTCGGGCAGGAACGCCGGGTTGTTCTGGCCATCGCCGTCGAGCGTCGCCACGACAGCTCCGTGCGCCGCGCGGATGCCGCTGCGCACGGCCGCGGATTGACCGGACGACTTTTCATGGCGCAGCACACGCAGATTGGGCCGGCGCGCCATTTCCTCGGCAAGCCGCTGTGCGGTCTCGTCGGTCGAGCCATCGTTGACGTAGATGATCTCGTAAGCCCAGAGACCATCGAGCGCGGCCGCGATCTCGGTGATCAAGGGCGTGATATTGCCGGCCTCGTTGCGCACGGGAACGACGATGGAGACGGCAACGGGGGTTTCGGTCGACAAGAGCGAGACTCGTATGGGCGTGATCGGGCCGGTTCCTGCCCCGGGCGCTCCGGCGGGGGCTTATTATGGGGCTTGGGGCCGGCTATCAACCCCTTTAGCGCGGTACGATCCGGCCGTCCTTCCCCAGGCGAAAACCGAGGCGCCGTGCGGCGAACCAGTAGCGGACCAGCATGGCGCCGGCGAGTCCAACCACCGCCCCGGCCACCACGTCGCTCGGATGATGGGCAAGCAGAACGAGCCGGCTGAGCGCGATGACGACGGCGTAGACGAACATCGCGATCCGCAGCCGCGGCCAGATGGCGGCGACGGCGAAGGCCAGCGCGAACGCCGTCACCGCATGCGCCGAGGGCATGCTGAAATAGGCCGGCGTGCCGTTGAACGGATCGAAATTGAAGGCATTCGCCTTGCCGCCGACGAACGGACGACCGCGTCCGATGATGTATTTCAGCGCCTGGGCAGCCAGCAGCGAAGTCAGCAGTGCGAAGAAGACATACTGCACATGGGTCGCGAAGTTGAGCAGGCGGCTGCGCGTGGCTTCGGGCCATAATGGCGCGATCAGGATGGTCACGACCACGCCGGCCGCCAGCAGACCGAGCACGTATTCATCCTGGCCGAACTCGGTGATGATCCGCACCGGCCACAGGCTTGGCGTGCCGCGGGGCGGCATCAAGCCGATCTCGTAGGCGTCGAAGGCAACCATCAGCACCAGGATCGTGCCAAGGCCGATGGCGCAGAGCAGGAGAAGCTCGCGCCACAGGCGCTGCCGGCCCGCGGCATCGGGCGCTGTCTGCGGACGCCGCACCAGCCGGCCGACCATGAATTTCCCGACCAGTGCGAGCTGGGCGAAATAGCCTGACGAGGACGGCGAATTGTCGGGGGCGAGCATCTATTCGGTGCCTTCCGAGCGATAGATCGCGATCGACACCGGACGGCCCTGCGAGATGTTGTAGCCGTCGATCCGCTTGGCCACGTTGTAGCGCAGGCCGATTGCCTCGGCGCGCTGCACGAACGCGCGTTCGGTCCGCTGCTCGATCAGCGCGAAACGGCAGGTGCCCTGGCTGAGGAAGTCGGCGGCCCCGGAGCCGTCGGTCAATTGCGTCGACGTTCCCGTCATGAAGACGAGGCTCGGCTCGTGGAAGCCCGCGGCCGCCGCCTTCGGCCCGACGCAGACGACGTTGCGCAGCGCGCGCGCGATCTCGGCGCTCGGGAACAGCGGCGTCAGCGCCGGCAGCACCGCGCCATAGACCACGAAGGCGAGGAACAGCGCCGCCACGCTGGCATTCAGCAGCGAACGCTCGGCGCGGCCGTCGTCATAGAGCCACCAGGCGAACAGGCCGAAGATCAGCGACGCCGCCACGAACGGCCAGGCCAGGAACACCGGCTGGTGCGTGACGATGATGGCCCCGATCACCGCGACCACCGAGGTGATGGCGGGAATGGCGAACCACCACGCCGCGCCCCGGCGCAGCCAGGAGCGCGACAGCACGCGCCGCTCCAGCGCGCCCACGGTGAGGATCGCGATCGCCGGGTACAGCGGCAGCACATAGTGCGGCAGCTTGGTCAGCACCGCCTCGAACACGATCCAGGACGGCAGCAGCCACGCCAGCAGGAACTGCGCGCCGGGCTCGCGCCGCGCCCGCCATACGGCCGGCGCGGCCATCGCGGCCAGCGGCGCACCCGGCCAGAAGGTGATGAACAGCAGCAGCAGATAGAGGCCTGGAGGCGCGCCATGCGACTCCTGCGCGCCGATCTTGCTCAGCATGTCGCCGCCGACGGAGTCGGCGAAGAAGGTGTCGCCGGCGCGCAGGAAGATCAGCACGAACCACGGCAGCACCAGCACCAGCATCCACATCAGCCCCCACAGGGGACGTAGACGCCACAGCCAGCCGGCGCCGCGATCCATGATCGCGAGCGTGACGATCGTGAGGCCTGCGAACATCAGGATCAGCGGCCCCTTGATCAGGATGCCGGCCGCGAGCGCGGTCCAGAAAATCGCGGGCGGCCCCCACGGCGGATGCTCCGGATCCTCGCCGCGCTGCCATGAGAGATAGACCCGCGCCAGCGCGCCCATCGCGGCCACCACGGTGAACAGCAGCATCGCATCGGTCTTGGCGAGCCGCGCCTCGACGCCGAGCAGCACCGAGCAGCACATCAGGAGCGCGGCGAACACCGCGCCGCGCCGCGTGACGAAGGTGAGCGCCGCCCAATAGGTCAGGAGAACCGCGCCGATCGCGCCGATCAGCGAGGGGATGCGGTACACCCAGATGCGCAACTGCGCGCGCGGCAACCCGATCGCAGAAGCGGTCTCGACGGCGGCGGATTGCAACCAGTAGATGCCGACCGGCTTCTTGTAGCGCACGTCGTCCTGGAAGCGGATGTCGACATAGTCGCCGCTCTCGACCATCTGCTTGGTCGCCTGCGCGAACCGCGCCTCGTCGCGATCGATCGGCGGGATGGTGAAGAAGCCCGGCAGAAACAGCAGCAGGCCGCAGACGAGCAGGAACGCGACCGCCCGGGCATGGCTCACGGTGACGGCATCGATCATCCGCACCAGCCGATTGCCCGGATTCACCAGGTTCTTCGGCTCGCGCGGCTCTCCAAAACGGGGGCGGGCATAGGTCTCGACCATGGGGTTCCGAATACGCTGAAACCACCATGCCGACAACCGCTTAGCGAACGGTCACTGGATTCTGACCACAACTGTGTCCGCCGCGCCCGTGGCATCGATCACGGTCAGGCGGGCAAAGCCCGGCCCGGGCGGGTCGATCAGGCGCTGGCGCCGGCTGTCGATTTCGCCGACCGGCAGGCCGTTCACCAGCATCGTCAGCGGCAGCACGCCTCCTGAGACCTTGACCGGCATGACTGAGGCTTCCGGGCCGGCGGAACGGTCGACGTCGATGCGCGAGCCGTTGAGCGGGAACTGGATGTGGGGCGCCTGCTCCGCGCCCGTCCGCACCAGCTCGCCGATCGGCCGGAACCGGCGCAGCGGCAGCGGCAACTTGGAATTGCTGGCGACCAGCGCCCCCTTGGGCGGTTTCGGCAGCGCCGCCGGCAGCTTGCCGGAGCGCGCGAAGGCATCGAACAGGATCGGCGCCGCAGAGACGCGGCCGATCAGGCCAGGCACCGGCGCGCCGTCGGGGCGGCCCACCCAGACGCCGATCGTGACGCGCCCGTCGAAACCGACCGACCAGGCGTCGCGATAGCCGTAACTGGTGCCGGTCTTGAACGCGATGCGGTTGCGCGCGGCATTTTCCGGCGGCGGTGTGCCGAGCAGCACGTTACCGACCTGCCAGGCGGCGGCCGGATCCATCAGCCGCATCGGCTCGCGCGCGTCGTCCTTCTCATCGGCCATCATGATCTCGCGCAGCGGCCGGGTGGTGCCGAGCCGCGGGAAGCCCGCATAGAGCTGCGCGAGGTCCTGCAGCGTCACACCGACGCCGCCGAGGCCCATGGCGAGGCCCGGCGCTTCGTCCTTCGGCAGCACGAGGCTGCCGCCGGCCTGCTTCAGCCGCGACGACAATCGGCTGGCGCCGACGCGGTCGAGCAGCACGATCGCCGGCACGTTCAGGGACAGCTGCAGTGCCTTGCGCACCGGCACCGTGCCCTGGAACGTCATGTCGAAATTCTCCGGCGCATAGGAGCCGAAACGCACCGGTCGGTCCTCGATCAGGCTGTCCGGATGCACAAAACCGTCCTCGAAGGCGAGGCCATAGATGAATGGCTTCAAGGTCGAGCCGGGCGAACGCACCGCGCGGGTCATGTCGACCTGCCCCGCCCGCCGCTGGTCGAAATAATCAGCCGAGCCGACATGGGCGAGCACGTCGCCGCTCTCATTGTCGACCACGATGATGCCGACCGAGACATTCGGCCCCAGCGCCATGGCGCGGTCGCGCGCCAGCGGCTCCAGCACCTTCTGCAAGGAGGAATCGAGCGTCAGGCGGATGATCGGCTGATCCTTCACCACCGCCGTGGCCTGGTCGGCCGCGTGCGGCGCCAGGATCGGCATCGGCTTGCGGAACGCCGGCACCGGTTGCGCCTTCGCCTGCGCGGCTTCGTCGGCCGAGATCACGTTCTCGGAGACCATGCGGTCGAGCACGCGGTCGCGGCCGCGGCGCGCGGCCTCGGGGTGGCGGTCGAGCCGGCGCGTCTCCGGCGATTGCGGCAGCGCCACAAGCAGCGCGGCCTCCGCCAGCGACAGCCGCTTCGGCTCCTTGCCGAAATAGGCGATCGAGGCTGAGCGGATGCCTTCGAGATTGCCGCCATAGGGCGCGAGGGTCAGATAGAGATCGAGGATCTCGTCCTTGCTGAGCTTTTGCTCGAGCTCGAGCGCGCGCACGATCTGCCTGAGCTTGGCATGCAGCGAGCGCTGACGCCGCGGCTCGAGCAGCCGCGCCAGCTGCATCGTGATCGTCGAGCCGCCGGAGACGATGTGGCCATGTGAGCCGAGCTGGATCGCGGCCCGCGCCAGCGCTTTGGGGTCGACGCCGTGATGCTCGTAGAAGCGCTGGTCCTCATAGGCCAGCAGCAGCTTCAGATAGGTCGGATCGACGTCCTTCTTCGCGCTCACCGGCAGCCGCCAGCGTCCATCCGCCATCGCATAGGCGCGCAACAGCTTGCCGTGGCGGTCGACCACGGTGGTGGAGAGGGCTTTGGCCTCCTGCAGCGGCAGCGGGCCGAGGGAGATGGTGTAGGCGGTGAGTGCGAGCGCGACAGCGACGACCATTGCGGCCGCGACCGCGACCGCGAGCAGCCGTTTGACGCCCCGCCCTTTCCTACCGTCATGGCCGGGCTTGTCCCGGCCATCCACGTCGTTCGGCGCGCGCGGAGGCAGCGTGGATGCCCGGGTCAAGCCCGGGCATGACGACTGAGTTTGGGGAGACGTCGCTCCGCCCAACTTCGTATCGCGTTCTCCACCCTCACTCATTTCGCCGCGCGGACCTCTACCGAGCCCGTCCCGGTGCGACCATAGCGCGAGGGATTGTACATGTCCTCGACATAGGCCTGCGGCAGCACGTATTTGCCGGGCGACACCGCGCGGACGACGTAAGCGACCGTGAACACCGCCTTCGAATCCGCGGCGCGGTCGAGCGCGGCAGTGAAGCGGTCGTCGCGGAACTCGGTATTGACGGGTTCCTGGCCGTCCCCGATCCAGTCGAGCGTGCCGCTGTCACCCGAGGACACCAGGCGCGGGTTGTCGATCTCGAGCCCCGCCGGCAAATAGTCCGACACCATGATGTGCCCATATTCCGGCTTGGCCTCGGTGACCTTCAGCACCACCGCGAAGCGGTCGTTCTGCTTCGCGATTCTGATGTCCGCCGGCTTGCCGTCGAGCGTGTAGTAGCTGCGCTCGATCTTGAAGCCGTTCGAGGCCGCCGGCTCCGGCGTCAGCGGCGAGCCGGACACCGAGACCACCGCCTGCACCGGCGCCTCGCCGGTGTTGGTGATCTTCAGCGGCTGGCCCGAGAGCTCGGCCGCCTTGTAGCTGCGGTACAGCGCCTGCTTCACCGCCTGGCCGTTGACATCGAGCACCAGCGTCTCCTTGGCGAGCGCACGCGCCGCCAGCACCATCCACGCATTCTCCTGCGTCGAGGTATACGGCGTCAGCCCGCGCGCGGCTTCGACGCGGGTCACCGCCTGCGTCAAGGTCGCGCGCGGCGCATTGCCCTCGCCCGCCAGCGACACCAGCGCGGCGGCGTCACGCAGGTCGGAGCCGTAGTCGGTGCGGCCGAACACCAGCACCGGCTTCGGCGCGAGGCTGTCGGCGGCGGCGCCATAGACCCGCTCCGCGCGGGCGCGGTCGCCGACCAGCGCGAGAGCCGCGGCGAGCTGCGCCTTGGCAATCGGCGTTGCCAGATTGCCGAGCTTGGTGTCGGCGAGATAGCGGAGGTCACCGATCGGCGCCGCGCCGTTGCGGGCCAGCACGTAGAGGCCGTAGGCGAGATCACGGCCGCCGGTCTTCTCCGGCTCCTCGGCATTGACGACCGAGTTCCTGACGCGGTCGAGCGCGCTCTTAAACAGCACGTCCGGCACCGCAAAGCCCTTTTCGCGGGCGCGGGTCAGGAAGTCCGTGACATAGGCGTCGAGCCAGGGATCGTCGCCGCCCGCCGACCACAGGCCGAACGAGCCGTTCGAGCCCTGACGTGCCAGCAAGCGATCGATGGAGTCGCGGATGCGCTGGTCGACCTCGGTGTCCATCGCCAGATGCGCGCCAGCCGCGAGCTCGTTGACATAGAGCAGCGGCATCGCGCGGCTGGTGATCTGCTCCGAGCAGCCATGCGGATAGCGGTCGAGCGCCTTCAGGATGGTCGCAGCATCCAGCGCGGTCGACAGCCCCGCCGACAGCGACACCGTGCCGGTGCCCGCCACGAGATCAGAGAACATGTCCGACGTCAGCGTCAGGCTCTCGCCCTTGGCCAAGGTGCGGATCGAGCGCCGCGCCAGCACCTGCGTCGCCGGCTTGACGTCGAGCTGATAGTGCCGCGCCAGGCTCAGCCCGTTCGGGCCCTTGATGTCGACATCGAGCTGCGCCGTGCCGGTGCCCGAGGCGTCGAGCGGCAGGGTCGATGATCCCCGCTGCTTGGCCGCGAGCTTCAAGGTCACATTGGCATTGCCGGACACCTTGACCGGCCCGCTCGCCTTGACGGCCACGACATAGTCGCCGGGCGCGCCCTCGACATTGTCGACATCGAACGACAGCGTGCCGCGGTCGCCAGACAGCAGGAAGCGCGGCAGGGTCGCGGTCAGCACCACGGGATCGCGGACGGTGACGTCGACATTCGCTCGCCCGACCTTGGTCGCGCTCCACGCCACCGCCATGACGCGCGCGGTGCCGGCAAACTCCGGAATGTCGAAGCTCACTTCCGCATTGCCATCAGGCCCGACCGTGACGATGCCCGAATACAGCGCCAGCGGCTTCTGTGTCGGCGGCGAGCCCTGCAGCTCGGCGCCGCCGCCGTCACCGCCGGAGCGGATCTGGCCGCGCGTGCCCTGCATGCCGTCGATCAGCTGGCCGTAGAGGTCGCGGATCTCCGCCGAGAGCTGGCGCTGGCCGAGATAATAATCGTCCGGCGCCGGCGGCTTGTAGTTGGTGAGGTTGAGAATGCCGACATCGACCGCCGCGATCACGATCTTGGCGTCCTCGCCGGGATTGAGCCCGCCGACCTTGACCGGGATCTTCAATGCCGCGCCCGGCCGCACCAGCGCCGGCGGGCTCAAGGCAACGTTCAACGTCCGCGCGGACTTGTCGATACCGAACCAGGCGAGCCCGAGCGCGCGGCCCGGCATGCGCTGCGCAGCCGCGTCGAGCGGACGGCGGAGCGTCGTCACGACATAGGCGCCCGTACCCCAGTCCTTGCCGACCGCGAGCTTGACCTGGTTGGTGCCTTCCTTGACCTCGGTGGTCTGCGTCGTCAGCAGCCGGTCGCCGAGCACATTGACCGTCAGCTTGCCGGCCGTGCGCGCGTTCACCGTCACGACCATCGTGTCGCCCGACTGGTATTGCGGCCTGTCGAGCGAGGTCTCCAAGAGGTCCGGCGTATCGGCGCTGCCCTCGGTGTACCAGCCGACGTCGAACTGCAGCGACGTCACCGGACCATCGGCATCCGCCGACTTGACGTCGAGCCGGTAGCGCCCGGCCTCCGGCTGGAAGCTCAGCCGCGCCGGCTTGTTCGCCGCGATCGTGACATCACCGTCGCCGACGCGCTTGGTCGACTTCACCGGCTCATAGGCCCAATAGGAATTCTGCCGATACCACTGATAGCGCGACTCGATCTTCAGGAGTTCATAGCGCAGGCCATTGCGCGCCAGCGTCTTGCCCTCAGGCGAGACGAACACGACGTCGAACTCGGCCTTGTCGCCCTCGCCGACGCTCTTGCCGGAGAAGGACGGCTTGATGCCGATCTGCGCCGCCTTCGGCGCCACCGGCAGGGTCAGCTTGCGCTCGACGGCGCGTCCGCCGGTCTCGGCCATGCGCACATAGATCTGCGCCTCCTGCGGCCGGCTCGACGACGGCGGCTTCGGCAGGCTGACCGGGAAGGTCGCCGTGCCCTTGTCGTCGGTCTCGGGCAGGCCCTCGATCGGCGTGCGCTCGTTGGAGGCGCTCTCCTCGTCGGCGACGCCAAACTGATAGCCCGGAAAGCCCGGCCGCTCCGACGCCGTGGTCACCAGCAGGTCGCCCTCGAGCTGCAGGTTGGATGCCGGCGCGCCATAGAGGAAATGGCCGTCGACCTTCACCTCGACCGGCGTCTCAGCCTTGATCTGCTTGTCCTTGGACGACAGGTCGAATTCCAGCCGCTCGGGGACGTAATCCTCGACCATGAAGGTGGTCTCGCCGACCGCCGCCCCCTTCGGATCGGTGAAGGCGCGCACGCGATAGGTCCCGGTCGGCACCGCCGAGTTCAGCGCCACGCTCAAGGAGCGGCCGCCCGCGCCCTGGTCGGGCAGCACGGCGCGGCGGAATTCGACGCCGTCGGGGCGCTCGACGACCAGGGTCAGCGGCACGCCGGTCATGGCATTGCCCTTGCCGTCGCGCAGCAGGGCCGTCAGGTAGACGGTCTCGCTGGAGCGGTAGACGCCGCGCTCGGAATAGACGAACGCATCCGGCCCGGCCGGCGTCTCGCGCCCGGCCACGCCGCGATCGGAAAGATCGAACGCCGTCGTCTTCAGGCTCAGGAAGGCGTAGTCCGCCTTCTCGCCCGACACCGTCAGCATCGCCGGCGACAGCCCGCCCTCGCCCTTCGCAAGTCCCGTCTCGAACAGCACGTGGCCGGCCTCGTCGGTCTTGCGCGTCGCCAGGATCTCGTTGTTGCGCGCCACCAGCCGCACCTCGGCACGCGCCACCGGATCGGTCGACGCCAGCGAGTTCACGAACACGTGGATGCCGTCATTGCCGGAGAACGCGGCGACGCCGAGGTCGGAGACGATGAACCATTGCGTGGCGAGCTGGCCGCCGCTGTCCTCGTCGCCGCTATTGCCGCTGGCCGGGCCCTTGGGCGCCGCGGTCATCACATAGACGCCCGGCTGCATGTCGCTGATCGCCTGGTCGACCGGGAACGCCGTGGTGACATCCTGGTTCAGGGTCATCGCGGTCGAGAGCTCACCGCTCCACACCTTCATGCCGCGCTGGTCGCCGAGATCGCTGAGCTGGTAGCTCGACAGCGGCCGCTGGAAGTCGCTGTCGATGACCGTGTTGATCAGATTGCGGTCGCCGATCCGGAACACCTGGACGTTCACCGCCGGCGTGTTGACGCTGACCAGCGGAATGCCCTTCTGCCCGGTGCGCGGCAGCACATAGGCCTTGCCGGTGAAGCGCACGAACGGCTTGCGGTCGCGGACATAGATGTTGAACTCGGCCGATTTCGGCAGGCTCTCCTTGACGCCCGACGGCAGCCCGGCGCGCAGATTGATGTTGTAGCGCTCGCCATGCTTAAGGCCCTCGACGCAGAGCTGCTTGTCCTCGGACGTCAGCGCCGGCCTGTCGTTGCCGGCCTGCGCCACGAAGGGCGAGAAGTCGGTGCGCTTGGCAAGGTCCTCGGAGAACTGGAAGCAGGCGCGCGGGCTCGCCGAGTCCGAATCCACGGTGTAGTCGAGCAGCTTGAAGCCGTGCTCGTCGCGCATCCGCTCATACTGCCCCCGGACATCCGCGACCTCGCGCAGCTCCAGCGACATCCGCAGCGTATCCAGCGCCGGCCGCCACAGCTTGCGCTCCGCCATGGCCTTGCCGAGCACGGCAAGCGCATCGGCCTCCTCGCCGGCATTGCCCGCGCGCTGATAGGCGATGTAGGCCGCCGTCGAGGCCCGCTCCAGCAGGAAGGTCTTCTCCGACGCATTGGACGGCCAGATCTGGTTCAGCACCGTGCGCGCCAGCCGCAGCCAGTTGCCGGAATCCTCCGGCGCCGCGGTCGCGATCTGGCCGAGGATCTGCAGGCCGGTCCGTAGATCATTGCGGCGGAGCGCCGCGTCGGCATCCGTGCGCAACGTCGCCAGCGGCTTGTTCACCGCCCCCGCCTCGCTCTTGATCTGCGCCTCCAGCTTGATCGCAGCGTCCGCGAGATCGTCGCGCTTGAACGCCTTGTCGGCGGCCAGCGCGGCGGAGCCGGCGGAGACGAGGCCAAGCGCCATGACGGCGCAGACGACGGCGGCGCGAACCAGACCGATCATGGGACAGCTCCTTGGGGCAAGGCGATGGGGGCGGCTCTTCGGCACCCCCGAGAGGGTGCCCGTGTTTGGCCGATTCGTGGCGAGAATGGACGCGAAATGGTGACGGACTGATGGCAGCGGTTGCAGCCGCCATGGCCGCGGGCCGCCGCCATTGGTCATCGGCGGGGGCGCGGGCCCGAAAATTCTGTTCATCAACGGCAATTCACAGCGCATGGCATACCGGCAAGAGCCGCGACGCCCGGTCAGGGCGCCGCCGGCGGGCAGACGGGGCCCATTGGCCCTCCTCCGCGTCCGCTTGGTCGCGGCCAGCTCGTTCCCGGTTCGCTCACTCTTGGCGAAACCGAAGATTTTTCATATGACCCGTGCTATGGAATCCGCGCCGCCCGGGCTCGCCCGACGGTGCCGATTCCCGTGGGTCGGTTGCCAAGGCCGTTCACGTCACGGCCGTTCACGTCGCTCGCGACGACGGTCCCATAGCTCAACTGGATAGAGTAGCGGATTTCTACTCCGCGGGTTGCAGGTTCGAGTCCTGCTGGGATCGCCAAAAATTTCAATGACTTAGCTGCATTATCCTAATTGATTTCGTGTCGCGCCTGCTGCGCAAAATTCCCATGTAATTCCAACAACTCCCGAGCACTCCCGGCTACTCGGCGCGACATGAGGCGCGACACGTCACCAGAGCAATGATAGAAAGAAGACAACCAGCAGGTGCGAATTAAGACTTTCTCATCTTTTGTTGACTTATATGGCAACACTACTAGATTTGGCACGCGAAGGGGCCCTTCTCAAATTCGACCCCCTTTTGGAACATCCGCAACAAGAACTGCGGATGTTCCATGCCGGCCCGAAACTTGTGTCCTGGATTCAAAATGATCTGCCTAAGCTCGAATCGAACTGGAAAATCGAACAGCGCCCCGACGAACAGCTGGACGATCTTCTGCAGTTATTTTGCTCCGGCGAGCCTCTTATTGTGGGATGGCAATTCAAAAGTCTCGTGCATCTTGCAGACGGCGTCTGGGAGCTGAAGACACCTGACCTACGGATCTTCGGATGGTTCCACCGGAAGGACTGCTTCATTGGTGTGATCGCCGACACCGCTGAACGAACAAAAACGTATAAACTCTACGCTGGTTACGCCCGCGTCGAGGTCGCCAAGTTCAGAGATGGGCTGGATTTGGACGAGCCAAAATTCGTGCCTGGAGCTGATCCTCATGATGTCGTTTCAAATTGCTATTTCCCCTAACCGGCGGGCCGCAACTCGCTTTATTGGCGAAGTTCGGCGAGAGCTGCAAAAGGCCTATGTTGAAGAGCAGCAGCAGCGAGGTCTGTCGCAGTCGGAGATCGCGCGACTCCTAAAGATCCATCGATCTGTCATCAACCGTGAGCTCAAAGGCGTAAAGGATATTACGCTTGGAAGAGTAGCAGAACTCGCTTGGGCACTCGGTCGGAAGGCTCGATTCTCGCTTGAGGAAGCTCCGGCAGTTGTTGGGAGCAACAGTGCTGGAATTATAGCTCACCCGATAGTCGCGCAAGGCGCGAATACGCCAGCTCATCCAACTTGTTCGACATCATCGGCGCTGACCTTCAATGCTCCACCAAATGTTCGCATTATTACTTCGGCGGCCGCATAATGTCAGGTCGGACAGCATCCGTAGTGGTTTGCGACGAAGCCTTGTTTTCCATGACAGGCAAAGCATACCTGAACGGAGTATATCTAACCGACATCAACATCAACTCCGACGAGTTGAAGCTTGCTCAGCTCGTCTTTTTCTTCAGCGTCAGCACCAAACTGGAGTATCCCTTCAAACAACTAACTCTCAGGGTGGTACTGCCGGGTTCATCCCCAGCTGACTTCGAGGTCCCCTTGTCTCCTCCTCCAACCGTCTCTTCGGGCCGGACAACTTTGATCGTCAAGGCACCGATGCTTCTTCAGCAGCCGATCTTGAGGCCGGGGAAGATCGAGACGAAAGTCATAACAGAATCAGAAGAGATCGATGCCGGAGGTTTTTGGATAAACTTGCTGGCCACGCAGTGAAGGTCTCCTGATGCGCCAGGCGCCTGCTCAGCCGTCGCCGCCACTCAAAGCGAAAGTAGATCCTGTCCCGCTGGGGCGGCTCAGCTGAACGCTGCGTCGTCGACGCCTGTTCGATAACCACCCTAGTCGCCCGGCATCGTCACACTCGCAATTCTTCGTGGGTGAAGGTGCCCCCCTGCGCCGCCATCCACAGCGCAATCGCAACCGACAGCACAAGGTCGTCATGCGCCCCGACCCGGGCGGCGTAGGTCGTGCGGCCGGCTTCCGAGATCTTTCGCTGAAAGTCCTTCAATTCGTCCTTGAGCGCCGCAGCGTCCTTAGCGGCAGCAGCAACACGCAGTTCGCCGCTGTGCGCGTGTGCTTCGAGGTTCGAGATCAGCAGCCCTTTCGGCACATGCCAAGATCGGCCGCCGTGCTGTGTCGCCTCGAGCCCGGCCGTGATCGTGATCCGGGAGGGATAGAGCCCGGCGGCGTCGAACATGTCGCCAACCGGTCGACCGACTCCGGTCTCGTCAATTACCAAGTGCGGGTTGAGCATATTGAGCCGCGCGAGCAGATCGGCCACATGCTGAATCTGCGCCGGGTAAGACATGTTGAGTTTGAGCCGTTCGAGACGACGGACGTCGAAATACACCGCTCGCTTCTGCCGGCTGGTCCGCGTCTTTTCGTTGCGCTCCCAATCGTCGAGGGGCACGACACGATGGTTCATCACGGTGATTGCAGTCGGGTCGGTGCTCTGACCGAGGTCGACGCCAACGAACCAGCGGTCGACAGGACGCGCGCGGATGCTGCGCCAGCCGTCGGGAGTGCGGACTATATCCATAGCGGTTGCACCTCATTGGTAAACATGGCGTCGATGATGTCGGTGGCGAACGCGGCTTCGTCGCTGTCGAGGAACTCGCACAGGTACTCCTGGCGATATTTCGTCTCGCCCAGGTTCTTGCGCTCGCGGGCGAGGAATTCGGGCGTGATGCGGTTACACGAACCGAGTTCCACGCGGATCTTGTGCCAGTCAGGATTGTCGGCGATCCACGTTTCATAGAAGGCGCCACGCTTGCCGGCGGGCGTGCTCAGATAGACCAGTTGGGCGCGCGGGTTGGTCGCCAGCATGGGACGAATGGCCGCCAACAGCTCGTCAGAACATCGGGACGCCTCGTCGATGATCGCCAGGCGCACGTTTGCCAATCCGCGCAGCGTGTCGCCGTCATTGTCGCCGGGCAGCGCCAGGATGCGACTGCCGTTAGCGAACTCCATTCGCCTCGCCGCGTCACCAACGAGCGCCGGAACGTTTTCGAGTTTGTTGTAGGTCAGGCGCGACCGACGCACGAACTCGTCAGAGAGACGCTGCGCAGGGCTTGCGATCAGAATGAGGCTTTCCCGCTCGGTGGTGCCGACCGACAGCGCCTTGATGGTCGCCGCTTCGGTTTTGCCGTGCTGGCGCGGAATGAGCATGGCGGTCTGTGGCGCGTCGGAGCGCACGAAGTCCGCCTGCCACTCGTCCAGCACGATACCCGCATCGGCGGCGAGGAGCGCCGGATCCAGCGCGCGCGCTATGTCGCGGGCCATCAGCATGGTGGTGGCACCGGGCACGGCGGTGGTGCGGGCGTCACGTCGATGATCTCCGCCGACGCCGCCGGCTTCGCCTCAATCATGCGCGCCGGCCTGGTTGCCTGCGTGATCGCCGCGGCGGCGTCCGTCTCCAGGCGGTGCAGCGCCGCGCCGACGGCTCGAGCCGCCTCCGGGAACGGCCGCAGCGTCTCGACGAGCACCTGGCGAATGGCGAGATAGTCGGCGCTGACCAGCAGATTTGTCGACCGGACGTCGTGACGCTGCACGATCATGCCGAGGAGCTTGCCAACGAGCGCCAGGTTGCCCGTTATGGCCTTCTCGGCGTTGACCGCCGCGGAGACGTCGCCATAGTCGCCAGCCATACCGGCGAGCAGCTGCAGCCGCGCCCGCTGGTGTACGAGCTGGGACAGCAAGCCTTCCTGCTCGCTCGCCTGTAGCTCGGCAAGGTCGATCTTGGTCGGCGCCTGCGCGGTCAGGATTGCCGCGCGCATGGCCGGCGTTACGTGGTTCTTGGCGTGCCGTCCGATCGCGTCGTGGCTGACGTTGAACCGCCTGGCCAATGCCTCGTGCGAAATGCCGTGCGCGAGTCCGATCTCGATTTGATGTCGGGACCTGTGGGAGCAGATAGAACACTTCGGGCCGGTCTTGCCCATTACTCAACACACCCGCGAATTGGTCACGCGGAACGCCAAAAAGCGCCCATGACCCGCATCACCGGCCAAGGGCGCAACAAAGGCGCAACACGATCAGAAAAATAGAGACCTCTTTAGCGCTTACGCTACGATTAGAAGTTTAACAATCCGCTAATCAAATCAGGAAGTGCGAAGCCGCTGGAAAATCGGTGCGAATTGGCAAACGCCTGTGAAGAAGCTTAGTCGGACCGCTCGTTGTCGCGTTTGGATTTCCAGTCCGCATATCCAGAATAAATCCATATGAGCAAGGCAACGGACGCGATGAGGAATTCAAGGGCATGCGCGCCAAAAGTGGACTTCCAGAGAGTCCAGAATATCGCCGCGATGAAAATTATCGCACCGCACCCTAGCGCACTTCCACGGCCACTTAGACCCATAGCAGCCATACCAACGCAAGCAAAAAAGAACGCCCCAAAACCGAGTAGTGCCATCAACCAATCTGGCATTCCATGTTCCCTTCAGCTCAAACGATTTCCATCGCCGCCGTGTCTAACGAAACGTCCGGGCAGGCTGGGCGGAATGGGCGCGGTTCGTCATGTATCTATATTTCTCCTACTCTCCTCTCCATTTCTTCCCTTTTTCCCTGTCTACACATTTGTGAACTCTGCTTCTGACAACATGACAAACCGTGCCCATAGTGCCCAGCCTGCCCACGTCACTGCCTAGAAGGTATCGGCGGAGGCGTAAGCGATGCAGCGCTAAGCGCCCTTGCCGCTGCCAGTCGGAACGGCTCGCTGAGTTCCTGTCGTGCATAGATCGTTGTTTTTCCGCCGAGCATGCGCCACCGGCCTCCGCTGTCCCGAGCGTCCGGGTTAGCCACGGCAACGTATCCGCACTCGGCGAGCCGCTTCGGGATCGCCCGGCGAAGCTTGGCGTCTTCGAATAGTAGCCGCAACTGACTGTCCCCTGGCGTCCGCGATCGGACCATTTGCAGCGTCAACGCATCGGGCTTACCCATGCTTTCGATCACGTCGGAGAGGTCGCCGCTTTCGGGTGCCACGCCGGCCGCAACGACCATGTGCCACGCCGCTGTCTTTGGCGGCGGCGCCTTCGCGTTGAAGGCGGTCAGGTCCAGGTTGGCCAGGTAGTGTGCAATCGCTTCATTGCCGCTGTTCTCGAACCACGCGTTGATCTCATCCCAATAGGCCGGGGAGAAGTCATCCTGCGTCCGGGTGGACACGCAAACGAAGTGCCGGCGGTCGTCGGGAGCGAGATAAAGGGCGTCGAGGTGGTTCGAGGTCATGACCACGCCGCACACGTTCACCGCCGCATATTGCGGAACGTGCTTCGTGTTGATCCGGTGCGCCTCCGGCGGATTGGTGATCACGTCCTTGGTGGCGTCATAGAAACCGTAGCGGGACTCTCCGCCGAGGTCGTGAACTTCGTTAATTCGAAGGATCACGGATTGCAGATAGTCATTCCATTCCGAGTTGAAGAACGTCTTGGCGGTGATCTGCTTGAAATTGTTCGAGCCGATCGCCGCAACGGCCGGCTTCAGGATCGTGTCCTTACCGATGCCCTGCGACCCGATCAAGACGAGCGCGTGGTTCACCTTGTCGCCGGGACGCTGCACACGGTGCGCAAGCCATTGGACAATGTGAGCGGCCTCGCCGGGATAAATGGCGCGGATATGATCCAACCACTTCGAAACGTCTCCCTCGACGTGCGCGATGTGCGGCGGGACGTACCGATTGAACGTTTTGTCGCCGGGGCTCCGGATCCAACCGTCAATGGTCAGAACCTTGTCCTCGATAATCTTCGGCTCGCCGGGCGCCCAACCCATCGACTTGACGAAACGATGTTGTGACAGCCACGTCGTCGCCAGGGTGCCCGGTCCCTCGGTTCGCATCGCATCCTTGACGCGGCCAATGTGCTTGTCGATGCTGCTAGCGCTGAACAGCTCGCCGGTCCGCTCATAGATCATTTTTCCAGAGGGCAAGTGAGCCCAATAGTCGCTGAGGGCGTGCGCCTGGTTGATCGGCAATTCAGGATGATCCGGAAGCGGCCCGAGCACGGCGGCCTCGTATTGCTCGCGCTCGCGGCGATGGCGATCAACAATCTCCGCGGGGATAGACACGGGACACACCGACGGCCTCTCCAGCAGTTCGTTGAACCGGCGCTCCGACCAGCGTTCAACCTTCTTCGCATCACTCCAGGGCCGACCGTCCGCCAGCCATTTGGCATAGCCGGAATCGTCGAGTTCGTTGAACCGACGCTCGCGCTCGCGACGGGCGTCCCGCCTCACTTGGTCGCTGGCACGCTTCGCGCCGACCTTGGCCGCGAGGTCGTTCAAAATCGCTTCTGTTTGGTCCGAGGCGCCGCCGCACGGTTCGAAGCCGCGCTCACGCTCATCGTGCATCACGTCGACGATTAGGGAGTCGGTCCAGTGCTTTGGCCGATCGTAGAGTCGCCACTGGTCGGCTAGAGCGGCTTCGTATTGCTCCATCGTCACAGGCTGGTGGACGCGAGGGATATGGCCGGGCGGCTCATACCTGAGCATGAGGTCGCGCCAAACAGCGACGCCTTGCTCGTTCGGCCAAAGCCGATGAATGTCCCAGCCGAGCACCAGCGGGGGCGACATCTCCGGTTCACTGTCACCCGCCCACCATTCCTCTAGATCGCGGACCGCTTCGATGGTGATGGACGCGGCAAGGCGGTCGGCTTCGTCGATTTCTATCAACACTACTTAGGACTCCTCTCTTGTCAGGAGCCCCGAACCAAAATCCGATTGCAAAAGCGCCGAAACGTGTTAGGAGAAGGTTGCCACACCATCCTGAAACGTTACGCGGCCCTGCGATCAGCCTTGATCCGGGGCCGTTTCGTCGTCTGCAGCCAAGCTCTCGAACACCACGCGATGCAAGCGCGTGATGCGCTCGACGGCAGCGGGTGGCTGAGCCTTCTTAGGTTCGTAGGTGAACGCTGCAGCGTTATTCGTGCCCGGCCGGTCAATCATGACCATCGCCGATCGTTGACCGTTGAACTCGACCGTGATGTCGACGCGGGCGCCGGCTTCCCATTCCTCAAACGCGCCAGTTCGGAAACCGCCGACTAAGCCATCTAGGGCTGTCCCGAGATCAGCGGAGAAGTCTATTCCGAGCCCCTGGACGAACTGGAATGCGGACCGCGCGCTATCGTAGAAATTGAGATCATGCCGCAGCGGGCCGAACACCGCGCTCGAAAGCTCCAGCCCCCGAATTTGCTTAACCAGGCTCACGCGGGATTCGCCAAACGGCGGATCAAAAACAAAGCCGAGCAGAGTGTTCACGCGGCCGGAATTGGAGATGACCACGCCGCCGTAGCGGCCTGATGAACCTTTTTCAACCAGCTTCCCGGCTTGAAGCTCGCGAAAGTAGTTGGCGGCGGTACCGACGGCAAGGGACGCAAGCTCTGCGCCCGTGGCTTTGAGCTGAATCGCTTTCATGTCAGCGACCATAGCAGCTTAAAGGTCCAAAGTAAACCTTTGGCGGTCAGCGGCGCTATTCTCGGTCCCTAGTCCCGCCTCGAGCCTTCAAGCCGATGTCGATCAATTGCCGGATTGCGTCCGATACGTTCGGAACCGGCCTTTGCTTAGCGCGCCACGTCTCAATGGCTTCCATCATTTCGTTCGTGAAGCCGATCACCTTCTTAACCGGCAAGATTTCAGGACGCGGCATCGGTACTCCTCACAAATAACGCATATGCCTTATTGACACGAACTAATAACGCATATACGTTATTCCCATCTTCAGCGCAAGGTAATTAGGAGCCGACAAATGCTTCAGTCGATCAAATTCAACGCTCTGCCGAATGCTCAATTCGCAAACCTGGCCG
Organism: Bradyrhizobium sp. HKCCYLS3077; assembly: GCF_051167555.1. Classification (NCBI taxonomy): domain Bacteria; kingdom Pseudomonadati; phylum Pseudomonadota; class Alphaproteobacteria; order Hyphomicrobiales; family Nitrobacteraceae; genus Bradyrhizobium; species Bradyrhizobium sp. HKCCYLS3077. The sequence goes on along the minus strand of NZ_JBNPTH010000004.1, from coordinate 265,774 downwards.
CGCTCTGCGACTATGCCGGCGATGCGATCCGGTACGACGCTGCAATCACCCGGTTCGAGGCAGCGGTTCGACCGGCAACGATTCGGAGCAAACTCGCCCAGGTGCGCCGGGCCGGCTATTCGATTTCCGCCGCGGACCTTCGCGAGTGCGCTCGGCTCGAGCTTGCGGCGACGCTGATCGAGATCGGCTACGATGACAGCGCGATTGAATGGCACGCCAACCGCCCGGGTCGACGCGAGCGCCGCGCATACGTCGCCTGATCAGGTCCGCCGCTGGCCGCGCTTGCGCGACGCGCAGTCCTCAAGCGCCCGATCCAGACGGATCCGAGGCAGGTCGTTTTCACTCAACCCGGGCGCCGGTTCCGGCCGGCGCGATGGCGTGATCTTTGGCTCGATGCGGCATAGCTCTCGCATCCTGGCGATAGCGGCCAGCGTTGTATAATCCTTGCCAGCAATCCGTTCGATGACCAATCGGCCGCGGGTCGCTTCTTTGCGGAGCCCGCTCGCCGTCATGCCGCCGCCGGGAAAAGCGACCTCCGCCGCCTTGGCTAAGCGCAAGGGCGTATCGGGTGAGATTTCTGTCATCGCGGGCGCCGCGCTTTCCGAGCGTCATATCGCTGCTCCCATTCCCTCTCGGCGTCGTCTTGCACCTTCCAAGCTATATAAGGATCTTCCTGCTCCGCAGGCGATGCAGGCGGCTGAATCCCCGACGCTTTGTCGAGCGCCGCGTCAATCGCCTTGCGGTCCCATCGGCGCGTGCCGGGCAACGGCTTCGGCATGGTGCCGTCGACGACCCACTTTGACCAGGTGACCGGGGTTATTCCGCAATAGACCGCAGCTTGCCGTCCGGTCATCAACCGAGGTTCGGGAGTAGCACTCATATATGCTCGATAGCATGCTCTGTACGTTCGATATGTAGACAATCAACATAACTAATTGTTTGCACAGGAAAAGTTGAGATTGCGTCGCCCCGTCTGTTGCGCTTCAATGTCTTAATTTGGGGGGAGTTCATGTTAATTCGCAATTGCACAATAACGGTCGCTTTTGTCTTCATCCTCGCCGGATGTAGTGCTCAAACGGTATGGGTAAAGCCCGGTGCAGGGACAGAGGAATTCAATCAAGCGAAATACGCCTGTCTTCAGCAAGGGCAGCAGCCCTACTCGATAGCGGTTGCGAATCGCTACGGAGGTTCTGCATCGGGCGGCATGACGACAAACCCCGCTTTGTATAGCGCATGCATGGAAGCTGGCGGCTGGGCGTTGATCGACAACGCACAAGCGACCTCGCCGGAATATGCCGCCGCCATCAAGCAGATCAATGATGACAACCGGGCACTCTGTCGGAAGCCCGAGTACTACCCATACTATGCTTGGGCACCGTGCGCAGCACGTGACGCTACAGCCGGACAGCTGAGCGACCGATCGCATATTACAGCTGCTGAAAAGACCATCTTCGAGAAATTGACAACGGAGCTAAATGATCTGAACGCAAGGGTCATCGCGGCGCACCGTCAGTACAATGCAAAAAGCGGTGAAGCACTGGCTCGAAACATTGAGCAGGCAAGAGCAACGGCCGACATTCTGCGCCAGGAGTACCTGGCCGGAAGGATAACTCGCGGCGATTACAACAGGCGGCGACGGGATATCGTCATCGGCCTTGACGCCGAAGCGATACGCATTCTGCAGGGCACCTAAGAGAGCATATAGCACGTAAGCACTGGCAGCGTGCTCGGAAGAAAAAGACTGTTGCTGCAAGTTCCCATTGACACAACCGGCGCGTGAGGATCGGATGTCGGAGTATTGTGGGGGCCGATATGTTTCGATTCGTTTTGGCGATTGCTGCACTGCTGCTTTCTTTTCAGGCTCAGGCCAGCGTAGTCGGACTTCCGACTAATGGCAGCGTCGAAATATCCGGGCCGTTCACAACCGATCCGCTTTGGGGTCCGCAACCGATATTCGTCCAGCTCTTCTTTAGCGGCGGCCCGGCGGTATCGAGCCCAGATAATGCTTGGGTCGCCTGGAGAACTTCTTCGACTATATCAACGAGCCAGTCGTCACTGTCGCTGGTCTATTGCGGCTCGTCCTTTGGCGGACCTTGTCTTTCCCCCTGGGAAAGCAATCACGGATATCTAGAGGTCTATGCCGCCTCCAATAAGTTGACGATCGATTCTCACGCCGGGCTCTCTCTTATCGAGGACAAGACAACCCTTAGCGTCTCGTATTGGGACGTACCGTACTCATTTATTTTGACGGCCGAACTGCCGGACGGCTTTTCGATTTTGGCACCTGGGGTGCCCGAGCCGTCCACGTGGGCAATGATGCTGATCGGCTTTGCTGGCATCTGCCTGCTCGGCAGACGCCGCGTTCCGGCGCCAGCTCGGTCCGGCACTATCGCCAAGCCGCCGCAACCATGCGAATGTTCGTAGCCGTTGGGCTCACGGTGAAGCTCACGTTGCTCGCCGCGTTGGTCGAAATTCCATTGGCGTAGGACGAGTCACCTGGGATGACGGTCGGGACGTTGTATCCGGGCGTGAAAGTCTCTGTCCCTGATGTAGCCACTGTCGTCTCGTTCGAGCCGCTGAACGACGCCGTGACGATGAAACCTCCGGCCGACGTGGCAAGCGTGCTCGAAATCGACGTGACCGTAGATCCGACTTGGCTCGTGGTTGTCGGTGTCGTCGAATTCAAGTTCGCAAGCGGCGCGGTATAGAACGCCATCTGCGTGTTGCCGAAGGGATTGGCGGTGTAGTTGATCGTGACCACGGCGCTCGTGGCGCTGTTGGCGTCGCTGAGGAGCGCGCCCGAATAGATCGCGGCACGGGTTTGAGCGTCAATCACGTTGCGCGTGAGTGTGACAGTCGATCCGACATTGGGCGCGACCGTGACGCTCGAAATCGCTTGCTGGAGAACGCCGCCGAACAGCGCGAGGATACAGAACTGCTGATTGCCGTCACCAGGAAGCGTGACGTTCAGAGTCTGCGTGGCGCCCGAACCGGTAGAGGCGGCTCCCGTTCGGAAGGTGACGACGGGGTTGGAGCCTCCACTGCCACCCAATATGGTATTGAAGTTCAATAGGCCCATCATCATCTGCCCAAGTTCCTTTCATATCATTGTTGCTAATTGAACACCGAGCGCGCGTCCGCGTCGGCCCTATGTCACGACCGACCAAGCGCGCGTCCGCGCCGGGCCGATCGCCGCTTTGGCTACTTTGAAGCGTCCCTCGCTGTAGCCGCCGCTTTCGCCAAGCTAAGTTCGCATCTCGCGAGTGCCTCCGCTTGGACGAATTCTTTCAATCGCGCATACTCGCCCTTGGACAACAACCCGCGCAGCTTTCCTTCGAGTAGCTTCCTGCTTTCCCGTTCAATTTGGAGTGCTCGGCGAAGTGCGCGGTTGTGGTGCTCCTGCTCGGGCGACATTTACGTCACCCAACCGGATCCAGCACTTGGTGCCGTTCCGGCTGTCGGCAGGCCAGCGACATTTCCAGGAATGGTGTTGCCGCTTCGGCTCAGCCAAGCGCCCGGTCCGACATTCCACTGTCTCGTGCCTGTGTTGGCAACGCCAAACGTGATACCACCGCCGAGACTGACCTGCACCGGGCCCGAGAGCGCGTAGAATCCTCCAGGGAAGTATGGAGATGTGGGGCCGTTGAGCGAGACCGTAATGCCTCCCGTGACATTCACGACACCAGATCCAGTTGCGCTGATGTGGCTCGACGCATTTCCGCCGGATACAATCGTGTAGCTTGCATTGATATTGTAGGTCCAACCGGCGCCATCGGTGCCGATGTGATTGCCTGTTTCGAAATTGCCAAAGACGACCCCGCCGAGCTGGTCGACGACTGATTTCTGATGTTGCTGGATCGCGACTGCGCCGCCACCGCCGCCGTTGAGAAACGTGATGTTGGCGTACAGCATGCAGCAGCCATCGCCGACCGTCCAACAAGACCCGCCGGACGCATATGTTTCAACGTAGGCACCAGGAGCCGAGCCGACCCAATAGAACGCTTGACAGCCGGGTGGTTGTCCCTGGAATTCATGGTGAGCTGCAAAGTTGCCGGTCAAGGTCACAGTCGATTGACCGCCGCAATGCAGGAAATTCTTGTTCAACGCGTTCCAGGCGCCTTGCTTCGTCTTGTAAGCTCGGAACGAGTCCGCGAGACCATCGGCGACGAGCGGATCGTCGCTACCGTTGCCCCCATGCACATACAGTTGAACCCCGTTCCTCACCCACGGCTTGAGCCCGCCCATGAGCGTGACGGTCGAACCGATCTTTGCGACGTCGTAGCTCTGACCAGGATAGAGCGTGAAGCTGCCCGCGCTAGTGCCGCCGATACCCTTACCGACGGGAGTCGTTTCCTCGTTGTGGATCGTGACCTTGAACCCGACCGGCAGCGATCCCGCCGAATCAAACAGCACGGTTTGAAATGCACCGCCGTAGAAACTCAGCGTTTTATTGTTGTCCGCCGCAGTGACGTTGTACGTACTTGCGTTGATACGCTTGACAACATTCGTTGTCGCATTCCACGCGGTGCCGTCGAACTGGTAATTGGTCGCGGACGATTTGTCGTAGACAATATCTCCAGGAGCCGGCGAGTAAATTGTAAAGAGACCGGCCTGCTCGCACCTTGCGAGCTTGCCGGGGTTCCCCGCCCATGCGCCGGTCGGCGAGGATCCGATGATGTAGCCAAGGCCGACGCTCGGACTCGCGGGCGGCGCGTTGGTGGTTTGGTTTTCGACTTTGACGATCAAGGACGCATCGACGCCAACGTTCGCACGCAGCGGAACGCTGTTCGATCCCAACGGCAGACTGCCGACGCCCTGCGTCCACACGCCGGAATTGTTGCGATGATAGAACGACGTCACGTCGCGGACGTAAATGAACCGGCCGATCGGCGCGACCGCGAACACCCATCCGCGCGCGGTATAGATGCCGATCTGACCATCCTTGCCGGCCCAATCGGTGCCGGTCGCTGCCGTTGGCAGGATGTAGGAATCGCCAACGCTCGGGCTCGCCGGCTGCGCGCTCGTGCCGATGCTCAGAACGGAAAACGGCGGCGTGACGGCGGCGGCTTTGTAGCGCTTGCCGTCATTCGTAACCAGGCACGTCACGCCATCGGCGACAGTCGTTGTGTCGGTGGCGTCGAGCTGGAAACTGATGTTGTTTTGAATGAGGTAGAGCGGCAGAACGCCCGTCGCCGGGTCGGTCGCGATGAAATTTGCGGCGCTTTCGCTGGCGTCGAGGCAATAGGCGAACCTCCGTTCCGCCATCGCGCGAATCAGAGCTTTTTGGGCTGCGGTTGAGACCGGCAGCGCGGCGACTGCCTCGTGATTGAACGTCATTTTACGTATCCGAACTCTTTGAACATCTCAGTCAGATCGATGAGCCCGATGCTTCCGTCCGGCCTGTCGACGCGGACCGGTGACACCGGCTTCCCGACGATAAGCGCCGTCTGCTGCATTCCCAGGTATTGCCACCACAGCCGATGGTACGGCGACGGCCAACGTCCGCCTTGCGCTCGAAACGCCGAGTAGTCGCGGCAAACCGCTGCGTGCAGAATGTCGAGGTCGCGCGGATCGTTCATGATTCTCAGGACTGACCGAGAGCCTTGGCCAGCGCCGCGGGCAGCGGCTTCTGTTCCGGCGGGGCCTGACGCGGGTCCGGGCTCGGCGTGAACTTCCTGTCGATCACCGGCTTACCCGCGTTGATGATCCGCTGAGCGGCCTGATTGGCATCGATCGGCTTCGGATTGGACATTGCTCTTTTCCTTTCTCGGGGCTGGTGGTGGCGTTACGACTCGGTGATCTCGCGCTCGACGGCGGCAGCCAAGTGCCGCTGGTCCTGCACGGTCTCGTTGAGGAAGACGTCAAGCGCTTTCGCGTTCGGCAGGTCGCCGAGTTCGCCGAAGACCTTGGCCATTTGAGCCGTGGCGCTCGCGAGCAGCCGGACTGCATCGCGCTCCGCGTCGAGCTGCGCCGTCATGCCTGGATGCACAAGTTCGACGGCCTGCACTCGTGCCGCCTCCACGGTCTCCGCGTCGGCGTCGAGCAGTTCAGGCGCCTCGAGGATCGTTTGTAGGTACAGTGTCGAGAGCGTCGGAATGATTCCGCGGAGCTCCTGATTTGTCTTGCCAGCGAGACGTTCCCGAACCTGGCCGCGAAGGACGGCGCCGGCCGCGTCGCTCTTGTCGATCGCAGGCAACTGCACCGCGGCCCGCTTCTCCTCAATGCGCTCGGCGAGGCGGCGCGCGGCCATGTTGGCCTTGATCACCTTCCAGGCATCCTTCGTGAGGCGCGAACGGGCTTCCTTGACCTTGCCGGCCGGGCTCAGATCACCATTGCCGCGGATCTTGCTGACGTCAGCGGCAACCGTGCTCATCAGTTCGCGATGAAGGGTAAGCACGTTGGTGAGGGCGCCCCGAACGGCGACGTTAGGCAAACTGGCGGCCTTAGTTTCCATGAAGTCGAGGTACTGCATTTGGTGGGCTGTCCCGATGTTGAGAGTTTTCGGACGATGTTGATTGTCAACGTCACGCCGCGGCGCTGGCGCGCGGCGTTGCGGTGGGCTGGCGGAAATGGTCGCGGAACGTCGGTAGGTGCAGCGTCCATCGGCCGGCGATCTTGCGCGCGCCGGGAACACGACCGCTTTCCAGGGCGCTCCAAGCGCCCTTCTCGGTGCGACCGATGATCTCGCCGATGGCTTTGGCGCCATGAACGAACTGATCGGTTTCGGTGTTGCTGCTGGACATTGGAGCGAGTCTCCGATCGGATCGGTGCTCGCTCAGGCAATAAAAAACGCCGAGGCGAACACCATTGCGGTGTTGGCTCTCGGCGTGCGTCTCGCTTGCCGTTCGACTTTCGCTTGGGCTCGGATCGGGGCTTTGCAACCCTATGACGCCATCCCGGCGCTGACCCGAAAACTACTCGTCTAGAATGTCTACTCTGAAAACTACCATATAGTTCCTTAACGAGCGGTTAACCGAACTCCCCTTCAGCCGCGGCCAGTTCGTCGGCATGATCCGCGCGCGGAATCAGGTGCGCGTAAGTGTCGATGGTGATCTGAATCGACGCGTGTCCGATGCGCTCGGATAGCTCTTTGAGGTTCAGCCCGAGCCCGATCGGCGGCCGTGCCAAGCACCAACTGGCGAAGTAGTGCCGCAAGCTGTGCGCGCCCGTATACTTCGCCTTGACGACCGGCCTGCCCTTCTCATCACGAGTCGGCTTGCCGTCCTCGTCCAGCACCGGCACGGTGACGCTGGCCTTTTCCCACGCCGGGATCAATCCGCGATCGATGATATTTGAGTGCGCCTCGACTTTCCCGGATCCATTCGGAAAGACGAAATGCAATTGCCCGTCCAGCTTTGGGCACTGCAGTTTCCACATCTTGAGCGCGGCGAGTGTCTTGGACGGTATCGGCACGGCTCGCTGACTGTCGGCAGATTTCGGGTTGCCGATTGAGTTGTATCGGTCGGCGCGCTGCCGAACATGCAGCTCGGCTTTCTTCAAATCGACGTCCTGCCATCGCAAGCCGCGCAGCTCGCTCGCGCGCAAGCCGCAGCGGACCGCGACCAGGAAGAAGGCACGCCAGCGTTCGCTATCGGTGTGCTGCAACAGTGCGTCGATCTCCCGCGGCTCTGGAATATCGCGCCCAATAACCAATTTGCGCTTCTGGCGACGTTCGACTTTCCGCTTTCGGCGCCGGTTCGCCGTCATTGACCGCACCACGTTCTGAGCCACCTGCCCGCGCTCAAGCGCGTCACTGAGCAAACTGGAAAGCGAGGTGGTGACTTTCTTGACCATCACCGCCGAGCGCGCCTCCGCCTCTCTCTGGCCCGGGGCGGGCACGCCGTTGCGGAGCTTGTCTTGCCAATCCCGGACGATTGCGACGGTTAGCGCCGTAACCTTGAGCGGTCCCAAATACGGCAAGATGTGGAATTTGAGATGCTGTCGATACTGGTCAACCGTCGATCGCTCGAGGTCACCGCATCCGTCGATCCAAAGGTCGCCGGCATCCTCAACGGTGATGCTGCGGCTCGTCGGCGTGTGGACGCCCTTTTTAACATCGATGCGAACCTGAGCCTGGAAATCCTCCGCATCCTTTTTGCGATCGAACGTCTTGATGTGGCGCCGCCGCTTGCCGCGGTCGTCCCGTTCAGCCGTCGAGTATTGAACGACATAGGCCGAACGCTCCTCACCGGCTTCCGTTTTCCATGTGCGTTTGCGGATCGACATGCGCCCTGCCCCAAGCCAGGAGTTTCAGGGAGTATACGGCAGACGCAACAAATGCGCAACACGACGCCAAATATGATAATATTTTCAATGTAAGATAGCGGATTTCTACTCCGCGGGTTGCAGGTTCGAGTCCTGCTGGGATCGCCACGCGGACGACGCGGCCCAACGATGCAAGCCTGCCTTCCCCGCATGAATGCCAGAGACGTGAATCACAAGCCGTCGTCACACCGCGGCGTAGTAGGTCGGGCTTCGAGCGCAGGATCAGCCACGAACACCTCGACATTCAAAAGCCCGGCGGGGTGATCCGGCCGGGCTCGTTCGGTGGGCAGTCGACACGCGGGCCAAGCGTTCACGTGTCGGGCGCAAGCTGAAACGCTCCCGCCTCCTCGACGCGCTTTACGCCGGGAACGGCTCGCAACGTCGACAGGTGCGACGGATCGATCGAGCCGGTCACGATCGCCAGCCGTGGCAGGACGCGATCGACCGTCACCCCGGCGCGGCTGAGCTTACCAAGCAGGACAGCGTCGTCGCCGGACACCGGCTCACCCATCAGGATCGTCACATTGAGTTTCATCGAATTGCGCCTCCTCAAGGGAGAAAACACAGAAAAGACAAGCCCTTGGAGCATGGCCGAAGGATGACGAAGCGCAGCGTGCCACATCTCTGTTTCGTCCTTCTTACGGGGCGCTCCAACGCGCCAACATCGTCAACGTTCCGTGAACGGCGATTGAACCAGTCCCGCGCCGACGTCCCCTGCGGCCGCATGCAGGGTTTTCGCATTCGCTGTCAGAGCCTTCCATAGAGCGCGGCCGCGCAAGCTAGCGTCCGTTTCGGCCCAAAGACAAGCAACGCCCGCAACGTGCGGCGCCGCCATGCTCGTTCCACGGAGCCGTCTGTACCGGCGCGGCATCGGCACTGCCGAAAAAACACCAGCGCCGGGCGCGGCGATGTCGACACCTCCGATCGCCGGCGCGCTCGCCCCAGACGCCACCCCGTTCGAAAAATTGGCAACTCGGAGACGGCTATCAACGGCTCCTACGGCCATGATCGATGGAGAGTTGGCAGGATAGTCGACAGCAGCGATGTGACCCACGTCACGACTGCTCGAGTTGCCTGCAGCTGCGATCATGAGGACACCGGCATCGAGCGCCGCGCCAGCCACGTCGTCATAGATCGAATGAGGCGATGTGCCGGTCGCGACACCTCGTCCGAACGACATCGATATCACATCACAACCATCCTCCAAAGCGCGCTCGATCCCGGCGAGAACGTCGCCATCAGTACCGAAGCCCTTGTCGTTGAGCACCTTGTAGATGTGACGATCAACTCCAGGAGCAACGCCGTAGCGCATGCGCCCCGTCGTCGCATGCGGCCCGGCCGCGGTCCCTGCGCAGTGCGTGCCGTGCCCCTGAAAGTCGTCGCCCGGGCAACCGAACGCGCTCCACACCTTGACCGGCCGCTCCGCGAAATCCGGATGCGTCTTGTCAAATCCCGAATCCAGAATGCCGAGCTTCACACCGGAGCCCGAGAGCGGCCATCGCGACGCACCTATCGCCGCGATCCCCCAAGTCACTTCACCCGTGTCCTCGTGGATCGAATCGCCGGCCTCATCATAAGAGAAGACGAAGAACTCAGGCATCACGCGTCTTATCCCCGGCATGTCCTCCAGTTCTGCCGAACGGCTCGTGACGTCCTCGGTACCTTTCAGAACGGCGACACCGAGCCGATCGAGAACGACCGCATCGGCGACCTGAACGAGACCGGTGAGGTTCAAGGCCGCAGATCGAAAATCGCTTGTTGCAGCGATATGACTGTTGCCGCCGAGCCCATGCTGCAACAAAGTTCTCCTGACAGATGGAGAAACATCCGTCTCGAACTTTACCAGCCAGTTGCCTGTTGCGACGACCGGCGCAGCCGCGCTGTGAAACCTGTACGGGTTGCCCGACGCACTATCAGAGCGAGCTTCCTCTGGTCCCTCTTGCTCCGACAATGACATAAGGAAAGCCTCATTCAAACAATCAGCACAAGCTACGGCTGGACTCCGGAGAATGGGCTCGACTCATACTACCTGTGGTAGTTTTCGAAAAGAGAAAGATAGGGCAGCATCGCAGCCATACACAGCTCTCATCTTGAGGGTAGCCGAGTGCTTTTTATACTTTCCGAACGATAATCACATGAACGACCTCTCGGCGCCTGTGGCGTCGATGACGACGATCCCGATATCATTGCAGCGTCGAGACATCGTTGTTGCAGGTATAAGCCACTAGATAACTACTCTTCTAGCGCCGGCTCCTAACAGCGCAGGTTGAACGGCATGGTTATTTCTGATAATCCGTAGTTCCCTGAACGATCTGACGGAGCCTTGCTCCGAAGCAGTGCCGCGCTCCTGCCGATGTTAGTCCGCTATCAGTCAGTCTCGCAGCAAGCGAGCATCGTGCTTCTTGAGAGCGGCAGAGCATTCCAATACCGCCCCGGCATAGGCGAGTTAGTAGCTGACTTCTACCTAAACTTGCACTAGTTTCTACCTCGACTCGTTCGCGTCGGGATGAAGATATGCTAGCAGCATTCGTGCTTGCAGTGGTGATTGCAGCGGTAGCGGTGCTCAGACGGTGGCCGGATCACCTTTGTGTTAAAGGCGAGTCGCATGTCACGTGCTTTAGGTCCTGGCTTTCTGCGGTCAGCCCAATCATAGCACTCATCGTCGCGATTGGAATCGCCCTGCCGCAGATGGAAGCAGCGCGCCACTCAGCAGAATCCGCAGAGAGGTCAGCGAACGCCGCGGACCAGTCGGCGAGTACCACAGCCAAAAGCCTTGAGCTCTCCGCAACTGGCCAAAGGGCCTGGCTCAACCCGGCCCGAATTGTCCTTGAGGAACCTCCCGCATTAGATCAAATCGTGAAGGCCGGAGTCGTCTTTACTAATAATGGCAGGGAGCCAGCATTCGATATCGGCCAACGGCACGAATTGCGAGTGATCGAAGGCTATCTCGTGAGCGCCGGTTCGATCAATTTTGACATTCCCCCGCCCAATTGCGACGGAGTCGTACCAGTCACATCCGGCATTGTGGTTTACCCATCAATGAGCGGCCTCATTGATCAGTATCAGCATCCGATCGACCCGACTCTATTGGCTGACCCCAGTCAAAAAGCCAACTATTCGAAACATGTGATGGAATCGACCGCTATCTTGGTTGCAACGGGATGCATGGCCTACCGCACCGGGCTTCGAGCCCGCAGAAGTGCTTATTGTTATTGGCTCGATCTAAGTCCGTTCATCGGTGAGCAGAGAGCGCGCAACCATTCAGATGCTGTGGGATCAATTCTTGAACAACAGCGGCTGCCTCGAACTGACTTGGCTTGGGTTAACCAGCAAAAATGGATCTGGCGAGCCTGCGAGAAAGGGCACCAAGCGACTTGACTGATTGGAAAGAGAATTGACCCACGCAGGGAGTCTTATCCGCACCATCGAGGTCTGACAACTACCCTCCAAGGCGAGCCCGCAGGCCCCTCGACTGCGCTTCGCCATGATGACGCCATGCTGCCGCCCCGCCTCGCAATCATGTCTGAACTATTCGCGAACGACCGAGCTGGGCCGCACCTGCCCTCGCCTCGCTTGCGGACATGGAGGCAGGCTTGGCGAAGAACGAAGCAGCTCGGTTTGTGGTCCGTCTCCTGCGCTCGCGCATCCGCGACCACCGGACCGAACTGTCCCAGCTTCGCCGCTACATCCGCCCCGGCGACATCGTCTGCGACGTCGGCGCCAACAAGGGCAGCTTTCTGTATTGGCTGGCGCGGTGGTCGGCGCCCGGGCGGGTCATCGCGTTCGAGCCGCAGCCGGATCTCGCCGCGGGCCTGTCGCGGCTGTGCCGAAGGTTCGCGCTGGACAACGTGGTGATCGAGCCGCGGGCGGCCTATTCCTGCACCAGCCGCAAGACGCTGTTCGTGCCCGACGGCCATCAGCCCGGCGCCTCGCTGCTGCGGCCGGCCGAGACATCGACGGCGCTGGCGGTGCAGACGGTCGCGCTGGACGACTATCTCCCGTCCACCGGGCGCGTCGCGGCCATCAAGATCGATGTCGAGGGCGCCGAGCTGGACGTGCTGCGCGGCGCCATCGGCACCTTGCAGCGCTGCCGGCCGGTGATCGTCGTGGAATGCGACCGGCGGCTGGCCACGCTGGACCGTGTCCAGCAGACGTTTTCGATGCTTGCCAGCCTCGGCTATCGCGGCGCCTTCGTGAACCGAGGCCGGCTGCGTCCGCTCTCGACCTTCGACCCCGACATTCACCAGCGCGCCGACGGCGAGTGGTTCTGGAAACGGAAGGACTATTGCAACAACTTCGTGTTCACCAGCGCCGAGCCGCGCCTGTCCGGTGAACGGGCGAAAGCGCGCCCTCTGACGGACGGCAGCAATGAGGCCAGATCGCGTCCCGTCAGGACAGCCGCCGGGCGGTGATCGCAGGCTGGCGCATCCGATGATCGGGACTTTGGCCGATACCAGCGTGGCCGAGGTCCGGCTGAACGGCGTGCTGGTCGAGACCAATGCGGAGCTTCGGCAGATTTACGGCGTCCACGGGCTTTTTCTGCTCGGGCAGGACAGCGACATCAAGATGAGATTTCCATTCGAGGTGTCCATCGTCCCCTGGGGAAGCAGCGACAAATCCTCGGTCGCGAGACGTCTCGAGCCATGGGTCAAGAAGAGGCCCGCAGCCTGGCTCGACTACACCGACAAGGACTGGTCGTTCGATCACTGCTCGGTGCGGCCGCCAGACCTCGGGCTCGGCCTGCTCGGCAAGGCGTTGCGACTGCGCGGCGGAACGTCCTGCATCAGCAGCTGGCACGGCAGGGAGGCCGGCCGCATGTTGATCGGCGCGGCGGTAGCTAACGGTGATCCCTGGATGCGCCCGTTCAGCCGCTGGATCTGCCGCGCGATCACGCAGGCGTCGTTGCGGCAACTGGCGGCGACCGGGGCTGCCCGGCCGACCCACGCTGCATGCATCCTGGTGGATCGCCCCGCCGCCCGATCCGCGCGAAAATCGCTCGTCGTCGATGCCTATGTGGTCGCGGAGGACGGCGCGCTCGGCCGGATGGACTTCAGCCTGCTTCCGCCGACGCCTTGATCCGCGCCCGGATGCGCAGCTCCGCCGCCGACGACATCCGTCACCCGCCTCTCGAAACCATTTCCTGCAACGCACGACAACGTCCTGAAACAGACGGCCGGCATCCTCCCTCGCATCCGATCAAGCGGATGGGGGTTTTCCGATGACGACGCTGCTCAGCTTCATTTACGAGTCCTATTGCCTGTCCTGCCGGGCGATGTTTCCCGAGCTGGACCCGCAAGGCCCCCTGCGTTGACGCAACGTCCGTCGCCCGCAGCATTAAGCTTTCCCGTTCAGCTTAACGGCGGCTTCCGTTTGACGGCCTGCTCTCCATCCGCCACCTCGTGGGGCGATGGAGCTCCGACATGTTTGAATTAGGTGTTTTGACCGCAATCTGTTTCATCGCCGCCGTCACGCTCGCGACCATTTACCAGCGCCGCCAGGACGTTCTCTACGGGCCTTACATCGAGGATCGATCGTTGCGCCGGACACCGCGAAAGGACGGCACCGAGGCGCCGTCGTCCTGACAGGCAACGGACTCCTCCGCTAGAAAGAAGGTCTACGGTCGCAGTTTTTTGCGCGCGTTTCTTTCTACGTCGTCATGGCCGGGCTTGTCCCGGCCATCCACGTCGCCCGGCATACTGGGAGAGACGTGGATGCCCGGGACAAGCCCGGGCATGACGGAGCAACACATCGGCGGGATCGCTCGCCGATCCGGCAGCGCATCCAGATGCGATCGCCCCCTCCCCGGAAAGGTGAGACCGAAATCTCGGCGTCTGCCGCTGTCATCATCGGATCGTGGATGCGCTTCGGCTGAATCGCATCGTGCGTTAGACCAAGCCCCGGCTCCCGCCGTCATTGATCAGCGCATCGAGCCGGTCGGGGCTGACCTTCTGGCCGCCGGGCGTCTGGATGCTGACGCAGGCCGCGCCGAGGCGCAGGTAGACGTTGGCGGTCAGCAGCGCGTCCTGCGCGCTGCGGCAGCGGATCGTGGCGATCGCGCTTTCGCTCTCGGCCCTGACGGTGAAGGACGCGGCAGCCATGGAAAAATGAGCCCGTTTGCATGCGACGGCGGAATCCGCTCGGACTCTATGCAGCGGGGTGTCTACTGCTCATTGAGGTGGATCAAACCGCCCCGCCCTCGCGAGGCCGACGCATCGGCGATCGTATCTTGGGGCTGGTCTGTTCCCCGGCGACGGCCTGGCGTTTCTACCCTGGGCGGCCGAAGCCGCTTCGGCGCGGCGGAGGCCCGGCCATCCACGTCCTGCGGCTCGCGCAGCCGCCGGGGAGCGTTTCCAGTTCGCCCCCGCTGTCATCGTCCGCGAAAGCGGACGATCCAGTACGCCGTGACATCTCGGTTCAATTTCGTCTGCCACGGCGTACTGGATGCCCCGCTTTCGCGGAGCATGACGGCGGTGGAGACGGCGAGAGCTCGACCGCGACCCCGGTCTCACCCTCACCTGGAGGGGCTGCCGAGCCCGCCCTGCCCTCCTCAGCCCCTGTTCAGCGACAGGCTGATGCGGGTGACGAGGCCGTCCCAGTCGCGCTCCCAGGCGCGGGGATAGTTGATCAGGACGCAGTGCACGTAGCCGCCGGTGAAATTGCAGCGGTTGTACCAGACATAGTCGCCCTTGTAGCTCGACACCGCGAAGAAGCGCGAGGTCACGCGCTTGTACTGGATGTTCGGCGGCGGGTTCTTCTTGGCCAGGAAGCGCGCCGGCGAGTCGCCCTGATCATTGGCGGCGGACTGCACGGTGAGATTGGCGCGACCGTCGGCGGTCTGGAAGCGCTGGCCATAGCCGTCGGGACGCCCGGCGATCTCGCTGAAGACCGAAGCGGGAATGTCGACCGACGTACCGGTCTCCGGAATCCGGTAGGTGGTCCAGCGCACCGGCTCGGCCTGCGCGGCGACGGTGCAGCAGCCGAGGCTCGCGCCCAGCGCGAAAGCCTTGATCATTGAAGTCATGTGTTTCGTCCCGAACGGCGTGGAAAGCGGCCACGCTAGACCGGCTTCGCGGCCCCGCAAAGGCCGTGCGTCGGAAACGCCGGCAACAGCGGGAAGTTCACAGCTTGACGCGGCGTCCGCACGCCTGCCGCGGCGCCGTCGCGGGCCCGGTCCACGCCGGACGGGATCGTGCGCCCGACGGGCGACTCAAGGCGCGACGACACCAGCGGGCCTCGTCCCACCGCGCCGCGGACCACCGCCATCCGCCTGCGCGCGAAAACTGATTTCGTAAACGTCCTCAACGTGATTTGGGCTGTCCAGATCGTGCGGCGAAAAGATTCCTGTTTCGTTTTTCTCGAATTCGTGTTCAATACCCCTGTCCCGCCTCGCGAGAGGGGCGCATCGCGATCGTCACGAGCGTGGAGTGCGGGATGCGGTGGGCGTCGTGGGTTGCAGCATGCTGGTCATGCGGACGAACAATCCTGCGGCGCACGGTCAAGTCGCGCGGTCCTGACATCCCGATGCTGATGTCCGCGCAATGCGCTTAACGCGTGTTGTCGCCATGGTGGCCAGAAAGCCCGGCGCACCAGGGAGAACGCGAAGCAGCCGTTCAAACCATCGCGCAGGGAAGGCTGGGATTTGTCCGGCTGCACCTGTGGTTCCTGCCCCGTGCACTCTTTTCCGCACGGGGGCCGCGGGTGTCAGTGGACGCCCGGCCTTCCCTGCGCCCTCTCCTCACCGGGACGGGCCAAACGACCGCCAAGACTCGGGCATCCGTGCCGCGAGAATGCCGCCGGTCGTCCGGCAGCCACCTGCCCTGCCCGCGCCTCACCTGGGCGCGCGGCGCGACGCCAGCGGGATACGACATCGATGATTATGCGGCTGTTGTTTGATGAGCACATCTCCGACGAGAAATTCCGGACCGCCCTTCGCGGCCATCGTTCAGATGATACCGATCATGCTAGCCTCAGCGGGCGCCGTGTTGACGGGTTCGCCACAAAGGTTAACGTCCTGCCACAATGTGGCCAGGGGCAAGACCCGGCCGCTCTATACTTGAGCTACTCCTGCAACCGACTGTTGCCTTGCCGTCGAACCATGCCTGCCAGGGTTCGCAAGCTCACGGCGCTTGGCGCGAACATGCGTTTATCCCGGGAATTAAGCTTAAAAACGTGCGGCCGAGCGGTTCGCAACCTGGCAACTTCATTCGGCAGCCCGGGCGTGCAACAATACTAGGCACAACTCATATCAACCTGAGATTTATTTTACTGACCATTTACTTTCCTCAACTTCGCCCCAAATTTTGCACGATGCTGGGTTCCACTTTCATAATTAGAACTCTTCTGGGACCCCACAAAATGACCATCTCCGGAACGGGATCTAATCACTCGCCATACTTTCGTAGCTCACACTCCGTCTTCGTTTCGCGTACAGAGGTCCACCAATGACAACACTCACAAAAACCCTGCCGACCCATCTCGAAGAGACACGTATCGACACCGAGAAGCTGCGCACCATCCTGATGCTCTGCGGCGCCACCGCATTCGGCTTCATTCTTCACGCCACCTACGGTCTCGATCTCAGCTACGCCTTCTTCTGATTTGATCGGCCCTCCGGCCTCGCCCGGCGGGCTCTTCATTGCCGGACGCAAGCGTGCGTCCTCCGGGCTCGCGGGGTTCATTGATACCGCCCCGCGCGTCGCCTTCCGCGCAGCGAGACGCGTCTCGTCGAAAATGTGCCAGAGGCCGCACAGCAGGGGTCTGATCGCGTTTTGCACAGCCCGGCCGCGCTCCTCCCACAATTCCGCCGTGACGGTTCGGCACGCTGCTGGTGTCGTGAGTCAGGGTTGCTTGAGGACGAGTAGCGTCATGCGTTCGCCAGTGTATGATCTCTATCAGATGAAGCAGGATCGCTTGCCGAAGGGCGCGCGGTCGGCGTGGCTGAGGACGCGGCCCAACGAGCCGCCGCCGGCGGCCGAAGACTGGGTGTTCGTCGGCAAGGAGCGGCATCCGAGCCGCTGGACCATCGCCGAGATGAACGAAAAAGGCACCAGCTATCGCGAGATTCCGATCTGGCTGTCGAGCCGGCGCAGCATGATGGCCAGCCAGACCGCCGACGCCGGCGCACAGTCGCCGGCGGCCTGAGGTGTTGTGAGGATGTGGAGCGGTCCGCATGTCGGACCGCTGACGCATTGACGCATCAGGCGAGACGGACGCCGTAATAGTCGTCGACCTTGCGGCCGGTGGCGACATCGCCCCAATTCCATTCGCGCTCGTCCGCGTATTTGGGCGCGCCGCGCAGCTGGTCCTCGGTGACGCCGGTGACGTAGCCGCCGAGCCGCGTATCGTATTTGAGTGATTGCCACGGCAGCGGATAGTGATCGTTGCCCAGTCCGAGAAAGCCGCCGAAGCCGAGCACGACGTAGGACACGCGGCCGCTGAGCTTGTCGATCATGACGCGCTCGATCGTGCCGATCTTGGTGTCATCGGCGCCATAGACGGCGGTGCCCTCGACCTTGTCGCTGCCGATCAGATTGCCATATTCGCTGGCATCGAGCATCGGATCCATGTGAGCCTCCTGTACGAGATTAGTAGAGTTAACGGGAATCAACGCCGGCCCGCGGCCGGCCGTTCCTGCGGCAGCTCGCCATCCGGATGCCGCGTCGCCTCGTGCGAGGGCGCATCCGGCGATGTTGTCTGATGCGCGGTCTGCGCCCGCTCCTTGTCCGCCGGCTGCTCCTCGCCGCGTCCGGTCCGAACGATTCCCTGATCATGCTGCGCCATTGCGCGTCTCCTTCGATTGCTGTTCCCCGGAACGACGCCGCCCGCGCCGGTTGGTTCCCGCCTGAGCCAAGGCGCCGCAGATCACGCCGCTGTGGGCACGCCCGAACGAAACGTTGGCGATGGTCCGCCGTTGACGACGGCCCAACAGGAGACCCCGCATGGCAGACGATCGCACCACATCGATGTCCCGCCGCCAGATGGTCGGAGGCACCGCAACGCTTGCGGCTGCATCGCTGACTTCGGCAACCGCGAAAGGACGTGAAACGATGGCCGCGACTTCCACCGAGACCGAACAGCTCGTCGACCCCACCGACAAATATCCGAAACCACCGTTCGAGAAGCAGTCCCAGCCCTGGCCCGGCCTTGCCAGCAAGATGACTCCCAAGCCCGATCACGGCGAGACCAGCTACAAGGGCTCCGGCCGCCTCGCCGGCCGCAAGGCGCTGATCACCGGCGGGGACTCCGGCATGGGGCGCGCAGCGGCGATCGCCTATGCCCGCGAGGGCGCCGATGTCGCGATCAACTATTATCCGACGGAAGAACCTGACGCCCAGGAGGTCATCGCTCTGATCAAGGCCGAGGGCCGCAAGGCCGTGGCCATTCCCGGTGACCTCCGCGACGAACGATTCTGCGAGCAGCTCGTGCAGCGCGCCGTCGAGGGCCTCGGCGGCCTCGACATCATCGTCAACAACGCCGCCCGCCAGCAGGCCCGCCAATCGATCATGGACGTCTCGTCGGAGGATTTCGACGCCACCATGAAGACCAACATCTACGCCCCGTTCTGGATCATCAAGGCCGCCCTGCCCCACCTCAAGCCGGGCTCAGTCATCATCGGCACGTCTTCGGAACAGGCCTACGATCCCTCCCCGGACCTCTACGACTACGCGCAAACCAAGGCCGCGACTATGAATTACGTGAAGTCGCTCGCCAAGCAGCTCGGGCCCAAGGGCATCCGCGTCAACGCGGTCGCTCCGGGACCGATCTGGACGCCACTGCAGGTGTCGGGCGGCGCGAGCATGGAGAAGCTCGAGAAGTTCGGCGGCCAGACGCCGCTCGGCCGTCCAGGCCAGCCAGCGGAACTGGGCTCGATCTACGTGCAACTGGCGGCGGCCGATGCGAGCTACGCTAACGGACAGGTCTACGGCTCGTCCGGGGGGGCCGGTCAGCCGTGAGGCTGCGCTTAGATCCGGGTGACCGGCTGCGGAAGCGAGTAGGCTTCCGTATGCACCTGGCGGATCGTCGTGAATGCGGCGACCGCCGAGGCGAGGCTAAAGGCGGTCAGCAGCGCAATGAGAACGGTACGGGGGGTCATCGGACGCTCCTCCATTCGGGTCCATTGCAAAGGGGGTCAGGGATTCATTGATCGCGGCGCCCAACCGCGCCCCGTTCGACCGGGGCGATCTCGCCGTCGAGCCAATCCTGCTGGAGCGCAAGCGCACTCCAGCCCTGGGCCATGCGCCGGAACCGGCGATAGGCGGGCTCTCCCTGCGCGTGCTCCGCAAGCTGGAGACAATTATCGGCGTTCTCTCGGAAAAGATCTGATTGCTTCATATAAATGAGTTGGTCACCACCGCTCTCCGCTGCAACCGCCTTACGTGAGTTTAATGTCCCGCCAGTTCCACAGGAACTAACGACCACAGCACCGACGTCATAGGCTACGGTCATCGGTCCAACGCACATCCACGCTCCAATAATTTGCGCAAAAGACATTGGAACGTTTCGCTCGCAATGAAGTTGAGCCGCTTGTCCCGGTGAAGGCAGGTTCCATTTAACCGCGAAACCGGCGTCGAACTTGATTTGAGGAATTGCCACGGCTTCTATGCCGGGGTGGGCGAGACTCAGACGAGCACGCTGTCCAACGGCATGCTGCGGGGGAACTGATGAGCGATGTTGAAGCTGGTGCTGGTCCGATGCCAATGCGTCAAGGTTTGGGCCATCACGGCAACGGCGCCGGGCCGGCTGATGCCAGCCAGGACCTACTCCGCGCATTACAGGCCATGCGCTCCGGCGATTTTTCGGTCCGCATGAGCGGCGACTATCTCGGCATCGACGGCAAGATCGCCGATACGTTCAACGAGATCATCGCCGCCAACGAGCGCATGGCGCAGCAGCTCGAACGTGTCGGTCAGGTCGTTGGACGCGAAGGAAAGACGCGCCAGCGCGTGCGGTTTGGGATCGCCAGCGGCTCATGGGCCGACATGGAGAGCTCCATCAACACGCTGATCGATGACCTGCTGTGGCCGACGCGCGAGGTAACTCGCGCCGTCGCTGCCGTGGCGCAAGGCGATCTGCTGCAGACCGTGAAGCTCGATGTCGACGGCCGCCCGCTGGGCGGCGAGTTCCTGCAATCGGCGACCATCGTGAACACGATGATCAAGCAGCTCAGCGTCTTCACCTCGGAAGTGACCCGCGTGGCGCGCGAGGTCGGCACCGAGGGCAAGCTCGGCGGTCAGGCCCAGGTTCCCGAGGTGACGGGCGTGTGGAAAGACCTGACCGAGAGCGTGAACTCGATGGCCAACAACCTCACCGGCCAGGTCCGCAACATCGCCGAGGTCACGATCGCGGTAGCGAACGGAGACCTCTCCAAGAAGATCACCGTCGACGTTCGGGGTGAGATCCTGCAGCTGAAGGAAGCCATCAACACGATGGTCGATCAGCTGCGTTCCTTCGCCTCCGAAGTGACGCGCGTCGCGCGCGAGGTCGGTACTGACGGCAAGCTCGGCGGCCAGGCCATCGTTCCGGGCGTCGCCGGCACCTGGAAGGACCTCACTGACTCCGTCAACGCGATGTGCGGCAATCTCACCGCGCAGGTCCGCAACATCGCCAACGTCACGACGGCGGTAGCGCGCGGCGATCTCTCGCGCAAGATCACCGTCGACGTCCGCGGCGAGATCCTGGAGCTGAAGGACACCATCAACACGATGGTCGATCAGCTCAACGCCTTCGCCTCCGAAGTGACCCGTGTGGCGCGCGAGGTCGGCACCGAGGGTAAGCTCGGCGGCCAGGCGCAGGTGCCGGGCGTCGCCGGCACCTGGAAGGACCTGACCGACAACGTCAACTTCATGGCGTCGAACCTGACGGCGCAGGTGCGCAACATCGCCGACGTCGCCACCGCCATTGCCAGCGGCGACCTGTCGAAGAAGATCACGGTCAACGTCTCCGGCGAGATCCTTCAGCTGAAGGAGACGCTAAACACCATGGTCGACCAGCTCAACGCCTTTGCCGGAGAGGTGACGCGCGTGGCCCGCGAGGTCGGCACCGAAGGCCGCCTCGGCGGCCAGGCCAACGTGCTCGGCGTCGCCGGCACCTGGAAGGATCTGACCGAGAGCGTCAACTCGATGGCGTCGAACCTGACGGCGCAGGTCCGCAACATCGCCGAGGTGACGACGGCGGTGGCCAACGGCGATCTGTCGAAGAAGATCACCGTCGACGTGCGCGGCGAGATTCTCGAGCTCAAGGACACCATCAATACGATGGTCGATCAGCTCAACGCCTTCGCCGGCGAAGTGACCCGCGTCGCGCGCGAGGTCGGCACCGAAGGCAAGCTCGGCGGCCAGGCGATGGTGCGCGGCGTCGCCGGCACCTGGAAGGATCTGACCGACAGCGTCAACTCGATGGCGTCGAACCTGACCGGCCAGGTCCGCAACATCGCCGAGGTGGCGACCGCCGTAGCCAAGGGCGACCTGTCGAAGAAGATTACGGTGAACGTGTCAGGCGAAATCCTTCAGTTGAAGGAAACGCTGAACACGATGGTCGATCAGCTCAACGCCTTCGCCGGCGAGGTGACGCGCGTCGCGCGTGAGGTCGGCACCGACGGCAAGCTCGGCGGCCAGGCCGAGGTGCCCGGCGTCGCCGGCACCTGGAAGGACCTGACCGACAGCGTCAACTCGATGGCCGGCAATCTGACCGCTCAGGTCCGCAACATCGCCGAGGTCGCGACCGCGATCGCCGGCGGCGACCTGTCGCGCAAGATCACGGTCGACGTGCGCGGCGAGATCCTGAGTCTGAAGGAAACGTTGAACACGATGGTCGATCAGCTCAACCGCTTCGCGGGCGAGGTGACGCGCGTCGCGCGTGAGGTCGGCACCGAGGGGCGGCTCGGCGGTCAGGCGAACGTGCCGGGCGTCGCCGGCACCTGGAAGGACCTGACCGACAGCGTCAACTCGATGGCCGGCAATCTGACCGCTCAGGTCCGCAACATCGCCGAAGTGACCACCGCCGTGGCGCGCGGC
Source organism: Bradyrhizobium sp. HKCCYLS3077 (assembly GCF_051167555.1). Taxonomy (NCBI): domain Bacteria; kingdom Pseudomonadati; phylum Pseudomonadota; class Alphaproteobacteria; order Hyphomicrobiales; family Nitrobacteraceae; genus Bradyrhizobium; species Bradyrhizobium sp. HKCCYLS3077. The sequence goes on along the minus strand of NZ_JBNPTH010000004.1, from coordinate 243,497 downwards.
GATCTCTCGCGCAAGATCACCGTCGACGTGAAGGGCGAAATCCTCGAGCTGAAGAACACCATCAACACGATGGTCGATCAGTTGAACGCCTTCGCCTCCGAGGTGACGCGCGTCGCGCGCGAGGTCGGCACCGAAGGCAAGCTCGGCGGCCAGGCAGAAGTGCCCGAAGTCGCCGGCACCTGGAAGGATCTCACCGACAGCGTCAACTTCATGGCCTCGAACCTGACGGCGCAGGTTCGCAACATCGCCGAAGTCGCGACCGCGATTGCCGGCGGTGACCTGTCGAAGAAGATCACGGTCGACGTGCGCGGCGAGATCCTGCTGCTCAAGGACACGTTGAACACGATGGTCGAGCAGCTTCGCTCGTTCGCGGCCGAAGTCACGCGCGTCGCGCGCGAGGTCGGCACCGAGGGACGGCTCGGCGGCCAGGCCGTCGTGCCCGGCGTCGGCGGCACCTGGAAGGACCTCACCGACAACGTCAACCTGCTCGCGGCGAACCTCACGACGCAAGTCCGCAACATCGCCGAGGTCACGACCGCCGTGGCGCGCGGCGACCTCTCGCGCAAGATCACCGTCGACGTAAAGGGCGAGATTCTCGAGCTGAAGAACACCATCAACACCATGGTCGATCAGCTCAACGCCTTCGCCGGCGAAGTGACGCGCGTGGCGCGCGAGGTCGGCACCGAAGGCAAGCTCGGTGGCCAGGCGCAGGTGCCGGGCGTCGCCGGCACCTGGAAGGACCTCACCGACACCGTGAATTTCATGGCAGCCAATCTGACCGAACAGGTGCGCGGCATCGTCAAGGTCGTCACCGCCGTCGCGAATGGCGACCTCAAACAGAATCTGACCGTGAAGTCGAAGGGCGAGGTCGCCGCGCTTGCCGAAACCATCAACAACATGACGGAGACGCTCGCAACCTTCGCCGATCAGGTCACCAGCGTGGCCCGCGAGGTCGGCGTCGAGGGCCGCCTCGGCGGCCAGGCCAACGTGCCCGGGGCCGCCGGCACCTGGAAGGACCTGACCGGCAACGTCAACCTGCTAGCGGCCAACCTGACGTCGCAGGTCCGCGCCATTGCCGAGGTCGCGACCGCGGTGACCAAGGGCGACCTCACCCGCTCCATTCAGGTCGATGCGCGCGGCGAGGTCGCCGAGCTCAAAGACAACATCAATACGATGATCACCAATCTGAGGCTCACCACCGACCTCAATACCGAGCAGGACTGGCTGAAGACCAACCTCGCCAAGTTCACCAACATGCTGCAAGGCCAGCGCGACCTGACCACGGTCGGACGGCTGCTGCTGACGGAGCTGACGCCGTTGGTGAATGCGCATCGCGGCGTGATCTACCAGGTCGAGACCGAGCCCGGGCCGCAACTGCGACTGCTCGCCTCCTATGCCGACGACGGCGTCTTTCCGCATCGCCAGCACGTCCAGTTCGGCGAAGGATTGATCGGGCAATGCGGCATCGACAAGCGCCAGCGTCTGGTCTCCGAAATTCCATCCGACGTGATTCCGGTCGGTTCCGCCCTGCTCCGGGCCATTCCAAAGAACCTCGTCGTCCTGCCGGTGTTGTTCGAAAACCAGGTCAAGGCGGTGATCGAACTGGCGTCGCTCAGCCCGTTCACGACCTCGCAAATGACATTCCTCGAACAGCTCACCGACTCGATCGGCATCGTCCTCAACTCGATCGAGGCCACGATGCAGACCGAAGGCCTCTTGAAGCAGTCCCAGCAGCTCGCCGCCGAGCTTCAGGCCCAGCAGCGCGAGCTCCAGCAGACCAACGAGCAGCTCGAGCAGAAGGCTCAGCAGCTCGCCGAGCGCAACGTCGAGGTCGAACGCAAGAACCAGGAGATCGAGCAGGCGCGGCGTGCTCTTGAAGAGAAGGCGACCGAGCTCGCGTTGACCTCGAAGTACAAGTCCGAGTTCCTCGCCAACATGTCGCACGAGCTGCGGACGCCGCTGAACAGCATCCTAATCCTCGGCCAGCAGCTGACCGAGAATCCGGACGGCAATCTGACCGTGAAGCAGGTCGAATTCGCCCGCACCATTCACGGCGCCGGGACCGACCTGCTCAACCTGATCAGCGACATCCTCGATCTCTCCAAGATCGAGTCCGGCACCGTGACGGTCGATGCCGAGGAGATCCTCACCGCCAATCTGCTCGAGACCGTCGGCAGACCGTTCCGGCACGAGGCGGACAACCGCCTGCTGGCGTTCAACATCGATGTCGATCCGAACCTCGCGCGCAGCATCGTCACCGACTCCAAGCGCCTGCAGCAGGTGTTGAAGAACCTGCTCTCGAACGCATTCAAGTTCACCGCCGAAGGCGGCGTGCGCCTGAAGGTTTCCGCAGCCCTGGGCGGATGGAGCAGCGAACACCCCGTGCTCAACAACGCGCCGGCGGTGATCGCCTTCGAAGTCTCGGATACCGGTATCGGGATTCCGCAGGACAAGCAGAAGCTGATCTTCGAGGCGTTCCAGCAGGCCGACGCCGGTACGAGCCGAAAGTACGGCGGAACAGGTCTCGGCCTCGCGATCAGCCGCGAGCTCGCCAACCTGCTGGGCGGCGAGATCCATCTCAAGAGCGCGCCCGGCAAGGGCAGCACCTTCACGCTGTATCTGCCGCTCAAATATTCCGGCCCGGCGACGGCGCCACGCACCAGCGCGCCCTCGACCATTCCCTACGTTTCGACGCCGTCCTTGCAGCAGGCGGCCGTTCCGGAGCGGGTCATCGAGGCGCCACCGGATGATCGTCTCCATCTCGAACCCGGCGACACGATCCTGCTGGTGGTCGAGGACGATCCGCACTACGCGCGGGTGCTGATCGATCTCGCGCGTGACAAGGGCTTCAAGGTGCTGGTCGCCAGCCGCGGCGCCGAAGCGCTCGATCTCGCCAAGCAATATCAGCCTGCCGCGATCTCGCTCGACGTCTTCCTGCCGGACATGCTGGGCTGGACCGTCCTGAGCCAGCTCAAGCACAATCCGCTGACGCGGCACATTCCCGTCCAGATCATCACGCTCGATGAGGATCGCCAGCACGCGCTCGCCCGCGGGGCGTTCTCCTTCGTCAGCAAGCCGACGACCACGGAGGGCGTCAGCGCCGCCCTGTCCCAGATCAAGGAATATGCGAAGCCGCGACGCAAGCGTCTGCTGATCGTCGAGGACAATGCGGCCGAGCAGCTGAGCATCCGTGAATTGCTCGGCCATGATGACATCGAGATCGTGGCCGCCGCGACCGGCGCCGCGGCGCTCGAGACCCTGCGCAGCGCGCCCTGCGACTGTGTCGTCCTCGACCTGCGCCTGCCGGACATGAGCGGATTCGACGTGCTCGATCAGTTGCGCTCCGACGAGCAATTGTCGAGCGTCCCCGTGGTCGTCTTTACCGGTCGCGAATTGTCGGCCGAGGAGGACGCGGAACTTCACACCATGGCACGGAGCATCGTCGTCAAGGGCGTGGAGTCGCCGGAACGGCTGCTCGATGAGACCTCATTGTTCCTGCATCGGGTGATCACGGAACTGCCGCTCGAGAAGCAGCGCATGCTGGAGAAGTTGAACAGTTCCGATGAGGATCTCATCAACAAGACCGTGCTGCTCGTCGATGACGATGCCCGCAACATCTTCGCGCTCTCCAGCGTGCTGGAACGGCGCGGCATGAAGGTGCTCACGGCGACAACCGGCAGCGAAGCGATCGAACTCGTGCAGAGCAATCCGGAGATCGCGATCGTCCTCATGGACATCATGATGCCGCAGATGGATGGTTACCAGACGATCGGCGTAATCAGGCAGAACCCTGCCTTCGTCCGGCTCCCCATCATCGCGTTGACCGCGAAAGCCATGAAGGGAGACCGCGAAAAGTGCCTCGAGGCTGGCGCCTCCGACTATCTGGCAAAACCCGTCAACACCGAGCAGCTGCTTCTTGCGATCCGCATGTGGCTGCACCGCTGAACGGCTGATTCACGATGGAACATGAGAAGGTCAACATCCTCCTGGTCGACGATCAGCCGGCGAAGCTGCTGGCTTATGAAGTCATCCTGAAGGAACTCGGCGAGCACCTCGTCGTCGCCACCTCGGGCCGCGAGGCACTCGAGATCCTGTTGAAGAACGAGATCGCGGTGATCCTCGTCGACGTGTGCATGCCGGAGCTCGACGGCTTCGAGCTGGCGCAGATGATCCGCGAGCATCCACGGTTCCAGAAGATCGCCATCATCTTCATCTCGGCCATCCAGGTCAGCGACTTCGATCGTCTGCGCGGCTACGAGATGGGCGCCGTCGACTACGTGCCTGTTCCGGTCGTGCCCGAGGTCTTGCGCGCGAAGATCAAGGTCTTCACCGAGCTCTATCGGAAGACGCGCGAGCTGGAGCATCTCAACAGAGAGCTCGAAAACCGCGTGCGCGCACGCACTGCCGAGCTCGAGAGATCGACCGCGAAGCTCGTCGAGAGCGAGCAGCGGCGCAGCATGGCCATTGCCGCCGGCCGCATGGGCTCCTGGGATTGGGATGGAGCGAACGGCGACTGGATGTGGGACGAAGGCCAATACCGCATCTTCGGTGTCTCGCCGCAGAGCTTCGAGCTGAACACGGTGAACATCATGTCGCTCGTGAACCGGGAGGATGCCGAACGGGCCCGCCAAGTGATGGCGGAGTTCAGCCGCGGCACGAGCTCCTACGAAGCGGAATTCCGGATCAACAGGCCGGATGGCGAGGAGCGATGGTGCGTGGGAACGGCAGCGGCGACCACCGACAAAGCGGGGCGCGTCGTCCGTGTCAGCGGCGTGACAATCGACATCACCGAGCGCAAGCGCGCTGAAGAACGCCAGAACCTCTTGACGCGCGAGGTCGACCACCGCGCCAAGAACGCCCTGACCCTTGCTCAATCCATCGTCCGGCTGACCAAGGCGGACAACGTGAAGACCTATGTCAGCGCCGTCGAGGGGCGGATCAGCGCCCTCGCCCGTGTCCATACGATCCTGTCGCTGTCGAGCTGGCAGGGCGCCAAGATGAGCAGGCTGGTGGCCGAGGAGCTCGCGCCCTACGCGACAGGCGGCCAGGTGGCCTTCGGCGGTGCCGACCTGCAGCTCGAACCGGCGATGGCGCAGACCCTGGCGCTGGCGCTGCATGAGCTCGTGACGAACTCGGCCAAGTACGGGGCGCTCTCGGTCCGCTCCGGTCATCTCTCGGTCGAGTGGACGATTGAGGATGACCGCATCGATCTGACGTGGATCGAAACCGGCGGCCCGCTGGTGCGCGTGCCGACGGTCCGCGGGTTCGGGACGCGCAGCCTGATGGCGAGCGTCGAGAGCCAACTGGGCGGACGGGCCAATTTCGATTGGCGTCCCGAGGGACTGGTGTGTCGGCTCGTGGTCCCGCTCCGGCCCGGCGCCACCCCGCCGGAGATCACGAGCTCCTATGCCGCCATCAGCCCCGACGGCGCGAAGCAGCGTGCGGCGGGCTGAGCCGTCGCATCGCCATCAACTTTGGGTGTCGCGCGCGACCTGAACCGGCACCGATTTCGCCGCCGGCACCTTGCTGCCTTCGGCGTAGTGCCACAACGGAATCAGACCGTTGCACTCCGGATAATACGCACCGACGCTATGACGCGGGATGTCGAACGCGACCGCCTGGAGGCCTCCGAGCGAGCGCGGCACGCCGTCATCGGCCTCCGTGGACAGCCGCACGAACTCGCCCTGCTTGATGCCGAGATCGGCCATGTCGGTCGCGTTCATGAAGATCACCATGCGGCCGCCGGTCACGCCGCGGAAGCGGTCGTCCTCGTTGTAGATCGTGGTGTTGAACTGGCCATCGGCGCGCAAGGTCATCAGCTGAAAGACGCCGTTACCCTGCTGCGGCGGAGTGAGCGCCGCCTTGGGCACGGTGAAATTGGCCTTGCCCGTCGACGTCTTCCATTTGCGCTCGCGCGCGCCGAGCGGCCGCGGAAAGCCGCCGGGCTGAAACAGGCGCTCGTTGAAATCCTTGAACTGATCGGGATAGGTACGCTCGATGGCATCCCTGACCAGCGCGTAGTTGCCAACCCAGGCATCCCAGTCGACGCGCGGATTGGTCTCCAGCGTCGCCTTGGCAAAGCCTGCGACGATCGCCGGCTCGGACAGCAAGCCGTCCGCAACCGGCTGGCGCTGGCCGCGGGAGCCGTGGATGCAGGTCGTGGAATCCTCCATCGACACCGCCTGCTCGCCGCTCGCCTGCCGGTCGATCTCGATCCGACCGAGGCATGGCAGCAAATAGGTGACCTCGCCCGGCACGACGTGCGTCCGATTCAGTTTAGTGGCGACCTGCACTGACAGACGCAGTTTCGACCAGGCCGGCTCCATCAGCGTTCGCTCAGGCACGGCACGCAGGAAATTGCCGCCGAGGCCGACAAAGCCCTTCACCTCACCCTTGATGACGCCCTCGCAGGCGTCGACGGTCGCGAGACCATCCCAGCGTGGCGGCTCGAAATCATAGAGCTGCGCCAGCTTGTCGAGCGGCACCAGCTTGGTCTTTTCCGAAATGCCGACCGTGCGCTGTCCCTGCACATTGGAGTGGCCGCGAACCGGCGAGATGCCGGCACCGGGCTTGCCGATGTTTCCGCGCAGCAGCAGCAGGTTCACAATCATCTTGGCCGTCTCGACGCCGTGGCGATGCTGCGTGATTCCCATGCCGTAGTTGGCGATCACGGCATGGGAGGCCGCATAGACCTTGGCCGCCTCCAGGATCGCCGCACGATGGAGGCCGGAGGCACGCTCGATGTCGCTCCAGGACGCCTGCCGGCAGGCGGTCGCGAAGGCATCGAAGCCGGACGTATGCTGCTCGATGAAGGCGACATCGAGAACGCGCGGGCTCTTCGAGGCGATCGCGGCATCATCCGCCTCGATCACCGCCTTGCACATGCCGAGCAGCGCAGCTGCATCGCCGCCGACGCGCAGCTGATGATACTGGGTGCTGATCCGCGTGCCGCCGGTCAGCACCATCTCGATCGGATTTTGCGGATCGGTGAAGCGCTCCAGTCCGCGCTCGCGCAGCGGGTTGAAGGTGATGATCGGGACACCTCTCTTCGCGGCCCGCTGCAACGGATGCAGCATGCGCGGCGAGTTGGTCGTCGTGTTCTGGCCGAAGAAGAAGATGCAGTCGGCCTTGTCGTAATCCTCCAAGAGGACCGTTCCCACGGGAACGCCGATCACCTCGGGCAGCGCCACCGAGGTGGACTCATGGCACATGTTCGAACTGTCGGGGAAATTGTTCGTGCCGTACATACGCCCGAACAGCTGATACATGTAGCTGGTCTCGAGCGACGCGCGGCCGGATGTGTACATCACCACGGAGCGCGGATCGAGCTTGTTCAGCTCAGCACCGATCGCCCGGAACGCCTCGTCCCAGCTGACGGGGACGTAGCGATCGGACCCGGCATCGTAGCGCATCGGGTGCGACAGACGCCCCTGCTCTTCCAGCTGATGGTCGGACCAGGTCCGCAGCTCCGCTAGCGGGCGCTGGGCGAAGAACTCCGGGCCGACCGTCTTCCCGGTGATCTCCCAGGCGGTCGCCTTGGCGCCGTTCTCGCAGAACTCGAAGGGATGCGGTTTCGCCGGCTTGGCCCAGGAGCAGCTGACGCACATGAAGCCGCCGGGCTTGTTCTGCTTGAGCAGGATCTCGCTGCCGAGCAGCGTCACCTCTTCCTGCGTCAGGATGCTGGCGACGGCATGCACCGAGCCCCAACCGCCAGCGGGAGAGTCGTAGTCCTGGATTTTTGCTTTTTCACTCACGGCACATCTCCGCGGCCCATTCACGCCCGGCCAACACGGGATGAGCAGCGAAGTTCCGGAGCCTCCACGAAGGTTGCCAAGATGTAACGGTGGCTTCCGTCTGGAGAGACGCCGCGCCGGATCAATTAGGAACGACGCCGCGCGCCGAGAGTCTGTTCCAGGCTTCCGGCGGCGTTCCCCCATCTCGCTGGAGGCACTCCGTGTGGACTGCGGCCCAGCGTCCGAACCTTCGGGCGCTGGGTCCGTCCGCGCGAGGAAGCCGGGCTTTGAGCTCGGCCTCCATCGGTCTGACCGATCAGGCCGCGCTGCGCTTGAGATGGCGGCCTTCGTTGACCTCTTCGATGATCTTGGCGCTGAACGCCTCCAGATCACCTGGATTGCGCGACGTGATCACGCCCTGATCGACCACGACTTCGGCGTCCTGCCACTGGGCGCCGGCATTGGCGACGTCGGTCTTGATCGATTTGTAGGACGTCATCTTGCGCCCTTTGGCGATGCCGGTCTCGATCAGCAGCCAGGGCGCGTGACACACCGCGGCGACGATTTTCTTGGCGTCGAAGATGTCCTTGATGAACTTCAAAGCCTTCGGCTCCAGGCGCAGCAGATCCGGATTGATCTGGCCGCCCGGCAGCACGATCGCGTCGTAGTCGGACGCCGACGCCTGATCCAGGGTCTTGTCGACCTTGACGGCACGGCCCCAATCCTTCTGGTCCCAGCCCTTGATCTCGCCGGCCTCGATCGAAACGATTTCGACGGTCGCCCCGGCCTGCTTCAAGCGGTCGCGCGGCACTTCGAGCTCGGACTGCTCGAACCCGTTGGTCGCGAGGATCGCGATTTTCTTTCCCTTGATGTCCATTGCTTTCTCCTGGTCATTCGACACCCGGCCAACCGCGCGCTTGCGCCCATGTTCCGTCGGCGGCGACGGCGGATCGTCACAACTGTTCGATCGGATTGCGGGCGGAGCGGCGTGGAACCAGCTCCCGCATGCGGCGGTTTGTGAGGTGTGGCCGCCCGCTGGGGCGGGCGCCGGCCGGCCGTGAGCCCAATGCCAAGGCCGACCGCAACCTGGAGGCGCTCGTGCCCTACGCATTGTTTGAGAATGACGAACAGCTGACCCGTCCGTTTCGGACGGAACGTGAGGTCTGGGAAGCCGCGGAGCAAGCCGATCTCATCACCTTCGGCACTCACGGCGAGAAGCTTCTCGACAACAATTTCGAGATCAAATCCTGCGAGGCCAGCCCGGAAGAACTCGCAACGGTGCCTCCGGACATCGTGCTTCCTGAGCCCCCAAAAGCGGATTTCGAGGAGCAGCACGACACAGGCCAACAGGCAACGCTGTCGGCGCTGCAAAAGAAACGGCCAGCCGAGCAGTGAATGACTGCGCTGCTCTAGCCTTCATCCCACCGGGTCAAGCTCGTCGCGTGCGGCGGGATCTTATCCTGGCACCCCATTCGGTCGACGGGCCATGAAAGAGTGCCATGAAACCTGCAGTGACAGGCTTGCGCTGATTGCAAGCGTGGACGCCCATCACTCATTCGCTGCGGGTCCATTTGCTCGCCAGAGCCCGACCGCGGACCCTCAACGGAACCTCCACGAGGCGCCAATTTGCCTCGGCCGCAAGCGCCAGGATCACGATCCACGACAGGTAGAACTTCGCCGTGGCCGAACCGGTTGGGGTCGCGCCTCCCGTCAACCGCCACCACAACTCGACAACGAACGCAATCGCGATGCAGTGGATGACGTAGATCGAGTACGAGCGCGCAGCGATCCAGAGCACGACCTTCCGGACACGTTCGTTTTGTGAAGGACCGAACCAGCCGGCCTCAAAATGAGCAATCGTGACGATTGCAACCGAAGCGATCGCCGAGATTCCGGCATTGAAGCTGACGGCTCGTCCGGTGATCATCGTCAGGATAGCAAAGAGCACCCCGATCGTGACGGCCTTCGTCGTCCACTTCGCTGCCGCCAGGGGTTCGCGAAACATGCGCAGCCCCTCCCAGGAAGACAACAGATACACCATGACTCCGCCGCACAACGCGTCGGTTCTGATATAGAGCAGAAGCGATCCGTCCGGGCGGGTCAGGAAGAGCTGGATGAAGGCAATGAGCGCCAGAAGAGGAAGGAGCCTGTCCAGCTTCTTGTACGACCACAAGGTCAGGACCAGCAGCGGAAAGCAGGCATAGAACTGTTCTTCGAGCGACAAACTCCAGAGCGGACCGAGCGGATAGACAGGATTGCTGAAGCAGAACCCTTGCGCACAGTAGCCGTGATGGAAGTTCATGATCTGGGCGAGAGCCGAAACGCCCCCGACGATCGTTTCCTTGATCGGCCCGAACGCACCCGATCGGTTGAAAGCCGCGGCGAGCACGATGTCGGCGACGACCCAGAGCAGGACGGTGGGCCAAAGCCGATAGATGCGCTTGATCCAGAAGGCGACAACCTCCCTCCACGCCGCTTCGAACGACGAGGCGGCGAGGAGTCCCGGCAGGAAGCTCCGAGCGATCACGTAGCCGGAAATGGCGAAGAAAAGGTCGACGCCGGCCTGACCGAGATTGAAGTAGCTGCCTATCGTCGCGGCCCAGGCCGGCTGCCAGACCGTCAGGTAGTTGAACGAGTGCTGAAACGCCACGATCGTGATGGCGACCGCGCGAAGCGTTTCGATTTCCTCGTTCTTCTTTTCAGTCCGAACGTGGGAGCTATGAACTGGCCCTGCCTGCTCGCTTTCGCTGCCCCCAGCCAGGGTCACGCCATGCATGCGCGCTCAGTCCCAGGGGGTCGAGCGATCGTCGAGGAAATCGGCAAATTCCTTTCCGAGCACGCTTGCGGCGCGCTTCTCGACCAGATCATTTCCGGTACCGGTAAACACCATATCGAGGTTCTTATCCATGCAAACAGTGCAGAAGCTGTGCTTCTGCTTCCGGTCGAACAGCTCGTCCCGGCTGACCTCGAGATAGTTCCTCGCAATCAGCTGCTCGTTATTGAACGTGGCACAGCACAGGGCGACCGAACCGTCATAGTTGAGCGCCGTGCGGCGGACACGGAACTCGCAATCGAAATTCTTGGGACGAATCTCGCCCAGCATCCGGCTCCGCTCCTCCATCGGCACGACAAGCTTGGCAAGAAGCGCCTTGTCGGCGTCGTTCAATGTGCCATCGCCTGCGTGAATGGCCTTCTCAAGGGGCATGAACGTCGCGATGCTCGGCATGAAGTAGAAATCAAGCTCGTCGCACAGGCGTCTGACCGCTGCAAAATCATCCGGAAAGTTGGTGCGGTAGACGTGAAATCCGACCTGGATCGGAACGCTGATCCCGGTTTCGTCCATATGATGCCGAAGCAGATACATGTTCGACTTCACGAGGTTGATGTCGCCGCCAGCATGCGTCTGCTGATAGACTGCGTTGGTGTAGCCGGACAATGAGATGCGGATGTAGCCCGGCTTCGCGCGAATGATCTCGCGCATGTTGGGAAAGGAGTTCAGGTTGGTCGACAGGCCGATGCCGATTCCATTCTCTCTGGCGAGCCGGATCATGTCCGGCAAACTCTTGTGAAGCGCCGACTCGCCCCAATTGAAGAGATCGATGTAGACCCGCTCACCGGGATGCTCGCGTTTGATCTTGTCCAGGATGTCGCGATACATCTGCATGGACATGATGCCTTTCGGCAATTGGCTCGGTGAGTTTCCTACCGGACAGGACGGACATCGCAGCGTACAGCTGCCGACGACGTCCATCGCAAAATAGTAGTCCGCTTGGGTCTCCTGCTCGATGACACGCCACAAAGCGGCTTGGCGGCGGCCGCGTTTCGCGCGCTCCTGCTCGGCGTCAATTATCGAGCTGTTGGATCCGTTAGCTGGGGACGAGTTCGCTTGAGTATTGCCGCGCGAGGCGTCCTGTGACCGACGCTGCAATCCGGCAAGCGTCTCCGACCGAACGACAGAATAACCCAATGCATTGAATGTGCGCCCCACGAGGGCTTTCAGTTGCTGCTTCAATGATCACCCACCCAACTTGCCCCGGGATCGCCTGCACAATTGACGCTTCAAGGGAGCATATAAGGCCCTCGGAAGCCCATGAACGACCGCTAAATGCCGGAAGACTTACTCTTATTCTGCACACAGAAACTGTGTCCGCAAACGATACGTTGACGGCAGTCCGACCGACCGGACCGCTGACCGTGCCCGCGTTCGAGCGATCCGTGTAAGCTACGGACGCGATTGGAGAAACGGAACTGGGGAAAACCCGATGCGCATGCGCGGACCGCATCGGGTATCCGGCCGCTCCGTTCCTCCGCGCTTTCGGCCCCCACCGCCGCTGATGGCTTGCGCGCGGGGAAATCCCGCGCGCATCCGTCGTCGTCAGCCCCCCTCCCGGAGGCGCCTTGGGCAGCTCCGCGCCCCGGTCGCCTCGCCTCATCTCGTGACAGCGCGGCGGTCATCGGCATTCTGACACCACAACGGCCCAGACCGACAAACGACGGTGCAGCCAGACGCGATCGCGAATCAGCTCATTGTTGTCTAGACTCCGCCCCCTCGCGAGGAGTCCCCCATGGTTGCGGACAGTGACAGCAAGGTTGCCTGGCATCGCGCCCAGCTCAAGAAGAACCGCGCGGCCTTGAAGCAGATCGAGACGACGCGGTTCACGGTCGGCGAAAGCGCCGATGGGAAGGCGATCGAGCGAACCAAGCGGCAGGTTGCGGAACTTCAGGTCAAGATCCGCGAGTCCGAGCAGCTCATCGCCCAGCACGACAAGCAGACTCGACGTCCCCTGGGCACGGATCTCAGGAGCCTCTCCAACGTCGCCTGGCGCAATTGGACCGGCAACGGCCCGCGTTGAACCTGGACACGCGACTCCGTCAGTCCACGATCTTTCGATGCGCACCGCCAGCCGTCTCGGATACTGTCGAAACATTCGAAGGCCGGGACGTCTCATCAGGCCTCCAGCGCGCCAGCCGCTCGTCGCTGCGACGCAGGGCATCGAGATCGATCCGTCCGTCTGACAGCGCTTGCCTGGCGCACGCAAAGACCCGGTGAAACTGAGTGCCGTCATAGGCCACGAGCAGCAGATCGGCGCCACCATTGAGAGCCTCCACGACCGCCTTGCAGAGGTCGCGGCCGTAGATTGCCCCCATCACGAGATCATCGGTGATGATGACGCCCTGATAGTGCCACTGCCCCCTGATCAGGCCGTCGAGAACCTTCCGGGAGTGCGAGGCAGGCCGCTCGGGATCGACGGCGTCGACCGTCACATGCCCGACCATCATCGCCGCCTGCGAGCGTTCCAGCACGTGACGGAACGGTCGCCAGTCCGATCGTTCCAGGGCATCGACGGGCGCATCCAGCTGAGCCGAGAAATGGTGCGTATCGGCCTCGACCCGACCGAGGCCCGGAAAATGCTTGACCGCCGCGCGAACGCCGCTGGCCTCCAGACCCTGGACATAGCCGAGCGCGATGTCACCGACCACATCCGGATCCCGCGAAATCGCACGCCGACCGATCAGGGTGTGAAAATCCAGCGGATTGCGGGTCCAATGCGGGCGAAGGTCGACGACCGGCGCCAAGTTGAAGTTGACCCCCGCGGCCGCAAGCCCCTCACCCTGGGAGCGTCCCAATTCGAACGCGGCCCGCGCGCGCCGGTTGGCGGGCAGATCGGCGAGTGTGGAGAGGCCGGGGATGTTCGGCAGCACCGGCGACAAATGCGCGACGCTGCCCCCCTCCTGATCTGCGGCGACGAGGAGCGGCGGGAGACCTGCACCGCGACGTTCGGCCTGCAAGCGGGCGAGCTCGGTGCGCAGGTGAGCTTCCGTCCGTCCGCGGATATTGTGATGGGTGACATAGACGCCCGCAATCAAGCCGCGCTGCGCCAGCGCAGCGGCATCGTCCGCGGACCTGTAGCCGGCGATGAAGTGCCGTCCGAGCAGCAGCGCCACCTCGGGCTCGGTCCGGAACGTCTCGTATTTCCGCCAGGCGAACATGAACTGGGTCGCCGTCAACGCGATGAGCGGAACGCACCAGACCAGCAGCAGGGCTCGCGCGGCGATGCCGCGTCGCCAGCTTCCGCTCAGCACCAGAAGGAGCGGAACAGCCAACCCGATCACCAGCAAGGCGGCATGACCGGGGCCGCGCAGCCGGACCAGATAGGGTTCGTTGCTGTTCAGCGTGATGAAAACAAAGAGCGCCGCAAGGATCCAGAGGATCACGGTCCTGATACGTCCGAACATGTTCGACAAGCCGATCCACACGAATGAAGACGGTGATTGCGTAACAACGACAATTGGGGTGCGCCAGCCGGAGAAGCGCGTCTGCACGAATTCTGCAAACAAATCCTGAGATGCTGCAGACAGTCTCGCGACCGACTGCACGAGCGAGCCTCATGTTGAAATCCCAGGATCGCGGCAGCCCAGCCGTAACGACTGAAACGAGGATCTTCGCAATGAGCAGCTCCGCTGAGCTGACCGGCACGCCCACCGCCGGCCAGGCCAAGTGGCTCAAATTCGTCTGCGCTCTCGGCCTGCTGTGGCTCGCCGACATCATGTTCTACAACCAGCCCATCGGCCTCTGCGTCGTGCTGTTTGCAATCGCCTTGTTCGCAGGCTGCGTCCTCGTCAATTGCGACAAGATCGACAGCCGCCGCTGGATCGTGGCGGCCGGCATCTTCGTCGCCGGTCTCGCTCCGGGCCTCGAAGGCCTGGATATGCTGTCGTTCGCGATCCTCGTGCTCACAACGATATCGGCCGTCGCGGTGTTGACCGATCCGAGCGCGGCCGGACTGCGGGTGCCGCTGACGGCCGCACGGCAGCTGCTCCTCGCCGGACCGTTCAGGCTGATTGCGGACACCATCGCCATCCTCCAAACCAACGTCCTGACCCGTTTCCTGCTGGCGTGGAGCATTCCGCTGGCGCTGTACGCCATCTTCATCTTCCTGTTCGCGGCGGCCAATCCGGTGATCGAGCAATGGCTCAATCGCTTCCGCCCCGACCACGTCGTGTCTGATGTCAGCGTGGCCAGGGTCGTCTTCTGGCTCATCGCACTGTCTCTGATCTGGCCGTTCATGCATTTGCGCTGGCGCCAGCACAAACCGGGTCCGGCCGCACCGGATGCCGTTGCGCAGGACGTGCGATCGCCGCTGGACTCCGTGCTTGGTCCGCAGGTCATCCTCCGCTCGCTGCTCATGTTCAACGTGCTGTTTGCGCTGCAGACCGTGCTTGATGGGCTCTACCTCTGGGGACATCTGGCGCTTCCGGACGGCATGAGCTACGCGGCGTATGCTCATCGCGGCGCCTATCCGCTGATTGCGACCGCGCTTCTGGCGGCCGCCTTTGTCGTCGTCGCCATCCGTCCACAAGCAGCCGATCAGTCGAGGCTCGTCCGACCGCTGGTATATCTCTGGGTTGGACAGAACGTGATGCTCGTCATGTCCTCGATCCAGCGGGTGCATCTCTACATCGAAACCTATCTGCTCACCGGCTGGCGGATCGCGGCGTTGATCTGGATGGCGCTGGTCGCCGTGGGGTTGATCCTGATCGTGATCCGTATCGCTCAGGACCGTCCGACGCGCTGGCTGATCCGCGTAAATCTCGTCGTGCTGGCAGCCACCCTCTACGGGTGCTCCCTGGTCAATTTCGACAAATTCATCGCCGACTACAACGTGGCCCACAGCCGCGAGGCCGGGCGGGGCGGCGTCGCCCTCGATCATTCCTATCTAGCGCGACTGGGGCCGCAAGCCCTGCCGGCGATCCGGCGGGCCATGTTGTTGTCGCCTCAGGCCCCAGAGCTGGCGCGTATCCATGGCGTGCTGCTGGCGGACCAGGCCAGGGACAGGGCGTCATGGCGAACCTGGAGCTTTCGCGGCTGGCGCTTGCAGCGTGATCTCGATACACATGCCGCAACGCAGACGCCAAGCTGACACTTGCCATGGAGCGCCGCTTGTCTCCCCGAATTCTCATCGTCGACGATGATCCGCACATCCGCGAGGTCGTGCGCGTCGCCCTGAGCAAGGCCGGCATGGCCGTGACGGAAGCCGCCGACGGCCGGGCCGCCCTCGCGAAGTTCGCAGATGATAGACCGGACCTGATCGTGCTCGACGTCGGCATGCCGGAGTTCGACGGCCTGGAAGTCTGCCGGCGCATCCGCCGGACCTCGCAGGTCCCGATCCTGTTTCTTTCCGCCCGGGACGAGGAGATTGATCGCATTCTCGGCCTCGAGATCGGAGGAGACGACTACGTCACCAAGCCGTTCAGCCCGCGCGAACTCGTCGCTCGTGTCAATGTGATCCTGCGTCGCGTCACCTCGGGCGGTGCCGATCGCGCGACCGAGGCGGAGGAGCTGGCTCACGGCCGGCTTCGTCTCGACCCGCAGCAGCATACTGCGCGCTTCGGCGACACCCCCCTGACCTTGACGGCGCTCGAATTCAGCATCCTACGGACGCTGATGACGCGTCCGGCGGTCGTCTTCAGCCGCGAGCAGATCATGAGCGCGGCCTATCAGCTCAACATCCAGGTCTCCGACCGCACCATCGACAGCCACATCCGCAACATCAGGGCCAAGCTCGCGGCCGCGCATTGCGAGGACGCCATCGAGACCGTCCACGGCGTCGGCTTCCGGCTGGGCCGCTGCGGCGCGCCATGATCGCGCCGAAGCCGAAGCGGAAATGGCGTCCGTCGCTGGGACAGATCGTGTTCGGCGTGCTGGCGCTGGTCGGCACCCTGCCCCTCGTCGGGCTGTTCTTCTTCCGCATCTACGACAATCAGCTGATCCGGCAGACCCAGGCCGAGCTGATCGCGCAGAGCCGAGTGCTGGCCGCTGTCTTCGCCGAAGAGGTCGCCGCGCGCCTGGCCTCAGGCATTCCTCTGGGCTTCGAAATCCCGCTTGAGGCGCGCCCCGATGCGGCCGACGAGGTCACGCCGATCCGCCCTCTGCTCGATCTGCTGGCCAACGATCTGTTCGTGCGCCGTCCCGATGCGCGCGAGGCGATCCATCCGGCCGATCCCGCCTATGTGGCCATCGGTGCGCGGCTGCTGCCGATCATCAAGGAGACGCAGAAGGTCACGCTGGCGGGCTTTCGCGTGCTCGACCCGCAAGGCGTCGTGATCGCCGGCCGCGACGAGATGGGCAAGTCGCTGGCCCATATCGACGAGGTCGCGAGCGCCCTGCAGGGCCGCTACAGTGCCGCGCTCCGCATCCGCATTCCCGACAAGGCGCCACCGCCGATCTATTCGATCAGCCGCGGCGTCGGTGTGCACGTGTTCTCGGCGATGCCAGTGATCGTCAACGATCACGTTGCGGGGGTCATCTACACCTCGCGCACGCCACGGAACATTTTCGAGCATCTCTATCAGGAGCGCGGCAAGTTCATCGCCGCCGGGTCGACCATCGTCCTGACGACGCTGCTGGTCGGCCTCATCGTGTCGCGGACGATCACGCGGCCGATGCGCGAGCTCGTTGATCGCGCCGGCCGGATCGGCCGCAACGACCCCGCGGGCTTTCGTCCCCTCGCCCATTACGGCACGCGCGACTTCGCCGAGCTGGCGGAACACTTCTTCGCCATGGCCGAGCAGCTGGCGCAGCGCTCCAACTACATCCGAAGCTTTTCGGCGCACCTGACCCACGAGCTCAAATCGCCGCTGACCTCGATCAAGGGCGCCGCAGAGCTGCTGCTCGATTCCCTTGCCAGCGGCTCGGCGACCCTGACACGCGCGGAGCAGGAAACGTTCCTCACCAACATTCTTGCCGACGCGGATCGCCTGACGGCGCTGGCCCAGCGCCTGCGCGAGCTGGCGCGGGCGGAGACCATGTCGACGATCGACCCCGGCGGCGTGGCGGAGGCGGTCGCCATGCTGCGGCAGCGCTTCCCGGCGACCACGATCGAGGCGTCCGGTCCGGTCGACCGCAAGACCTCACTCTCGAGCGAAACGGTCCTGATCGTGCTCACGCATCTGGTCGACAACGCGGTCCGCCACGGGGCGCGGCGGGTCCGGTTCGATGCTGTGGATCGTGACGGTCAACTGGTCGTCATTGCCGGCAACGACGGCGATCCCATCTCGCCCGACAATCGCGACCGCATCTTCGATGCGTTCTTTACGACCCGGCGGGACAGCGGCGGCACCGGCATGGGGCTGGCCATCGTACGCGCCATCCTCGCAAGCCACGGCGGAGAGATCCTGCTGCTGTCTCCCGAGACGGGGGTCGCGTTCGAATTGCGGCTGCCGCTGGCCGGTGATCGCGGAACATCTATCTGAGATGGCGCCGCTGGCTGCCTGCGATCCTGAAGTTGCTCCGGCGCCTCGGATGGCGACCGCCAATCCCCAGCCCAATCCCGGGGCTGGCAGCGGCGACGTTCTCCCGATCGTTTGTATACGAGCAATTTGTGCCAAGAGGCCGCCCGTCGCGCGCGCCGGACCAGGATGCCGCAGATCGGCTGCGCAATTCGCAAATGACTCGCGCGCGCGATCCGCGTAATCTCCGGCGCGATTGCACCATCGGCCAGCGTTCCATTGGCCTTTCGGGAGACCTTGATGACTTCGAGCCGTTTCGAGATCAGCCGCCGGACTGCCCTGTTGACCTCCGCCGCCATCGCCGCGAACGTGGTTAATCCTCTGCGGGCTTTCGCCCAGGAAACCCCGCGCAAGGGCGGCGTGTTCAACGTCCACTACGGCGCCGAGCAGCGCCAGCTCAATCCGAGCCTGCAGGCCTCGACCGGCGTCTACATCATCGGCGGCAAGATCCAGGAGAACCTCGTCGATCTCGATGCCAACGGGCAGCCGGTCGGCGTCCTCGCGGAGAGCTGGGAAGCGACACCCGACGGCAAGACGGTCACCTTCAAGCTGCGCAAGGGCGTGACCTGGCACGACGGCAAGCCGTTCACGTCGGAGGACGTCGCCTTCACCGCGATGAACATGTGGAAGAAGATCCTCAACTACGGATCGACCCTGCAGCTGTTCCTCACCGCGGTGGACACGCCCGATCCGCAGACCGCGATCTTCCGTTACGAGCGGCCGATGCCGCTCAATCTGCTGCTGCGCGCGCTGCCCGATCTCGGCTACGTCTCGGCCAAGCACATCTATGAGAACGGCGACATCCGGCAGAACCCGACGAACCTCGCGCCCGTCGGCACCGGTCCGTTCAAGTTCGTGAAGTACGAGCGCGGCCAGTACATCATCGCCGACCGCAACGCCGATTACTGGCGCCCGAACGCGCCCTATCTCGACCGCATCGTCTGGAAGGTGATCACCGACCGCGCCGCTGCGGCCGCGCAGATGGAGGCCGGCGAGCTGCACTACAGCCCGTTCTCGGGGCTGACGATCTCCGACATGGCCCGCCTCGGCAAGGACAAGCGCTTCATCGTCTCGACCAAGGGTAATGAGGGCAACGCCCGTACCAACACGCTGGAGTTCAACGTCCGCCGCAAGGAGCTTGCTGACATCAAGGTCCGCCGCGCCATCGCGCACGCGATCAACGTGCCGTTCTTCATCGAGAACTTCCTCGGCGATTTCGCCAAGCTCGGCACGGGCCCGATTCCGTCGACCTCGACCGACTTCTATCCGGGCGCGGATACCCCGCAATATCCCTACGACAAGGCCAAGGCGAAGGCGCTGCTCGACGAGGCCGGTTTCAAGCCCGCCGCCGGCGGCAACCGGTTCTCGCTGCGGCTGTTGCCCGCGCCATGGGGCGAGGACATCTCGCTGTGGTCGACCTTCATCCAGCAATCCCTGGGCGAAGTCGGCATCCAGGTCGAGATCGTGCGCAACGACGGCGGCGGCTTCCTCAAGCAGGTCTACGACGAGCACGCCTTCGACCTCGCCACCGGCTGGCACCAGTACCGCAACGACCCGGCGGTTTCGACAACGGTGTGGTACCGCTCGGGTCAGCCCAAGGGCGCGCCGTGGACCAACCAGTGGGGCTGGGACGACGCCAAGATCGACAAGATCATCGACGACGCCGCGACCGAGGTCGATCCGGCCAAGCGCAAGGCGCTCTATGCTGACTTCGTGCGCGAAGCCAATACCGAGCTGCCGGTGTGGATGCCGATCGAGCAGATCTTCGTCACCGTGATCACGGCGAAGGCACGCAACCACTCGAATACGCCGCGCTGGGGATCGTCGAGCTGGCACGATCTCTGGCTTTCCGCGTGAGCCGAACTCGGTCAGAATGAGGCCATGCGCATCCTGAGCCTAGCGGGGCGGCGACTCGTCGCCTCGATCCCGACCCTGTTCCTCATCCTGATCGGCGTCTTCCTGCTGCTGCAGCTCGCGCCGGGCGATACGGTCGACGCCATGATGGCCCAGATGGGCGGCGGCGACGCGGCCACCGCCCGCGAGTTGCGCCGGTTCTACGGCCTGGATCTGTCGGTGCCGATGCAGCTCGCCAATTATCTGTGGCGGCTGGTGCGGCTCGATCTCGGCTTCTCGGCGATCTACGGCAAGCCGGTCGCGGCCGTGATCCTGGAGCGGCTGCCGCCAACCTTGCTGCTGATGATCTCGTCCCTGTCGTTCGCGTTCTTTTTCGGCCTGATCTTCGGCGTCATCGCCGCGCGCAACGTCAACCGCTGGCCTGACACGCTGATCTCGACCCTCGGGCTCGTCTTCTACGCCACGCCGTCGTTCTGGTTCGGCCTGATGGCCATCGTCGTGTTCTCGATCTATCTGCAATGGCTGCCGGCCGGCGGCTTCGAGGATATTGGCGCGGTCGGCACCGGGATCTGGCGCGTGCTCGACATCGCCAGCCACCTCGTGCTGCCATCGCTGACGCTCGGCCTGATCTTCCTCGCGATCTATTTGCGCATCATGCGCGCCTCGATGCTCGAAGTTCTCAATCTCGACTTCGTCCGCACCGCCCGCGCCAAGGGTCTCGACGAGACCCGCATCATCACCCGCCACGTGCTCCGCAACGCCTTGCTGCCCATGGTGACGTTGATCGGACTGCAGGCAGGAACGATGCTCGGCGGCTCGGTCGTGGTCGAGACGGTGTTTTCGCTGCCCGGCCTTGGCCGCCTTGCGTATGAGTCGGTCGTGCAACGCGATCTGAACACGCTGCTCGGGATCGTCTTCGTCTCGGCGCTGCTCGTGATCCTCGTCAATTTCATCACCGACCTGCTCTATGCCCGGCTCGATCCGCGCATCGCGGCGGAGAGCTGAGCATGGATGCCGTCAAACGCTACTTCCGCAGCCCTCCGGCCGTGCTCGGCCTGATCCTGCTGCTGATCGTCATCGGCATGGCCGTCAGCGCCGGTTATTTCTATCCGCGTGATCCGCTCGCGCTCGCCGGCCGCCCCCTCGTGTGGCCGTTCGCCAACCCGCGCTTCCTGCTCGGCACCGACAATTCCGGCCGCGACATCGCAGCCCAGATCTTCCACGGCGCCCGCATCTCGCTCCTGATCGGCGGCGTCGCCACGCTGATCGCCGTGGTGATCGGCGTTATGGTCGGCGCGCTCGCGGGCTATTATGGTGGATGGGTCGACAACATCCTGATGCGGATCACCGAAGCGTTCCAGACGCTGCCGAACTTCGTGCTGCTGCTGGTGCTGGTCGCCGTCTTCGGTTCGACCTTGACGACGGTGACGATCGCGGTCGGCATCGTCTCCTGGCCGGCGCCGGCGCGGCTGACGCGCGCGGAGTTCCTGTCGCTGCGCAGCCGGGAGTTCGTCCAGGCCGGACGGACCCTCGGCATGCGCGACACGCAACTGATCCTGCGCGAGATCCTGCCGAACGCGCTGCCGCCCGTGATCGTCTATGCCGGAGTCGTGATGGCGGTCGCGATCCTGCTCGAAAGCGCGCTCGCGTTTCTCCGTCTCTCCGATGCCAACGTCGCCTCGTGGGGCAATCTGATCGGGCTCGGGCGGGACGTGCTGCGCGTGCAGTGGTACGTCTCGGCGATTCCGGGCGTCGCCATCCTGATCACGGTGCTCGCGGTGTCGCTCGTCGGCCAGGGCCTCAACGATGCCTTGAACCCGCGGCTGAAGCAGCGATGAGCGAACCCATCCTCACCGTCGATCGCCTCAGCGTCCGTCTGCCCAAGGGCGCCGATCGAACGCATGCGATCTCCGAGCTGTCGCTCTCGGTCGCCGAGAACGAGATCGTCTGCATCGTCGGCGAGTCCGGCTCGGGCAAGTCGATGATGGCCAATGCCGTCATGCGGCTGCTGCCGGACAACGTCAGCATCGATGGCGGCCGCATCCTGTTCGCCGGGCGCGATCTGTGCACGACCCCGGCAGCCGACATGCGCCGCATCCGCGGCGCCGAGATTGCCATGGTTTTCCAGGAGCCGATGACGGCGCTCAATCCGCTGCGCACGATCGGCGATCAGATCGGCGAGGTCCTTGAGATTCACACCGATCTGTCCAAGGCCGAGATCAAGTCGCGCGTGCTGGCGCTCCTGACAGACGTTCACATCCCCGATCCGCCGCGCGCCGCCAAGGCTTATCCGCACGAGCTGTCGGGTGGCCAGCGCCAGCGCGCCATGATCGCGATGGCGCTCGCGCTCGACCCGAAGCTCCTGATTGCCGACGAGCCGACCACCGCGCTCGACGTGACGACGCAGGCGCAGATCCTGAAGCTGATCCGCGAGTTGCAGCAGCGGCGCAAGACCGCGGTGCTGTTCATCACCCACGATTTCGGCGTCGTCGCCGAGATCGCCGACCGCGTGGTGGTGATGCAGCATGGCGTCGTGGTCGAACAGGGTCCCGCGCGAGACGTGCTGCGCAAGCCGCAACACGCCTACACGCAGCAGCTGATCGCCGCCGTGCCGCCGGTGGCCGCGCCACCGGCGCGCCAGCTCTCGGACGAGACCATTCTCGCGCTCTCCGGCGTTGCCAAGACCTATCGCACAGGCGGCTTCCTCGGCCGCGGCGTGCGTGTAACTCACGCGGTCAAGGATGTCTCGCTTATGCTGCCCAAGGGAGCCACGCTCGGCATCGTCGGCGAGTCCGGCTCAGGCAAATCCACCCTCGCCCGCTGCATCATTCGCCTGATCGATCCCGATGCGGGATCGATCCTGCTGCAAGGCGAGGACTGGGCCAAGCTGTCGCGCAATGACATCAGGCAGCGGACCCAACGGATGCAGATGGTGTTTCAGGACCCGTTCGCCTCGCTGAACCCGCGGCGCAAGGCGGTCGATCTCGTGGCGCAGGGGCCGATCATCCACGGCACGCCGCGCGATCAGGCGCTGCGCGAGGCACGCGAGCTGTTCAGTCTGGTTGGCCTCGATCCGTCAGCGGCCGATCGCTTTCCGCACGAATTCTCCGGCGGTCAGCGCCAGCGCATCGGACTGGCGCGCGCGCTGGCGCTGAAGCCGGCGGTGCTGGTGGCCGACGAGCCGGTCTCCGCGCTCGACGTGTCCGTGCAGGCGCAGGTGCTGAAGCTGCTTACAGGACTGCGCGAACGGCTCGGCCTGTCGATCGTCTTCATCACCCATGACCTGCGCGTGGCCGCGCAGATCTGCGATCTCGTCGCGGTCATGAAGGACGGCGTCGTCGTCGAGCACGGATTGACGCGCGACGTATTCGGTCACCCCCAGCACCCGTATACTCAGGCGCTGCTCGAGGCTATTCCGGGCGGCGACTTTGCCCGGACAGCCGCGACCTAGGCGCTACGCGATCTCCCGCGCGTCGCGATAGCGGTAGAGCAATAGCATCAGTGGCGCGAACGGCCGTAACAGCGCATGCGCGGGGATCTTCACCGGCTCGGTAAACGGCAGTGCCAACTCGCCTGCCGGCACGCCGCGCACGGCCTTTGCGAGCTCGGCCCCGAGCGGGATCGTAAGCGCCACCGCGCGGCCGTTGCAGCCGGTCCAGCCATAGGCGTCTGGGCCCAGCCGATGAATGCGCGGCATGTAGTCGGTGGTCATGCCGACATAGCCGTTCCAGACATAGTCGAACCTGACCTCGCCGATCTGCGGCCACAGCCGCTGCAGGCGCTCGGCGACGCGCGCCTTCAGCCGCTCCGCCTTGTTGCCCGGACCGATCACGGCGCCACCGGTGACCAGGCGATTGCGCGCGTCGTAGCGGGCGAAATACAGCTCGCCATGCGTGTCCGACATCGCCTGCCGATCGGGAATGATCGTCTTGCGCACATTGTCCGACAGCGGCTGCGTCGCCATCTGCCACGACAGCACCGGCATCACCTCATGCGCGATGTCAGGCGCCAGCGCCTTGGAGAACTCGCCGCTATAGGCATTGCTCGCGAGCACCAGCGCGCGCGCCGACAGCTCGCCTTGCGCCGTGCGGACTACCCAGCGGTCACCCTGGCGTTTGAAATCAATCACGGGCGAGCGCGCGTAGATGCGACCACCAAGGCTGAGTACCGTCCGCGCGAGGCCACGCACCAAGGCCAATGGATTGATGTGCCCGCCGGTCTTGTTCCAGAAACCGCCATGCCAGGCGTCCGAGCCGAGCATCTCGCGCGCCTGATCGCGCGACAGCAGCTCGACTTGGGCGCCGAACTTCGACCACTGCTTGAAGCGTCGCTCGGCGATCTTGATGCGCCCCGGCGTATGCACCGGCTGCACCCAGCCGGCCTGCTCGTGCTCGGCGTCGATGTTGTAGCGCCTGACGGTGTCGAACAGCGTGGACGCGCTGTCGCGCAGCATGGCGACGAAGCGCTCGCCGGCCGCGCCGTGGCGCGCGATCAGATCCTCGGGATCGGGCCGCGACAAAGTCGGGATCACCTGGCCGTTGTTGCGGCCCGAAGCCCCCCAGCCCGGCTCCATCGCCTCGACGATGGCAACGTCGGTGCCGGACTCGCGCAGGTGCAGCGCCGTCGACAGGCCGGTGAAGCCGCCGCCGATGATGACGACATCGGCGTGCTGGCTGCCCTGCAGCGCGGGTAAATCCGGCCCCGGCGGGGTCTGGGCCGCCCACAGCGACGCAGGCCATTGAACGTGATTGGTGGTCGTGCTCATCGCGACAGCTCATTTCTGCTGATCGATACCCTGCGTGGAGATCGATCTTGCCTTGCATCTTCAGTCCGGCTGCGCCGGTTGCGGCGCATGGGTCGATTGGGCATAGTTCGGCCGCCAATATGCCAAGTTCGCTGCAAGGAGACAAACGCGTGGCCCTCAAGAATGTCATCGGTATCGATCACGCTGTCGTCGTGGTGAAGGAGCTCGACGCGGCCGCCGAGACCTGGAAGCGGCTCGGCTTCACGCTGTCGCCCCGCGGTACCCACAGCGCCAAGATGGGCTCGGGCAATTATACCATCATGCTCGATCCCGATTACATCGAGCTGCTCGGCATCCTCGCCGAGACCGACCACAACGTGCCGACGCGCAACTTCATCGCCCAGCGCGGCGAAGGCATCGAGCGCATCGCTTTTACGGCCATCGATTCGGCTGCCGGCGCCGAGGAGATCCGTGCCAAGGGTTTCGAGCCGATCGGCCCGATCGACTTCGAGCGCCCGGTGCCGCTGCCTGACGGCACGATCTCTGCCGCCAAATTCCGCGTGTTTCAGTGGCCCGTCGCCGAGGCCCCTGGCGGCCTGCGTATCTTCGCCTGCCAGCACAAGACGCGCGAGACCGTGTGGATTCCGGAACTGATGAGCCATGCAAACGCAGCCAAGCAGCTCAAGCAGGCGCTGATCGTCACGCCCGACCCGGCCAAGGACGCCGCGCATCTGTCGCGCCTGATCGACCGTGACGGCCGCAGCGAGAGCGACGGCGCCGTGACCGTCGCCTCCGGTGGTGACCGCGCCGATTTCGTGTTCCTGACCCGGGAGCAGCTGGCGGCGCGCTATCCCAGCGTGTCGCTCGCCGGCCTGCCTGAGCGCGGCGGCGCCGGCCTCGTGCTGGCCTCGCATGATCTGGCGAAGACTGAGACAGCGCTCGGCACGGCGGGCGTGCGCAGCGGCGCGAGCATCGTCGTGCCGCCGGCATTCGCGACGGGAACGCTGCTCGCCTTCGTGGCCGGCTAAAACGTTGAAAACTCGCGGCCGCGCCAAACGCGGCCGCGACGTCACTCGGCCGGCTGGAACATCGCCGGCCGGCCGCGCTGGCTATCGAGCCAGCCCACCAGTTTATCCATCAACCCGCCGCTCGACTCCGACGGCTGCGCCGACGAGACGAACGGATCGCAATGGCACTTCGCGCCGGCCGCGCGCGACATCTTCGCCACCGCCTCCGTCATCGCCGGCGCACCGCAGGTGTAGACGACGTCGTTCGGCGTCAGCTCCGGCATGTGCTCAGTGGGACGGCCGCTGCGAATCGCCGGCGACACGTTCTGCGGCTCCGAGACGATCGGGATGATCTTCACGTTCGGAAAGCGCGCCAGCCGGCACAGCGCCTGGTGCATGTAGAACGACTGCAAGGTCCGCGACACGACGATGAAGACGATCTCGCGCTTCGGATTCTCCGTGATTGCGGCGACCGCGATCGCCCACATCGGCGCAAAGCCGGTGCCGCTCGCGACCAGGATGATCCGGCCGCGATGCTTCTGCCGGAAGAACGCAGTGCCGAGCGGCGCCGTCAGCTTGACGCGATGTCCGACCTGGATGTCGCGACCGAGCGCCGACGACACAAGGCCGTCCTTCAGGATGCGGATGTGCAGATACAACAGATGGCTGTCGGGCGCGCCGACCATCGGATAGGTCGGGCTGTAGCAGCGCGTCGGAAAGCCGCGATACTGAACCTTGGCGTACTGGCCGGGAAAGAACCGCAGCGGCTTCGGCATCTCGATGGTGACGCCGACCACGTCGGGCGCCAGCCGCACGAGATCGCCGACCTCGCAGTTCATCGTCACGGTGTCCGGCACCGGCTCGGTGATGATCTTCAGATCGGAGACGACGCGCGCCTGGCACGCATGCGCCATATCGCCTTCCATGCCGCCGAACAGCTTGCCGTCGACGACGGTCACCTTGCACGATCCGCAGATTCCGCTGCGGCAGTCATGGGGCAGATCCACGCCGCTGTTGATGGCGCCGTCGAGCAGGATATCGCCCACATTCGCGTAGAACGTTTCCCTGTTGTACTGGATCTTGCAAATCTTACCCATTACTGCACCTCAAGTCGCATCGGCCGGATCTGCCTCGTATGTCGGATCTGGGTGTGGTCGAACGCAGCGACTCGCATGAAGACACCGTTCTTGATCGGTACGTCGTACTTGCTTTTCGTGTCCAATTTGCGGGCAATCTCGAGAGTCCAATGGCCCGCCGCCCAACGCGCCGCACAACGGATGTCGGCGCGGTCTCCTGTGAACTCGCCACTGACGAGTACACCCGGTACGACCGTCCCGATCGGCGTCTGCGCGTCGGCTTCCGCGGAATAAGGCACCGATTCCGCTTCCGTCATGAACCAGCGCGATCCCTCGCTCTCGCCGATATTGGGATCGAGATTGATCTCGCCCATCGCCGCGGTCATCGCCGCGACGTCCTTCGGCAGACGCTTCGGCCTGACGCCGCGATTTCCGAGCCGGGCCGCCTCCCTGTCGAGCACGAAATTGTCCGTGTAGTTCGCGGTGCCGGGATCGGCGGCGAATCCCCCCTTGTAAGGCGCGAGACCCTTGATCTGATCCGGCGTCGGCTCGGCCGGCGGGCCGAAATAATTGTCGTCCATCCATCCCGTCGGACCGCCGCTGGTCGCCTTCCAAAGCCACGCATCAGCGTAGAGATTCGGCGCAGGCGTGTAGTGAATGCCGCGTCCCGACAGCGTCGCCGGCTTGTCCGGCATCGGCTGTGAGCTCATGTGGAATGTTCGGTCAGCGGCCAGAGTGATCGGCAGGGTCGTGAACAGCAGCGAGAACTTGTCTTCGTTGTAGTCGTTCTCGTCGCCCTTCTCGAAGCCGTTGTGCAGCAGGTGCCAGCCGTCGGCCTTCTTGATCAGCGGCAGCTGCTTCAACGAGCGCGTCGGGTCTTCCCAGATCACGAGGAAGTAGACCCAGGTGCCGTCATGCGCCGCCTTGATCCAGACGCGCGATTCGCCGGTTCCGTCGAAATTGTCACCCTGATTGGTGGTCACCATGTGCGGTTGGATGTTGCGCCAGACGCGATCGGATGAATCGCCGTCCAGCGTCGGCGCGTCCGAACTCGCGATCCGATAGACCGTCACGGAGTCCTCGGCATAGTAGTCCGCGGCGAACATCGCAGAGCCGATCACGATGGCAGCGGCCGTCGCGACCATGAACGGGTTGGCCTGAAAGCTCGGATTTCGACGCCGCGTATTGCCCTTTGCCGGCGGACGCATGCGGCCGGGCGGCGGCATGCGCGGCTCTGGTCGTGCCCGCATCGGCTCTTCCATGCGGCGCGGTGCCGGCATCGGTTCACGCCCAGGCGGTCGCGCAGCAGGTGCAGGCTTCTTAGGCGGCGCCTCGGCCTCCTCCAGCTTCTCAGACTGCTCGACCAGCAAGGTGAGCAGTTCAACCGGATCGAGCTTCGGTGGCGGCGGCGGCAACGGCGCCGGCCGGAAGACGCGATAGAGCTGCATCTTTCCGCCGATGCTGAAATGAACCAGGACGTGCAGCACGACGAAGGCCGGGATCACCCATGTCGCGTACCAGTGGATCATCATGGTGACGTAGCCGGAGGCGACGCCGAAGAACAGCATGCCGCCGGTGACGATGAGCGTTGCCATGGAGATGAAGAGAATCCAGTGCAGCATCACGCTGATCGACCCGAGCCGCGCCGGACGCTTACCCAGCAGGCCCTTGAATCGCATCTTGTCGATGGTGACACGACGGCCGAGGCCGGATTTGGCGATGTAGATCATGTAGGCGACCGCAACGCTTGCGAGCACCACGCCGGCCGGCATGTGCCAGGTCCAGGTCCGGTGCCGCGGCAACAGCCAGTCGAGATTGTTGGCGATCCAGGCGTGGCCGGGCGCTTCGGTCGCCATGCGCAGGCCGGTCAGGAACGCGATCACCGTGGCGGCGACCAGGGTCCAGTGCAGGATGATCGTTCCATAGTCGGTCTTTCGAATCTTCATGCGTGCGCCTCCAGAGCTGCGCGCACGCTATCGGCGCGATACACCGCCGATCCGGCGACCAGATTTCGCTTCAGCGGGGCCGTTCGGCGCAGGATCGTCGCAGACGCCCCCCTGCAGACCGTTCCTCGCCCCGATTTCATTCCCGCATCACGCGTCGTGGTGGTGATGTAGTCCAGCAACTTGTCGTCCCCCGGATACTCTTACTGTGAGCAACTTCATCTGATTTATGCCGACTGCGCCCCTCGGCTTGGTGGTCGTTGCCCCGCTACGTTTGGGAGTGATCGGTTGGATCACGCCACGCTCTGATCAGTTGTTGCGGGCCGAGCCGGTGACGAGTTGCTCGGATCGCACGCGAACTGGCCCTCTTGTTCCTCCCTGCTCTTGTTCGAACGTGGTCTTCAGACCGTCTGCTGGATCCAGAGCGGCCGCACGTTCGTTGACAGAACGCGCCGCTGGCCCCGGATGCACATCGAACTCATTGCAACCGCCTTGATGGTGCGCGGAACCCGCCTTTCCAGTGTTGCCGCGTCCATCATGATCGTCCTCCGCACCGCTATCGAGTCCTGCATCGATCGAGATGACAATGCCTGTGCGTTGCACCGCAGGAAGATTTATTCGGCTTCGTGGCGTCATTCGGCCCGGACGACGACCAATGAGTGCGGAACGAAGGTGATAGACAGACGAATGTGTGACGCGCGCGCTGCATGCGTGTTCGTCCTGCCGCTGCAACTATCGATGATCGCGATCGGATTTGCCGCGGAGCTGATCGCGCCGAGCAATGCCGCAATCTCTTCCCGCGAGTTAGTAGCATCTGGCAGATGATGGCGTAGCCACCCGCGCTGCTGCGACAGATTTGCCCATGCGTCGCATTGTTGCCGGAAAATCGTCGGCATCGGCTGTCAAGAGCGCTTGGTGAAGCACTGCCTTTGGGAGACGCGCCTGGATGAGTCTGGCTCAAGACCGCCCGAGAATGAAAGCCGCGGCTGCCATCACTGACCTTCTCTCGGGAAGCGATGACCCGGTGACGCGCGGATTGCGCCAGGCCGTGAAGCGCATGGCGGGCATCGGCGTGTTCAGCGGCGTCATCAACGTCCTGATGCTCTCGGGTTCCGTCTACATGATGCAGGTCAACGACCGCGTCGTCCCGAGCAAAAACCTGGCGACGCTCATCGGCCTCTCCGTGATGATTCTCGTGGTCTACCTGATCCAGGGCTATTTCGACGCGCTGCGCACCCGCATGCTGTGCCGGGTTGCAACCGTGTTCGATGCGAGCCTGCAGGACGCCATTCATCACGCCCTGGCCACGCTGCCCCTGCGCGGAACCAAGCCGATGATGATGCAGCAGCCGCTGCGCGATCTCGATCAGTTGCGCGCCTTCATGTCCAGCATGGGACCGACGGCTTTCCTCGACATGCCCTGGATCCCGATCTTCCTGATCGGCATGTTCCTGTTCCATCCATTGATCGGCATCACCGCGATCATCGGCACGGTGGCGATCATCGGCATGACCCTGGTGACCGATCGCCTGGCGCGTCAGGCCAGCAGATCGGCGAGCGACACCAGCGCCGCGCGCCAGGTTCTCGCCGATGCCACGCAGCGCAATGCCGAGGTGATTCGCGCGCTCGGCATGCTCGACCGCTTTTCGGCGCGCTGGAATGCCGTCAATGAGAAGTATCTGAAGGACAACATCCGCGCGAGCGACGTCTATGCCAATCTCGGCGCCGCTGCGAAGGTCCTGCGCTTCATCCTTCAATCAGGCATGCTCGGAATCGGCGCGGCCCTGGTCGTCTCCGAGCAGGCCTCCGGCGGCGTCATGATGGCTTCGTCGATCCTCATGGGCCGCGCCCTCGCGCCGATCGAGATCGCGCTCGGCAGCTGGAAGCAACTGGTCGCCGCGCGCCAGGGCATCACGCGCCTGCGCGACATCTGCCGGGCGACCGCAAAGCCCGAAGCGCCACCGGTCGCCTTGCCGCGTCCGTACCGCGAACTGACGGTGCAGGAGCTCACGGTCGCG
Organism: Bradyrhizobium sp. HKCCYLS3077; assembly: GCF_051167555.1. Taxonomy (NCBI): domain Bacteria; kingdom Pseudomonadati; phylum Pseudomonadota; class Alphaproteobacteria; order Hyphomicrobiales; family Nitrobacteraceae; genus Bradyrhizobium; species Bradyrhizobium sp. HKCCYLS3077. Next base: position 212,833 of record NZ_JBNPTH010000004.1, on the reverse strand, counting down.
GCCCCCGGTACGGATCGGCCGATCGTTCAGAACGTGTCGTTCTCGATCAAGGCAGGCACGGGCCTCGCGTTGCTCGGCGCGAGCGCCTCGGGCAAGACGTCGTTGTCGAAGGCGCTGGTCGGAATCTGGCCTGCGCTGCAGGGCACCGTTCGCCTCGACGGTGCGGCGCTCGATCAGTGGAGCAACGAGGATCTCGGCCGCCACATCGGCTATCTGCCGCAGGACGTCGCGCTGTTCGACGGCAGCATTGCCGACAACATCTGCCGCTTCGACGAGAATGCCAATTCCGACGCCATTCTGAAGGCTGCGCAGATCGCCGGCGTGCACGACATCATCCTGCGGCTGCCGGAGGGCTACGCGACGCGAATCGGTCAGGGCGGCATGTCGTTGTCGGCCGGCCAGCGTCAGCGGGTTGGTCTGGCGCGTGCCGTGTACGGCGACCCCTTCCTCATCGTGCTCGACGAGCCCAACGCGAATCTGGACACCGACGGCGAAAACGCGCTGAGCCGCGCCATTCAGATCATGCGGCAGCAGAACCAGAGCATCGTCATCGTGATCTCGCATCGTCCGAGCGCGCTGAACGCGCTCAACATGGCGCTCGTCCTCTATGAGGGCAAGGCGATCGCATTCGGCCCCTGCCAGGAGATCTTCGCCCGTGTCGCCGGCGTCAAGCCTCCGGCCGGCCCCGCCGTTGCGCACGCCGCCGCGGCGCCCAGGGTTGCCGCTCCAGCCGCGGCACAAAATCCGAACGCCCGAATGCTTCGTCGCGCGGCCCCAGCAGAAAGCGCTTGATCAATGAAACACATCAACGACTTCAGGCCCTTCGATGACCAGAACTATGTGCGGCCGAAGACCCGCGCCGTCGGCCCGCAGGGTGATGCGCTGATTCTCGAGCTGCAGCGGCTGCAGGGCGCGTTCGATGACGGCTCGGAGGCGGATCCGCGTGATCGCCGCAATGCGCGTGACGGCGCAAAGAAGCGTCGGCGTACGCCGCCGCAGCAGACGCGCGCCAAGCCGCGCAAGAAAAAGGGCAGCACGATGGGGCGCGCGCTCGACGCGTCGCTCTCGCTGTTCGGCCTCGGCGCGCCCCCTCCCCGAGCGCGGCGCGGCGAGGGCATTCGCGAGATGGAGTGGCAGTCGCCCGCACAGACGCGCTCCTACGAGCCGGAGTTGTCGCCACCTTCACGGCAGCCTGCCGGACGGCTGCCAGCCCACAATGCACCGGTTCTGGATCTCAGAGACGCACGCCGGGATCCCGACTTCGGCGGCGCGACAGCACGGACGATGGGACAACAGAACCTCCCCGCCCGCATGATGAATGCGCCTGCCGTGTCGCAGACCCGGACCGGGCGGCTGGTGAACACGGCCGGCACCGCGCTCACCACCGGAATGACGTTCATCGCCGCCCAGGGAACGGCGGCCGATCTCGACGACGATTCGGACGAGTCGCTCGTTCCACGCGTCGGCCGCATGTTCGAGAACGAACTGCGCCTCGGCCTGCGCGTGCTGCTCGTGTTCGGCGTGCTCGTCGGCGGCTGGCTGACGCTGGTGCCGCTCGCGGGCGCGATCGTCGTGCCCGGCAATCTCGTGGTGCAGTCCAACGTGAAGGCGATCCAGCATCCGACCGGCGGCATCGTCGCGGAGATCAAGGTCGACAACGGCAAGCGCGTCGCCGCCGGTGATCTTCTCGTGCGGCTCGACGCGACCCAAAGTCAGGCCCAGTTGCAGTCGATCACCAAGCAGCTGAACGAGCAGCGCGCCAAGATCGCGCGGCTGTCGGCCGAGCGGGATGGTCTGGAGCAGCCGGAGTATCCGGCCACGCTGACGTCACGTCCCGACGATCCCCATGTCCGCGCGGTGATTGCCTCGGAAAACGCGCTGTTCAAGGCCCGTGCGATCACGCGCAAGAGCCAGAAGGACCTGCTGCAGGGACGCATCGTCCAGCTCAACAACGAGATCAGCGGCATGGAGTCCCAGCTGGAGTCGAAGAACAAGCAGATCGACCTGATCAAGGGCGAACTCGCCGGCGTGCAGGATCTCTACGACAAGCGCCTCGTGCCGTTGACGCGACTGACGACGCTGCAGCGCGAGGCCGCGCGCATCGATGGCGAACGCGGCCAGCTGGTGTCCAGCGTCGCCGAGACCAGGTCCAAGATCAGCGAAGCCGAGTTGCAGACCGTCAAGATCGATCAGGACTTCCGCAGCGAGGTCGTCAAGGATCTCGGCGAAGCTCAAGCCAAGGAAGGCGATCTGGTCGAGAAGGGCGTCGCCGCACGCGATCAGCTCGACCGCATCGAGATGCGTGCGCCCAATTCCGGCACCATCCACCAGCTCGCCGTTCACACCATCGGTGGCGTCATCAAGCCCGGCGAGACGGTGATGGAGCTGGTGCCCGACTCCGACGAGTTGCAGGTCGAAGCGCATGTCCAGCCCAAGGACATCGACCATGTCCACACCGGCCAGGATGCGATGGTCCGCTTCAATGCGTTCAACCAGCGCACCACGCCGCAGCTCAATGGCCAGGTGTCGTTCGTGTCACCCGACATCACCAACGACCAGCGGTCGGGCTCGACCTACTACACGGTCCGGATCACGTTGTCAGACGAGGAGCGGAAGCGGCTCGGCAACCTCAATCTGATGCCGGGCATGCAGGCCGAGGTCTTCGTCCAGACCGGCAGCCGTACGATGCTCAGCTATCTGATGAAGCCGGTACTCGATCAATGGCGCCGCGCCTTCGTGGAGTAGGAGGTTCGACACATCGCGGTCTGCGAGATCTTCAACGCAAAGCGCAGACCGCAGCCGCGATATCAGCATGAACGTCGCAAGCTTTCCCCGCACCTCCGATCCCGCGATGGTGCCCCTGGCTGCGCGAGCGCCGGACGCCGGGCCAAGCGTCACGCCCGAGGCTGCCGATCGCCTGGAAACGCCCCGGCTATCGCCGCCTTCGGCGCTGCCGACCCAGGAGGGGCCACGGGGGCTTCGCTTCGACTTCAATGATGGCTGCCGCGTCATGCTGCCGGACAACGGACAGCCCTGGCGCGTGCGGATGAGCGATCTCGAGACGGCCAACCTGCTGTTCGACATCGACCTGCGGTCCGGACACGTCAATAGTGCCAAGCGCTATTTCATTCCGTTCAGGCTGGAAGTCTGGTCCGGATCCGAACGCCTGCTGTGCCACGATTACGACGCCACCGACCGTGACGTGCTGATCCAGTTTCCGGTCGGCACCATCGGCGACGTGATCGGCTGGATGAGCTACGCGGTGAAGTTCAAGGAGCAGCACTCCTGCCGCCTCAGCTGCGCGCTGGGCGAAGCGTTGATCCCGCTGTTCGCTGCCGCCTATCCGGACATCACCTTCATTGCGCCCGATGCAATCCAGGCCGAGCGATACTACGCCACCTACTCCGTCGCCCTGTTCTTCGACGACGCCCAGTCGGTCTACCAGCCCTGCGATTTCCGGCAGGTCGGCCTGCATCGCACGGCCGCCTATATCCTCGGCGTCGATCCTGCCGAACGGCCGCCGCGCGTGGCGCTCGACGACGACAGCCGGCCGATCGAAGCGCCCTATGTCTGTATCGCCGTGCAGGCCACGACCGGCTGCAAGCACTGGAACAATCCCGGCGGCTGGGACCGAATCGTCTCCTTCCTCAAACAGACCGGCTATCGCGTGGTTTGCATCGACCAGCACGCCAGCCGCCACCACGGTGCGTTCCGGACACAGATTCCCGCCGAGGCCGAGGATCAGACTGGCGACCGGCCGCTGCCCGAGCGCGCGCGCTGGCTCAAGCATGCCGCCTTCTTCGTCGGCCTCTCCTCCGGCCTGTCGTGGCTCGCCTGGGCGGTCGGCACGCCGGTGGCGCTGATCAGCGGCTTCACCCATCCGATCAACGAATTCGCAACGCCCTACCGCGTCATCAACCATCATGTTTGCAATGGCTGCTGGAATGACGGCCGTCATCGCTTCGACCATCAGGACTTCTTCTGGTGCCCGCGCTGGAAGGGCACGCCCCGACAGTTCGAATGCACCCGCCTGATCACCGCTGACCATGTCGAAGGCGTGCTGCGGCGGATTCCCGGCTTCGGAGAAGGACTGCCGCCCCAAACGGAAGCGTCTTCCCATCCGGCGGCCGCCGAGCCGCATCAGCCCCCTGAGTTTCCAGACGGGCGGCCGGAGCATGACCAGCCGATCGCCTTGTCGTCCCTGCTGGCGCGCCGGACCGGCGACGTGCCAAGCGGCGGCCTCGCCGTCGGCGTGACGGTCGCCGCCGGCCGATTGTTGGATCAGGCGACTGCTCGGATCGCGGCAGGAGACCAGGCAGCCACCGCCGGTGATCTCCCGACGGCGCTGCAGAACTACAAGGACAGCATCGCGATCGTCAGGCATCTGACCACAGCCGATCCTGACAATGCCGGCTTTCAACGCAACCTGTCGATTGCCTTGAACAGGATCGGCGCGGTCCTGTTCGTTCAGCGAAATCTCGAGGCTGCACATGCCGCCTACTCCGCGAGCCTGGCGATCATTCGGAAGCTCACGGCCGCGCATCGCGGCAATCTCATATTTCACCGCGATCTTGCCTGGGGCCATGCTCTGTTGGCCGACGTGCTCGCCGCCCAGGACCGCCATGCCGAGGCCTTCGAGCAGCGACGCGCCAACACCGCGCTGATGACACATCTCTCCAACATCGCAGCCAACGATCCGTCGCTGCCGCAGGCGCTGGCCACGTCCTACCAGAGCCTCGGAGATGCCTTCGTTCCTCTCGGCAATATCGATGGCGCGCTCGCCGTCTACCGCATCAGCCTCGGCCTCACCAAGCGCGGGCTCGACGCCAACACGCAGGATCCTGGCTGGAACCAGTTGTACACCAGCCTGCTCCAGAAGATCCGTGCCGCGCTGATTGCGCAGCGCCAGGCCGCTCCGCAGTCCTGAGCAGTCGGCCGGCGCGTTCTTCCGGGCGACTTCGGCCTTCCGTACCCGGACACGTTTCTTTCGGAGCGTGGGTCTAGTCTCTCGGAGAGCGGGTCGAACCGAACGTCAGCCAAATCTCCTGACGCGTTTTCGAACGCACGCCGCATCCCCTGCAACCCATTCGCAGGAAAGCCCCGGCGCTGGCGGGATCGCGGCGGCATGTTGACGAGAAGATGCAATTCGCGTCAGATGGCCGCACCTGCATTTGTTGCTTGCCACTGAAATTCAATCACTTGGCAGCTCGGATGGCGAAGCGTTCACAGCTTCGCGATGCCCGAACAACAACATAATTGCGGACTCCCCCACGCCAGTTTTGGCCCGATTGCTGCGACCAAATAGCGCAGCTGCGACAAATCAGCGCGCGACAGCTTGGCGCATTCGCGCAAGCGCAAGTCGACCGCGCGGCGTGCTGCGGCGGGGCCGATGCATCCGCATCGCCCGGCCAGTTTCGGTAACGGCCCCTCGGCGGGGCGCCGGATGAACTTGGGGAGAGATGATCGATGGCGAACAACACCTTCAATCCGACGGCGCTGGCCAACGGAACGTCGAACCTGCTGGTGCGCGCATCCGCGCTCAACATGTCGACGGACCTCGTCCAGGCCGGCGTGGTGTTCAACGATGCCGTCCGCGCCTCGCTCGGACTGTTCACCCAGGCGGGCAGCGGCAACTCCAATCCCTTCCTCGGCAGCTACACCACCGATCTGCACGCCGTGCAGAACGACATTGCCGCGATGCTCGCCAATCCCGGGCAGGTGACGCTGGGCGGCCAGACGTTCACGCTGAACGCGACCGACACGGCCGTGCTCACCAACGTGCAGGCGCAGCTCTCGACGCTGATCACGGCCGCCGGGCAGACCACCAACGCGGCGACGATCACGGCCGCGGACCAGACGCTGCACGCCGTGCAGCAGGAGATCCTTCAGGAGATCAATGGCGATGCGCATCTCTCGGGCGCGCTGAACGGAGTCAATTTCCTTGCCAACACCGGCGGCCAGGACGTCGCCTTCCAGAACGCGCCGGCCGGAGCTGATGATGCGGCCACGCTGGCGGCTGCGACGGCCGGCAACACGCTCAAGGACGTCGGCCTCGTCTTCAACAAGGTGGTCGATCTCGCCTCCGGCGGCATCCACACCGGCAACCTGCAGGAGATCACCACGGACCTCACCGCGATCTCGCAGGGGCTGACCAACATCCTGAACAACAAGACCCAGCTTGCGCAGATCGAGAATGGCGAGACCGCGAATGCGGCGGCGCTGACCACGATCCATCTGCAGACGGTGCTCGGACAGGTCAATCTCGAGCTCACCCAATATGCCAAGGCCGAGACCACCGGCAATCAGGCGGCGTTGCGCGGCACCGCGGACAATCTGCTGGACTCCATCGACATCATCCAGGGTGACACCAATCTGAACATGGCCGCGGGCGGCAACGGCACGCCGGGCCATGCCGGCGGCTTCGCCGAGGATCCGGGCGGGCTGACCGGGACGGTCACCAAGTTCCAGGACAACCAGGCGCAAACGAACTTCTGGGCAGCCTTCCTGGCGGAGGCCAACACCATCAATGCGACGCTGCAGAAGATCTCGACCGGCGGCGCGCAAGCCAGCGCGGCACTGGTCTCGCAGATACAGAACTATCAGCAGTTCGGCGCCAATTTCGATGCGGCGCAGGGGGCCGTGTTCCGCGGCCGCTTCGACAATGAGTTGCTGAGCGGCACGCTCGAGGCCGACTCGGCGGCGGCGGTGAAGGGCCTGCAGGGCATCTTGAACGGCGACACGGGCGCGGCCCTCGCGGCCGACAAGGCGATGCTCGCAGCGGCTGGCCAAGGCTTTGCGGCCGACGCGATGGATGTCTCAGGCAACAACATCGCCATCGGCGGCGCGACCTATGTCGGCTCGGCAACGACGGTGTCGACCGCCACCTCCGTGCACGGCCTCGCCCAGGGTACGATCCCGGTGACGGCGACGCCCAACATCGCCAATGGCACGGGCGGAACCACAACGACGCCACCGAGCACGGGCGGCGGAGGGACGGGCACCGGCGGAATGCACACCACACCGGTGAACTTCAGCCCCACCGCGCTCGCCAACGGCACCTCGAACCTCTTGACCCGCGCGACCGCGATCCAGCATTCGACCGATCTGGTGCAGGCCGGCGTCGTTTTCAACGACGCGGTGCGCGCCTCGCTCGGTCTGTTCAGCCTCGCCAACAGCGGCAACTCACCCGCTTTCCTGACGAGCTATCAGGCCGACATCACGGCAGTGCAGACCGACATCGCGGCGATGCTCGCCAATCCCGGCCAGGTCACCCTCGGCGGCAAGACGTTTGCGCTCAACGCCACCGACACGGCGGTTCTCACCAATGTCGAGGGCCAACTCGGCACCCTGCTCCAGGCCGCGGGTCAATTCGCCAACGCGACCACGCATTCCGCCGCAAGCCAGACGATCCATGCCCTGCAACAGGAGATCCTGGGTGAGATCCACAACGATGCGCATCTGGCCAACGCACTCAACAACGTGCCCTTCCTCGCCAATACCGGCGGCCAGGACGTCGCGTTCCAGACCTCGCCGGCGGGCGCAGACGATCCGGCAAGCCTTGCGGCCGCGACAGCCGGCAACAGCCTGAAGGATGTCGGGCTCGTGTTCAACAAGGCTGTCGAGCTCGCGTCCGGCGGCATCAACACTGGAAATGTCCAGGAGGTTCACACCGACCTCACGGCGGTCGCAAGCGGCCTGACGGCCATCCTCAACAACCAGTCTCAGCTCGCGCAGATCGAGGCCGGCGAAACCGCGAACGCAGCGGCGCTGACGACGATCCATCTGCAGACGGCGCTCGGACAGATCAACCTGCAGCTCAACAAATATGATCAGGCGGCGACCACCGGAAATCAGGCCGCTCTCCGCGGCACCGCCGACAATCTGCTCGACATCATCGACATCGTTCAGGGCGACACCAACCTCAACACGGCCGCAGGCGGCAACGGCAATGCGGGTCATGCCGGCGGTTTTGCGGAGGATCCCGGTGGATTGACCGGGACCGTGACCAGGTTCCAGGACAACCAGGCGCAGACGAACTTCTGGGCGGCCTTCCTGGCGGAGGCCAACACCATCAACGCCACGCTGCAGAAGATCTCGACCGGCGGGGCCCAGGCCAGTGCCGCGCTGATCACGCAGATCCAGAACTACCAGCAGTTCGGCGCCAATTTCGATGCCGCGCAGGGCGCCGTCTTCCAGGGCCGCTTCGACAACGAGCTGCTCAGCGGCACGCTCGAGGCCGACACGGCGGCGGCGGTGAAGGGGCTGCAAGGCATCCTCAACGGCGACACCGGCGCGGCGCTTGCCGCCGACAAGGCGATGATCGCGGCAGCCGGCCAGGGCTTCGCGGCCGACGCGATGGATGTGTCCGGCAACAACATCCCCGTCAACGGCGGCACCTATGTCGGCACCGCAACGACGGTCTCAACGGCGACGTCGATCAAGGGCACCGCGCAAGGCACGATCGCCGTCACGGCCACACCGAACCTCGCAAATGGCACCGGCGGCACGGCGGCAGCAGGCACCAGCACGGCTGGAAGCGCGGGAGCAGGTGCTGCGACCGGACATGGCGGCACGGCTGCAGGTGGCACGGCTGGCACGTCGTCGGGCGGCACGACGGCAGCAAACAACGGCAGCGCTGCCGCGCATTCCAGCGCTGCCGCGCATTCCTGTGAGCATCAGCATCATCATGATCACAGCGCCGGAGCCCATACGAGCCAGGCCGCAGCCGCAGCGCCCGATATGTCGCAGCATCACGCGCTCTATCACATGTGGCACTGAGGGCCGTCACGGATGGCACACCTCGCCCACATCCGCGGCTTCGGATGCACACATCATTCCGCACGAGCCCGAGTCGGCTCGTGTTGGAATAATTCCAAGGAGCGTCCGCGGAACCCTCGCAAGATCGGGGCAACTTCTTGTCCGGACCGTGTGTCTTAACGTCGCGCGCAACCAATGTTGCGGAGATGCCACGACTGAAATCAACGGGTTAGAACGCTTCTATGCGGTGCCGTGACTTCGCTGCGACAGCGCGTCCATGCCCGAACAACATCATATTTGAGGACTCGGCGGCGCTTCTTTTGGCCCCATTGGAGCAAATAATTCCCAAGTGCTCTGAGGCTGCGACATTTCGCCCGCCCTGCGAAGGGGTGAACGAGACGTCGCAGCCCGATCAACGCCCGCGTGCTGTAGAGACGCCAAGCAGCTGACGCCGGGTTGAAACTTGGGGAGATAGTTCTGATGGCAGCCAATACATTCAACCCGACGGCGCTGGCGAATGGCACGTCCAACCTCCTGGTTCGCGCGTCCGCGCTGAACCTGTCCACCGACCTCGTCCAGGCCGGCGTCGTGTTCAACGACGCGGTTCGTATTTCGACCGGCCTGTTCTCGACGCCGCAGAACAGCGGCAACTCGAATCCGTTCCTTGGCAGCTACACCACCGACCTGCACGCCGTGCAGAACGACATCAACGCGATGCTTGCCAATCCCGGCCAAGTCACGCTGGGTGGCCAGGCGTTCACGCTGAACGCAACAGACACCGCCGTGCTCACGCAGGTCTCGAACGAACTCACGACGCTGATCAACGCAGCGCCGGGCACGACGAATCCGAACACGCTGGCCGAGGCCGACCAGACCATCCACAACGTGCAGCAGATGATCCTGCAGCAGATCCAGGGCGATGCGCACCTGTCGTCGGCGCTGAACAATGTGCAGTTCCTCGCCAATACCGGCGCGATGGACGTCGCCTTCCAGTCGCTGCCGGCCGGCAACGACAGCGCGGCCAATCTCGCGGCGGCGACCGCCGGCGATCTCAACGCGATCGGCCAGGTCATGAATGCGGCCGCCAATCTCATTCTCGGTGGCATCAGCGCCAACACCCTCGGACAGGCGACCGCGGACTTCACGGCCGCCCAGCAAGGCCTGAATGCGATCATCAACGACCCTGCCAAGCTTGCCGCACTCGAGGCCGGTCTGACGGCCGTCGACGCCCAGACGACAACGCTGCACCTGATGACTCTCGCAGGTCAGATCGGATTGCAGCTCAACAAGTATGACAGCCCGGAAACCCAGGCCAATCCGACCGCGTTGCGCGGCACCGCGGACAACATTCTGGACATGATCGACGTGTTCCAGAATGACGCGACCCTCAACGCGGCCGTGGGCGGCACCGGAGCGCCCGGTCACGCCGGAGGCTGGTCCGAGCTGCCGGGCGGCCTGACCGGTACGGTGACCCGCTTCCAGGACAACCAGGCGCAGACCAACTTCTGGGCCTCGTTCCTCGCCGAAGCCAATACGCTGGGCGCCAAGCTCAATGCGGTGGCCAACGGTACCGCAGCGGCCACGCAGGACATCATCACGCAGATCGCGAACTATCAGAACTTCGGCGTGCAGTTCAACAACGCCCAGGGCGCCGTCTTCCAGGGCCGCTTCGACAACGAGCTCGCCGCCGGCGCGCTGCAGTCGGACTCGGCGATGGCTACGAAGGCGCTGATGGGGATCATGAACGGCGACACCGGCGCGGCTCTCGCGACCGATCAGGCGATGCTGAAGGCCGCAGCCGCCAACTTCATCGGCAACGCCGGCGACATCGGCGGCAACAACATCGCCATTGGCGGCGTGGACTACGTGAACTCGGTCACGAGCTTCATCCAGGCAACGGCCGTGAACGGCATCGCGATGGGCACGGGCGCGCCAGCCGGCCCCAATCCGAACATCGCCAATGGCACCGGCGGCACGCCGGCCGCCACGACGACACCGGCCCCGACCACGCCGACGCCCACCACCCCTGCTCCGACGACGCCGACTCCCACGACACCGGCACCCACGACGCCGCCACCGACCACGGGCGGGGGAGCGAATGGCAACACCAACACGACCCACCACCACCATTGCCATCACAGCCACCAAACCGCAGCGGCAGCAGCGGCGGGTACGGCGGCGGCTGCAACGGCGGCGCCCGACATGTCGCATCACCACGCGATGCATCACATGTGGGCCTGAGGTTGCAAGGACGACGACGAATGTTGGCCGGCGTAGACCTCTGGTCTACGCCGGCATCGCCGTTTTCCGAGCGAGCGACGGCTGACACGGCGCTTGTTCGAAGGACCATGCGGCACGCACCAACTCCAGAGTTCCGGAGCCGATCAGCTGCGGCAGTGTCAATCTGTTCGACGCGCGCAATGCGTTTGTCCCGCTCGAGCCTCTGTTTCGCTTCAATCCGCCTCGACAACGGCTTACGTCGAACATTCAGCAAGTTGCCATCATGAACGAGCTCGCCGTTGCCATCCGCCCTCGTCTCGTCTCTGCATCGCCCGGCAGCGGCCAGACAGCGGCCGAGATCAACGCGCGGACCTTGCGCGTTGCCGAGCAGGCCTATCGCCAGGTGCTGCAGCTCCAGCCCGACCATTTCCGTACGCTCTGCAGCCTTGCGATGGTCCGCCTGCAGCTCGGTGACGCCGACGAGACGCGTGCGCTTTTGGACAGGGCCGCGGAGCAGGTGGGCGACACCGCAGAGCTGCACCTGGTGCTCGGCAAGAACTACGCGGGCGTTGGCGATCTATCAAAGTCGCGCGATCATCTGCAACGCGCGGTCACCCTCGACCCCACGGCCACCGAAGCGCGCCTGCTGCTCGCGAGCGCGCTCACGAGCCTCGGCGATCCCGCCGGCGCGGTCCAGCATCTGGAGTTGGCGCTGGCTGCAGATCCTGGCAACGCGGATGCGAACCAGGCCCTCGGCTTCGCCCTGCAGCGGTTTGGCCAACACGAGCGTGCGATATCGCATCACGAAGCCGCTCTCGCCGCGCGGCCGGACTTCGCCGCCGCCGCCGCCAGCCTGGGCGACGCCTGCCGCATGCTTGGCCGCTACTCCGAAGCGATCGGCCACTATCAACGCGCGCTCGCGATCCAGCCCAACGCGCCGATCGTACTGCTCAACATCGGCGGCTGCCAGCAAGCGAGCGGACAGCTCGACGCGGCGATCCGTACCTATCAGCAGGCGCTCGCCGTCAGCCCGCATCTGGCCGAGGCCCACTACAATCTCGGCAATCTCCACTTGGAGCTGAAGAGCTGGCCAGCAGCCATCTTCCACTACGAGCGGGCCATCGCCGAACGTCCTGATTTCCCCGAGGCCTACAACAACCTTGCCAACGCGCTTCAATCGCGCGGCCGCCAGGATGAGGCGCTGGCGCATTACGACGAGGCGCTCCGCCGCCGGCCGGACTACGCGATTGCTCACCGCAACCGCGGCGATACGCTGCGCAACATGAAGCGATATGCGGAGGCGATCGAGAGCTATCGCGCCGCCCTCCTCCACGATCCACGCGATGCAATCACGATGAATCATCTCGCCGGCGTGCTGATGATTCTTGGCCGCCTCGACGAGGCCGCGCGCGCCTACGACTCTGCGCTGGCGATCAATCCGCGCAATGTCGGCGTCCATCTCAATTACGGCGTGGTCAAGCCGTTTACGATCGACGACCAGCGCTGGGCGCCACTGCAGGACCTCGCGGCCAACTCGGAGGCGCTCACCGAGGATGGACGCATCGCGCTGCATTTCACCCTTGGCCGCGCTTTTGCCGACATCAAGGACGGCGAGCGATCTCTGCTGCATCTCAAGGCCGGCAATAGCCTTGAACGCCGGCGCATGAACTACGACGAACATCAGACGCTGCACCAGATCGAGCGCATTCGCGCTGTCGTCACCAGGGAGCTGCTGCAGGCGCGCGCCGGTCACGGCGATCCATCGAAGGCGCCGGTGTTCATCATCGGCATGCCGCGTTCCGGGACCAGCCTGATCGAACAGATCCTGGCCAGTCACCCGGCCGTCCATGGCGCCGGCGAAGTCAACTACTTCGCGGCGTCTGCCGCGCTGTTCACCGACCGCGCCCACGGCGATTATCCGGAGATGATCGCGAAACTGTCGGACGACGAGATCGGTGCCCTCGCGCGCGCCTATCTCGAACGGTTTGCCGATCTGCCGGATGGCACCACGCGAATCGTCGACAAGATGCCGTCGAACTTTCTGTTTGCTGGCCTGATCCATCTCGCCTTCCCGAAGGCGCGCATCGTTCACGTCCGGCGGAATCCGATCGACACATGCCTGTCCTGCTACACTCAGCTGTTCGCCGAGCCTCAGCCGTTCGCCTATGATCTCGCCGAGCTCGGCCGCTATTACCGCGCCTACGACGCGCTGATGGGCCATTGGCGCACGGCGCTGCCCGAAGGAGTCATGCTGGAGATCGCCTATGAGGATCTGGTGCGGGACATCGAGCCTCACGCGCGCCGGCTCGTGGCGCATTGCGGGCTCGACTGGGACGATGCCTGCCTGGCGTTCCACGCAAACGAGCGCCCGGTGAACACCGCAAGCCTGGTGCAGGTGCGCAAGCCGCTGTTCTCCGGCTCGGTCGGCCGCTGGCGCATGTACGGCGACCGACTGAAGCCCCTGCTGGACGCGCTCGGCCCCGAAGCGCTGCGGCCGGCCATCGCCGAGGCGATCGCGGGCGTCACGCCCCCGCAGCCGGCGAACGGCGCTCCGGCCATTGTCACCCCGACCGCGGAGTCGCCTCGGTTCGTCGCGGAGCAGATCGACGCGCTGCAGACGCTCTCCGAAAGCGCAACGGCGGTTGCCAAGAAGCTGCAGGCGCGCGGCGACGTCGGCGATGCCGAGACCATCTTCAGGCTGATCCTGGCGGGGCAGCCGCGCCAGTTCGATGCGCTGGTCGGGCTCGGCATGATCTGCACCACTGCCAATCGCCTGGATGAGGCCAAGGAGCTTTTCGAGCGCGCGGTCGCGGTCAACGACAAGTCCGCCGAGGCCCATGGCAGCATCGGCGCCGTCGAGGCCTCCGCCGGCCGCTATGACGTTGCGGTGCAGCACTACGAGACGGCCCTCGCGCTGTCGCCGAGTCATCCCGGCATTCTCTATGCCTTTGCGATGGTCCGGCAGAGCCAGGGTCTCGTCGATGAAGCGATGGCCCTGCTCCGCCGCGCAATCGACAACAAGCCGCAGCACCTCGATGCGCATTTCGCGCTCGGCAACCTGCTCTACACGGCAGGCAAGGACATCGAGGCCGCGCGGCACTATCTCAAGGTTCTCGACGTCAGCCCCGAGCACGCCGAGACCCACAACAACATCGCCAACGTGCTGCTGCGCCAGGGCCATCGCGAGCGCGCGGTCGAGCACTACCAGCGGGCGATCGCGAGCCGGCCCGACTACGCCGACGCCTATGGCAATCTCGGCAACGCCTTCCTCGAGCTCAACCGGCTGGAGGAGTCGATCGAGCAGAACCTTCTGGCCATCAAGATCAAGCCGGAACGGTTCGGCTCCTATAACAATCTCGGCGTCGCCTATCAGGCGCTCGGACGCTTCGAGGAGGCGACCGCGGCGTTCGCCAAGGCGCTCGAGCTGGCGCCCGACGACGCCTCGATCCATCTCAACCTGGCGAACATGAACAAGTTCAAGCCCGATGATCCCAGGCTGACCGGCTTGCGGGGACTGATCGAGCGCATCGACCAGCTCGACCAGGAGAAGCAGATTGCGGCGCACTTCGCGATGGGCAAGGCGCTGTCCGACCTGAAGGACTACGACGCCGCCTTTTCGCATCTGCAGCAGGCGAACACGCTCAAGCGCAAGAGCTTCGACTACGACTCCCATCAGCGGCTCGCCATGATGAAGAACGTCGCCGCGCGCTTCACCCCCGAGTTTTTCCGGTCCGTTGCCGGTCAGGGTGACGACTCCTGGGCGCCGATCTTCATCGTCGGCATGCCGCGCTCCGGGACCACGCTGATGGAACAGGTGCTGGCGAGCCATTCCAAGGTTTTCGGCGCGGGTGAGCTCGAGACCTTCAAGGAACTGGTCGGCGAATGCGCCGGCCGTCAGAAGGTGGCTCCGGAGTACCCCGATCTGATCGCACTCCTGCCGCCGGAGGAGATGACGCGGCTGGGGCAGCAGTACACCGCCCGCGTGCGTCCGCTGGCGCCCGAGGCCCAGCATATCGTCGACAAGATGCCGCTGAACTTCCTGTTCGTCGGCCTGATCCATGCCGCGTTCCCGCGCGCCAGGATCATCAACACAAGGCGCGACCCGCTCGACAATTGCATCTCATGCTATCAGCTGCTGTTTACCGGCGCCCAGCCCTTCGCCTATGACCTCACCGAGCTCGGTCACTACTTCCGGGGCTATGAGGGCGTGATGGAGCACTGGCACAAGGTGCTGCCGCCGGGAATCCTGATGGACGTCCAGTACGAGGATCTCGTCGATGACCTCGAAGGCGTCTCCCGCCGCGTGCTCGCGCATTGCGGGCTCGACTGGGAGGGGTCCTGCCTGGATTTCCACCGGACCGAGCGGACCGTGCGCACCGCGAGCCTGATGCAGGTCCGCGAGCCGATCTATCGCCGCTCCATCGGCAGCTGGCGGCGATACGAGAAACATCTCGGACCGCTGCGCGAGGCGCTCGGACTCGATGCCGCTTCGCCGGCGGCGGAGAGCGCATGACCGCCGGCAAATAACCGGGTGCTGTTGCCCAGGGATCGGTGACAGGCGCGGCACCCGGCTATCCGGCCGCGCGGCGGAGCGGCTCGATCATTGTGCGTCAGGCTCTTTAAGAAATTATCTTCGTCATATGCCGTCGCCTCGGTTTTACTACGCAGACGACAAACTAATTACACAATCACAGGTTGATTATATGGCGGAGCGGGTTTCTTTGGGCGATTCTCGTTCGCAGTTCGCCCAAACGCACATCGCGCTTCGAGCGAACCACCTCGCCTCCTTCTCATCAGCAGATAGTTCGTCCCGTTAGTTCGGCGTGAGCTGTCCGCGACTCCCGCCGACATGGCGCCTCACCGCACTCCATGCGATGCGCGTTCGCCTCCTGACCATCCGGCCAAACGATGCCATACGGAACCCGGGGATTGCGGCGCGCTCGGTCAATCTTCGACAACACCCTGGTTCGGACCGGGCCTTGTCTCGTCGCCCTCTCCATGCCTACCGCGGCGGGAACCGGCGTTTGCGCGGCATCGAGGCGTTGCCATCGGGCCGGGAAAGCAGGGCTGTGATGAAGCGTCAGCAGGTGCTTGACCTGGACGCCAAGGCTTGGTTTGACCCGATTGTCGCCGGTCTGGTGCCCCCAACCGGCACGACCCTGCCCCAAACCGTGGAAGATCCCTGGCCATGCGCATCACCCTCGTCGGCTCCCGCCATTTCGGTGTCGCCACACTGAACATGCTGCGCGAGAGAGACATCGAGATCGCCCGCGTGGTCGTGCATGACGGCGAGGACCGGCTTGCAGCCGCAGCGCGCGCGGCCGGGATCGAGGTGGTGGTCCAGGCCAATCCGAAGGTCGTCCCGGCCAGCGAGATCGCTCCCGGCACGGACCTGATCGTCACGGCGCACAGCCATGCCCGCGTCACCCAGGAGGCGGTTGCGGCCGCCCAGCTGGGCGGCATCGGCTACCATCCGTCGCTGCTGCCGCGCCACCGCGGCATCGCGGCGGTGGAGTGGACGATCAAGGAAGGCGACGCGATCGCCGGCGGCACGATCTACCATCTGGCCGACCGCATGGACGCCGGCGCCATCGCCGCCCAGGATTGGTGCTTCGTCAAGAAGGGCGAAACCGCGCGTGAGCTGTGGGAGCGCGCGCTGGCGCCGCTCGGCCTCAAGCTGCTCGGCGACGTCGTCGAATCAGCCAAGGCGACCGGGACGATTCCGGCCAAGCCGCAGGACGAGCAGTTCGCCACCAAGGCGCCCAGCCTGACGCCGCACTGAGCGGCCGATCGCGGCCTCGCATCACATCCTCGACGCCGCCGAGGCATGCTGCTCGGACGGTCTCACATCGTGTATGCGGGCGAAATTGCGCCTGAGCGCTGTCGGCGCAAGGCTGTGACAGCGGTATGTTCATGCGGCACGCGAAGGCACAAAACGTCCACACGGCCGCCCGAATGGCTCAAGGCCGGGTTCCGCATTAATCCTTAACAAGCTGAAACTCCTCAATAAAAATCCATTGCGGCGACGCGGCAAATTTTCGTCACAATTCGTCCAAATAAGCTTTGCATCACAGACATTGAGGGACAAAGAGACATGGGTCTCGATCGCATTGGAATGGCCTTGGCCGCGTCGATCCTGGTGGGCAGCTCGGCCGCCCCCGCATTCGCTCAGTCACCCTATGACGGCCAGTGGCAAGTCACGATCGTGACGAATAGCGGCAGCTGCGAGCCGACGGCTAGCTCGACCCTGATCGTGGCAGACGGTAAGATCTCCGCGGCGGGGGCCAACGTGTCAGGATCGATCGGGCGCGAGGGCCTCGTGAAGGTCTCGATCAATGGCGCATATGCAAATGGGCAGCTCAACGGTAATTCTGGCTCGGGCAAGTGGAACGGCGCGTCGGCAGGCATCCCCTGCAGCGGCCGCTGGCAGGCGTCCCGGCTTTAAAGACAACTTCATTTCTGTTGGAATGGCGCGGCGGCTGATGGCCGCCGCCTTCGTTTTAACCGGCGTTTTCGCCGCGTCGCCTGGTCGGGCCGATCCCGGCCCGTTCACCGGCCTGGCCGGGACCTGGGGCGGCAGCGGCACCGTGGCGCTCGAGGACGGATCGACCGAGCGGATTCGCTGCCGGGCCACCTACGGCGTGTCCGGCCCGCGCATGACCCTGGTCCTGACCTGCGCGAGCGACGCCTACAAGTTCGGGCTGCAGGCCGACGTTCTCGCCGAAGGGTCTGCCATCTCCGGCAGCTGGACCGAGACCAGCCGCGGCGTCAGCGGTGTGCTGCAGGGCCGCGGCGGCGGCGGCAATTTCCAGTTGCTCGCGACCACCGCGGGCTTCAACGCCAACATCGCGCTCAGCACCCGCGGCAACAAGCAGTCGGTCTCGATCCGGGCCGACAGCCAGTTCCGCGCCGCCAATATCTCGCTGTCGCGATAGCGGCCCGCTCAGGCGCGCTTGGCACCGGCGTTGGGCGCCGGCGCCAACTGCGCGGCGGTCCGCTTGATCGTCTTGGCGACCAGAAGCGCCTGTTCCCGGGTCATCGCAAAGTCCTGCACGCCCTTGTGAGTGGTCAGCGACAGCACCATGAGATGCGGTTCTCGCTCCGGCCAGCCGGTGGCGAAAGCGGTGACGAAGTCGGCTGAAGCGGCGCGTTCGGTCATGTCGGAAGCTCTGCCCTGGTTGTTTCGAGGCGGCGGCTTTAGGACGAAACGCGCCCACACTCCACGATTTTCTCAGCTGCGGACGGCCAAGTTCCGCTGCGCGCCTTGATGCAGCGCGGCATTCAATTCGTTTGCAATGTCGGACAGCCGAGGTGATACAGCCCGGCATTGCCAGCCCTTCCTGACAGCGAGCTAATGCACCGTCCCGCTTCGAAACTGATGGCCGCGCTGTGGATGACGGGATGGCTCAGCCTCATGCTGGTGATGGCGGTGGCCGGCCGCGAAGCCATGCGCGAGATGAACGTCTTCGAGCTGATGGAGCTGCGCTGCCTCATCGGCCTCGTGATGCTCTGGCCCGTGATCGCGCTGAGCGGCGGTTTTGCGACCTTGCGCACGACCCGGCTGAAGCTCCATGCCGGCCGCAACCTCGTGCACTACGGCGCGCAGCTCGGCTGGTTCTTCGCGCTTACATTGATCCCGATCGGCCAGGTCGTCGCCATCGAGTTCACGATGCCGATCTGGACGGCGCTGCTCGCAGCCGCCTTTCTCGGCGAACGCCTGACGCTATTCAAGCTGCTGGCAATCGTGCTGGGCCTGGTCGGCGTCGTCGTCATCGTTCGTCCCGACACGGGCGCGATCAATCCGGGCCAGCTCATCGCGCTGGCTGCCGCCGTCGGCTTTGGCATCTCGATCGCGCTGGTCAAATACCTCACACGCACCGAGCCGACCGTCTCGATCATCTTCTGGATGCTCGCCGTGCAATCCGTCGCTGGCTTCGTTCCGACGCTGCTGCTGTGGACCTGGCCGTCCGCCACGGCGTGGGGCTGGATCGTCCTGGTTGCCCTGTGCGGCACGTTCTCGCACTTCTGCATGGCGCGCGCGCTGCTCTATGCCGACGCGACGATCGTGATCCCGATGGATTTCCTGCGCGTGCCGTTGACGGCGACCGTGGGCTGGCTGGTGTACTCGGAACGGCTGGACGCATTGACCCTGGTCGGGGCCGCCCTGATTCTGGCGGCAAACCTCGTCAACCTGCGGCCACCGCAGACTAGACCCGTCGCGGTCGGCAGTTCGGCGGGGCGCTGAGCGCCGATAGATACCGTTCGGGCGTGACCGAGGTCACGAACCACGAGGGCCTACACGCGATCGGCGTGGGTGAGGCGCAACACTCGCGAACTCGTTTGTGGCAGAACGGTGATTTTTTCTTTGGGAACAAGACTTTTCGCGCCATTGAGCGACAAATGCTGCAGTGAACGCTTCGCCTGATCGTTGGGGGATCTCCTGATGCGCTACTTCACCATCGCCCTGTCCCTGCTCTGCGTGGTGCTGACCGCCCAAGCCGCCAAGGCCGACCGCCGCGTCGCCTTCGTCGTCGGCAACGGCGCCTATAAGAGCGTGGCCCAATTGCCGAACCCGCCGGTCGATGCCAAGGCCATGGCGGCAACCCTGCGAAATGTCGGCTTCGACGTCGTCGAAGGCACCAACCTCACGCGCGACAAGATGACCGAGAAGCTGCTCGATTTCGGTCGCAAGGCGCAGGGTGCCGACATCGCGGTGTTCTATTACGCCGGCCATGGCATCGCGATCGCCGGTACCAACTACCTGCTGCCGGTCGACGCCGACCTCAAGTCCGAAATGGACGTCAAGCTCGGCTCGGCGATCAACATCGATGTGACGCTCGACCAGACCATGGGTGATGCGAAGGTCAAGCTGGTGTTCCTCGACGCCTGCCGCGACAACCCGTTTGCCGCCAAGATCAAGTCGAACTCGCCGACGCGCAGCGTCTCCGTGCAGACCGGCCTGGCCGAAATGAAATCCGGCGAAGGCACGTTGATCGCGTTTGCGACCGGTCCCGGACAGACCGCGCTCGACGGCGACGCCGGTGGCAACAGCCCGTTCACCCGCGCGCTGATCTCGCACATCGCCCAGCCCGGCATCGAGATCCAGCAGGCGATGACGGCGGTCCGCGCCCAGGTCAATGAGGAGACCAGCAAGGGCCAGCTGCCCTGGGGTCACACCAACCTGATCGGCGCGGTCTATCTCAATCCAGCGGCCGCGCCTGCCGCGACGGCGGCTACCGCCGGCACCACGCCGGTGGCCGCGGCGGCCGGCCAGAGCTCTGGCGAGGCTGAACTCGAGTTCTGGCGCTCGGTGAAGGACTCCAACAAGCCGGAGGAGCTCAACGCCTATCTCGCGACCTATCCGAACGGTCAGTTCAAGTCGCTGGCGATGGCCCGCATTGCCTCGATCGAAAGCGGCGCCGTGAACACCGCGACCCGCAATGTCGGCAAGGGCGTCGATCCCGCCACCTTTACCGAGGAAGGCACCCAGGTCAGCGAGGATCAGATCGGCCTCGACAAGACCAAGCGCCGCGACGTGCAGCGCCGCCTGACGGGCCTGGGCTTCGACACCAAGATGACGGGCGTGTTCGACGACGAGACCCGCAGCGTCATGAAGCGCTGGCAGGCCGCTCGCGGCTATCCGTCGACCGGCTTCCTCACCAAGCTGCAGCACAAGGCCCTGCTGGCCGAACCGCAGCCGGCGCCGGCCACCGCGGCCGTGGGCGATGAAGCCAAGCCCCGCCGCCAAAAGCCGGCCGGCAATGTCGCCGCCGGCAGCCCGCCGCCGCAGGGAGCGCCGGTCTATCGCAATCCTCCGCCCCAGGACAACGCCGGCAACGCCGCTGGCGCGGCCTTCATCGGCGGCATGATGGGCGGAGTTCTCGGCAGCGCACTGCGCCGCTGATCGCCCGACCTTGCATGTCAGCCCGTGCCGCGAGGCACGGGCTTTTTGCTGCCTGTGACAAGACACTGGTCGGCCGCGACAGCCGATCTGATCCACGCCGATCGGCGCGTCATCCAGCCGCGACATCATGGCGCCGGATGACATCCTTTTTGCTGAGAGCGCCCGCTACGATGGAGCTCCTGCGGTCGGGGGCCCGTTGATCGGTCGGTCGAGGCGGCGGTCCTCGACGCGGCGCTTGCGTTCGATGGCGTCGCCGATGAACGCGAGCAGTTCCTCGCGCTTGAACGGCTTCATGATCGTCGGCCGGCCGCCGATCCGATTTTCGCCGGCATCGGCGATGATCGGATCGTTCGAGTAACCCGTCATGAAAACGACCGGCAGATCAGGATGAGACAGCGAGAGCTGCCGGGCGAGTTCCGGCCCGCTGAGCTGCGGCATGACCACGTCGCTCAGGACCAGGTCAACGGCATCGGCGTGATCGCGAAGAAAACGCAGTGCCTCTTCGCCATTGGCCATGGACTGTACCGAGTATCCGGCGCGCTGCAGCATCGAGGCCGTCGCGCGTTGGGCGAGAGAATTGTCCTCGACCAGCAGGATCCGCTCGCCGCCCCGGGTCTCCCGAACCAAGGGAGCCGGCGCGGCCTCGGTCTGGATCGTTCCGTTCGCGCGCGGCAACAGCACGACGAAGCTGGTCCCCTCGCCGACCACACTCCTGACGGCGATACTGCCGCCCGCCTGCTTGACGATGCCGTAGCAGGTCGCAAGCCCAAGGCCGGTGCCGCCGCCGCGCACCTTGGTCGTGAAGAACGGATCGAAGATGCGCTCGAGATCATCGGCAGGAATGCCGATGCCGGTGTCCCTCACCGTCATCATGACATAGTCACCAGGCTCGACACCCTCGTCGCTGCGCTGGATGGTCGTGTTGGCCACCGCGATCGTCAGCTGGCCGCCCGAGGGCATCGCATCGCGGGCATTGAGGGCAAGATTCATAATGAGCTGCTCGATCTGCACGCGGTCCGCGATCACCGGCCAGCACTGCTGCTCGACCTCGGTGCTGATGTCGATGTTGCTCGGCAGAAGCCGGCTGAACATCTTCTGCAGATCCGACAGGGTGGCGCCGAGATCGACGAGCGCGAGCGTTGCCGGCTGCTTGCGCGAGAACGCGAGCAGTTGCCGCGTCAGATCTCGCCCGCGATCGACCGCCTTGATCAGCTCCATCACGTCCGGCAGGCGGGGGTCGTCGCCCTGACATTCCTCGCGCAGCATCTCCGCATAGACCATCATCACGACCAGAAGGTTGTTGAAGTCGTGCGCGATCCCGCCCGCCAGCACGCCAACCGCCTCCATCTTTTGAGACTGTCGAAGCTCTTCGTTGAGCCGCTTCTGCTCGGTCACGTCCTGAATGAGATGGAGCTGGGCCGGCGCCCCCTCCCATGTGCAACGCGACGCGCGCAGCTCGCAGCGCCGGACGACCTTGCCGCGATAGACCTCGATCTCCGAGATCTCACCTTCTCGGACCGCAAAGCTCACTCTCTCACCGATGAAGTCGTCACGCGCCTTGCCGAACAGCTCGCGGGCCGCCCGGTTGACGAACGCGACTTCGTTGTCCTGATTGGTGACGATCAGCGCGTCCGGCACGGCCTCCAACAACTGGCCGAAGTGGCGGTAGTCGCGCGGCAAGGCCTGCTTCGCCGACCCGATGAGTGGCAACCCGAGCTCCGCCGGGCCGCCGGCGCGCGCATCCGCGGGCTGATTGTAGAGCAGGACTGGGCTCGCGGAGGCCAGGGCTTGCAGATCGTCCGGGAGAGCATCGATCGCCTGCGCGAAGGCCAGGTTCATCAGGATGGTGTCGTAGGAGGTGGTCTCGAGCCTGCGACGCGCCTCCGCGATCGTCGCCACCCGGCTCATGTCGATCACGGATCCGTTCTCGCCATCACCTCCTACCGACGCGGGCAAGACTGGCGCGGACTCGCCACCAATCACCAGCACTCGGTAGTGTGATGCGTGCATGAGGAACGTCCCTGCCTAGGACTCACGTTGCGGGCTGGCAAACATCTCAGCAAGATGGTCGCGCTCCCGCGTGAACATGTAGGTGGGAGCCCCGGTCAGAATGCCATGCACATCGCGGAAGGTTGCGACCAGATGCATGCCGTGGCCGTCGATGACATATTCGCGGATGTCCTTGTCATGCTGCGTGCCGCGCATCTTCAAGATCGCCAGTCCCCTCCGCATCATGCCGTAGAGCTCGACGTAGCGCAGCAGCAAGATCATGTCGGTGATGGTCGAAATATGGGTCTCCGTGATCGACTCGCCGCCCATCAGCATCGATGTCGTGTTGGTGAAGAGACCGGTGATGCCGACCTTCTTGATATGGCTCGTCAGAGCGATGACGAATTCCCTGTAGGACTTCGGCGAGCCTGCACGTTCGAACGCCGACAGGCTGTCGACCGCCAGCCGGCTCGGCTGAAACTCGTTGATCTCCCGCTGGATGTAGAGCTGGTGATCCTCCAGCCCCATGGTCTCGGGATATCTTGCGATGATGCGGAGAAGGCCTTCCTTCTCGGCTGAATCGAAGTCGACGTTCCAGTTGGAGGCATTGCGCGTCAACTGCTCGCGGCTCTCCTCGGCCGCGATCAGCAACGCACGCTCGCCGCGTTCGATGGCGGCCTTGAGGTAGTGCGTGACCATCAATGTCTTGCCGGTGCCGGTGGCACCGCTCACCAGGATGATGGAATCGCGATAGAAGCCGCCGCCGCACATCTGATCCAGCTCGGGCACGCCGGAGGACACCCGGAGGTCGCTCGAGCGCTGTTTCAGCTCGATCGACGACAGCGGAATGATCGCGACTCCCTCGGCGTGGTCGACCGTGAACGGATATTCGCCCTTCTGATGCGTGGCGCCGCGGAATTTGAGGATCTCGATCGTCCGCCGGCGCTTCTCCTGCTCGAGCCGGTTGCGCAGCAGCAGAACGTTGTCGGCGACGAACTCCTCGACGCCAAAACGCCCCAGCCCGCCGTCCTCGTTGAGACGCTCCATGGTGATGATGGTGGTGACGCCAAGAAGTCGCAGCGCGCTGGCGATCCGGTGCAGTTCTCGACGCACGACGTTGGAGTCCGAGAACTGAGGAAACAGCGCCCCGACGGAATCGAACACGACCCGCTTGGCGTTGACCCTGCGGATCGCATTCTCGATCCGGGCCATCAGCGCCGACAGATCGTAGTTGCCGGCCTCGAGCACCTCCTCGCCCTGCTCCGGGGTGGCATCGACGATCGCGATCTGGCCGTCGCGGTTCATCTTCTCGAAATCCCAGCCGAACGACGCGACGTTGCGCATCAGGTCTTCCGGAGCCTCCTCGAAGGTGACACAGACGCCATGCTCGCCGCAGGTCCTCACGCCCATGACGAGAAACTGCAGCGCAAGCACGGTTTTTCCGCTGCCGGCCGTGCCGGCGATCAATGTGCTTCGATTGAGCGGTAGTCCACCGTTCGAAATCTGGTCGAATCCGGCAATTCCCGTCCGCAACTTCTCGAGTTCGACAGCCTTAACCCCGCTCATTCCTTGTCCCCTCCTCCTTTCCAAGCTGCACCGTCGACGAATTCTGGAGGATCCCGAGTCCCAGCAGGACCTTCCTGGTGTCGCTGAGATCGCCGATGATTTTTCGCACCGGACCCGGATGGCGCTTCACCAGCGTGGGTGTCGCAACGATCTTCTCGTCTTCGGCGATCTGCGGATGTTCCAGCACATCGATGATGTCGATCTCGCAAGGGATGTTCAGCTCCTGCTGAACGATTCTGCGCAGGTTCTCCATCGCCCGCAGCGAATTCGAGGTCTGGCCGGTCACGAACAATCCGAGCTGCAGGGTCATCCCCTATCTCCCGGTGCAATGCGACGTCGGTGTCCGAGCCGGTAGTAGTCGACGAGCAGCCCCATCATCTCGATGGCGAGCAACCGGCCTTCGAACACCAGCGTGCTCGTTCGCTCGACCGTCGTCCCGCCGATCGCCTTCTCGAGTGCGACGACGTGGAGGTCGAGCAGATCGCGCGGACCACCGCCTTCATCGCCGATCCCTGTCGCAAGCCTCTCCATCGTGGGCAGCGGACGGACATGGTGGTCGGCACGCGGGTCCAGATACTCCTTGAACAGCGCCAGATATTGCTCGACCAGGCTGTCGAAGGCTCGCGGGTTGCGCTCCCGGATCGAACCGTGTCCGGCGAACTGCGCCGTGACGCTGGTGGCGCGACCGGCCGATGACATGCCTCGATCGTTGGCAAGCGAGCGCCGGTTGTCGTCGATGCGATCCTGGCGGCGCCGCCCGGTGGCATGGATCACTGCGCGCCGCAACGACGAAGGTCCGGCGTCCGCCGTCGGGAGGTAGTCGCGCGCGCCAGCCTGCACATAGGCTCTCATGGCCTCGATATCGGACGCTCCATTGACGACAATGATCGGGATGTCCTGACCGGCCGCTCTGAGATCCTGGACATCGCGGACGCCGTGCGCGTCGGACTCGCCCAGATCCAGCACGACCACATCGATCGGCTGCTGCGCCATCATGACCTGCGCTTCGGCAATTGTTGCAACGGACAACAATTCACAGCCATCCATCATCAAGTGGCCAGTGATCGCATCCCGCATCATCTGTCCGCTCGCCGGACCACTTTCAACGAGCAGCACACGAACTGGAAGCTCAGCCTCGGGACTCATGAGACGCTCCCGGAGAGGCGTCGAAATGGCTCAGTCGGGACAATTCCAGCATGTCAGACGACGCGCGGCAGAGGCCTGCTCTTCACGACATCGCCGCTTCGCCGGGTGGGAAACGCGAGAGAACTTTGAAAGACGATTTGCAGCGACGATAGATCAGGATGGGGACGATGAGAAGAAGAAGTTCCATCATCACGTGCACTGCGCCAATTTACCACTGCGCAACGGGAAAGGACGGTTCGCAAACACCGTCAGCGGCATCTCGACGTCGATGGTAATCAGGGATGACGACGCACGATTCCGCGCTTACAGCACGGTCGACCGCAACGAAAAATTCAAGCGATGAGTTCGGCAATGCCGAGCCCCGCGGACCGAGACTCGCTCCGCCGTCAGGCCCGGCACATCGTTGTTCAGCTACAGACCCGCCGCCTTGCGCAAAGCCGCGTTGATGCGGTCCTGCCAGCCAGGACCTTCGGATTGGAAATGCTCGAGCACGTCCTGATCGATCCGCAACGTCACCTGCTCCCGCACCCCCGGGACAGCCGCCTTCTTCGGCGGCGCCTCGACCGGCTTGGTGGTGACCTTCTTGAATGCCGCTTCCGCTTCGGTGCGGGCGTCGGCCAGGGTGCGGGGACGTCGCGGCTGATCGGCCATGATTCAGATCCCCTCGAACAGCGCCGTGGACAGGTAGCGCTCCGAGAATGACGGCACGATCGCCAGGATCGTCTTGCCGGCATTCTCCGGCCGCTTGCCGAGTTCGATCGCGGCCGCAATCGCCGCGCCCGAGGAGATGCCGCCGGGGATGCCCTCGTTGCGCGCCAGCGCGCGCGACGTCTCGATCGCGGTGGCGCTGTTGATCTTGACGATCTCGTCGATCACGGCGCGGTCGAGAATATCGGGCACGAAGCCGGCGCCGATGCCCTGGATCTTGTGCGGCGAATGCTGACCGCCCGACAAGACCGGACTCTCCTCCGGCTCGACCGCAACCACCTTGAGGCCCGGCTTGCGCGACTTGAGCACCTGGCCCACGCCGGTGATGGTACCGCCGGTGCCGACGCCGGCGACAAAGATGTCGATATTGCCGGCCGTGTCGTTCCAGATCTCCTCCGCCGTGGTGCGGCGATGGATGTCGGGGTTGGCGAGGTTCTTGAACTGCTGCGGCATCACCGCGTTCGGCGTTGTCCGCAACAGCTCCTCCGCGGTCGCAATGGCGCCCTTCATGCCCTGCGCGGCCGGCGTCAGCACGATCTCCGCACCGAGGAAGGCGAGCATCTTGCGCCGCTCCACCGACATCGACTCCGGCATCACCAGCTTCAGCTTGTAGCCGCGGGCCGCCGCGACGAAGGCCAGCGCGATGCCGGTGTTGCCCGAGGTGGGCTCGACGAGCACGGAGTCCGGCTTGAGCAGGCCGGCCTGCTCCATCGCCAGGATCATGCCGACGCCGATGCGGTCCTTCACGCTCGCCGCCGGATTGAAATATTCCAACTTGGCGAGGATGGTCGCCTTCACGCCATGCTGCTCGGGCAGCTTTCGCAACCGCACAATCGGCGTATTGCCAAAAGCCTCGACAATTGAATCGAAAACACGCCCGCGTCCGGGACGCTGTGTCGCAGCTTGCGAGTCCATGAAATCACTCCTTGCGCGCATCGGGCGCGCTATATCGACAATGACACTGACCATCTTCAGCGAGCCTGCTGCGCTGCGCAAGCACGTTTACGCGACCTCGCCATCGCGGCATTGCACAACAAGTCGTCGCAAAATTGCGCAAAACCAACGCATTTGTGTTGCGACAAGGTCAATGAACGCGGTGTAGGTTAGACTTCAGTAGGACGAAGATTTACGGTACTGATTCGGCGGTGGCAGAGGCTTGAGCGGAATCGGCGCGACGGCATCACAAGACCGCATCAATAGACGGCATCAGCAAGATGTCATCTTTGGAATGATACAAGCAGAACGTTCGCACCGAACGGCGCTGCAGTCATAGACAAAAACAACAGACCACCAGACAAACTCTTTGTGTGACGGACCTGATATCCGCGGACGTTCGACCTGTCGGACCTGACTCGTTCGAAGTTGCCACATGCGAAGCTGACGTCATTCAAACGCAGCTCATAACAAAGAGATCGCCCAGGAGGTCACTATGTCAGCACTCGCTGATCTCGTGTCGACCGCATCGCCCCGCCCAAATCCGCGCGGCTGCGATTTGCCGACATGCCCGGTCTGCGCCGATTCCATGATTGCCGCGGAGGCGTCCGCGTATCTGGCCGACAACGCGATCAGCTATCTCTGGACCTGCGACACCTGCGGCTACGGCTTCGTCACCAAGCATTCCGTCAAGAGCCGCTTCGTCTGCAACTGAGGCGGCGATGGACCGTTCCAGGGCGCGATGCCGCAGCCATCGCGCCGGAGCGCCGTCAGGTGTTTCCGCAAGGCCCACCCCTACCAGTTGTCCCGCGCCGTCATGGCTCCCGAACGACCACGCCATCAATTGACGCGCGGCGCGATGTCACCCCGCGCCCAATCCGCCTTGGTGCGGTCGTAGAACTCCGTGAACCGCCCTTGGGCAATGGCTTCGCGCATTCCGGCCATCAGTTGCTGGAAATAAGCGATGTTGATCTCCGACAGCAGCGTCGCCCCCAACGCCTCGCCGGCCTTGATCAGGTGATGCAGGTAGGCGCGCGCGTAGCCGCGCGCCGGCGGCCATGGGCTTTCCTCGTCCAGCGGACGCGGGTCATCGGCGTGACGGGCGTTGCGCAAATTGACCGGCCCGAAGCGCGTATAGGCGACGCCGTGGCGGCCGTTGCGGGTCGGCAGCACGCAGTCGAACATGTCGACGCCGCGCTTCACCGACTCCAACAGATCGTCGGGCGTTCCGACGCCCATCAGATAGCGCGGCCGGTCGGCCGGCAGCGCCGGCACGGTGGCCTCGATCATCTCCAGCATCACCGCCTGTGGCTCGCCCACCGCAAGTCCGCCGATCGCATAGCCATGGAAGCCGATGTCGACCAGCGCCTGCGCGCTCGCCTGGCGCAACGCCGGGAGATCGCCGCCCTGGACGATGCCAAACAGCATGTAGCCGGGAGGCGCACTCTCGAAGGCGCGGCGGCAGCGCTCGGCCCAGCGCAGCGACAGCCGCATTGCCCGCTCGATGTCGGCGGGCTCCGCTGGCAGCCGCACGCATTCGTCGAGCTGCATCGCAATGTCGGAGTTGAGCAGGCGCTGCACCTCGATGGCGCGCTCCGGCGACAGCTCGATCTTGGCGCCGTCGATATGCGAGCGGAACGTCACGGCCTGCTCGGTGACCTTGCGCAGGGCCGACAGTGACATCACCTGGAAGCCGCCGGAATCCGTCAGCATCGGTCCGCCCCAGCCGGTGAAGCGCTGCAGGCCGCCCAGCGCCGCGATCCGCTCCGCCGTGGGACGCAGCATCAGATGATAGGTGTTGCCGAGCACGATATCGGCACCGGCCTCGCGTACGTCGCGCCAGTGAATGCCCTTCATCGCGCCGGCCGTTCCCACCGGCATGAAGGCGGGGGTGCGGACCACGCCATGCGGCGTCGTCAACCGGCCGGTGCGGGCCGCGCCGTCCGTGCCGAGCAGTTCGAAATGGTTGGGGAGTGGATCGCCGGGGGAGCTCATGGCCGGCTTATTGCGTCAGGACGGCCCCCGATTCAACCGCCATCGGCGGCGTTCGGCCGATAACGGCGTTGACGGCGGTTCCGACCGCCCCTATGGTCCCTGATCATGTCGACCTCGATCAAACGCACGACGAAAACCACCAAGCCCTTGCGGGCCTCGGGAGGCGTGCGCGCGTAATCGACCTCGATCGCGATCATCTTCGAACCGAAGCCCCGCCTGATGAAGGTCCGGGGCTTTTTTTATGCCCAAATTTCAACCGGAGACTCCCCACGTGCCTCACGATCCCACCATTGCCATCGTCGGCGTCACCGGCGCCGTCGGCGCCGAGTTCATCGCCACCCTGGACCGCCGCAATGTCCGTGTCGGCAAGCTGAAGGCGCTGGCGAGCGCCCGCTCGGCCGGCCAGACCCTCAGCTTTCGCGGCCAGACGATCGTGATCGAGGAGCTCAACGAGCGCTCGTTCGAGGGCGTCGACATCGCGCTGTTCTCGGCCGGCAGCGGCATCTCCAAGAAGTTCGCGCCGATCGCGGTCCGCTCCGGCGCCGTCGTGGTCGACAATTCCTCGGCGTTCCGCATGGACCCGAACGTGCCGCTGGTGATCCCCGAGATCAACGCCCGCCGCATCCGCGACCACAAGGGCATCATCGCCAATCCGAATTGCGCCGCCATCACGGCTCTGGTGCCGCTGTGGCCGATCCACCAGCAGAACCGCATCAAGCGCGTGATCATCTCGACCTACCAGGCCGCCAGCGGCGCCGGTGCGGCCGCGATGGACGAACTGGTGCAGTCGACCCGCGCCAACCTCAACGGCCAGGTCTATGCGCCCAAGGTGATGCCGCACCCGTTCGCCTTCAACCTGTTCAGCCACAACACCGCCATCGATCCCGACACCGGCTACAACGACGAAGAGACCAAGGTCATCAACGAGACCCGCAAGATCTTCGAGGACGAGGGCATCGCCATCGGCGTGACCTGTGTCCGCGTGCCGGTGCTGCGCGCCCATTGCGAAGCCATCACCTTCGAGTGCGAAAAGCCGATCACGGAAGATGAAGTCCGCCGCATCCTCGCCACCGCACCAGGCGTGCGCATCGTCGACGACCGCGCCAAGAACTACTTCCCGATGCCGGTCGACGCCTCAGGCCAGGACGACGTGCTGGTCGGCCGCATCAGAAAGGACCTGTCGGATCCTTCCGGCCACTCCATCGCGATGTTCGTCGCCGCCGACCAGCTCCTGAAGGGCGCCGCGCTCAACGCCGTGCAGATCGCGGAGCTCTTGCCGGAGCGGGCGATGGCGTGAGTTAGCCCGGCCGCATCTCCACCCTCGCTGTCATCACCCGCGAAAGCGGGTGATCCAGTACTCACCGGCACCTGTGATCAGCTGATCCGCCACGGCGTACTGGATTCCCCGCCTTCGCGGGGAATCACAGCGGAGGTTGCCGTGACAGGCCGACTCTCACGAGCATCAATGCGCCTCTCTCCTCGCGTCATTCCGGGGCGCGCGCAGCGCGAGCCCGGAATCCATAGCCACAGGCGGTCATGGGACGGGAGATCGATGTGGCGCTTGTCTTGGCGACAACGCCTGCTCGTGGTTATGGATTCCGGGCTCATCGCTGCGCGATGCCCCGGAATGACGCTGATAGATTTTACGGCTCGACGATGCGTTCGTCCGGCTGCCGGAACAACAAACACGCATCGCCATACGAATAGAAGCGGTAGCCGCTCTCGATCGCATGTTTGTACGCCGCCTGCATCGTCTCCAGGCCGGCGAAGGCCGAGACCAGCATGAACAGGGTCGAGCGCGGCAGGTGGAAGTTGGTCATCAGGATATCGACGGCGCGGAATCGGTAGCCGGGCGTGATGAAGATCGAGGTCTCCGACTCGAACGGTGCGAGAGTGCCGTCCGGCAGCGCCGCGCTCTCCAGCAGACGCATCGATGTGGTGCCGACGGCGACGATGCGGCCGCCCTTGGCGCGGGCCTCGTTCAACGCGTGAGCCGTCTCGGCGGTGAGGCTGCCCCACTCCGCATGCATGCGGTGGCCCTCGGTGTCCTCGACCTTCACCGGCAGAAACGTGCCGGCGCCGACATGCAGGGTCACGCGCTGCAGCCCGACGCCGCGGTCGCGCAAGCGCTGTTCCAGAGCCGGCGTGAAATGCAGGCCGGCGGTGGGCGCAGCCACGGCGCCCTCCTTGGCCGCGAACATGGTCTGGTAGTCGGCCGCGTCCTGCTCGTCCGCGGGCCGTTTGCCGGCGATGTAGGGCGGCAGCGGCGGCCGGCCGAGATCGGCGATGGCCTGGTCGAGCGCCGGGCCGTGAAACACGAAGGCCAGCGTCACCTCGCCCTCCTCGCCCTTGGCCTCGACGGTGGCGTCGAGATGGCCGAGCAGGCAGACCTTGCCCTCATTGCCGAAGCGGATCGTATCGCCGGGCGCGAGCTTCTTGGCGGGCCGCACCAGCGCTTGCCAGTGCGAGCCGTCGAGCCGCTTGATCAGGGTGGCCTCGATCTTGGCCTCGGTCTCGCGGCTGATGCGGCGGCCAGAGAGCTGGGCTGCGATCACCTTGGTGTCGTTGACGACGAGCTGGTCGCCCGGCTCGAGCCAATCGGGCAGATCGCCGACGGTGCGGTCACGCAGCACGCCGTCGCCCTGCACCACCAGCATGCGCGCGGATTCGCGCGGGCTCGCCGGGCGCAGCGCGATGTTCTCGGGGGGGAGATGGAAATCGAACAGGTCGGTGCGCATCGTCGTTCTGGGACGACCATCGGCCCTTATCCTGAGGAGCGTGCGTAGCACGCGTCTCGAAGGATAAGGCCCGACTGTTGGCCTCATGGTTCGAGACGCGTGCTGCGCACGCTCCTCACCATGAGGGTCGAGCGCCGCGAGCGACGCTGCACAGAGGAGCATGAACACGCCGTGAGGCGTGTTCATGAACAGGGTCGTTCGTTACGCCGCGTCGGCGGCCATGTACGCCTTCACGATCTTGTCCGGATTCTGCACCGGCTCGCCGCGCTTGATCTTGTCGACGTTCTCCATGCCCTCGGTGACCTTGCCCCAGACGGTGTACTGCTTGTCGAGGAAGCGGGCGTCGTCGAAGCAGATGAAGAACTGGCTGTCGCCGGAATCCGGGCTGGCGGCGCGGGCCATCGAGGCGGTGCCGCGGACATGCGGCTCGGCGTTGAACTCGGCCTTCAGCTTCTTGCCCGAGCCGCCCGTGCCGGTGCCCTGCGGACAGCCGGTCTGCGCCATGAAGCCGTCGATCACGCGGTGGAACACGATGCCGTCATAGAAGCCCTCGCGGACGAGCTCCTTGATGCGCGCGACATGGCCGGGCGCGAGGTCGGGACGCATCTCGATGGTGACGGGGCCCTGGGTGGTTTCGAGGATCAAGGTATTTTCGGTCGCAGCCATTCTGGTCTCTCAGGTTCTGGTTGAATTAATGAGGGGGCAGGACAACGGACAGTCCGGTCCGGGGGTCTGAAATGTCGCGGCGCCTTCTCTTGTGCGGCCGCCACCCCTCCTGACGGCAATCCGAGCACAACGAGGCCCGGGCGATGCGGGTCCAGAATAGACCCAACCCGCTTAAAGCTGAAGCCGCCCCGGCTGTCGACCCGGTGGACGGCGCGTGGCAAAGGGTTCCTTAAGCGGCGGGAACCCGGCCGTGAGCGCCGGGTGCCCTGCTCCGCCCGCGTCTCGAGGGCGGTTACTTGATATCCGAGGCGACCTGGACCTTGACCATCTTGTCCGGATCGGTCACGGCGCCGCCCGCCGAGCCCGGAGGCGCCTTCTTGAGCTTGTCGACCACGTCCATGCCCTGCACGACCTCGCCGATCACCGTGTACTGGCCGTTCAGGAAGGACGCATCGCCGAAGCAGATGAAGAACTGCGAGTTGGCGGAATCGACGCTGTCGCCGCGGCGGGCCATGCCGACGGTGCCGCGCTTGAACGGCGTCTGCGAAAACTCCTGCTTCAGGTTCGGATATTTCGAGCCGCCAGTGCCGTCGAATTTCTGGCCGTCGCCGGTCTGCGCCATGAAGCCTTCCATCACCCGGTGGAACGGCACGTTGTTGTAGTAGCCCTCGCGCGCCAAGGTCTTCAGCCGCTCGGCGTGCTGCGGCGCCAGGTCGGTGCGCAGCTTGATGACGATGCGGCCCTTGGTGGTGTCGATGACCAGCGCATTCTGCTTGTCGAGACCGGCGGGCAGCGATTGCGCCAGCGCCGGCAGCGCGAACACGAGAGCGAAGACGAAAGCGATAGCTCGGATCATGGAAACTCCGAAAGGATGAGAGGGGAACGCGAAAGTCGACGACCCGACGTACGCGGGCGCCGGCCGACGGATCGTCAGACGAACTTGGCTTTCAGGGGAGCCACCACCGACGGCGGCACGAAGTGCGAGATCTCGCCGCCCATCGCGGCGATCTGACGGACGAGGCTGGCGTTGATCGGGCGAACCGATACCGAGGCCGGCACGAACACCGTCTGGATCGACGGTGCCATGGTCTGGTTCATGCCAGCCAATTGCATCTCATAATCGAAATCTTTGACGTCGCGCAGGCCGCGGATCATCAGGATCGCGCCGGCCTTCTGCGCCGCCGTGATCGTCAGATTGTCGTAGGTCGAGGCCTCGAACGCACAGCCCGCGGCGGCGGCGACCGGCCCGAACACCTCGTGCGCCATGGCCAGCCGCTCTTCGGTGGAGAACAGCGGCTTCTTGCCGTGGTGCACGCCGACCGCGACGATCAGCTTGTCACAGAGATGGACGGCCTGCCGGACCACGTCGAGATGGCCGTTGGTGACGGGATCGAACGAGCCTGGATAGAGCGCAATGCGTTGCATGCGTCCGTCCTATACCGGCCGGAACAGCCGGGCAAGCTGCGCGGGCCGCCGGCTGGCGCAGCTGTGATGGCCGCGGCCGCGTCTCGCACGGGCCGGACGGAACTGCAGCCGCTGACCGCGATTGTTTCGTCGGAACTTGGGCCGCGAAACACAGCCGCGGCGCCATGAAATCATTTCGGCCGGCGCGCGAAAGCATCCCGAAACCCGGAATGGTTATCAAATCCTTAACGAACGACGGGCCGCGAACGGCCCGACATCGAGACCAGGACAGGGGACCGTCATGATCAAAGCGCTTTCTGCGATTGCAGCGGCCGGCTCCGTGGCTGCCGCCCTCACCCTCCTGCCGGGCTTTGCCCCGCAGGTCGAAGCGAGCGTGCCGCGTCCGCTGGCCAAGGCTGACCGTCTGGATATCCGCCCCATCGGCCGCGACTGCTCGCAGCAGGCCTGGCCGAATTTCGAGGCCGCCTGCCTGCGCACCGCCGGCACCAAGACCGCGATCCGCGAGGCCCGCGTCGTCGGCGTCGAGCGGGCGCAGTGAAGCGAATAGCGAATAGCGAATAGCGAATAGTTTGGGACTATGATTCGTCCCCTACTCGCTACGCCCTGTTCGCCACTCGCACCTCATTCGCCATTCGCCGGTTCAGCCGCCCCGTTGCCGTTCTCCGTCTCCTCGCCGATGTGCTCGACCGAGACGACGTGCTCATCGTCAGCCGTGTTGAACACGATGACGCCCTGGGTGGAGCGTCCGGCGATGCGGATGCCGTCGACCGGGCAGCGGATGAGCTGGCCCTTGTCGGTGACCAGCATGATCTGGTCGCTGTCCTCGACCGGGAACGATGCGACCAGCTTGCCGTTGCGGTTGTTGACGGACATCGCGACGATGCCTTTGCCGCCGCGACCGGTCGTCCGGTACTCGTAGGATGAAGTGCGCTTGCCATAGCCATTGACCGACACGGTGAGCACCACCTGCTCCTGTGCCGACATCTCGACATAGCGCTCCTGCGACAGCTGGATCGCACCCGCGGCCGCCTCCTCGCTTTCGGTCTCGACCGGCTCCTCGGTCGTCGCGTCGCCCGACATCGCCCGGCGCATCTTCAAATAGGCCGTGCGCTCGTCCGAGGTGGTCTCGACATGGCGCAGGATGCACAGCGAGATCACCTTGTCGCCCTCGGCGAGCGCGATGCCGCGCACGCCCATCGAGGTGCGGCCCGTGAAGACGCGCACATCGGTGACGGGGAAGCGGATGCACTGGCCGCCGGCGGCGGTCAGCAGCACGTCGTCGCGCTCGGTGCAGATCTGGACGTTGACGATCTCCTCGCCCTCATCGAGCTTCATCGCGATGATGCCGGAGCGGCGCACGTCGACGAAATCCGACAGCTTATTGCGGCGGACATTGCCGCCGGTCGTGGCGAACATCACGTCGAGATTGGCCCAGGAGGACTCATCCTCCGGCAGCGGCATGATCGTGGTGATGCGCTCGCCCTGCTCGAGCGGCAGGATGTTGATCAGCGCCTTGCCGCGGCCGTTGGGGGCTGCGATCGGCAGCCGCCAGACCTTCTCCTTGTAGACCTGGCCGCGCGACGAGAAGAACAGCACCGGCGTATGCGTGGAGGCCACGAACAGCCGGCTGACGAAATCCTCCTCGCGGGTCTGCATGCCCGTGCGGCCCTTGCCGCCGCGGCGCTGCGCACGATAGGCCGACAGCGGTACGCGCTTGGTGTAGCCGGCGTGCGACACGGTCAC
This sequence comes from Bradyrhizobium sp. HKCCYLS3077, assembly GCF_051167555.1. Taxonomy (NCBI): domain Bacteria; kingdom Pseudomonadati; phylum Pseudomonadota; class Alphaproteobacteria; order Hyphomicrobiales; family Nitrobacteraceae; genus Bradyrhizobium; species Bradyrhizobium sp. HKCCYLS3077. The sequence goes on along the minus strand of NZ_JBNPTH010000004.1, from coordinate 177,043 downwards.
GACCATGTCCTCGCGCTGGATCAGGTCCTCGTCCTCCATCTCGCCTTCCTGCTCGGCGATGACGGTGCGGCGCGGGGTGGCAAACTCGGCCTTGATCGCCGACAGCTCGGTCTTGACGATGTCCTGGACGCGGGCGCGCGAGCGCAGGATGTCCAGATAGTCGGCGATCTCCAGCGCGAGCTTGTCGAGCTCGTCGGAGATCTCCTCGCGGCCGAGCGCGGTGAGGCGCTGCAGGCGCAGATCGAGAATGGCCTTGGCCTGCTCGAGCGACAGCCGCGCGGTGCCGTCCGGATTGATGCGGTGGCGCGGATCGTCGATCAGGGTGATCATTGCCGCCACGTCCTGCGCCGGCCAGTCGCGCGACATCAGGGTTTCGCGCGCGGTGTTCGGATCGGGCGAGGTGCGGATAACGCGGATGATCTCGTCGATATTGGCGACCGCGATGGCGAGGCCGACCAGGATGTGGGCGCGATCGCGCGCCTTGTTGAGCAGGAACTTGGTCCGCCGCGTCACCACCTGTTCGCGGAACGCCACGAACACGCTCAGCAGATCCTTGAGGTTCATGGTCTGCGGCCGGCCGCCGTCCAGCGCCACCATGTTGGCGCCGAAATTGGTCTGCAGCGGCGTGAACTTGTAGAGCTGGTTCAGCACCACGTCCGGCACGGCGTCGCGCTTGAGCTCGACGACGACGCGGAAGCCGTCGCGGTCGGATTCGTCGCGCAGGTCCGAGATGCCCTCGATCTTCTTCTCGCGCACCAGCTCGGCGATGCGCTCGACCATCGAGGCCTTGTTGACCTGGTACGGGATTTCCGTGATCAGGATCGCCTCGCGATCCTTGCGGATGGTGTCGATCGTCACCTTGCCGCGCATCACGATCGAGCCGCGGCCGGTGTGATAGGCGGAGCGGATGCCGGCCCGGCCGAGAATGATGCCGCCGGTCGGGAAGTCCGGTCCGGGGATGATCTGGTTGAGCTCGTCGATCGACAGCGCCGGATTGTCGGTTAGCGCGATGCAGGCGTCGATGACCTCGCCGAGATTGTGCGGCGGGATGTTGGTCGCCATGCCCACGGCGATGCCGCCGGCGCCGTTGACGAGCAGGTTCGGAAACTTCGCCGGCAGCACCGACGGCTCTCGTTCCGAATTGTCGTAGTTCGGCTGGAAGTCGACGGTGTCCTTGTCGAGATCGTCGAGCAGCGACTGCGCGATCTTGGTCAGGCGCGATTCCGTGTAGCGCATCGCCGCCGGCATGTCGCCGTCGACCGAGCCGAAATTGCCCTGGCCGTCGATCAGCGGCACGCGCATCGAGAAGTCCTGCGCCATGCGCACCAGCGCGTCATAGACCGACTGGTCGCCGTGCGGATGGTATTTACCGATGACGTCGCCGACGGTGCGCGCCGACTTGCGGTACGGCTTGTTCCACTCGAAGCCGTTCTCGTACATGCCGTAGAGGATGCGCCGGTGCACGGGCTTCAGGCCGTCGCGCGCATCGGGCAGCGCCCGCGCCACGATCACGCTCATCGCGTAATCGAGGTAGGAGCGCTTCATCTCATCGAGGATGGAGACGGGACGAATGTCGGAAGGTCCGCCCGGCTCGCCGGGCTTCTCATCTTCTTTATCGGACAAAGGGGATACCGGTCGGTTTTGACACGCGAAAATCGCTTGGAATCATATAGCGCATCGCGTCGCGGCAGGCCACCCCTCCACGTTCCCGCGCGAAGGTTTTTATAGCCGCATTTCCAGCGACTTAACGAGATCTTACGTTGCGATCGACGGTGGCCGCGGGCGTCGCGCGCGGCCCGGCCGGAGCCGGGTTTCCCGCGCGCGTTTTCACCTCAGAACGGAATGTCGTCGTCCATGTCGCTGTTGCGGCTGGCGGCTGCCATCGGGCGGCGCGGCGCAGGCGCCGAGGACGGGCTGCTCATGCCGAAATCACCGCCGCCCGTGTCGTCGGCGAAGTTGCCCCCGCCTCCGCCGCCACGGCCACCGAGCATCGTCAAGGTCGAGTTGAAGCCCTGCAGCACCACCTCGGTCGAGTACTTCTCGACGCCGCTCTGGTCGGTCCATTTGCGGGTCTGCAGCGCGCCCTCGATGTACACCGTGGAGCCCTTCTTGAGATACTGCTCGGCGACCTTGCAGAGACCTTCGTTGAAGATCACCACGCGGTGCCACTCGGTCTTTTCCTTGCGCTCGCCGGTGTTCTTGTCGCGCCACGTTTCCGACGTCGCGATGCTCAGATTGGCGATCGGCCGCCCATCCTGCGTCCGCCGGATCTCGGGGTCCTTGCCCAGATTTCCGACCAGAATCACCTTGTTCACACTACCCGCCATCACACTCTCCCGCGGTTTTCAGATCACCGGGCCGGCTGTGGCCCACCGGCCTCTCGGCCCACGGTGGCTCACCCCTTCCTCTCGCGGCGGACCCTATACGGTTGCCGCGCCGGCCACCTGCCTTCTCGTCGCTTATCCACATATAGCAGGCCAGCGCCGATTGTTCCAGTTTTGTTCGCGCGACTGTGTATGCAACCATGCGTGGAGTTCCATGAAACCCGATGGAACCGGACGGCCGAGAAATGGAACCCTGAAAAGTTCCCGTGAATGGTCAAAAATTCTTTAACTTACATAAACTTAGATCGCCTCACTTCCTCCCCTCCTGTGGCTTTTGGGAGACGGTATTGGGGGTTGAATCGCGTATATTTTCGGATGGATTGAGGCCGCATCCGCGGTCGCACCCACTCACAGAATGTGCGCCTCCGGGGACCCTGTGGAGACGCCAAAGCGGGAGACTTGGGATGAACCTTGGGATGAAACGAATTTTTCTTGGAGCAGTCAGCTTGATGGTGTTGGGGTCGCTGACCCCCGCGAGCGCCGCTGATCTCGCCGCCCGCCCCTACACGAAGGCGCCGATGGCCGCGCCCGCGCCGCTCCCGACCTGGACCGGCTTCTATCTCGGTGTGCAGGGCGGCGGCGGCTGGGGCCGCAGCGACGAGACCTACTTCGGTGGACCGAACGTCGTCGGCTTCACCCCGACGCAGCGTTACGACTTCAACGGCGGCTTCGTCGGCGGCGTGGTCGGCTACAATTGGCAGGTCGACAACATCGTGTTCGGCCTCGAAGGCGACTACCACTGGGCCGACATCAACGGCCGTTCGGCCGAGATCAACGCCGGCTTCGGCGATTCCTACTTCACGCACCTGCGCGGCTTCGGCGACATCAAGGGCCGTCTCGGCTGGGCTGCAGGCCCCGCTTTGCTCTTCGTCAGCGGCGGTGCCTCGGTCGGAGACTTCCAGCATCGCTACGACCGTGGCCTGCTCGGACCGGCGTTCGGCGGCTCCGTCAACGATTGGCGTTGGGGTTGGACCGTCGGCGCTGGCGCCGAGTACATGTTCGCGGCGAACTGGTCGGCCAAGGTCGAGTACAATTACATCGACTTCGGCCGCAGCACGCTGCAGTACAACAACCCGCCGGTCGCCGCCAACCGCTCGGAGTGGAACGACACCATCCACACCGTCAAGGCTGGCATCTCCTATCACTTCGGCGGCCCGGCCCTGTCGCGCTACTGATCGCAACCTGAACTTGAATTTGTCGAAAGGCCGGCCTCGCGCCGGCCTTTTTTTGTGTGCTGGTCCCGACACTTGCTAGCCGGCTGTGTCGTTTGGGTGACGGCTTTTTCCGGTCAGAGGGGCTATCAAGGCGTCGCGGGTGGGCGTTGGTGAGAGCGTGCGTGCGGGCGTCGGACTAGGTTTGGGGAATGCGATGAGAAGTCTGTTGCTGGGGGCGACAACTTCGCTGGCGCTGGGGCTTGCGCCGGCCATCGCTGCCGACTTGCCCGCGCGCACCTTCACCAAGGCGCCTGCGATGATCGCTGCGATCTATGATTGGAGCGGCTTCTACGTCGGCCTCAATGCCGGCGGCGGCTTCGCCCGCACCTGCTGGACCAACAACGTCACCTTCGGCGGCGTGGCCGCCACCAACGCGGAGGGTTGCCACGACGCGACCGGAGCATTGGCCGGTGGCCAGATCGGCTATCGCTGGCAGGCAGGCGGCTGGGTGTTCGGGGTCGAGGCCCAGGGCAATTGGGCCAACCTCAAGGGCAGCAATGTCAGCCAGCTCGCCCCGGCCGTGACCAACCAGACCAAGATCAACGGCATCGGCGTGTTCACCGGCCAGATCGGCTACACCTGGAACAACGTGCTCTGGTACGTGAAGGGCGGCGCCGCGGTCGCGGGTGAGAAGTACAACGGCCTGGGCACCGCCACCGGTGCGCTGATCGACCAGTCCAGCGCCACGCGCTGGGGCGCGGCCGTCGGCACCGGCGTCGAGGTCGGCTTCGCCAAGAACTGGTCGGTGGCTGCCGAATACGAGCACCTGTTCATGGGCAACCGCACCCTCGGCTTCTCGGGAGTCCCCGGCGGCGCGCCGAGCCGGACCGACCAGGTCGGCCAGGACGTCGACATGGCCACGGTGCGCGTCAACTATCGCTGGGGCGGCCCGGTCGTCTCCAAGCACTGAGCGCCTGAGTACACAGCCTATTGACAAGCCGGGAGACCCGTCTCTGGCGGGCACGGCGGTTGCCGTCGGCGCGAGGGCATGAAGACATTTTTAATCAACTTTTAAGCATCTGCGTCAGATCCGTGGCGCCAACGCCCGCGGTCACAACTTTTAGAAAACAGTCTTCCCTACAACCAGCCCCAGGCCACGTCCGCGTGGATCCGGATCGGAGGGATCCGGCGCAAGGGATGATTTGGACTGGGGAGAGACACATGCAAAAGACGACCTTGATCTTGACCGCCAGCGCTGTCGCGCTTGGCGTGGCACCCGCCTCGGCTGCCGACTTCGCGGCCCGCACCTACAACAAGGCCCCGCCGCCGGCCTATGTGACGCCGCTGCCGAGCTGGGCCGGCTTCTATCTCGGCATCAATGGCGGCGCCGATTGGAGCCGCAACTGCTGGACCCTGAACAACGTCGCTGGCGTGCCGGTGGTCCCGACGCAGTCGGAAGGCTGCCACAGCGCGACCAGCGGCCTGATCGGCGGCCAGGTCGGCTACCGCTGGCAGGCGGCGAACTGGGTGTTCGGCGTGGAAGCTCAGGGCGACTGGACCGACCTCAAGAAATCCAACGCCAGCACCGCTGCACTCGCCGCCGGCGTGACCAACACCACCAAGACCGACGCCATCGGCCTGTTCACCGGCCAGGTCGGCTACGCCTGGGGCAACGTGCTCTGGTACGTGAAGGGCGGCGCCGCCGTGGCCCATAACAAATACACCGGCACGGCGAACACGGCCCTGATCGTCCCCGTGGGCACGCAGCTCGACTCCACCAGCGAGACCCGCTGGGGCGGCACCGTCGGCACCGGCGTCGAGTTCGGCTTCGCGCCGAACTGGTCGGTCGCGGTCGAGTACGATCATCTGTTCATGGGGTCGCGCGACATCAACTTCCCCGCCACGGCGACGGTGGCGGCGCGGACCGATACGATCAAGCAGGACATCGACATGGCCACGGTCCGCGTGAACTATCGATTCGGCGGTCCGGCGAGCACCCGCTACTGAGGCAAACTCGCCGCTCGATACCGCTTCAAGAAGGCCGGCCCCAGCGCCGGCCTTTTTCGTGTCAGGAGCCCGGCGTCGGAGCGGCCATTTCGTGATAAATATATGATTTATAACGCTTTTTTGGCCTTGTGGCTGAAGCGTTACAGCCTCATCGAAGGCCCGCGTGTATGACTTCCCCATCGCTAGTCAATCCAACTCCTTGGGGGAGAATTTGATGAAGAAGTTGCTTGTGATCACGACGGCCCTCGTTGGTATCGCAACCGCCACCTCCGCTTCGGCGGCCGACATGGCGGCCCGTCCGTACACCAAGGCGCCGCCGATGATCGTCGCCATCAACGATTGGAGCGGTTTCTACCTGGGCATCAACGGTGGCTATGGCACGAGCCGCAATTGCTGGACACTGGCGGATGGCCGTGCCGAGGGCTGCCACAACGCGACCGGCGGCACCGTGGGCGGTCAGTTCGGCTATCGCTGGCAGATGGGCCAGGTCGTGTTCGGTCTGGAGGCGCAAGGCAATTGGGCCGATCTGACCGGCAACAATGCCACGCCGCTGTTCGTTCCCGACCGCAACCGCACCAAGCTCACCGCCTTCGGCCTGTTCACCGGCCAGATCGGCTACTCCTTCGGTGACGCCCTGCTCTACGCCAAGGGCGGCGCGGCCGTGACCGACACCAAGTACGAGATCTTTTCCGGCGTGGTCAACACGGTGCTGGCCACCACGACCGTGCACAAATGGGGCGCCTCCGTCGGCGCCGGCGTCGAATACGCCTTTGCGCCGAACTGGTCGGTCGGCTTCGAATACGACCACCTCTTCATGGGCACCACGAACGTTCCGTTCCGCGGCGCGGTCTTCACCCAGAACGATAACATCAAGCAGGATGTGGACCTGTTCACGGCGCGCTTGAACTATCGCTTCGGCGGGCCAGTCGTCGCGAAGTATTGATCGGCCGTTACTCAGTTGTGTTTTGAGAAAGGCCGGCGCTCAGCCGGCCTTTTTTGTTGCCCGCACGCCACCTCCGCAGCCCTGTCACACAGGGAACCAAGCCATTGTGTGACAAAGGCTTTCGGGAACCCACCCGTAAAAACGCGGTTTCGTCCCGAGTGTGGCTTCAGGGTGACGGCAATCCGCTCGGAACCGGGCTATAGGACCCCCGTCAACTTGAACGGGTGAGTCTGTTTCGTGCGTAAGACTATCGGTGCGACGCGGACTTCAAGGACTAAACTGGAGACAACAATGAAGAAGATCCTGCTCGCGACCGTGGCCATGGCCGCCCTGGCCGCTCCCGCTGCCGCCGCCGATCTCGCTGCGCGCCCGACCTACACCAAGGCCCCGGTGCTGGCGCCGGTTCCGACCTGGACCGGTTTCTACATCGGTGCAATGGGCGGCTACGCCACCGTTGAAGACAACGGCCCGGATGGCGGCCTCGCTGGCGGCACGATCGGCTACAATTGGCAGCAGGGCGCCGTCGTGTTCGGCCTCGAGGCCGATGCCGCTTGGTCGAGCATCAAGGCGACCGGCGTGATCCCGGGCTTCCTGGGCACGTTCGAAACCAAGATCCAGGATACCGGTAGCGTTCGCGGCCGCATCGGCTACGCTTTCGGCCCGACCCTGCTGTACGCCACCGGCGGTTTCGCTTGGGCTGAAAACAAGCTGAGCAACACCTTCCTGGGTGCCACGGTGTCCGACAGCAAGTTCCACACCGGCTGGACCGTCGGCGCCGGCGCCGAGTGGATGTTCGCGCCGCAGTGGTCGCTGAAGGGCGAATACCTCTACAAGAGCCTGAGCAGCGAGAACTACTTCGCCAACAACATCCCCTCGGGCACGCTCAACCTGCACACCGTGCAGGTCGGCGTGAACTACCACTTCTAAGAACGACGCCTTCGGGCCAACGCACACAGCCTCCGCTCGCAAGGGCGGAGGCTTTTTCTTTGGCCGGAAGTCGCGAGCGGAACCGTCCGCTCCTGCCAGTCGCTGCCATTCGCCAAGCGCATTGTTGATGATTCGCCTGCGGCACTGGAAATCCGCCCTCGTTCTTCCTACGTTCCGACGATACCTTTTCCCCTCTGGCGTCCGATTGCCGGCTTCCGGCGTAACGCGCCTGCAACGATGGCGCAGCCTTGCGCCGTGGGACGATCGTCATGGATGAAGTGCTCAAGGCCAAGCAGCGCGCGCAAGCCAACTCGTCGAGCCTGCGGGCGATCACCATCCGCGGCGCCCGCGAGCACAATCTGAAAAACATCGACGTCGAGATCCCGCGCGACAAGCTCGTGGTGTTCACCGGCCTCTCCGGTTCCGGCAAGTCCTCGCTCGCCTTCGATACGATCTATGCCGAGGGCCAGCGCCGCTACGTCGAATCGCTGTCGGCCTACGCGCGCCAGTTCCTGGAGATGATGCAGAAGCCGGATGTCGACCAGATCGACGGCCTGTCGCCGGCGATCTCGATCGAGCAGAAGACGACGTCGAAGAATCCGCGCTCGACCGTCGGCACCGTCACCGAGATCTACGACTACATGCGCCTGCTCTGGGCGCGCGTCGGCGTGCCCTACTCGCCCGCGACAGGCCTGCCGATCGAGAGCCAGACGGTGTCGCAGATGGTCGACCGCGTGCTGGCGCTGCCCGAGGGCACGCGCCTGTATCTGCTGGCGCCGGTCGTGCGCGGACGCAAGGGCGAGTACAAGAAGGAGCTCGCCGAATACCTCAAGAAGGGTTTTCAGCGCGTCAAGATCGACGGCACCTTCCACGAGCTCGCCGAGGCGCCTGTTCTCGACAAGAAATTCCCGCACGACATCGACGTCGTCGTCGACCGCATCGTCGTGCGCCCCGACATCGGCCAGCGCCTCGCCGAAAGTTTCGAGACCGCACTGAAGCTCGCCGAGGGCTTGGCCGTCGTCGAATTCGCCGACGCCCCCGCCTCCGCTGCGCCGGCGGAGGAGAAGGAAAAGAAGAAGACGGCAAAAATTCACGACAAGAGCGGGCCCGAGCGCATCCTGTTTTCGGAGAAGTTTGCCTGCCCGGTCTCCGGCTTCACCATCCCCGAGATCGAGCCGCGGCTGTTCTCGTTCAACAATCCCTATGGCGCCTGCCCGGAATGCGGCGGCCTGGGCGTCGAGCAGCATGTCGATGCCGACCTCGTCATTCCCGACAAGGATGTGACCCTGCGCAAGGGCGCGATCGCGCCCTGGGCCAAGTCGTCCTCGCCCTATTATTTGCAGACGCTGACCGCGCTCGGCAAGTTCTACAAGTTCACGCTCGACACCAAGTGGAAGGACCTGCCGAAGAAGACGCAGAACGCGCTGCTGCACGGCTCCGGCGATGACGAGATCAAGTTCACCTATGAGGACGGCGTCCGCTCTTACGACACCAAGAAGCCGTTCGAAGGTGTCATCACCAACATCGAGCGCCGCTTCCGCGAGACCGAGAGCGAATGGGCGCGCGAGGAGCTCGGCAAATATTTCAACGACGTGCCCTGCGCCGGCTGCAAGGGGTTCCGGCTGAAGCCCGAGGCGCTGTGCGTCAAGGTCGGCGGCAAGCATATCGGCGAGATCTCCAACCTCAGCGTCAAGGCCGCAGGCGAATGGTTCGCCGAGGTGCCGGCCCAGCTCAACGCGCAGCAGACCGAGATCGCCACGCGCATCCTCAAGGAGATCCGCGACCGCCTGACCTTCCTGCTCGATGTCGGCCTGAACTATTTGACCCTCGCCCGCTCCTCCGGCACCCTCTCCGGCGGCGAGAGCCAGCGTATCCGCCTGGCCTCGCAGATCGGCTCGGGCCTGACGGGCGTGCTCTACGTGCTCGACGAGCCCTCGATCGGCCTGCACCAACGCGACAATTCCCGGCTGCTCGACACCCTGAAGCGGCTGCGCGACCTCGGCAACACCGTGATCGTCGTCGAGCATGACGAAGACGCGATTCGTCTCGCCGACTACGTGCTCGACATCGGCCCCGGCGCCGGCACCCATGGCGGCCACATCGTCGCCGAGGGCACGCCCGCCGAGATCATGCGCAACCCGAAGTCGCTGACCGGCAAGTATCTCACCGGCGAGCTAGAGGTCGAGGTGCCCGAGCGGCGGCCGCCGAACCATCGCCGCACCATCAAGGTCGTCAACGCGCGCGGCAACAATCTCAAGAACGTCTCGGCCGAGATTCCGCTCGGCCTGTTCACGGCCATCACCGGCGTGTCCGGCGGCGGCAAGTCGACCTTGCTGATCGACACGCTGTACAAGGCGATCGCGCGCAAGCTCAACGGCGCCAATGAGGCGGCCGCGCCGCACGACCGCATCGAGGGCCTGGAGCACATCGACAAGATCATCGACATCGACCAGTCGCCGATCGGCCGCACGCCGCGCTCCAACCCCGCGACCTACACCGGCGCGTTCACCCCGATCCGCGAATGGTTCGCGGGCCTGCCGGAGGCGAAGGCGCGCGGCTACGAGCCCGGCCGCTTCTCCTTCAACGTCAAGGGCGGCCGCTGCGAGGCCTGCCAGGGCGACGGCGTCATCAAGATCGAGATGCACTTCCTGCCCGACGTCTACGTCACCTGCGACGTCTGCAAGGGCAAGCGCTACAACCGCGAGACGCTCGACGTCCTGTTCAAGGGCAAGTCGATCGCCGACGTGCTCGACATGACCGTCGAGGAGGCCGCCGAGTTCTTCAAGGCGGTGCCGCGCGTGCGCGACACCTTCGAGACCCTGCGCCGCGTCGGCCTCGACTACATCCATGTCGGACAGCAGGCCACCACGCTCTCGGGCGGCGAGGCCCAGCGCGTCAAGCTCGCCAAGGAGCTGTCGAAGCGCGCCACCGGCCGCACGCTCTACATCTTGGATGAGCCAACGACGGGCCTGCACTTCCACGACGTCAAGAAGCTCCTGGAGGTGCTGCACGAGCTGGTGGCGCAGGGCAACACGGTCGTCGTCATCGAGCACAATCTCGAGGTCATCAAGACCGCCGACTGGGTGATCGACTTGGGCCCCGAAGGCGGCGACGGCGGCGGCGAGATCGTCGCCTGGGGCCCGCCGGAAGACATCGTGAAAGCGCCGCGCAGCTACACGGGACAATTCCTGAAACCGGTGCTGGAGAAGTCGGCCAAGCCGAAGAAGCGCGGGCGTGGCGCGGCGAGCGAGGCGGCGGAGTAATTATTGTTTGATCGTCCTCGCGAGCGAAGCGACGCGATCCAGAGCCAAAGGCGGGACTCTGGATTGCTTCGTCGCTGCGCTCCTCGCGATGACGGCTGAGTCGGCGGTGCCGTCCACCAAGAAGAAGCCCGCCGCTCAATTAAGAGCAGCGGGCTTGGTCGTCCTATCTCTCACTCAGAACTCAACTCACCAGCGGTAATACCCGCTCCGCGTGCCGTTGTTGTTGCCGCCCGGGCCGACGTCGCCCTGGGTCGAGCTCGGGGTCGGGTGGTTGGTACCGTTGTAGCCGGCGCCCCAGCCCGGGCCGTAATACGGGCCCGGCGCGACGGCGACGTAGCCTTCCTCGTAGACCGGGGCCGGTGCCCAGGCGTAGGAGTCGCGATAGGCGTAGTTGCTGGTGACCTGGCCGCCATAGCCATAGCCGCCGGGGCCGTACTCGCCGGCCGAGGCCGCCGCGGTGCCGGCAATGACCGTGACAGCGGTCAACGCCGCCAAACCAAACATGCGCGTCATGAACTTGCTCCTTCGTTCCTAATTATCGCGGAGCAAACAACGTAAGTACCTCATGGGTTCCGCGCGAGGCCGCGACAATTGCTGCGACACAGCGCATCGTTCACGTTGACGCGATCGGGTGATCCGGGCTGAGACAAGCTCTGCCTGCACAGAGGCGGACGCGACAAGCCCGCCGCTCGTGTCCGAGCGACGGGCTTTCACCTCACGCGTACTCACTCACGCGCACTAACTCACGCGATGGCGATTACCACTGGCGATAGACGCCGGTCAGCGTGCCGTTGTTGTTGCCGGACGGACCGACGTCGCCCTGGGTCGAGCCGGGGGTCGGATGGTTGGTGCCGTTGTAGCCGCGGCCCCAGGCCGCCGGACCCGGCGCGTAGACCGGCGCAGCCGCGGCGCCATAGACCGGCTCGGAATCGTAGCTCTGCGCCGGTGGCACGAAGGCCATAGAATCATTGTATCGGGCATAGCCCTGTGCCGATGCGGCGGCGGTGCCGATAACGAGGGTGGCAGCGGCCAGCGCGGCCATCTTGATCGTGCGTTGCATGTGAATCTCCTTGCTTGCGTGCGAGGTAAACGGCCGCGGTGCGGCAGACGTTCCCGCAGCGCACGCTCACAAAAGCCGTGAGGCAATCGTGATCGGACACGCGACGATCGCCTCTTGCAGATCCGAAGATTCGGGTCTGCAAGAGTCACGTCGCATGCCGGAGAATGCAGCGTCGCGCCGGTGCGATCACGCCGCCACGGCGACCGCGCGCGGACGCGCGATGCCCGTCGTGGTCGTACCGGGGAGATTCGGCCCGGCCTTGCCGACAACGTGCTTGAAGTAGACGTTCTGCATCGAGTGCATCAGCCCTGCTTCATCGGTCCACGCTGCCGCGGACTGCAGCGGCTCGGCCCAGACGTCCGGATTGCTCGGCGCGATCTGGGTGTAGCCGAGCTTGGCCACGACGGCCTCCACCGCCAGGACGGCGAGATAGATGCTGAAATCGGTGTGCTCCAGGCTTGGGTACGGCGCCGGATAGGTGTTCTGCAGCGTCTGAAGATTGGCCCAGCCCATCGGCACGGCGTCGTTGCTGTTGACCGCCGCATAATAGGTGAATTGCTGGGCGAAGCGCGTGGCGAACGCCGCGTTCCACATCGTCGGCGCAGCGAATGTGTGCGGCCACAGCTTGAACGAGACCGGCCCGGCCTTGGGCAGTTGATCCTGCAGCCACGCGGTGGCCGCGACGGCGAGCGCGCCGCCGAGACTGTGGCCCGTCACCGTCAGGTCGAGCGGGCCGGACTTCGCAAGGCCGCGCAGATAGTCCAGCAGCGAGATGTCGGTGACCGGATCGGTCAAGCCGATCGCCAGAGCCAGCGCGCCGTTCAGCCCCGACGAGATCTGCGCCTGCGCGGCACCGGCCGCGAGCGGCTGTTGCGGATACAGGAACGGCACCGTGAAGAACGCCTCGAGATCGGCGCCGATGTTCTCGAAGGTGCCGGAGACGGAGCCATCGACATCGGTGCCGCGGAAGGCGAGCCCATAGCTGCCGTCATTCCCCTTCGCGACATAGGCGAGCACGCCGTCATTCACGGCCGGGCCCCAGCACAGCGACCACGGGCCATTGGCCGGTCCGGACGGAATGGCCTGCAGATATTGCGCGAAATCGTTGGCCTGCACCGTCGCCAGCGCGTCGTCGATATAGGCGTAGTAGGACAGGTACGCGGCTGCGTTTTTGTTGAAGGGCATCTGAAATCTCTCTGATTTGAAATAAGGGAGCGACGAGACTGAAAACAAGTTTGCGACAAGGGGCGTGAGCCCCTCGGCGCACGCTCATCATACGCCAACAACCAGCGCAGACTCATCACAACACGTTCAACTCCAGGTTATCGACGATGCTCCCGGCAGCTCATGCCACAGGCACCTGCGGCGTGGACGCGCATGCTGGCGCGCAACGGCCCTCATCGGGTACCTTCGACCGCGATCGTCCTCAGCACGGCAGTGTCTCACCCGCGATGCCCTACGCTCTCGTCATCTTCGATCTCGACGGCACGCTTGCCGACAGCTTTCCGTGGTTTCGGCTGCACGTGAACACCGTCGCGAGGCGCTACGGCTTTCGCGAGGTCAGGGACGAGGACATCGACGGCCTCCGCCACGCCTCGACCCGCGAGATCCTCGACTTCCTCGAAGTGCCCGGCTGGAAGCTGCCGTTCATCGCGCGGCACGTGCGCCAGTTGAAGACCAAGCACGCCGCCAGCATCCCGCTGTTTGCGGGCGTGGACATCATGCTCGACCGGCTGGCCGCCAACGGCACGCGCCTCGCGCTGGTCTCCTCCGACAGCGAGGCCAATGCGCGCCAGAAGCTCGGCGCGCGTGCGCGGCTGTTCGCCGATTTCGACTGCTCTGCCTCGGTGTTCGGCAAGGCGCGCAAATTCCGCCGCGTCGTGAAGCGCGCGCGCGTCGCTCCCCAGGCGGCGATCGCGATCGGCGACGAGACGCGCGACATCGAAGCCGCCCACGCCGCCGGCATCGCCTGCGGCGCGGTGACCTGGGGCTATGCCGCGGAGAAGGCGCTGCGCGATCGCAGCCCGGACTACGTGTTCACGCGGATGGAGGAGATCGCGGAGCGGCTGGTGGTGTCGCCTGCGACGCCGAACGGCTGAGCGCCAGACTATCGGCTTGGCTCGCAATGACGGACATCGGTTGGAAGACCACAAGCCTACCGCCGCAGGAATGCGCCGAAGGCGCGCGGGCCGTTGCCGACCTTGATCTCGCCGGTCACCTTCAGCGTTGCGACATCGATGACGCTGAGGATGTTGCTTTCCCAATTGGCGACGATGATGCGGCGGCCGTCGGCGGTGGCTTCGATGCCTTCGGGATAGTCGCCGACAGTGATCCGCTTGAGCGGCTGCAGGCTGGCGACGTCGAACACGCTCACCGTGCCGTCATACTGGTCGGTGACGAAGCCCCTGCCCTGCGCCAGCGCCACCGCATAAGGCCGCAGGCCGGTCTTGACGCGGGCGACCTCGCGCCCCGCGGCGAGATCGATCACGGAGACGTCGTTGGAGCCGACATTGGCGGTGTAGGCGCGGCGGCCATCGGCATCGATGGTGACGCCGAACGGCCGCGTGCCGACCTTGATGGTCTTGAGCCGCTGGCGCGTGGCGGTGTCGATCACCGAGAGCTGATCGTCGTCGCGGTCGGCCGACAGCAGTAGCTTGCCGTCGGGCGTCACCGCGAGCCCCGATGGCGAGGCGCCCACGGCGATGCTGTTCGTCATCGTACGCGTTCCGGTATCGATCACCCGGATCGCCGCATTGTACCAGTCGGCGACATAGACCGTCGCTCCGTCGGGCGCCACCGCGATCCCGAGCGGGCCGCCGCCGACCTCGACGCGGCCGACGACTTTTCGTGCCGTCGCATCGATGACGCTGACCGTCTTGTCATCCGGGCTCGCCACATAGGCAAAGCGGCCGTCGGCCGCGACCGCGACACCGGCCGGCTTGCCGCCGATCGGAATCGTCGCGACCGGCGTCGAGGTCGCAAGGTCGACGATCGTGAGATCGTCGCTGAGCTGGTTGGTGACGAAGGCCTCCTCGGAGTGGAGCGGCAGGGCGCTGGATAGAAAAGCTCCGATGGCAGCTAACGCGAGACTGCGCACTCCCCGACAGACACGAGATATCGCGTCTCGGACGGTGAGCCCCCTCGCCCCGCTTGCGGGGAGAGGGTCGGGGTGAGGGGGACTCTCCGCAAGTCTGGTGTTTGAAGAGTCCTCTTCACCAGCCTCGCATCTTCGACGCGATCTGAACGAGGGACTACGAGGCCGATCGCGAATACTTCCCGTGCAGCTGCCCCTCACCCCAGCCCTCTCCCCGTAAGGACGGGGAGAGGGAGCGCAGCGCTTCCTGAGCGACATATCTGCTCTCTAGCTGGCAAGCTGTCAGCTCCCGCTCTCCACCTTTTTCTTCAGCCCTTCCAGACCGCCCTTGTACAGCCCGCTCACCGCATTCACGGCGGCTTCGTCGTTCAGCTCCGGCGGCGGGTCGTTGTTGGGGAAGCCGCGATAGAACGCGCCGGTCCATTCGACGACGCTGCCCTTGCCGTCGGCGCTCGGGGTCACCGCGATGGTCGACGAGTAGTTCGTCACCGGCAGGACCTTCACGTCGACCGATGTGATGCGGTACGAATAGCTCATCTTCTCGGCGTCGTATTTATAGAGCTCCTCGTCGACGGTCGCGCCGCCCTTCAGGGTCAGCTTGCGCGTCGCGCCGATCTCGTTGCCCTTGTCGCCCTCGGTCTTGTCGACCGGGCCGAGCCAGCTCATGTCCTGGAAGTTGCCGATCACGGCCCACACCTTGGCCGGCGCGGCGTTGATCTCGACATGCTCCTGCACCTTGCGCCGGGTGGGCCCATGCGCGTCCGCACTGGTCAGGGCCGACATCGTCAGGGCCGTCGTTGCGATCGCGAGCGCCGCCATTGCGGCCAGCGGCTTGCCGAACACCATCCTCATTGCATTTCCTCGGTCGTTCTCATTGGCCACGTCATCGGCGCGCGGCAGCCTCATCTTTGCACCGCTCCGGATTGTTGCAACAAAAAAGACCGTGTCGTGGCGGCCGGCGCCCGATCAATTCGCGCCGCAGCAGCGCTTGTATTTCCGGCCGGAACCGCACGGACAGGGATCGTTGCGGCCAGGCTTGCCGCGTGAAGCAAACGGATTGGGGATATCGACAAAGGCAGGCGTACCTGGCAATGCCGCTCCGCTATGCCGGTATTGATAAAGCGTGATCACCGCGTCGCGGATGTTTCTCGGCGCGTTGCGGCTGAGATTGCGATATTCAGCGGGGTCGGGGTTCTCGTCCAGGGTTGCACCGATCATCATCATCAGGCCCATCGCGGCGATGGCGACTTCGCCGCCCACCCGCTCATAGGCATCGAACCTTTCGCGACGCAGGTCCGTGGCCGCGGCAAAGCCGTCGATCCACAACTCCCAGACGATGTCGCCAGTCTCGGGATCGACCGGCAAACGCGGCTGGTACAGCTCCGGCGTGCGCGCCAGCGTTTGCGCGATATCGCCGTGATAGGCTCTCACGAGGTCCAGCACCGCATTGGCATGGTCGATGCTCGCGAACACCGTGCGCTGTCCCTTGCCGAACCCGAACGCGGCTGCAAACCATTCACCGGGCGGCACGTGTTCGGGTAGGATCAGAAGGCCGGCGATGAACCCATCGAGTTCCTCCAGCACCATGGCGCGATCATCGAGCGCGAGGAGCGCCTGCTCCAGCGCGTGATGAGAGTTGGTCTGCTCCGTCATCTGCACCCGACCTGATTTGCCCGACGGCCAACCGCGATGCCGTTCAGTGGTGGGTTTGACACCAAAACAGCGCTGCGCGCAAAATCTAAATTTCAACGCGCGATCAACCGCATCACCCCTGTCCAGTCGCCTGGTGAAAAATATTCCTCTTTCGCCTTTGCCGAATTTCGGTTTTCATGTCGCCGTCCTGCTCTCACGAGAGGGGCGCTTCGCGGTCGTCACGGGCGTGGAGGGCGGGATGCGATGGACGTCACGGGCCCGGTGCTTTTGCGCAAGACGACGGGTTGCGGGGCGGACGGCGAAATCGTGTGGTCCTGGCCTCCCGACGCTGAGGTCAAGCCAGCGCTGATGCTCACGCATCGCGCCGGTGACGGTGGCCAGAAAGCCCGGCGCACCGAGGAGAGCGCGTATAAGCCGGTCAAAACCGTCGCGCAGGGAAGGCCGGTTGCTCGGCCAATCCTGTGGTGACTGCCGCCTGCTTTTTTTGCTGCAGGCGGGCCATGGGTGCGGCCTGCACCCGGCCTTCCCTGCGCCCTCTCACTTGAGGAGGGCGGAATGAACAGCAAAGCTCGGATGCGGATGCATCGCGAGAACGAGGATTCATGTGTCTCCGTCATCGCGAGGAGCAACGCGACGAAGCGATCCAGAGCCACGGCGCAGCCCTGGATTGCTTCGCTTCGCTCGCAATGACGGCGGAGCAAGCAATCGGATCTTCACTGTTCAGCATACGTCACTCCGCGAGCACGCCCTGCACGAACCCGTCCGGGTCGCTGCAGAACTCGCGCATCGCCTTGAAATGATCGGTGTCCTGCACCCGCACCGGCTCCAAGCCGTGTTTTGTCAGCCGCAGCAGCGTGGCGCCCGGATAGGCCATCAACACCGGCGAATGCGTCGCCATCAGCACCTGGCAATGGCCGGCCTCGTCCATCCGCCGCATCAGCTTCAGGAACTCGATCTGCCGCGCCGGCGACAGCGCCGATTCCGGCTCGTCGAAGATGTAGAGGCCCTGGCGCTGGCAGCGCTCCTCGAAGAAGCGCAGGAAGCCTTCGCCATGCGAGTGAGACAGGAAATCGGGCGGCGGCCCACCCAGCGGATCGTCCAGCGCGGCCTCGTCAAGATAACGGGCGACCGAGAAGAAGCTCTCGGCGCGAAAGAACCAGCCCTGCGTGATCTTGGGCAGCCAGGCCGCGCGAAAGGCCTTGCCCAGCGCGCCACCCATGCGCTCGACCGCGCGGGCGTGATCGACCGGCCTGTAGCCCTTGCCCCCGCCGGCCTCGTCGTAGCCGGCGAGCGCGGCGATGCCCTCCAGCAAGGTCGACTTGCCGGTGCCGTTCTCACCGACGATGATGGTGATGGCGCTGGTGAAGCTCAGCTCGAAATCGTCCTGCAGGAACGGCAGGCAAAACGGATAAGCGACCCGATCGCCAATCTTCGCCGGATCGAGCCACAGCCGCTTCAGATAGGGTGCGCGCAGCCGGATCTCACGCTGCTTTCTCGCCATGCCGTCTTCGCAACCTCAGTGACACCATCGGCAATTTCGCACATCGAGGCGCGGTCCGCTAGCACGGCCATCGAGCTAAGCCACGACCTCCAGCACCAGCTCCATGGTCATCAGCACCGGATTGTCGCCGCGGATCAAACGGCCTTGCGCCAGCGCGCCGGTGTAGTCGACCAAAGCGATGTCGAGCGTGGCTTCGAGACCGTCAGCGCCAGGCGCGATGGCGCCGGACTTAACGGTCAGCTCGGTGGCGAACGGCTCGACGATAGGCCCATCTGCGAAGCGTGCGCCGATGGTCGAACCGACGCCGCCCCGTATCCTTGCTTCACGGATCTCCTGCGAGCGACAGAACTGTTCCAGACAGCCCGCAAAATCCTGGTTGGGCCGCAGCCGCAGCGCGAAGGCGCGTCGCTCTGCTTTCGTCTCGCGCGGCGCAGCCGCCACCGGTCCGAACAGCTTGAAGCCCGTCTCGGGATCAGGCTCGGCCGCGAAGATCGCGCCATCGAGCCCGAACGCCTCGACCTCGAACGGCTCGGCGACGATCGTCTCCTCCGGCAGAATGTGCCCGCCCCCATGACGCCCGCCCTCTTCCGTCCACAGCGCGTGGCAGTGGAAGAACGGCGCGCCGTCGCGGATGCCGAGCGTCATCGTCCCGGTCGTCAGATGCGTGACACCGGCCGGGCGATAGGTCTCGCTATAGAACGCGGCGTAGTCCGGCGTCTTCGACAAGGCCGGCATCACATAGGCGAACGGCCCGAGCGCGCCGCGCTTGAACTCGAGCACGCCGCCGGCAAAGCCTTGGGCCGCGAAGCCGCGATGCGCAGCCTGCAGCAGGGGCCGTCCCGGCTCCATGGTGAAGGTGAAGGCGCGGCCGCGCGCCTCGACGAATTGAATTCGCTCGGCGACCGGCGCGCCCGGCTGGGTGATCGATCGCATCAATGCTCAGCCTTGCTTGGTGAGATCGAGCAGCCCGCGCGCCTCGAGCTCGTCGCGCACCAGGCGCTTGGGGATCTTGCCGTAGCCAGACTTCGGCAGCGCATCCCAGAAGAAGAACCGCTTCGGCATCTTGTAGCGCGGCAGCTTGGTCGCGAGATAGCCGGCGATATCGCTCTCGCTCGGCGCTGTCGCGCCCTCGCGGACAACGCAGACGGCGACACCGACCTCGCCCCATACAGGATCGGGCACGCCGAGCACCGCGACCTCGCCGATATCCGGATGCGTCAGGATCTTTTCCTCGACCTCTCGCGGATAGATGTTGGAGCCGCCGGAGATGTACATGTCGGACGCGCGGCCGGTGATGTAGACGAAGCCATTCGCGTCCATGTGGCCGAGATCGCCGGTGCGGAACCAGCCGTCGCGAAACGCCTTCGCGTTCGCTTCAGGATTGTCGTAATAGCCAGCGAACACCGCCGGGCCGATGACGCAGATCTCGCCGGTCTCGCCGGGCTTCCGCTCGCGGCCCTGATCGTCCTGGATCGAGACCTGCATGCCCGTACGCTCATAACCACAGGTGCCGATCCGCGCGTCCGGTCCATCCTCTTCCTCATGCGCCGCGGCCGGCAGCACGGTGATGTTGCCGGTGACCTCGCCGAGGCCGAAATATTGCACGATGACCTTGCCGAGCCGCGCCAGCGCGCGCTTCTGGTCCTCCCGATACATCGGCGCGCCGGCATAGATCACGTGGCGCAGCGAGGAATGGTCGAACTGATCGACGGCGGGATGCTCGACCATCATCTTCAGGATGGTCGGCACGGTGAACAAATTGCTGACGCGATGCGTCTCGATCAGGCGGAAGGCCTCCGTGATGTCGAACTTCTCGCTCGGCAGCAGTACTGTCTTGGCGCCGCGCGCGCTCTGCATCAGCTGATGCACGCCGGCGCCATGTGACAACGGCGCAACGACCAGCGAAGCGTCGTGCTCGGTGGTGCCGGGCGTCAGATCGGCGAGATGATTGGTGATGACGAACGCCATCTGGCCGTGGGTCAGCACGGCCGCCTTGGAGCGGCCGGTGGTGCCGGAGGTGAAGAAGAACCAGCAGGGATCGTCGTGCTCGACCGCGGCGTTGGCCATCTCGGCACCCGCATGCGCGGCCATGGCCTCGGCGACGGCGCGCGTGCCGAAATGGCCGCTCTGGCCGATGCACCAGGTGAACGACGTGGTCGTCACCGCCGCGGCGTGCTCCGGAAAATCGCCGTGGCAGAGGAACGCCTTTGCACCCGACGCCGTGGCGAGATACGCGACTTCGTCCGGCATCAGACGGAAATTGGTGGGCACCCAGACCGCGCCGAGCCGGAACGCGGCGAACATCGAGACGAACATCTCCTCGCAGTTTTTCGAGTGCACGAGGATGCGATCGCCCTTGGCGATCCCCTGCTCCGCCAGCGCCGACGCCAGCGCCGAGACCATCGCGTCGATCTCGCGCCAGGTCCAGGACCGCTCGCCCCAGACGAAGCCGGCGCGGTCGCCGAGCCGGCGGCCGTTCTGGGTGACGATATGCGCGAGGTTCATGACCCGGCGGGACATCCGCAGATGCGTCATCGACGAACCCTCGTGCTGACGGCCCGGATGAAAAGACCCGTGAACAGGCTCATATGGACGCGTCCCCTCGGTCGATTTGTCGGGCGATCTCAGCCGCCCGGTCCCTTGAAGCCTGTTTATCCCGGTCCCGCGCGCCCTCGCAAGGCCGCGCGCCCCATTGCACCCATGCGGCCGTGCCATTCGAACGAATGCGGATGCCGTGCGACAAATCCGTGCCGGCCGCGCATTCCCGATTTCACCGCGCGCCGAATCTGATTTGAGGACATCCATGATCGATCGTCGTTTCCTGCTTCTCGGCTTCGCCAGCATGCTCGCCGCGTCCCCGCTTTCCGCGCAGACGCAAGCGGCCAATGATCCCGCTGCAATCATGACCGCGATCTACACCCGCGTCGCCAAGGGCAAGGGCGAGGACGGCGGCAACTTCGTCATTGAGGACAGGAAGGCGCGGACGAAATATCTGTCGAAGGCGCTGGCCGCCGAATGGGCCAAGATGGATGCCCGCACGCCGAAGGGCGAGGTGGGCGCGGTCGATTTCGATCCGATCACCAATTCGCAGGATCCAGACGTCGCCTCGTTCAAGGTGACGCCCGAGAAACAGGAGGCGGACAAGGCGACGATCGCGGTGACGATCGCCGGTCATCGCGACGACCGCAAGGAACAGGCCGACAACGTCATCCGTTACGACTTCGTGCGCGACGCCGGGCAGTGGAAGATCGACGACATCCGCGGCGCCATCGACGGCAAGCCATGGTCGATCCGCTCGATGCTGGCCGATTTCATCAAGCTGACCGATAAACCGAAACGAAAGTAGAATGCCCCATGACCGCCGTCCGCGACAACAAGGCCCGCAGCCGCTTCGAGCTCGACGTTGAAGGCAGCATGGCCTTTGCCAATTACAGGGCCACGCCGCAGGCGGTCGTCATCACCCACACCGAGACCCCGGTGGCCTTGCGCGGCCGGGGCATCGCCTCCGAGTTGGTCAAGGGCGCCCTGGAGCTGATCCGCGCCGACGGCCACAAGGTCGCCGCCGGCTGCAGTTTCGTCGCCGATTACCTCCGCGACCACCCGGAGAACCAGGACATCATGGCCTGAGAGCCCCGTAGAACTACCGGACGTGGCGTTTGCACCGCGCCTTTAACTTCATGGCTACCCGGATGGATCAGCAATCCCCCGCCGAACAGACAACCAGACCAATGGGGAGAGGCTCATGTTCATCACTGCCATTTTCGACGTTGTTAAGCGCTACATGCACTATCGCGCCCAGCTCGCCTGCCTCGAGCGGCTCGACGACCGCACGCTGCGCGACATCGGTGTCAACCGCGACCAGATGTATGCCCAGGCCTGGGCACGCGCGGCCGTCGTGCACGCCTGAGGCGTTCGCACGCAATCCCGCATCATTCGATCAAAGACGACAAAGGCCCGCACGATGGCGGGCCTTTCGCTTTTTTGCAGCTGAGCCGAGCTGCTCAGTGCTTGATCTCCGGCGGCAGCTTGCCGCCATTGGCCGCGAGCTTGCTCATCACCTGCTTGTGCAGCCAGACATTCATGCTGGCGGAGTCGTTGGTGTCGCCGCTGTAGCCGAGTTCCTTGGCGAGTTCCTTGCGCGCGGCAAGGCTCGAATCGATGTCCAGCGCCTTCATCAGGTCGACGATCGAGGTCCGCCACTCCAGTTTCTCATGCTTGGCGGCCGCGGCCTTGTCGACGATCGAAGCCACGTCGATGTTTTGCGGCGCAGCGGCGGGTGCCGTTGCCGGGGCTGCAGCCGCGCCACCGGCCGCCGGCGCGCTGCCGCCTGCAGCGGGCGCACTGCCGCCGGCCGGAGCAGCCTCGGCATGATGGCCGAAAATCGCGCTCATGATCTTTCCGAAAACGCTCATCAATGGCTCCCAAAAGATAGTGATCGAATGAAGAACTCGGCCGGCGGTGTTCCGTTGCGGAGCGGTCCGACGAAGCCTCTTCGTGCCCCGATCGCCTCCCAACCCGGACAAGGCGACGATTGTGAAGCTTACCGAAGGCGGAATGACGGCGGAATGACTTTGTCCGGGGAATGCGCAGCTTCGTGGCCTTCCCGCATCGCATCAATGCACTGCGACAGACACAGCTGTCACCGAGCCGTGAGTATGCGCGGCCACAATCGCCATTATGCTCTTCGCTTCCGTTCGCGAATGGCCGTCACCCTGGGTTCGTCGCGTCTGGCCATCCGCGAATCCTCCAACGAGAAGCGCAGCCCGCCTGCGTGGTTGGGAAGCGCCCTGTGCAAATGAGGGAGCAAACGACGATGGCCACCACCCATAGCAATGTCGCCTCTCACGTTCGGCCGGCCGGCGATGTCGCCGCCGAGATCACGATTCGCACGATCGATGTGTCGAGCTTGATGCGCGCGCTGCGGCTCGGCTGGGACGACTTCAAGGCCGTCCCGAGTCACGCCGTGATGCTGTGCGCGATCTATCCCGTGCTCGGCCTTGTGCTGGCGCGTGCGGTCTTCGGCTATGCGGTGTTGCCGCTGCTGTTTCCGCTAGCCGCCGGCTTCGCCCTGCTCGGCCCGTTTGCCGCGCTCGGCCTCTACGAACTCTCGAGCCGTCGCGATCGCGGCGAAGAACCGAGCGCCTGGGATGCGCTGGACGTGCTGCGCTCGCCGTCGTTCGGATCGATGCTCGGATTGGGCACTCTGCTCCTGGCCTTGTTCGTGACCTGGGTCGCGACAGCGCAGGCGATCTACGTCTCGGTGTTCGGCTATGGCGGCGCGGCGGGTGTCGGCGATTTCCTGCACCGCGTGCTCACGACACCGCAGGGATGGTGGCTGATCGCGGTCGGCTGTGGCGCGGGCTTCGCGTTCGCGCTGCTCGCGCTGTGCCTCAGCATCGTCTCCTTCCCGTTGATGCTCGACCGTCACGCCGGCGCACTGGACGCCATGACGACCTCGCTGCGCGTCGTGGCGCAGAACCCGGTTCCCGTCGCCATCTGGGGTCTGATCGTCGCAGTGCTGCTGGTCGTCGGCACGATCCCGTTCTTCCTGGGGCTCACCGTGGTGATCCCGGTGCTCGGTCACGCCACTTGGCATCTCTATCGCGAGGCCATTGCCGTCCACCCGGACGCGGTCACGATCGTGCCGCCGCCCGCGCGTCCGTCGAAGCCGGCGGCGGATTTTCCGGCCAACCTCTTCCCGTGGCGGTCGCGTGACGGGATGTGAACTGGCCGATGCAACGATGCCTGCCGCCGGCCTTGCGGGCCGGCGGTCGTGCTTAGGACGGACGGGAGCGGCGATGTGGAATGGTGGTTCGCGGCGGGGCGAATCTCACGAAAAGCAGACGCCAACGTGATCGAGAGGCCTTGTTGCTGCCGCGGTTGCGCCTGACACGGAGCGCGCCCAAATTCATTCGAGCGATTGCCGCCCAGCCATTACCGTCCAGGTGTTTCGATGATTGTCCGCGTCCTCTCCGCAGCCGCCTCCGCCTGCCTCGCCGTCCTGATCACGTCCTCCGCGCCCGCACTGGCGGCGGTTCCCTGCGGCAGCGGTAATTTCGATGCCTGGCTCACCGAGTTCAAGACCGAGGCCGCCGGCAAGGGGATCTCGCAGAACACGATCAACGCCGCTTTGACCGGCGTGACGCCTGACCAGAGCGTGCTCAACCGCGACAAGGGCCAGAAGGTTTTCACCCAGACCTTTGAAGAGTTCTCCGGCCGTATGGTGCCGCCGCGGATTACCCGCGGCTCCAACATGCTCAAGCAATACGGCTCGGTGCTGTCGCGCATCGAGCAGAGCTACGGCGTTCCCGGCGAGGTGCTGGTGGCGATCTGGGGATTGGAGACCGACTTCGGCGTCAACAGCGGCAAGTTCCAGACGATCCGGGCGCTGGCGACATTGGCCTATGATTGCCGCCGCGCCGAGCAGTTCCGCGGCGAGTTGCTGGATGCGTTGCGCATCGTCGATCGCGGCGACCTGCAGCCGGCCGAGATGCGCGGCGCCTGGGCCGGCGAAATCGGGCAGACGCAGTTCATGCCCTCGTCCTGGATCAAATACGCGGTCGATTTCGACGGTAACGGCAAGCGCGACCTGATCCGCAGCGCGCCGGACGTACTCGCCTCCACCGCGAATTATCTGAAAGGCTATGGCTGGCAGAAGGGCAAGGACTGGGAGCCGGGCAGCCCGAACTTCGCGGTCATCCAGCAGTGGAACAAGAGCGACGTCTATGCCCGGACGATCGCGACCTTCGCCACCCAGTTGGCGCGGGCCCCGTAGCCCCAAACCGGCAACGGCCGATCGCGCGGGGACGCGACCGGCCTGACGGCAATGAAGCGGATGCAGCCGTTACTTGATCATTCCCGCCTGCATCGCCTTGGTCAGATGCACGCTGCAGGCACCCATCTTGCCGCTGAGCAACGCATCCTGCGCCGCCGCGATCTCCTTCTGCGCCGTGAAGCGGGCGTCGCCATCGGCCATGGCCTCGATGGCCGTCTCGGTCTTTTCCAGATTGGCCCCGCTGCAGCCGGCACCATGGTGCCTCGCCGCCTGAACCGGTCCAACCGCAACAACTGCCGCAGTCATGAGCGCGGCCCCCAACAGTTTGCTGATCATTGTTATTCCTCGCTGGTGCGACGGCATCAGCATTATTGCCTGATACCGCGACAGTTTGTCGCACCTAGCGACCGTTCGCGCGAAATGAAATCCTTGCGAGCGCGGCGTGAGGAACCTGCTCGTCCAGGGGCAGCAGTAGAAGTATTGAATTATAATTCATTGCCACTTCGAGAGGACGCCAAGTGGAAATATATCGCATCGCACAATTCATCGATCGGGCCGAGGTTCGATAGGCCGGCTTTGAACGGCCGATTGAAAATCCGTATGAATACCGGGCATTTCCGAGCCGCCTCTGCGCTGGGCGATCCCTGCCCGATTCTTACCCAAGAGTTACTCAAGCTATGCGCCGACGTTTTAGCTGCATCGCAACATCGGCGCTTCCGCATCGCAACAATCTCTTCTATGTTCATTTCAACGATGAGGTTCACCCGAAGAACTGAATCGCGAACTAAAGGAGATTTTCCATGTTGCTCTCGCTCATTCGCATGGTCCAGGCGTTCCGTGAGTATCAGCGCAACGTTGCCGAGCTGTCGCAGCTCAGCGATCGCGAACTCGCCGACATCGGCCTCGACCGTTCGGACATTCCGCGCGTTGCTGCCGGCAACTACAACGGCTGATCAGCCCTCTTCCGATATCGACCGGACATCGCCCGCCTCGCTGCGGGCGTTGCCGTTTCTGGGCCTCTCCGCGGCGTCTGCCACACGTGCCCGGTTTCTCGCGCCGGGGCTCACTCGCGCATTTGCACCGCGCGGGAAAAGCGCTACCTGTCCCGCGATGACAGGGACCAAATCACCTCACCAGACCGTCCACGTGATCGGCGCGGGCCTCGCCGGCTCCGAAGCCGCTTGGCAGCTCGCGGAAGCGGGCGTGCACGTCGTGCTGCACGAAATGCGGCCGGACCGCATGACCGAAGCCCACCGGACGTCCACGCCGGCCGAACTGGTCTGCTCCAACTCCTTCCGCTCCGACGATGCCGCCAACAACGCCGTGGGGCTGCTGCATGCCGAGATGCGCCGGCTCGGCTCGCTGATCATGCGCGCGGCTGACGCCAACCAGGTCCCCGCCGGTGGTGCACTGGCCGTCGATCGCGACGGCTTCGCCGCGGCCGTCGCCCATGCGCTGGAAGCCCATCCCCGCATCGAGCTGCGCCGAGGCGAGGTCACCGGCCTGCCGCCGGTGGAATGGGAGAACGTCATCGTCGCCACCGGTCCGCTCACCTCGCAGCCGCTGGCCGAGGCGATCCGCGGGCTGACGGACGAGAGCGCCCTTGCCTTTTTCGATGCTATCGCGCCGATCGTGCACAAGGACACGATCGACATGTCGAAGGCCTGGTTCCAGTCGCGCTACGACAAGGTCGGTCCCGGCGGCACCGGCGCCGACTACATCAACTGCCCGATGACCCGGGAGCAGTATGACGCCTTCGTCGCCGCGCTGCTCGCCGGCGAGAAGACCGACTTCAAGGAGTGGGAGACCAACACGCCCTATTTCGACGGCTGCCTGCCGATCGAGGTGATGGCGGAACGCGGCCACGAGACCTTGCGCCACGGTCCGATGAAGCCGGTCGGCCTGACCAATCCGCACAACCCGACGGTCAAGCCCTACGCGATCGTGCAGCTGCGTCAGGACAACAAGCTCGGCACGCTCTACAACATGGTCGGCTTCCAGACGAAGCTGAAATATGGCCCGCAGCAGCAGATCTTCCGCACCATTCCAGGTCTGGAGAATGCGGAGTTTGCCCGGCTCGGCGGCCTGCACCGCAACACCTTCCTGAATTCGCCGAAACTGCTCGACCAGCAGCTGCGCCTGCGCGCGCAGCCGCGACTGCGTTTTGCCGGCCAGATGACGGGCTGCGAGGGCTATGTGGAGTCGGCGAGCATCGGACTGATCGCCGGCCTCTATGCCGCGGCCGAGACCCGCGGCGCCAGTCTGTCGCCGCCGCCGCCGACCACTGCGCTCGGCGCGCTGCTCGGCCACATCACGGGCGGCCATATCGAGACCATCGACGGCGCAACGCGCTCGTTCCAGCCGATGAACATCAATTTCGGCCTGTTCCCGCCGCTGGCCGTCGCGCCGACCAAGAAACCCGACGGCACGCGGTTGAAGGGCAATGAAAAGACGGTCGCCAAGAAGCAGGCGATGAGCGCACGCGCGCTGGCGGATCTCGACCGCTGGATCGCCGAGCATCTCCGCGTCGCAGCCGCCGCGTGAGAGTCCGATGAGCCTGCCGAAGACCGACTCCGCTGTGCTGGCGGCGCGCTGGAGCGAAGGCGTGCTGCTCAAGCGCGACGTGTTCTCGACCGTCGAGCGCGGCCGCTTCAAGAGCGACACGGGCGAAGTCGATGCCGTGCTGCGCCGGCTCGACGAGGTGCCGTGGTGGTCGTTCGTGCTGGCGCGGCATCTGTTCGCCCGGGAGCGCAAAGCCCTGACACGCGCGAAAGGGCTCAATGCCGGTCCCGATCTATTGTGGGCCGGAGATCGCGCCCTGGTCCGCGGCTTCATCAACGGCGTCGCGCTGCACCTCGCCAAGCCGCACGGCAACGTCGCCTATTTCCGCTCCGCCAAGCAGATGATGCGCCGGCTGCATCGCGCCGGGATCACGCACAACGATCTCGCCAAGGAGCAGAACTGGCTGGTCGGCCATGACGGCCATTGCTACGTGACCGACTTCCAGCTCGCCGCGTGCTTCTCACGCCGCAGCCGGCTGTTCCGGATCGCGGCCTATGAGGATCTGCGCCATCTCCTGAAGCACAAACGCAGCTATGCGCCGGAGGCGCTGACTCCGAAGGAGCGTAAGATCCTGGCGCGGAAATCGCTGTTCGCGCGCGTCTGGCTGATGACCGGCAAGAAGGTCTATCGCGCGATCACCCGCGGCATCTTCAACTTCACGGATCGCGAGGGCGGCGGCCGGCGTCTCGTCAACGATGCGCCTGTCCTGATGGACATGATCCGCAAGAACCCGGCGGTGCGCGACGCCGCGATCGTCGCTTTCGCCGATCGCCGGTCGGGCGTGGGCCTTTACGCCTTCGTCGAGGCGGAGCAGCCTGCACTCGAAGCGCAGTTGCAAGGCGAACTGGCCTCGGCGAAGGGGCCTAAGCCGCCCGAGCACATTCAGGTGGTTCACGCCCTGCCGCGCGACGCCAGCGGCCGGCCGCGCACGGAGCTGCTGCAACTCGTCGCCATGAACCAGATCGACCTGATCGAGCCGATGATCACGAGTGACAGCGACCGCGCGTTCCTCAAGGACATCCTGGATTCACGCAAGAACCTGCGCGACCGTTTCAATTTCGAGGCGGATTTGAACCTGCCGTCGCATTGACGACGGCTATGGCTTCCCTACCTTCTTGATACAGGTCGGGTCGCCCTTGCCATGCGAGACGCAGTCCCACTCCGGCCCAAAGCCATTGGGAACATTCGTCCGGACCGGAATGCCGAAGGCAGCGAGCCAGCCGAACACAGCCGCGAACAGGATCGCCAACAAGACGGCAATTGCATTGCCCTCGAGGTGCCAACAGAACCATCTCCACATGCGCGTCTCCCGCGATCGGCGACGAGCAATCCTGCGGGGGATCTGGTACCCTGTCCTACCCCACCGACGGACGCCCGCAACGGGAGGATCGAACCATGGATATCGAGACGAGTACTGTGCGCGAGATCACCTCGGCGACCGACGTCGTCCCGACCGGAGGTGCCCTTGGCGCCGAAGTCCGGAATATTGATCTGAAGAGCCTCGATGACACATCATTCGCCGCCCTCCTCGAGGCCTTCCACCGCCATTCGGTACTGCTCATCCGCGAACAGCATCTGACCGACCAGGACCTGATCGCGTTCAGTCGTCGCTTCGGCGATCTCGATTTCGCGCCGATCCAGGAGAACGGCCGGCGCTTCGTCGAGGGACTGCCGGAGATCTACATCGTCTCGAACGTGAAGGTGAATGGCGAGGCGATCGGCAGCCTCGGCGCGGGCGAAGCGGTCTGGCACACGGACATGTCGTATCTCGACACACCGCCGATCGCGAGCGCGCTCTATGCGCTGGAGATTCCGCCCGTGGGCGGCAACACCTCGTTCTGCAGCATGTATGCGGTCTACGACGCGCTCCCATCGGAGCTGAAGCGGCGCGTCGCCGATCTCAAGATCAAGCACGACGGCACCTACAACAGCGGCGGCTTCGTGCGCCAGGGCGTGACGCCGACCGATGATCCGCGGACATCACCCGGCGCGATCCATCCGCTGGTCTGCACGCATCCCGCGTCCGGCCGGCAGATGCTCTATCTCGGCCGGCGGCGGAATGCCTATCTGGTCGGACTCGAGCTCGCGGACTCTGAAGCGCTGCTCGATGAGCTCTGGAGCTATGTCGCGCGCCCGGAGTTCGCGTGGGAGCACGTCTGGAAGGTCGGCGATCTCGTCATCTGGGACAATCGCAGCACGATGCATCGGCGTGATCCGTTCGACGATCATGCCAGGCGAATCATGCATCGGACCCAGATCAAGGGAACTGAACGCCCGCGCTGATTCGCTGACCTGCAAGCTGCGCCTGAACGCGCAGCAAATTGCCTGCGAATGAGTTGCAGCTTGCTCCAATTTTCCGCGCACGTCGCCTTGAAGCGTCCAATTTCCGACTCAGAGCGGCAGACTGTGCCGACAATGAGCAGATGTTGGCGCGAACGTCCTGCGAATTGCCTCCGAGCCGAAACACCCCCGACAAATTGCCGTGGTTGATTTGAAGCACTGGTGAAACGCGGGAGATGACGCACGTGAGTCTCAGAAGCAACGTGGCACGACACGCCGAAAGCAGCCTCATCCAGGTCATCCCGACGGGAAAAGCGCTCGGCGCCGAAGTGTGCAACGTCGATCTCAGATCCTTCGACGATTGGGCGTTCGCCTCCTTCATGCGCGCCCTGCTCAAGCACCAGGTTCTGCTCGTGCGCAACCAGCGTCTCGGCGATCGCGACATCGCCGCGTTCAGCCGACGTTTCGGACATGCCGACCTGATGTACACGTCGCACGGAACCATGCTCGGCGACAGGCTCGCCTTCTGCAGCCTCTATGCCGCGTATGACGCCCTCTCGCCGGCGTTGCGCAGCCGCGTTGCGCATCTGAAGATTCGGCACACGACGACCGAGACATCGGATGACGGACGCCGCACCACGATCGCGGGGCCGGTTCATCCGCTGGTCGGCAACCACGCCGATACCGGCCGCCCGATGCTGGCGCTCGGGCAGCGCCGTCATTCCTATGTCGTCGGGCTCGAGCATGACGAATCCGATGCCCTGCTCGATGATCTCTGGCAGCTCGCCGAGCGGCCCGAATTCACCTGGGCCCACACCTGCCGCGGCGGTGATCTGGTCGTCTGGGACACCCGCTGCACTAGTCACCGGCAGGAAGCGCTCGGCATTCCCAGGCTGGCGCACAGCCCGCCGCTCTGGAATGCGATACCGACGGCGTAGAGGTGGGTGGACTCAGCGGCCGCGAAAGATGGAAGTCCTGGCCGCGCGCCACAACGTCCACAGCGTGGCCAGCCGTGAGCGGGGCTGCGGCTGGAACGGATCGCCGGGGCGCCGCTTGGCCACGGCGAGGTCACGGCGCACCAAAGCAAGTGTCAGCAGAGCGGGCCGCACGGCCGGCGGCGCCTCGCGCGCAAGCTCCAGCGTATGATCGAGATGCTGGCCGGCCTGCTCGCGCAATTCGGCGACAACAACGTCGATCGCCGGCGTCGGCTTGGCGGCAAACATCTCCTCCTGCCCCACGCCGTGGCGCTCGAGGAGCTCGAGCGGGACATACAGCTGACGGTGCGCGGCATCCCTTGGCAGCGACGAGATGACCTGCAGTAGGCCGAGCGCGACGCCGGCGTGGTGCGCGAGATGATCGATGCCCTCGAAGCCGCCGCCGACGAGCCGCGCGGCCAGAGCAAACAGCGCCCCATTTGTGTCGCTGAGATACCCGTCCAGCGCGGCCATGGTCGGCATCGGATCGTTGTAGAGATCGAATTGATGCTCGTCGATCAGGCGCGTGAGCCGCTCGGCCGGCAGGCCGAAGCGCTGCACGGTCAGCAGCAGTTCGGCGGCGACGGGATTGCCTTCGACGCCACCATGTTCGTGCCCGGTCAGCGTATCGCGCCACCATTGGAGGCGAACCTCGCCCGGCAAGGGCTGGGTGACGAGATCACGGATGCGCGTGACCTCGACGTTGAAGGCGTACAACGACAGCAAGGCGCGGCGGATCTCCGGCGCGACGAACAGTGTCGATGCGTAGCGGTCGAAATCATGCTCGCGGACGAGCCCCGCGCAGAACGCGGCGTCGCCGGCCTCGTCCATCTCGCTCATGGCACCGCGATGAGCGCAGCCGCCACGCGCCTCCGCTCGCCGATCATGACGTTGTAGGTGCGAATGGCGGGCCCCGTCTGCATCGAGTCGAGCACGACGTTGACACTGCGGAGCGCCGCGCGCAGCGGCGCCGGCGCGATCCAGACTTCTGTGCCGGTGCCGATGATCAGCGTATCGATCCTGTTCGCGGCATCGAACACGCGCTGCAGCGAATAGCGGTCGATCTGCCCTGGCTGCGTGACATCCCAGGCCCAGATCGAATCCGGCAGGCACAGCAGCGAGCCGCGATGCGACATGTCGGCGAAGGCGAAGCCGCCCTTGCCGTAGCCGTCGATCGGCGCCGACCGCGGGAAATGCGGGGTATCAGCTGACATGCGAGATCAACCTCTCAGCCCCGATCCGGGTCCAATGGCTGATCCCGATCAAGGCTTCTTCTTCGGCTCGTCGACCTGATCACCCCGAACGGTTCCGACGCCGAGATAGATCAGGATCGGCGCGGCGATGAAGATC
The DNA here is from genome assembly GCF_051167555.1 of Bradyrhizobium sp. HKCCYLS3077. NCBI lineage: Bacteria > Pseudomonadati > Pseudomonadota > Alphaproteobacteria > Hyphomicrobiales > Nitrobacteraceae > Bradyrhizobium > Bradyrhizobium sp. HKCCYLS3077. Next base: position 145,116 of record NZ_JBNPTH010000004.1, on the reverse strand, counting down.
GAGGTATAGGTGCCGACCAGCACGACGCCGAACATCATCACCGCGGTGAAGCTGTGGATGGCCGTGCCGCCGAACAGCAAGAGCGCGAGCAGCGCCAGCGTCACCGTGACGTGGGTGATGATCGAGCGCGACAGCGTCGAGTTGATCGACTCGTTCAGCAGCTGCGGCATCGGCATCTTCTTGTAGCGCCGCAGCATCTCGCGGATGCGGTCGTAGATGACGACGGTGTCGTTCAGCGAATAGCCGAGAATGGTGAGCAACGCCGCGATGCTGGTGAGGTCGAAATCGACCTGGCTGATCGACATGAAGCCGATCGTCAGCACGATGTCGTGGACGTTGGCAATCATGGCGCCGAGCGCGAACTGCCACTCGAAGCGGAACCAGAGATAGATCAGGATCGAGACGATCGCGAGCATCAGGCCAAGCATGCCCATCGCCAGCAGTTCGCCCGACACGCGCGCACCGAGCACCTCGACGCGGCGATAGTCCACCGTATCACCCAGCGCGCCGCGCACCTTGTTGACGGCCTCCTGCTGCGCGCTGTCACCGCCCGGCTGCGCGGCGAAGCGGATCAGGACGTCGGCAGGGCCGCCGAACTGCTGCAGCTGGACTTCGCCGAGATTGAGCTTCGACAGCTCGTTGCGCATGCTGGCAATGTCGGCGGTACCGGATTTCGCGCGGACTTCGAGCAGCGTGCCGCCCTTGAAGTCGATGCCGAAGTTCAGGCCGTGCGTGAAGAACAGCACGATGGCGATGATCGACAGCGTCGCCGAGATCGGGAAGCTGATGCGGCGGAACTGCGTGAAGTCGAAATGCGTGTCGTCGGGGACGATGCGCAGCGACGGCAGCAGGCCGAGCGCGCTGACCACCGTCAGCACCGCGATCAGGATGCCAAGCCCGATGAGAACCCAGTGTGTCACAGTAGCTCCTAGATTGGCACGCTTTGCGGCCGCTTCCAGCGCACCCACGCCGCGACGATCAGGCGGGTCAGCGTGAAGGCGGTGAAGACCGTGGTGAGGATGCCGACGCCCAGGGTCACGGCGAAGCCGCGGACCGGGCCGGTGCCGATGTAGAACAGCACGGCGGCGGCGATGAAGGTGGTGATGTTGGAGTCGAGAATGGTCGCGAGCGCGCGCTTGAAGCCGGCATCGATCGCCGAGATCGCGTTGCGGCCGCCGCGCAGCTCCTCGCGGATGCGCTCATAGATCAGCACGTTGGAGTCGACGGCGATGCCGACCGTCAGCACGATGCCGGCGATGCCCGGCAGCGTGAGCGTGGCATTCAGCAGCGACAGCACGCCGAAGATCATGGCGACGTTGACGATCACGGCGATGTTGGCGAACACGCCGAACAGGCGGTAGGTCACCAGCATGAACACGATGACCAGGATCGAGCCGACATAGGAGGCGAGCTCGCCCTTGGCGATCGAGTCGGCGCCGAGGCCGGGACCGACGGTGCGCTCCTCGATGACAGTCAAAGGCGCTGGCAGCGCGCCAGCACGAAGCAGGATCGCGAGCTCGTTGGCGGACTGCACGGTGAAATTGCCGGAAATCTGGCCCGAACCGCCGGTGATCGGCTCGCGGATGACGGGCGCCGAGATCACCTTGTTGTCGAGGATGATCGCAAACGGCTGGCCGACATTCTCGGTCGTGGCCTGCGCGAATTTGCGCGAGCCGGACGAATTGAAGCGGAAGCTGACGATCGGCTCGTTGGTGCGCTGGTCGAATCCGGTCTGCGCGTCCGAGAGATCACCGCCGGAGACCAGCACCTGCTTCTTCACGACATAAGGCTGGTTCGGCGGCGTGGCGCTTTGCAGCACTTCGGAATCCGGCGGCACCCGCCCCTGCAGCGCCTGCTCGGGCGACACCGTGGTGTCGACCATCCGGAACTCCATCTTCGCCGTCCGGCCGAGCAGGTTCTTCAGCTGCGTCGGATCCTGCAGACCCGGGACCTGCACCAAAATACGGTCGGTGCCCTGGCGCTGGATCACCGGCTCGACGGTGCCGAGCTCGTTGACGCGGCGCTCGACGATCTGGATCGACTGCTCGATCGTCTGGCGGACGCGCTCGGTGATCGCGGCCTGCGGAATCGTGAGCCGGATCAGGCCGCCGCCAGCATCGCTGACCTCGAGGCTGCGCTGTCCACTGGAGCCGAGCAGGCCGCCGAGCGGCTGGGACAGATCGCGCAGCTTGGACAGCGCGGTCCCGGCATCGGTGTCCTTGGTGATGCGAACCTCGACGCTGTCGCCACGGCTGCTCAGCCCGGTATAGCCGATCTTGGCGTCGCGCAGCGTCCGGCGGACGTCATCGCGAACCGAATCGAGCCGCTCCTTCTTGACGTAATTGGAGTCGACTTCGAGCAGCAGATAGGATCCGCCCTGCAGGTCGAGGCCGAGAACGATATGGCGCTGCGCCCAGGCGGGCCAGGTCTTGACCGTCGCTTCGGAGAAGAAGTTGGGCACCGCGCACAGGCACACCACGAGCGCCGTGAGAATGATGCCCAGCGCCTTCCACCGCGTGAAATACAACATGGAGGTTGTCCGTAGGGGCCGCGCGCAGCCCGGAAAATCACAACATCAGATCAGACGAAAGCCGGGATTGGTCCCGGCCGGACAGCGATCAGCTGGCCGCCTTCTCGTCCTTGGCGTCCGCCTTCGCCGGCTCGCCCTTGGCGCGGACGCCCGCGATCATCTGGCGCATCTGGCGCACGCGCACGCCATCGGAGATTTCGAACTCGACCTGGTCGTCGTCGACGACCTTGGTAACCTTGCCGACCAGACCGCCCTGGGTCACGATCGTGTCGCCGCGACGGACATTCTTGACCAGGTCGGCGTGCTCCTTGACCTTCTTCTGCTGCGGCCGGAGGATCAGGAAGTACATGATCACGAAGATCAGCGCGAACGGCAGCAGCGACATCAGCATGCTGTTGGTATCGCCAGCGCCGGCGGCCTGGGCATAGGCAGGGGTAATCAGCATGCGGTCGATCCTCGTGGGCCAATGCCCGGTGAGACGGGAATAGCCGGCGATCCACGCTGCTCTCGGCGCGGGCCGGCCTCTTGCGAATTTGGCGCGGAATATAGCGGCCGCGGTCCCAATAGCAAGGCGCACCGCCCCCTCATTTCGCCCGCTTGCGGCCGCCGCCAAGCCCCGATATGGCTGCCCCATCAGGAACTTGCAGCATGTCGAAAAAGCCAGCCAAAGCCCCGGCCCGCGCCGCCTCAAAGAGCGTGTTCAGACCCGTCGCCAAAAGCTCCAAGACTACGGTAAAGCCCGCAACGCGAGAGCCGTCCAAGATCGCGGCAAAACGTCCCGCTGGCCCGTCTGGGGACGATGACACGGCGGGCCGGATCGCCCGCGCGCTCGAAGCCATTGCGGCGCATCTGGCAGCAACCGGTGCGGGTGCCGTCCCCGCGCCGGACTTCGACGCGGCCGATGCGTTCGTGTGGCATCCGAACGGGCGGCTCGCGACGGTGCCGCGCGTCAGCCGCGTCGAGATCGACCTGCTCAAGGGCATCGACCGGATGCGCGACATCCTGATCGAGAATACCGAGCGCTTCGCCAACGGGCTGCCGGCCAACAACGCGCTGCTGTGGGGCGCGCGCGGCATGGGCAAGTCGTCGCTGGTGAAGGCCGCCCACGCCAGCATCAACGTCGCGCGCAAGCCGGCCGACCGGCTGAAGCTGATCGAGATTCACCGCGAGGACATCGAAAGCCTGCCGGCGCTGATGGACATCCTGCGCGCGGCGCCCTTCCACTTCATCGTGTTCTGCGACGACCTCTCCTTCGACGGCAATGACGCGTCCTATAAGTCGCTCAAGGCCGTGCTCGAAGGCGGCATCGAGGGCCGCCCCGAGAACGTCATCCTCTACGCCACCTCGAATCGTCGTCACCTGCTCGCCCGCGACATGATCGAGAACGAACGCTCGACTGCGATCAACCCGGGCGAGGCGGTCGAGGAGAAGGTCTCTTTGTCCGACCGTTTCGGCCTGTGGCTCGGCTTCCATCGCTGCAGCCAGGACGAGTACCTCGCGATGGTCCGGGGCTATTGCAGCCATTTCGACATCGCGGTGGCAGATGACGAGCTGGAGCGCGAGGCGCTCGAATGGTCCACCACGCGCGGCTCGCGCTCGGGCCGTGTCGCCTGGCAGTTCACGCAGGATCTCGCCGGCCGCCTCGGCGTGCGGCTCAGCGCGAAGTAAGACGCGCTGAGCCAGCCCCAGTTTCCGTCATTGCGGCAAACATCGCTGCCCAAACGAAAAAGGGCCCGCCGAAAGGCGGGCCCTTGCTTGTAAGGTCAAAAGTGTCGGCGGCTCACGCCCCGTTGAGGAATTGCAGCGGGTCAACCGGCGATGATCCCTTGCGGATCTCGAAGTGGAGCTGCGGCGATCCGACTTCTCCCGATTGACCCGACTTGGCAATGACCTGGCCGCGCTTGATCGGATCTCCGCGCTTCACCATCAGCTCACTCGCATGGGCATATGCGGTGACGTAGCCGTTGGAATGCCGCACCAAAACCAGATTGCCATAACCCTTCAATTCGTTGCCCGCATAGGCGACGACGCCATCCTCGGCGGCCTTCACCGGCGTGCCCTCGGGCACGGCGATGTTGATGCCGTCGTTGGACTTGCCGTTGGTCTTGGCGCCGTAGCTCGTGATCACCTTGCCGCGCGCCGGCCAGCGGAAGGTCGGCAGCGAGCTGGTGGTCTCGGCCGGACGCGCCGGCTCCTCTTCCTTCTCGGGCGCCGGATTGGCCTGCGCGAGACGCGCGGTCTGCACGGGCCCGGCGGCCGTGGCCACGCGCGTGGTCGGCGCTGGCGCCGGCACGGTCGCAACCGCCTGGGGAACGGTTGCAACCGGAGCCACCGGCGCAGCGGCCGCCACGGCTTTGCCAGGGACGGTCAGCCTGGCACCGAGCTTCAACGGCGACGCCTGGTCGAGATTGTTGGCGCGGGCGAGCTCGGCCGGCGAGACGTGGTTCTGCCGCGCGATGCTGGCGAGCGTGTCGCCGCGGTTGACGAAATGCACCGTGGACGGCGCCGCCGCAACGGCCACCGGCTTCGGCGCGACCATCGGGGCCGCGGCGACCGGAGCCGCCGGCGGCTGCACCGCAGGCGCGGCAGCGACGGCTCCCGGATGCGGGATGATCAGTTGCTGGCCGGGAGACAGTGCGCGCGGTCCCTTGTAGCCGTTGGCGGCGAGGATCTCGGCGGGCGTCACCCGATAGCGCTTGGCGAGAATGTCCAGCGTGTCGCTGGTGCCGACGATGATCTTGGTGCCTCCGGCAGGACGCGCGGCAGCGACCGAGCGCGGCGGCACGGCGCCGGTGGTCTCGAGCTGCGGCTGCGCCGGAGGCGCATAGGCGTGAGGCGCTGGCGTGTAGGTCTGGGCCTGCGGCGCCGGCACGGCGGCCGGCGGAGCGTAGGACGCAACGCCGCGTCCGCCCCCTGAGATGCCTCCAGCGCCGCCACCCGACGGGTAGGTTTGCGGAGCGCCGACAGCCGGTGGAGGCAGCGCCGACGACGAATAGGCCGGAGCCGGCGCGGCCGGCGGCGTATAAGACTGGCTGTACTGCTGATGCTGCCGCGCCGGAGGCGCCTGCACCGAACCGGTGGAATCGGAAGCAAAGGGGTTCGAGAAAGGACTTTGCGTCTGGGACAGCCGCGTCGACATGTCGGCGCTGCAGCCGGCGACGCCGAATGACATCAGCGCCAGCGCCGCAACCTGCGGCAGGCGGCGCGAGCGAAGCAACTCGACGGTGGCGGGCATGGTTACTCACTCGTACGCAACAAACAACGAATTCGAGTAAACACAGCCGCGGTAAATAAGCGCTTAAGCCGCGAATAAAGCGTTGTCGGACTTGCTGATCCGCTGCTTTAGAGTTCGCGCGCAATGCCCGGAATTGCAGGCACAAATCGGACGTCGACGAGCTCTTTTCGCTCGAAATGATCGCCCGCCCTGACGACCTTGACCAGTGTCTGCACGCCATGCGGCGGCCCGACCGGCGCGATCAGGATACCGTCGTCCTCCAGGCGATCGAGCAGGCTCTGGGGAATTTCGTCCATCGCCGCCGTCACGATGATGCGGTCGAACTGGCCGCCGCCCGCGGGCAAGGCGTAGCCATCCCCCAGCATCACCTCGACATTAAAGCAATTGAGCTTCTCGAGGCGGTCGCGCGCCTTGTCGGCGAGGGTCCGGAATCGCTCCACCGTCAGGACGCTGGCGCACAGCTTGGAGAGGAGAGCGGCCTGGTACCCCGATCCGGTCCCGATTTCGAGCACGCGGTGGGTCTTCTGCAGCTTCAGCTGCTCCGTCATATAGGCCACCACGAAAGGCTGGCTGATGGTCTGCCCGCAGGCAATGGCCATGGCGCTGTCGCGGTAGGCATCGGGCCGATCGGCCGGCAACACGAACTCCTCGCGCGGCACCTCCTCCATCGCGCGCAGCACCGCCTGATCGCTGATCCCGCGGCGACGCAGGGTCAGCTGAAACATCATCTTCTCGGGCGGAGGGATCGGGGGCATCACGCCATTCGGGTTTGTTCGGCTGCGATCAATCTAGAGCATCATCCGCAGCTTGCGCAGCGGATTTCGGAAGGGCTCGGAGGGATACGGGGTGTCGCGCCGCCAGAAGGGCTCAACTTCGTTCCACGTGCGGAACCAACCGGCGTCAGGTTCGTTCAGCTTCGGGGCAGTTCTGCCCGCGCCGCGGCGGCACCGCAGCCGGACGACGTTGACGTTGCGCCGCGCGCCGTTATTTGCGAGCGTCATATCAGAGTATGGGCAAGGACCGACAACATGACTGCACCGCGGCCGCCGCGCGGATCTGTGTTTCTCGTTGAAGACGAAGTCATGATCAGGATGATGGTCGCCGACATGCTCGAAGAGCTCGGCTACACCGTCGCCGCCGAAGCCGGCGAAATCAGCGAGGCGATGCGGCTCGCGGACAGCACCTATTTCGATGTCGCGATCCTCGACGTCAACGTCAACGGCAAGGTCATCTCGCCGGTGGCCGATCTCATCAAGGCGCGCAACCGCCCCTTCATCTTTGCAACCGGCTATGGGTCGTCGGGCTTGCCCGAGGAGTATCGCGACCGCCCGGCGCTGCAGAAGCCCTTCCAGCTGGAGACGCTGAGCAAGGCGATCGAGCACGCGTTGCGCGGCGCCGAGCCTCAGAGCTAGCGCCCGGCTTCAGCCGAGAATTTCGCCGAGCTTGCCCGAAAACGCCTCGTCGGTGCGATCGAGGCGCAGCGGCGTGACCGAGACGTAATGCGCAGCCAGTGCGGCGAGGTCCGTGCCCTCATCGGGCACGTCGAGCGACGCCGCGCGGTCGAATCCGATCCAGAAGTAGGGATTGCCGCGTCCGTCGCGACGCTCGTCGACCTTGAGGAAGCCGAGGTTGCGCTTGCCTTGCCGGGTCACCACGATGCCCCTGACCGCGTCGGGCGCGCAAGACGGGAAGTTGACGTTGATGACGGTGTTCTCCGGCACGCCCGCGTCGAGCACCTTGCGCACGATCTGCGGTCCGAATTTGAGCGCGGTGTCCCATGACGGCTTGTCGCGGGTGGCGATACTGAACTCCTGAGACAGCGCAAACGAAGGAATGCCGAGAATCGTGCCTTCGAGCGCGCCCGCGATCGTGCCGGAATAGACCACGTCTTCGGCAACGTTGCGGCCCTTGTTCACGCCGGAGAGCACCACGTCCGGCAGCTTGCTTCCGAGAATGTGGCGGGCGCCCATGATGACGCAGTCGGTCGGCGTGCCGCGCACGGCGAAATGGCGCGGGCCGACCTCGCGCAGCCGCAAGGGATCGTTGAGCGAGAGCGAATGCGAGACGCCGCTCTGGTCCAGTTCGGGCGCCACGATCCAGACGTCGTCGGACAACGCGCGCGCGATTTCCTCGATCACCTTCAGACCCGGTGCGTGGATTCCGTCGTCATTGGTGCAGAGAATCCGCATCGTCACTCATCCATCCCGTTCGAGCCATTGCCGGGGGTGTCTTATCCGCTACGCCCCATCGAGGCAAACCTCGGGAGATCCGGTCCCGGCCGGTGTCAGGACCGGATCCGCCACTGCGGCACGAAGCGGGCCAAGCGTCCGTTTGAGCTGACCTGAAGCGGCTCGCTCGGCGCGCCGGATGCGGCAGGCGGTGGCGGACAGGCCGGCGCGGACGATTCGGGCTCACCCCGCGGCGGTCGCGCGAAGCGGGTCCGCGCGATGCTCAGCGCCTTCTCGAAATCGGCCGGGTTGAACCAGGATTGCGCGCGGAGCGCATCGGGCAGCCCCTCGTTCCACACCGCGCCTCGATCGATGTCGAATGCGCCCTTCAGGCGCTGATCGATCGCCTGGATGCCGGCGGCGGTGACCGCCCATTGCCGTCCAATCCAGAAGATGTCCCGATGCAGGGCCATGGTGCCGGTGTCCGACGAGCGATTGCTGAACGGACCCCGAGGATACGACCCGGCAGCCGCCATGCAAGGTGACGGCCGCCCCGAGTGCAATTTGCCGCGGCCTTATGGCTCCGCGGCCACGACCTTGAGGCCGCCCATATAGGGCTGCAGCACGTCGGGCACGGCGATCGAGCCGTCCGCCTGCTGATAGGTCTCCATGACCGCAATCAGCGCCCGACCAACGGCGGTGCCGGAGCCGTTCAGTGTGTGCACGAAGCGCGGCTTGCCGTCGCTGCCGCGGGAACGCGCATCCATGCGCCGCGCCTGGAAGTCGCCGCAGACCGAACAGCTCGAGATCTCGCGGAAGGCGCCGCCGTCGCCCTGCCCGGGCATCCAGACCTCGATGTCGTAGGTCTTCTGCGACGAGAAGCCCATGTCGCCGGTGCACAGCGTGATGACGCGGTAGTGCAGATCGAGCCGGCGCAGCACCTCCTCGGCGCAGGCCAGCATGCGCTCATGCTCGTCCTTGCTGGTTTCGGGTGTCGTGATCGACACCAGCTCGACTTTGGTGAACTGGTGCTGGCGGATCATGCCGCGGGTGTCGCGCCCCGCAGCGCCGGCCTCGGCACGGAAGCACGGCGTCAGCGCGGTGAGCCGCATCGGCAGTTCCTTCTCGTCGAGGATCGATTCACGCACTAAATTGGTCAGCGGGACCTCGGCGGTGGGAATAAGCCAGCGTCCTTCGAACCTTAGATTCTTCGACAACTGCGACCTAAACTTATCAGAAAAGGGGTCATCTCCATCTTTCAGTACCGCCGTACTGAGGGCTGCGATCCGATGGAGACCATCGAGAGAGTTCGTATAGAACTGATCGTCTTCGAACTTGGGCAGTTGCCCAGTGCCGAACATGGCAGCGGGATTGACCATGAGCGGCGGATTGATCTCGGTATAGCCGTGCTCGGTCGTGTGCAGGTCGAGCATGAACTGCCCGAGCGCGCGCTCGAGCCGCGCCAGACCCTTCTTCAGCACCACGAACCGCGCCCCCGACAGCTTGGCCGCCGATTCGAAATCCATGGTGCCGAGGCCGGCGCCGATCTCGTCATGCGGCTTCGGCGCGAAGGGGTAGTTGCGCTTGGCCCCGAACACATGACGCTCGACATTGTCGTGCTCGTCCTTGCCGTCCGGGACCTCGTCGAGCGGCAGATTGGGGATGGCGGCGAGCTCGCGCGCCAGCTCCTCGTCGGCCTGCTTCGCGGCGGACTCGAGCTCCGGCATCGTGGTCTTGAGCTTGGCGACTTCCTCCATCAGCGCCGATGCGCGGGCCTCGTCCTTGGCCTTCTTGGCTTCGCCGATCTCCTTGGACGCCGCGTTGCGCCGCGCCTGCGCCTGCTCGGACGCCAGGATCGCCGCGCGCCGCCGCTCGTCGATGGCGAGCAGATGCGACGACAGCGGCGACAGACCCCGGCGCGTCAGCGCTGCATCGAAACCTTGCGGATTGTCGCGGATCGATTTGATGTCGTGCATGGTCGTTCGGTCCTGGGAACGAAGAGACAGGGGGCGAGTCGCCGCGGCTGTCGCGGGCGCGCTTGCACTACCCCGAATGGCTGCCAATGGGAACAGGCGCCCGGACGAACCCGGGCAACCTCATGGGGCTATTCGGACGGATTGGCCGGCAGATTGCCCGAGTCCGACGACGAGCCCGAACCGGACGAGGAACCAGCCTTGGCCGCAGCCGCCTGCTTCTCGACGATGCCGACTGCGATGATCGCGCCCTCGTACAGCGCCATCAGCGGCAGCGCCAGCGACGCCTGGCTCAGCACGTCCGGCGGCGTCAGCACCGCGGCGATGATGAAGGCGATGACGATGAAGTAGCGCCGCTTTTCCTTCAGCATCTTCGACGTCACGATGCCGATCCGCCCGAGCAGGGTCAGGATGACCGGCAGCTGGAACGCGATGCCGAAGGCGAAGATCAGCGACATCATCAGCGACAGATACTCGCCGACCTTGGGCATCAGCGCGATCTGCGCCGTCTCAGGGCCGCCGAGCTGCTGCATCCCGAGCGAGAAGCGCACGATCATCGGCCACACCGCAAAATAGACCAGCATGGCGCCGAGGACGAAGAAGACGGGGGTCGCGATCAGATAGGGCAGGAAGGCATTGCGCTCGTGCCTATACAGGCCCGGCGCGACGAACTTGTAGATCTGGGTCGCCACGATCGGAAACGAGATGAAGCCGGCGCCGAACATCGCGAGCTTGAGCTGCGTGATGAAGTATTCGAGCAGCTGCGTGTAGATGAACTTGCTGTTCTCCGCGCCCGCGACCCAAACGAACGGCAGCACCAGGATGTTGTAGATCTGCTTGGCGAAGAAGAAGCAGAAGATGAAGGCGACGCCGAAGCCGAGCAGCGCCTTGATCAGCCGCGAGCGCAGCTCGATCAGGTGGTCCATCAAGGGGGCCTTGCTGGCCTCGATGTCTTCGACGGTCATGACGCTTTGGCGTCCTTCAGACGTTCGGCCTCGGCCGACAATTCGGGCAGCGGCTCGGCCTTGATCTCGCGCACGATCGCCAGCGGCTCATTCGCCGCCTGATGGGCTTCCGCCTCGACGAAGGTCTCGGGACGAGGAAGCTCGGGAGTGGTCGGGGTGACCGGCGTCTCGGCCGCGGCAACCGGCTCCGACGGGGTTGCAGCCGGCTCCGCGGGCTTGTCCACGCCCTCGATGTCCAACGCCTTGTCGACGTCGCGCTGCAGTGACGACATCATGCCGCTGGGGGAAAACCCGCTCGCAGCTTCCTTGACCTCGTCAAAGCTCTTCTTGAGGTCGGCCATCTCGGCCTCGCGCATGGCTTCCTGGAACTGGCCCTGGAACTCCGATGCCATCCGGCGGGCCTTGCCCATCCACTGCCCGACCATGCGCAAAACGCCGGGAAGCTCCTTGGGACCGATCGCAATCAGCGCGACGACCCCAATGACGAGCAATTCACTCCAGCCGATATCGAACATGAAACAATCCGCCTACGCGACGACGCCCCTGATCCCGCCCTGCCCGGTCCTGCCGGAGCAGGCCCCGTTCGTGCGGAGCGCGCGCCGCCCGCGCCTCATCAACAGCAGATCAAACGGCCTTGCTGCCGACATCCGTGCGGGTGGCCGAAGGCGTCGCGCCATGGTCGATCGACTTGACCGGCTCGGTCTTCTCCGGCGCCTTGTCGTCGTCCTGCATGCCCTTCTTGAAGGCCTTGATGCCCTGCGCGACGTCGCCCATGAGATCGGAGATCTTGCCGCGCCCGAACAGGAGCAGGACGACCGCGATCACCACGATCCAGTGCCAAATGCTAAGCGAACCCATCCTGCAACCCTCCAAACACCGGCGCAGCCTTCACCCGACTGCCCGTCGAAGCTACCGCCGAAACCGCGCCAAATCCATGGACTTGCCCGCGACACTTCGCTTCTAGCATTCGATTGCGAAACGGCAATACGAACGCATCTCGGCGGAGCCAAAAACGGGGCGCGGGCCGCCCGATCTGGGCGGAAGGTAGGCGTCGGCGCTCGCAAAAACAAGCACTTCGGCTCCGCCAAATCGCGGGCGGAGCTACGTAATAACGCGAGTGTTAACAGCCGCGCAGGCCGTCACCCTTCCCGGTGCTCGGAGCCGTCCTCGTCGGTATCGCGGTCGGACTCGTCAGACTCGGCCGCGTCGGATTCGGCACCATCATCGGCGTCAGCCACCGCCTCATCCTCAGCCGCAACATCGGCCAGCTCCGCGACGGTCTCCTCTTCCGACTCGGCCGCGAGCTCCTGCTCCTCGATCTCCTCGACGTCGAGTTCCTCTTCCTCGAGCTCCTCGACCTCGAGGGCCGCTTCGTCGGTTGCGGCGTCCGCCTTGGTCGTCGAGATCGTCAGATCGCCGACGGCGAGCTGCGACGACGTCTCGTCATCGACAACGTCAGCCTCAGCTTCCGCGGCTCCCAGCTCTGCGGTCTCGGCGAGCGTTTCGACCGCACCGGTTTCGACAAGGCCGGTTTCGGCCGTGGCCGTCTCGGCCTCGGATGCCTCCGCCTCGGAGGCTTCCGCTTCGCCAGGCTCGGCCTCGACTGCCGGCGCCAGCGCCAGATCGAGATCGCCCGGATCCAACGGCTCCTCATCCTCGCGCAGCGTCGGATCGTCCGACGGCGTCGGCACGGTAAAGCCGGTGGGCAGCCGCGAATCCAAAAGGCCGGTGCCCTTCAGCTCTTCGAGGCCAGGCAGATCGCCCAACGTCTCGAGGGTGAACTGGGCGAGAAATGCGTCGGTGGTGCCGAAGGTCAGGGGCCGGCCCGGCGTCTTGCGACGTCCGCGCGGCTTGATCCAGCCGGTCTCGAGGAGAACGTCGAGCGTGCCCTTGGACGTCACCACGCCGCGAATCTCTTCGATCTCGGCGCGCGTCACCGGCTGATGATAGGCCACGATCGCGAGCACCTCGATGGCGGCGCGCGACAGCTTGCGCGTCTCGGTGCTCTCGCGCGTCATCAGCCAGGCGAGGTCGCCGGCGGTGCGGAAGGTCCATTTGCTGGCGACGCGAACGAGATTCACGCCGCGATTGGCGTAGTCCGCCTGCAGTTGCGCCAGCGCGGCCTTGATGTCGACACCTTCAGGCATACGCTTGGCAAGCGTGGCCTGCTCCAACGGCTCGGCCGAGGCAAACAGCAGCGCCTCGAGGATGCGCAACGCTTCGGGGCGCACCTCGGGTTCGCTCGTCGCGATCTCGTCGGGCTCTTCCATGCGCAGTTCCGCCAAGCTAGCCATGGCAGGGTCTCCTTCTTCGTTACTCAACCGTCAAGTCCGGCGCAGCCATGGCGCCAGGCTGGTTCGGTGGACGCTTACGAAAATACAGCGGCGCGAACGCCTGCTTCTGGTTCAGTTCGAGCTTGCCTTCGCGGACCAGTTCCAGCACGGCGGCAAAACTCGAGGCGAAGACGGTGGCCTTTTGCGTCGGCTCGGGGACGTAGGTCAGCAGGTAGTCGTCGAGACATCCCCAATCGTCCGAGACCTCGGTCATGCCGACCAGCCGCTCCAGCGTGGCGCGCGCCTCGGCGAGCGACCAGACATTGCGCTTGGCCATGTGCACCGATGTCACCACCCGCGCCTGGCGCTGGATGGCGTAGGCCGACAGCAGGTCGAACAGCGTCGCCGTGAACTTCGGCTTGCGCACCTCGGCGATCGCCTCCGGATTGCCGCGTGGGAACACGTCGCGCTGGAACTGCGGCCGGTTCATCAGGCGGTTGGCGGCCTCGCGGATCGCCTCCAGCCGGCGCAACCGGTTGGCGAGCGCGGTCGCCATCTCCTCGGCGCTCGGACCTTCCTGCGCAGGCGGCTCCGGCAGCAGCAGGCGCGACTTCAGGAACGCGAGCCACGCTGCCATCACGAGATAGTCCGCAGCGAGCTCCAGCCGGATCTTTCGGGCGGCCTCGATGAACTGGAGATACTGGTCGGCGAGCGCCAGGATCGAGATCTTGGCGAGGTCGACCTTCTGCTGCCGCGCCAGCGCCAGCAGAAGGTCGAGCGGGCCCTCGTAGCCCTCGACGTCGACGACCAACGCCGGTTCGGCCTCGGCCAGCTCCGTCGTGGGACGGCCGGTTTCAAACGACAGAATTTCAGCGGTCATGCGCTCGCGGGTCCCAGCCGGTTGATCAGGGCATCGAGCTCGGCGCGCGCGGCGATCCGATCGAAGCCCGTGGGTGCTTTGCGCGCCGCCAGCGCGCGATCGGCGCGGGTCAGAGCCTCGCCTGCAAGCTCCGGCGTCTCGGCCGCGACGGCCTGCATCTCGTCGAGCTTGCCGTTGCAATGCAGAACCATGTCGCAGCCGGCGGCGACGATCGCGCGGGTGCGCTCGGCGATCGAACCGGCCAAGGCGTTCATGGAAACGTCATCACTCATCAACAAACCCTGGAACCCGATCCGTTCGCGAATCACCCGCTGGATCATTGTCGCAGAAGTCGTGGCCGGATGGGCGGCGTCGATCGCGCTAAACACAACATGTGCAGTCATCGCCATCGGCAGGTCGGCAAGCGGCCGGAAGGCGGCGAAATCGGTCGCGTCGAGCTCCGCCTCCGGCGTGTCGACCGTCGGCAGCAGGTGGTGGCTGTCGGCGGTGGCGCGGCCGTGCCCCGGGATGTGCTTGAGCACCGGCAGCACACCGCCCTCTTCCAGCCCCTTCGTCACGGCGCGAGCGATCGCCGCCACCTTGGCCGGCGTTGTGCCATAGGCCCGGTCTCCGATCACGGCGTCGGCGCCGGCGATGGGGACATCGGCGATCGGCAGGCAGTCGACGGTGATCCCGAGCTGAATCAGATCGTCGGCGATCAGGCGGGCGCTGAGCCAGGCGGCGCGGAGGCCGAGGGCCGAATCAAGGTCGTAGAGGCGGTCGAACACGATGCCGGCGGGATAGGCCGGCCAGTGCGGCGGACCGAGCCGCTGCACCCGCCCGCCCTCCTGGTCGATCAGGACGGGGGCGTCGGCGCGGCCGGCGCAATTCCGTAATTCCTGAACCAATGCAGTCACTTGGGATGGTGACTGGACATTGCGTTTGAACAGGATGAAGCCCCAGGGCTTCGCATCGCGGATGAACGCGCGCTCGGCGTCGGTGAGGTCCAGCCCGGCGACGCCGGTAATGAAAGCCCGCATGGTCATGCGGGCCGCATAGACCCCGCTTCGGGGGCGGTCAAGCAAGCCTTAATTGTTGCTAAACGGGAAACACTGTCCACCGGCAGTTTTCAACGATCCGCACATCTTGTTGGCCTCTTCCTTCGTCGCGAAGGGGCCGACAGCCGCGCGGTACTTGACACCACCCTTGTCACCCAGATCCATCCGCTTGATGATCGGCTCGTACTTGCCGAGCACCGCCGGGTACTTGTCCTGCACGGCCTTGTACGACGTGGTCGCCTCGGCCTCGCTGGCCTGCGACGAGATCGACACCAGGTAGCCGCCGGTGCGCTCGGTCTGGGTCTGCTCGGTCACCGGCACGGCCGCCGCGATCCGGGCGGGCGCCGTAGCTGGCGCAGCCGGCTGCGGCGTCAGCGGCATCGGGCTCTCCGTCGCCGAGGCATTGGCGTTGGCCGGAGACTTCTTCGCCTTGGCTGCCTGCTTGGCCGCCGGCGCGGCCGGCATTGGCGCACCGCCTGCATCGGCCGGAGGCTGGTTGCCGCCGGTCACCGACAGCGTCTTGATCGGACGCGGATCGCTGTTCGGCAAGGTGCCGTTGGCATTGGCCATCTGCGACAGCGGCACGGCGCCGGCGCTCACCGGCGGCGGAGCCCCGTTCTGGCTCATCTGCGGAAACACCACGCGCGGATTGCCGCCGCCGCGGGTGTTCAGATCCATCGGCGCCTCCTCGCGCGACACCAGCTTTTCGCCACCATCATTGCCGAGCAGGCGGTCCGGCACCTTCGGTGTCGTATCCTGCTGCGCCATGATCTTGGTCGGGCTGTTGTCGGCGCGAATGATCGGCGGTTCGCCGGTCCGCCCGGATGAAATGTAGGTCTTGTAGCCGTAGGCGCCGCCGGTCCCGACAACGGCGAGCGCCAGCACGGCAAGCACCGTGCTCATGCCGCCACGTCGCCGCGGCCGCTCCTCTTCCTCGCCCTCGTCGTAGCCGTCCTGATAGCCGTACTGGCTGTCCTGGAAGTCGTTGTCGCCCTGGAATCCCTGCTGACCGCCCATCTGGCCGAACAGCGCATCGTCGTAGCGCGACGAGTCGGGCTCGTTGTCGTCGAAACCATTGCCGCGATCGAAGTCGCGGTCGTTCTCGGCAAAGCCATGGCGCGACTCGCCGACGCTGTAGTCGAGCTTGGAGAGCTGATCGGCAAATTCGGCGTTCGGGAAACCCGGCTGAGGACGGGGCTGCGCGGGAGCAAAGTCCTGCTCCGGGAAACTCGGCTGAGCGCGCGGATCCTGATAGCCGGCCGGAAAGGACGGCGCAGGCTGCTGCGGCTCACGTCCCATGTCGGCAAACGGATTGGCCGCGGCCTGCGGCTGGGCACGCTGCATCCAGGCAGGGGCGCCGGCCGGCGGCATGCCTGCGGCCGGCTGCTCCGGAGCCGGTGCGGCGGGGCGC
The DNA here is from genome assembly GCF_051167555.1 of Bradyrhizobium sp. HKCCYLS3077. Taxonomy (NCBI): domain Bacteria; kingdom Pseudomonadati; phylum Pseudomonadota; class Alphaproteobacteria; order Hyphomicrobiales; family Nitrobacteraceae; genus Bradyrhizobium; species Bradyrhizobium sp. HKCCYLS3077. The sequence goes on along the minus strand of NZ_JBNPTH010000004.1, from coordinate 128,644 downwards.
GCCATCGGACGCTGTTGAGCTTGCGGGGTCGCACGGCCCGGGGCCGCGAAAGGATCGTTCTGCCCGATCAGGCGCGCGAGTTCGGCGAGCGGATCGGCATCGGCCTGCTGGTTTCCACCGCGACCGAAACCATCGGCGGGAAAGGGTCTGTCCTGGTAACGATCAGCCATCGTTTTGAAGCGTCCCTGCGGGTGAGCCGCACATGCGTCCTAAGGCGGACCCTGCCAGATTGAGGCCCCCAACTGAAGTCGTGTGTTTCCCCCAATCAGCGCATTGCATCAGGAGCATTAACGCCCAAGATCGCAAGTCCCGACGCCAGAACCGAGACGACGCCCTGAACCATGGCCAAACGTGCCTTGGTCAATTCTGCATCATCATCGATAATGAAGCGTAAATAGGGCAAATCCCGCCCCCGCGTCCAGTGGGCGTGAAATTCGCTTGCAAGTTCATAGAGGTAGAAGGCGACCCGGTGCGGCTCATGCGCCAGTGCCGCGCTCTCGACCGTACGTGGGTACAGCGCGAGCTGTTTCAAGAGGCCGTGTTCGGTCGGATCCGACAGTTTTTCGAGGTTCGCGCTGCTCAGGAACGCGATTCGAGCTCCCTCCTCTTCCGGCAGGTCCGGGAACATCTCCCGGGCATTGCGGAACACCGAGTAGCCCCGAGCGTGGCCGTACTGGACGTAGAACACCGGGTTGTCGCGCGACTGCTCGATCACCTTGGCGAGGTCGAAATCGAGCACGGCGTCGTTCTTGCGATAAAGCATCATGAAACGGACCGCATCGCGCCCCACTTCATCAACAACTTCCCGCAAGGTGACGAAGTCGCCGGAGCGCTTCGACATCTTCACCGGCTCGCCATTGCGCAACAGCTTGACCAGCTGCACGACCTTGACGTCGAGCGTGGCCTGCGCCGCGGTCACCGCCTTCACCGCGGCCTGCATGCGCTTGATGTAGCCACCGTGATCGGCGCCGAACACGTCGATGAGATCGACGAAGCCGCGCTCGAACTTGTGACGATGATTGGCGATGTCGGAGGCGAAATAGGTGTAGCTGCCGTCCGACTTGATCAGCGGCCGGTCCACGTCATCACCGAACGCGGTGGCGCGGAACAGGAGCTGCTCGCGATCCTCCCAATCCTCGACCGGAGCGCCCTTCGGCGGCGGCAGACGGCCTTCATAGACATCGCCGCGCTCGCGCAGGAAATCGATGGTCTCGGCAACCTTGTTGTTGCCGCGGGTGATCAGCGAGCGCTCCGAGAAGAACACGTCGTGACGGATGTTGAGCGCGGCGAGATCATCCTTGATCTCGTCCATCATCATCGCGATCGCCTTGTCGCGCACGACCGGCAGCCATTCGGCTTCCGACATTGCCTTCAGCTTGTCGCCATGCTCCGCGACGAGCGCCTGCCCGACGGGCTTCAGGTAGTCGCCAGGATAGAGCCCGTCCGGAATCGCGCCGATGTCCTCGCCGAGCGCCTCGCGATAACGGAGGAACGCGGAGCGCGCGAGCACGTCGACCTGCGCGCCGGCATCGTTGATGTAGTACTCGCGGGTGACGTCACGGCCGGCGAACTGCAGCAGGCTGCACAGCGCATCGCCGAACACGGCGCCGCGGCAGTGGCCGACATGCATCGGGCCAGTTGGATTGGCGGAGACATATTCGACGTTCACCTTCGGCGCACCTGGCACCGGCGCGACACGGCCGTAGGTGGCGCCTTCGCGCAGGATGGTCGCGAGCGCCCTCGCCCACACCCCCGGCTGCAAAGTGAGGTTGATGAAGCCCGGACCGGCGACGTCGACCTTGGCGACGAGTTCATCGGCGCGCAGCCGTTCGGCGATCTTTTCAGCGAGATCACGCGGCTTGGCCTTTGCCTCCTTGGCGAGCACCATCGCGGCGTTAGTGGCCATGTCGCCATGGCTCGGGTCGCGCGGCGGCTCGACGACCACGCGCGAAAAATCGATGCCTTCCGGCCAGCCGCCCTCCGTGGCGAGCGCGGCGCAGATGGCGTGCACGCGGGCCAGCACGTCGGCAAAAAGATAGGGTGTAGACGCTTGTTCGACCATGCCGCCGCCTAACGCAAATCCGGAGTCGAGTCAAAAAGCCGGTGGTGTTCGGTTAAGGCAAAACGGTCCGTCATTCCGGCGATAAAGTGGCCGATCCGGCGCGCGCGATCGCCGTCGCCCTCGCAGCCATCCAGCCAGCCGGCTGGCAGCGATCCGGCATCGTCCTGGTAGCGGCCGAACAGGTCGGCCACGATACGCTCGGCATCACGCATCACGCGCATCACCCGCTCATGCCGATACATCCGCTTCCAGAGGAACGCCTTGACCGTCGCCTCGTGCTCGGCCACGTCGGGCGGAAAGGCCACCAGCGCGCCGGCATGGCGGCGGACGTCATGGGGCGAGACCGGCTGCGCCCGCTCGATTCGCCGCTGCGCTTCGGCGGCCACGGCGCCGATCAGATAGGAGATCAGCTCGCGGACCAGCTCGGCCCCCCGCCGGATATTGTCCAGGCCGGGATAATGCCGGTCGATCTCGGCGATCATCGCCGCGAGCAGCGGGACCTCCTCGAGGTCGTCGAGCGTGAACAGGCCCGCGCGCAAGCCATCGTCGATGTCATGCGCATCATAGGCGATGTCGTCGGACAGCGCCGCGACCTGGGCCTCGACCGAGGCGTAGCTCCACAGCTCCAGGTCGAACCGGGCATTGAACTCGACGATTCCGGCCGGGATCTGCCCCTGCAACGGCCCGTTGTGCTTGACGATGCCTTCAAGCGACTCCCAGGTCAGATTGAGGCCGTCGAAATCGGGGTAGCGCTGCTCGAACGACGTCACGATGCGCAGGGTCTGGGCATTATGATCGAAGCCGCCATGGTCAGCCATGCAGCGGTTCAGCGCCCGTTCGCCGGCATGGCCGAACGGCGGATGGCCAAGATCATGCGCCAGGGCCAGCGTCTCCGTCAGGTCCTCGTCGAGCCCGAGCTGGCGCGCCAGCGCGCGGGCGATCTGGGCAACCTCGAGGGAATGGGTCAACCGGGTGCGGTAATGGTCGCCTTCGTGGAAGACGAACACCTGGGTCTTGTGCTTCAGCCTGCGAAAGGCGGTGGAATGGATGACCCGGTCGCAATCCCTGCGAAAGGCGCTCCGGGTGCGCGAGGGCGGCTCGGCGAACAACCGGCCCCGGCTGCGATCGGGGTCGCAGGAATAGGGAGCGCGGGAAGCAGCCATTCCGACCGACACGGGCGATTGTTCCTTTTGAGGTTTGATTCCAGGCCGGAGCCCACTTAACTATGGGGAGTGCCCGATGCCAAATGAAGTGGGCATGACGCGCCTTCCGGAGACCCTTCGCCATGACTGATGCCATGACTGATGCCACCCCTGTCACCATCAGCGAACGTGCCGCCCGCCGCATCGGCGAGATTCTCGGCAAGGAGACGGCTGGCGCGATGCTGCGCATCTCGGTCGAGGGCGGCGGCTGCTCGGGTTTCCAGTACAAGTTCGACATCGACCGCGCCAAGGCCGATGACGACCTCGTCATCGAACGCGACCGCGCCGTGGTGCTGGTCGATCCGGCCTCGGTGCCGTTCCTGGCCGGCTCCGAGGTCGACTTCGTCGACGACCTGATGGGCGCCTCGTTCCGGATCAACAATCCCAACGCCACCGCCTCCTGCGGCTGCGGCACCAGCTTCTCGGTCTGATCCCTCCCCGGCCCGCCTCTAGGCCTCCGCGGTCACGGCCGGATCTTCCGACGGCGCGAGCGCGGGCGCGTCCACGCTTGGGGTAGCCGTTCCCAACGCCTTCAGCATGGCCGCCACCATCGCGGGCTTTCGCAGCGGCTTCGCCAGGAAGTCACTCATGCCCGCCTCGCGGCATTGCTTGATGTCATCCGGGAAGGCATTGGCCGTCAGCGCGATGATCGGCAGCTCGGCCAGCCGGCCGCCCTTGGCGCGAATGGTGCGCGTCGCCGTGATGCCGTCCATCTCGGGCATGCGCACGTCCATCAGCACCAGGTCGAACGCCTGCTCGGAGGCGGCGTTCACCGCCTGCAGGCCATCCGGCACGATGCATTTGTCGACCGCGAACTCCTGCAGCATCTTCGACACGACCATGCGGTTGGTGGCATCGTCCTCCGCGATCAGCACGCGCAGCGGACGGCCGAGCGCCTCGATGCGCGTCTTCAGATCGCCGGCACCGACGCGGTCGCCGCGCTGATCGGAGATCTGCTTGTCGCTCCACGGCAAGGTCAGGCTGAAGCGGAAGGTCGAGCCCTCGCCCTGCACCGAGGACACCGCGATCGATCCGCCCATCTGCTCGATGATGCGCCGGGAGATCGCAAGCCCGAGCCCGGTGCCGCCGAACCGGCGGTTGATCGAGGCGTCGGCCTGCGCGAATTCGCTGAACAGCCTGCCGACGCGATCGGCGGGAATACCGATGCCGGTGTCGGAGACGCGCCACTCGATCGTGGCCTTGTGATCGTCGCGCGTGCGGCAGGCCACCGCAATGGTGACGCCGCCCTGCTCGGTGAACTTCACCGCATTGGACGCGAGGTTGATCAGCACCTGGCGGATGCGCGCGACATCGCCCTTGAGCGACGGCGGCAGTTGCGGATCGATGTCGGCATTGACCAGCAGGCTCTTCGATTTGGCGTTGACGCCGATGATCGAGGTGACCGCCTCGACCAGCGCCGCCGGCGAGAAGTCGACCGTCTCGAATTCGAGCTTGCCGGCGTTGAGCTTCGACAGATCGAGAATGTCGTTGAGGATGCGTTGCAGATTGTCGCCGGATTCGCGGATCGTCATCACGGCGTGACGCTGATCCTCGTCGAGCTTGGTCTCCAGCAAGGTCGAGGCGAGGCCGAGCACGCCGTTCATCGGCGTGCGGATCTCGTGGCTCATCATGGCCAGGAAGTCGGACTTGGCGCGGCTCTCGGCCTCCGCCTGCTCGGCGCGCCAGCGCTCGGTGACGTCGCGGCCGAAGCCGCGATAGCCGGCGAACTTGCCGTCATAGTCGCGCGCCGGCCGGGCGGTGATCGCCCAGCGGCGGCGCTCGCCGCCCGCGACCACGACATGGATCAGGCTCTCCGGGATCGACAGCCGCTGCGCCATCCGGTCGGCGAGCGTCTTCAGGGTCGCCGTGTCGGTCGGACAAAGATATTTCAGCGTGTCGATCAGCCGCTCACCCTTGAGCTGATCGAGCGGCAATTGCGCGACGTCGGCAAAGCGCTGCGGCGCGTCGATCAGCCGGCCCTCGGCATCGGTCTGCCACAGCCAGCTCGAGGCGTTCTCCTGGAATTCCTTCAGGAGCAGCGAGATCGTCTCGTTCTGCCGCTCATGCCGGATCTGCGCCTTCAGGTTCTCCAGGAACACGTTGCCGTGCGACACCAGGTGCCGCACCATGAACGACGTGTAGAGCAGCAGGAAGACGACGAGCACGAGATAGGTCGCCCCGCCGCACAGGAACAGCGACGCGACCGAGCACAGCATCAGGCTCCAGGTGTAGGCCAGACCCGCCCGCGGCACGCTCGACATCGCGAACGCGCCGCCGGAGATCATACCCGTCATCAGCGAGCCGACGATGATCTGCAGATGCGGCTCGACCTGCGGCATCACGATGAGCGGCAACGAACCCCACACGACCGAGAGGAAGAACGCCTGCAGCGTCATGCGGTTGATGGCGCGCTCCGAAGCCTCCTGCGGCCGCGCCTTGCGCGCGCGCCACCAGCCCCGCAGCGCCAGGCCGCCGGCGAGGGCGATGGCCGCGCCCCAGGCGACGAGGAAAGCATTCGAGACGATGTTCCAGAAGACGCCGAGGACGATCGCCGCGTTCGCGAAATTGATGCCGATCGTCACAGGCACGAGGCGCGCCACGGCATCGACCTGCCGGGCCCGAATGCGCCGGCGATCACGCTCCATCAGCGCTTCGTCGTCGAGCGTCTCGATCGCCCCGAAACCGCTGATCCAAAGGAAGAAGGCACTGAGCGGGCTATGGCCGTCCGCTTGCTTCGCGCGCGAGGGATCCCCAGACCAGATCATGTGGGCGTCGAACCTTCCTGATGATCCCCAGCCATGCCTGATCGGCTGCTTCAGCCGCGTTAATTGCCCCGCCCGTAGAATTACGGATCGCTCTTCCCGGGCCGCACACATCGCGCGTCGGGCCGTTGGCCGGCAGGGTCGGATGGGTACGATCAGGCGTTCTCGCGGCATCCTCAGCCCGAGTCATGATGATCAGTTTCACCCTCGTTGAGGTCGAGGGCGCAGGGAATGCCGGGTGCTGGCCGCAACCCATGGCCCGCCTGCAGAAAAAGTAGCAGGCGGCAGTCACCACAGGTCCAGCCGGTCAACCGGCATTCCCTGCGCGATGGCGTTACGCCTTATACGTCCTCTCCCCGGGGACCGGCTGTCTTGCCCCCGTCACCAGCGGATCATCGTCACCACCGGCTTGACCTCAGCATCGGGAGGTCAGGACCTTACGATTTCGGCGTGCGCCGGAGCCGTTCGTCCGCACGGCACGAGGCCATGCTGCGGCTCACGACGCCCATCGCATCCCACCCCGCGTGCCGTGACGATCGCGATACGCCCCTCGTGCCGGGACGGGACAGCTCATAGAAACATGATTTCCGAAATTTCGAAACAAGGAAATTTTTCGTTTCAGGACTGGACAGGCCAAATCAGCTTGATGCGGCTCGCGAAATCCGTTTTTGCGCGCAGGCGGTTGCGATGCCGCCGGCGCGCCCCCGCGCGAACAAACAAGCGCGATGGTCCAGACCGATTTGCCCGACGGCCATCGGGACATGCGGTCGAGCGCCTTCGCTCTCCTTGGCTCTCCTTGGCTCGCGTCCGCGTGTCAGATCACGGCGCCGGAGGCGTAGGCGCCCGCCCAGTGCGGAAAGCCGGTCTCGACGGCGCGCGCGGCGGCGTGGTCCCAGTCATAGGTCAGCGCCAGCAGCTCGGCCTGCCAGTGTCCACGCCGCTCGGTCAGCACAGCGTAACGGGCGTGCGGCGAGCGATGTTCGAGCTGAGCCGCGATCGGAATGTCGGCGAACACCGGACAGCCGACGCTGCCGGGATTGACCACCATGGGACCGCGCGGCACCTGCACCACCGCCTGCCGATGGCTGTGACCGCACAGCACGAGCGTCGCGCCGCCGAGATCAACGAGACGCGAAGCCAGCACGTCGCGGCGCGCCGGGACATAGCGGCCGTCGTCCGTCATCTCTTCCAGCAACATCGCGCAGTCGTCGTTCGGCGTGCCGTGAACGGCGAGGATGCCCTGCTCCAGCGCAATCCGCGGCGGCAGCGCATGCAACGCGCGGCGCTGCTCGGCGCTCAGCGCAGCGCGCGTAAACCGACCGGCCGGCGAAAGCTTCTCCTCCGGAAACTCCTCGATCCACCGGTCATGATTGCCGCGCACCGTGGGCAGCGCCAGGGATTGCAGCAGCTCGAGGGTTTCCAACGGCCACAACGGGCTGGTCACGCAGTCGCCGAGATTCACAGTCGTATCGACGCCGCGCGCCTTGATGTCGTCGAGCACCGCCTCCAGTGCCGGCAGATTGCCATGCACATCGGAAATCACAGCCAGCCGCATCGGTCGTTCCCTTGCAGTCCTGTCTCAGCGAACATTCACTTGTGGCAGACTGTACCATCCTCGTCATTGCGAGCGAAGCGACGTGTCCGCCTTAGCCCGCAGAGCGACGGCGGAAGCAATCCAGGGTCGCGCGCTGCCCAATACAGCGCCCTCGCCCCTTGTGGGAGAGGGCATGTAGGACAGCGCCTCGAACTCGGTTGGGTGAGGGGTTCTCTCCACGAGCAACGTCTGTCGAAAGGGCCCCCTCACCCAACCGAGTGCGCCGATAGGCCGTACATGCCCTCTCCCACAAGGGGCGAGGGCGCAGTCATGCACACCGATAGTGCTGCGCGTCTTCTCCTTGTTGCTACGGATCATCACTGCGGCGCACCGATCGCAAACACATCAGCGCGCTCGATGATGAGGTCGCGGAACAGGCGGGCGCGGTGGGACATCCATTGCGGGTCGGGATAGACGACGTGGAGCGGCAGCGAGGGGACGTCGTAGTCGGGCAGCAGGTGGACGAGCTTGCGGGATGCGATATGAGCCACCGCGCACCAGTCCGGCAGCACGGCGGCGCCCAGCCCCTCCAGCGCGGCCAGCGTCATGATGTCGGCGTCGTCACAGGTCAGCGACGGCGTGATGCCGACGACGTGGCGGCCGGTCTCGGATTCGAAGCTCCATTCGTTCTTCGGCGACAGCCGCGAATAGGTCACGCAGGGCAGCTGGCGCAGATCGTTGGGCAGGCGCGGCGCACGGTGCCTGGTCAGCAGCGCCGGCGATGCGACCAGCAGCCGCTTCACGGTACCGACGCGGCGCGCGACCAGCGAGCTCGACGAGAGCACGCCGATGCGGATGGCGAGCTCGGTGCCGGTCTCGACGAGGTCGACGAACTGCTCGGTGAAGCGGATGTCGAGCCGCACCTCGGGATAGCGGCGGCCATACTCCGCAAAAATGTCGGCGAAGAAGAAGCGGCCGAACGAGGTCGGCACCGTCATCCGCAACGTGCCTGAGGGCGCGCCGACGCGGCGCGGCGACGGCACGCCGGCGCTCTCGAACAAGGTCACGATGTCCTTGGCGAGCTTGAGCACCCGGTCGGCATCGGGCGTGGGACGCAGCTTGCGCGTGGTGCGGACGAACAGCCGGCAGCCGAACTGCTCCTCCAGGAGCGCGATGCGCTTGGTGATCGCCGGCTGGCCCAGGCCGAGATCGGCCGCCGCCTGGGTGAAGCTGCCGGCCTCCATGACCCGGATGAAGGTCTGCAACGCGTCGATCCGGTCCATCCATTCCTCCCCGGAATGAGTTTTATTCTTGCCATTCCGTATACGTGATCGGGAGGACTGGTCTAGCCTCTCAAAAAAATCACGAGGGAGGGAGACCCATGGAGAAGTCGATTGGCATCGTCGGCGCCGGCATCGGCGGACTGCATCTCGCGCTCTATCTGCAGAAGCACGGCATCCAGGCCACTGTCCTGACCGACCGCGAGCCCGAGCAGTATGCTGCAACGCGCCTGATGAATACCGTGGCGCACCACGGCATCACGGTGGCCCGGGAGAACGAGCTCGGCGTCAACCATTGGGACGATCCCGAATTCGTCTATCACCATCACGATCACTTCTTCAATTTCCCGGGCAGCCCCCTGCTCTTCCGCGGCGCGTTCAAGCAGCCGAGCCGCGCGGTCGACTACCGGATCTATTTGCCGGCGCTGATGAAGGATTTCGAGGATCGCGGCGGGACCATCGAATACGCCAGCATCCAGGACGACGACATCCCGGCGCTGGTGGCGCGGTTCGATCTGCTGGTGGTGTCGACCGGCAAGGGCGCGCTCGGGCGGATGTTCAGCCACCGGCCGGAGCTGTCGCCCTACAATCAGCCGCAGCGCCTGCTCTGCGTCGGGCTGTATGACGGCGTCGATCACGGCAGCCCTGACGGCGACGATCCGCGCGGCGTGACGCTGTCGGTGTCGCCCGGGCATGGCGAGATGATCGTGATCCCAACGCTCACCTTCGGCGGCATGAAGACGGCGCTGCTGATGGAGAACATCCCGGGCGGCGACATGGCCGATCTCGTCTCGCTCAACTACGATGCGGACCCGGCGGGCTTCCGCCAGACCATGCTCGACAAGCTCGAGAAACATCATCCGCACACCTACAACAAGATCGATACGCACCGCTTCGACCTGCAGCCGCTGGACCTGCTGCAGGGCGCGGTGGTGCCGACGGTGCGGCGCTCCTCGGTCAGCTTCGACGACGGCAAGATCGCCATCGCACTCGGCGACGTGCATTCGGTGGTCGATCCGATGATGGGCCAGGGCGCCAACATGGCCTCCTACGCCGCGTTCGAGCTCGGCAAGGCGATCGTCGAGGCCGTGGCGTTCGACGACCGCTTCGTCGAGACGGTCGACCGCGCGCGCGAGAACCGCGTGATCGCGGCGGCGCGCTGGACCAACCTGATGCTGCAGCCGCCGTCGGAGGCGATGGGCCGGCTGATCTTCACGATGGCGCAGAACCGCGCGCTATGCGACGAGTTCACCGACAATTTCAACTATCCGGAACGGCAGTGGGACCGGCTCGCCAGCGACCGGCGCATCCATGCCTGGATCGACGAGCGCACGCCGCTGGCGGCCTGAGACGGAGGAAGCGGAGCAGCTCATGAGCCATCATGCCGATCCCGCGAGTTTTCGCGCAGCCGCCTCGCGGTTCTCAACCGGCGTGACGGTCGTCACCAGCAGCGATGCCGACGGCGCGGCCGTCGGCATGACCGCCAACAGCTTCACCACGGTGTCGATGCAGCCGCCGACGGTGCTGGTCTCACTGAAGCGCGGCCGCACGTGGCAGGCGGTGAGCGAGACGCGGCGCTACGCGGTGAACGTGCTCGCGGCCGATGACGTCGCGATCGGCCGGCACTTTGCGGGGACGCCGCTGGCGCAAGGCGCGCCGATGCTGGATGCGCGTGACGGCTTCTTCCTGCTGCCGCAGGCGATCGCGCAATTCGGCTGCGATGTGGTGAGTTCGGTCGAGATTGCCGACCACACGCTGTTCATCGGCGAGGTCCGCTGGTGCCGCCACCGCGACGGCCTGCCGCTGGCGTTCTATGCAAGCCGGTTCCGGAATGGGGTGGGCGCGGAGATCCTGCCGGGCGATGCGCTGGCTTATCCGGCGGAGGGGTGGAGTATTTGATCGCGCGGCGCGGCACCAATTCGCCAGTCGCTGCTGCGGCTGCTCACCCTCATGGTGAGGAGGCGCGTAGCGCCGTCTCGAACCATGAGGCCCGATTAGCGGGCCTCGCCCTTCGAGACGCCCGCCTCCGGCGGGCTCCTCAGGGTGAGGGGCGAGAGTTCTCTCTTGAACAAAAACCCGATGCGGTTAGCCGGAACAAAAACCCGATGCGGTTCGCCGGGACGACTTAGTGAGCCAAACATCGTCACATTGAAGACTGCGGGTCCGGCACAGTCGTGAGGCTCAACCGCCGATCGGTCCGGGGTCGACGCCCCCCGTTGTGGCGGCTCCAGAATGACCGGAGCGCGGCCACGTCACGATCGAAGCCGGATGTTACTGCCCAGCCGCCTCCGCCGTCAAATGCATCGGCGCCGCAGGCGCGCGGCCCGCGGCTGAAGATCCACAGCCGTTCCGCCGGAGCGAGATCAGCGCCGCTCGTTCAGCATCGGGAAGCCGCGCTGGTGCCAGACCGGATAGGCCGCCGGAATGTCGCTCGCGGCATCGAGCGTGGCCACCTGCTCGGCCGTCAGGTTCCAGCCGACCGCGCCGATGTTCTCGACCAGCTGGTTCTCGTCGCGGGCGCCGACGATGATCGTCGACACGGTCGGGCGCTGCAGCAGCCAGTTCAACGCCACCTGCGGAATGGTCTTGCCGGTCTCCTTGGCGACGCCGTCGAGCGCGTCGACGACGCGATACAGCCGCTCCTCCTCGAAATGCGGACCCGTACCGGCGATGTCGTGGGCGCGCGTGCCGGGCTTGGCCGGCTGTCCGCGGCGGATCTTGCCGGTCAGCTTGCCCCAGCCGAGCGGGCTCCAGATCACGGCGCCGACCCCCTGGTCGATGCCGAGCGGCATCAGCTCCCACTCATAGTCGCGGTTGAGCAGCGAGTAATAGGCCTGGTGCGCGACGTAACGCGGGTAACCGTAACGGTCAGCGGCCGACAGCGACTTCATCAGGTGCCAGCCCGAGAAGTTCGAGCCGCCGATGTAGCGGATCTTGCCGTCGCGCACGAGCTGGTCGAGCGTCGAGAGCGTCTCCTCGACCGGCGTGTTGTAGTCCTGGCCGTGCAGTTGATAGAGGTCGATGTGATCGACGCCGAGCCGCTTGAGCGAGCCGTCGACCGCTTCGATCAAATGCTGGCGCGACGAGCCATAATCGTTGGGACCGTCGCCCTTCGGGAACGTGCCCTTGGTCGAGATCAGGAGCCGGTTGCGCTTGCCCTTGATGGCCTGGCCGAGAATGGTCTCGGAGAGGCCGCTCGAATAGACGTCGGCGCTGTCGAACATCGACACGCCATGATCGAGGCAGACGTCGATCAGCCGGCTCGCGCCATCGGCGTCGGTCGCGCCCCAGGCCTTGAAGAAGTCGTTGCCGCCGCCGAAGGTAGCGGTGCCGAAGCTGAGCGCGGGCACCCGCAGGCCGGAATGGCCGAGACGTCGATGATCCATGATGGTCTCCCTGTTGAAAGCATGAATACGCGGACACGCGGCCGGCCGCCATGGGGCACCTCTGCATGGCCCGGCTGCGCCGGCCTGTGAGTCTGCCGGCCAATCGCCTTGACCCGGGGCCCTGCCGCTTGGTCTAACCGGGACCGATCGTTTGAGCCTGCTGGGAACCCGCCGATGCGCATCGCCACCTGGAACGTCAATTCCGTCCGGCAACGGATCGAGCACCTCGTGACCTGGCTCAAGGAGTGCTCGCCTGACATCGTCTGCCTGCAGGAGATCAAGTGCACCGACGATGCCTTCCCAAGGCTCGAGATCGAGGCGCTCGGCTACAACGTCGTCACCCACGGCCAGAAGACGTTCAACGGCGTCGCTCTGCTGTCGAAGCTGCCGTTCGACGAGACCAAGTCCGGGCTCGACGGCGATGCCGAGGACGTGCATGCGCGGTTCCTGGAAGGCGTGGTCAGCTTGAAGACCGGCGTGGTCCGCATCGCGTGCCTCTATCTGCCCAATGGCAATCCGGCGAACACGGATAAATATCCCTACAAGCTCAAATGGATGTCGCGGCTTCGTGACTATGCGCGTGAACGGCTGAAGACCGAGGAGCCGTTGATCCTCGCAGGCGACTTCAACGTGATCCCGGCCGCCGCTGATGTCTCCAATCCCGAAGCCTGGGTCGACGATGCGCTGTTCCGGCCTGAAACGCGCGAGAGCTTTCAGTCGCTGCTCGGCCTCGGCCTGACCGACGCGCTACGCGCCGTCAACGACGCGCCGGGACAGTACACGTTCTGGGACTACCAGGCCGGCGCCTGGCAGAAGAACATGGGGATCCGGATCGATCATCTGCTGCTGTCGCCGCAGGCCAGCGACCGGCTGGTCGAGGTCGGCATCGACAGCTATGTGCGCGCCTGGGAGAAGCCGTCGGATCACGTGCCGGTGTGGGCGGATTTCGATCTGGAAACGGCGTAGGCCGGGTTCAAGCGGCGCCGGCGACGGGGCCGCTCCGCAACGTCGCTCGCGCGTTGATCTCGATTTCGCGATAGACCCCGGCTATGGCGTCGAAGCCGGCGCGCAGCGCGCGCATCTCGCGTCCGGCCAGCCGCACACCGATGCCGACGCGCCCGGGCAGCACGCTCGCGGCCGCGTAGAGGCCCTCAACCGGCGCGATCGCATGCGACAGCAGCTGGCCGATCGCCCCGGGATCGTGCGAAGGCAGCAGCAGCGTGGCCGAGCCGAAGGCGCGGCGCCCGTTGAAGCGGGCGATGTCCGGTTGGCGCAGATGCATGCGGTCGATCAGCAAGGACTCCGCATCCGGCCGCCGGACGATGAGGGTGGAGTCGAGTTCGCGGAACAGCCGGCCCTGCCCGTCCGGATCGTGCATCGTGAACGCGTCGGTGACGAGCGCAGACGCATCGCCGGCGCAGTCGAGCTCGAGCACTTGGCGCAGCGCGGCGTCGGGAAACAGGATGCGCGGCTCCGGCCGGTAGTCGAGCGACGCGCCCGCCGCGACGCGCAGCAGCACGTGTTCGACGGCGCGCGTGCCTGGCTCGGCCCGATGCACCGCGGTCGCGCCCTGCGTGGTGATGCAGACTGCCGCCGCTTCCGCCAGCGTGAAGCGCTGCGTCAGCCGGTCCTCGCCATGCACGGCGCCGCTGCCGGTCTGGAGGATCACGCTGAGCTGGTCCGGCCGCGCCGCGTCGGTGTGGAAGCTGCGCGTGAGCACAAAGGGCCAGGCAAACAAGCGCCGGTCGATGACGGTGCGGCCGCCGCGGCGGACGAAGGACAGATCGAGGCGCGGCTTCTCTGGGCCAAGATCGCTCACGAGCGGAACAGCACCTCGCGCTCCAGCAGATCGACGACCGCGTCGATCCCCTCGCCGCGGCGGCAGTTGGTCAGCAGCACCGGCCGGCCGCCGCGCACCTCCGTGGCCTCGCGCTGCATGCGCGCGAGATCGACGCCGACATGCGGCGCGAGATCGACCTTGTTGATGACCAGCAGATCGGCGCGGATCACGCCGGGGCCGCGCTTGCGCGGGATGTCGTCACCGCCGGCGACGTCGATTACGAACATCCAGAAATCGGTGAGGTCGCGCGAGAAGGTCGAGGCGAGATTGTCGCCGCCGCTCTCCAGCAGGATCAGCTCGACGCCGGGAAAGCGCCGCTCCAACTCGTCGGCGGCCTCGATGTTCAGCGTCGGGTCCTCGCGGATCACGGTGTGCGGACAGGCGCCCGCTTCCACTGCCGAGACCCGCTCGGGATCGATGAGCCCGGAGCGGCGGACGCGCTCGGCATCTTCAGCCGTGACGAGATCGTTGGTGATGACAGCGATGTCGATGCCGCGCGCCTGCAGCGCGGGGATCAATTGCTCGACCAGAGCGGTCTTGCCGGAGCCGACAGGGCCGCCGATGCCGACGCGCGCGGCGGTCATCGGAGCATCGGTGCGCGTGAGAGCGAGACGGCTCATCGCAGCATGAACCTCCTGGCGAGCGGCACGGTCGTGGCCGGCGGACACATCAACAGCTTGCCGTCGGCGCGGACCTCGAAAGTCTGCGGATCGACCTCGACATGCGGCATCGCGGCGTTGCGGACCATGTCGGTCTTGCGCAGGCGGCGGACGTTCTTGATCTGCACGGTTTCGCGACCCAAGCCGAGCCTGTCGCGAACGCCGGCGTCGACCGCGAGCTTCGACATGAAGTTCACGCCGAGCCGCTGCGGCGCGCTGCCCAGCGCGCCCCACATCCGCTTCTGGATCATCGGCTCTGACAGCCCGAGGCTGCCATTGCCGTCGCCCATCGCGGCCCACACCGGGAAGCCGTTCTTGATCACCATGTACGGCTTGAGCCCGAACGAGGCGCGTGGCCACAGCACGAGGTCGGCCATCTTGCCGACCTCGATCGAGCCGACGACATGGTCGATGCCGACCGCAATGGCCGGGTTGATCGTGAGCTTGGCGACGTAGCGCTTGATGCGCTCATTGTCGGCGCGAACAGTCGTCTCCTCCGCCAGGCGGCCGATGCGGTCCTTCATGACGCTCGCAAGCTGCCAGCATTTGGCGACGTTCTCGGCGAGCCGGCCCATGCCCTGCGTGTCCGTGCCGAAGATCGAGATCGCGCCCATGTCGTGCAGAAAGTCTTCCGCCGCCATCGACTGCCCGCGCACCCTGGACTCGCCGAACATCACATCTTCCGGGGCGTTGTAGTTGAGCTGATGACAGATCATCGTCATCGGCACGCCCTCCTCCATCCCATAGGAGGTGTAGGGATTGGTCGGGTTGGTCGAGGACGGGATGACGTTGGGCCAGGACACGACTTTGAGCAGGTCCGGCGCGTGGCCGCCGCCGGCGCCCTCGACGTGATACATGTGGATGGTGCGGCCATCGACCGCCGCCATCGTGTCCTCGCAGAAGCCGTATTCGTTGATCGAGTCCGTATGCAGATGGACCGCGAAATCATGACGATCCGCTGCGATCAGCGTCTTGTCGATGACGTCGGGCGACGCGCCAAAATCCTCGTGGATCTTGACCGACATGCCGCCGGCCGCGACCGCCTCCTCGACCGCTGCCGGATCGGAGCCACCGCGGCCGAACAGCGCGTAGTTCAGCGGCGAGAACTCGATCGACTTGAGGAAATGGCCGAAGTTCGGCCCCGCGCCCGAGCCGACGTCGAACACCGGTCCCGAGCCGTTGCCGACCATGGTGGTGGTGCCGCCGGCCAGCGCATGATCCGACTGCTCCGGCGAGATCAGATGGGCGTGGCTTTCGATCGCACCCGCGGTGACGATGAACGGGCCGCCGGCAATCGGCGCGGTGGTATGGCCGACCACCATGTCCGGATGCACGTCCGGCATGATGTCGGGATTGCCGGCCTTGCCGATGCCGACGATGCGGCCGTCGCGAATGCCGATGTCGGCCTTCACGATGCCGATCACGGCGTCGACGATGGTCGCATTCTTGACGACGACGTCGAGCGCCTTGTGATTGGACGTCCGGTGCGCGGCGACGGCCTCGCCATCGCGGATGTTCTTGCCGGCGCCGACCAGAAGCTCATGGCCGTAGGTCGTGTAGTCGTGCTCGATCTCGGCGAACAGGCTGGTGTCGGCGAGCCGGATCAGATCGCCCTTGGTGGGGCCGTACAGCTCGGCATAGGCTTTCCGGGTGAGCGTGGCCATGGCTCAGGCTCCGAGATAGCCGCGCGACTGCGCAAGCTTCAGCGCGGCGTCGCGCGCGCCGGGGGCATCGAGCGGACCGTTGACCAAGCCGGCCTGGCCGCGCACGATCCGGTCGCCGGTGATCGGGATCAGCCGCACGGACTTGATCACGCCCGGCTCGAAGCGGACACCGAGGCCCGCGGGTCGGTCGATCTTCATGCCCCAGGCCGCGGCGCGGTCGAAGCGCAGCGCCCGATTGACCTCGAAGAAATGAGTGTGGCTGCGCACCTGGATGTCGCGGTCCCCGGTATTGACGACGTCGATGGTGACCGCCGGCAGATCCGTGAACATCGAGATGTCGTCGCCGCCCGCGATGATCTCGCCGGGCACGACGTCATCACTCGCAGCGCCCTCGGCGGGCTGGATCGGCTCGAACAGCGCCATCACCTTGGTGCCCTCGGCGAACATCAGCTCGACATAGAGCATCGGAATCATCTGGGCGACGCCGGGCTCGACGTCATCGGTGGTGAGCAGCCGTCCCGCCATGTCGCGGATCTCGGCATAAGGCAGATTGCGGCGCGCCGCGGTCATCACCTCATCGGTGATGTAGGCGACCGCCTCGGGATGGCTGAGCTTGATGCCGAGCTGGCGATTGCGCCGCGCCATCTGCGCGGCGTTGAAGATGACGAGACGATCGAGCTCCGTCGGCGACAGGTTCATCATGGCCAGGGCACCTCAGGTCGTGAACATGCGCACGTGCCGCAGCGGCCCGCGCGACACGGCGATATCGATGAAGGGCGTGAAGCTCGACGGCATCGCGTCGTCGTCGGGCGCATCAGTGAGCAGATCAGCGAGCAGCGCGCGGGCACGCGCCAGGCTCTGCTGCGAGTCGATGTGACCGATCAGGCCGAGCCGGACGGCGGCGCTGACGAGGCCAGTGATCAAGGTCCAGCCTGAGACCAACTCGGCGGCATCAAGGCTCAGGCCGGCGTCACGGCCGGTGATCGCCTGCACGACGGCAAGATGGCCAAGCCGCGCATCCGCCGAGACACGCGCGCGATAGGACACAGACAGCGGGCCCGCGAGCTTGACCCAGACGCCGAGCAGCGCCCTGCCCGCCCGCCGCGATCCCTCGCGCATCTCGGCCGACGGCGTGGTGGCCTCCGCGAGGCGGTCGACGGAAGCAATCGCGTCGCTGTCGCTCGCGTACCACGCGCGGCGCAGCAGAATGCGATCCATGCTGGCCCAGCGCTGCGCGAGATGGTCTGCGATGACGCCGTCGAGATCGCTGCGATCGGACAGCAGCCCATCGGCCGCAAGGCCCTCGATGCCCCAGGAAAACGCGAAGCCGCCGGCGGGAAAGGCGCTGTCGCCAAGCTGCAGCAGCGCGAGCGCCTCGCCGCGGTCAAACATGCGCGCGCTCCACCACCTCGCCGGAGTCGAGCAGCGGCTGGATGCGGGCGCGATAGGTGGCGAGCGGTGCATCGAGCAGCACGACGAGGTGATCGCCCTCGAACCTGACGCGCCAGTGCAGATTGCCGGCGTGCCAGCCGAGCTTGAGCGCGCTCGCATCGTCGCGGGCCTTCAGGCGCAGCACCTGCTGCTCGCCGAAGCGGGCGATGATGGCGCGGTCGGAATCGAGATGCAGCAGCGCGCCGTCGATGAGTTCCTCGTCGCGGTCGAGGCTGACCGCGCAGTCAGTGCCGTGATCGGTGGTCAGGCGGAAGCGCTTGCGGCCGGCGTCCTCCGGCGGCACGAACAACAGCTCGATGCCGCCACGATGCTCCAACGTATGCAGTTGCCGCGCATAGATCTTGTCGTCGGCGCGTCCCATGATGCCGTGCAGACGGAGCATCGGCGGTGGTCCTCTTTGTTGTTCAGCGCTCGTGGTTCGATTGGGGCCTCGTGGTTCGAGACGCCCGCCAAGCGGCGGGCTCCTCACCATGAGGGTTGAGATCGTGTGCGGGACTTCCATGCGATGTGGCTGCAAGCCCATAGGAGTTCTTGCGGAGCTCGCTCTTGCAAATTCTTGCAGAGCAAGCCCTGGCAACAGACGCTCATCTCGCCACACCCACCGCCCTCGTCCTGAGGAGCCCGCCGCTTGGCGGGCGTCTCGAAGGACGATTGGCGAACTCGCCTCTCTCGCCTCGCCCTACCGCATCGTCGCCGACACCTCCTGCGAGGTCACGAGAATGACCTCGCCGTCGAGGATCGGCTTGGCGATGCCGAAGAAGGTCGCCACCGCGGCGGAGCCGTTGTGGCGGTCCATCGCGGCCTTGTCGGCGAAGCGCTCGTAGGTGGTGAACAGACCGGGCTCGGTCTCGCTCTGCGAGATGAAGAACCCGATCGTCTCCGGCTCGTTGGCCGCAACATGGGCCGCGACGGCGACGAGGGCGTCGCGCATCGTGGCCTCGTGTCCCGCCTTGGCCCTGATGACCGCGGTGATGGTGATCATTAGAACTTCTTCCAGTCGCCGTCGGCCTCGAACGCCGCCGCCGCCTGGTAGATGGTGGACTCGGCGTAGTCCTTGCCTATCAGCATCAGGCCGACCGGGAGACCGTCGGAAAGGCCGCACGGCACGGTCATCGCGGGATGACCGGTGACGTCGAACGGGCTCGTCGTCGCGGTCATCTCGAAGGCGCGCTGCACGACTTCGGCGAGCGGCGCATCCTTGGCCGGGATCGGCGTCGCGACGCAGGGCAAGGTCGGCATCAGCAAGAGGTCGTAGGAGCCGAACATCGCGTCATAGGCCGCCTTGGCCTGGATCGCGATGTTGCGCGACTTGGCGTAATAGCGGCCGCGATAGTGCTCGAGACCCCACTGACCGACCAGCATGGTCAGCTTCAAGGTCACCGAGAGATCGTCGGCGCGGTTGCGCCAACCGGAATGCGCGTCGAGCAGGCCGACGTCATAGAGGCCCTTCCAGTTGAAGCCCATGCCGTTGCCGAGCATCATCTGCACCAGGAAGCCTTCCAGCGTGATCGGATTCCACGCCGCCAGCGCATGCATGTGCTCGGGGATCGAGACCTCCGACACGGAGGCGCCCATCTTGGCGAAGCGCTCGGCGCCGGCCTTGACCTTGCTGACCACACCCTCCTGCATGTTCGGCGCGCTGAAGCCTTCCTTGAGCACGCCGATCTTCAGACCCTTCACGCCCTTGCCGAGCGCCTCGGTGTAGGCCGAGACCTTCGGCGCGTATTGCCGCGGATCGAGGCCGTCGGCGCCGGCCAGCACTTCGAGCAGCAGCGCGTTATCCTTGACGTTGGCGGTCATCGGTCCGGTGTGGTCGATCGTCGACTCGATCGGCATCACGCCGGTGTAGGGCACGAGGCCGTGGGTCGCCTTCATGCCGTAGATGCCGCAATAGGATGCGGGGATGCGGATCGAGCCGCCCTGGTCGCCGCCGATGGACATATCGACCTCGCCGGCCGCCACCAGCGCGGCGCTGCCCGAGGACGAGCCGCCGGCCGAATAGCCCATCTTCCAGGGGTTGTGCACCGGCGCCGGATCGGAGGTGTGGCTGCCGCCGGACAGGCAGAAGTGCTCGCACACGGCCTTGCCGACGATGGTGCCACCGGCATCGAGGATGCGCGAGACGATGGTGGCGTCCGCGGCGGGAATGAAGCCTTCGAGCGTGGTCGAGCCGTTCATCATGGGAACGCCGGCGAGCGCGACGTTGTCCTTCAGCACGACGGTACGGCCGGCGAGCTTGCCGGAGCCAGCGCCCTTCACCTCGGTCTTGATCGCCCAGGCGTTATACTTGTTCTCCTTCGCCGGCGGCTTGGCGCCCGGCGTGCGCGGATATTTCACCGGCGGCAGCGGGTTCGGCAGCTCATCGATGATGTCGTACTGATCGAACATGCCGCCCATCAGCGCGAGATATTCGGCGGCCTCCTCGACCGTCATGTTCATGTGCAGGCTGGCGGCGAGATCGGCGACTTCCTCGGCATTCGGGCGTTTGATTGACATGAGTCATCCTTTCTTGTGAGGACAAGCTGGAGCAAAGACAGGAGTGTACAGTTCAGTTGCGCCGGCGCAGCCGCGCCGGAATTCGCTAGCTCGGAATCATCTGACCTTCCCGGGCCAACAAAGTCTCACGGTCGAGTTCCTCGGTGATGCGTCCCTTCTGGATGTGCAGGATGCGGTCCGATAACGACGTGATGAATTCGAGGTTCTGCTCGACGACGATGAGGGACATCTTCCAGCGCGTCTTCAGCGCCAGCAAGGTCTCGATGATCTCCTCGATGATCGAGGGCTGGATGCCTTCGGTCGGCTCGTCCAGCAGGATCAGCTTCGGCTTGGTGCAGAGGCAGCGCGCCAGCGCCAGCAACTGCTGCTCGCCGCCGGACAGCGCGCCGCCGCGGCGGTCGAGCAGCCGCACCAGGCGCGGGAAATCCTGCAGCACGGCGTCGATGACGCCGCGATCCTCCTTGGGCGCCGCGGCGAGGCCCATGCGGAGGTTCTCCATCACCGAGAGATCGGGGAAGATCTCGCGGCCCTGCGGCACCAGGCCGATGCCCAGCCGCGAGCGCTCGTGCGGCTTGAGATGGGTGATGGTCTTGCCGGCGAACACGACGGAGCCGTCGGTGGTCGGCAGATGCCCCATCAGGGTGCGCAGCGCGGTTGTCTTGCCCATGCCGTTATGGCCGAGGATGCCGAGATACTCGCCGTCGGCCACCGTGAGGTCCACACCGAACAGGATCGGGATTCGGCCATAGCCGGACTTGAGGCCCTTGACCTCGAGAAGCGCGCTCATGCCGCCACCTTCTTGCCGAGATAGACGTCGCGCACGCGCTGATCGGCGAGCACCTTGTCGACGGTGTCCTCGACCAGCACGCGGCCCTGGTGGAACACGGTGACGCGCTTGGCGATCTGCTTGATGAACTCCATGTCGTGCTCGACGACGACGATGGCGCGGGTCTGGTTGATCTCGCGAATGATCGCGGCCGTATGGAAGGTTTCCTCGTCGGTCATCCCTGCGGCGGGCTCGTCGAGCAGGATCAGTTCAGGTTCGGCGGCGAGCACCATGCCGATCTCGACCCACTGCCGCTGGCCGTGCGAGAGCGTCGCGACGATGCTTTCGGCATAGTCGGTCAACCGGATCATCTCCAGCACCGCGTCGACGGCAGGTCCCTGCTGCCGCGGCGTCGCCTTGCGGCGCACCGCCATCCAGATGTTCTCGCGCACCGAGAGACCGTTGAACACGTTCGGCACCTGGGTCTTGATGCCGATGCCCATGCGCGCGATCTCGTGCGAAGCCTTGCCCGCAATCGGCATGCCGCGGAACGCGATGGAGCCGGAGGTCGGCACCAGCTGTCCCGTGAGGGTCTTGAAGAACGTGCTCTTGCCGGCACCGTTCGGGCCGATCAGGCAGCGCAGCTCCATCTCCTGCAGCGTGAAGGTGATGTCGTCATTGGCGACCACGCCGCCGAAGCGCATCGTCAGGTGCTCGGCCTTGAGCAGAGGGACGAGTTCCGCCATGTCATTCGGCTCCTGCGGGATGCGGCGCTGCCGCTGACGGCACGGGGCCATTGGTCTTCGGCTTCTTATCCGGGATCAGCCGCATCACCAGATCACGCGCGGTCGGGAAGATGCCTTTCGGCAGCAGCAGCACGAACACGACCAGCACGCCGCCGAGCACGAGGTTGGAGTTGAGAAGCTGCTGCGAGCCAATATAGGCGACGATGTATTCGATGACGACGCAGCCGATGATCGGTCCGAGCAAGGTGCCGAGGCCGCCGACCGTGATCCAGATGATGATCTCCGCCGAGAGCGACAGGCTGAAGATGGTCGGGCTGACGAAGGCGCCCCAGTTGACGTAGAGCGCGCCGGCAAGGCCGGCGATGGCGCCGCCGAGAATGAAGGTCAGGCACTTCACCAGGCGCGGATCATAGCCGAGCAGCGACGCCCGCACCTCGTTCTCGCGCACGGCGACGATGATGCGACCGGCCGGCAGAGCCAGCAAGAGCCGTAGCAGCAGGAACACGCCGAGCAGCACATAGGCGGTCGTCCACCATGACTGCTCCGGCGACAGCACCGTCGACGGATCGAACGGCATGTTGAAGGTCGGCACCGCCGGCATGCCGTTGAAGCCGCCGAGCAGCGCCTTGCCGATCTTGTAGGCGTCGCCCGAGGTCGAGTTGACCGAGTTGAACAGGATCAGGGTGACGGTCAGCGTGATGACGCCGAGATAGACGTCGGAGATGCGGCCGAAGAAGATGAAGTAGCCGAGGATCGCCGCGAACAGCGCGGGCACCACGATCGCCAGCAGGATTGCCGGGGTGGAGTCCTGGAAGTTCACGGCCGCGATTGCATAAGCGTAGCCGCCGAGGCCGAAGAAGGCGGTCTGGCCGAACGACAGGATGCCGCCATAGCCCCAGATGAAGGCGAGGCTCAGCGCCAGCACCGACATCGCGGCAAACAACGTCAGCTGCATCAGGCCGAACAGCTCGATCACGCTCGGCACGATCGCGATCACGCCGATGGCGACAACGGTGCCCGCGGCCTGGAGAGCGAAGCGAAGGCGCTTGTCCATCACAGGTTCCCCTTGAAGAAGCGCCCGGAGATACCCTGCGGCAGCAGTCGGATGAGCACGATCGCGGTGGTGAAGACGATGACCTCGCCATAGACCGGCGTGGTGAAGTAGGCGCCGACCTGGTTGACCGAGCCGAACAGGCTGGCTGCCGAGAGCGTGCCGGAGAGGATCGCGGCGCCGCCGCCGACCACGGTCATGAACGCCTTGGCGACGTACGCTCCGCCCATCACCGGCGTGATGCCGGAGACCGGCGCGAGCAGGCCGCCGGCAAGGCCGGTGACGGCCGCACCAAGCGCGAAGGTGCTCATATAGACCCGGGCCGGGTTGACGCCGAGCGTGGCGGCCATGGCGGGGTTCTGCATCGTGGCGCGCGCGACCAGGCCGAAGCGGGTGTAGCGCATCACGCCGTAGATGATCGCCATCATCACCGCCGCCATAAGTGCGAGGAACAGCGTGTAGTAGCTCGACTGGTAGGAGCCGATCGAGAAGCCGCCGAGCGGCGTCGGCACGCCCTGCTGGGTGTTGCCGTAGATGGTGGTGATGATGCCGATGATGAGAAGACTGAGGCCCCAGGTCGCGAGCATCGAATCCACCAGCCGCCCGTAGAGGAAGCGGATCAGGCAGCGCTCGATGACCAGGCCGACCAGGCCGACGAAGACGGGCGCGATGACCAGCATCGCAATCCAGATGTTCACCCCGGCATTGGCCGAGATCACGGTCGCATAGGCTCCCAGCATGATGAACTCGCCATGGGCGAGATTGATGATCTTCATCATGCCGAAGATGATCGCCAGCCCCAGGCACAGCAGGAACAGCGAGGAGATTCCGTTGAGAACGTCGAGCGCGAGGATGACGTAGATCGCCATGCGGGGTCTTTCCGGGCAGTCCAGTTCAGGGCAGTCCAACTCAGGGCAGTCGAGGAAACCGGGCCCCGCCGGACGGCGGGACCCGGAAGCGCGTCAGAGATTGATGATGTACTGCTTGACGTCGTTCGGGTTCTTGACGAGGTCGCAGACGCTCGCGGTGTCCGCCGGCTTGGCGTCGGTGTAGGTCTCCAGCACCGACCATTTGCGATCCTTCACCTCGGCGAGGAACGCGTTGCGGACGGTGTGGTGGGTCTGCTTGTCGAGCGAGACCTTGCCGCTCGGACCATCGAACACGAGACCGCTCTCGAGCGCCTCGATCACCTTCATGCGGTCGATGCTTCCGGCCTTCTTGACGCCGGCGGCCCACAACATCACGCCTTCATAGGTGCACGAGGCGAGCTCGCTGATGTAGGGCGAGTCCGGATGCGCCTTCTTGATCTTCTCGACGAAGCTCTTGGAGGCCGGCGTGGTCAGCTCCTCGAAATAGCCGTAGGCGCCGATGACCCCATCGCTCTCCGCCGCGTCCAGGGTCGAAGGCTCATTGACGAGACCGAAGGTGGTGGAGGCGATCGGGATCTTCCCCTTCATGCCGGCCGCGGTCCACTGCCGGTAGAACGCGGTGTGGTTGCCGCCGACCAGCGCCGACAGGATCAGGTCGGGCTTGGCCGCCTGGATCTTCGAGATGGTGGAGCCGAAATTGGTGACGTCGAGCGGGAAGAAGTCGGTCGAGAGGATCTCGCCGCCATTGTCCTTGCAGTATTTGGTCATCCACTTCGCGGTGATCTGACCGTAATTGTAGTCGGCCGCGATGATGTAGGCCTTCTTGCCGGCCTTCTTCATCGCGCTCGGCACCAGCTTCTCGACCGTCTGGGCCGGCGTGGTGCCGGTGCAGAAGGTGTTGCGGTCGCAGACGCCGCCTTCGTACAGCGTATTGTAGAAGTACAGCACCTTGAAGCGGTCGAAGGTCGGACGGATCGCCTCGCGCGAGGCCGAAGTGATGCCGCCATGGACGACGTCGACCTTGTCCTTCACGGCCAGCTGTTGGGCGTATTGCGAGTACAGCTGGATGTTGGACTGGGTGTCGTAGTGCATGACCTTCAGCGGCCGCCCGAGCAGGCCGCCGCCGGCGTTGATCTCATCGACGGCCAGCTGCAGCGCGTAGACCATCGGCGTGCCGGAGGTGCCGATCGGACCGGACTGGTCGTGCAGGCTGCCGACCGTGATCGGGTTCTCCGCCGCGAGCGCTCCCGAACGGAACACCGCAGGTGCTGCGATCAAGGTCGACGTCGCAATGGCCGAGCGTTGCAGGAAACGACGGCGAGAAAGAGTCATCAGAGGTCCCCATGGGTTGGTGATGCGGTTTCACGAGTTGGCCAAAGTTTAAAATTACAATATTTGAAATGGCAAGTTATTTTTTGCCGCGCCGTGTTGCTTTGGCGCGATCCTATCGCGACGCGACGACTGCAAAGTCGTAACCGTCCAGCTCGGCGAGGTGGATCGGATGGCGGCCACCAACCACGGGCTGCGCCTCGTTGCCGCGGGCCGTTCGCCGCTGCAGGGTGCGACCGAAGACGCGCCGCAGATCGCGCGCGTCGAAGCTCTCGGCGCGCTCGATCAGCGCGGCGAGCGCATGGATGCCTTCGTAGCAGGACTCGCCATAGCCGTTGGCCGGCGGCGGATTGTCACCATAGGCCGTGTAGTAGCGCTCCAGGAACGCGCCGTTGTTGCGCGACCGCAGCGAGGCGAAATAGCTCGAGGCGACGAAGACGTTTTCCGTCTCGCTGCTGTCGAGACCGTAGATGATGGTCTCGTCGAACGCGGAGGAGAAGCGCAGCACGTGGCGGCTGAGGCCGGCTTCGCAGAACGCGCGGTTGAAGGCGATGCAGTCAAAGCCGAGGAAGACCGGCAGCACGACGTCGCTACGCGTCGCCTTGATGCGGTCGAGCATCGCGTCGAAATCGTGCACGCCGACCGGCACGTAATGCTCGCCGGTGACGATGCCGCCGTAGCGCGCGATCAGCCGCTTGGCGATGGCGAGCGAGGAGCGCGGCCAGATGTAGTCGTTGCCGCACAGGAAGAAGCGGCGCGCATGTTTGCTTTCGGAGAGCCACTGGATGGCGGGGGCGAGCAGTTCGCCGGCGGTCTCGCCCGTGGTCATGACGTCGCTGTCCGGGGCGAGCCCCTCGAACTGCGGGGTGTAGAGGAACGGCACGCGGCCGCGGGCCGCCTCGGCGACCGGATCGCGCGCATAGCTCGGCAGCATGCCGACCAGGCCGTCGACCGCGAGCTCCTCCACCGCCTCGGCCGCCGCCCGTCCCGCGCTGACGCCGTTGGTCCCGGCGTCGATCACGACCAGTTCCACCGGCCGGCGGCGGATTCCGGCCGCCTGGTTCAGCTCGTTCACGGCCAGCCGACCGCAGGCTTCGGCGGAGGGTGCCCACAACCCTGCCGAGCCGCACTGAGGAATGATCAGGCCGATCCGAACGCTGCGCAAACGTGCCGCCTCTGCTGTCGCAGAGCATTTGCACTCACAAATCGTGCCAAGCGCGATTCGCGGTCTTCAGGGTCGTTTATGGAGCAGAGATCGACTATTTTGATCAGGGATCGCAGCGCTGATCAAAAGACCGGCGACACCCCGCTCAATCCATAGGCAGTCGCCGCGGAAGGCCTGTGGGTCCGACTCAGGGTCCACGGACCAGTGTCTTGCGCATCGAATAGGACGCCGCGGTGCCGAACTTGCCGACGGGCACGCCGACATCGACATAGCCGCGGGCGAGGTAGAATCGGTGCGCGGTCTCGGTGCTGAGCAGCGCGATGTCATGCGCTCCATGCACGATCGCCCGCCGCTCGAGCTCAGCGACAAGCGCCGAGCTCACGCCGCGGAAGCGCGCCTGCGGCGAGACGTAGTTCAGCGTGATCTCGTTGGGATGAGCGAGCCCGCCCGCGCCGAGAATCGTCCCCTCCTCGACGGCGACCAGCAGCGACCGGCCCTGCCCGTCGGCCCAGCCAGCGACGGTCTCGGGCGTCTTGTTGGCGAGCCAGCGAGCGAGGATGTCCGGATTGCCGCGGTGATCGGCGGCGCATAGATCGATGATCGAGGCGCGCAGCACGGCGCAGATCGCCGCGGCGTCATCAGGGGTGGCATCGCGGATCATCATCCTTCGTCCCTCCGTCACGCGGAGGGAACGCGATGCATT
Source organism: Bradyrhizobium sp. HKCCYLS3077 (assembly GCF_051167555.1). Taxonomy (NCBI): domain Bacteria; kingdom Pseudomonadati; phylum Pseudomonadota; class Alphaproteobacteria; order Hyphomicrobiales; family Nitrobacteraceae; genus Bradyrhizobium; species Bradyrhizobium sp. HKCCYLS3077. The sequence goes on along the minus strand of NZ_JBNPTH010000004.1, from coordinate 101,678 downwards.
CCGCTGCCGCCTACTCGCGCTTGCCCTGCACCCAGCTCTCGAGCATCTGCAGCGCCGTGGCGCGGTCGTCGTCCGAGGCCTTGGCGAAGGCGCGGTTGTAGCTCTCCTTGATCCAGGCTTCGTCCGGACCGGCGCTGTCACGCGCCAGAGTGAGCCACATCAGGCCGCGCGCCGGCTGGCGCGGCAGCCGGTCGCCGTTGAACAGCATCTGGCCAAGCAAGGCCTGGGCCTGATGCTGGCCCTTCTGCGCCGCGAGGCCGAGCCAGCGGGCACCATAGCGGAAGTCCTCGCGCGAGGCGTCGGCGGTCTTCAGATACAGCCGCGCCAGATCGTACTGGGCGTCGGCATTGCCGAAATAGGACGCCGCATACGAGAACATCTCGCGGGCGCGGTCCGGGTCGGCCTTCACCTTCGAGTTCGGAATACCGCTCAGATAGTACCGCCCCAGCGCCACGAAGGCATTGGCGACGATCTGCGCCTGCGGCGCCGACGGGCTGTCCTCCGCATGCGCATTGGCGATGCGGCTGAAATAGTCGAACGCGCGCATGTCGTCACGCGCCACGCCGTCGCCGGCGGCATACATCCGCCCGAGCTTGAACTGCGCGACCGGGTGACCTTCTTCCGCGGCATATTGCAACGCAGTCAGGGACTGCGTCGGATTGGTCGTGGCGGTGGTCGCGGGCATCGACTTGCGCAGCGCACCGGCGCCGGCCTGCGGCCCTGCCACGGGAATCGCCGGCTCCTGGTTGACCGGAGCGCCGTCGAACGCGAGCGACGGCGTCGGCAACGCGAGCGGGGCAATCCCCAGCATCAATGCAAAGATGATCCGATCAGATGTCCGCATAGCAATACTTCTCTTGCGCACCACCTGGGTGGGTGACGGCACCCGCCACGGCCGGCCCGACCTGCTGGGCATATTTCCAAAGTGCGCCCGACGTGTGATGTGTCTCACGCGGCGTCCACTTGGTTCTGCGTGACGCGAGTTCGGCATCGCTCAACTTGACGTTAAGGATGCCAGCCTCGGCGTCGATCTCGATGATGTCGCCATCCTGGACCAGGGCGATCGGCCCGCCGATGGCCGCCTCCGGTCCGATATGGCCGATACAGAATCCACGGGTCGCGCCCGAGAACCGGCCGTCGGTGATGAGCGCGATCTTGCCGCCCATGCCCTGCCCGGTCAGCGCCGCCGTGGTCTGCAGCATTTCCCGCATGCCCGGACCGCCGCGCGGCCCCTCATAGCGAATGACGATGACCTCGCCTTCGCGATAGGTCCGCTTCTGGACGGCCTCAAAGGCATCCTCTTCCCGATCGAAGCAGCGGGCCGGCCCGGTAAATTTCAAGTTCGACATGCCCGCGACTTTCACGATCGCGCCCTCTGGCGCGAGATTGCCTTTCAGACCGACCACACCTCCGGTTGCGGTGATCGGCTTGTCAGCCGGCATCACCACGTCCTGGTGCGGGTTCCACTTCACGCCTTTGAGGTTTTCGGCGATCGTCCGGCCGGTGACTGTGAGGCAGTCGCCGTTCAAATAGCCATGGTCGAGCAACGTCTTCATCAACAGCGGAATGCCACCAGCCTCGAACATGTCTTTGGCGACATAGCGGCCACCTGGCTTCAAATCCGCGATATAAGGTGTCTTTTTGAAGATTTCGGCGACGTCGAACAGGTCGAACTTGATACCTGCTTCGTGTGCAATCGCAGGTAGATGCAGGGCCGCGTTGGTCGAGCCGCCGGAGGCCGCCACCACCGCAGCGGCATTCTCCAGCGCAGCGCGCGTCACGATGTCACGCGGCCGGATGTTGGCTTCGATCAGCTCCATGACCTTCTCGCCGGCGGTCATGCAGAACGAGTCGCGGATCTCATAAGGAGCCGGTGCGCCCGCCGAGTACGGCAGCGCCAGCCCGATCGCTTCCGAGACGGTCGCCATCGTGTTCGCCGTGAACTGGGCGCCGCAGGCACCGGCGGACGGACAGGCGACGCGCTCGAGCTCGTCGAGGTCCTCGTCGGACATCGCGCCCACGGAGTGCTTGCCGACCGCCTCGAACATGTCCTGGACGGTGACCTGCTGGCCACGGAAGTTGCCCGGCAGAATCGAGCCGCCATAGATGAAGATCGACGGCACGTTGAGCCGGACCATCGCCATCATCATGCCCGGCAGCGATTTGTCGCAGCCGGCGAGCCCCACCAGCGCATCGTAGGAATGGCCGCGAATCGTCAGCTCGACCGTGTCGGCGATGGCTTCGCGCGACGGCAGCGACGAGCGCATGCCGTCATGGCCCATCGCGATGCCGTCGGTCACGGTGATGGTGCAGAACTCGCGCGGCGTGCCCCCGGCATGCGCGACGCCCTTCTTCACGGCCTGGGCCTGCCGCATCAGCGCGATGTTGCAGGGCGCGGCCTCATTCCAGCACGAGGCGACGCCGACGAAAGGCTGATGGATCTGGGCCGTGGTCAGGCCCATCGCGTAGAGATAGGACCGATGCGGCGCACGCTCAGGCCCTTCCGTCACGTGACGGCTGGGCAGCCTGCGCTTGATGTCGGTCTTCGCGTCCATCGCTGTTCTGGCCTCCCGGTGCTGAGGAGAACGCTCAAAATCCTAAAGGTGGATTTCCCGCAGCCTCACACGCACTGGTTATATTCTCATCAAAGTATTTCACGACCAGGTGTGGCCAAAAAGCGGCGCGTTTGCGGAGCGCCAGAGATCGTTACCAAAACTTGGTAAACTGTGGCGAGGCCGCAACATTCGTGGCCGCGGCGCCACCATTTCTTACAGAATTCAATACCGTCCGCTTACTCGGGCACCACCCCAGCCGACCTGATCATCGGCCACCACTTCTCGATTTCGGCGTGCTGCACGGTTCCGAGCGCCTGGGGCGTGCGCTGATCCGCCGCTGGCATCTGCAACCCCAGGTTCTTCATCTGATTCTGTACGTCGGGCTCCTCCAGCGCCGCGACGGCGGCGGCGTTCAGCGTCTCGACGATTGCCCTGGCGGTGCCCTTGGGCAGCCAGAGACCGGACCACAACGTCATGTGGAAACCGGGCAGCCCCGCTTCGTCGGCGGTCGGAATCTCCGGCGCCGATTCGAGACGCTTGCTGTCGGTGACGGCGTAGGCCCGGATCGTGCCCGCGCGAACCTGGGTGATGGCATTCGACGTCTGGTCGACGATGAGATCGATCTGGCCGGCGACCAGATCATTCATCGCAGGGCCCGTGCCGCGATAAGGCACGTATTGCAGCTTGATGCCGGTGACCTGCTGGAAATACAGCCCGGCGATGTGGCTGCCGGAGCCGTTGCCCGCGGTGCCGGCGGAGGCCGGGTTCGGCTGCGCCTTGAGCCAGGCCAGAAACTCGGGCAGCGACTTCGCCGGGATGTTGTTGCGGCTGACGATGATCATCGGATTGCTCGGCAGCAACACGACCGGCTCGAGATCGGCTTCGAGGTCGTAGCCGAGCCGATACACCGCGCCGTTGGCGACGTGCGTGCCGAGATGGCCGAAACTGACCGTGTAGCCGTCGGGCCGGGCGCGCACCGCTCTCCCCACGCCGATCGAGCCGCCCGCGCCGGTGACGTTCTCGATCAGGATGGGCTGCCCCAGCGTCCGCCGCATGTGCTCGGCCAGGATGCGCATCATCGCGTCCGAAGGTCCGCCGGCGGCGAACGGCACGATCACGGTGATGGCGCGCGAGGGATAGGTGTCCGCGCGTGCCGGCACAGCCAGCATGACGCACGCAAACAGCACGGCGAAAACAGCTCGTCGCATCACGTCCTCCCTGGTGTCGCATGCGCCGGCCGCAGACGCCGAAGCGTCTGCACCGGAACACATGCCCGAGGCCGCGGTGCTGCTTGTTAGTTAGAACTGCCCGAAGTCGATCGGCTGGTGACGATCGAGCGTGCGGGTGACCGGCGGCAGCGGATATTTAAGTCCTGTCGCGCAATTGAACAGCATGACGCGATCGTTTTTCGTCACGCGGCCGTCGGCGAGGCTCTGCTTGTAGGCGGCGTAGGTCGCGGCGCCTTCCGGACACAGCAGGAAGCCCTCCTCGCGCGCGACCTCGTTGAGCGCAGAAGAAATCTTCTCGTCATCGACGGCGATCGCGAAACCCTTGCTCTCGCGGACAGCGCGCAGGATGAGAAAATCCCCCACCGCCTGGGGCACGCGGATGCCGGAGGCAATGGTGTGGGCGTCCTCCCAGCGCGTCGCATGTTCGACGCCCTGCTCGAAGGCACGCACCATCGGCGCGCAGCCCGAGGCCTGCACCGCGACCATGCGCGGGCGCTTGGCGCCGATGAAGCCGATCTTCTCCAGCTCGTCGAACGCCTTCCACATGCCGATCAGGCCGGTGCCGCCGCCGGTCGGATAGAAGATCACGTCGGGCACGTCCCAGCCGAGCTGCTCGGCCAGTTCCAGGCCCATCGTCTTCTTGCCCTCGATGCGGTACGGCTCCTTCAGGGTCGAGGTGTCGAACCAGCCGACCTTGGCCTTGCCCTCGCCGACGATCTTGCCGCAATCGTCGATCAGCCCGTTGACGCGGTAGACGGTCGCGCCCTGCAGCTCGATTTCGCTGACGTTCACCTCCGGCGTGTCGGCCGGGCAGAAGATCGTGGTCTTGATGCCGCAGGAGGTCGCATAGGCGGCGAGCGCAGCACCCGCATTGCCGTTGGTCGGCATCGCCATGTGTTTGATGCCGAGGGCCTTGCCCATCGACACGGCCATGACCAGGCCACGCGCCTTGAACGAGCCGGTCGGCAGCCGGCCCTCGTCCTTGACGATGATCTCGCCGCCGCCGAGCTTCTTGGCAAGCTTCGGCAGGTTGATCAGCGGCGTCATGACTTCGCCGAGACTGACGATGTCCTGGCACTTGCGCACCGGCAGCAGCTCGCGATACCGCCACATGTCGGCGGGCCGCTGCGCCAGCGCGTCCTTGGTCAGCGCCTGCTTCACCCCGGCCAGATCGTAGCGCACCAGCAGCGGCTTGCCGGCCTTGGAGAGGTTGTGGACCTGGTCCGCCGGATAGTGATCGCCTTCCATCGCGCATTCGAGATGGGTGACGAAGGTCGGGCGCTCGGTGGTGAGGTTGTCGCTGGATTTCATGTTGTTGTTCTTTCCTGCAGCGATCGGAGTTTGTTGTTCGTCATTGCGAGGAGCGAAGCGACGAAGCAATCCAGAGTCTCACCCTGGGCCCTGGATTGCTTCGCTTCGCTCGCAATGACGGCGACTCACATGTTCAGCACACGCCCGTATGCGTCGAGCACGGCTTCCTTCATCATCTCCGACAGGGTCGGATGCGGGAAGATGGTGTGCATCAGCTCTTCCTCGGTCGTCTCGAGGTTCATCGCGACGACATAGCCCTGGATCAGCTCGGTCACCTCGGCGCCGACCATGTGGGCGCCGATCAGCTGGCCCGTCTTCTTGTCGAAGATCACCTTCACCAGGCCCTGGTCCTCGCCGAGCGCGATCGCCTTGCCGTTGCCGACGAAGGGGAAGCGGCCGACGCGGATGTCGCGGCCCTGCTCCTTCGCCTTGGCCTCGGTGAGGCCGACGGAGGCGACCTGCGGGTGGCAATAGGTGCAGCCCGGGATCAGGCTCTTGTCCATCGGGTGCGGATGCAGACCCTTGATCGCCTCGATGCAGACCACGCCCTCATGCTCGGCCTTGTGCGCCAGCATCGGGGGCCCGGCGACATCGCCGATCGCGTACAGGCCGGGCACGTTGGTCTTGCCGTAGCCGTCGATCACGATACAGCCGCGGTCGGTCTTCACGCCAAGCTTCTCGAGGCCGAGATTCTCGATATTGCCGACGACGCCGACTGCCGAGATCACGCGATCGAACTCGGTCGTCTCGATCTTGCCCTTGCCGTCGTCGATCGTCGCCACCACGCTGTCGCTCTTCTTGTCGAGCTTGGTGACCTTGGCCCCGGTCATGATCTTGAGGCCCTGCTTCTCCAGCTGCTTGCGGGCGATGCCGGCGATCTCGGCGTCCTCGACGGGGAGGATCTGCGGCAGCACCTCAACCACCGTCACCTCGGAGCCCATGGTGCGGAAGAACGAAGCGAACTCGATGCCGATCGCGCCGGAGCCGACCACGAGCAGCGACTTCGGCATCTTGTCCGGCACCATCGCCTCGAAATAGGTCCAGACCAGCTTCTTGTCCGGCTCCAGGCCCGGCAGCACGCGCGGCCGCGCGCCGGTCGCCACGATGATGTGCTTGGCCTGGTAGCTGCCCTCGCCCAGCGCTCCCTTCGGCGCGTCCACATTGGACTTGGTCACGGTGATCTTGCCGGGCGCGTCGATGTTGGCGCGGCCCCAGATCACCTGCACCTTGTTCTTCTTCATCAGGAAGCCGACGCCATCGGCGAGCCGCTTGGAGACGCCGCGCGAGCGCTGCACCACGGCCTTCGGATCGTAGGAGATGTTCTCCGCCGACAGGCCGTAGTCCTTGGCGTGCTGCATATAGTGATAGATCTCGGCCGAGCGGAGCAGCGCCTTGGTCGGGATGCAGCCCCAGTTCAGGCAGATGCCGCCGAGATGCGTCTTCTCGATGATCGCGGTCTTGAAGCCGAGCTGCGCGGCGCGGATCGCGGTGACGTAGCCGCCCGGACCGGAGCCGATGATGATGACGTCGAAGGATGTGTCGGCCATGGCTATGCAATCATTCTCATCGTTAGCCGGTTCGTCGAACTCTTTCCGTCATTGCGAGGAGCGTAAGCGACGAAGCAATCCAGGGTTCCGGCGGGACTCTGGATTGCTTCGCTGCGCTCGCAATGACGGTGGATGCGTTTGCTGCGTGCTCACACCATCATCATCACGGGGTTCTCGATCAGCTGCTTGAAGGCGCCGATCAGCTCGGCGCCGAGCGCGCCGTCGATGGCGCGGTGGTCGCACGACAGGGTCACGCTCATCATGCTGGCGATCTCGATCTTGCCGTTGCGCACGACCGGCCGCTCCTCACTGGTGCCGACCGCGAGTATCGTCGCGTGCGGCGGATTGATCACGGCGGTGAAGTGCGTGATGCCGTACATGCCGAGGTTCGACACGGCCGTGGTGCCGCCCTGATATTCCTCCGGCTTCAGCTTGCGCGAGCGGGCGCGTGCGGCAAAATCCTTCATCTCGCCGGAGATGGCCGACAGCGTCTTGGTCTCGGCCTTGCGGATGATCGGGGTGATCAGGCCGCCGGGCATCGCAACCGCAACGCCGACGTCGGAATGCTTGTGCTTGACCATGCCGCCTTCGGTCCAGCTGACGTTGCAGTTCGGGATCTTCTGCAGCGCCACCGCCATTGCCTTGATGACAAAGTCGTTCACAGAGAGCTTGTAGAGCGGCTTCTTGTCCTTGTCCTTCGGCGCTGCCGCATTGATCTCCTCGCGCGCGGCCAAGAGCTTGCCGATGTCGCAGTCGATCGTCAGGTAGAAGTGCGGGACCGTCTGCGTCGCCGCGGTCAGGCGCTGCGCGATCGTGCGGCGCATACCGTCATGCGGGATGACCTCGTAGGAGCCCGGCTCGAACAGCGCCAGGATCTGCTTGTCGGACATCGACGGCGCCACGGCCGGCGCGCCTGCCGCCGCGGGAGCGGCCGACGGCGCGGCCTTCAGGCCCTTGCCGGACTTGGCCTCCTCGACGTCGCGCGCGACGACGCGGCCATGCGGGCCGGTGCCGGTGATGCGGCCGAGATCGATGCCGGCGTCCTTGGCGAGACGCCGTGCCAGCGGCGATGAGAAGACGCGCGCGTGGCCGTTGACCTGGGGTGCAGCGGCCGCAGGAGCGGACGGCGCGGGAGCCGCAGCCGGCTTCGGCGCGGGCGCGGCAGCAGGCGCTGGCGCAGCAGCGGGAGCCGCAGACGCCGTCGGCTTGGCTTCAGCCTTCGGCGCAGCGGCCGCCGGCGCGCTGCCGGCAGCCTTGACGTCCTCGCCTTCGCCGGCGAGCACCGCGATCACGTCGTTGACCGGCACGTCCTGGGTGCCCTCGGGCACCAGGATCTTGGCGAGCGTGCCTTCGTCGACCGCCTCGACTTCCATCGTGGCCTTGTCGGTCTCGATCTCGGCGATGACCTCGCCCGACTTGACCTGGTCGCCTTCCTTCTTGAGCCAACGAGCGAGGTTGCCCTTCTCCATCGTCGGCGACAGCGCGGGCATCAGAATGTTGATCGGCATGATCAGTGACCTTGTTTCGACCTGGGGCTGGTGGTGCCCATATCAGTCGGCCGAGCCAGCTCGGCTTCGAACATCTCGACGATGCGCTGCAGCGCCTCGTCTTCGGAATAATCGCTCTCGCGCGCATAGGCGCGCGCAGCATGTCGGGCGACGTCGACCAGGAGCAGCCCCCACACGTCGGGCTCCTCGAACGCGCGCTGGAAGGCGATCGAGAGCCCGCCGTCGAGCACGAAGGCGCGCAACACTTCGGTGGCGTCCTCGCGGCCGACGACGTCGGGCGGCAGCGGCTGCTCCTTGGGTCCGGCCATCTGGGATGTCCCTTAGCGGTAGCAGACGGATTTTGCGGCCTGCACGACCTCCGCAGCCGACGGCAGCGCGAGCTTCTCGAGGTTCGCGGCATACGGCATCGGCACGTCCTTGCCCGACACGCGGGTGACAGGCGCATCGAGATAGTCGAAGGCGTGCTCCATGATGCGCGCGGCGATCTCGGCGCCGACGCCGCTCTGCGCCCAGCCCTCTTCCACCGTGACCGCGCGGCCGGTCTTCTTGACCGAGGCGATGATGGTGTCGGTGTCCATCGGACGCAGCGTGCGCAGGTCGATCACCTCGGCCTCGATGCCCTCCTTGGCGAGCTCGTCGGCGGCCTTCAGCGCATAGGTCATGCCGTTCGACCAGGAGATGATCGTGACGTCCTTGCCGGTGCGCGCGATGCGCGCCTTGCCGATCGGGATGATGTAGTCGTCGAGCTTCGGCACCTCGCCGGAGTGACCGTACAGCACCTCGTTCTCGAGGAAGATCACCGGGTTCGGATCGCGGATCGCGGCCTTCAGCAGGCCCTTGGCGTCGGCCGCCGAATACGGCGCGACGACCTTGAGGCCCGGAATGTGCGAGTACCACGACGAGTAGTCCTGGCTGTGCTGCGCGGCGACGCGGGCGGCGGCGCCGTTGGGCCCGCGGAACACGATCGAGCAGCCCATCTGGCCGCCGGACATGTACAAGGTCTTGGCCGCGGAGTTGATGATCTGGTCGATCGCCTGCATGGCGAAGTTGAAGGTCATGAACTCGACGATCGGCTTCAGGCCGGCCATCGCGGCACCGACGCCGATGCCGGCGAAGCCGTGCTCGGTGATCGGCGTGTCCATCACGCGGCGGGCGCCGAACTCCTGAAGCAGACCCTGGGTGACCTTGTAGGCGCCCTGATATTCGGCGACCTCCTCGCCCATGATGAAGACGTCGCCGTCGCGGCGCATCTCCTCGGCCATGGCGTCGCGCAGCGCCTCGCGGATGGTCTGCGTCACCATCTCGGTGCCGGCGGGGACTTCCGGATCGGGCTCAGCGACGCTCTGCGGCGCGGCTACGCCGGTCGGCGCGGGCGAGGCCTGTACGGAGACGCCAGCGTCCGCCGGCGGCGCCGATTGCGCGGCCTTCATTTCGGCGGCCGGCGCCGAGGCCTTCCCGAGATCGGCCGCCGTTTCGCCATCGGCGAGAATGGTCGCGATCGGCGTGTTCACCGCGACGTCGGCGGTGCCTTCGGGGATCAGGATCTTGCCGAGCGTCCCTTCGTCGGTCGCTTCGACTTCCATCGTCGCCTTGTCGGTCTCGATCTCGGCGATCACGTCACCCGACTTGATCGCCTCGCCTTCCTTCTTCAGCCATTTGGCGAGGTTGCCCTTCTCCATCGTGGGCGACAGCGCAGGCATCAAAACTTGAATAGGCATATCAGCTCCAGAGAAATCAGCTTGCGCGCGCGATTAGCGATAGACGTCGGTGTAGAGCTCGGCGGCATCCGGCTCGGGATCGGCCTGCGCGAAATCGGCGGCCTCGTTGACGATCTTGCGCACATCGGCGTCGATCGCCTTGAGATCCTGCTCGCTGACCTTGGCCGCCAGCAGGCGGTTGCGCACCTGCTCGATCGGATCCTGGTCGTGACGGACCTTCTCGACCTCTTCGCGGGTGCGATACTTCGCCGGATCCGACATCGAGTGGCCGCGATAGCGGTAGGTCTGCATTTCCAGAATGTAGGGGCCCTTGCCCTCACGGCACCAGGCCACCGCCTTCTCGCCCGCGGCCTTCACGGCGCGGACGTCCATGCCGTCGACCTGCTCGCCCGGAATGTTGAAGGAGATGCCGCGCTTGGAGAAGTCGGTCTGCGCCGAGGCGCGCGACACCGCGGTGCCCATGGCGTAGCGGTTGTTCTCGATGACGTAGATCACCGGCAGCTTCCAGAGCTCCGCCATGTTGAAGCTTTCATAGACCTGGCCCTGGTTGGCGGCGCCGTCGCCGAAATAGGCCACGCTGACCGAATCATTGCCGCGATAGCGGTTGGCGAGCGCCAGCCCCGTGCCGAGCGAGACCTGGGCGCCGACGATGCCGTGGCCGCCGAAGAAGTTCTTCTCCATGCTGAACATGTGCATGGAGCCGCCCTTGCCCTTGGAGTAGCCGCCGCGGCGCCCCGTAAGCTCGGCCATGACGCCCTTGGCATCCATGCCGCAAGCCAGCATGTGGCCATGGTCGCGATAGCCGGTGATGACCTGGTCGCCGTCCTTCAGCGCCATCTGCATGCCGACCACCACGGCTTCCTGGCCGATATAGAGGTGGCAGAAGCCGCCGATCGCACCCATGCCATAAAGTTGACCCGCCTTCTCCTCAAAGCGGCGGATCAGCAGCATGTCGCGCAGCGCGGCCAATTCCTGCTCTTTGGTGAATTCCGGCGGCGGGCCGTTGTCCCTGTCCTGCCCGTGTTCCTTTGCGGCGGTCTTCTTCGGTGCGGCCATGGCAATTCCGGATTGCGAGAAAAAGTAGCCCTCTCTAGCTCAACTCCAGGGGACGTAAAAGGACCGCGTGAACCCAGGTTCATTTTGCTTTGCCGCAGTGCAAACGGCCGCGAAATTTTAGAAATCGAACCGCTGGATTTTTGAAACGATCAATGGATGGCTGCCTATCGGAGCGTCAGGCTCGAAGGCTTGGGTCGACCAAGTCCCAGCGCCGCTTCGCCCCGGCCCAAGCCAATCGCTGCAGCGCCATTGACGAGATGCCGCGGGGACTGGAGCTTCTGGAGCACGCGGCGGATGAAGGCTGCGCCGCCTGTCCTCGCGGGACGCCAGCCGGCCGGGCATTTTCGCCGCCGACTGCGTAGTCCTACTGAGACAAATTCAGCAGGCTTAAACCATCGGTCCGCACGGTGTGCCATGCAGCAATGGCGCTGCTGGCCTTCCGGAAGTGCACCATGGTCCTGACGATTCCCCGCCGCTTCGGCATCCTTGTCGCCGTCTCGATTGCAGTCTGTATCGCGGCCATCGCAAGCCAGCTATTGAGCGCCCGCTCCGCGCTTCTGGATGAACGCAAAACGGCCATCGTCGGCCAGGTGCAATCGGCCGTGTCGATCGTGAAGGCGCTGGCCGCCGAGGTCCAGAAGGGATCGCTGACGGAAGCGGAGGCGCAGAGCCGCGCCAAGGCCACGCTGCGCGGCATCCGATACGGCAAGAACGACTACATCTTCGTCTACAAGCCGGATGGAGAGAATATCGTTCTCGGTCCCCGCCCCGATTGGGAAGGAAAGAATCTCAGCAACGAAAAGGACGCCAACGGCCTGCCATTCGTGCGCGAGCTGGTGGCCGCGGGTCTGCGCGACGGCGGCGGCTTCACCGACTATATGTTTGCCCGCGCCGGCAGCACCATTCCCGTCGCCAAGCTGGGCTACACGCTGAAGGCCGACCCGTGGAATTGGATCGTCGGTACCGGCGTCTATGTCGATGATCTCGACGAGATGTTCTACGCGTCGGTGAAGACGGCGCTGGTCTGGGCCGCCGGCCTGATCGCCCTGCTCTGCGTGATCGCCCTGACCATTGCGCGAGGGCTAGTCCGCCCGCTGCAGGCCATCACCCGGGTGATGACCGAGCTCGCCACAGGCAATCTGGCCGTACAGGTCCCCGGCGCCGAACGACGCGACGAGCTCGGCGAGATGGCGCGGGCGGTCGAGGTGTTCAAGGTCAATGCCGAGGCCCGCCAGAGGCTCGAAGCCGAGCAGAAGGAGCAGGAAGGCCGCCTCGCCGCACAGCGCAAGGCCGACACCGAGCGCCTCGCCAACGAGTTCGAGAGCTCGGTCGGCAGCATCATCAACACCGTCTCGTCGGCAGCCGCCGCGCTCGAGACCTCGGCCAAGTCCCTCACCTCGACCGCCGACAGGTCCCAGGGCCTTGCGACCGTGGTCGCCAACGCCTCCGGCGACGCATCGAACAACGTTCAATCCGTGGCGGCCTCGACCGAGGAAATGTCGTCCTCGGTCAACGAGATCAGCCGGCAGGTGCAGCAATCGGCGGCGATCGCCAACGAAGCCGTGGCGCAGGCGCGGCGGACCAACGAGCGGGTCGGCGAACTGTCGCAGGCCGCAGCCCGCATCGGCGATGTCGTCGAGCTGATCAACACGATCGCGGGCCAGACCAACCTGCTGGCGCTGAATGCGACGATCGAGGCGGCGCGGGCCGGTGACGCGGGCCGCGGCTTCGCGGTGGTCGCCTCCGAGGTCAAGGCGCTGGCTGAGCAGACTGCCAAGGCCACCGACGAGATCAGCCAGCAGATCGGCTCCATCCAGGCGGCCACGCAGCACTCGGTGTCCGCGATCCGGGAAATCGGCGATACGATCGGGCGCATGTCCGAGATCGCCTCGACCATCGCCGCCGCCGTGGAGGAACAGGGCGCGGCAACGCAGGAGATCTCCCGCAACATCCAACAGGCCGCGCAGGGCACGCGCCAGGTCTCGGCCAACATTGCCCAGGTCCAGCGCGAGGCCAGCGAGACCGGATCCGCCTCGTCTCAGGTGCTCAATTCCGTGCAGTGTCTGTCGCAGGACAGCCAGCGGCTCAAGCTCGAAGTCAGCCGGTTCCTGGCGTCGGTGCGCGCCGCCTAGCAACCGCTCACGCACGGGCTCCCGAACGCCGGCCAGACTGCGGGCCGGCGTTTCGGCGCCGACGGACCGGTCACTGCGGCCGGTTGATGCGGATCAGGTCACGCGGATTGGCGTAGCCGAGCTGGAAGCGCGCGCGCTCATCGAGCATGTCGGGATCGACGCGGTCGGAGCGCAGCAGCGACACCCGCTTCTCGCCTTCCGCGCGCTCCTGCTTCAGCCGCACCAGCTCCGAGGTCAGCGACACGATCTCCTGGTCGAGCTCCTGGCGGGCATTCAGGCCATAGCGGCCGGTATAGGCATTGATGCCGAAATAGCCGATGATGGCCGCCGCCATCGTGTAGAGGGCGAGCCCGGTCAGGAAGGATTTCAGGCGTGCGCGGGAGACCATGCGCCGGAGAATGCTGCGGCGCCGGTTAAGGAATCGCTAACCTTGCGCTCCCCGGCCCGCTTGCACGTCTAAGTCCGGTAGGCCGGCTCCTCGGCGTCCAGCATCCGCTTGACCGCCTCGAGATGCAACCGCGCCGATTCCGCATCTCCGTCGCGCATCTGGCGATAGGCCGCCTCGGCAATCTCCGGCGCGACCGGCGCCACCTTGCGGCCGGTCGAGAGCGCCAGGCACTGCACCTCGCAGGCGCGCTCCAGGTAGTAGAGATCGTCCCATGCCTCGGCGATGGTCGGCGCCAGCACCATCACGCCGTGATGCTTCATGAAGACGATGTCGGCGTCGCCGATCGCACCCGCAATGCGGTCGCCCTCGCGGTTGTCGAGCGCCAGGCCGTTGTAGTTCTCGTCGACAGCGGTGCGGCCGTAGAATTTCAGCGCGGTCTGCCCGGCGAAAATCAGCGGCGGCCCCTCGGTCATGGAGAGCGCGGTGGCATAGGGCATGTGGGTGTGGAAGGCGACCTTGGCGCGCGGCAGCGCCTTGTGGATGCGGGCATGGATGTAGAACGCGGTCGCTTCGGGCTGGCCCTCGCCGGAGACGACGTGGCCGTCGAAGTCGCACACCAGGAGCTTCGAGGCTGTCAGTTCGCGGAAGGCGTAGCCGTAGGGATTGACGATGAAGAGGTCGTCATAGCCGGGCACCAGCGCCGAGAAGTGGTTGCAGATGCCTTCCTCGAGCCCGTGCCGCGCGGCCATCCGGAAGCAGGCGGCCAGATCGACCCGCGCCTGCCAGACCGCGTCGGTGTCGAGAACAGGCTGGTTCGGTCCCGGCTTTGACGAGCTGGCGGGCGTGAAGGAATGGGCCATGGCGTGTCCTATCGGGTTGCGCTTCGTTGCGCAGGTGACCAGCCACGCCTTGAAAACGGATCGGGCAAGGCGCGTCAACGCCCTGCCCGTTATACCCGTCATGTCCTGGCGACAGTGTGCCCAGAATCTCAGCCGTCCTGCTTGGCCACGAAGGCCGCGAAGGCGTCGAGATATTGCTGCAGCACGGTCTTGAGCGACTCCTTGGTCAGCTCGCCATTGCCGTCGAAGGCGTCGCCGACGCCATTCAGGTAGATCTCCGGCGTGCCCATGACGGGGCCCGAGATGCCCGGCATGATGTTCTGCAGATGCTTCGCGGCAGCGACGCCGCCGAGCGGGCCGGGCGAGTTGGAGATCAGGCCGACCGGCTTGCCCAGGAACGAGCTCTGGCCATAGGGGCGCGAGGCGATGTCGATCGCGTTCTTCAGCACGCCGGGAATCGAGCGATTGTATTCCGGGGTCAGGATCAGCACGCCGTTCGACGCCTTGAGCTTGTCGCGGAACGCGAGCCACTCGGCCGGCGGATTGGCTTCGACATCCTGGTTGAAGAACGACAGGCCTTCCAGCGTGACCACCTCGATCTTGAGGCTTGCGGGCGCGAGCTTGGCCATCGCCTTGGCGATCTTGAGCGTGAAGCTCTCCTTGCGGAGGCTGCCGACGAGCGCGACGATGGAATACGGGGCGGGCATGGGAAAAATCCTCTTGAGACCGGGATGGCGCGGCACTTAAGGCGCGCCGGCAGGAACATGCAAGTGCATGGAATAGCGCTTCGCGAAACTCAGCGTTTCATCGCGGAGCCCGCCTGAGCGGTTCCGCCTGCGGCTCGCCCCCGCCGGAATCAACCTGTCCCCTTGAGACAGCGGGTGAATTCCGCGACCGCCTGGTGCGTCAGCCAGATCGCCTGGCCGTCGACCGGCTGCGCCCAGCTCGACAGCTTGGCGATCACGATTTTGTTGGCGGCGTCGACGAACAGATTCTGGCCGTGGATGCCCATCGCGAACATCAGCTGCGGCTGATCATTGATGACGTACCAGCCGCTGCGGTAGTGCATGTTGCGGCTGATCGCGGCGAAGCTGTCGCGCCATTGGCCGTCGCGCCAGGCCTGGGTATCGCCGTTGTGCCTGATGTCATCGAGCCAGGCTTCTGGGACGATCGCGTGCGAGCCGCGCCGGCCGCCCGACAGCACGAGCTGGCCGAGCCGGGCGACATCGCGCAACGTCGCGCAGAAGCCGCCGGTGCAACGCGGCGCGCCCTTGCGGTCGACCGTGATGAACGCCTCGCCGCTGGCTCCCATCGGCTGCCACAGCAAGGTGCCGACGAGGCTCGCGAAGCTGCGGCCGGTGGCGCGCTCGATGGCCCAGCCCAGGAGATCGGTGTTCGACGAGACATAGCTGAAGGCGCCGCCATGCGGCTTGGCCTGCGCCCGCATCGTCGCAAAGAAGTCGTGCAGGTTCGGCGTCGTACCCGGGGCGACCGGCTCCCAGCCGGCGGCGTCGGCATAGGCCTGCAGGCCGACAGCGTCGAACACGATGCCGGCCCGCATGTCGGTGAGCTGGCGAATGGTGGCGCCGCGATAGGCCGTGCCTTCGACCTCCGGCACGTAGCGCGTCACCTCGGCGTCGATGTCGATCTCGCCACGGTCCACGAGGATGCCGAGCATCAGGCCGGTGATCGACTTGGTCGCCGACATCAGGATGTGCGGCGTGTCGCGATCGGTGCCGCCCTCATAATGCTCGAACACGATGCGGCCGTCGTGCAGGATCAAGAGCCCGTCGGTCGCCGTCGCCTTCAGGAAACCATCGAGGTCGAGCGTGCCGCCCTTCGGAAGCTTCAGGCTGAAACCATCGAACGAGGCCGGAGCCGCCGGCAGCGGCCAGGCGCTACCCGGCGCGCTCGCGATGTCGGCGACCGGCAGGAGCGAGCGGATGTTGTGAAACGCCCAGCGGCTATACGGCGCGGTGCGCCAGTTGGAGAGATCGGCGCTGGCGGGAGACGGATCGGTCGACATGCGGGGCCCTGCGGATGGCGGAGCGTCCGACATAGGCCGTCACGGCGGCGGGGGAAAGTCCGCTCTATCGCATATGCAAAAACGAACAGGCCGCCCTGAGGCGGCCTGGCACAGTCTCTCCTCCGTCATTGCGAGGAGCCCCCGGGTCTCGCCTCCGGCGAGCCCGAGGACAGGCTCCGCGACGAAGCAATCCAGAGTCCCGACCGAGCCCCTGGATTGCTTCGCTTCGCTCGCAATGACGAAGAAAACTTACAGCACCGGATTCCACGGTGCCGGGATCAGCCGGTACTTGGCGCCGTCCTTCTCGACATAACCCACCGACGGGAACGAGAAGTGGAAGCCGATCACCTTGGCCTTCTCGGCGGCGACCATGTCGTAGAACTTGTGCCGGGTCTCCTGGGCCTGCGCCGCGTCGGTGTCGAACATCACGTGCCAGTCCGGATTGCGCAGGAACAGCTCCGGCACGTTGGTGACGTCGGACTGGATGAACACCTTGGCATTGCCCGAAGCGACCGCGAACGAGGTGTGGCCCGGCGTGTGGCCGGGGGTGGCCAGCGCGGTGACTCCGGGCGCGACCTCCTTGTCCCACTCGTACTGGGTGACCTTGTTCTCCAGCCCGCCGAACACCTTCTTGAAGTTGGCGAAGTTGCCCTTCATCAGCTCGGAGGACGCCTTGGCGGCGTTCTCGTCGCTGTTCCAGAACGCCCACTCGACCGAGGGCACCTTGAGCTCGGCGTTCGGGAACGCCAGCGAGCCGTCGGCGAGCTTGAGGCCGTTGATATGGTCGCCATGCATGTGCGAGAGCACGACGACGTCGATCGCCTTCGGATCGATGCCGGCGGCGGCGAGGTTCTGCTGCAGGCGGCCGACGGCGCCCTTGCTGGCCTCGAAGGCGCCCGCGCCGTTGCCGGTGTCGATCAGGATCAGCTTGGAGCCGGTGTTGATCAGCTGCGGATTGAAGGGAATGGTGATCATGCCCTTCGGCATGTAGGCGCTCTCGGCCGCCGCCAGCGCCTCGTCCTTCGGCGTGTTGACGACGAACTTGTCGGGCATCGGGAAGGTACGCGCACCGTCATTGATCGAGGTGCACTCGTAGTCGCCGACCTTGTAGCGATAGAAGCCGGGCGCCTGGGCGGCGGCCGGCGCAGTGGCCGCGCGGGCCTCGTTGCCGGCGAGCGACGGCAGCGTGCCGGCGGCGCCGGCGAGCGCGGCACCGGCCAGGAATCGACGGCGATCCAATTGGGTCATCAGAAATCTCTCCTCAGAGGTGTCAGCGGCCAACACCGCCCGGAAACCAAGACGGCGCGGATTGTCTTCGGCCGCAGGCCAAAGGCAAGCCCGTCCGCAACGTTCGGGACGCGGCGTTAGGTCACTTATCTTTGTTGGGGTCGATAAGGAATTTTTCGCCAGTGGCCCGTTTGGCGTACACGGCGAGGTTCGCCGGATCGAGCGCCTCGGCCAGCGACACCACCTTGGTATAGTGGCTGGCGAAGGTGGTCTTGAGCTCGTCGACGACGCGCTGGCGCAGCCGCTCGCTGTCGGCCTTGCCGATCTTCATCAGGAACGGAAATAGCAGCCAGCCGCCGACGCTCCAGGTCATGCCGAAGCCGCGCGTGATCTCGGTCGGCCGGAGGTCTAGACCGCCGTAGATGTAGACCTGCTTGTGCACGGCCGAGCCGTAGCGGCTGTAGGGATACTTGCCCGACTTGTTGATGGCCGCTTCCATCGCATTGAGGATCTGGCCGGCGAGCTTACCGCCGCCGATCGCATCGAAGGCGATGGTCGCGCCGGTCTCAACCAGCGCCGCCGTCAGCTCATCCATGAAATTCGGCGACGTGGAGTCGACGACGTACTTCGCACCGATGCCGCGCAGCAGTTCGGCCTGCGCCTGGCTGCGCACGATGTTGACCAGCGGGATGCCGTCCTTGAGGCAGATCTTGTTCAGCATCTGCCCGAGATTGGAGGCGGCCGCGGTGTGCACCAGCGCGGTGTGGCCCTCGCGCTTCATCGTCTCGGTCATGCCGAGCGAGGTCAGCGGATTGACGAAGCAGGAGGCGCCCTCCTCCGGCGTCGTGCCCTCAGGCAGCGGCAGGCACTCGGAGACCTTCAGGCAGCGATACTGGCTGTACATCGCGCCGCCGATCGCCGCGACCGTGCGGCCCATCAGCGCCTTGGCGGCGTCGGACGATCCGGTCTTGACGACGACGCCGGCGCCCTCGTTGCCGATCGGCAGGGACTCGTCAAGGCGGCCGGCCATTGCGCGCATGCCGGCCTCCGGCACCTTGGCGGTGATCACGGGGCGATCCTTGCTGCCCGACGCCTGCATGGTCGACAGGTCAGCGGCACCGACGAGCAGGCCGAGATCGGACGGGTTGATCGGCGCCGCCTCGATGCGCACCACGACCTCGTCCGGCCCCGGCTCAGGGGTCGGCACGTCGACCAGCGACAGTTCGAGCTCACCGCTGCGCTTGATCAATGTCCGCAGTTGCAGGCCGGTCTCGCCACTCATCTGTGCCTCCCCTGTTCTCTTGGCTCTTGTCGTGTCGTCAGCGATCAGGCCAGCGCCTTCAGCGCCGCACGGCCGGCATATTTGGCCTGCGAATCCAGCTCCTGCTCGATGCGCAGCAGCTGGTTGTACTTCGCGGTGCGGTCGGCGCGCGCCAGCGAGCCGGTCTTGATCTGCCCGCAATTGGTGGCGACCGCGAGATCGGCGATGGTCGAATCCTCGGTCTCGCCCGAGCGGTGCGACATCACGGCGGTGTAGCCGGCCTTGTAGGCCATCTCGACCGCGGCGAGCGTCTCCGTCAGCGTGCCGATCTGGTTGACCTTGATCAGGATCGAGTTGGCGCGGCCGTTGCGGATGCCGTCCTCGAGCCGGTTCACATTGGTGACGAACAGATCGTCGCCGACCAGCTGGCACTTGGCGCCGATCAGGTCGGTCAGCTCCTTCCAGCCGTCCATGTCGTCCTCGGACATGCCGTCCTCGATCGAGACGATCGGATAGCGCGCGACGAGGTCGGCGAGATACTTGGCCTGCTCCGAGCGCGAACGGCTCTTGTTCTCGCCCTCATAGACGTATTTGCCGTCCTTGAAGAACTCGGTCGCGGCGCAGTCGAGCGCCAGCATCACGTCCTCGCCGGCGGTGTAGCCGGCCTTGCCGATCGCGGCCATGACGAAGTCGAGCGCCGCGTCCGCCGACGGAATGTTCGGCGCGAAGCCGCCCTCGTCGCCGACATTGGTGTTGTGGCCGGCCTTCTTCAGCTCGGCCTTCAAGGTGTGGAAGATCTCCGAGCCGCAGCGCAGCGCTTCCGCGAAGCTCGGCGCGCCCACCGGCATGATCATGAATTCCTGGAAGTCGATCGGATTGTCGGCATGCACGCCGCCATTGAGGATGTTCATCATCGGCACCGGCAGGGTGCGGGCCGAGGTGCCGCCGACATAGCGATACAGCGGCATGTCGTAGGAGATCGCGGCCGCCTTGGCGCAGGCCAGCGACACGCCGAGGATGGCGTTGGCGCCGATCCGGCTCTTGTTCTCGGTGCCGTCGAGCTCGATCAGGATCTGGTCGATCTGGACCTGGTCGTGCGCCGACATGTCGCTGAGCGCCTCATAGACCTCGTCATTGATGGCCTCGACGGCCTTGAGCACGCCCTTGCCGAGATAGCGGCGCTTGTCGCCATCGCGCAGCTCGACCGCCTCATGGGCGCCGGTCGAGGCGCCGGAGGGAACCGCGGCGCGGCCGACCGAGCCGTCCTCCAGCACGACGTCGACCTCGACCGTGGGATTGCCGCGGCTGTCCAGGATTTCGCGGCCGATGATGTCGACGATGGCGGTCATGGGGGTCCTCGTGAGACGTTTCTGGGTGGGCTTTGCTGCGCCGCTTCTACCGCATGGTCACGGGGGCGAAAAGGCCACCCGGGGCCGAAATCACGAACCGGATGACGCACGGCCGGCGATTGGCTAAAGGGGCGCCAATTGCGACGGATGACACAAAACATGGCGAAGAAATCTACCCCTGCCCTGACATCGGCCGGCCTTCAGCTCGGCCGCGAGGTGGCGGCCCCGGACAGTCCGGAGGCGGCCAGGCTCGACCGCGTCCCCAACCCGCAGAAGGACACCGATTACCTGGCCCGCTTCACGGTCCCGGAGTTCACCTCGCTGTGCCCGGTGACCGGCCAGCCGGACTTCGCCCATCTCGTGATCGACTACGCCCCCGGCCCCTGGCTGGTGGAATCCAAGTCACTCAAGCTGTACCTCGCGAGCTTCCGCAACCACGGCGCCTTCCACGAGGACTGCACCGTCGCCATCGGCAAGCGCCTGGCGTCAGAGATCAAGCCGAAATGGCTGCGCATCGGCGGCTACTGGTACCCCCGCGGCGGCATCCCGATCGACGTGTTCTGGCAGACGGGAAAGCTGCCGAAGGGAATGTGGGTGCCCGACCAGGGCGTGGCGCCGTATCGCGGGCGGGGGTAAAAACCGAAAGGGATCGAGCGATCGGAGACCGCGTCATGTATTTTCCTGATCTCACACCCTACACGTATGGAGGGGAGCTGGAGCCGAAGGTCCTGAACATCGGATGGCTCTCGGCCACTCACCCGTTCACGACCGGTCCTCGGGACGATCAATTGACCGATGCGCTCCGGCAGCTGAGGGGATCTCCAGTCAATCTCTATCGCGGGTACCATTGTTGCGAATTCTGCGACCCGCCGCCTCTCCTTGCCGGTCCCAACGGGATGCCAATAGTCGAAGCGCCGCCGGAGATATTGGGCAACGGTGAAATCCGGATAACCGGTCCCGATGGAACACGATACGCAGCACCCGTTCTGATCCTTCACTACGTGACGGCACACGGCTATCGGCCGCCGCAGCCGTTTATCGAGGCTGCAATTGCCGCAGCAGCGCAGCAAACACGCTAAGTCACCCGGGCAAATACCAACCAAATCACCCGATGACCACGCCAAAAACGGGGGAGCGCTGGACTGACGCGATCATGGCCGACCTCATGCTGAGCACGCCCCAAGGCCATGCAAGTAATCACAGTGCATTTAATTAGTCTCTCGCCGACAGACATATTGAGTGCAGTCCAGCACTGTGGTCACCAGAGCGAGCCAGAACTGACGCTCAGCGCCTCGCGCGCCCTGGAGCGGCAGTTGCGCAGGCCCGCATCGCCGGCCATGTGCCCTGAGTCGCCCGACGGGTGCGCCCCAGCCGCGGCTCTCAGTCTTTGCGATCCATCATGCGGCGGCGCCCTAAGCTCACTTTTCGCCGTGATTTCAAATCGATTCCCGCCAACACCTTCCGATAAAAAGATTTCTATTTGCATTTTTTCGAATTTATGATTGACTCCCTCCGTCCCGTCTCGATCTGAGGGGCGCTTCGCGGTCGTCACGGACGTTGAGGCGGGATGCGGTGGGCGTGTCGGGTTCGCAGCGTGATCCATCATGCGGACGAACGGGCCTGATGCGCCGGCGAAGTCGTATGGTCCTGGCCTCCCGACGCTGAGGCTACGCTGGTGGTGATGATCCGCCGGTCACGGGGGCAAGACAGCCCGGTCCCCGGGGAGAGTACGTATAAGCCGCCCAACCATCGCGCGGGGAATGCCGGGATGTCTCGGCTGAACCTGTGGTACCTGCCGCCTGCATTTTTTTCCGCAGGCGGGCCATGGGGGCGGCCAGCTCCCGGCATTCCCCGTGCCCTCTTCGAAGGTAAGAGGGCAGGTCCAAGGCAAAGCTCGGACGCAGATGCGCCGCGAGAGAGTGAGCTCATGTCTCACAGCCGTCATTGCGAGCGAAGCGACGTGTCCGCCATAGCCCGAAGGGCGACGGCGGAAGCAATCCAGGGGCTCGGGTGGGACTCTAGATTGCTTCGCTTCGCTCGCAATGACGTCGGAGCAAACTTCGAATGCACATGCGCCGCGAGACGGAATCGCGTCGGCCAGCAACGAAAGTGCCCCCGGGTCATGTTTAAGCCGGGCAGACCCAGCACCGCGAACGACGACCACTTCGCCGCTCAGATGCGCGCTCGATCGGACGTGCTACGCCGCATCCGCCGGCGGGCGCTGCCGCAGCAGCGTGGCGCAGGCGAAGCCGAGGGCGATCATCAGGGCGCCGGCGATGAACAAGGTCGGCTGCTTGCCGCCATGCACCACGCCGAAGCCATAGGCAATCGGGCCGACGGTCTGGCCGAGGAAGAAGAAGAACGAGTGCAGCGACATCGCGGTGGCGCGGGCGCCGATCGACAGCTCGCTGGCGAACACCTGCAGGCAGCCATGGATCATGTAGAAGCCCCAGCCCATCATCAGCATGCAGGCGAATTGCAGCTTCCAGGACGGGCCGAACGACAGCGCGGCAAGCTGCACGCCGACCAGCGCGGCGCCGACGATCATCATGCCCTTGACGCCGAGCCGCGGCAGGAAGTTCGACACGGTGGCCGTATAGAACAGGCCGCCGACCGCAAAGCCCGCGATCACGATGCCGGCGATCGACAGCGAGGTCTCGCCGAGATCGAACAGGAACGAGGCGATGAACGGAAACAGCCCGAACACGCAGCAGCCTTCGACGAACACCGCCGAGTAGCAGAACCGCGTGTTGGGGTTCCTGAAGATGATGCCGTAGCCCTTCTTCAAGGTGGCGAGATCGGTGGTCGCCGCGTGCGTCACCTTGGCGCCGCGGAAGCCGGCGGCGACCGCGAAGGAGGCGATCAACCCGAGCGCGCCGAGGATCGCGAGCACGCCGCGCCAGCCGATGAAATCGCCGATGATGCCGGACGCGGTGGCGCCGAGCAGATTGCCAGCCATCGAGCCCGCCAAGGTGCGGCCGATCGCGACCTGGCGCTTATCGGGCGCGACGAGATCGGCGGTCAGTCCCAGCGCCACCGGAAACACGCCGCCGGAGGCGATGCCGGCGAGGATGCGGGTCGCGAACAGCAGCGGAAACGAGGTCGCGAGCGCGCCGAGCACGCTGGCGACGCCGAGCAGCGCGAGGCACAAGGTCATCAGCCGCGCCTTGCCGAACAGGTCGGCGGCGGCGCCGATCGCCGGCTGGATCAGCGCGTAGATCAGCGCATAGCCGGCGGCGATGCCGGCCGCGGTGGCGATGCTGATCGAAAAATCCTCGGCGACATGCGGCAGCACCGGATCGAGCGCGCGCGTCGACAGCGCCGCGGAGAAGCCCGCCAAGGCGATGATGTTGACGGCCGGCGGAAACTTGTTGTCTGGCTTGACGACGGGCTGGTGCATCAACTGATGGCGTCCGCCGCCTGCCCCTTGGCGAGCGCATCGAACGCCATCAGCGTCCGCAGCAGTCCCTCGAACTGCGCCAGCGGCACCATGTTCGGGCCGTCGGAGGGCGCATGATCGGGATCGGGATGTGTCTCGATGAACACGCCGGCGACGCCGACCGCCACGGCCGCGCGTGCGAGCACGGGGACGAATTCGCGCTGCCCGCCCGACGAGGTGCCCTGCCCGCCCGGCTGCTGCACCGAATGCGTCGCATCGAAGATGACCGGCGCGCCCGTCATCTTCGCCATGATCGGCAGCGCCCGCATGTCGGAGACCAGCGTGTTGTAGCCGAACGAGACGCCGCGCTCGGTGGCGAGCACATTGGGATTGCCGGCGCCGGTGATCTTGGCGACCACATTCGCCATGTCCCAGGGCGCCAGGAACTGGCCCTTCTTGACATTGACGACCTTGCCGGTCGCGGCCGCAGCGAGCAGCAGGTCGGTCTGCCGGCACAGGAAGGCCGGGATCTGCAGGATATCGACGGCCTGCGCCACCTCGGCGCATTGGCTGGCGTCATGCACGTCGGTCAGCACGGGGAGACCGAGCGAGGACCGGATCTCGGCGAAGATCGGCAGCGATTGCGCAAGCCCCAGCCCGCGCGCGGCAGAGCCGCTGGTGCGGTTGGCCTTGTCGAACGACGTCTTGTAGACGAGGCCGATGTTCAGCCGGCCCGCGATCTCCTTGAGCGCGGAGGCGACCTCCAGCGCGTGGGCGCGGCTTTCGAGCTGACAGGGACCTGCGATCACCGCGAGCGGCAGCTGATTGCCAAAGCGCACGGAGCCGGCAGTCACGACCGGCGCGGCAGAGATCGAAGCGTTCAAGACATCATTCCTCTCGTGAGCGCGCGACCATGACCCGGGGCAGGCCGCCCAATCAACCCGGCGCATGGGCGCGAATAGCAGGGTTGCGGGGACCGGTCATCCCCGCCCCTGCCCGGCCTCTATTTCAGCGCCGAGAACGCCGTCGGCACCAGGAACTGGCTGGTGATGTTGGCGACGATCTGGCCGTCCTCCTCGCTCTTGGCGCGCGCCGCAATCCACTCCGGATTGGTCATGAAGGCGGTCCATTTCGTCTCGCGCTCAGCCAGGGATTCCCAGGCGAGGAAATAGGTCAGGTCCTGGTTGGATTCGCCGATCAGGGTGGTGAAGAAGCCGACGGGGCGGATGCCGTGGGTCTCCCACAGCTTCAGTGTCGTGTTTTCGAAGCGCTTCAGCAGCGCCGGCAGCCGGCCCGGAATGCAGCGATAGATGCGGCTCTCGTAGATCATTGGCGATCCCTCCCTGATTTCGTTTCACGTCGAATGATCAAGCGGGTTCTCGCAACAATCCCGGTCCGCGTCAAAGCCGACCGCTTAGGGCATCTTTCAGGGCATTTTGGGCGGCGGAATTCGGCCGGCGTTCTGCGCGATGTTCGGATCGACGAGATCGATCTTGTCGCCGGGATCGATGCCGAACACGGCCTTGAAATCCGCCGGGCCGAGCACGCGCGCCGCTTCATCGAGCATGTGCTGGTTGCGCGCATTCAGCGCATCGGCACTCGGCTGTCCGGTTCCCGGCCAGGCCCGCGCGGCGAACTGGTGCACGTCGGATCGCAGCCGCAGCAATTCGAGCAGCTTGGGATTGCCGGGCCCGAGAACGCGCTGGGCGTGGGCTTCGAACTCGTCCGCGCCACCCGGGCCAGGGGATGCCGAAACCGTCATGGAGCCTCCTGCCGTCGCCGGCGGCGCAAGCCTCATGCTGCTGCACGCAGCAATCCTGGCGGCCCACGCCGCGTGTTGCAGCCCGTATGTCCCATAGATGAACGTACTCGCTGCATAGCCTCGGGCCAAGTTCACGGTCAGCGGCGAGCCCCCGCCAAGTCCGGTCGCATACAGGACCTGGTTGGCAAGCTGGTGGCAGACGCCGTCGACGCCGTAGACGTAGACGGTCCCGCGCGCCGCAGGCGTCGTCGCCGAATCCGCATTCGCCTGCACCAGGCACTGCGCCAGAGCCAGATCGCCCGCCTGGCTGCCGAGAAAACCGCTTGGATTGATCGGCGTTCCTCCCGTGGGATGAAACGATCCCCAGCAATACCAGTAGAACTCGCCGGCAGCGGCGACCGCCGCGTCGTTTGGATAGACCGTCCGGCGATTGTCGTACGTTGTGACCCAGGTGTGATCGACCGGCGAGCCCGTCGTGAAGGCTGGCACGGCCCAAGCAAACAACGTCGCCGTCGCTGCCGCCATCGTTTCCGCCCCATCGCATGGAGGCGGCAGCATCGCCGCCTCGGGAGCACAACCTTAGCGTTTATTGAGTTCGGAGGCCAGCCTGCGATCTGGCCGTCACACCAGCCGCGACTGCACCACCGCCGCCTGGATGAACGAGGCGAACAGCGGGTGCGGCTCGAACGGGCGCGACTTCAGCTCGGGGTGGAACTGGACGCCGATGAACCAGGGATGGTCCTCGTACTCCACGATCTCGGGCAGCACGCCGTCCGGCGACAGGCCGGAGAACTTCAGGCCGTGCTGCTCGAGCCGGTCCTTGTAGGCGGTGTTGACCTCGTAGCGATGGCGGTGCCGCTCCGAGATCTCGGTCGCGCCGCCATACACCTCGGACACACGGCTGCCGCGCTTGAGCGCCGCGGGATACGCGCCGAGCCGCATCGTGCCGCCGAGATCGCCGCTCTGCGAGCGCTTCTCCAGCTCGTTGCCGCGCAGCCACTCGGTCATCAGGCCGACGAGCGGCTCCTTGGTCGGGCCGAACTCGGTCGAATTCGCTTCCGCGATCCCGACCAGATTGCGCGCGGCCTCGATCACCGCCATCTGCATGCCGAAGCAGATGCCGAAATACGGCACGTCGCGCTCGCGGGCGAACTGCGCCGCGCGGATCTTGCCTTCCGCGCCGCGCTGGCCGAAGCCGCCGGGCACCAGGATGCCGTTGACGTGCTCCAGGAACGGCGCGGGGTCCTCGTTCTCGAACACCTCGCTCTCGATCCAGTCGAGCTTGACGCGAACCTTGTTGGCGATGCCGCCATGCGACAGCGCCTCGATCAGCGACTTGTAGGCATCCTTCATGCCCGTGTACTTGCCGACGATCGCAATCGTGACGTCGCCTTCGGGATTGCGGACGCGCTCGTTGATCGTGTGCCAGCTGGCGAGTGCCGGCGGAATCCGCGGCTCGATGCCGAACGCCGCCAGCACCTCGTCGTCGAGCCCGGCGGCGTGATACGCCTCCGGCACGGCGTAGATGTTGTCGACGTCGCGCGCCTCGATCACGGCGCTCTCGCGCACGTTGCAGAACAGGCCGAGCTTGCGCCGCTCCTCCTTCGGGATCTCGCGATCGGTGCGGCACAGCAGGATATCCGGCTGGATGCCGATCGAGCGCAGCTCCTTCACCGAGTGCTGCGTCGGCTTGGTCTTCAACTCGCCCGCGCTCGGGATGTAGGGCAGCAAGGTGAGATGGATGTAGATCGCGTGATCGCGCGGCAGCTCGTTCTTGAGCTGGCGGATGGCCTCGAAGAACGGCAGGCCCTCGATGTCGCCGACGGTGCCGCCGATCTCGACCAGCACGAAATCGTACTCGTCGTTGCCCGACAGCACGAAATCCTTGATCGCGTTGGTGACGTGCGGGACGACCTGGATGGTCGCGCCGAGATAATCGCCGCGGCGCTCCTTGGTCAGGATGTCCTGATAGATGCGGCCGGTGGTGATGTTGTCGGCCTTGGTCGCGGGCCGCCCGGTGAAGCGTTCGTAATGGCCGAGATCGAGATCGGTCTCGGCGCCGTCGTCCGTCACGAACACTTCGCCGTGCTGATACGGCGACATCGTGCCTGGATCGAGGTTGAGGTAGGGGTCGAGCTTGCGAAGCCGGACCTTGTAGCCACGGGCCTGCAGCAGCGCGCCTAACGCGGCTGAAGCCAGACCCTTTCCGAGCGAGGAAACCACGCCGCCGGTGATGAAGATGTACCGCGCCATGGGACCCTACCTTTAATGCCGCGCGCTCGATTCGCCAAAACGAATCGTGGTCGGCCCGCAACGCTGTCGCGGGCCTGTGGGTTACGTCGAAATATGAATGGTCTCAGGACCTTGAGACCGCCTCCTGATGCAGGACGCCAATTGCGTTCCTGCATGGCATCCCCGCGTTATTGCGACTGCGGGGCGGACGGCGCGCTCGGCGCCGCGGGCGCCTGCTGCTCGTCGGCCTTCTTGAGCTGGTCGAGCAAACCACCGCCACCCGGCGCTACCGGCGTTCCGCCGGACTGGGTCTGGCCGGGCACGGTGCCAAGAATCGACGTGGGCTTGCGCTCGAGGCCCGCGAGCCAGGTCAGCAGCAGGCTGGTGATGAAGAAGCCGACCGCCAGCACCGCCGTCGTGCGCGTCAGCAGGTTCGCCGTGCCGCGGCTCGACATAAAGCCGGCGCCGCCGCCCATGCCAAGGCCGCCGCCTTCGGACTTCTGCAACAGCACCGCGCCGATCAGGACGGCGACGATCATGAGGTGGATGACGATCAAGACAGTCTGCATGGTGACCTTCCGTCACAAGCCCTCGCTGGCCCCGACCGGAGGCCGGGATCGCGAGAGCTTCGCGGGCTATTCGGAAATTTGCGCGGTGTTACACGATCAAATCGGGCAACGCCACCCCGCAGATAATCGCAGCCGCGCTTCTCACAAGCGCAGTCACGAGCGGCGTCGCTTCCTCTTGAAAGCTGAACTTCATTCCATTATTAGAGACAAATGGATCAAATAATAGACGACTTCAGCCAACGGCTCGCCCGGCGCCTTCAACTGGAGCGCGACGGCCGAGGCTGGTCGCTGGCCGACCTCGCCGAGCGCTCAGGCGTCTCGAAGGCCACCATCAGCAAGATCGAGCGCGCCGAAGTGAGCCCGACGGCTGTGGTGCTCGTCAAGCTGGCGAGCGCCTTCGAGCTCAGCCTGGCAGGACTGATGCTGCGCGCCGAGGCCCAGCCGGAGCGCGTGTCCAGGGCCGATGAGCAGCCGGTCTGGCGCGACCCGGACACCGGCTACCTCAGGCGGCAGGTGTTCCTGCGTCCAGACCATCCGGTCGAGCTGGTGTCCGTCGAGATGCCCGCTCGCCGCAGCGTGACCCTGCCGGCCTCGTCCTACATCCACATCCGCCAACTGCTCTGGGTGCAGAGCGGACGCCTGACCATCATCGAAGGCGCCGAGCGCCATGAGCTTAGCCCCGGCGACTGCCTCGGCTTCGGCCCGCCGATCGATACCACCTTCGCCAATGAGACCGACGCGCCCTGCACCTATGTCGTGGCGCTTGCCCGGAGTTGAGAATGTCCACGATTCGAATTGCGCCCCTGTCCGATACACCTGCCGTTCGCGCCGGGCTGAACGCGATGCTGATCGAGACCGTGGCGAACGGTGGCTCCGTCAGCTTCATGCACCCGCTCAGCACTAACGACGCCGACGCGTTCTGGCGCGATTCGCTGTCGAGCGCCGCGCGCGGCGAGCGCATCGTGCTGGGCGCCATCGACGGCGATGCGGTGGTGGGGACCGTGACCTTGCAGCTCAAGCTGCCGCCAAACCAGCCGCATCGCGCGGAGATCGCGAAGATGATGACGCGCGTCAGTCACCGCAAACGCGGGATTGCCACCGCGCTGCTGCGCGCCGCCGAAGGCCTCGCCCGTCAGCACGGACGGACGATGCTCGTGCTCGATACCGCCGAGGACGGAGGTGCGTCGGAGCTGTACGAGGGTCTCGGCTTTCAGCTCAGCGGCATCATTCCGGACTACGCCGTGAAGCCGCATGGCGGCCTCACCGGGACGAAGATCTATTGGAAACGCCTCGGAGAAGCGGCGTGAGGCGTGAGTGTTGGCGCGCTGTCTTCAGACGGCCCTTCAACATCCCTTCGCAATTGCGAGAAAATCCGCCGCCTTCAGGCTGGCGCCGCCGACCAGCGCGCCATTCACATTCGCGACCGCCATCAGCTCGGCGGCATTGGAGGGCTTCACCGAACCGCCGTAGAGGATTCGCATCTTCGCGCCCTCCTCCTTGAAGCGATTGGTCAGCAACTCCCGGATAAAGGCATGAATCTGCTCGACATCCTTTGCTGTCGGCGTCAGCCCGGTGCCGATCGCCCAGACCGGCTCATAGGCCACGACGAGGTTGTCGGCACGCGATCCCTCGGGAAGGCTCAGGTTGAGCTGCCCGCGCAGGATATCCAAGGTCTGGCCGGCATCGCGCTGCTGCTGGGTTTCGCCGACGCAGACGATCGCCACCAGCCCGGCGCGCCACACCGCCTCGGTCTTCTGGTGCACGACAACATCGCTCTCGCCGTGGTCGGCCCGCCGCTCCGAATGACCGACGATGATGGCGCTCGCGCCGGCATCGGCCAGCATCTCCGCCGACAGATCGCCGGTATGGGCGCCCGACGCCTTGGCGTGGCAATCCTGCGCCCCGACCGCGATCGCCTTGTTGCCATGCGCCTTCTCGGCGAAGGCCGACACCAGGGTCGCCGGCGGACAGACCAGCAGATCGGCCTTCGCGGTCACGTCGGCGGCACCCGCCATCATCGCCTCGAACTCCGTCATCGAGGCCTTCAGGCCGTTCATTTTCCAGTTGCCGGCAATCAGGGGGCGGATGCGGTCGGTCATGGCAGGATTCCAGCAAGCGTTGTGACAGGAGATCGGCTAGCAGAGCCCCTGCAGGAGTACCAGAGCGGGAACGGTGTTCCCACCGCTTCAATCCGCCTCAGGCGCGAGGTTGCGACCGGGCGGCTGCCTCTTTATAAGCCGTTCCAACTCGGTGACGCCCTTCCGCGAACTTCGCTCCAAGGCGCGGCCCCTTCATCCTTTTTCCTGCAGACAGACTGGACCCATGCTTCGAGGATTACGCAAGGCCTCATCAAACTGGCTCGGCAAGACCATCATGGCGGTGGTCATGGGCGTTTTGATCGTCAGCTTCGGCATCTGGGGCATCGCCGACATCTTCAAGGGCTTCGGGCAGTCGACGGCTGCAACCGTGGGACGCACCGAGATCTCGATCAACGAGTTCCGGCAGATCTATACCGACCGCCTGCAGCAGATCGGCCGCCAGATCGGCCGTCCGCTGAGCCAGGAGCAGGCCCGCATGTTCGGGCTCGATCGTTCGGTGCTGCAGCAGACCATCGCGGAGGCCGCGCTCGACGAGCAGGCCCGCCGGCTCGGTCTTGGCCAGTCGGATGCCGAGACGATGCGCGTGATCCTGAGCGACCCCAACTTCAAGGGTCCGAACGGCGCCTTCGACCCGCAGCGCTTCCAGGCGATCATCCGCAATTTCGGCTTCACCGAGCAACGTTATCTGGCCGACCAGCGCCGGCAGTCGCTGCGGCGGCAGATCACCGGCACCATCGCGGCCGGACTCGAGCCGACCACCACGATGCTCGATGCGCTGAGCCGCTTTCAGAACGAGCAGCGCTCGATCGACTATATCAAGCTCGACGCGGCGCAGGCCGGCACCATCGAGACGCCCGCGCCTGAAGTCCTCGCGGCCTATTTCGATGCGCACAAGGCGCAGTTCAAGGCGCCCGAGTATCGCAAGCTCTCGTTCGTCGTGGTGACCCCCGAGGAGATCGGCAAGTGGACCACCGTCTCTGACGAAGACGCGCGGAAGCTGTTCGATCAGCGCAAGGGTCTGATGGGCACGCCGGAAAAGCGCCAGGTCCTGCAGATGACCTTCCCGAGCATGGAAGAGGCGCAGGGGGCACGGGCGCGGATTGCGTCGGGCGAAGTCACGTTCGACGAGCTCGCCAAGGAGCGTAACCTGAACCCCGCCGATCTCGATCTCGGATTGGTGACGAAGTCGGCCATCCTCGACCCCGCGGTCGCCGATACCGCGTTCTCGCTGCCGACCGGCGAGGTCAGCCAACCGGTCAAGGGCGCCTTCAACGTGGCGCTGGTGAAGGTGAGTGCGATCCAGCCCGGCCAGGAGCCGGCCTATGAGAGCGTGGCCGCCGACATCAAGAAGGAGATCGCCGCCGACCGCGCCAAGTCGGAGGTCGCCAATCTCCGCGACAAGATGGAGGACGAGCGCGGCGGCGGCGCGAGCGTGGCCGAGGCCGCCAAGAAGATCGGCCTCAATGCCGTGACCGTCGAGGCGGTGGACCGCTCCGGCAAGCAGCCCAACGGCCAGCCCGTCCCGAACATTCCGCTCGGCCTCGATGTCGTCTCGCAGGCCTTCAACAGCGATGTCGGCGTCGACAATGAGCCGATCTCGTTCCGCGGCGGTTATGTCTGGTTCGAGGTGCTCGGCATCACCCCGCCGCGCGATCGCACCCTCGACGAGGTCAAGGATCAGGTCGCCGCGCGTTGGCGCGACGACGAGGTCGCGGCCAAGCTGCGCGCCAAGGCGGCCGAGCTGGTCAAGAAGCTGAACGAGGGCGGCAAGCTCGCGGATGAGGCGACCACGCTCGGCGTGAAGCTGGAGAACGCGACCGCGTTCAAGCGCGATGCGAGCCTGCCCGGCGTCCCCCCTGGGGCGATCACCGCTGCGTTCCGCACGGCGAAGGACGGCGTCGGCCAGACCGAGGCCGATGGCGGAAAGCAATGGATCGTCTTCCGCGTCACCGACATTGTCGATCCCAAGGTCGATCTGGCGTCCGAGGACGTCAAGAAGCTCAAGGATCAGCTGCAGCGCGCGCTCGCCGACGAGCAGGGCACGGCCTATGTCCTCAAGCTCGAGAAGGACATCGGGACCACGATCAACGAGGCGGCCGTGGCCCAGGTGGTCGGCGGCGGCAGCAACCAATAATCGCTCGCCAGGGGTAAGCGCGTGATGGACGATCTCAAGTCGATCATTGGCAAGGTGGCGACAGGCGCTGCTCTGTCCCGCGACGAAGCCGCGTCCGCCTTCGACCGCATGATGTCGGGCGAGGCGACGCCGTCGCAGATGGGCGCGCTGCTGATGGGCTTGCGCGTGCGCGGCGAGACCGTCGACGAGATCACCGGCGCCGTGAGCGTGATGCGGGCGAAGATGCTGCGCGTCGACGCGCCGGCCGGAGCGGTGGACATCGTCGGCACCGGCGGTGACGGCTCCGGTTCGGTCAACGTCTCGACCTGCGCCTCCTTCATCGTCGCCGGCGCCGGCGTGCCGGTCGCCAAGCACGGCAACCGCGCGCTGTCGTCGCGCTCGGGCGCCGCCGACGTGCTCGCCGCGCTCGGCGTCAAGATCGATCTCAAGCCCGACCAGGTCGGGCGTTGCGTCCGCGAGGCCGGCATCGGTTTCATGTTCGCCCCCGCCCATCATCCGGCGATGAAGAATGTCGGCCCGACCCGCGTCGAGCTCGCCACCCGCACGATCTTCAACCTGCTCGGGCCGCTGTCGAACCCCGCCGGCGTCAAGCGCCAGATGGTCGGCGTGTTCTCGCGGCAATGGGTCGAGCCGCTGGCGCAGGTGCTCAAGAATCTCGGCTCGGAAGCCGCCTGGGTCGTGCACGGTTCCGACGGGCTCGACGAGATCACGCTGACCGGTCCGACCTTCGTCGCCGCTCTGGAGAACGGCCAGATCAGAACCTTCGAGATTTCGCCGGAGGAAGCCGGCCTCGGCCTGTGCGGCAGCGACGGTCTGAAGGGCGGCGATGCCGCGGCCAACGCCGTGGCGCTGCAGAGCGTGCTGGATGGCCTGCCGAGCCCCTATCGCGACGTCGCGCTCCTGAATGCTGCCGCTGCCCTGGTGGTCTCGGGCCGCGCCAAGACGCTGAAGGAAGGCGTCGCGATCGGCCGCGATTCGCTCGACAGCGGCGCGGCGGCCGCGCGTCTGAAGCAGCTGATCGACGTTTCCAACGGCTGACCTCTGGAGTCCGGCATGTCCGACATTCTGGCCAAGATCGAAGCCTACAAGCGCGAAGAGATCGCGGCCGCGAAGCGGGCATGCCCGTTGCCGGAACTCGAGGCGCGTGCGCGCAATGCCTCGCCGCCGCGCGGCTTCGTCAACGCGATCCGTGCCAAGCATTCGCACGGCAATTATGCACTGATCGCCGAGATCAAGAAGGCGTCGCCCTCGAAGGGCCTGATCCGCGCCGATTTCGATCCGCCGGTTCTTGCCAAAGCCTACGAGGCCGGCGGCGCGGCCTGCCTGTCGGTGCTGACGGATACGCCGTCGTTCCAGGGCCATCTCGACTTCATGGTCGCCGCGCGCGCCGCAACCGCCCTGCCCGTGCTGCGCAAGGACTTCATGTTCGACACCTATCAGGTGGTCGAGGCGCGCGCGCATGGCGCCGACTGCATCCTGATCATCATGGCCGCGCTCGATGACGCGGCGGCCGCCGATATCGAGGCGGCGGCGCTGGCCTGCGGCATGGACGTGCTGATCGAGATTCACGACCGCGCCGAGCTCGACCGCGCGCTCAGGCTGCGCTCGCCGATGATCGGCATCAACAACCGCAACCTGCGCACCTTCGAGACCACGCTGGCGACCTCGGAAGCGCTGGCGCCGCTGGTGCCGAAGGAGCGCCTGCTGGTCGGCGAGAGCGGCATCTTCACATGCGCGGATCTTGCGCGTCTGGCACGGGTCGACATCCAGACCTTCCTGGTCGGCGAAAGCCTGATGCGGCAGGCTGACGTGACAGCGGCGACACGTACCCTGCTCGCCCGTGATGCCGCCTCTGCCAGCGCGGCCGAGTAGCCGGCGATGACCGAGAAGCCGTCCCTCACCCATATCGACGCCCGCGGCGAAGCCCGCATGGTCGACGTGTCCGACAAGGCCGCGACGGAACGGACCGCAACGGCCGAGGGACGCGTCGTGATGAGTCCTGCGACGCTGGAGCTGATCGTCTCCGGCAATGCCAAGAAGGGCGACGTGCTCGGCACGGCCCGCATCGCCGGGATCATGGCGGCGAAGCGAACGTCGGACCTCATTCCGCTGTGCCATCCGCTGGCGCTGTCCAAGGTCACCGTCGACATCACACCGGATACTGCCCTGCCGGGCTGCATCGTCAGCGCCACCGTGAAGGTGACCGGACCGACCGGCGTGGAGATGGAAGCGCTCACGGCCGTCTCGGTCGCCTGTCTCACGATCTACGACATGATCAAGGCCGCCGAGCGCGGCGTGCGTATCGAAGGCATCCATCTGACCGAGAAGATCGGCGGCAAGTCCGGGCATTATCGCGCCTGACGGTATTTTCAATCTCAATACAACTTCAAATTAATCGTTCGCTAACTCAACTTCCTAACCTCACTTCCATCGCGGGCATGTAGCCATGGTTGTGGGAGGGGCGTCATGCGTTCCATCCCGAAGCGCCGATCGCAAGCGTATTCAGGACGATGACGACCAAGATCGACCCACGGGATGCCCTCAGAACTTCGAACGACCGCGGCGGTCCGATCCGCTGGCTGGTCGGCGGAGGACTTGTGCTCATCGCTGCCATCGCGATCGGCGCGACCATCATGGCCGACAGTTTTCGCGAACGCGCGCTGAACAGCGCGACGCGGGAACTCGAGAACACGGTGCTGCTACTGGCGCGCCATTTCGACCAGCAGATGGAGGATTTCGCCGCCATCCAGCGCGACCTCGCCAACTACGTGCGGCAGAGCCGCATCGACACCAGCGCCCGCTTCCACGACCAGATGGGAACGGCCGCCGTCAATTCCATGCTGAAGGGCAAGCTGAGCGCGATGTCCTATGTCGGCGGCCTCAACATCTTCGATGCCGACGGCAACCTGATCAATTCGGCAACGGTGTGGCCGGTGCCCGCGATCAACATCTCCGATCGTTCGTTCTTCAAGCGCCTCAAGTCCGATCCAACCGCGCCGCAACTGCTGATCGAACCGATCGTGGGCCGGATCAGCGGGACCTATGTCGCGGTCCTCGCGCTGAAGCTGACCAGCCCGTCCGGCGAATTCCTCGGCATCATCAGCCGCAGTCTCGAACCCATCAATGTCGAGCGCTTCTTCGCCTCCGTCGCGCTCGGACCCGAAGCTGCGATCTCCATGATGCACTTCGACGGCACGCTGCTGGCGCGATACCCGCGGCATGACGGCATGGTCGGCCAGAACTACAAGGATGCCCCCATCTTCCGGCAGATCCTTGCCGGCGAGGGCAACACGACGGGTATCTTCAACAGTCCCGTCGACGGCGAGCACCGCATCGGCGCCTCGCACCGGCTGACGAGCTATCCGCTGATCGTGACCGCGACGACCACCGTCTCCGCCGCGCTGGCCGATTGGCGCGAGCAGATGCGCTTCCTGATCAGCGTCGGCGTCACCTCGGTGCTGCTGATCGCCGGCATGCTCACCGTCGTTGTGCGCCGCCTGATCAGCGATCACGAGGCGTCGAACCGCCGCTTGACGCTGGAAAAGGAGCGGCTGGACAAGGCGGTCAACAACATGACCCAGGGACTGCTGCTGTTCGACGCCTCGGAACGCCTGGTTATCAGCAATCAACGCTACATCGAGATGTACGGCCTGTCCGCCGAGATCGTGAAGCCCGGCTGCACCTTCCGCGAGCTGATCGCGCACCGCAAGGCGTCCGGCTCGCTCGCCGGTGACGAGAGTGAATATGCCGAGGCCGTGCTGCGCGACGTCGGTCGCAACAGCTCTCAGATCATCGAGACCACCGACGGCCGCTGGATCCAGATCGTCAACGAGCCGATCGCCGGCGGCGGCTGGCTCGCCACCCACGAGGACATCACCGAGCGCAAGCGCGCCGAGCAGCAGATCACCCATCTGGCGCACTACGACGCGCTGACGGACCTGCCCAACCGCACGCTGTTCCACGAACGGTTGAAGCAGCACCTCTCCGATCTTGCGAGCGGACAGCGGCTGGCGCTGCACTACATCGACATCGACGAATTCAAGGGGGTCAACGATTCGCTCGGCCACCTGATCGGCGATGAACTGCTGAAATCGGTCGCGGCGAGTCTCCGGACCTGCGTCGGCGACGCCGGCTTCGTCGCGCGCCTCGGCGGTGACGAGTTCGCCGTCGTCCAGACATCGATGCGCGACCAGCAGGACGTCGAGCGGCTGATCGAGGCCATCCTGGCCGCGATCCGCGTGCCGCGCGACTGCCTCGGTCACCAGCTCACCGCAGATGCCTCGATCGGCGTGGCGCTGATCCCGGAGCACGGCACCGATCTCGACCAGATCATGAAGAACGCCGATCTGGCGATGTATGCCGCGAAGGCCGCGGGACGTCATACCTGGCGCTTTTTCGCCCCAGAGATGGACGCCCAGGTCAAGGCGCGCCGTCAGCTCGAGGTCGACCTGCGCCAAGCGATCGCCGACGGCCAGCTCGAAGTCTACTACCAGCCCTGCCTGAGCCTGCAGGACGACCGCATCGTCGGCTGCGAGGCGCTGGTGCGCTGGAAGCATCCGATGCGCGGCAACGTATCGCCGGCCGAGTTCATTCCGATCGCCGAGGATACCGGGCTGATCAACGATCTCGGCGAACACGTTCTCCAGGTCGCCTGCAGCGAGGCGGCGAGCTGGCCGGACGACATCCGTCTCGCCGTCAACGTCTCGCCGGTGCAGTTCAAGAGCGGCACGCTGGCGCTGAAGGTCGCCAAGGCGCTCGCCGACTCCGGGCTGTCGCCACACCGGCTGGAACTGGAGATCACCGAGGCGGTGCTGATCCGTGACGACGACGCGCTCGACACGTTGCATCAACTCCGTGCGCTCGGCGTGCGCATCGCGCTCGACGATTTCGGCACCGGCTATTCGAGCCTGAGCTATCTGCAGCGCATCCCGTTCGACAAGATCAAGATCGACCGCTGCTTCGTCAAGGACATCACCGAGAGCGAGGGCTCGGCGAGCATCGTGCAGGCCGTCGTCAACATCGCCGCCATCCGCAAGATGTCGACGACTGCCGAAGGCGTCGAGACCGAGGCGCAGCGCCAGGTGCTGAAACGGCTCGGCTGCTCGGAGATGCAGGGCTATCTGTTCAGCCCTCCGAAGCCCGCGGCCGACGTTCGCCAACTCTTCGCGACGCACCGCGCCGACCCCAATGCTCGTCGGCGATCCCGGTCCGACGCGGCCTGACCGCAGTTCCAAACCGATAAATACCGCTGCAATTTGAGCCTTTTCTGCAAGCCAAATTCAAACCCTATCCGCCGAATCGTACCACCTGCCGCTTGCGGTTCACCTCAGCGCCATGATCTATCGGACACAGGCGGACATACTCCGTGTTCGTCTGTACACGCTGGTCGAAAACCACGACGGGACGGCCATAACGGCCGCCCCGTCGGGTGTGAAGCATCCGGCGCCAACCGGCCGCGCCGTCCTGATCAGTTCGGCACCGCCGCCTTGGCACGCACATCCGCATTGACGGTCACGCCGCGCAACACGTTGAAGGCCGCGTGTAGCGCCTTGTCGTCCTTCTCGTCCGGCGGAACGTAGGATTGCGACCCGGTCTGCTCGGTGCCGTCGGCGGCCGACAGATGGCCGCGCATCCCCGCCTCGCCCTTGAGATCGCTGCGATCCTTCAGCTCATCCGGCACGTCCTGCTTGACTTCGATGTCTGGCGCGATGCCCTGCGCCTGGATCGAGCGGCCCGAGGGCGTGTAGTAGCGCGCGGTGGTCAGCGCCAGCGCGCCGTTGCCGGCGCCGAGCGGAATGATGGTCTGCACCGAGCCCTTGCCGAACGAGCGCGTGCCGACCAGCGTCGCGCGCTTGTGATCATGCAGCGCGCCGGCCACGATCTCGGACGCCGAAGCCGATCCGCCGTTGATCAGCACCACAAGCGGCTTGCCCTTGGTAAGATCGCCGCCGCGCGCCGTGAAGCGCTGCGTCTCCTCGGGATTGCGGCCGCGCGTGGAGACCACCTCGCCGCGCGGGATGAAGGTGCTGGACACCGACACCGCCTGATCGAGCAGTCCGCCGGGATTGTTGCGGAGGTCGACGACGTAGCCCGCGAGCTTCTCCTGCGGAATATCCTTGGAGATGCTGGCGATGGCCTTGCGCAGACCTTCGGTGGTCTGCTCGTTGAACGAGGTGATGCGGATGTAGCCGATGTCGCCGCCCTCGGTGTGATAGCGCACCGGCCGCACCTTGATGATCTCGCGGTTCAGCACGACGTCGAGCGGAGCATCCTTGCCCTTGCGCATGATGGTGAGCTTGGTCTTGGTGTTGACGCCGCCCTTCATCTTGGCGACCGCTTGTTCGAGCGTCAGCCCCTGCACGTTCTCGCCGTCGATCTTGGCGATGAGATCGCCCGAAAGGATTCCCGCCTTGGAAGCGGGCGTGTCGTCGATCGGGGCCACGACCTTGACGAGGCCATCCTCCATGGTCACCTCGAGACCAAGCCCGCCGAATTCGCCGGAGGTGGTCTCCTGCATGTCGCGCCAGGATTTGTCATTCATGTAGCGCGAATGCGGATCGAGCGACGACACCATGCCGTTGATCGCGCCTTCGATCAGCGCGGGATCGCTCGGCTTCTCGACGTAGTCGGCGCGCACCCGCTCGAACACGGCGCCGAACAAATTGAGCTGCGAATAGGTGTCGCCCATGCCGGCCGCCGCCTTGGCCTTTGCGACGAGCTGCGCGCCATCGGGCCCGGTGACCATCAGGGTCAGACCGATGCCGGTCATCGTGCCCGCCAAGAACAGCCAGTTTTTCCGCATTGTTTGCTTCCCGAGCGTTTGTTGGATGGCCGGCCGATTCACTGGTCCGCACGCATCGCCGGCGCGATTGGTGTTGCGAACTCACACCACATTTTCGGTTTCTTCAAGGCCGATATTGCGCCGCCAACCCGCGACCGCGCCCGCTTGAGCGGAAATGGACGTTTCAGGCCTGAAATCAAGATCGAAACGCAGCCTTCGCCGGATCCGATCAGACCTCTCCGGTCTTCCACGGTGACGGGCCGATCACAGCTCACCAAGTCGTGTTGAGCTGCTGCACCCTGCCCGGCCCGCGGTGAAGCGATCACTCGCCAGTTCGGAATGGCTTGCACTGGGGCTCGCCGATGGGCAATGCTCGCGAAAAGATAACGCAAGATAACAGGTGCTGGGAGGCAGGCATGAATCAACAGACCCCGATCGAGGGTGGATGGCGCAACGTCGAGCTCGGCGCCAGCGACGAGAAGTTCCAGAACCTGCACGAGTTCATCCGCAAGGCGCGCGCGCAGCTCAATCAGAACGCCTGGGACTACATCATCGGCGGCGCCGAGACCGAGACCACGCTGCGCCGGAACCGGATGGCGCTGGACGAGATCGCGTTCCGGCCGCGTGTGCTGCGCGACGTCTCGCGGGTCGACGGCTCGGTCGAGGCGTTCGGACGCAGGCTGCGCCTGCCCGTCGTGATGGCCCCGGTCGGCGCGCTCGAGATCTTCGATCCCGCGGGCGCGGCGAGCGTGGCTCGCGGCGCGGGCCGATTCGGAGCCGCGCACATGCTGAGCTCGGTGTCGGAGCCGGGATTGGAGAAGACGGCCGAGGCCGCGCCCGACGCGCTGCGCATCTTCCAGCTCTATGTCCGCGGCGACGACGCCTTCGTCGAGGATTACGTGAGCCGCGCCGTCGCCAACCGCTACGCGGCGTTCTGCCTCACCGTGGATACCGCGCATTACAGCCGGCGCGAGCGCGACATTGCCAAGCGCTATGTGCGCGAGAGCCGGCTGCGCGCAACCGGCGGCGATCACCAGAAAGCGCTGAGCTGGCACACGGTCAAGCTGATCAAGGACAAGTTCAAGCTGCCGCTGATCATCAAGGGCATCGCCACCGCCGAGGACGCGCAAATCGCGGTCGATCACGGCGTCGACTGGATCTACGTCTCCAACCATGGCGGCCGCCAGCTCGATCACGGCCGCGGCGCCATGCATGTGCTGCCTGAGGTGGTCGCGGCGGTGAAGGGCCGTGCCAAGATCATGGTCGATGGCGGCTTTTGCCGCGGCACGGATATCGTCAAGGCAATCGCCTCCGGCGCAGATCTCGTTGGAATCGGCCGACTGCAATGCTGGGCGCTCGCCGCTGCCGGCGAGGACGGCATCCTTCGGATGCTCGAATTGTTGGAGGACGAGGTCATCCGCGCGCTCGGCCTGCTCGGCGTCACCTCCTTCGCCGAGTTGAACGGCTCCTATCTGCATCCGGCGACCGCGACCAACATGCCGAGCGTCGTCAGCGCGTTTCCGCTGGTGGACATCGAGCCCTATCGGTATTGAGGAGGCGATCCTTCGCTCAACCTCAAGCCCGACCGCAGCTTCCCATGCCCTCCTCCGCTCTCCGTCCCGGCGCGGCCGATGCGCTGCTGTTCGATCTCGGCCGCGTCGTCATCGACATCGATTTTTTCGAGGTCACCTCGCGCTGGGCCGCGCATGCCGGCTGTCCCGCCGAGCAGATCGCCGTGCGCTTCGTGCGCGACGAGATCTATCACGGCCATGAGCGCGGCACCGTCTCGGATGCCGCGTTCTTCGCCAATCTGCGCAGCCAGCTCGGCATCGACATCACCGACGAGCAGTTTCTCGACGGCTGGAACGCGATCTTCGTCGGCCCGATGCCGGGCATCGCGCCGCTGCTGGCCCGCGCCGCCGAGAAGCTGCCGCTGTACGCGTTCTCCAACACCAACCAGCCGCACGTCGAACACTTCTCGCCTGTTTATGCCGACCTGCTCGGTCATTTCCGCGAGGTCTTCCTGTCGTCGACGATCGGCCTGCGCAAACCGGACCTTGAGGCCTTCGCGCATGTGGTCGCTGCGATCGGCGTGCCGGCGGAACGCATCGTGTTCTTCGACGATCTCGCGGAGAACGTCGACGGCGCGCGTGCCAGCGGGCTGCAGGCGGTGCTGGTCCGTTCGACGGATGATGTGGCGGCGGCCATGCAGGCGCTGGGGATCTGAGTGCGTTTGACTTGCAGGTTGCCATTGCCTCCCAAGTCTCTCCTCCCAAGTCTCTCCGCACGAAACGATCAATAGGTCCTTCGTCATTGTGAGCCACCCGGTCCGCGCGAAGCGCGGCCGGATGACAGGCTCCGCGAAGCAATCCAGAGTCCCGCCCGCCACCCTGGATTGCTTCGCTGCGCTCGCAATGACGGTTTTCAACCATGCAAATTTGTTCTCGCGGCATGAGATGCCCGAGCTTTGCTGAACTCATCACCCTCCTCCCTCGGAGGGCGCAGGGAATGCCGGGCTGCAGGCCGCAACCCATGGCCCGCCTGCAACAAGAAAAGCAGGCGGCAGTCACCACAGGTTCAGCCGACATCCGGCATTCCCTGCGCGATGGTCTTCACGCTTATACGCGATCTCCCCGGTGCCCGGCTTGTTGGCCACCGTCGCCAGCTGGGATCATCAGGACCCACCGGCTTGGCATCAGCGTCGGGATGCCAGGACCACGCGATTTCACGTCCACGTCATGCCGTTCGTCCGCGCGCCATCAAAGCACGCTGCGACACGTCGCGGCCACCGCATCCCGCGCTCCACGTCTCGTGACGATCGCGAAGCACCCCTCCTGTCGAGCACGGGACCAAATCAGCATAGCAGAGTATTCGGAAATATAGAAGACATTTCTTTGCTCGGCATTTGGGAGCCGGTGCGGCGCACACAGCAGGCCGAGCCAAGCTCCGAATATCCCGGTCGGCAAGGAGCCGTAGCTTGATTGCAATGCAATCAGCGCTTAGTCTCAGACGGAGGTATAAGAGGCGATCATGGCGAGTATCACCATCAGCGATGTGGACGATAGGCTGAGGCTCTGCCTCGAGGTCCGCGCAGCTCGGCACGGCCGATCACTCGAGGAGGAGGCACGCGAAATACTGCAGCAGGCGATCGGCGACGGGGTGCCGGTAGCAAACCTCGGCCAGCGGATTCACGAACGCTTT
Source organism: Bradyrhizobium sp. HKCCYLS3077 (assembly GCF_051167555.1). Classification (NCBI taxonomy): domain Bacteria; kingdom Pseudomonadati; phylum Pseudomonadota; class Alphaproteobacteria; order Hyphomicrobiales; family Nitrobacteraceae; genus Bradyrhizobium; species Bradyrhizobium sp. HKCCYLS3077. The sequence continues at coordinate 59,375 of NZ_JBNPTH010000004.1, read as the reverse complement.
GCTGCGCTCGGTGGCGTCGAGCTTGAGCTTCCAGAGCGCAAGCCGATGCGCGACCCGTCGGGGCCGACGTGAGGCATTTTTGATCATCATCGATACCAACGTGATTTCCGAAGTTATGAGGCCTGTGCCGGCGTCGGCAGTGTTGGGCTGGTTCGCCGCTCAAGATGCAAGCGAGCTTTATTTGAGCGCGGTAAGTGAGGCTGAGCTGCGGGTCGGAGTAGCCGTCATGCCGAGCGGCAAGCGTCGCGAGGCCCTAATGGCAACAATTGATGCTATGATTGATCAGGACTTCGCCGGTCGAATCTTGCCATTCGACAGTTCCGCGGCAAAGGCTTATGCGGCCATCGCTGCAGTCCGTCGCGCTCTCGGTCGTCCGATCATGGATGCCGATTGCCAGATTGCAGCCATCGCGCAGGTCGCAGGTGCTGCCCTGGCAACGCGAAATGTTGCTGACTTCAACGGATGCGGACTCCGCATCATCAATCCATGGCAGAGTTCAGCAACGAGCGGCTGACTGATTTTGCTCGACCTGACGCGGAACGTAAATTGAACTCAGTCTTGCCAAGGTATAGCGAGCTTGCCAGCGTTTGCGGCAGCGGTCGCCACGGTGGATGAGCCTAGCCTGCGCCGATCGACGTCCGTGAAGGTTTGGTCCAGGCGCGCTCGACGGGAGGTTCAATGAACATCGACATCATCTCCTTGCGCGACCGCCCGGACTTGATCCCCTGCGTGTTCTCGCCCGAGCTCGACGCCGTCTGGCCCGAGTTCATGCGGCAGGATCGGACGGCGATGCTGTATTATGATGAGCCCGCGTTCGCTCATTACGCCGACTGCGCTTTCGCAGCTCTCGCCGGCGACGAGGTTGTCGGGCGCGCCTTCGCGGTGCCCTTCGCCTTCGGCATCGAGGGCCGCGACGAACTGCCCAATGCCGGCTGGGACGAGGTGATCCGCTGGGGTCACGAGGACCGCATGCTGGGACGGCAGCCGACGACCATGAGCGCATTGGAGATCGCCCTGCTGCCGAAGGCGCGCGTGCCGGGCAGCTCGCGCGCCATGCTCGATGCGTTCAAGCAATGCGCGCGAGCGAAGGGCTTCTCCGAGCTCTACGCGCCGGTGCGGCCGAACCAGAAGCATTTGCAACCGCGAATCCCGATGCACGCGTATCTCGATGAGCGCCGCGCCGACGGCCAGCTCGCCGATTCCTGGCTGCGCACGCACCTCGCGATCGGTGGCGAGATCGTCAAGATTGCGCCGTGCTCGATGACTATTGTCGGCACGCTTGCAGAGTGGTCACAATGGACGGGCGTGCCATTCGATCATTCAGGCGAGGTCGAGATCCCCGGCGCGCTGGTGCCCGTGCTCACATCGGTCGAGCAAGATTACGCCGTCTACGTCGAACCCAACGTGTGGATCAGGCATCCGGTGTGATATGAACTCACTTCGTCGAATTATTTCCGGCCGTGCAAAACTCGCGACGTTGGTTGCCGGCCGAGGCGAGCCCGTCGTCTTCCTGCATGCAGCGGTGTTCGACCACACCATGTGGCTTGCGCAGATCGACGACATCGCAGCCACCCACACGGCGATCGCCTACGATCGCCGCGGCTTCGGAGAGACGGTGGCAGAGATCGAAGACCATTCACCGGTTGCCGACTTGCTCGCGGTGATCGATGCGCTCGCGCCGGGCCGGCCGGCGACGCTTGTCGCCTGTTCGCAAGGCGGAAAGATCGCGCTCGACTTCGCGCTGGCGCAGCCGTCGCGGACACGTGCCCTCGTTCTGATCGCGCCCTCGATAAGCGGAGCGCCAGAGCCGGTCTACCCACCGGCCATCACGGCGCTGCTGCGCGATGTCGCCGCAGCAGAGGCGGCACGCGATTGGGACCGCGTCAGCATGCTCAAGGCGCATCTCTGGCTCGACGGTCCGCTCGCACCTAATGGGCGCGTATCGGGCGAGTTGCGCGACATGTTTCTGCAGAAGAACGCCGCCGCGCTGCGCGCAGCGCCGGTGGGCGCAAGTCTCGACGTGACACCTGCCTTCCCGCGCCTCGGCGAGATCACCGCGCCGGCGCTCGTGATCTGGGGCGACCTCGACTTTCCTCATATCCAGGAGCGAAGCCGATTGCTTGCTGCGACGACGCCGAACGCGGCCGGTCACGGGATCACCGGTGTTGCGCATCTGCCGAGCCTCGAACAGCCCGCGGAGGTCACCGGACTGATCACGAGGTTTCTCGCCACATTGTGAGAGCGCCCCGCGCGAGGCTGCTCCCCAAGGCACCGGTCGGAATGGCCCCTTGGCCCCGCCCTGCGCGTTCGGTTAGAACGCGACTCCCTCGACTCGTCCGCCTCCTTCCAAAGGAACTCTGATGGCCTTGATGCCGGTGTCCGATGCGTTGTCCGCGGTGCTTGCCGGCGCCGAGCCGCTGCCTGAGGAGATGGTCGGGCTGGACGAGGCATTCCACCGCATCCTGGCGCGCGACCTGGCGGCACTGCGGACGCAGCCACCGGAGGCGATGTCGGCGATGGACGGCTACGCGCTGCGGGCGGCCGATGCCGACAGGCCTGGCGCCAAGCTCAAGGTGATCGGCGAGGTCGCGGCCGGGCGGCCGTTCGATCGCGTGGTCGGCGCTGGCGAGGCGGCGCGCATCTTCACCGGCGGCGTCGTGCCGGAGGGCGCCGATGCGGTCGTCATCCAGGAGGATACGACCGCGGAGGGCGGCCATGTGGTCCTCAACGAGGCGGCCATCAAGGGCCGGCACATCCGCCCCGCGGGTGTCGACTTCCATCAGGGCATGGTGCTGCTGAAGGCCGGACGCCGGCTCAGCGACCGCGACCTGTCGCTGGCGGCCAGCATGAATCATCCGGCGCTGCCGGTGCGGCGGCGGCCGAAGGTGGCGCTGCTCGCGACCGGCGACGAACTGGTGATGCCGGGCTCAGAGCCCGGTCCCGGCCAGATCGTCTATTCCAACGGCTATGCGCTGCGGGCGCTGGTGCGTAGCGAGGGTGCCGAGCCGATCGATCTCGGCATCGCCGTCGACACGATGGAGGCCACCGTGGCCGGTATCCGCCGGGCGCGCGAGTCTGGAGCCGACATCCTGATCACCACCGGCGGCGCCTCGGTCGGCGACCATGATCTGGTCAAGCAGGCCCTGGAGGCCGAGGGCGTCGAGATGGCGTTCTGGAAGATCGCGATGCGGCCGGGCAAGCCGATGATGCACGGCCGGCTCGGCGGCATGAGGGTGATCGGCCTGCCGGGCAACCCGGTGTCGTCCTATGTCTGCGCCATCCTGTTCCTGGTGCCGCTGATTCGTGCCCTGCTCGGGCGCGAGGAGGTCGCGCCGCCGCGCGAGACCGCCCTGCTCGGCCGCGAACTCGGGCCGAACGACTCACGCGAGGACTATCTGCGCGCGCAGTTGGAAGAGCGCCCCGACGGCACGCTGATCGCCACGCCGGTGAACCAGCAGGATTCGTCTCTGCTCGGGAATCTCGCGCTTTCGCAGGCGCTGGTGATCCGTCCGGCCTTCGCGCCGAAGGCTCCCGCAGGCAGCCCTTGCGAGATCCTGCGCCTGCCCAGGTGAGGCGTCGGTGGGTGGGCTTCCTCCGGTAAAGCTCGGTCCATTCATCATATTTTTAGGATTGCAGAACACACATCGAACAGATAGTGTCCGTTCATGATTTGTTTTTAGTATGTTGCGGGTGACGTGAATGACGGTCGTCCAGTTGGGCTCTGGGACGCAAGAGCTCTTGAGAACTTCGGACGACAACCAACCGGGGACCAGGTCGAGATGCTGACGCGCAAACAGTACGAACTTCTGCGGTTCATCAACGAACGGCTCAAGGAAGCCGGCGTGCCGCCGTCCTTCGACGAGATGAAGGATGCGCTCGACCTGCGCTCCAAGTCCGGCATCCATCGGCTGATTACAGCTCTCGAAGAGCGCGGCTTCATCCGCCGGCTGCCCAATCGCGCCCGCGCGATCGAGGTGATCAAGCTGCCCGAGCTCTCGCAGGCCGCCAACAACCGGCGCGGCGGATTCACGCCGTCGGTGATCGAGGGCAATCTCGGCAAGGTGCGCACCTCGACGCCGGCGCTCGACGATGGCGAGCGTCCCGTCGCGGTGCCGGTGATGGGCCGGATTGCCGCGGGTACGCCGATCGAGGCGCTGCAGACGCGCAGCCACACCATCAGCGTGCCGGCCGACATGCTCGGCAATGGCGAGCACTACGCGCTCGAAGTCCGCGGCGATTCGATGGTCGACGCCGGCATCCTCGACGGCGACATGGCGCTGATCCAGCGCAACGAGTCCGCTGACACCGGCGACATCGTCGTGGCGCTGATCGACGACGAGGAAGCGACTTTGAAGCGCTTCCGCCGCCGCGGCGCGTCGATCGCCCTGGAGCCGGCCAACACGGCGTATGAGGTGCGCATCCTGCCGCCCAACCGGGTGAAGATCCAGGGCAAGCTGGTCGGGCTGTACCGGAAGTACTGAGTCCCGGCGTCTGCGAGGCCGCCGGATCTGCCCAGCAGATCGGCGGTGTGAGCCGCCCGGACTCGCGGCCGCCTATTTATGAGTCAGTTGAGAATGCACATCATGATGTGCAGCGCGGCACACTCAAACGCTTGTGATCGGCAGCGCCCGCGCGCACTGCAGATCAGCGCAGAATTGCCGCGAAGCGCGCGCTAACATCGCTCCCGATGTCCACTCTGATAGAGGCCTGCGCCTGTCCGGGGGGAGCGTGGGTCAGCTATCTCTGAACGAGGAGCGATCCGATGTGTGACTACAGCCTCCATGCCGTTGCCTCCCGTCCCGCCAAAGTCGGCGAGACGCTGATCTCGACGACGTTCCGCGGCACCGCGACCCGCGGCTTCGCCTTGGAAAGCGAGCCGACCGTCGCGGTCTGCATGCTGCCCGGCACCGAGCTCGCCTTTGCCGAGGACGTCCGCTACGACAGCCGCTGGCTGTGGACCCGCACGATCCGCGAGCGCGTCGCCAAGTTCAACACCATCGAGAAGCACATTCCCGACCGCCATCACGACGCGATCGAGTTCGCGGATGGACGCCACGTGCTGGTGACTCAGCTCTGCGAAGGCCAGCGCGTCACCGTGCTGCAATTGCCGGTCAGCAAGCAGCCCGGCGAGCGTCGTGACATCGCGGAAGACGTGCCGGCACAGCAGCCGACGCCGATCCGCCGCATCAGCATCACCTGACCGGTAGGCATCACCTAGGTCACGCGACGAGCGGATCGCATCCGCATTCGTCGTTCCGGATCGCACGCGACACTGCAACCGTCGGACGGCTCTCAGCCAGCTCTGACGATTGCGGTGCCGTTGGCGTCTGTGAATCGTGGAATCGCCCATCCTAACGACCGCACTGGCCATGATGTGCTTCTACAGAATCGCATCTGGCGGCCCCGCGCTCGTTCACCCTCCCCTGGAGGGGGAGGGTCGGCTCATAGGCGCAAAGCGCGTATGAGCCGGGTGGGGTGATCTCTCCACTTGCACCGGCGCCCGCGGCTTCATCCCACCCCGCTCGCCCGCTTCGCGCGCGATCGACCCTCCCCCTCCAGGGGAGGGTGAGACCGATGTCGCGGTGCCTTGCCAGCGTCATCATAGGCAGTCGACGACTGTCGCGCAGAGCAGCCGGCGAAACTTTGTCCCAATCGTCAATGAGAGCATGATGGGCTCGATCGACTTCATGCTCTGGCTGTGTCCTGGTGCTCGCCTCCAGGGCAGGGATTGGGACGCTGCAGCGGTGGCGTGGGCGCCAGCCTAATCCTCACCACCCTGCTCCATCTCCGGCGGCGTCGCGTCCTGCGCGCGCGACGGTGACGCGCGCGGCGTCAGTGTCGCCTCGAACTCGCTGGCCTCGGCCGGCGCCGGCCACCACGGCCGGCCGGTGCCGTCGGCGCGCGCCGGCGTAACGGCGAACCCCTTGCCGCTCTGCACGAGCATCAAGGCGCCCTGCTGCTGCAGCCGCGGACGGTCGATCACAGCGGCCTGGCAGGATTTTGGGGCGGAGCGCGCCGTCACCACCAGCGCAGCGCGGGCGCAATCGTCGGCGAGGGCGTCCGCGCGCAAGGTCAGCGCGACGATGCGGCCGTCGGCCATGGCGACCACGCATCCTTGTTCGTCACAGGACACGCCGTCACTGAGCGACGACTCGGCAGGCAGCCGCGCGTCGGCGTCGGCCGCGAGCCATTCCTTGGTGACGAACACGTCCTTGCCGCTGCGCATCACATGCAGGCGTCCATCGCGGCCGCGGACGGCCACGGCACGCCCATCGCCGGAGACGAGAATGTCCGGCTGCGGCGTCACGACGGCCCAGGCCGCGGCCGCCGCCAGCAGCACCGCGCCCGACCAGCGCAGCGGCGTGCGCAAGAGGCCGATCAGCACGAGTCCCAGGCTGGCTGCGATCAGCGGCCCGATGCCGAACGCCTGGATGCGCCCGACGGCGCCGGGTAATGCGGCGACCCATCGGGTCACCGCGATCATCCAGTCGATGCCCCAGCCCATCACCGTCCAGCAGACGCCGTCGAGGCCGAACGGCGCCGCCAGCAGGCCTAGCAGGCCGGCCGGCATCACCAGCACCGAGACCACCGGCATGGCCGCAAGATTGGCCAGCACGCCGTAGGGCGTGACGCGGTGGAAATGAAACGCCGCATAGGGCGTGGTCGCAAGCCCCGCGATCAGCGAGGCCAGCAGCAGCATGGACAGTTCGCGACCGCCCCACAAAGCGATGCGCTGCGTCGTCGAACTGTCCGGCGTGGCAAACAGTTTCGGCAGCCCGAACTGCACCAGCGCGACGAGGCCGAGCGTCGCCGCAAACGACATCTGGAAGCTCGGATGCACCAGCGCTTCGGGAGCCGCGATCAGCACGACCATCGCGGCCACCGCGAGCGTGCGGAAGGTGACGGCGCGGCGGTCGACCATCACGGCGATCAGCACCACCGCCGTCATGAAGAACGATCTTTGCGTCGCGACCTCGGCGCCGGACAGCAGCAGATAGAACGCGGCCGCAAGCAGCGCCGCGGCTGCCGCCCATTTCTTGATCGGATGGCTGATGGTGAGGCCCGGGATCAACGCGAGCAGCGCGCGCATCGCGAAGAACACGACGCCGGCAACAACCGCCATGTGATAGCCCGAGATCGACAGCACGTGGCCGAGGCCGGAGATGAACATCGCGTCGTTGACGTCGGGCGTGATGGCGTCGCGCCGCCCGGTCAGCAGCGCGGTGGCGATGGCGCGCTCGTCGCCATTCAGCCGCGCACGGATGCGCGCATCGATCGCATCGCGCAGGCCCTGCATGGTCGCGGCATAGCGCAACGCCAATCCGCGCTCCTGCGCCGGGGGCTGCACGGTGATCGCACCCATCACGAAGCCGGAGGCGCCGATGCCCTGGAAGAACATGTCGCGCGCAAAATCGTAGCTGCCGGGACGCACCGGCGCGAGCGGCGGCAGCAGCCGTGCCTTGAGCTGCACGAAGCTGCCGACCTCCGGCGCCGTGCCCTTGCGCACCGCGAGCCGCACGCGCGCGAGCGTGACGCTGCTGCGCGGGCTCTCCATCGACGTCACCCGCAGCACGATGCGGTCGCTGCGCTCGCGGATATCGCGCGCTTCGACGAAGCCCGTGAGCGCGACCGAGTACAGCGGCCGGGCCAGCACGGGATGGGCGACGCGGGCGGTCTTGGCGGTCGCGACGGCAAACCCTGCCGCCGCCGCTGCGATCATTACGGCCGCCGGAAACAGCCGATGCCGGCGCATCAGCCCGGCCGCGACGCAGAGCAGCACCGCCGTGACGGCGGTGATCCACAGCACGGGCTCGTGGTCGGCGGAAAAATACAGCGCGATGCCGGCGCCGAACGCGACGGGCACCCAGGGCAACAGCCGCCCTGCGCCGGCCTCGTCCCGGGCCCAGCTCCCGAGCTTGCCGGCAAGCGACGGCCATGCGCCGGCGCCGATGGCGGACCAGCCGCCGGCGAGCGCGCCGCGCGGCGGCCAGACATCGGCCATCACGCCCGCGAACCCGCGCCGCCCTCCTGGCGGCCGCACCGGCCCCGCCATGCCCACACCACCCGCTACCGGACTGGCGTCAGGCTACCGGAAGCTGTGCGAGCGCGCCTAGCAGAACGGAACGGGAATATCGGTCGATGCATTCCGCGATGCACTGGAACTTTCGTCCGTCCCCGGAGTTATACGGCAATGGACGACCACGCGATCGACGACCCCTTCGCCGACCTCGAACTCGACAAGGCGATCCACCTGCGCTGGACCCTGCGCGACATCAAGGCCAACCGGCTCACCCTTTCTCCCGTCAGCGACGAGGACCTGTCGCTGCTCACCGAGCGCGGTCTCGTCGAAGTCAGCGACGGCGTGCCGGCGCTGACCGATGCCGGCCAGGATGCGATCGGCTGAGCCGCGCGCGCCTCAGCCCTTCGCGACCTCCTTCGCGAAGGTGTCGCGCAGGCCGATGGTGCGGTTGAACACCAGCCTGTCGGGCGTCGAGTCGGGGTCGCGCACGAAGTAGCCCTGGCGCTCGAACTGCATCGGCTCGGCCGAATTGCTTTCGGCGATCGCCGGCTCGATGCGCGCGTCGGTCAAGACCTCCAGCGAGTTCGGATTGAGGTCAGCGGTGAAGTCCGCCGCGTTCGGGCTCGGATTGGCGAACAGCTGGTTGTAGATGCGAATCTCCGCGACACGCGACTGCGCGGCCGGCAGCCAGTGCATCGTCGCCTTGACCTTGCGTCCGTCGGGCGCGTTGCCGCCCTTGGTCGCGGGATCATAGGTACAGCGCAGCTCGACGATCTCGCCGGCGTCGTTCTTGATGACCTCGCGGCACTTGATGAAATAGGCGTAGCGCAGCCGCACCTCGTTGCCCGGCGACAGGCGGAAGAACTTCTTCGGCGGGTTCTCCATGAAGTCGTCCTGCTCGATATAGAGCTCGCGGCCGAACGCGATTCTGCGCGTGCCGGCCGAGGGGTCGTCCGGATGGTTGATCGCCTCGAGCTCCTCGACCTGGCCTTCCGGATAGTTCTCGATCACCACCTTCAAGGGACGCAGCACCGCCATGCGGCGCTGCGCCGTGCGGTTGAGCTCCTCGCGGATGCAGAATTCGAGCATGCCGACATCGACGATGCTGTTGGCCTTGGCGATGCCGATGCGCTTGGTGAATTCGCGCACCGCCGCCGGCGGCACGCCGCGTCGCTTCAATCCGGCGATGGTCGGCATACGCGGATCGTTCCAGCCGGAGACATGGCCGTCCTGCACCAGCCGCGTCAGCACGCGCTTGGACAGCAGCGTGTAGGTGAGGTTGAGGCGCGCGAACTCGTACTGCCGCGGATGCGACGGCACCGGCAGCTTGTCGAGCAGCCATTCGTAGAGCGGCCGGTGATCCTCGAATTCGAGCGTGCAGATCGAATGCGTCACGCCTTCGATCGCGTCCGACTGGCCGTGGGCGTAGTCGTAGCTCGGATAGATCTTCCAGGTGTCGCCGGTGCGCGGGTGGTGGGCGTGCAGGATCCGGTACAGCACGGGGTCGCGCAGATTGATGTTGCCGGCGGCCATGTCGATCTTGGCGCGCAGCACGCGCGCGCCGTTGGGGAATTCACCCGCCTTCATGCGCCGGAACAGGTCAAGATTCTCCTCGACGGTGCGGTCGCGGAACGGGCTGTTCTTGCCGGGCTCGGTCAGTGTTCCGCGCGCCAGCCGGATCTCCTCCTGGGTCTGGTCGTCGACATAAGCGAGGCCGGCCTTGATCAGGCCTTCGGCCCACTCGTAAAGCCGCTCGAAATAATCCGAGGCATAGAACAGGTTGTCGTCCCAGTCGTAGCCGAGCCAGCGCACGTCGGCCTGGATGGAATCGATGTATTCCTGCTCTTCCTTGGTCGGATTGGTGTCGTCGAAGCGCAGATTGCAGCGGCCGCCGAATTCCTTGGCGATGCCGAAATTGAGACCGATCGACTTGGCATGGCCGATATGCAGGTAGCCGTTCGGCTCCGGTGGGAACCGGGTGACGACCGTCTTATGCTTGCCGCTGTCGAGATCGGCCTGGACGATGTCGCGGATGAAGTCGCGCCCTGCCTCTGCCGTCGCTGCCGTGTCGTTCGTGGTCATCAAGAAATATCCTGCTCCGGAATTTGGCAGTCTATGTGCCAAATCCGCCTCCCCCAAGGAAGGCTTTAGTTATGCGATAGGCCTGCTATACACCCCCCGCCCGCTTGAGCCCCTGCCTGGATTTCGTGCTGCCGCCCATGACCACCCCGATCGTCACGCGCTTTGCCCCCTCCCCGACCGGCTTTCTCCATATCGGAGGCGCCCGGACGGCCCTGTTCAACTGGCTGTATGCGCGCGGCCGCGGCGGCAAGATGCTGCTCAGAATCGAGGACACCGACCGCGAGCGCTCGACCGACGCGGCCATCACGGCCATCCTCGACGGGCTGAAATGGCTCGAGCTCGATTGGGACGGCGAAGTCATCTACCAATATAGCCGCGCCGCACGGCATCGCGAGGTCGCCGAGCAGCTGCTCGCCAGCGGCATGGCGTATCGCTGTTATGCCACCGCCGACGAGCTGGCAGCCATGCGCGAGAAGGCGCGCGCGGAAGGCCGCACTCGGCTCTACGACGGCATGTGGCGCGACCGCGATCAGAAGGAGGCGCCGGAGGGCGTCAAGCCGACCATCCGGCTGCGCGCGCCGCTGACCGGCGAGACCGTGATCGAGGACCAGGTGCAGGGCCGCGTGGTCTGGCAGAACGAGAACCTCGACGACCTCGTGCTGCTGCGAGGCGATGGCAATCCGACCTACATGCTGGCCGTGGTGGTCGACGATCACGACATGGGCGTCACCCACGTCATCCGCGGTGACGATCATTTGATCAATGCCGCGCGCCAGAAGCAGATCTACGATGCGCTGGGCTGGACGGTGCCGTCGATGTCCCACATCCCGTTGATTCACGGGCCTGACGGCTCGAAGCTGTCGAAGCGCCATGGCGCGCTCGGCGTCGATGCCTACCGCGCGATGGGATATCTGCCGTCCGCGCTGCGCAATTACCTGGTGCGGCTCGGCTGGAGCCATGGCGACCAGGAGATCTTCTCGACCGACGAGATGATCAAGGCGTTCGATTTGCCGGCGATCGGCCGCTCGGCCGCGCGGTTCGATTTCGCCAAGCTCGAAAACCTCAACGGCCACTATATCCGCCACAGCGACGACGCCGCCCTGGTGCGCCAGTTCGAGGACGTCTTGAACTACGTGCCGAACGGCGCGGCCCTGAAAGCCAAGCTCAACGATGCGACGCGCGCGCAGCTCACCCAGGCGATGCCCAGCCTGAAGGAGCGCGCCAAGACGCTGCTGGAGCTGATCGACGGCGCCGCCTTCATCTTCGCCGACCGGCCGCTCGCCATCGACGCCAAGGCTGCCGCGCTGCTGACACCGGACAGCCGCGCCTTGATCGGCCGGCTGCAGGAGGCGCTGTCCGCGGTCGAGCCGTGGAGCGGACAAGCCACGGAGGCCGCGCTGCGTGCGTTTGCGGAAGCCAACAATCTCAAGCTGGGCGCGGTGGCCCAGCCGCTGCGGGCCGCGCTGACGGGGCGGACCACGTCGCCCGGCATCTTCGACGTCCTGGCGATCCTGGGACGTGATGAATCCTTGGGCCGTCTGCAGGACCAGGCCACCTCATAAGGTCTGAGGGACCCCATCTTGCAGCGCACAGGGCAATACGGTACGCATTTGCGCGGCACCATCTGGTGTCCCCGACTTTGACATTCACGACACGTTGCGGCGGGCTCGTTGACGGATGTGAGGGCCGAAGGACACTAGTAAGTATAAGATTCCAGTGTGGTTTCGGATTTGACCTTCGCTTAAGCACTTCGCGCAAGACTCGCCGCGACCTGAAGCGAATGCCAGAACCACCGCACTGGATAAAGTCCACCCGCCCTGCCATCTCTCACAAAGAACAAGGGCCAAGACTAACGATCAGCCTAACGATCTCATCGGGGACAAACGATGGACGCAAAATCCGCTAGCAAGACCGCGACCCTCACCGTCGGCAACAAGAATTTCGATCTTCCGATCCTGAGCGGCACGGTGGGCCCCGACGTCATCGACATCGGCAAGCTCTACGCCCAGACCGGGATGTTCACCTATGACCCCGGCTTCACCTCCACCGGCAGCTGCCAGTCGAAGATCACCTATATCGACGGCGACGCCGGCGTGCTGGAATACCGCGGCTACCCGATCGAGCAGCTCGCCGAGAAAGGCGACTTCCTGGAGACCTGCTATCTCCTGCTCTACGGGGAGCTCCCGACCGCCGCGCAGAAGAAGGACTTCGACTATCGCGTGACCCATCACACGATGGTGCACGAGCAGATGTCGCGCTTCTTCCACGGCTTCCGCCGCGACGCGCATCCGATGGCCGTCATGGTCGCCTCGGTAGGCGCGCTCGCCGCGTTCTACCACGACTCGACCGACATCAACGATCCGAAGCAGCGCATGATCGCGTCGATGCGGATGATCGCGAAGATCCCGACGCTGGCGGCGATGGCCTACAAATACACGATCGGCCAGCCTTTCGTGTATCCGAAGAACTCGCTGTCCTTCGCCGAGAACTTCCTGCACATGTGCTTCGCGGTGCCCTGCGAGGAGTACAAGCCGAACCCGGTCCTCGCCGACGCGCTCGACAAGATCTTCATCCTGCACGCCGACCACGAGCAGAACGCCTCGACCTCGACGGTGCGCATCGCCGGCTCCTCGGGCGCCAACCCGTTCGCCTGCATCGCCGCCGGCATCGCCTGCCTGTGGGGTCCGGCGCATGGCGGCGCCAACGAGGCGGCGCTGAACATGCTGGCCGAGATCGGCACCGTCGACAAGATTCCGGACTTCATCGCCAAGGTGAAGGACAAGAACAGCGACGTGCGCCTGATGGGCTTCGGCCATCGCGTCTACAAGAACTACGACCCGCGCGCCAAGATCATGCAGAAGATGTGTCACGCGGTGCTCAAGGAGACGGGCCACGCCGACGACCAGATGCTGAAGGTCGCGATGGAGCTCGAGAAGATCGCGCTCAGCGATCAGTACTTCATCGACCGCAAGCTGTACCCGAACGTCGACTTCTATTCGGGCATCACGCTGAAGGCGATGGGCTTCCCGGTGTCGATGTTCACCGTGCTGTTCGCCGTCGCCCGCACCGTCGGCTGGATCAGCCAGTGGAGCGAGATGATCGAGGACCCGCAGCAGAAGATCGGCCGTCCGCGCCAGCTCTACACCGGCGTCGCGACGCGCAACTACGTCGACCTCGACAAGCGCGGCTGATCGCAGTCCGCAACAGATGAACGATGAAAAGGCCCGTCCGGCACGCTGGACGGGCCTTTTTCTTTGCGCTGAAATCCGCGCGCCGCTAACGCCGTTCGAGTAGCCCGGATGACGCGGCGGCATCCGGGTTCATCACTGCCGTCGCGGGAGACACCGGAGATGCTGCGCTCATCCGGGAGACGAATTCTACGACTTGTGAGAACGGTAAGCACGATGGCGAAGCGGTTTCCATTGTCGCTATGGGCTTGCATCGCGGCACTCGCCCTCGTCTTCACCCACACGACGCCGGCCCGCGCGATCGAAACAGCGCCGCAAGAGCTGACCGTCTCGGTCGCCGACGCGTCACTCGCGATCAAGCTGTTTGCCGGTCAGCGCGCAGGCAAGCGGCCGGCAGTGATCATTCTTCATGGTAGACAGGGGCTCGACAAGTTTCTCCCGACCTATACTCGTTACGCCGAGGCATTGGCTGCGCAGGGCATCGACGCTGCGCTTCTGTCCTATTACGACGAAGCCGACTTGCGGATGATGGCGTCGTCCGATCGGAGCATTCGGCAAAACTACTTTTCAGAGCACCTCTCTGTTTGGTCAGAACGGGTGCATGAGGTTACAAGATATTTGTCCAGACGACAGGACTGCACGGGAAAGGTCGGCCTGTTAGGTTTTTCCAATGGTGGCTTCCTGGCGGTCGCATCCGCGGCTCAGGATCCGACAATCAGCGCGCTCGTCGTTTTCTACGCTGGCATCGCTGGCACGCAAGAATCCGTCAAGTTGCCGCCGCTCCTCGCGATCCATGGCGACGCAGATCGCGTCATCCCCCTTGCATCCGGACGGGCGTTGGTCGACCGCGCCAAGGCGCTCGGTGGAGAGGCCGAACTCGTCGTTTATCCGAGCCTTGGTCACAGCTTCGATTTCGACGCAACCCGCCCCGAGGCAGCGGATGCCCTCGCGCGAGCGACCAGCTTTTTACTGGAGCGATTGAAGTGAACGATCCCGGTGTCCTGCCGTAGCGGTGGGCAAAGCGGCCGCCGCAAGGCGGCAGCGTGCCCACCGTCGTGCAGCGGATTCTGCCGCAAGACGGTGGGCACGGCGCCACGAAGATCTCACATGTCGAGAGAGCACGGTGGCGCCTTTGCCCACCCTACGCTTTCATTACTAATTAGGATGTCGCTCGCCATCCTTGTCGCATCGTCGCAAGCACGATGTCCGCCGCGCGTTCGCTCGGCGAGGCGGTGCCGGTGGCCATGATGCCATCGAGGCGATTGAACGCGTCGACCTGGCGCGTGCGGATCGGACCGTTGCTCAGGAGATCAACCAGCACCGGCGCGAGGTTGTCGGCCGTGCAGGCTTCCTGCAGATATTCCGGAATCACGTTCTCGCCGATCACCAGGTTGGCAAGGATCACGGACTGCACGTTGACGATTCGTCTGAGAATGAAGGCTTCGACCTCGCCCACGCGATAGGCCGTGACCATCGGAACACCTGACAGCGCAAGCTCCAGCGTCACCGTTCCCGACTTCGCGAGCGCCGCATGGGCGCTTCTGAAGGCGGCGCGCTTCTCGGCTTCGCCAGTCACGATCTTCGGCGTCACCGGCCAACTCGTAACCCCTGCCCTGACGGCGGCTTCGAGATGCTGCGTCGTCGGCAGCACCGCTTCGAACGCAATGCCTTGCGCCTGCAGGCGCGACAGCGTCTCGCCGAACACCGCCATGTGGCGCGCGACCTCGCTGCGACGGCTGCCGGGCAGCACCAGCAGCAGCGGCGGCTTGCCATCGCGCCGCGCCTGCTCCTCGGCGTTCGGACGCAAGCTCGACAATTGCTCGATCAAGGGATGGCCGACATAGCTGCAGGGCGGACCGCCCAACCTCTGAAACGCCTCCGGCTCGAACGGCAGCAGGCCGAGCACGTGGTCGATATAGCCGTGCATGGCGCGGGCGCGGCCGGGACGCCAGGCCCACACGGTCGGCGCCACGTAGTTCACGATCGGAATGGCGGGATCGCGCGCGTGGACGCGCTTCGCCACGCGCTGGGTGAAATCCGGGCTGTCGATGATGACAAGGACATCGGGCTGGCTCGCCACGACGGCGTCCACCGTCTGCCGGAGCAGGCGCAGGATCTTCGGCAGCTGCTTGATGACGGCGGTGAAACCGACGATCGAGAGCTCCTCGATCGGAAACAGCGAAGACAGCCCCTCGCCGATCATGCCGCGGCCGCCGACGCCGGAGAATTCGACGCTGTCGCCGAGCCGCTGGCGCAGCACCTTCATCAGGCTGGTGCCGAGCCGGTCACCGGACTCTTCGGTCGCGACCAGGCAAATCCTGCGGACGGCCCGGCCTGCCGACGGCGGCGTCACGCGGTGACGCCCGTGATGAACACACCGGCGCGGTCGGCGGCTTCCACGGTCTCCTGCGGATCGGCCAATAGCGTGTAGGCGGCTGCCACGGCGGCACCGGCAAGGCCGGCGGCGGACAGTCCTTCCACCGTGCGCGGACCAATGGTCGGCAGATCGTAACGCAGGTCCTGGCCGGCTTTAGGCGCCTTCACCAGCACGCCGCGCCCGGCGGCGGCGCGGATGCGCCTGTTGGCACGCAGCCGGGCCACGCGGGCCAGCAGCCCGTCGGTGCCCTCGATGTCCTCGAGCGCCACGACGTGGCCGTCGATCACCACCACCGCCTGCCCGACATCGAACGGCGCCATCGCCTTGAGCACGGCAAGCCCTTTGGCGATATCGTCGCGGACCAGATCGTTCGGCGCGTTGCGCGTCAGCCGGCCCTCGGGGACCAGGAGATTCGGCGCGATATCCTTGACGCCGACCATGTGGAAGCCGTGGCGCTCGAAGATGCGCCCCACCCCCGACAGCAGATGATCATCGCCGCCGCGGAAGGCCGACCAGATGTAGGGCAGCTCGCGCAAGGTGCCCCAGTCGAAGCGGATCTCCGACACCGCCGGGCGTACCAAGTTGCCGATGAACATCAGGTCGCGGACGCCTTCGGTCTTCAGGAGCTTCAGCGCGTTGCCGAGCTGGCCGAGGCCGATCCAGTGATGGCGGAAGCGCGCCAGCGGCTTGGGATCGCAGATGCCCTTCAGCGCGAACAGCACCGGCGTCTGACCGCGCGCGACGACCGCGTCGGCCACGGCGAACGGCAGCACGCCGCCCGCAGCGATCAGGCCGATCGGAGGGGCGGTGTCTGCGGCCGGCGCGCCCATGGCTCAGTGCTCGGCGGCGGGCCTGCCGCTCTCGGGCAGGCACAGCGCGCGGTGACGGCTGCCATCGATGAAGGCCAGGATCTCGGCGATCGCAGGGTCCTCTCCGGCGAGCGGACGCACGCCCGCCAGGCGATCGGCGAACACGCCGGGGCCGTGGAACAGCTTCTGATAGAAGGCGCGGACGGCGGCCAGGCGCTCGCGGGTGAACTTGCGGCGCTTCATGCCGATGACGTTGAGGCCTTCGAGCGCGGCATACTGGCCGTTGACGAGGCCATAAGGAATGATGTCGCCGCGCACGCCGCAGACGCCGCCGACCATCACGCCATGGCCGATGCGGGTGAACTGATGCACCGCGGAGAGACCGCCGATGTAGACGGCATCGCCGACCTCGACATGGCCGCCGAGCGTCGCCGACGTCGCGAAGATCACGTTGTTGCCGACCACGCAGTCATGGGCGACATGCGCGTTGTTCATGAAGAAGCCGCCATTGCCGACCTTGGTCAGGCCGCCGCCCTTGGTGGTGCCGATGTTCATCGTCACGCCCTCGCGGAAGGTGCAGCCGGAGCCGATCTCGAGCCGGTGCGGCTCGCCGCGATAGCTCAGATCCTGCGGCGCGCCGCCGAGCACGACGAACGGCGAAATGACGTTGTCGTCGCCGAGCGTGGTGTGGCCCATGATCTGGACGTGGCTGATCAGCTTGCAGTTCGCTCCGATCACGACGTTGGGACCGACGATGCAGTATGGGCCGATGACCGTGCCTTCGCCGATGACGGCGCCGTCCTCGACGCGCGCGGTGGGATCAATCTTGCTCATCTCGACGCAATCAACTCTCTACCTGCAACCCGCAACGTCAGTCGGTCAGCATCGCGCCGACGTCGGCTTCCGCGACGACCACGCCGTCGACCTTGGCGTCGCCATGGAACCACCACATCGTCTTGCGCCGTCCGATCGAGCGCATGTGGTACTCGATGGTCTGGCCCGGCAGCACCGGCTTGCGGAACTTGCACTTGTCGATGGTGAGGAAATACACCGCGCGCGGCTTTTCCGTGCCCTCGACCGACTTGATGCCGATGACACCGGCCGTCTGCGCCATGCCTTCGATCATCAGCACGCCCGGATAGACCGGCCGCTCCGGGAAATGGCCCTGGAAGCACGGCTCGTTGAACGAGACGTTCTTGACGCCGATGCCGCTGTAGTCGGCGCGGATGTTCTTCACGCGGTCGATCAGGAGAAACGGGTTACGGTGCGGCAGCGTCTTCAAGATTTCGTTGATGTCGATGTCCGCAAACCTGATGGGTGACTCCTCCATCACTCCTGTCCTTCGTCCTTTTTCGTCGCGGTCTGATCACGCACCAGCCGTTCCACGGCGACGATCTCGCGGAACCACTGCTTGGTCGGCTTGGCAAAGAAGCCGCCCCACCGGCCGTTCGGCGGAATGTCGTCCTTGACGCCGCTCATCGCGGTCACCTGGGCGCCATCGCCGATCGTCAGGTGATTGTTGATGCCCACCTTTGCCCCGAGCGCGACGTTGTCGCCGATCGTGAGGCTTCCTGCCAGCCCGATCTGGGCCGCCAGCAGGCAATGCCGGCCGATCGTGACATTGTGGCCGATCTGAACCTGGTTGTCGATTTTGGTGCCCTCGCCGATCACCGTGTCGCGCAGGCTGCCGCGGTCGATCGTGGTCCCGGCGCCGACCTCGACATGATTCTGGATCAGCACCCGCCCGGTCTGCGGCACCTTGGTGTGCCCGTCCGCTCCGAAGAAGATGAAGCCGTAGCCGTCCTGGCCGATGCTGCAGCCGGGATGGATCAGCACGTCATTGCCGATCAGGGCGCATTGGATCACGGTCCGGGCGCCGACATTGCAGTCGCGGCCGATCTTGACGTGCGGCCCGATCACGGCGCCGGCGCCGACGATGGTGCCGGAGCCGATCTCGACATGGGCGCCGATCACGGCGAGCGGCTCGACGATGACATCGTCCTCCAGCCGCGCGGTGGGATCGATGATCGCCTGGGGCGAGATGCCCTCGCAGCCGAACCAGGATTGCGGACGCAGCGCATCGGCGTGCATCTCGCGGGCGAGTTGCACGAAGGCGCGGAAGGGTTGATTGGCGCGGAGTACGGCGACATGCGGCGGCACGCGTGCCTCAAACCGTGGGCTGACCAGGCAGGCCCCCGCCTTCGTCGCGGCGAGCTGGTCGGCGTATTTGAGATTGTCGAAGAACGCCAGGTGCATCGGACCGGCTTCGTCGAGCGACGCCAGCCCCTTGATCACCTGCTCCCCACGCGACGGATCGACCAGGGTGGCCTTGGCCGCAGTGGCGATCGCCGCCAGGGTGGTCCGCGGCGGGGATTGGAAGAAGGTCGGCTGGCCCATTCGGTCGCACTCTCAGGACAAAAAGTCAGAGCCCGGCTCCGGCTTCCCGGAACCGAGCTCCCATCTCTTACACCGTCCGGGGTGGCTCAAGCCAACCCGGAATTGGCCGGAACGGCTGGCTTAGAAGCTCGTGCCACCACCGAAGCGGAATTCCTGCGTGCGGTCGAACTGGCCCTTGGTGAGCGGGATCGCGTAGTCGAAGCGCAGCGGACCGAACGGTGACGCCCACACCAGACCCACACCGACCGAGGTCCGGACCGTGTTCTGGTCGTTGAACTGCAGGCCAAGGCAGGTGCCGGCGTTGTTCGGGTTGCGAGTCGGCGCCTGACAGCCAGCCACGTTGACCTCGCCGGTCTGAGCCCAGGACGTCGGGCCCTGATAGCCCCACAGGCCGCCGGCATCGGCGTAAACCGCACCCTTCAGACCAGTCTCCTTGGGCAGGAACCAGAACGGCATCTGCAGTTCGAGCGAAGCGCCCCAGTACTTGGTGCCGCCCAGGGCGTCCTGGGTGCCGAAGGGATTGATGTCACGCGGACCAATGCCGTTCGGAGCGAAGCCGCGAACCAGATTCGGACCCATCTGGAAGTGATCGAGCATGCGCAGCTGCGTGTTGCCGATCTTGTTCAGGATGCCGCCCTGGAGGTGGACGATGCTGACGATGTCCGACACCAGCGGGGTGAAGTACTTCGCATCGAACGCGGTCTTCAGGTAGGACACGTCGCCGCCAACACCCGCGAAGTCCTGCTTGAAGTCGACCAGCAGGCCGTCGGTGGGGTTCTTGTTGTTGTCGAGCGTGTTGTAGTTCAGCGTGTAGCCAAGCGCCGAGGTCAGCGTCTTGCCGTTCGCCAGCTCCTGGCGGACCGGGAGCGACGCCTCGCCATTGGCGAAGCAGCCCAGACCGTTGTTGCCGGTCGGATCGACGCCGCCATTGGCGTTGATGAAGGCCGGGGTCGGGTTGAACGGCACGAAGCGGTTACCGATCATGGTGCCGGCCGCGATGTTGTTACAGTCGGACAGCGTCGTCGGCAGCGAGATCTCCTGGCGGTAGATCGAATAGCGCAGCTGCAGCGACAGGTCTTCACGCAGCTGGAAGCCGAGGCGCGGGCTGAAGCCGAGCGTCTTGGTGCCGTAGGAGATGAAGTTGTTGGCGAGCTGCTGGCGCTGATAGAGGTCGAGGCCCAGCGCGACGCGGTAGTCGAGCAGATACGGCTCGACGAAGGACAGCGAGTAGCCGCGGGCGAACTGGCCGTAGGTCACCGACGCCTTGGCGAACAGGCCGCGGCCGAGGAAGTTGCGCTCGGAGATCGAGACCTCGGCCAGCGCGCCGTCGGTGGTCGAGTAGCCGCCCGAGATCGAGAAGTCGCCGGTCGACTTTTCTTCCAGCAGGACGTTCAGGACCACACGGTCGCTCGACGAGCCCGGCTCGGTGGTGATCTTCACGTCCTTGAAGAAGTCGAGGTTCTTCAGGCGGCGCTCGGCACGGTCGACCAGGGCGCGGTTGTAGGCGTCGCCCTCGGAGATGTCGAACTCGCGTCGAATGACGTAGTCACGGGTGCGGGTGTTGCCGCGGATGTTGATCCGCTCGATGTAGGTGCGCGGGCCCTCGTCGACGGCGAACACCACCGACACGGTATGCGCCTCGAAGTTGCGGTCGCCGCGCGGCCGGACCACCGCGAACGCATAGCCGCGCCGCGAGGCCTCGATCTGCATCTCCTCGACCGACTTCTCGACGTTCTCGACGTTGTAGAGCGAGCCGACGCCGACGCGGGAATAGCCGCGCAGGGTATTGGCGTCGAAATTCGCGATCGACGACTGGAAGTCGACCGAACCGACCCGGTACTGCTGGCCTTCCTCGATCTTGAAGGTCACCATGAAGCCCTTGCGCTCGGGGTCGTATTCGCTGAGCGCGGCGACGACCTGCACGTCGGCATAGCCGTTCTTCAGGTAGAAGCGGCGAATCAGGTCGCGATCGGCCTCGACGCGGTCCGGATCGTAGACGTCGCCCGAACCCAGGAAGCTGAGCAGGTTGGTTTCGCGGGTCTTGATGACGTCCTTCAGGCGGTAGGACGAGAAGGCAGTGTTGCCGACGAACTCGATCGACTTCACGCCGGTCTTCGCGCCTTCCTCGATCGTGAAGATCAGGTCGACGCGGTTGTTCGGCTGCTCGATGAATTCCGGCGTGACACGCACGTCATAACGGCCGGAGCGGCGATAGATCTCGGCGATGCGCTGCGCATCGGACTGCACCATCGGCTTCGACAGCGTGCCGCGCGGCTTCGACTGCACCTCGGCCTGCAGCTGCTCGTCCTTGACCTTCTTGTTGCCCTCGAAGGCGACGCGGCCGATGACCGGGTTCTCGACGACGCTGACGATCAGCCGCCCACCCTGGCGATTGATCTTCACGTCGGAGAACAGGCCGGTTTCGATAAGCGCCTTGAGGCCGTCGTCGACCCGGCCGGCGTCGAGGACGCCGCCGGGGCCGGGCTTGAAGTAGGAGCGGATGGTCTCCAGCTCGACGCGGCGGTTGCCCACCACTTCGATCGAGTTGACCGTCTGAGCCGCAGCTGGCGACGACCCGACCACGCTCGCCAGCGGCAAAGCCACCGGAACGGCGAACATGATAAAGGCGGCCGCCAAGCCCCCCCGCACCCGCAATCCGAACTTCATGCGCTACGCGCCCTTATATTCCGTGGCCGGTTCGGTACCCCTACCAAACCGACAGATTCCCATTTGTCGTTCGCTTGTAGCCAATTTGGACCCGACGGCAAACGCCGGATCTCTCTGAATTTTCAAATTCGTTTCAAAACGTTGCCTATCCGCCACGTCGTAAAAAAGCCGCCTTCAGGAGCCGGCGAGATGCAGGATGTCGTTATAGGTTGCGAAGACCATCAGCATGAGAACCAGCCCCAGGCCGATTCGGAACCCCATCTCCTGGGCCCGCTCCGACAGCGGCCGTCCGCGGACCGCCTCGACCCCGTAAAACAACAGGTGTCCGCCATCGAGCAGAGGAACCGGGAACAGGTTCAGGAGCCCGATGGACACCGAGAGCGTGGCGCAGAGCTGAACGACGAACTGGAAGCCGAGGCTCGCCGCCTGCCCCGAGAGCTGCGCGATTCGGATCGGGCCGCCGACATCGCCGGCACTCCCCGCTCCCGCGAACAGCGAGGCGATGAACTTGAAGGTTGTGGCGATGATGAACCAGACCTGCTCGAAGCCGATCTTGATCGATTCGAGGAACCCGACCGGGATCGAGCGCGATTCGTCCGGCTTGGCGTTGTACTGGATGCCGAGGACGCCGATTCGGTGGGCATTGCCGAACAGGTCCTTGACCTCCTTCAGCGCAGGCGTCGCCTTCAGGGTCAGTTCCGTCCCGCCCCGCTTGATCAGGAAGTTGAGTTCCGTGCCGGCGCTCACCGAGACGACCCGCTGCATATCGGCGAAGGTCTCGATCGGCCGGCCATCGATGGCCGCGATCACGTCGCCATCCTTGAAGCCGGCCTGAGCCGCAACGCTGTCCGGCTGGACCGCATCGACCCGGGGGGTCGTGTTCGGCTTGCCGAAATACAGTGCCATGCCGGCGAAGATGATCACGGCGAGAATGAAATTGGCGATCGGGCCGGCCGCGACGATGGCAGCGCGCTGGCCGACCGTCTTGTGATGGAAGCTGTCGGCGCGCTCGGCGGCCGTCATCTTGGCCAGCGCCTCGGCCGAGGGCGTCGAGGCCTCGGATTCGTCGCCGAAGAACTTCACGTAGCCGCCGAGCGGGATCGCGGAGATCTTCCAGCGGGTGTTGTGGCGATCGTTGAAGCCGATCAGTTCAGGACCAAATCCGAGCGAAAACGTTAAGACCTTCACGCCGGCCCAGCGGGCGATCAGGAAGTGGCCGAGCTCGTGGAAGAACACGACGATCGTCAACACGAACAGGAAGGGGACGATGTAGCCGAGAAGGCCGTTGCTCAACGTATTGAAAATATGGTGGAAAAATTCGGACATCGATGACCTTCCCGATGGGCCGAAGGCCCGTCCAACCCTTTAAGATGCTTTTGCGGCGATTTGAGGCAAGAGGCTAGCCGCCCTTTTTCGCGCATCATGGTCAATGGCGATGGCATCATCCGCCGACGTCAACGGTGCCAAATTACCTGAACGGGTCCAGCTCTCGAGCGTCGCCTCGACCAGGCGGGCGATCGCGCCGAAGCGGATCTCGCCGGCGATGAAGGCCGCCACGGCCACCTCGTTCGCCGCATTGAACACGGTGGTCGCGCCGTGGCCGGCGCGCAGCGAGTCGTAGGCCAGCCGCAGGCCGGGGAACCGCTCGAAGTCCGGCGCCTCGAAGGTCAGGGTCCCGATCTTGGCGAGGTCGAGCCGCGCCGAGGGGCCCTTGATGCGCTCCGGCCAGCCCAGGCAATGGGCGATCGGGATCCGCATGTCGGGGGCGCCGAGCTGGGCCACGACCGAGCGGTCGGAAAACTCGACCATGCCGTGGACGATCGATTGCGGATGCACCAGCACGTCGATCTCGTCCGGCGCGAGCGCGAACAGATAGGACGCCTCGATCACCTCGAGGCCCTTGTTCATCATCGAGGCCGAATCGATCGTGATCTTCTGGCCCATGCTCCAGTTCGGATGCTTGAGCGCCTGCGCCAGCGTCGCCTGCTCGATGTCTTTCGCGGCCCAGGTGCGGAACGGACCGCCGGAGGCGGTGATGATCACCCGCACCAGCTCCTCGCGGTTGCCCGATGACAGCGCCTGGAACAGCGCGTTGTGCTCGGAATCGGCCGGCAGGATGCAGGCATTGGCCTGGGCTGCCCGCTGCATGAAGAAATCGCCGGCACAGACCAGGCATTCCTTGTTGGCGAGCGCGACCGTGGCGCCGCGGTCGACCGCCGCCAGCGCCGGCTTCAGACCGGCGGCGCCGGAGACGGCGGCCATGACCCAGTCGGCCGGCCGCGCGCCGGCCTCGATGATGGCACTCTCCCCTGCTCCGCAGGCGATGCCGGTGCCGGCCAGCGCCTCGCGCAGCTCTCCGAGCCGCGCCGGATCGGCGACGGCAACGAAGCGCGGGTTGAACTCGCGGGCGAGCTTGGCGAGCCCCTCGATGTTGCTGTTGCCGGTCAGCGCCTCCACCCGGTAGCGCTCCGGCGCACCGCGCAGCAGGTCCATGGTCGAATCGCCGATCGAGCCGGTGGCGCCGAGCACGGTGATGCTGCGCACGTCAGTCGTTTCAGCCTTGTTGTTCCGCAATGGCACTGCGCTCATGATCTCACCAAACATCTCGACCGGCAGCGATGCTGCCCGTCACCAAACCAAAACACCGCGGCCGACCCCGTCGAGGCCGCCGCGCAGCAAACCGAGCAGCGCCGCAAAGACGATCGCCGCGACATAGCCATCCAGGCGGTCCAGTAGGCCGCCATGGCCGGGAATGATGTGACTGGAGTCCTTGACGCCGAAGTGCCGCTTGACCGCGGACTCGGCGAGGTCGCCGAGTTGCGACACCACCGACAGCACCGCCGCCACCATCAGCATCGCCAGCACACCGCCGGCTCCCGCCAGCGACCAGCCCGCAGCGGCGACGAGACTGGCGCCGAAGCCGCCGATCGCGCCCGCCCAGGTCTTGTTCGGGCTGATGCGCGGCGCGAGCTTCGGTCCGCCGATGCCGCGTCCGGCGACATAGCCGCCGATGTCGCTGGCCCAGACGACGAGAAACACCAGCACCAGCGCGTGCCAGCCCTGCTGCTGATCGAACCGCACCAGCACGGAGGCGAGCTCGGCGCCGGCGGCATAGACGAAGCCGGCCGCCGCCCAGAGCCGGCGGCCGGCGGCGAGCGCGGCCACCGCAACGAGGCCGAGCGCCAGCACGACCACGGCAAAGTCGATCAAGCCGAACGCACAGCAGAGTCCTGCGACCGCGATCGCCAGCGCGCCCGATGTGCCGACGCTGACCGTGCGAACCTCGCCGATCACCATCAGCCATTCGAGATACAACCCGACCGCGACGACGGTGACCAGGGCGGTCCAGAACATCCCGCCGGCATAGGCCGCGCCGAGCGCCAGCGGCACCAGCACCAGCGCGGCGGCGATGCGCAGCATAAGGTTGCTCGGCGCAGCCTTCTTCGGCTGCGCGGCGGCGTCCCCCACGGCTGCGGTCTCGGGTTTGCTCACGAGGCGGTTTTCGCCACGAGGCCGCCGAAGCGGCGTTCACGCCGGCCGAACTCGGCAATCGCGCCTTCGAGCGCGGCCTTGTCGAAATCCGGCCAATGCATGGGCACGAACACCAGCTCGCTATAGGCCGCCTGCCACATCAGGAAGTTCGACAGCCGCTGCTCGCCGCTGGTGCGGATGATCAGGTCTGGATCGGGAATGTCGGGGGCGTCGAGATGGGCGCCGATCGCATCGGCATCGATCGAGGCCGGGTCGCGCCGGCCCTCGGCCACCTCGCGCGCCAGCCGCTGCGCGGCCCGCGCGATTTCCTGGCGGGAGCCGTAGTTGAACGCCACCACCAGCGTGAGCTTGGTGTTGGCGCGCGTCAGCTCCTCGGCCTCGCCGAGCAGCGCGCAGATGTCCGGCTCGAGACCGTCGCGCTCGCCGATCACCCGCACGCGAACGCCATCGCGATGCAGGGTGGCGAGATCGTTGCGGATGAAGCGGCGCAGCAGGCCGAACAGGTCGCCGATCTCGCTCGCGGGCCGCGACCAGTTCTCGGAGGAGAACGAGAAGATCGTGAGATAGCGGATGCCGAGCTCATCGCAGGCGCGCACGACGCGGCGCAACGCCTCGACGCCGCGGCGATGCCCTTCGGCGCGCGGCAGGCCGCGTGCCGCAGCCCAGCGGCCGTTGCCATCCATGATGATGGCAACATGGGCCGGACCGTCGGAGCGATCCGGCGTCTCCGTCACCGGGGCCGCGGCATTGGACATCGAACGTTTCCTTAGACGGTGAGGATTTCCTTTTCCTTCGCCGCCAGCAGCTGGTCGATCTCCGAGATCACGCTATCGGTCGCCTTCTGAATGTCGTTGGCGATGCGCTCCTGGTCATCCTCGGAGATCTCGTGATTCTTCTCGAGCTTCTTCACCGTGTCGAGCCCGTCGCGGCGGACATGGCGGACGGCGACGCGCGCAGCTTCCGCATATTTGTGCGCGACCTTGACCAGTTCCTTGCGGCGCTCCTGGTTGAGCTCGGGAATGCGCAGCCGGATCACCTGGCCTTCGGTGGCCGGCGACAGGCCGAGGTTGGAGTCGACGATGGCCTTCTCGACCGCCTTGACCATGCTGCGGTCCCAGACCTGCACCGACAGCAGGCGCGGCTCGGGCACCGAGACGGTGGCGAGCTGGTTGAGCGGCATATGCGAGCCATAGGCCTCGACCTGGACCGGCTCCACCATCGATGCCGACGCGCGGCCGGTGCGCAGGCCGCCGAGCTCGTGCTTCAGCGCCTGGGTTGCGCCCTGCATGCGGCGCTTCAGGTCGTTGAGATCGAAATTGCCCGTGGTCATCACGCTTTCCTTTCCTGCAACCCCGGGCCCTTCAGCCGGTTCGGCCGCGCCTTGAAAGGCCATCGGCTGGACTCGACTGCTCCCGGACGAATTCCTGTGTCGCTTACGCTTCTACCGCAGGCACGGAGCCGGTCCAACACCGGCCGCCGACGGTGCAGCGGATCACCCCGCGACGATGGTACCGCGCCCTTTGCCCTGCAGCATCGCGCCGATCGCGCCGGGTTCGGCAATGGAGAACACAATGATAGGCAGCGACGTTTCGCGGGCAAGCGCGAATGCCGTCGCATCCATGACCTTGTAGCCGCCTTCGATGGCCTGGGAATGCGTCAGCCGGTCGAAGCGCTTGGCGGCCGGATCCTTCTTCGGATCGGCGCTGTAGACGCCGTCGACATTCGTGGCCTTGAGGACCGCCTGGGCCCCGATCTCGGCGGCCCGCAGCACGGCGGTGGTGTCGGTGGTGAAATAGGGATTGCCGGTGCCGCCGCCGAGCACGACGATGCGCCCGTCGGCCAGCGCCTTGTGCGCCGCAGCGCGGGTGAACAGCTCGCAGACCTCCGGCATCACGAAGGCGGACAGTGCCAGCGCCGGGCTGCCCTTGCGCTGGATCGCGGCCTCCAAGGCGAGGCAGTTCATCACGGTGGCGAGCATGCCCATGGTGTCGCCGGTCGCGCGCGACACGCCCTGCGACGACACTTCGACGCCGCGCACCATGTTGCCGCCGCCGACGACGACGGCGATCTCGATTCCGAGTTTCTGGGCGGCGATGAGGTCGTCGGCGATGCGATCGACGGTCGGCTGGTCGATGCCGAATGAATGCGGGCCGGCGAGATATTCGCCCGACAGCTTGACCACGACGCGACGATAGACCGGCTCAGCCATGTGCCAATATGTCCCTATCCCGCGCATTGAGATCCGGCGCGAAGACCGCGCCGGATCGTAACCGTGCTCAGTCGTTACTTCTTGCCGCTGGCGGCGGCGACTTCGGCGGCGAAGTCGGTCTCTTCCTTCTCGATGCCCTCACCGAGAGCATAGCGGACGAAACCGGCCACCTTGATCGGACCGCCGACCTTGCCCTCGGCTTCCTTCAGCGCCTGCGCGACCGACTTGCCGCTGTCGTGAATGAAGGCCTGCTCGAGCAGAGTGACTTCCTTGTAGTAGGTCTTCAGGCCGGACTCGACGATCTTCTCGATCACGTTTTCCGGCTTGCCCTGCTGACGATACTTGTCGGCGAGCACGTCCTTCTCGCGCTTGACGATCTCGGGATCGAGACCGGCGGCATCGATCGCCTGCGGGTTGGCCGCGGCGACATGCATCGCGAGCTGGCGGCCGAGGGCAGCGAGCTCGTCGGTCTTGCCCGGCGACTCCAGCGCCACGATCACGCCGAGCTTGCCGGCGCCCTCGATCACCGCACCATGGACGTAGCTCGACACCACGCCTTCGCTGACTTCGAGCGCGGCGGCGCGGCGCAGCGTCTGGTTCTCACCGATGGTCGCGATCGAATCGGCGATCGCGGCCTCGACCGTGATGCTGCCGACCTTGGCGGCCTTGATCTTCTCGATGTCGGCGCCGACGTCGAGCGCGACCTGGGCGATCATCTTGACCAAGCCCTGAAAGTGCTCGTTGCGCGCGACGAAGTCGGTCTCGGAGTTGACCTCGACGACCACGCCCTTCTTGCCCGAGGTCAGCGCGCCGATCAGGCCTTCTGCCGCGACACGGCCGGCCTTCTTCGCAGCCTTCGACAGGCCCTTCTTGCGCAGCCAATCCTGCGCCGCCTGCATGTCGCCACCGGTCTCGGTGAGCGCGGCCTTGCAATCCATCATGCCCGCGCCGGTCGACTCGCGCAGGTCCTTCACCATCGCTGCGGTGATATTCGCCATTGTTGAACGTCCTTTTGCCTGTCCAAAGCGCGACGCAGCGGATGGCTCATCGCCGTCCGCTGCCAGGAAAAACCTATCTCAGTCGCGATGGCCGGCGTGCGACGCCGGCCAGATTCGTGTCGTGTCGTCTTAGGCGTCGGCGAGCGACTTGGCCTGGGCGACCCAGGCATCGGCCCGGCTCGGCAGACCGACTTCTTCGCCGATCTGATGCGCCGTGTCGTGGTTGAGCTCGGCAAGCTGCCAGAAATGGAAGATACCGAGGTCGTTCAGCTTCTTCTCGATCGCACCCGACACGCCGGTGAGCTTCTTGAGGTCATCGGCCGTGCCGCGAGGACCGGGCAGACCCTGGAAGGTCGACGCGGACGCAGCCGGAAGATCCTCTTCGAGCGGCGCCGCGGAGGCGCCGACGTCGATGCCGAGCTCGCCCTGGGCGCGCGAGATGCCGTCGATGGCGGCGCGGGCGATCAGGTCGCAATACAGCGAGATGGCGCGGCCGGCGTCGTCATTGCCCGGGACCACATAAGTGATGCCCTTGGGATCGCAGTTCGTGTCGACGATCGCGGCGACCGGAATGTTGAGGCGCTGGGCCTCCTGGATCGCGATGTCTTCCTTGTTTGTGTCGATCACGAAGATCATGTCGGGCAGGCCGCCCATGTCCTTGATGCCGCCGAGCGAGCGGTCGAGCTTGTCGCGCTCGCGCTGCAGGGTCAGGCGCTCCTTCTTGGTGTAGGAGTTCGCCTCACCCGAGGACAGCACCTCGTCGAGGTGACGCAGACGCTTGATCGACGCCGAGATCGTCTTCCAGTTGGTCAGCGTGCCGCCGAGCCAGCGCGAATTGACGAAATACTGCGCGCAGCGCTTGGCCGCATCGGCGACGTTGTCCTGCGCCTGGCGCTTGGTACCGACGAACAGGATACGGCCGCCCTTGGCGACGGTGTCGCTGACGGCCTGCAGCGCCGTGTGCATGAGCGGCACGGTCTGGGCCAGGTCGATGATGTGGATGTTGTTACGGGTCCCGAAAATGAAATCGGCCATTTTCGGATTCCAGCGGTGAGACTGGTGACCAAAGTGAACGCCAGCTTCGAGCAGCTGGCGCATCGTGAAGTCGGGCAGCGCCATTTGGATATTCTCCGGTTGATTCCTCCGGAAACGCGTGAGCAAAAACGGGCCGTTTGGCCCGGCTTGCCACCGGACGCCCTCTAGGAGAGCCAAGTTTCCGTGTGAGATGGCGCGCTATATAGCCGGATTTTGGCGCAACGCAAGGAAAATGGGCCTATTCGGCCTGAAGAAGCTCCGCCAACGCCGCCTTGGCCTGCCCCTCCTGCAACGGAACGAAGTCGACCGGCCCCTTGTTGTCGGCCCCTGACGACGCCGCGGCCATGACGCCCACCCCCAGCAGGCCGAACGCCATGCCGCCGCCCTGCATCGCCCGGGAGCGTTCACTGGGCCGGATCGAGTAGAAATAGGTCTTTCCGGGCTCGGTGCTGAAATCGAGGTAGGATTCGCCCGGAAACAGCAGCTGCGTGGCCACCACGTGGTGCGGACCCGCCGGACGGTCGACATAGGCGTACGTCCCGGGCAGCAGCCGGGGAAGCGCCACGCCATCGACCTTGGCGTCGCAATTGGTCCGGTCGAGCCAGGAGTCCTTCAGGCTCATGATGACGATGCGGGAGTGGCCCGGGCGCGGCGCCCCGATCTTCTGCGATACCACCGCAAATTCGGTGCCCTCTTTGCCCGTCAGGCACCCTGATACCAGCAGCGCCAACCCCAATCCCAGAAATGCCCGCCTGCTCATTGCAACCCCCCGTAGTTCCCCGGGAGCCAAGGCTATGACGGGAACTCGGCCGTTTTCAACCTCCGGAAGCGAAGAGAGTCCAGCTGTGCTCAGCGCTCCACACCGGCCGGCTTCAGCTCGGCCCGGTCGGCGTCCAGCCTCGCCTTCAGTCGGGCGATATCAGCGAAGAAGGCCTGATCGTCGCGAACGGGTGCCAGGCGCAGGGCCGGCGGCATCAGCACCTGGCTGACATCGGCACGACCGGAATTGGCGAAGGCCTCCGAGCGCTGCACCGTCTGGACCGCGATCGCGACGATGAGCAGCAGGCCGACGACCGCCCCCTTGATGAGTTGATGCGTGCGTCCGACCTCGCGCACATGCAGGAAGACGATCGCCGCCAGCACAATCCAGGCGATGACGTAGCCATAGGTCGAGATGGCTGACCAGGTCAGCGCGAAGGACGCGAATTGTCCGGCCTCGCTGTAGATCCAGAACGCGAAAAGGCCCGCCTCCGCGATCAGGAGATGACGCAGGAAGTGCGAGCGCCCCGCGAACAGGCGCGACAGCAGCGCCCAGACGCCGACCCATGCCACCACGGCCCCGACCAGGACGAGGCTCGGCACGAGATAATCGGACAAGTGCGACTCGGATGTCTGGCCAAGCCAGATCTTGACCGCGTCGATCACCAGCAAAGCGAGGCCGAGCACGATCGCCGCCGCGATCGGCAGCACGCCGCGTTCGCGACCCGCCAGCCGCTCCGGCTCCACGTCATGACCGGCGTCGCGGACCCGCAGCCAGGTCTGTCCGATCCGGATCGGCTGGCTGCCATCGAGGATAAGCTGCGGCTTCCGGCTCTTGCTGCGGTCGAGATAGAGCCCGTTGGCGCTGCCGAGATCCTCGGCGACGAGGCGTCCTTCATCGTCACGGAAGATGCGCAGGTGGCGCGCGGCGACATAGGGATCGTCGAGGATGACATGGTTGTCGTAGCCGCGACCGATCCTGACCTCGGCGGCGTCGACGCGGAAGCGGCCGGCCACCTCGCGGTGCTTGGAGAGAATCTCGACCCAGATCATCGGACCACCTGCAGCCGGTCGAGAAAGCTCTTGCCGAGCCGCAAGGCATCGTCATAGGCAATGGCCTGCAGGTTCAGCCGCGACACCAGCGCCTCGTCGGCATGGTCCTGGGTGACGGCAACCAGGACGACGTCATAGAGCCCGTCGAATTCGCGGTAGCCTTGCGCGCACCACAGCACACGCAGCGGCGGATGCGCCGCCGCCGGCGCGACGCCGACGAAATCCTGATGGCAATGCTGCGGCGTGTACCATTTGCGGAAACCGCCCCCGAGCGTGAGCCGCGGCTGCGCCAGGCTGGTCAGCACGGTCGCGAATTGAAACGAATTGAGATCGATCGATTTCGCGTAGGAATGGGTGACCTCGACCGTGCCGGTGTTGAGATCGGAGGCGACATAGACGCTCGCGTCAGCCTTGCAACTGGTGGAATTGATGCTGGCGCGCGGCTTCGGCGACGCGCTGGCATTGGTGCTGGCCCAGCAATCGAACCACGCCGCTCGCGTTTCCGGCGCCTGATAGGAGCCGAGCACGCGGTCACGAAAGCCCTCCTCGCTCAGCGATTTGTAGAGCGCGCCACGCCAGCTCGCGAGTTGCGCGATCACGTCCTTGCGCAGGTCGGCCGGTGCCGGCTTGGCATCCTGCCCGCGCGCCAGAAGCGCTGCCGCGAAGCGCGCCGGCACCAGGAAGCTGATCAGCTGGCCGCCGCGGCGGGTCGCGACGTTGATGCCGACCACCTGCCCTTGCGAATTGACGGCCGGCCCGCCGCTCATGCCCGGATTGAGCGCGCCGGTGAAGTGGATGTGATCATTGTAGCTGTGCTCGACCAGGCCGTTGTAGGTGCCCTCGATGATGGTGAAGCCGAGATCGAGCGGGTTACCGAGCGAATAGAGCCGCTCGCCCTTCGGCAGCGTGCCGTCGAGGGCGGCCTTGTCGAAGGAGAAGAACGGCGCGTTCTGCTTGTCGACGCGCACCAGCGCGAGATCATTCGGCAGATCGACGGCGAGCAGCGATACCGCGCCCTGGCTGCCATCGGCGCCCGTATATTCGAGCCGGTAGGTCTTCGGCTCGAGCGCGGCGTCGGAGACGACGTGATAGTTGGTGATGGCAAGGCCGTCGGCGGAGACGAGAAAGCCCGAGCCGGTCGAGGTCTGGCGGCCGGCATCGGCCAGCAAGGTGCGAATTTGCAGCAGTCGCGGCGGCGCCGAGGCGTACACGGTTTCGGCGCCGGTCAGTGCCTGCGCTTCGGCCTGCGAACAAAAGACCCCGGCAGCAGCGATGCAGGCCGCAGCGAGGATTACACTCCGCCGCAGCAGCCCGCGCACGGGTCCAACAAACAACGCTGAAATCACTGATGCCCCCGCAACAGGACGTCGACTGCCGACATCCTGCGCCCATGATCGATGTGTCCGGCGGACCGGCCAATATCGAAAACAGGCCTGCGTTGCAACCGCGACGCCGCCGCGCCGAGGCGCGGCGGTCGCTCAGCAATGCGGCACGTTCGGCGGACACCGCTTGCCTGCCTGCGGCGGCGGCGCCGCGGGCCTTGCCATCTGCGGTGGCGGTGCCGGCCGCGCCATCGCCATCGGCGGCGGGCTCGGACGCGCCATCTGCGGCGGAGGCGGAGGCGGCGCCGGCCGCGCCATCTGTGGCGGCGGCGCAGGGCGGGCCATTTGCGGCGGAGGCGGTGCGGGCCGGGCCATCTGCGGCGGCGGCGCAGGACGCGCCATTTGCGGAGGTGGCGCCGGGCGGGCCATCGGCGGCGGAGCCGACGGACGCATCGCTTGAGGCGGCGGCATCGGCCGCGGCGGGGCCGCATGGACCATCGGCGCAGGCTGCGGCCGTCCCGTCGCCGGCGGCGGGCTCAGGCGCGCAGTGGCCGGCGGCGGCGCACGGCGTTCGCTCGGCGGCGGAGCGGCCTGCTGAATGCGCGAACGCGGGTCGGGGCCGCGCGCAGCGGTCGACGGCACGACCTGGCCGGGCGGCGGACCACCCGGCCGTGCGGGCGGCGCAACCTGCGCACCCGGCGGCGTCCGATTTGCGCGCAGGTCAGGCCGCCCTGGCAAAGGCTGCGCCGGAGACGGCGACACCGGTTGAGGAGCAGATGCAGATCCAGGTGCAGGCAAACGCGGATTGGGCGCCTGAACCGATGGCGGCGCCGGAGGACCGCCGCGCCCAGGAATCGGAAGCGCGTTGGGTGAAACGGCTGCTGGACGGGGCGCGTCCGGGCCGGCTCGGCCCGGGACCGCAGCGGGCGTCGTCCCCATCACTCCCATGGCAGGCACGTTGCCCGGTCCGCGCGCACCCGGCCCCATCGGCGCGCCGGGAATCGGTGCCTTGCCCTGCTGGATCAGCGAAGCGCGCTGCATCGCCGCAGCCGGCAGGGCGGGCGCGACAACCGGGGTCGCAGCCTGCTGTGCTCCTCCCGGTCCACCACCCGGACCGGCCGGCACCGTCGGCGCCACCACGGGACGATTGATGACCGTGTTGATGACCGTGGTGTTGTGGATGTTCTGATAGATGATGTTGTTCGGCGGCGGCGCGACGATCGCCGGCGGCCGGACGTAGACCGGGATCGGCACGAACACCGGTCGCGGCAGGATGAACACGCCGACCGGCGCGTAAGGCGGAGGGAGATCAACGAACTCCGGCGGCGGCGGCGGCAGGATGTAGACCGGCGGCGGCGGCGGCGGCGCGAAGCCGAATTCCGGATCCGAGAACAGCAGCACCGGCCGATCGACATAGACCACCTCGTCCGGCGGCGGCGGCGGCACGTCGTAGTCGATCATGGCGAAGGTCGCCGGCGGCTCCGGCGGCGACGACAAGATCGCCAGGCGCCGGCGTGCATCCGCGGCGTGCGCGCCATTCGGATAGCGGCGCAGATACGACCAATAGGCCTCGGGGCTGTCGGCGCGGTAGGTCCGCCGCCAGGTGATGGCCTCGCGGCGCGCCGCGACGATGGCGCGCACGCGCCGTGCGAGCGGATCGTCCGGATAGGCGGCGATGAAGTCCTCATAGCCCTGCAGGGTATCGCGCTCGAGTGCGGCCGTGTAGGCCTCCTGCACCGGGAAATCGCGGATCGGCCGCGCGCGCAGCGCGGCGGTCTGCTCGGCGGAGGCCTGCGGCGCCGGCGCGTCCGGCGCGCGGTCGAAGAAGGTGAAGGGGGCCTGGATCTTCTGCGCATTCCACGGCACCTGGGCGCCCTTGGTCGCCTCGTTGACCCGCAGCCGCAGACGATCGAACACCTCCGGCAGCGACAACCCGCCGGTGCGGATCATCTCCGCCAGCGATTGCGCATAGATGCCGTAGGAGCCGGTCTCGTTCGGCGCGATCGTGCCCGGCGCCGCATTGAACGCGATCAGCATGTTGTTGTCGGGCTCGACCAGCGCCAGACCACCGGCGATCGTCGCACCGCTGGTGATGAACGGCTGCTGCCGCGCGGCGTCGAGCACGACGATGCTGGCCTTGACCGGAGTCGCCGCGAGCTGGCGGACATAGTCGCTCAGGCGCAGGCCTTCGGTCGGAATATCGACATCGCTGCCGATATTGGCATCGACCGGAATAAAGTAGTTCTCGCCCGCGAGCTGCATGCCGTAGCCGGCGAGATAGACCATCGCGACCGTGTTGCTGTCGGCCGACTGGGCCTTGTGAATGAAGTCGCGGAAGCTCTTGCGCAGCGTGTCGGCATCGAGATCGCGCGCACCGACGACGTCGAAGCCGGCCGCCTGCAAGGTCTGTGCGATCAGACCGGCATCGTTGGCCGCGGTCGCCAGCTGCCCCTTCGCATAGGCGCCGTTGCCGATCACCAGAGCAATGCGCTTCTCGGCCGCGGGCTCCTGCGCCGCGGCGGAGCCGAGCCAGGCGGCAATCGCCACGAGGCACAGGGAGACAGAATAGACGAATCGTGAGTGGATCATGGCCGCGCGCATCACTGTTCCCGCCCTTTCGAGGCAACCCCGCCCCGGATTCAGCGCGTCGATGGCTGAACCGCGGTTGAACGGAGACATGTCCATACAACTCGGTACAGCCCTCATGCGGCTTTTTTGTTCCATCTCGCCGCCCCGGCAGGGCCGAACGGCGAGCGATTAGAGCTGGTGGACGTCCACGACCCCGGTGACGGCCTTGATGGCACCCGCGATTTGTGGCGAAACCTTGAAGCGGCCGGGCAACTTCATCTCCACCTCGGTCTCCAGGTCCAGGATCATCACCAGCGAGACCTCGCCCTCGCCCGCCGCGGCGCGAGGAGCGATCGGCGGCGCCGCGGCCTTGGCGGCAGCGCCATTGCCATTGGCCGCAGCCCCCTCCGGTCCCTGCAATCGCTTCACGATGGAATCGAGCGGCTTGGTGTCGCGCAGGAAGATGCGCAGGCCGCGCTGGGTCTTGGCGGCGGCATCGTCGAGCGGCTCGGCATGGAGCACGCGGGCGCGGACGTCCTCGCCCTGCAGTTCGGCGCCGAGTTGCAGCAGCACGGCGGCACCCGGCTCCAGCACGTCGCGATATTGCGCGAGGCCTTCCGAGAACAGCACCGCTTCAAAATGGCCGGTCGGGTCGGACAGGCCCATGATGCCCATCTTGTTGCCGGTCTTGGTGCGGCGTTCCATGCGCGACACCACGGTCGCCGCGACCTTGCCGGCGGTGGCGCCGGTCTTCACCGCGCGGGAGAATTCCGCCCAGCTCTGCACCCGCAGTCGCTTCAGCGCTGCCGCGTAGTCGTCGAGCGGATGGCCGGACAGGAAGAAGCCGATCGCATCGTATTCGCGGCGCAGGCGCTCGGCCGGCAGCCAGTTCTCGATGTTCGGCAGGATGATCGCCGGCGCGTCGGCGGCGTTGCCGAACATGTCGTTCTGGCCGGAGGTCGCAGCCTCGTTGGCACGCTGGCAGGCGGCGACGATCGCGTCCGCGCCGGCGAACACACGAGCGCGGTTCTTGTCGAGACAATCGAAGGCGCCGGCCGCGGCCAGCGTCTCGATGATACGCTTGTTGATGGCGCGCGGATTGACGCGGGATGCGAAGTCGGCGAGCGAGGTGAACGGGCCGCCCTTGTTGCGGGCCTCGACGATCATCTCGATCGCCTGCGGGCCGACGCCCTTCAGAGCCGCGAGCGCGTAGAAGATAGTGTTGCCGCTGACCTCGAAGGTCGGCCCCGAGCGATTGATCGACGGCGGCTCGACCTTGATGCCGAGGCGCTGCGCCTCGGCGCGGAATTCCGACAGCTTGTCGGTGTTGTTGAGATCGAGCGTCATCGACGCCGCGATGAACTCGACCGGATAATGCGCCTTCATGTAGGCGGTGTGGTAAGACACCAGCGCGTAGGCGGCCGCGTGCGACTTGTTGAAGCCGTAGTCGGCGAACTTCGCCAAGAGGTCGAAGATGGTGTCGGCCTGGTCCTTCGGCACGCCGTTCTTGACGGCGCCCTCGACGAAGCGGACACGCTGCTTGTCCATCTCGGCACGGATTTTCTTGCCCATGGCGCGGCGCAGCAGGTCGGCTTCGCCGAGCGAGTAGCCCGACATCTGCTGCGCGACCTGCATCACCTGCTCCTGGTAGATGATGACGCCGAAGGTCTCCTTCAGGATCGGCTCCAGGATCGGGTGCAGATACTCCGCCTCCTCCTCGCCGTGCTTGCGAGCGCAATAGGTCGGGATGTTGGCCATCGGGCCCGGGCGATAAAGCGCGACCAGCGCGATGATGTCCTCGAACCGGTCCGGGCGCATGTCGATCAGCGCCCGCCGCATGCCCTGACTTTCAACCTGGAACACGCCGACCACGTCGCCGCGCGCCAGCATCTGATAGCTCGGCGCATCGTCGATCGGCAGGGTCGCGAGATCGACATGGATGTCGCGCTGCTTCAACAGCTTCACCGCGACGTCGAGCACGGTCAGCGTCTTCAGGCCGAGGAAGTCGAACTTCACCAGACCGGCCGGCTCGACCCATTTCATGTTGAACTGGGTGACCGGCATGTCCGATTTCGGATCGCGATACATCGGCACGAGTTCGCTGAGCGGCCGGTCGCCGATCACGATGCCCGCGGCGTGGGTCGAGGCGTGGCGAGTCAGGCCCTCGAGGCGCATGGCGATGTCGAAGGCGCGCGCCACGACCGGATCCTCGTCGCGGAACGCCTGCAGCTTCGGCTCGCCTTCGATGGCGGCGGCGAGCGTCACCGGCGCGGCCGGGTTCTGTGGCACCAGCTTGGTCAGCTTGTCGACCTGGCCGTAGGGCATCTGCAGCACGCGGCCGACGTCGCGCAGCACGCCGCGCGCCTGCAAGGTACCGAAGGTGATGATCTGCGCGACCTGGTCGCGGCCGTAGCGCTGCTGGACGTAGGAGATCACCTCGCCGCGGCGGTCCTGGCAGAAGTCGATGTCGAAGTCCGGCATCGACACGCGCTCGGGATTGAGGAAGCGCTCGAACAGCAGCGCGAACCGCATCGGATCGAGGTCGGTGATGGTCAGCACCCAGGCGACCAGCGACCCTGCGCCCGAGCCGCGGCCCGGACCCACGGGAATGCCGTGCGCCTTGGCCCATTTGATGAAGTCCGACACGATCAGGAAGTAGCCCGCGTACTTCATGCGCATGATGACGTCGAGCTCGAAGGCCAGGCGCTTCTGATAGTCCTCCTCCGTCATGCCCGGCGCCATGCCGTGCACCTTGAGCCGTCGCGCGAGGCCCTCCTCCGCCTGCCGCTTCAGCTCGGCCGCCTCGGCGCTGGCCGCGTCCCCGGCCTCGGCGCTATTGCCGGCGCCGACGGTGAAGAACGGCAGGATCGGCTTGCGGGTGCGCGGCCGGTAAGAGCAGCGCTCGGCGATCTCGACCGTCGAGGCGAGCGCCTCGGGGATATCGGCGAACAGCACCGCCATCTCGGCGCGGGTCTTGAAGCGGTGGTCGGGCGTGAGCTGCACGCGCTCGGTGTCGGCGATGAGATGGCCGCCGGCGATGCACAGCAGCGCGTCATGCGCCTCATAGTCGTCGGCGGTCGCAAAATACGGCTCGTTGGTCGCGACCAGCGGCAGGCCCTTGCCATAGGCGATGTCGATCAACCCGCCCTCGACGCGGCGCTCGCGGTCGGTGCCGTGGCGCTGCAGTTCGATATACAGCCGGTCGCCGAACAGGCTCGCGAGCCGCTCGCAACGCTGCGTCGCCAAGGCCGCCATGTCGTGCTGGAGCGCGAGCGAGATCGGGCCGTCCGGCCCGCCCGTCAGCGCGATCAGGCCGTCGACCCCCTCGTTCAGCCAGTCGAACTTGATGTGCGGCGCCTGGTGCGTCGGGGTGTCCAGGAACGCGCGCGAGTTCAGCCGCATCAGGTGGCGGTAGCCCTCCTCCTTCGCCGCCAGCAGGACGATTCGCGAGGGCTGCGCGACCGCGCCGGCATTGCGGGCGTTGGGGTCCATGTCGCCGAAATCGATCGCGAGCTCACAGCCGGCGATCGGCTGGATGCCGTAGCCAGCCATCTTGTCGGAGAATTCGAGCGCACCGAACATGTTGTCGGTGTCGGTGAGCGCCAGCGCGGGCTGCCGGTCGGCCTTGGCCAGTTCGCCGAGCTTGGCGATCTTGATCGAGCCCTTCAGCAACGAATAGGCGGAGTGGACGTGGAGATGGACGAATCCGGCGCCGGACATGCTTGACTGCAGCTTCCATGGAGGGGTTTCCGTGATCGCTTTCCGGGATCACGGTGCGACGTCAGCTTCGAAGGGCCTGGAGCCTCATCGACTGCGTCGATGACCCGCCTTCCAACCGACTCGCTCGCATCATACCGGACGGCCATGAGCGAGTCCGGCACGCTCGCCCTGATGTCCCCAGTCGCTGCGACCCTGCACTAAAGCTGTGGAATGATTTGCGCCCAGAGCGCGATCATTCCCACGAACAGCGTGATGGACGCCAGTGCGGCGGCTTCTTGAACGAAAACCTTCAGCATCGGAACCTCCGTCGGTCAGAACATATGAAGAACAATGTTCCTTTTCTGTTCTCGGGTCAAGCACCTTCCTCAGCTGGCCCTCCGACACCGTCCTTGCGTGGTTAACTGGTCTCTGCGGGAGGAGCGATCGAACGAAAAAAAGCCCCGGCGAGACGCCGGGGCTGGTCGATTTGATCGGGTTCGATCCGCGGATCAGTAGCGCGTCGCCACCGGGCCGCCGAATCGATAGTTCAGGCGTGCCGTGAAGATGTCGGCATCCTGCTTGATGCTGTCGGAGCCGAGCGCGCCGAAGCTGACGGTCTGGCGATCCATGAACAGATGGTTGTATTCGACGCCCATCGACCAGTTCGGTGCGAAGCCGTATTCGAGGCCGGCACCGACCACGCCACCCCAGCGGGTGCTGTCGTTGGAGGCGAGGAATCCGCCCGTCGCAGCGTTGGTGATCGTGTAGGTGTTGCTGGTGATCGCCGCACCGCCCTTGGCGTAGAGCAGCACGTTGTTCCAGGCATAGCCCACCTGGCCGGTGAATAGGCCGAACGCATCGGTCTTGGTGCGGTTGCGGGTGCCGAAGATGGCGCTCTGGTTGTCGCCGGAGAAGTCAGCCCAATTGCCCTGCGCCTCCAGGCCGAACACGAACTGGCCCATCTGCCAGCGATAGCCGACCTGACCGCCCACGGTGCCGCCCGACGAATCGTGCGAGCCCTCGCGGCCGCCACCGACCACATCCCAGGTGTTGTGAGTCCAGCCGCCACCGCCGTTCACACCGATGTAGAAGCCGCTCCAGTCATAGATCGCGGCCATCACCGGCGGCGGTGCCTTCGTGTAGGGACGCGCGGCGAGATCCGCGGCCAGCGCCGGCGAGGCCAGCACCACGAGCGCCGTCGTCGTCAACAGAAGTTTCTTCATCACAGGTCCAGTCTCGTCTCATTTGGCCCCCAGGCCAGCCGCACCTCTTAACGATCTCAGCCACAATTGCTGTAGCGTCACGGTCACAGCTCGCGTCCGAAAGCGCGTGGGACATGTCTGGAAATTAATGTGCAATCACAGTGTGTTGATGGAACTTTCCGCCTTGCATTCGGGGCGCCAGCAGTTACACAAAAGGCGCCGCTTCCGCGCCCTGGCTCCGCCATGTCGCGCGCGTGTTCCGGTCATCATGAAGGGGAGATCGCCGATGCGTGACGTTCTATTTGCGGCCTTGGCTGCGACCGGCCTCGTGGTCGCAACTCATGCTCCGGCGCAGGCCGTCGGAGTGAGGCACGCATTCTGTCTGCAAGGCGACGAGTTTCCCGGCCTGAGCAACTGCACGTTCGACACCTACGCGCAGTGCCAGGCCACGGCGTCGGGACGGCTGCTGAACTGCATCGCCAATCCCTATTTCGCCGGCGTCAGCAACGACCCGCGCGCCACGCCCTATCCGTATCCGAACCGGCCGCGGCTCAAGCCGCGTCCGCCGGCGCCGAATCCCTACGCGCCCTTCCCCAACCCGTTCGTGTTCGAAGAGGACTGAGCGCGGTCTCGCGTCTCTGTTTCAGACTTGAAAGCTCGTCGAAGCCATGGCTTCGACGAGCCGTCGCGACCCGCCTGCCTCAATGCATCATGCCGAAGCCGGGACCGAACTTGTAGTTCAGCCTCACGAGGCCGATGTCGACATCCTGCTTGATGCGATGGGTCATCGCCGGCTGCCCGGCGGCCGCGACGAAGTTCAGGTTCTTGTTGCCGAGGAAGATGTGGTCGTATTCGACGCCCACGGACCAGTTCGGCGCGAAGCCGTATTCGAGACCGGCGCCGATGGTGGCGCCCCAGCGCGTCGTGTTGGCGCGGTCGAGCATCACGTTGGTGCCAGTTGTGAAGGTGTCATAGCGATCGCCGACGACGGCGGCACCGCCCTTCACGTAGCCCAGGATGTTGTCGAAGGCGTAGCCGACCTGGCCGGTGAACAGGCCAAAGCCGTTGGTGCGTGAACGGTCGCTGACATTGGGCAGAATCAAATTGCGATTGGTGCCCTTGAAGTTCGCCCAGTCGCCCTGCGCTTCGACGCCGAACACCCAGTTGGCCGTCTGATAGCGGAACCCGACCTGGCCGCCGACCGCGGCGCCGCCGCCGCCGGAGCAGCCTTCGCGGTTCGCCGCCGGGTTCACCGCGACGCCTCCGACCGACACCAGGTTCCAGCAGTCACGGCTGGAGCCGCCACCGGCGTTGGCGCCGATGTAGAAGCCGCTCCAATCGTAGACCGTGGCGACCACGGCGGGCGGCGCCTTGGTGTAGGGCCCCTTCCTCACCGGGAGGTCAGCCGCGAAAGCAGACGTCGCCGCGGCGATCGCGCCGAGCCCCACCGTTGCGCCGAAAAGCGTCTTCATCATCGAACTCCGTAGCTTCTGTCCCAAAGTCCCCAGGCCCTCTGGTTCCGCTCAAAACACGCAGCGTGACGAAGCGTTCATGCTCCAGCGCACTCGCTTCGCCCGTATCAACCGATGTGTCAGATTAGAACCGTTCTTTCCGGCAATTATGGGATTGCGCGCAAATGCCTGTTTTCAAAGGGTTTGGCCGCTATATGAACAAACAACTAATAGGATGTATGGAGGAGTCGTGACCGATGTCCGCCGCTCGCCACAATGCGACGCGACGTCGAAATCGTGACCGAGAGCCCTCTCGTCACCGAACAACCCTCGACGCGTCTCAGTCGTGATCTCTTCTGGGCAGAACGGCTGAGTTTGCGAATGCTTGGCATCATCAACCGCAAAGCGGTCGATTGTATGGTGAGCCCGCGGTTCAACCCGCGATATGCGGCCGATGCCTACTCGCACCAATGACGACGCTCACGTGTAGTAGATCGCGAGCTTCAGCGCGGGATCGTCGTTGGCCTGAAAGGTCGCGTAGCGCAGC
The DNA here is from genome assembly GCF_051167555.1 of Bradyrhizobium sp. HKCCYLS3077. Taxonomy (NCBI): domain Bacteria; kingdom Pseudomonadati; phylum Pseudomonadota; class Alphaproteobacteria; order Hyphomicrobiales; family Nitrobacteraceae; genus Bradyrhizobium; species Bradyrhizobium sp. HKCCYLS3077. Next base: position 17,500 of record NZ_JBNPTH010000004.1, on the reverse strand, counting down.
TTCACGCGGCCCTTCTTCGGATGATCGAGCAGCTTCTCGCCGGCCGCGAGCGCGTTGATGTCGTGGGCCGCCCACAACTCCTCGAAGTCACGGCTGCCGTCTCGCAGCCGCGCGAGCAGATCCAGGAAGGCCGGATCGCCGGCCCAGAGATCGTAGGTCGCGCGAAACTGCGCGACCATGCGGCGTGCCAGCTCCTTCCATTGCGCGCCGAACAGCCGGCGGACGCGGGGCGTGCACAGCATCAGCAGCAACGTGTTACGGTCGGCGTCGGCAAGTTGCGAGAAGCCGAAGATCTCGTCCGCCGCGTCATTCCACGCCAACACGTCCCAGCGCCGTCCCGAGATGTAGGCCGGCTGATTGAGGCTTTGCACCAGTTCGCGCAATCTGTCCGGCACCTGCTCGCGTACGAACGGCTTGCGCGCCGTCTCCCGGGCCAGCGCCTTGAGATGGGCATGCTCGGCCTTGGTGAGACGCAGCGCGCGCGCCAGGGCATCGATGGTCGTCGACGACGGCTTCACCGCGCGGCCCTGCTCGAGCCGGATGTACCAGTCGACCCCGATGCCGGCGAGCTCCGCCACTTCCTCCCGGCGCAGCCCGGCCGTGCGCCGCCGTCGTCCGGCCGCGAGCCCGAGCGCTTCGGGCGCGAGCTTCTCGCGCCGGGAGCGCAGGAAGTTTCCGAGCTCGGCGTGGCGCGGATCCGTCATCGTGGTCTCTCCTGCGAGCCGGTCGTGCACACTGGGTGCAGACAATCCTAGGATAATACCAGGCCTTCTCGCGCGCAGCATAGAGCGCCACCGTACATCGCCGCCACTGCCAATGGAGACGATCATGAAAGCCGCCGTGCTGAACCGTTTTGGATCACCGCTCGCGATCGAGCAGGTGGAAGACCCCGTGCTCGGCACGGGCGAAGTCATCGTCGACATCGCCGCGGCGAGCGTGCTGTCCTATGCGAACGAAGTTTTCAGTGGCGAACGGAAGTACCTGCTGGAGCCGCCCGTCATCCCTGGAACAGGTGGCATCGGACGGGTCGGCGCGCTTAGTCCCGACGCGACGCATCTTGCGATCGGCGACTGGGTCTACTGCGATCCGACCGTGCGCTCGCGCGACGACGCCGTCGCGCCCGATATCACCTTGCAGGGCCTGAGCGCGCGCGGACCGGGTGGCTTGAAGCTGCAGCAGCATTTCCGGCACGGCTCGTTCGCCGAGCGCATGCGCATCCCGACGGAAAACGCCAAGCCGATCGGCGGCATCGCCCCGGGCGACGCCGCGCGCTGGTGCGCGCTCGGCACGCTGCTAGTGCCCTATGGCGGCTTCCTCGCGGCCCATCTGCAGCCCGGCGAGACCGTGCTGGTGAGCGGCGCCACCGGACGGTTCGGCAGCGCCGCGGTCGCGGTGGCACTCGCCATGGGCGCAGCCGCCGTGGTGACGCCTGGCCGCAATGAGGCCATGCTCGCGGAGTTGCAGCGCCGGTTCGGCCCGCGCGTCCATCCGGTGAAGCTCACGGGCGACGCAAGCGAGGACCCCGTCCGCATGACGCGCGCCGCGCCGTGCCCGATCGACTGCGTGCTCGACATCATGCCGCCGTCGGTCACGACCGACGTCGTGCGATCTGCCATCATGGCCGTGCGGCCGTATGGACGCGTCGCCTTGATGGGCGGCGTCGGGATGCTCGGCGGTCCCGGTCTCGACCTGCCCTATCCCTGGATCATGCGCAACTGCGTCACGATCCACGGCGTCTGGATGTACCCGCCGAGCGCAACCGTGAAGATGGTGGGGCTGATCAGATCGGGCCTGCTCGACCTCGCGCAATTCGAGCCGACCTGCTTCGCGCTCGATCACGCCAACGAAGCGGTCGCCCATGCCGCCAAGCACAGCCAGCCGTTCAAGATGACGGTGATCACGCCCTGACGGCGACGAGTCTCAATCGAGCTCGACGACCTTGCCGCCGACGATGGAGACGCGCCGGTCCATGCGGCCGGCCAGCTCCATGTTGTGGGTCGCGATCAGCATCGCGACCCGCGTCGCCTTCACGAGCTGCATCAGCGCGTGAAAGACATGATCGGCGGTCTCGGGATCGAGATTGCCGGTCGGCTCGTCCGCCAGCAGCGCACGCGGCGCATTGGCGACGGCGCGCGCGATCGCCACGCGCTGCTGCTCGCCACCCGACAGCTCGGCTGGACGATGCTTGATGCGCTCGCCGAGCCCAAGATAGGCCAAAATCTCGGTGGCGCGCTTCACCGTCTCCGAACGCTTCAGGCCGCGGATCATCTGCGGCAGCATCACGTTCTCCAGTGCCGTGAATTCCGGCAGCAGGCGATGCGACTGATAGACGAAGCCGATATCCGTGCGGCGCATCTGGGTGCGCTCGATGTCGGTCAGTTGTGAGGTCGGCACGCCGCCGACATAGACCTCGCCTTCGTCCGGGCTCTCGAGGAGACCCGCGATGTGCAGCAATGTCGACTTACCCGAACCCGACGGCGCCACCAGCGCCACCGACTGTCCCGCCCATAAGGCGAGCTTTGCGCCGTCCAGAATGGTCAGCTGCTGCTCGCCCTGCATGTACCGTCGTTTGATCTCATGGAGATAAACGACCGGTACATCCTCCGCCCCCTGCTCGTCCATCAGCGCCTCACTCGTAGCGCAGCGCTTCGACCGGGTCTAATCGGGCCGCGCGCCAGCTTGGGTAGAGCGTCGCCAGAAAGGACAGGGTCAGGGCCATGATGAGAACAGCCGCGGTCTCACCCGCATCGATCTCGGCCGGCAGCTTTGAAAGGAAATAGAGTTCCTGAGGAAACAGATCGGTGCTCGTGAGCCAGGACAGGAACTGCCTGATCGACTCGATGTTGGCGGAGATCAGCAATCCGACGACGAACCCGGTGAGCGTGCCGACCACGCCGATCGCGGCGCCCGTGATCAGGAAGATGCGCATGATCGCGCCCTGCGAGGCGCCCATGGTCCGGAGGACCGCGATATCCTGGCCCTTGTCCTTCACCAGCATGATCAGCCCGGAGATGATGTTGAGAGCGGCAACCAGCACGATCAAGGTAAGGATCAGGAACATCACATTGCGCTCGACCTGGAGCGCGTTGAAGAAGGTCGAGTTGCGCTGGCGCCAGTCGACCAGGAAGATCGGACGCCCGGCCGCCTCGGTCACCGTCTTTCGGAACTGCTCGACCTTGTCGGGATTGCTGGTGAAGATCTCGATCGCTGTGACGTCGTTGTTGCGGTTGAAATAGGCCTGCGCTTCGGCCAGCGGCATGAACACGAAACTCGAATCGTATTCGGACATACCGATCTCGAACACGGCCGCGACCTTGTAGGGCTTGATCCGCGGCGTGGTGCCCATCGGCGTCACCGCGCCTTTCGGGGCGACCAGCGTGATGCTGTCACCGGCATGCAGCGAGAGCTGGTCGGCGAGACGCCGGCCGATCGCCACCCCCTGCCCCTCGTCAAACCCTTCCAAGGAGCCCTGCTTGATGTTTTTGGCGATCGACGTCAGGTTCGTTAGGTCCTGCGAGCGGATGCCGCGGATGAACACGCCGGAGGCGTTGAACGGGGAGGAGCCGAGGCCCTGGCCGTCGACGACCGGCGCGGCAAGCCGGATCCCCTGCACCTGCGCGATGCGCTCGGAGACGTCCTTCCAGTCCGTCAGCGGCGATTCCAGCGGTTGCACCAGCAGATGGCCATTGAGGCCGAGGATCTTGTCGAGCAGCTCCTTTCGGAAGCCGTTCATGACCGCCATCACGATGATCAGCGTCGCGACGCCGAGCATGATGCCGAGGAACGAGAACCCCGCGATCACCGAAATGAACCCTTCCCGGCGCCGCGCACGCAGATAGCGTCCCGACAGCATCCACTCGAAGGGGGCGAAGGGCGCGGTCTGCACGGGTTCGGTCATGGCGTTATCCATTGCGCGATCATCCCATGATTCGGGCCGATTGTGGCCGGATTGGCCGGAAGGAAGGGGCTACCCCCGGTGGATAATCCGATGATCGAACGCCCGCCTCAGGCCGGCTGAGTTCCGCCGCCGAGACGCGCCACGACGTCGGCGGGCGACATCATCTGGCGCGCGCCGTCGCTGCGGGTCTTCACCTCGACCTTGCCCTCGGCGAGGCTCTTGGGTCCGACCATGATCTGCCAGGGGATGCCGATGAGATCGGCGGTGGCGAATTTGCCGCCGGCGCGCTGCTCCGTGTCGTCGTAGAGCACGTCCACGCCCTTGGCGAGGAGATCGCGATAGAGCTGCTCGCAGGCCGCATCGGTGTCGGAGCCACCCTGCTTCAGGTTCAGGATGACCGCGCGGAACGGCGCAACCTCTTCCGGCCATTTGATGCCGGCATCGTCATGGCAGGCCTCGATGATCGCGCCAGCCAGACGCGACACGCCGACGCCATAGGAACCGCCATGAATGGTGACCTCGGCGCCATCGGGACCGGCAACCAGGGCCTTCATCGGCTCGGAATATTTGGTGCCGAAGTAGAAGATCTGGCCAACCTCGATGCCGCGGGTGTGAACGCGGCGCTCTTCCGGCACCTCGCTCTCGAAGCGGGCGTGATCATGCACGTCCTCGGTCGCCGCGTAGAGCGAGGTCCATTCCTTGATGATCGGCGTGAGGTCGCCGTCGTAATCGACCGAGGCCGGCGGGATCGGAAGATCGAGAACGTTGCGATCGCAATAGACGCCGGACTCGCCGGTCTCCGCCAGCACGATAAACTCGTGGCTGAGATCGCCGCCGATCGGGCCGGTCTCGGCGCGCATCGGGATGCCCTTCAGGCCCATCCGCGCGAATGTGCGCAGATAAGCGACGAACATCTTGTTGTAGGCGCGCCGCGCGCCGGCCTCGTCGAGGTCGAACGAATAGGCGTCCTTCATCAGGAATTCGCGGCCACGCATCACGCCGAAGCGCGGACGCTGCTCGTCGCGGAATTTCCATTGAATATGATAGAGGTTGAGCGGCAGGTTACGGTAGGACTTCACATAGGCACGGAAGATTTCCGTGATCATTTCCTCGTTGGTCGGCCCGTACAGCAGCTCGCGCTTGTGGCGGTCGCTGATACGCAGCATCTCCGGACCATAGGCGTCGTAGCGGCCGCTCTCGCGCCAGAGATCGGCGAGCTGGAGGGTCGGCATCAGCAACTCGAGCGCGCCGGCCCGGTTCTGCTCCTCGCGCACGATCTGCTCGATCTTCTTCAGCACCTTGAAGCCCAGCGGCAGCCAGGCGTAGATGCCGGCGGCCTCCTGCCGCAGCATGCCGGCGCGCAGCATCAGCCGGTGCGAGACGATCTCGGCTTCCTTCGGATTTTCTTTCAAGATTGGCAGGAAAAACCGCGACAAACGCATGGGGCGAGGCCTTCGAGATTCGGTTCGGGCTGGCGCAGTCAAACCGGATCAGGCGGCAAAACACAAGACTGGGATTGAAAAAAGGCGGCTAAGCCTCCGTATTCCCGATCATTTTACTGCCCTCGCTCACGTGGAGGATGAACCAGCACAGGCGCCTCGTTGCGAACCGGCCGCGCCCGCGCGGCCAGCCCGAGCCGCCACGCGGCGCCACCCTATTGCGGGCGTCCCTGCTCCGACCACCATTTGTCGAGGTCGCTGATCTCGGCGCTGCCTTCGATGGTCGACATCGCGCCGTCGCGGGAGACCAGAATGGTGCGGGGAATCTCGCCCTGCCAGGACGGATCGATCTCGAACCTGAGACGCTCGGCATAGCCGTCGTTGAAGATGAAGTTCTCGGCTGCGGCGAGGCCCGCCTTGTCCAACATGGCCTGGGTCGCGGCATCCAGATTCGGCACGAGGTCGGCACTCACGGTGACGACGTCGATCTCGGGATGATCCGCCATGAACTTGCCGAGCTGCGGAAGCTCGATCTTACAGGGGCCGCAGGTCACGCCCCAGAAATGGATCAAGGTCGGCCGTCCCGCATGGGACCGCAGCACCTCGCGCCAGGAGCCGCGCTCGAACGGCTTGAGCGACGGCGGCGCCGCGGTGCTCGACGCGGTCAGGGCGAGAAGTCCCGCAATGGCCAAGCCCAACATGGCGCGCTTCATGACTCGTCTCCGATCGCCTGCAGCCGATAGCCGTCCGCCTTGGTCATCCAGGACAGGAACACCTTGCCGCCTTTCGACACAAGGAGCGGATGGTCCGACGCATTGTCGGTGCTGGCGAGGGCGCGCGGTTTCGACCAGGTTTCGCCATCGTCGTGCGACTGCATCACCATGACCGTGGTCCGCTCGCCGTCGAACTCCTTCCACACCAAAGTTGTCATCTCTGACGTCGCAAGCAGATAGGGCCGCGTCGGGTTGCGGTCGGGGCGGCCGATCGGCATCGGGTCGGAGAAGGTCCGGCCGCCGTCGCGCGAATGCGCATAGAACAGCCCCTTGCGGACCTTGCCGCTGGTGAACCAGGCGACATGGTAGGCGCCGCTGGGCGCGACCGTCAGGGTCGGCCCCTGGTGCGGGCAGGCCTTGATCTGCCAATCGTCGGTACTGACCCGATAGACGTCGCCGGGCGTGGCGAGGTCCTTGAAGGTCACCACCGCATGATCGCGGACGCTGCCCTCGAAGATGTTGCGGAAGATCACGACCGGACGTCCGGGCCCCGCAAACGCGAGGCCCAGCCGGCAGCATTCGCAGGTGTTGTCCTGGGCCATCGTCGCCTCGGCATAGGTGGCGCCGCCATCGCGCGACGAGGCGAAGAACAACGCGGCCCCCTCGTAAGCACGCCCCGCAGCCTTCGCCGGCACGCGGTTGCGCTTGTCGAGCCAGGCCACGAAGACGGTCCCATCCTGGTCGAGCGCCAGCGCCTCGAAGCGCTGGCTCTCGTTGTTCGCCGTGATCGGGCGGACAGGCGCGAAGCTTTGGCCGCCATCATCCGAGCGCGTGTACAGCACCTGCCCGTTGAAGGCCTGATCGCGGAAGATCGAGAACGCGACCGCGATCCCGCCCTTGCCGTCGACCACCAGCTTCGGACGGGCATCCGGTCCCCAGTCGAGATTGAGCGGCTGGTCGTTGACCGCCACCGCCGTGGACAGCGTGCGGCCCTCATCACTCGAGCTTGCGACCGACACCCGCCCACCGGCCATCCAGGCCAGCCAGAGCTTGCCGTCAGCGGCGAAGTACGGCGTGACCTTGGTGGCGCATCGCAATTCGGTGCCTTCGCAGGCCGCGTCCGAGCCATGCTGATGCGCCATCTGGGCCTGGGCGATTGGCGCACAAAGCAGACCTATCGCTACTCCGAGCAGAGCACTCTTGAGCCGTACCGTTGCTGTCATGCTGGTCCTCATCGGAATGCCACCTTCATGCCGGCCAGGAACGCGCGCGGCGAGCCGGCGTAGATCGTCCCGGTGGTCGCCACGTCCTGTACGCCGGATTTCATCGCATTCTGCAGGTTGTTTGCTGAAGCGATGTAGGTGCGGTCGAACACGTTACGGACTTCGAAGAAGACGTTCAGCGACTTGAACGTCTCCGAAGCCAGCTCCGTCTTGTAGTGAACGTTCAGGTTGACGAGCTCGTAGCCGGGCGCCTTCTGCAGGTTGCCGTTGTCCATATAGAAAGAGTCCTTCCATTGGACCTCGACGAAACCACCGAGCCCGGCCAGTCTGCCGCTGTCGTGATCGTAGCCCAGCCGCGCCGTCAGCTCGTTCGGCGAGATGCCAGGGATCTTGTTGCCGGCGCGGTTGAAGCTGAAAAGCGTCGATCCGCTGGCGAGGTTCTCGGTGTAGTCGGTGTAGGTTTGGTCCAGATAGGTATAGGCGGCGGTGAAACGCCAGCCCGGCAGGAACCGCCAGTCCGCCGCCAGCTCGACGCCGCGATGCTCCGAACGCGGCGCGTTGAACGTGTAGGACGAGTTGAGCGGACCCGTAACGGCCTGGGTGACGATCTCGTTGCGGAAGAACTCGTAGAAGCCGGTCGCACTGACTGTCACCGTCCGGTTCGGCGTCCAGTCGAAGCCGACATCGTAGCCGAGATTGGTCTGCGATTTCAGCTGGGTGTTGTTGCCGAAGGCGCCGGTCGGCAGAACGAACAGGTTCGACGCCTGCGGCGTCCCATAGCCGGTCGCGACGCGCGCGCGCAGCAGCCAGTCGCTGTTCACCTTGTAGAGCAGCGCCAGCTCTGGAGCGAGATTGTCGAACTGGCGGTCCGCGGTGGTGATTGATGTCGTCGCAATGCCCGTCGCGTTGTAGCTATACGCCGTGTTCACCCCGCGCAGATGCGTGCGCTCCCAGCCGAGTCCGGCCACCGCAGTCAGGGCAGCCGTCAGCTTGAGCTCTTCGCGCGCCCGGAAGCCATAATTGGTGGTTTCGCTCCACGTGTTGCCCGAAAGACGTCCGAGCGCCGCGTTGCCGCCGGGCACCACGAAGCGCGTATCCCCCGACGCCGTGAGCGTATTGTAGAAGGCACCGAAGAAGGCGGTCGATTCCAGGCCGAAGATCTCACCGCGCCTGGTGATGTCGCTCATGTAGTTATAGGAGGGATAGTCGCCGATCGCGCTAGTGGATCCCGTGGGCTGGCTGATGTTGCGATCGTCGAACACGAATTGGTTGCGCCATGTCGTATTATTGTCGAAGTCATGCTCCCAGCGACCGCCGACGATGGTGCGGCGGTCGTTGCGGCCGAGGCCGGCCTGCAGCGCGGTTTCCGTGTCGACGCCACCCAGCGTATTGAATCCGTTTTTGTTGAGGCCGACGGTCTGGCAGCCGGCGGCAAACGACTTCCCGTTGGTGCAGCCCTGCTGATATGGATTGAGATAGTAATTGCTCAGCGTGTATCGGACCGGCAGCCGCGTCGTGAGATCGTTGTTGATGATCTTCACCGTGAACCGATCGTCCGGCGTCACCTTCACCGTGCCCAGGAAATTGACCGTCTGGGTGTTGAACCAGCTGTTGCCGAGATAGCCGTCGCCGCGGACATCGCTGGTGAACAGCGATCCCTCGAAATTGCCGACCTTTTTGCCGAAGGCGAGATAGTTGCTGAGATAGCCGAAGCTGCCGCCCTCGCTACCGATCTCCGCGCCGTCGATGCTGCCGCCGGGGCGGGTGCGGAAATTGATCGCGCCGCCGGTCGCGTAGTTGCCGTACAGCGCCGAGGACGGTCCTCTGATGACGTCGACCGCGCCATAGGCGTGCGGATCGATCAGATCGCTGCGCGACAGGCCGTCCGGCTGGGTGACCGGGAAGCCGTCCTCGAACAGCACGATGTTGCGGATGCCGAAGCCGTTGCGCGCATTGGAGCCGCGGATGGAGATGCCGAGATCGCGCGGGCCGTTGCCCTGCTTGACCGACACGCCGGGGCTTTCGCGCAGGATGTCGCCGACCGAGAAGGCAGGCCGGTCGTCGAAGCGGCTGCGGTCGATGGTGGTTGCCGTCTGGCCGGACGGCGACTGGCTGAGCTGGTCACGGGCGGCGCTTGCTCCGGCGAGCCGGCCCGACGCGGCCTGCCCCTGGCCGGAGATGTTGGCGGCCGACGCCACCGGCTTCGGCGCGCGGGCGCTGACCGAAATGGGCTGCGCCGCCGGCTTGCGCGCGGCGCGAGGCGCCGCAGGACGCGGGGCATCGACGGTGACGGATGGCAATTCCCTCACGGACTGGGCGGACGCGACGGTGGCCGGCGGCAACAGCACGAGCTGCAAGGCGACCACGCTCACGCCACCGAGGGCATGACGACGAAACATGTGAGACTTCCCCAATGCCGGCTCGACGGCCGGTCTTCCTGATCAGTTTGCAGACCGGCGCAAGCGCTTGTCGCGACGGTGATGATTTGCTTGGTCAGGAGAGGACGGGAGGTCCGCGCGGCTGCGTTTGTGAGCGAGAGGGAAGATGGATGAGGGTGAGTTCGCGCCCAATCCAGGCGATCCGCGCCCATCCGCGCAGCGGGGCCGTGTTGGCGGCAACAGGCGGCAGATCGAGGGCGACGGCGGCGTGGAGCACGCAGCACATGACGCAATCGAGGCCGCAGGCCGTGCGGTCGGTCTCGCGATTGGACGGGGCGGCGTCCACTTCGGCATGGCAGATCGCGGCGCCGTCGAACGGATCGAGGGTTGAGGCCGCGGCAGCCGCGATGGTCGAAGCTGCCACCGGCGCCAGCACTTGAATGATCAGCGCCAGCAAGGCGATTGGCAGCAGGCGCGCGATCCAGCCACGCCGCGCACCGCAATTGTCACGGCCATTGCGCGTGCGAGGATAAGAAGGGATCGCGCGACCTGGACTCATCGGACGCCGAGCCTCGATCCGGCCGCGCGCGCCGCCTGCTCGGCCTGCCGGATCAGCGGGCCGCGCTGCGTCAGCACGGCATTGGCCGCCTCCACACCGGCTCGCTCGGGTGATCCGGCCGCAAACGGCGGCTGCGGATCATATTCGATCAGAAGCTGAATGCGCTTGGCGTTCTCCTCGCTGGTGAGTTGCGCAGCCAGCGCGAGCCCGAAATCGATGCCCGCGGTGACGCCGCCCGCCGTGATGCGGTTGCGATCCGACACGACGCGGTCGGCCACCATGGTTGCGCCCATCAAGGGCAGCAGGTCGCGGACGTACCAATGCGAGGTTGCCTTGTAGCCTTTGAGCAGGCCAGCCGCGCCCAGAAGCAGCGCCCCCGTGCAGACGCTGGTGACAAAGCGCGCGGTCTCGCCGCGCTTCGCGACGAAGTCGACGGTCCGCGGATCGTTCATGCCGTCGACGGTGCCCTTCAGCCCGCCCGGCACGAACAGAACGTCGAGATCGGCTGTCGCGGTCTCGAAGCTGTGACTCGGGCTGACGGCGATCCCGACGTCGGTCGCGACCGGCGCCATGGATGCGCCGATCAGCCTGATGTCGGCCTGCATGATGTTGAAGACGGTCAGAGGACCGGTGAGATCGAGCAGGATCATGCCCGGATAGACCAGCAGGCCGATGACCGGCCTGCCGGGCAATCGCTGTCCCGGTTCGGCATGTGCGCCGGGCAGCAGCAGGCCGCTGAGCGATCCCGCCAGCAGCGCCTGGTTGAAGACCCGTCGGTCCATGAAAAGCCCCTGGTCCAGGACGCTACATCTTCATCCCGGAATGATCGTGCTGCTTCATCATGCTGCCGCCGCCCTCGCCGCCCGGCCCCTTCGCGCCGACCGCCTGAACCTCGATCGTCACCGCCACCTTCCCGGCCTTCTCGAACTCCAGCGTCACCGGCAGCTTGTCGCCCTGCTTCAGCGGGCTCTTGAGATCCATCAGCATCAGATGATAGCCGCCCGGCGCCAGGGCCACGGTCTTGCCCGGCTCGATCGTGAGCCCGTTCTCGAGCGGACGCATCGTCATGACGCCGTTGTTCACGGCCATTTCGTGTACCTCGATGCGGCCGGCGACCTCGCCGGACACGGCGACGAGGCGATCCGGCGCCGTGCCCTTGTTTGCGATCGTCAGATAGCCCGCGCCGGTCTTGGCCCCGCCCGGCGTGGCCCGGCTCCAGGGCTGGCTGATGACGAGGTCACCGGCCTTGATGTCCGCGGCGAAGCTGGCGGGCGAGCCGATCAGGAGAAGAGCAAATGCAAACAGGGAACGTCCAAGCAGAGTCATGACGGTGATCCTTCGATGAAAGTTGCCGCAAATACGCTGGTACGACACATGGACCCATATCCGTACGGACCGGGGCCGGACGAACAGAGAGACAGCGTCTTTGCGATTCGGAGTGGAGAGGAATCTCTTCGGCCGCGGAGCGGCCAGGCCGTCATGCCGCAGGAGGCGCTCTTGCGCGCGCAGAGGACGACGCCAGGGCGGCCCGGATATCCGCAGCCATTGACCGCCACACGACGACCCGCGCTTCACGCTGGGGAAGATCGGCGCGGATGGGCGCCGGCCCCTCGAACACGACCGGCTGCACCGTGCAGCAGAGCGCACACGCCGAATGGCCAAGCTTGCCGGAGGGTTCATTGTCGGCCGGCTGGGAACCCGCTCGGCTGTGGCAGATCTCGACACCGCGCAGCGGATCGGATGCGTTCGCGGCCGTGGCCCAGGCAAACCCGATCGGCGCCAGGATCTGCACCATCAGTGCGATCAGCACGATCGGAAAAAACGCTTGCAGCCGCTGCCGCATGGATGCCCGCCAATTGAACCGGGATCTTGTGCCCCAGCCCTGCCCCCGAGTCGAGGACAGGATGGGCACAGTCCGGGACATTCGGACGGCGGTCGTTGATTAAGAACAACGCCGCGTCCGCTTTCGGGCCGCCAGATTACGAGGTATTTTAGCACCTAGTGAGGGAAAAAACGAAAATAAAACCCGCCAATTGCAGGCACTTATCGATCATTTCATGGAATGCGCGAAATTTGAACAATCGTTGCCGAAAAGGATGACAAACGCAAAAAGATCGTCTACGAATTCGGGCCTCAGGCTAACGCTTGCGGAAGTCTGGTGGTCCAAGTCTCGGGAGGAGCCCTGGCGCGCAAAAAGCAGCGTCACCCCGCTTAACAAGATCAAATCTGAACTTGCGGGATATCAAAGGGTCGACACAATTTCCGAGCAGGGCCCGCTGCCCTGCTCTATTTTTTTGAGCCGGCAGATCATCTGTCCAGAGACTATGCCTCTCCTCATGAACGCTGCCTGAACGTGGTCCGCCGCGGCTCTGCGTCAGCTCGTCGCGAATGACGGCAAGGGCGCGCGCCAGTGCGATTTGGTTCTCCGCCATGGCAGCATGAGAGACACCGGCTCTCTGCCCCGCACCACCCAGCGCAGTTCATCGGCCTCGACCTCCAGCACGCCGAACGACTCGGCCGGCTCGCCGGAGATGAAGGTCTCGGTCAATGATTGAAGCGTGATGTGCGGCGTGCCGTCGACCGTGGTCAGCGTATTCCAGTGTACATGACCGGCGAGCGCGACGATCGGACAGGGCGCGCCGGCGATGACCTTCCGGATCTCGCCGACGTCGGCATAGGTCGCATGCCCGGGATTGGCCTCGAAGTAATAGTTGCCGGTCTGCGCGTGCCCCGACAGCGGCACGTGGCTCACGAGCAAGGTCGGCCGCTCATCCTCGCCGAGCAAGGCCTCGAGGCCGTCGAGATCGCCGTCGGACAGATGCAGCCCGCGCGCGCGGGTGAGACGGACATCGGGCTGCCAGAACACGCATCGGATGTCGCCGATGGGGAGTGAACGCGACCCGCTGGGGAGATCGAAAATCGCTTCATTGTCGGCAAGCGTGAGACATGCGACATCATGATTGCCGCTGAGGTGATGGTGTGCCACCGCAAGGCTCGCGAAGCCCATCGCGACGTCGCTCTGGAGCAGGCGGTCTCGTTCGGGATCCTCATCCGAGATTCGGTCGCCGAGATCGATCACCGCATCGACGCGCGCGTCGTTGACCTGTGCGACAAATCGCTCCAGCAGCGGCAGCGCCATCGCGCCGCGCTTCGTTGGTGTGTCCTGTCCGTGATGGATGTCGCCGATCACAGCAATGCGCGTCGTTGCCAAAACCGCGTCTCCAACAAATGCATGGCGCAAGACGATGTCATGCGCCGCGTAGCATGGACGCATCACCGTTTTCTGACAACGCGTGCGCCGCGACATCAGTTGGATGCAGCGCACAACATCCGGCTGTAGCGTGTTCTCTGGGGTTGTGAAACAGTGCAGCTCTTGGCGGCGCGATCAATGACGACGCCAGACAACAATGGGACAGGGAGCACGGCATGTCCGGCACTGACGAAACGTCCAAAAAGTCATTCAAGAACAGGCGCGATATTCTCCAGGCGGCGACCGCCGCGGGCTCTGCGGCGGCATTGCTCGCCGGCTTCGGCATCAACCCGGCGCTCGCCGCCGAGATGGGCCGCTCCGAGAAGCCGCTGAAGGCGGCGTTCTCCAATGCAGGTCTGCAGGCGACGTGGTGCGCGCAAGGCAAGCAGGCCGCCGAATGGTGGGGCAAGCTGCTCAACGTCGAGGTGACCTGGTTCGACGGCCAGCTCGATGCGGTGAAGCAGCGCGCCGCGATCGACAACATGGCCTCGCAGAAGTGGGACTTCGTCGCCATCCAGGCGTTCGGCATCGGCACGCTGACGCAGCCGGTGCAGAAGATGATCGACGCCGGCATCCCCGTCATCGACATGGACACGCTGATCGCGCCGCTCGATCAGATCAACGTCCACTCCTTCCTCGCACCCGACAACGAGTTCATGGGCGCATCCGTCACCCAGGCGCTCGCGAATGCGATGGGCGGCAAGGGCAAGATCATCATGACCCAGGGCGCGCTCGGCCACACCGGTTCGCAGGGCCGCGCCAAGGGCTTCAACTCGGTGATCAAGCAGTTCCCGAACATCGAGGTGCTCGACACTCAGCCGGCCGACTGGGACGTGTCGAAAGCGGCGCGCCTGTGGGAGACCTATCTCACGAAGTATCCGCAGATCGACGCGGCCTTCTTCCACAATGACGACATGGCGCTCGCCGCCTACAACATCATGAAGGCGCGCAACCGCACCAACATCCTGATCGGCGGCGTCGACGCCATGCCGCCCGCGATCCAGGCCGTCAGCGACGGCCGCATGTTCGCAACCGTCCGCAATCCGTCCTGCCGCATCCATGGCGGCGCGATCGTGGCCGGCGTCGCGGCGGTGACCGCGGGCGAGAAGAGTGGCCAGGGCATTCCGAAACATGTGATCACCGACGGCCCGGTCGTGACCAAGGCCAATGCGCCGGGCATGCAATGGATGGAGGATCACTTCCTGATCTGAAGTCTCTTCCCATGCTGGACAGCCGCCCACCACTTCTGCAGTTGCAGGACATCACCAAGTCGTTCGGCGGCGTCACCGCGTTGCGCGGCGTCGACTTCACCCTTCGACCCGGCGAGATCCATGGTCTCGTCGGGGAGAACGGCGCCGGCAAGAGCACGCTGATGAAGATCATCGCCGGCGTGCATACCGGTTTCTCCGGCCGCTTCCTGCTCGACGGTCGCGAGGTCCATTTCAATTCCGTCCGCGACGCGCGCGCGGCCGGCATCGCCATGGTGCATCAGGAGCTCAGCGTCGCGCCTGATCTCACCGTGGCCGAGAACGTGTTTCTCGGCAATCAGCCGACCAATGCGCTCGGCATCGTGCAGTGGCGACGCATGGCGCGCGAGGCGGCCGAGCAGCTCAAGAAGCTCGGCATCGACGCCGACCCGATGAGCCGGCTCGGCGATCTCCCGATCGGCGTTCAACAGCTGATCGAGATCGCGCGCGTGCTGTTCTCAGGCGCGCGCATCATCATCCTGGACGAGCCGACCTCCGCACTGTCGCCTCCCGAGGTCGAGCGACTGTTCGCGGCCTTGAACCGGCTGCGCGCGCAAGGCACGGGCATCATCTTCATCTCGCACTTCATCGAGGACATCCTGCTGATCTCCGACGAGGTGACCGTGTTCCGCAACGGCCGCAAGATCATGGAGACCAGGTCCGCCGACACCAGCAAGGCGGCGCTGATCGAGGCCATGATCGGCAAGGGCCGCGATGCACTCGAGGACAGCTACACCCATGACATCACCCTGCCCGCGCCGCCGGCCGACAAGCCGGTGGTCGTGGAAGCCGAAGGGCTGTCGCTGGCCCGCAATCTCAAGCGCGTGTCGTTCTCGGTCCGCGCCGGCGAGGTGCTCGGCATCTATGGCTTCATGGGGTGCGGCCAGCTCGAGCTGGCCCGGATCCTGTTCGGCAAGCTCGCGCCCGATGCCGGCGAGTTGCGCGTTTCAGGTGAGCCCAATCGTTTCAAGAGCACGGCGGATGCTTGCCGCGCCGGCATCGCCTTCGTGCCGGAGAGCCGGCGCGACATGCTGTTCCTGCAGGAGCCTGTCTACAAGAACGTGTCGATCAGCATCCTCGACCGCATCAATGCGGTGCTGCTGAAGCCCTCGCGCGAACGCGAACTGGCCCAGAAGCAGGTCGAGCAGTTGCAGATCCGCCCGGCCGATGTCGAGATCGACCTCGGCCTGCTCTCGGGCGGCAACCAGCAGAAGGTGGCACTCGCGAAATGGCTCAGCCATCCGCCGCGGCTGCTGGTGCTGTGCGAACCCACGCGCGGCATGGATGTCGGCGCCAAGAGCGACGTCATCGGCATCGTGCGCAAGCTGCGCGACCAGGGCATCGCCGTGATTGTGATGTCGACGGAGCCAGAGACCGTGCTGTCGATGGCCGACCGGGTCATCGTTCTCAAGCGCGGCGAGGTCGTGCGCGAATTCGCCGGCGAAACAATCAGCAAAGACCGTCTGCTCGAGGCGGCGTAGGGAGACTTTCATGGCGCATGGCGAGACCGTTCCGATGCCCGAGGCGCAGCCGCGACGCGCGGGCGGGGTCGCCGCGCTGCTGCGCTCGCAGATGCGCAACATCGCGCCGTTTTTGACGCTGATCTTCCTCACGGCGTTCTTCGCGATCGCCAGCCCGTCCTTCGCCACGCTGGACAATGTCGGCAACATCCTGACGCAGGTCTCGATCACCGGCATCATCGCCGTCGGCCTGACATTCGTCATTCTTTGCGCCGAGATCGACCTGTCGATCGCCGCCATCGCCAACGTCACCGGCATCGCGGTCGCCTACTTCACCTTGCAGGACTCCTACGTCAACATCGCCAATGTGCCGATGCCGGGCTTTGCCGCCATCCTGCTGGCGCTCGCGTTGTGCGCCCTGCTCGGCGCCGTGAACGCCTTCGGCCTGACCGTGATCGGCATCCCCTCCTTCATCATGACGCTCGCGATGATGCAGATCGCGGCCGGCGTCTCGGCGATGCTGGTGCGCGGCCAGATCGCCTACAAGGTCCCGCCGATCATCACGACACTCGGCTCAGGCTCCATCGCCGGCATCCCGTGGATCGTGATCGTCGCCGCCCTGATGCTGCTGCTCGGTCACCTCGTGCTCACCTACACGCGCTTCGGCCGCTACGTCTATATGGTCGGCGGCAACCGCGAGGCGGCGGAGTACTCGGGCCTGAACGTCAAGCTGATCCTCGGCAGCGTGATGGTGATCTCGGCGGTCTGCTCCGGCATCGGCGGCATGCTGGGCGTGGCGCATTTCGGCAGCGCGCAGCAGAACGAGTTCGACACCTATTTGCTCGACTCCATCGCCGCCGTCGTGGTCGGCGGCACCAGCCTGTTCGGCGGCCGCGGCGGCATCGGCAACACCATCGTCGGCCTGTTCGTGCTCGGCGTGCTCAACAACGGCCTCGACCACGTCAACATCGACAGCTTTTTGAAGATCCTGATCCGCGGCCTGATCCTGCTCGCGGCGCTGGTGATCAACGTCTATGCGCAGCGGCTGCGGGCCAAGGCGGCGGACTAACTGAGATGCCGTAGGGTGGGCAAAGCCGCCGCCAAAGGCGGCAGCGTGCCCACCGCCCATCCCCGAGCGCGGTGCGCGATGGTGGGCACGGCGCGAGAGGGACCGAGGCCGAGCCGATACATCATGGCGCGCGCCTTTGCCCACCCTACTCAGCGGTTTCCATCACCAATGGCAGAGCGACGCTGCCGTAGATGGGGTAACGGGCCGACCACCCGAGCGTCTCGCTCGCTACGGCGCGATTTATAAGCGCGCTCGCGAGACGCT